>NZ_CP151274.1:0-1326527 GCF_051131135.1 Thermogladius sp. KZ2Tp1 | reverse complement strand
TTGAGGGAGGAGCACAAGATCAAGTTCTACAACGGCCCAGCTCCTAGAGGCCACGTCGCGAAGCTGCTTAGGTACTTCTCGGAAGCCCTCGGCGTGGAGGCCAGCGAGTTCTTCAACCCCCATAGGCTCGAGGAGACCTGCTTCGGTGCCGTCTGCGTGCTGTACGAGGCTCGGGCCACAGCACCCCGCACCTTGTTCTCGGGCGACGCGTTGGCCGTCGTGGTGAAAAGACACGTAGTGCCGACTCCGGCGCTCTACGAGAAGGTCTTTGAAAGGTTCGGGCTGGTAGCCGCGGTCAAGGCGTCCGAGCAAGGGGTGAAAGCGTTCCTGTACGGGAACGACCTCCTCCTCGAGAGCGTCCTGGAGATCTACCCACCCGTCGACAGCTACGTGGCAGTCGTTGACGGCGTAGACGGGCTCGTGGTCGGTGTAGCGAGGTGGGACACAGGGTCAAGGGTTTTCAGGAACATCTTCGACGTAGGCCTCTACTTGAGAGGATTTGGATAGCTGCTTTAGGTAACGTTTTTTAAGTTTTAGACTTAATAAATTGAGTTCAGACCCTGGTTCAATTATTTGAAAGACGGTTGCGAGGTTTGTTATGCCAAGAAAAATGAAAGTGAAAACGGTCTACGGGCTGACGATCGACCTAGTAATCGACAAGGCGGAGAAGGACAAGGTCTTTGTCGTCCTGCCGGACGGTAAACAAGTTGAGATGAAGGTCATTAAACACGACCCTGACAGGGTCATTCTGGACTACGACGGGGTATACTTCTCCATACTACTGGCAGGCGAGCACGCGTACATCAACACCCAGCCCCTCCTCGTGAGCAGCATCTCGGAGATCTACGAGGCGCCGGTAAAGAGGAAAGTATCCGAGGAGGCGAAGCCCGTAGAGCCGGGCGGTAGGGTTATCAAGGCCCCCATCTCCGGGAGGATAGTGGAGGTCAAGGTGAAGAAGGGGGACAGGGTCAAGCAAGGAGACGTCGTCGCGGTAATGGAGTCCATGAAAATGGTGATCGAGGTAAAGTCCCACCTGGAGGGCGAGGTTCTAGAGGTGCACGTTCAGAGAGGGCAGGCCGTGGGGAAAGACGCTCCTCTAGTCACGTTGAAGTAGTCTACAACGGTATGTTGGAGTGCTTCTTCGGAACTATCCCGACGTACTCCTCCCTCTTCCTCTTCACGAAGTCTAGAGCCGTCGCGATCTTGAACCTCGTCTCCGCAGGGTCTATGACGTCGTCGACGTAGCCGAGCTCCGCTGACAAGTACGGGTTGGCGAAGATTCTCCTGTACTCCTGGGTCTTCTCCTCGTAGAACTTAGCGGGGTCGGGCCTCGTCTCGGCCTCCTTCCTGTAGAGGATCCTCACCGCGCTCTCCGGGCCCATGACGGCGATCTCCGCTGTGGGCCAGGCGTAGGTGATGTCGGCGCCCAGCGACTTACTGCCCATGGCAATGTAGGCGCCGCCATACGCCTTCCTCATGATCACGGTTATCTTTGGGACGGTCGCGTCAGCGTACGCGTGGAGGATCTTGGCCCCGTGCCTTATAATCCCGCCGTGTTCTTGGTCTACACCGGGCATGAAGCCGGGTGTGTCCACGAACGTTATAATAGGCAAGTTGAACGCGTCGCAGAACCTTACGAACCTCGCGATCTTGTTAGAGGCGTCAATGTCTATGACCCCTCCCTTCTCGGCCGGCTGGTTCGCGACAACGCACACGCTGTGCCCTCCCACCCTGGCGAACCCCACGACAGCGGACTTGGCGAACTCGGGCTGTATCTCTAGGAACTCCCCGTTGTCAGCCACGCTCACCACGACCTCCTTTACGTCGAAGGGCTTTACGGGGTCTGTAGGGACAACGGCGTACAGGTTGTCCAGCCTCCTCTCAACGGGGTCCTCCGTCGGGATATACAGGGGCTCCTCGTTCGAGTTGCTCGGGAGGTAGGACAGTAGCTTCCTCGTCAGCGCGAAGGCCGTCTGCTCGTCGTCCGCGACGATGTGGGCCACACCGCTCTTAGTGGCGTGGACGTGGGCCCCGCCCAGCTCCTCGAAGGTCACCTCGACGCCCGTCGCCGCCTTGACCACCTCAGGGCCGGTGATGAACATGTATGCCTGCTTAACCATGACGACAAAGTCCATGAGAGCGGGGCTGTACGAGGCGGCGCCGGCGCACGGCCCCAGCATAACTGCTATCTGGGGTACCACACCGCTCGCCTTGACGTTGGCCGCGAACAGCAAGCCGGAGCTGTGTAGGCTCGCCACCCCCTCTTGGATGCGGGCTCCACCCGAGTCGTATAGGCCTATCACCGGTGCGCCGTACCTGACCGCCATCTCGATCAGGTGGGCTATCTTCTCTCCGTGGACTTCGCCTATGCTACCCCCGAAGACTGTGAAGTCCTGTGCGTACACGAAGACAGGCCTACCGTCGACCCTTCCGTAGCCAATTATGACACCGTCCCCGTAGATCTTCACCTTGTCCATACCGAAGAACGTGCTGCGGTGCGTCCTGAGCCACTGTATCTCCTGGAAGCTGTCCTTGTCCAGCAGCAGGTTCAGCCTGTCCCTGACCCAGAGCTTCCCCTTCTTGCGCTGCGCCTCTATCTTGTCCTGCCCGCCCCCGATCACGCTCCTATCTCTAATACCTCTGAGCTCGTTTAACAGGTCTTCGTGGCTTTTCGACATCACTTCGTCCTCCTCAGTACGCTGATCGCCGTGATAGTCCCAACACCACCGATGTTGTGAGCAAGCGCGATCTCGGGCGACGACGCCTTGTAGCCCGGGAAGTCCCCTCTCAACTGGAGGTAGGCCTCGGCGACCTGGTACACGCCAGTTGCCCCGACAGGGTGCCCCCTCGCCTTGAGCCCACCACTGAAGTTCACCTCGGGCTTGTCACCCTTGGCGAACCTGCCCTCTCTCCAGAGCTTCGGTGCCTCCCCCTTAGGGGCAAAGCCGATATCCTCCAGGGCGAGGAAGCCCGTTATGCTGAAGGCGTCGTGAACCTCTGCGTAGTCGACGTCTTTAAGGGAAATGCCGGCGCGCTTGACGGCCTCACTCGCCGCCGTGACAGTCGACTCCATTGTCAAGAGGTCTCTCCTCGAGGCCAGGTCGACGCTGTCGGTGGCCATAGCCACAGAGGCCAGCTCTACCAGGACGTCCTTACCCGTCTTCTTCGCGACTTCTTTCGCCCGCTCCTCGCCTCTGACAAGGATCACTACTGCAGCGCCGTCTCCTATAGGGGAGGCGTCGAATAGGCGGATCGGGTCGGCTATTAGTGGGCTGTTGAGGATGGCTTCGAGAGTCGTCTTTCTAGGGAGCTGCGCGTACGGGTTGTAAGACGCGTACTCGTGCATCCTAAGCGGCCAGTAGGCGAAGTCCTCCCGGTTGTATCCGAACTTCTCCATGTAGTACCTCATTACCATGGCGTTCAGGCCCGTGAAAGTTGCCCCGTAGATCAGCTCGTACTGAGCGTCTGAGGCCTGGGCGAGGGCCTTCGTGGTCTCGCTCGTGACGCCCTCCGTAAGCTTCTCCACGCCTCCCACAGCGACGACGTCTGCTAAACCCGACTTCACGAGCGCGTAGCCTGTGTACACGGCCGCCCCGCCGCTACCGCAGGCTGCCTCTACTTTGAAAGCGGGCAGACCTCTGAGCCCGGCGAAGTCCACTAGGAGAGGCCCTAGGTCGTCCTGCTCCATCAGCACGCTGGACGTCATGTTGCCCACAACGACCGCGTCCGGCCTCAAACCCCCGGCGTCCTCTATCGCCTTCCACAGGGCCTCGGAAAACAGGCCTCTAGCACTCTTTTCGAAGAACCTGCCGATCTTGGTCATCCCGGCGCCCACAACGTAAACTTTTTCCAAGGTCCCACCTGTGCCTGAATAGAGGATTCCCCTTTTGGTATATAAGGATAAATTGACTCGCTTGAAAAAAGCCTACCTACTAGTTGCCATGCCGTTTAAAAACGCAAACAGACCAATTTTCCAACGGGGTTGAGATACGAGCGCTCTGGAGTACGACGTAGTAAGGTATACTGTGAGAGTTGCGCTGAGGCTCAGCGTCGACGACTCGACGGTGAGCGTTAGAGACGCCGCAAGGGTATTGAGGTTCCTCAGAGAAAACCCCGACTACCTTGTCAAGGTCAAGAAGGGGATGCTGTACTGCGGGGTCTGCGGGAGGGGGCCGTTCACTAAGAGGGGCCTTTACCTCCACTTGACCAGGGTTCACGCCGAAGAGATCGCGCGGGCCGTCAGGCAAGCCCCCGAAAGCCTGCGTAAGCTCTAGGGATCGTAAGCTTTAAGGATACGGAAAGCTCACCTAGTATAGCGCTGGAGCTCTTTCTGTGTGGTGTCCCAGATGGTTAAGTGGGCTACAGTACTGGTCATACTTGCGCTACTAGTCTCGCTCCTCTACACCTCGCTCGCCTTGTACAGCGAGAAGAGCGAAGTCGACAGACTCACGCGAGAAAACGAGTCCTACTCCGCACTCTTGAGCAGCCTGAATAAGACGCTTGCGGAGGTCTCGGCGGAGTACTCCAGCCTACAGCTACGCTACAGAGAGCTAGAAGGCCGGTACAACGCGACCTACGCAGAATACCAACAGGTGGTGGCCTGGCTCCAGGGCAACGCATCCTACTACAAGCAGTTGCTAGCGGAGTACGAGCGGGAGGTCGAGCTACTTAACAGAAGCCTGGTGAACAACATAACCTACTACGAGAGCCTTGTCAGCGCACTGAGGGGCAATCTGAGCCACTACGTCGAGTTGGCTGGGAACCTGAGTGCCGAGCTTGAGATTGTGAGGTCGTGGCTTGCCGGGAACCAGTCATTCTTCCTCGACCAGCTCCTCCTCGTGAGCGACGAGCTACACTCTCTCAGGGCAGCGGTCTCGCAACCCCTCGGCGTACCGACACTGATCAGCAGCAACACGAGCTACGTGAACTCGTTCATCACACTAAACGTTAAGTTGGCCGGCAGTCTCGACCTGGCCCTCCCGCGGGACAATCTGATAGATGCCTTAGTCAATTACACGCTCGTGAACTTCTACTACCAGTACGACCCGGTAGTGCTGAGGGACTACTGGAAACCCGTCAACGAGACACTGATCGACAGGGGTGGGGACTGCGACGACTTGGCGTTGTTCGTCTTCTCCTACCTCTACTCTAGGGGCTACAACTACACGTACCTGGTGGCTTTCGAGAGCCGGGGTTACGGGCACGTAGCCGTGGTGACCTACGCTGGCGGTGCCTGGTACTTGATAGACCTCGCCGGCGACTGGTTCAACGGGTACAGCTGGTTCTTGAGGATCGACCTCGCCCGGGTGGCCTCCACCTACACAGTGAGGGTACCGCCACTCTCTGTCCACCCAGACGTCAAGGCCTGGTTACTCTCCAACGGGTTCGCGAGCCTCGTAAAAGTGAGGAGCAACTACGCCCCGTCCTCCGGCGACATCGCCTCGATCATGAGGTCCTGGAGCAGTTACTGGGCCTCTCTTGGCTACCCCCAGTACAGGTTCTACCTCGTAGGCTACAGCGTATACTATACGTCGAGCGATGTAGGCGACGTAGCAGGCTACCTGAGCAGCTTGGTTTCAGGCGGGGGCTAGCTCCTCCCTCTTACCCTCCCTCTTAGTTGTAGACCTGTCACGACGAATTCGCTGTTGTAGACCTTGAAGGCGAGCACGTTTACAGCAACCACTTCTGCTAAGCTCGAGGCAAGAGCCACGTAGAAGTACGTGTAGTCTCCAATGGTACTCGACAGGCTCAGCAACAGCGGCATCGGGGCGACCGTGAGGCCCGAGACTACGGAGGTGAGCGTGTTGAGGCCCAGCCCGGTGAACTGGACTATTATGGCGAGCCCGAGCATAACCATCGTAAGCGGGGTCACAATTATGCCGGCAGTCCTCTCGTCGCTGACCAGGCCCCCAATGACCACACCCAGACCGCCTGAAAGAAGTGTGCCCAGTACCGCTGTGACCAGCATGAACAGTATCGTGTTCAGGTCGATCACTTGAGACGTAGCGGGGTAGCTCACACCCGCGGCTTGGGGGGTTAGCTGGCTTGAGAGAGACATGCTGAAGAGGGACACGAAGAGACTGCCGAATAGCACGGCCCCCATTATGACGGCCGCTACGATAGAGGCTACGATCTTAGCCAGCGCTATGTAAACCCTCCTAACAGGCTGCGACAGGAGCAGCTCGAAGGCCTTCTCAGCCTTCTCCACGGCGCTTGCTTGAGTGGCGAAGCCCATAGTGAAGGACATAAGTATTGCGACGACGAAGGTCGATGCTATACCGAACCCGATGTCGGTGTTCACCCTTCCGTAGTCGAGCACCCTCCCTTCGTACACTATCTTTATGTCTAGACCGACTGTCGTGTTGCTGTAGAAGTTTATAGTAGTGTTCGACCTCAAAGCCGCCAAGGCGTACCTGAGCGCCTCGTTGAAAGAGCCCTGCAGCAGTAGGGGTGGTAGAGAGCCTATGCTGGTGAGCGACAGGGAGCCGAGAGGCGTGTACGTGACTAGCCTGGGAGTCGAGTTGAGGGCCTCGCTGCCGAAGCCTCTCGGTATTACAACTATTGTGCTGAAACCAGGTAGCTCAGAGACGCCTGTGACGAGTCTCACCCTGCCGTTCAGCGTGTTGTTTAAGTAGGCTACGAAAGCCCTAGACAAGGTCGTGTTGTCCTCGTCTACAACCCCGATTACACCTGTATTCTGGTTGACCACCGACCTTATCCCCGTGTTCATGAAGGAGCCTAGGGATACGTAGAAGAGGGGTATCACTAAGAGCGCTACGAGGAAGCCCGGGTTCTTGACGATGGCCTTCACTTCCCTCTTGAGGAGGGACCTAAACACCATGGTGCTTCACCGCCCTCAGGAACACCTCCTCGAGGTTGGAGGCCGAGTAAGCGGATTTAAGCCTTTGTACCTCCCCTTCCGCTATCAGTTTTCCCTTGTATATGATCCCTACCCTGTCGCACAGGTTCTCCACTTCGAGCATGTTGTGGCTGCTCAAGATCACGGTGATGCCCTCTCGCTCCCTGTACCTCTTGATCAGCTCCCTGACAAACATGCTCTTCTCCACGTCTAGGCCCGAGGTGGGCTCGTCTAGGACGAGAACCCTGGGGTGAACGGCCAGCGCGACGCTCAAGGCTAGAATCCTCTTCATGCCCTTACTGTACTTCTTCACCGGCTCCTCGATGAACTCGCCTAAGTCGCTTATCGATATCGCCTCGTCGATCCTCTCCTCTAGCTCCCTCCCCTTGAACCTTATCGAGAGCATGAACTCGATGAAGTCGTAGCCGGTGAGGTCTCTGTAAGCCCCCGCCTCCTCGGGGAGGTAGCCGATCATGCTCCTCACAGCCATCGGCTGGCGTACCACGCTGTAACCCTCCACGAGAACGTCGCCGCTGGTCGGCTTAAGCAGAGTGGCGATTATCCTCAGCGTAGTCGTCTTCCCGCTGCCGTTCGGACCAACCAGCCCGTAGATCTCCCCCCTCTTAACGGTGAAGCTCAGCCCGTCGACCGCGACCACTCCTCCCCGGTAGACCTTTCTAAGATTGCTAACAACGACGCTCTCGCTCATTGTACCAGCCGGTCTTCCTCGTAAGCGTCTATCACGCAAAGCATTTAAAATTAGATGTGTAGTCACGACTCACGGGGCTGTACTCGTGGCGCGGATCGACGCCGTGATAGCCGGTGTGAGGGTAGGCGACAACAGCCCTGTCAGGCTCATGGGCGTGGTCAACGTGTCCCCGGAGTCCTTCTACAAGGGTAGCGTGAAAGCGAGTGAGGGGGAGCTCATCAGAACCGTCGAGGCGTTCTTGAAGAGCAGCACCGACTTCTTGGACATCGGCGGAAGGTCTACAGCACCCTACCTTAAGACGGACGTACCGCTCGAAGTGGAGCTGGAGAGAGTCGTCTGGGCCGTGAAACTCGTCAGGGACGTGTTCGGCGACAAGATCCCGATATCCGTCGACACCACCAGGTCTAGGGTCGCGGAGGAGGCCCTGAGGGCCGGGGCAAACATAATAAACGACGTCTCTGGCCTGCGCGAGGACCCCAGGATGGCTACTGTGGCGAGAGATTACGGTGCGCCGTTGATCGTCGTTGCCAGGGTACCTTCGTACAGGAGCGGCGTCAGCCCGATCGACCAGGTCATTGAAGCGGTTAAAGACTCCTTATCCAGGGCCGTGGATAGCGGCGTCGACGAGAAGGCAATCGTCGTAGACCCCGGTATTGGGTTCAACAGGTTCCAAGAACTGCCATGGTACGTGTGGGACTCCATGGTCCTAGCCGAGCTAGAGAAGATGAGGGCGCTCGGGCGGCCCATCCTGGTCGGCGTGTCCAGGAAGTCGTTCATAGGAGAGGTAACGGGCCGTAGAGACCCCGCTGAGAGGCTGTACGGTAGCCTGGGCGCGACCGCGATCGCCGTATACAACGGGGCACACATCGTAAGGACCCACGACCCGGCGGAGACGCTTGACGTCGTCAAAGTTGCGTCCTTCATCAGGCGCCTCAAGAGCCAGTATACCTCCTGGTAGACGTGGACTCTCGTAGGCGTCGTCCAGGAGACCCCGGCGCGACAACAGCGACAGGAGATCTACTCGTCAAGGGACGTTATTTCACTCATTATCTCCTTGTACGACGGCGGCTCTCTCCTCGCAGGGACGATCTCGATGTAGACGTGCTTGAACCTAGGGTCGGCCTCCTTGACCCTGCTCTCAATAGAGTTGGCCAGCTCCTCTGCTCTCCTCACGTCCATGTTCTCGTCCACCTCTACCTCCAACACGAGGAGGTACTCGTCCTCGGTCAACATGGCCGCCTTGAAGACGTTCACGTCCTTGACTTCGCGGAGGGAGAGGACGCTGTTGAGCACTTTAACCAGTACGCTTTTCGGCGGTGCGTGACCGGTCAACACCCTGTAGAATCTGTAACCGATGGAGAAGGATATCGCGACTACGACTCCCGTTATTATTATGCTGCCTATCACGTCCACCAGGCCTGACCCCGTGTAGAGGGCTATGAAGGAGATGATCCCCACGAGGGTGTCTGCCAACGAGTCCACCATTGTGCTTTTGGCGACCGGGTCTGTGTTCTCCCTCGCCAGGTAGTAGGCACTGTAGAGTAGGGGCACGGTGTTCAGGAATGTCGAGGCCAGGACTGCGTGGAGCGAGATGGGTGTAGAGTACACCTCGGACACCCTGCCGAGAGACGATACTACCCTGTTTACCGCGAATCCTAGTATCGAGCCCGAGAAAATCATCAAAGCGATAAGGCTAGTCGCGTAAGACCTCCTCTCAACCCCGAACGGGTACTCGAGGGTTCTACGCACCCTCCTCAGCCCGACCATCATTGCTATGAGCCCAACAGTGTCCGTCAACTCGTTCAGCGCGCCTATTTGGACGCTGATAGAGCTCGAGAAGAACAAGCTTACTACGAACAAGACGGTAGAGGTCGAGTTGAAAACAATACTCAGCTCGACCGGATTCAAACTAGGATATCCACCTATGTTGATATATGGGGTTGGAACCGGGCCTTATAAAACTAGTGGCCAAGGTACTTTTCTCTCAAGTACTTCAGGAGGTACTCTACGTTGTACTCGCTGCCAAGCGCTCTCCTTAGAAGCTCCTTCGGCGGGTAGGTGCTCCCGAATCTGTGCACCCGGTTTCTCTGCCACTCCTTGATAGCGCTGAGATCCCCTTTCGTCACCTTCTCTCTCAGGCCGACTTCTCTCTCCATGGCGTACATCATCTGCGCCGCTACGATGTTCCCGAGAGTGTAGGTGGGGAAGTACCCTATAGAGCCCATGCTCCAGTGGATGTCCTGGAGAACACCCTCGCTGTGCCTGCCCGGCCTGACGCCGAGCAGCTCTTCCATGTAGTTGTTCCACAGCTCTGGGAGGTCTTCTACCTTCACCTCACCCGTTAACATGAGTTTCTCGAGTCTCGCTCTCAACACGATGTGCATGTTGTACGTTACCTCGTCCGCCTCCGTTCTAATGAGGCTCGGCCTTACTACGTTGAAGTACAAGTAGACGTCCTCCGGAGTGTACTTCTCTATGAACGGGAGGTGCTTCTTCAGCACTGGATAGATCAGCTCGACGAACTCCCGGCTGCGCCCAACGATGTTCTCCCAGAACCTGCTCTGCCCCTCGTGCACGCCGAGGCTGGCCCCCGTCGCGATAGGGGTGTACTTGAGGGCGGGGTCTATCTGCAGCTCGTAAGTCGCGTGCCCGAACTCGTGGACTGTGGATAGCAGCGACCTCTTGAAGTCGAACCCCTCGTACCTCGTGGTTATCCTGACGTCGTCCAGCCCGATCTCGATCGTAAACGGGTGGGCCGACACGTCGAGCCGGGCCCTCTCGCCCAGCGGGTAGCCGAGCATCTTCAACACCTCGCTGTTCACGGCCTCCATCCACGCCCTCTCGTACTTCACGTCCTCCAGCGGGTGCTTCTTGGGGTACCTGCCCTCTGCTTCGACCTTCCCGAGTATTCTCTTTAGCTCCGAGGTCAGAGGCGTCAAGATGTTGTCGACGTCCCTCGTCGTCAGACCCTCCTCGTACAAGTCTAGCAGCGCGTCGTAGGGGTGGTCCCTCCATCCGAGGCAGTCAGCCTTCTCCCTGGTCAGTTTCACGATCTTCTCCAGGTACGGCTTGAACTTGTTGAAGTCGTCGGTCTCCTTAGCCGCCCTCCAGGCGTGCATGGCCTCCTGCGTCGTCTTCTCCAGCTCCGCCAACAGCCGCGGGGGGATGGCCCTCATGATCCTTATCTCCCTCGCCAGAACCCTCACGACCCCCCTCTCGTAGTCGTTGAGACCCTCGATCTTCTCGGCTCTCTCGACCAGCTGCGTGAACTCGGGGCTGAGAATGAGTTTTTGGGCTAAGAGACTCAACTCGGCTCTAGCGACAGCCCTCTCCTCCACTCCTCCCCTAGGCATGTAGGTCTCGCTGTCCCACGAGAGGAGGGCCTGGGCGTGGCCTATTGCCCATATCGCCCTGTACTTCTCGAGGATCTCCTTCACGACCTCGTTTTCGAAAACCAAAGAGCCCACCAGTCCTCTTTAACTTGGGCGACAATTTAAAATTCACCGTCGGCCAAATAATAGAGTAGGTCGCACACTCGATGAGCCCACCGGTCGTCATCCTCGCGGGAGGTCTGGGCACGCGGCTCAGGCCCCTAACGGAGGTCCTCCCCAAACCCATGGTACCGCTCGGCGGGAAGCCTCTGATAGCCCACCTCGTCGAGAGGTTTCAGGAGATGGGGTTTCACAGGGTCTACATCGCCGCGAACTACAAGGGGGCCCTGGTCAAGGAGTACGCCGAGACAGCGGGGTTGCCCGCCGAGGTCAGGATACTCGACTCGAAGGACACCATAGACGGTGTAAGGCTCATAGCCGAGGAGCTGGGGGACGAGGTCGTCGTCTCCATGGGAGACTTGGTGACGAGCATCGACGTGGGCGACCAGTACAAACTCCACCGCGAGGCGGGCGCGGACGCGACCGTATCCCTGACCAGCGTGGACAACCCGCTGCAGTACGGGCTCGTGATGGTGGACGAGAGCAAGAGGATACTTTTGTTCACGGAGAAGCCTGTAAGTCTCGAGGTCTACCTCCTCAGCCTCGCCTTCTACAAGACGAAGGGTGCGAGCTCCTACAGTAACCTTGTCAACGCGGGCATCTACGTGCTGGGCGACAATGCTATGAAGCTGATAATGGCTAACAAGTCCCTGCTAGACTTCGGGAGGCACTTGTTCCCCCTCATGGTCGAGGAGGGCTACAGGTGCTACGGGTACGTTACCCCTCCGGGCGTCTACTGGGAGGACATAGGGACGATAGAGAAGTACAAGAGGGCTATGTGGGACGTGATCAGCGGGGGCGTCCCCGGCTTCAAGTTGAACGGCGAGACGGTGTCCAGCGGGGTGCACGTACACAAGACCGCGGACGTGAGGGGCGAAATACTGCCACCGGTCTACATTGGCGAAGGCGTAGTTGTAGAGGAGGGGGCTGTGGTAGGCCCGTACGTGAGCTTGGAGGGGGGTAACTTCGTCGGGCGGGGTAGCCGCGTGGAGAACTCTATACTGTGGCGGAGAGCGGTCGTCGGCCGCAACACGTACGTCAGAGAGTCTATATTGTTGAACGACTCAGTTTTAAGTGACGGTGTGAAGGTTGTCGACTCCGTTATCGGCTCGGGTAACAAGGTCGCCGAGGACGTTTTCTCGAAAGTCCTACCCAACAAGGTGGTCTAGGTGCCCCAGTTCTACGACAACAGGATAATAGGTGTCCCGAACAGGGACTTCACGCCGGACGAGGCTGCGAGGCTAGGGGAGCAGTTCGGCTCCGCGCTGGGCAAGGGCTCCTTGGTAGTTAGTGGGAGGGACTACAACCCAGCGTCAAGGATGTTGAAGAGGGCCTTCACCTCCGGGCTCATGAGCGTGGGAGTAGAGGTAATGGACTTCCACGAGTCGCTCAGCGGGGAGATCTCTTTCAGCATAAAGAGGTTCGGGGCCAAGGGTGGCTTCCTGTTCACGACCTCGCACTCCGTGAAGGACTCCATTATGCTAAAGCTGTTCAAGTCCCCCGGCTACGAGCTACTCGCGAGCAGGTTGAGCATCGGGGAGTCGGAGGTCAAGAGGGTTGGGCTGGGCGAGATAGGCTGGGTCATGTACTCGGAGTACATCCACAAGCTATACGTGTCGGCCCTCCTCAGCTTCGTTAAGGTCGACGAGATCATTACGAGGGGGTTCAGGGTCGTAGTCCACACCGCGTACTCACCCGCCGACACTATAGTGCCCGACGTGTTGAAGGCTCTGGAAGTCGACTACGTCCTCCTACACAACGTCAAGGCCAAGGCTTACGAGTCGATGTACCCGTTCACTAAAGAGCTCGAGAGAGTGGCCGACATAGTCAGGGCAACGGAGGCCGAGATAGGCGTTGTAGTGAACAACGACGCCTCCTCGCTTGTAGTTCTGGACGAGAGGGGTAGGATACTGCTGCCAGAGGAGCTGATGATGCTGATAACGCTCAACGCTCCCAGGGGCTCGCAGGTCATAGCCGAGACAAGAGTGCCGGGGGTCTTCAAAGAGCTCCTCGCCTCGAGAGAAGTGTCGGTAGCGGAGGTCGGCAGTGAGGAGAACTTGATCGACGCGATGTACAAGGCGAGGCCTTTCATAGCGCTCAGGCACACTGGACACTTCGCCGTACCCCTATTCAGCCTAGGCTACGACGCCCTCATAACGCTCGTTAAACTCCTCGAGTCTCTCGCCTTCGCGAAAACGAGGCCCTCGGCACTCGTGGACAAGTACAGGTCAAGGGCCTACGCAGAGGTGGGCAGGTTGAAGGCGGAGGAGGTCGGGGCCGCGAAGCAGGGTCTTAAGCCCACGATATACGGTTTCTCGGAGTACACGCGGGAGGTCCTGCGCTACCTGGTTTTCAACCCAGAAGACCAGACGTACTCGCTCCTGGAGGCCAGGCTCTAGGGTCACATATAAACCGGGTTTTCATCATACCGATAACTGGGTTCTAGGCGGTCGCATGCTGAGAGTAGAGGACCTCACAGCGAGTTACGGCCTCGACAGCGGCCCGGTGGTCAAGAGCGCCAGCATAGAGCTGGGAGACGGGGAGGTCGCCCTGGTCACCGGCCCCTCGGGCTCGGGCAAGACGACGCTAGTCCTCGCGATCACCGGCGTCTTAAAGCACCTCCTCAACGGCCACGTCACGGGCAGGGTCTCGCTAGACGGCGTAGACCCGCTGGACCCGCACGGCTTCCGGAGAGTCCCCCTGGTGACCGGCGTGGTGCTGCAGGACCCCGACAGGCAGATCGCGATGCCTACACCGCTCGACGAGCTCGTCTTCACACTCGAGAACGTGGGTTACGAGACCTTGGTGGCGGTCGAGAAGAGCAAGAAGGTGCTGGAGTTCTTCGGCCTCGGCGCGAAGGCAAGCGAGCACGTCGAAAACCTCTCCCTCGGCGAGAAGAGGAGGCTAACGATCGCTTCGGCGGTTGTCCACGACCCAGGCCTCTTGATACTCGACGAGCCCACCGCCAGCCTGGACCCGTGGGGGGTGAAGAACGTGGTGAACTTCGTGGACAAGGCCAGGAGGATGGGGCTCTCAGTCCTTCTAGTGGAGCACAAACCCCTGTTCTTCCGAGACTTGGCCGACAAGACCTACAGAATCGAGCGGGGTGTGCTGGTGGACTCCCCGCCGCCCCCCGCAGGCCTTCCTGTTCGGCGGTCAGCGAGAAACAGGGAGGGAGGCGAGTCGGTCCTCGAGGCCGAAGACCTGGTCGTAGGGTACGGTGAGCCCGTACTGAGAGCGGACAGCATCCGCGTGGGGAGGGGTGAGGTGGTCGTGGTCGCCGGCCCGAACGGGTCGGGTAAGACGACGTTGCTGAAGACCATAGCCGGCTTCCTCAAGCCGCTATCCTACAGGAAGGTGAAAGCGAGGAGGGCCTTCTACGTGCCGCAACATCCCGACTTCACGTTTATACACAGGACTGTCGAGGGCGAGCTGAGGGACGCGGCGAGGTCCGTGGCATTCGGCGAGCTCGCCTCCATGTACCCGTGGTTCGACCAGGTCAGACGCAGGAACCCGTTCACCCTGAGCCACGGTCAGCGGAGGTGGCTCGCCAACCTCGTAGCCTACGGGTACTCCAGGGACTTAATTCTCCTGGACGAGCCCAGCACAGGCCTGGACGACGTGATGTTCGGCGAGCTTGTGAGGGCTGTGAGGGCGCTGGCCGAGAGGGGTGCTGGGCTACTGGTCTCGACTCACGACCCGAGGCTACTCCTGGAGCTGGCCGACAGGGCGTACTTCGTGGATGGGGGGCGTTTGAGAGAGGTCGACCCGGTCTGGCTCGGGCTGGAGATGTTAAGGGCGGCGGGTGTGAGGCTTGGCTAGGCCCTCTGCATCCCTCGGCTTCCTAGTAGCCCTCGGGCTATCACTAGCGGCCTTCGTCCTAGAGAACGAGGCCGTCCTCCTCGCCCTGTCACTGGCCTGTTTAGCCGCCTCGTTTAAGAGGCTTAGGAGGGTCTACTGGGTGTACGCCCTGTACGCCGTCGGGTTGACCGGTGTATTCGTGAACGCGGTCTTGTTCAACAACACGGGGAGCACCGTGTTCCACCTCCTCGGCTACCCGGTGAGGAGCGGCGCAGTAGAGGGCTTCGTGAGGGTGTCGCTCAGGCTCCTCCTCATAGCTGCCGCTGGCTCCTGGTTCATCACCGAGTACACACCAGTCGAGGTGGCGAGGGGGCTCGAGAGGGAGCTGGGAGTTCCCAAAGGGGTCGCATACGCGGTAGCCTACGCTTTCAGGCTCATGCCCCTCGTTGCGAGGGACTACAGAGAGGTCGAGTTCGTGAGGAAGGAGAGGGGGAAGAGGGCCGTCCCGGTCACCCCGAGCGACCTGGCAAGCATAACAACTCCACTCCTGCGAATAGGCTACGAGAGGGCGTTGTGGACAGGTATCTCAATGGAGTTACGGGGCTTCAGTCTGAGGAGGGTCAAGCGGGAGTTCAGGCTTCTATACCGCTGAGAACGTTGAGGCCGTGTGGAGCCGTACGGCGGGTTCTTGTCGTCGGGTTGTGTGTAGCGAGTATGTGAAAGTATATTTGGTGAACCCAGTCAAATATCAAATTAAAGTCGTGGTGGAGTCGATGGAGGCACGAGTGTCTTTAGCAGTAATAGCTATTGTCATAGTCGTTGTGGCAGCTATAGGTATCGGCCTTTACTACCTCACAACCTACTCTATCCCTAAACCAACCGCTACACCAACCACGGCCTTTACTTCGCCAACTTCAACTATCCCTACAACAACTACGCCGCCGTTAACAACGTCGCCGGCATGCCAAAACATCCCTGACAAAATCACAATCGGGATGTCTATAAGCTTGAGCGGGTCGTTCGCCTTGACTGGTCAGCAGGGGCTATGGGGGATCAAGGCTGCGATAGACTGGGTCAATAACGTCTACGGCGGGGTACACATATGCGGTAAAACGGTGAAGCTAGACCTCAAGTACTACGATGACCAGTCCAGCAAGGACCTAATCCCCAGCTTGTACGAGAGACTAATCACGGTGGACAAAGTCAACTTCCTGTTCGGCCCATACGGGTCGCCTCTTACCATAGCGGCTGCCCCTGTAGCTGAGAGGTACGGGATGCTGCTCGTGAGCTGGATGGCCAACAGCGACAAGCTCGTGCAACAGGGCTTCAAGTTCTTTGTCATGGTCCCCGCACTCGCGAGCACTTTGTGGCACACCGCCCTTGATATGGTCCACACTCTTGACCCCAACGCTACTGTGGCGATACTCTACAAGCAGGACGAATTCAACACCATGGTAGCCCAGGGAGCCTACTCGAAGGCCCAGCAACTCGGACTTAGAGTAGTCTACTTCAAGTCCTACCCAGTCGATATTACCGACTTCACCCCCCTATTCACCGAGTTGCAGACCACACACCCCAGCGTTATACTGATATGCTCGCACGAGAGGGACGGCATGCTCGCTATGCAGCAGTTGATACAACAGAATATAAACGCCAAGCTGATCGGGATAGCAGTCGCGGCATCCCTCCCACAGTTCTACCAGAACTTCGGTAAGATGGCCGAGGGGATCATCGACGGTACGCACTGGACACCCTACGTGAAGTGGTCTCCTGAGGTAGCCAAGCAGATGGGCTACGAGTGGTTCGGCCCGACCGAGCAGGAGTTCCTACAGCTCTTCCAACAGGTCGCCGGCCCGGGTAACCAGCCGTCGTACCACGCCGCAGCGGGTTTCGCCGCGGTCCTGACGCTCGTCAAGGCCATTGAGCTGGCCCAGAGCCTAGAGCAGAGGGCCGTCAGGACCGCCTATAACGAGCTCAAGTTGATGACGATCTACGGTCCGTTCCAGATCAACGCAACAAACGGCGCGCAGATCGGCCACAAGATACTTGTCGGTCAGTGGCAGGCGGGGAAGTTCCAGGTAGTGTGGCCACCTGCCGCAGCCTCATCGAAGCCTGTCTACCCGATACCAACATGGCAGGAGAAGGAGGCTGGCGCACTGGCTACTCCCACCCCGTAGGCCTTTTTTATCCGGACCACCTAAACTCTAAATAGAGTTCGTTTAGAAGTGGGATTTTAATGACAACGTTACTAGACTTATTGACCTTCAACATCGTGTCCGGGGTGATGTTGGGGCTTCTCTACGGGCTGGTAGCCCTGGGCTTAACGTTCGTCTACGGAGTTCTCAGGTTCGTCAACTCCGCACAGGGTCAGTTCCTCATGCTGGGGGCGTACATCGCGTACTGGATGTTCGCATTGTACGGCATTTCACCGCTAGACTCTATCCCCGTAGCCGCGGTGATAGGTGGTGCTCTAGGCTTCCTGATGTTCTACGGGTTTGTGAGCAGGTTGTTGAACACGCCTCCGATCTACACATTGATCGCCGCTTACGCCGTCTCGATCATCCTGGAAGAGAGCACTAAACTGGCCTGGGGGCCAACCTACAGAGGTTTCATATACGACATAGGCTCTGTGACATTTCTCCACTTCACAGTGCCCCTACTTAAGGTTGTAGGGGCGGTCCTCAGTCTCGCGATGATCTTGGGGATGTACGTACTACTGTACAAGACCTCGTACGGTAGAGTCATAAGGAGTGTGGTCCAGAGCGACGTTGGGGCTATGCTCTGCGGGATAAACACATCGAGAGTCTACGCGGCCGCCTTCTCCCTGGGTATAAGTCTCACGGTCCTGAGCGGGGTTCTTCTCACCTACTACGTCTCAAGCGGGATAAACCCCTACATGGGTCAACCCTACACCGACATTGCGTTCGCAATATCGGTGCTAGGGGGTCTCGGTTCCCCTGAGGGAGCTCTCGTCGGGGGTCTCATATACGGTGTCGTCGAGATCCTGTCCTTTACGGTATACTCTCTAGTACCCGGCCTGAGCGCTTACGCTCTGAGTAGGTTCACCGACTTTGTAATACTAGTGCTAGTCCTACTACTCAGGCCTCAAGGCTTATTTGGGAAGAGGTGATACGTGTGAGGCCCCGTGGAAACCTCTCGCTGACAGCGGGTCTCCTTCTCCTCGCATCGCTTCTTGTACTGAGGATTCTTCTCCCCGCCTATTCTCAGCTCGTCTTCCTCATAGTGTTCTACGTCGTCCTCGGAATAGCGTTCAACATCTTCACAGGCTTCAGCGGGTACGTTTGCTTCGGCTACTCCGCGTTCATAGCCCTTGGATCTTACGGAATGGCCCTGGTGTTCAAAGAGCTGGCGGCGAGTACTGTCAACATGTTCGTTGTGATAGCAGCCGGTTTAGGTATGGCTGCGCTACTAGCTACAGTACTCGCGATCGGGATAGGCGGCGTCTCTCTTAGGTTGAGGGAGATCTACTTTGCGATCGCGACGATCGGCCTCAACAGGGCGGTGAGGTTCTTCATAGAGGGCGCTAACGTATGGGGCGGGGCCGAGGGGTTGATCATAGCTGGCAACATCATTGTCAACTACGGGGACAAGGCTTTGTCGTTCGTTTCCATCGACTTCGCCGACTACACGTTAATCGCCCTAGGGGTGATCACGTTTGTCCTCTCCTACAAAATATCGCGGTCGAGACTAGGCTACGCCCTGCTCTCGATCAAGGAGGACGAGGACGTCGCCGAGGCTATGGGGGTTAACACTACTAAGTACAAGCTAGTCGCGTTCACTATAAGCGCCGTCCTAGCCGGTTTTCTCGGGGCTATAAAGGTCTTGAAAGACCAGGCCGTCTACCCCCCAGACGCGTTCTCCCTGACTCTCACCATCGAGGCGATTCTTATCACGCTGATAGGCGGGAGTGGTACCGTGATAGGCCCCGTCGTCGGCGGCCTCGTGTACTCGGTGATGAAGTACTTCCTGACAGCATACTTCCCCGGACTTCAGCTGCTGATCCTCGCCCCCCTGCTAATTATCATCGTCGTGGTCTTCCCTTACGGCTTCATAGGGTGGCTACGGTTGAGATATAGGAGCCTAAGGGAAGTCTTGATCTAGGGTGGAAGCGTGCCCCGAAGAGAAGTATTGATTGTCGAGCACGTCTCCAAGTCTTTTGGCGGTATCAGGGCCCTGGTCGACGTGAGTTTCAAGCTTTACGAGGGCGAGAGCATCGCTATAATCGGCCCTAACGGGGCGGGCAAGACGACATTGTTCAACGTCATCAACGGTATCTACCAGCCCGACTCAGGTCGGATAATCTTCGAAGGGGTAGACGTCACCAAGCTACCCCCGCACAAACGGGCCCAGATGGGCTTGTCGAGGGCCTTCCAAATACCCCGACCTTTCCCCTACCTGACAGTCTTCGACAACGTAATGGTCAGCGCCCTATTCTCACCAAAGAAGCTCGGCGTGGACCAGGCCAGGACTGAGGCTTTAAGCACCTTAGAGCTCGTTGGTCTAATAAGAAAGAAGGACGAGCTGGCGGCGAACCTAACGGCCCCCGAGAAGAAACTGCTCGAGCTCGCGAGGGCGCTCGCGAAACAACCTAAAGTCCTCCTACTAGACGAGATAGTGGCTGGAATGCCCCCCGCTGAGGTCGACAGGATCATGAAGCTCGTCAAGGAGGTTGCCGACCGAAAGGGCATATCTTCGGTAGCGTTCGTCGAGCACGTGATTAGGGCCGTACAGCACGTGGACAGGGTCCTCTTCCTTTACCAGGGGAGGATACTGGCCGAGGGTCCACCACGCGAGGTCCTCGCAAACGAGTTGGTAAGGAGGGTCTATCTTGGAGAGGTCGTCTAACGGGTGTTCGCCGTGCTAAGGTGTGAGAACATCGTCTCCGGCTACGGGGACACTCAGATCCTATGGGACGTGAACCTTCACGTCGAGAAAGGCGAGATAGTAGCAGTGCTAGGCCCTAACGGAGCAGGCAAGTCTACACTGCTGAAGACGATTATGGGGATTGTAAGACCCTGGCGTGGCAGGGTCTACTTCGAGGGAAGGGACATAACCCCCTTACCCGTCCACGAGAGGGTCAAGCGAGGTCTCAACATGGTCCCTGAAGGGAGAGCGCTCTTTGGGGACATGACAGTGTACGAGAACATCGTCATGGCGTTGAACGCGCTACCCAAGGACAGGAGACGGGTTGACGACGTACTGGAGCTCGTCTACAGCCTCTTCCCAGTGTTGAAGGAGCGGCTGCAACAAAAGGCTAAAACGCTGAGCGGGGGCGAGCAGCAGATGCTCGCAATTGCGAGAGCATTGGTGACAAAGCCCAGAATGCTACTCCTAGACGAGCCGACGCTGGGGCTTAGCCCCAAGCTGTCTATGGAAGTGATCAAGACGGTGAGCAAGCTCAGAGAGGAGCTCAATCTAACGATTCTGGTAGTCGAGGAGAAAATAAAAAACGCGCTAGAGGTCTCGGACAGGGTCTACATTCTCAACGAGGGGCGCATAGTTAAGGAGGTCCCGAGGCCGGAGTTCCAGCGCGAGGAGGCTCTCCTCGAGAGCTTCCTGGGCCTGTAACGGGCCTCACTCTGTGACAAGGCTGTTGATGAACTTGTTCACGTCGTCGATACCGTTCTCCTCCAGGAACTTTTCGATACCTCTAACGACCTCTAGCATCGCCCTCGGGTCCACGAAGTTAGCGGTACCGACCTGTACAGCCTTGGCACCCACGAGCAGGTACTCGAGGGCGTCCTCGGCGGTCATAACCCCGCCGCTCGCTATTACTGGTACGTCTACAGCCCTAACCGTCTCGTAAACGGCCCTCAGGGTCAGGGGCTTGATCGCGGGGCCCGAGTAGCCCGCCACGACGTTGGCGAAGACGGGTCTCCTCGTCTTCAGGTCCACGGCCATAGCTCTGTAGGTGTTGCCTACCGTCAGGGCGTCGGCGCCGCTCTCGACAGCGGCTTTACCCATGGCCGCGATGTCCGTTACGTCGGGCGCTAGTTTGACTATGACCGGCTTGTTGGTCTTAGAAGCCGCGAGCCGCGTAGCCTCCCTTATACAGTCCTCGCTGAGCGCGCAGCTCCTACCCCCCTTCTCGAGGTTGGGGCACGAGAGGTTGACCTCGTAAGCCCTTATCAGGTCGCCAGCGGTTTCGAGGACCTCTATGACCGTAGCGTACTCGCTCGGCGTGAAGCCCGCTACGCTCGCGATGAAGACGGCGTCCCTGTACTTCTTCAGGGCCGGGGCCTTCTCCTCGACGAACGCTTTAGCGCCTACGCTCGGTATCCCTATCGAGTTGAGGAGCCCGCAGGGGACCTCGTGTATCCTGGGGGGCGGGTTGCCCTCTCGCGGCTCTAGTGTGACGCTCTTCAACACCACCGCTCCCAGCTGACCCGGGTCGACGAAAAGCTCGTAGGCCACCGGGTCGTAGGTGCCCGAGGCGTTCATGACCGGGTTCTTGAGCGTCAAACCGGCTATCCTGACACTCAGCTTAACGCCCACTCCACTACACCTCCAACTCCCTCACGTCGAACACAGGGCCGTCTCTACACGCAAGCTTGTAGCCGTGGACCGTCCTCACCACGCAGGATAGGCACGCACCCAGCCCGCAGCCCATCCTCTCCTCTACGGAGGCGTACGCTTTGAAGGGGGTTTGCTTCAGTAGCCTGATCAACCTCTTCGACCCGCACGTGTAGACCGCCGAGGGGTTCTCCTCGAACAGGACCCTCCTGACGTTCTCCAGGCTACTGGTGCCTTCCTCGTCGTACAGCACGTAGACCCTGGACGAGAATCCCTCGACGAGCTTGTTCCCAGTGGCGAGGTCCTCTCCACGCCCTCTGAAACTGCCCACGGTGACCACGCTACACCCTGCCTCTCTCAGCTTTTTACCGAGGTACGTGAGCGACGCGAGCCCTACACCCCTCGCGAGGAGCAGCGCCTTACCGGGGCAGTCCAGGGGGAACCCCCTCCCAAGCGGGCCGAGTACGCTGACAACGTCGCTCTCCCGTAGCTCGGCCATCGCTCTAGTACCCCTACCGGTCACCTTGTAGAGGATCTCCAGGACCCCCCTCTCCTCGTCGTAGTCGTAGACCGTGAAGGGTCTCCGCAGCAACACCTCGCGGCCGTCTACCTTCACCATGACGAACTGGCCGGGGTCCACCCGGCCTAGACTGCAACCGCCCAGCACGAGGCGCTTATACCCCCGCGCCACGCCAGTGTTCGACACCACAAGACACTCGGCTACTCTCACGAGCCGAGACCTCAGGCGCGCTTAACTATCCCTACAATTTGGACACCCATATAACGCTACCGACAACTGCCGTAGTGTCTCAGCGACTCGGCGTTTGGTTAGCGGGTTTATTAAAACCTGGTGATAGAAATCTTAATAACCAGGTTTTAAGATCAGACCCACACGGTGGTTCCATGTTACTGGAGTTGGCCTCCCTGCTAATAGTCGTGCTCACGGCGTTGGCGCTGTACTTCGCGGCTAAGAAGACGAGGTACACAGCGATCGACTACACAGTGCTGGGGCTCGTCGGCGTTGTCTTCGGCGTAGTGTTCGTACCGTGGTGGACAGCCTACTACGTGGTCAAAGCGGTAGGCGGGCCCGTGGTGGCTAGGCTGCTGACCTACGGCTTGTGGTTCATGGCGGCCCCAATGGCGGCCGTCCTCATAAGGAAGCCCCTGTCCGCCTTCCTCGGGGAGACGATAGCCGCTCTCATCGAGAGCCTCATACCCACAGCGGGCGGCTTGACAAACCTGGTCTACGGCTTTGCTCAGGGGCTAGCCAGCGAAGTGGCCTACGCCGCCGGGGCCTACAGGAGCTACGGGATAGTGGTCTCGACGCTGGCCGGAGGCCTAGCGGCCTTCCCCGCCGTGGCCCTCGACGCAGTGTTGTTCGGGGACATCTACCCGTGGGACTACATGGTGTGGATAGTACTGGGGGCCTTCGTTAGCGGCCTGATATACGGGGCTATAGCCTACCTCGTTGGGAGAGTCGTGAGGCCGTAGTCTCTTTAAACCCCTTTTTCCGAATCCTTCTTCTACTAGGGCTCTGGTTGTGGCCAAGTGCAGCCTTTGCGGCAGGCCAGCGGTGTACGTCAACAGGGTCAACAAGACCGCTTACTGCAGGCAGCACTTCATCGAGTACTTTGAGAGGAAAGTGAAGAAGACGATACGTAAGTACAGGATGCTGGGCAAGACCGAGCACATAGTCGTCGCGGTCAGCGGCGGCAAGGACTCGATGGCCCTACTCTACTTCCTATGGAAGATGTCCAAGAAGAACCCCGGGTGGAGGGTCTCAGCCCTTATCGTAGACGAGGGGATAAGGGGGTACAGGGAGTACACCATAGCGAACTTCCTCAGAGTAAACGAGAGGCTAGGCGTCCCCTACAAGATCGCCTCCTTCAAAGAGTACTTCGGGATGACGCTCGACGAGATAGTGGAGGAGGGTAGGAGGAGGGGCCTCCCCTACCTCCCGTGCGCTTACTGCGGGGTTTTCAGGAGGTACCTCTTGAACAAGGTGGCGAGGGAGATGGGCGGTACAGTACTGGCTACGGCGCACAACATGGACGACGTTGTACAGACCTTCGTAATGAACCTAGCGAAGGATACGCTAGACAAGCTGGCTAGGCTCGCGCCCGTCACGGGCATAGCGTCGCACGAGAAGTTCGTGAAGAGAATAAAGCCGTTCATAGAGGTGACGGAGAAGGAGACCAGCATATACGCGCTGTTGAACGGGCTTATAGAGCCCGAGTACCACAAGTGCCCGTACGCCGAGTTCAACGTCAGGTTCAAGATAAGGAAGATGGTCAACGAGCTCGAGGAGGCCCAGCCCGGCACTAAGAACAGCCTGCTGAACAGCTACCTGAGTATAGTCCGCCTTCTCGGCGAGAAGAAGCAGGTCGGGGAGGTGAAGACCTGTAAGATATGCGGGGAGCCGTCTTCGCACGAGGTCTGTAGGGCGTGCCAGTTCAGGATCGGGCTGGGCTTACTAGAGAAAGGAGTCTACGAGTTGAAGAGAGACCTATGAGCAGGCCGATGTACATTGTGGCCACCAGGGCCTCAAGCGACAAGGACGCGCTCGAACACGTAGTGGAGAGGTTCTACCCGGGTTGGGGTATACAGGTCGTCTCGCTGGGCGGGGTCAGGTCCAGCGAAGCGCTCGCCGAGGGCCTCCGGGGGCTCGACGGTAGGGCTCTCTACAAGCTCTACATCGCCAACAGAGAGGACGCGGAGTCCGGTGTGCTCCCCTCCCGGTGCTCGCCTACGACCGTAGTCCACGTCGTCGGGAAGGCCAGGGTGAGGAACATGAGGCTGGAGGAGATACACCACGAGGTCGAGAAGGCTCGCGCCAAGCTCCGGCTACGCTTGTACTTCGAGAACGGCTTGTACAAGTTCACCCCATCGATGCCGGGCGCCAGGCCGGTCGTGGGGGAGCCCGAGGTGTACCACGACATAATGGCCTTCAGGGTCCCCGAGTTTGCCAAGGGTGTGATAGGGCTGGAGCCCGGCTGGTACATTGCTCTAAGAGACCTCGGCGGGCGCCATATTGTGTTCAGCGGGGGTGAGCCGGCCGGGTTCTTCAAGATAAGGGACGACCTCGGAGTCGAGCCCTACACTGGGCGTAGGCCCGAGAGCGTGGACATCGCGGACTTGGCCGGGGCTAACAGGGAGTTCGTTTCAAAGCTAGTGGAGGCGACCCTGGACTGGGTGAGGAGTCTCGGCGACTACGACCACGTCCTAGTCCCGTGGAGCGGCGGCAAGGACAGCACAATGGCGCTCTACCTCGCGCTCAAGCTGTTCGGGAAGAGCAGGGTGAGTCCCGTCTTCGTCGACATCGACGTCGACTTCCCTGAGAACAAGCTCTTCGTCGAGGAGGTCTCTAGCCGGCTCAAGCTAGACGTAGTCGTGAAGAGGCTCGAGCTCAAGCCCCGTATACCAGTCAACGGGCTACCAGAGCACTCCAACAGGTGGTGTTCGAGGCTCAAGGTCTCAAAGCTGGAGGAGGCCTACAGAGAGGTATGCGCGGGAGATACGAAGTGCCTCGTGTTAGTTGGGGACAGGGACGTCGAGTCGGAGTCCAGGAGCTCTAAACCCCCGTTCTTCGCCAGGGGCAACCTCACTTACGCCTACCCTCTCAAGCAGTGGAGCACGCTCCTCCTACAGGTCGCCACCATAGTATTGGGGGTACCCCTGAACCCGCTCTACGAGCAGGGCTTCTACAGGCTGGGCTGCTACATCTGCCCCTCGTTGAGGGGCTGGGAGGTGGAGTTGATAAAAAACTCGCCTAGGCTAAACCGGCTCCTAGGAGAGGAGTCTTTCCGGGAGTTCCTGAAGAAAAGGGGGTTCACTTCGAGCTCTTGAGTTCGTTTATCCTCTCCTCAACTCTCCTAAGCGTCTCCTGGAGGTAGCTCTTGAGGCTCTCAAGGTACTGTAGCTCGGCCTCCCTACTCCAAGGAGCCACGGGGGCTGCTGTCTGCGGTGCCGCCCACCACAGGTACCAACCGGGCCTCATCCACGGGGGGAGGTGGCTCCAAGGTCCATGACCCGGCCACGGCCCGTAAGGTCCTCTCCACCACATTCGCCTCACCGAATTTAGAAACATATTTCAGTATCTTATAAACTTTTTCGTCGCAGGCGTGCGGCGTGCAGGCCGCTTCACCCTATAGGCCTCTCGACTATCTTGAAAGGCCTCCTGTAGAAGATGGCCTCCGCGAGCTTCCTCCTCCCCGAGTCCAGGATCCTCCAGAAGGTGGCCTCTGAGACCCCCATTCTCGCGGAGGCCTCGCGTACACTCAGGCCCTCCAGGTACGCGAGGCGGAAAGCCTCGACCTCGTCCTCGTACAAGACCACGGCCTCCAGGGGCGGTGAGACCTCGCCGCTCTCTAAGGGGACGTACACGACACCGTAGTACCTGTACTCGACGAACCGTGGGACGAGAGGCCTCCCCGGCCAGAACCTCCCGTGGCGTGCGCCGTAGCGTCTTCCGTGCCTAGGCAAAGGGACACCTTCGAAGAGGGCTCCCGTTAAGGTGTTGTTGGTCAAAAATACGTCACATGAGGGATTTAATTGTTTCGCGCAGGATCCTCAGGCCCTCCTTGGCCTCCTCCTCCCCGATGACGAGCGGGGGTATGAGCCTTATAGAGCTCTTCCCACACCCCAGCAGGACCAGTCCTCTCCTCAGCGCCTCCCTTACTACCCTGTTCCTGAAGTCGACGTCGGGCTTCCTGCTCTTCTTGTCTGTGACGAACTCCACGCCCCACGCTAGCCCCATGCCCCTGACGTCGCCGACCTTCTCGAACTCCTCCTTCAGCTTAGCCAGCTCTTCCCTGAACAACCCCTCAAGTCTCCTAACGTTTGGCAGGAGCGTCTTGACCACCTCTATGACCTTCAGGGCGACGACCGAGGCGAGGGCGTTGCCGCCGAAGGTGTTGCTGTGCATCCCGGGCTGCTTGAAGTCTAGCTCGGCCCTGTACACGGCTGCGCCGATGGGTACGAGGCCGCCGCTGAGGGCCTTCGCCGTGGTGATGACGTCGGGGACGACGCCGAAGTGCTCGATAGCCCACATCGCACCCGTCCTCCCCAGCCCCATCTGGACCTCGTCGTCTATTAGGAGGACCCCGTAGTTCCTCGCAAGCTTCGAGAGCTCGGTGAAGAAGTTCTTGGGGGGCACGACGTAGCCACCCTCGCCCTGGACCGGCTCGAAGAAGATCCCCGCGAACTCGTCCCATGGGGCGAGCTTGTCGAACACGTACTCCTCGATAAACTCGATCACCCTGTTGACCAGCTCGTCCGGGTGCTCGTACCCGTCTATACCCCACAGGTTCCTGTACGGGTTGGGGTACGGCACGTAGAACACGCCGGGCATCCAGGGGAACTGCCTCTTCTTATGCACGCTCTTGCTGGCCGTCAGGGCGAGCGTGCCGTGGGTCCTCCCGTGGAACCCACCGATGAAGCTTATGAAGAGAGGCCTTCCAGTCGACGTCTTGGCGATCTTGAGAGCGGCCTCGTTCGCCTCAGTCCCGCTGTTGCTGAAGAAGACCTTCTTCGGGAACTCGCCCGGGGTCTCCTCGGCGAGCTTCATGGCTAGCCTGACCTGGTAGGGGTTGTAGAAGTCCGTGCCTGCAGCGTGAGCTAGGACGTTGGCTTGCTCCACTAGGGCCTTGACCACCTCCGGGTGGCTGGGGTAGCCGAGGTTGTTTACCCCAATACTACTCGAGAAGTCGAGGTACTTGTTGCCGTCGACGTCGTACAACCAGACGCCCTCTCCTCTCTCGATCACTAGCGGTAGGTTCTCGGGGTCGTGGGTCGTTGTCGCGACGTACTTGTGGTGCAGGTAGATCCACTCACTAGACTTGCCACCCATCCTGCTCAACCCTTCGGCATTGTATGATTTATACGCCTACGGTTTATATAGTAGAGCTTTGCCTCGCCTATACGCGAATAACGGGGCGTATTGGAGCTGGTTCAGGACTATATCCTCCTGACGTGGGGGAAACCTAGGATGTCGACGAGCTCCTTCATCACGGCTAGCGTGGCGACCACGAGCGCCTCCCTGAAGGCCCTGGCCTCCGGGTCCGACTCGCCCATCACCCTGTGGGACTCGTAGAACTTGTTCACTAGGTTGCTCAGGCTCATCGCGTACTCTAGGACCCTGTTGGGCTTCAACTCCCTGTACGCGGACAAGACGACTCTCTCGAACTCGGCTAGCGCGTCCAGGATCTGCTCCTCGACCTCGCTGGGCTTGTAGCCGCCCCACTCGAGCGAGGAGGCCTCGGCCTTCAGCCTCTCCATGTTCTCCAGGGGCTCCAGCCCCTTCAGCTTCCTGAGGATGCTCTGTAGCCTCACGTAGGAGTAGAGCACCGTCGAGCCGTACAGGGCCTCCTCCAGCCTTGACGGGTCGAACGTTAGGACTTTAAAGGGCTCTACGGACAGTAGCAGCCCCCTGGCGTTCGCGACCGCCAACTCTCTCAGGGTCTTCTCGACGTCCTCCCGAGCCGCCGGCTCTAGCGTCCTGGACTTCCCGGTCTCGTAGTAGACCTTCGAGACGACCGCGTAGTAGTCCTCAACCAGCTCGTCGAGCGTGTAGTAGACCCCCCGCCTACCGCTCATCCTCATACCCTTCAGCTTCACGAGCTCGTAGACGAAGTGCACCAGGCTCCTGGCCTCCCTCTCGTATCCGAGCAGGTATAAGAGGGCCTTCACCTGCTTCTGCTCCCTCGACTGCTCGCTGGCTATGACGTTATAGACCACGTCGGCGCCCGTCTCCCTGAACTTGAACACGCTGTAGGATACGTCCCTCGTCACGTACAGGGTAGTCCCGTCGCTCCGCTCGATGATGAACTTGCCCGGCCTGTCGGGGCTGAAGAGCTCCCTGACAAAGCCGCAGTCCTCGGCAGCCTGGTCTAGGTCGACAAGTAGAGCGCCGGCCTCCCTCCTCGCGAAGGGCTTCGACTCTACTATCTTTACGACCTCGTGCGCCCCCTCCAGGACCTCCTTGGAGCTCTCCCAGTCGAAGGCGTCGAAGTGGATGTTGAGTCTGCCGAGGGTCTCCTTGAACCCCTTGACCACGCTCTCCGAGACCTCGTGGAACAGGCTCAGGGTGGCTGGGTCCTCCTCCTCGCACCTCTTCATGAGCTTCCTGACATCGTCCAGAGCCCTCCTGTCGTCGAGGATCCTGGAGGACAGGGCTAGGTAGACTTCGGGTGCCCGCACGGCGAGCCTCCTCACCAGGAAGGACATCTTCGCGTGCTCCCTCGACAACTCGGTGTACCGCTCCAAGCTGTCCTTCAAGGCCTTCAACTCGACCGCGTTCGCGAGGGCCTTCTCGAGACCCGACAGGACCGTTGCCAGTCTCCTCGCGACCTTGGCCGCGCTCTTGTTGAGAGACCTCATGGCTAGCAGAGACCTGAGTTCGTCTAAGTGGCTCCTGGGCACGGCCCCTTCTCCCCCCGCCCACTCAACGAACCTAGCCAGCGCTTCCCAGAACGCCTTCTCCGCCTCCCTGACCTCTCTCAGCAGTCTCCTCTCCTCGATGAGCAGGTTCGTCAGCGCGTAGACTATGCCGTACCAGTGGTCTGTCTTGAACTCACCGCCGGGCTGGACGCCGGCCTCTTTGAGGATGGAGACACCGTACACTAGGAACGCGACCTGCCTGCCCATGTCGTTCACGTAGAACCTCCTGTTGACTCTGAACCCTAGTTTAGACAGCAGCCTCGCGAAAGTGTCGCCGATGACGCTGTTCCTCCCGCTACCCACGTGTAGGGGGTGGACGGGGTTCGCGCTCGTGTGCTCCACTACCACGACCCTCCCCCCGCCCACGCTCCTCAGCCTCTCCTCAACCCCTCCACGGAGTACGTCGTCCAGGACTACTCTGGCGAGCCTGTTGAAGTCGATCGTCAGGTTCAAGTAGCCGTTGACAAACTCGGCCCTAGCAACGTAGCACTCGTCCTTGTACTTGCTGGAGGTGAGCGCCTCTATCAGCCTCCCAGCCGCGTGCGGCCAGTCCTTCTGGTCTACGCCGCCTAGCTTAAACAAGTAGTGGAGGGCTATGGAGTAGTCCCCGATGCTCCGGAACGGGGGCCTCGACACCTTAAGCCTGCCCGTCTCAAAGGCATCCTCGACCGCCCGCCTGTCTACACCGATCGTCGCCGGCGCGAGCTCGGCAACGGCCTCGCTTAAGCACCTCGCTATGTAGCCCTGCGGCTTACTCATCCACCACTCCCAGCGTAGTCTTACCTAAACTTAGTATTGAAGCTATTAAAACTGTTCGCTAAGAAAAAGGCAAGGCCTAGGCCGAGGATACGAGCTCGGCTAGCTTCTTCTTGAACCTGGCCCACCACTCCACGACCGACTTCTCTCCCTCGACAGAGAGCTTCTCCGTCCACGTCTTGTTAGCGTACTCGGCGGCAGCCCTGGAAATGTAGTCGAACACCTTCCTGCTCTCCCACAAGGTGGGCTCGGCAACGTGGGACTGGTACTCGGCGAGCCTCCTGTAGAGCCTCTTGTAGAACTGGACGGTGTCGTCTAGACCGTAGTAGTCGGCGTAAAGTGAGGGTAGTAGCTTCTCTGCCCAGCCCCTGTGGAACCTGCAGACCCCGGAGTCGTCTATCATCAGCTCCATTACAGCCCTCTCGTAGCTCTTGGCCGCGAACTCCTCCGGGTCTAGGAAGACGCCTGTGTAGAGCGTCCAGTACCTCCCAAGGACTGGTAGAGGGGCCACCATGCCGGGCGTCCAGTAGAAGTTCGGGGTTATGTGCCCTTCCTCGCCAAACGAGGCGTAGACCGCGAGGTCTACGAACCTAATCTTTCTCTCCTCAGTCCTCTCCTCGTAGAGGAGGTCCAGCACTTTGGCGGCCGACCTGAGACCCCTATCGGCGATGAGCCTCAGTACGGGGTTGGTGCCCCAGGCCATCGACTCGATGATCTCTTCTGCGAGGTCTGCGTTGGTCTTGCTGTGTTCCACCGTGTAGTTGAGCGGGTTGAAGAACGGCTTCGTGTGTAGCGAGACCTCCTCGGGTCTGAGCAGCCCGTTCTCCAAGGCGTCGAACACGAACGCGATCAGGTTGCTGAGCTCTATTGCGTCGAAGCCGTAGGCATCGGCTAGCTCGACGAGTCTCTCGGCCTCGTGGAGGTCGAAAACGCCGATCATAGGCCCGAGGCCGTTGTAGGGCTCGTAGTCGGTCTTGTACCTCCCCTTCCTCACCTTCTTGCACGCGACGGGGCACGGCTCTCCGCACGTCTTCCAGCTCTTCGACTCGATAGCCTCCTTGTTAAAGGGCTCCCAGTAGTACTTCATTATGTAGTTGAAGAGCTTCTCGCGCACGTCGTTGGGGAGGTAGATCATGTTCCAGTTGAACATCGGCGTCTGCGTCCTTAGGTGCGGGTAGTTGGAGCCGAAGGTGCCCCCGGTGTTCAGTTTGGGGTCGTACCTGTACTTGGTCCCCGCCTCGATCACCGCGTTTATGTACGGCTTCCCCAGCTTCTTAACGGTGTAGTCGCTGATCGCCCTGAGCTCGGTCATCTCCCTGGGCAGGTCGGCCGACCTGTCGTAGCTGCCGCTGTACGCAATAGCGGCTACGTTGTGCGCCCTCAACAAGACGCTACCTGGCCCGCCTCTCGCTGCGAGGTCCTCGCTCCCGTAGTCTATCTCGCCATTGAAGAGCGTCGCCGAGAAGAGCGCGCCCAGGCTCGTGTACTTGGACGCGGGGCCGACGGCCACCACCCTACTGTAGCCCCCCTTGAAGAAGTCGGGGTGCTTGTCGACCACGTACTTCGTCAGGGCGTAGGTGCCCTTGAGCCCCCTGTAGCCCCTCCACACGCTCTCCACCTCGCTATCCTCCACTTCGCTGAAGGAGACCTCTACAGCACCATCCTTGTGGCCCCTCAGGAGTACTATCGTGGGCCTGCCGGCCGCCCCCTCTACCACTATGCTGTGGAGTCTTGCGGCTAGTTGGTAGGCCGCCCCGCCCATCGCGGCAACGTGGAGCCCGCGGGTCTGCGGGCTCCTGAATACAGCGACCAGCCTGTGGACTCCGTAGAGCTTGCTCCCCGCCAATAGTCCAGTGCCGATCACGAGGGCGTTGTCGGGGTGGTAGACCGGCTTCTTCCACGACTCGTAGACTTCGCTGTGTAGCTTTACGCCGAGGCTGACCGGGCCCCTGACCTCGCTCAGGTCGTACTCTGCCAGCCTAGACGTCTTTTCGCCGGGGTTGACGAAAACAACCCTGTACTTCAGGCTCACCCGTAAACACCCCTGTTAACGCTATTTCCAATTCTCTATTCAAGCGGTTTTAAACGATATCCTTCCGACGCGTTGAGTTCTTTTCAACAGGTGTTTAAACGCGCGGACTAGACGGGGGCGGCCGCCTTAACACTTAAAAATTCTGGGCGTTGAATAATAGAAGAGCCAAATCGTAAGGCGAAGCGCGGTAGTGGCCATGGAAATTCTGTGGATCCTAGTAGCCGGGTTAGGGGCGTTCCTCGTCGCGTGGATCGACGGGGCGAACAACGCAGCTAACAGTATAGGCGCCCCCATCGGCTCGGGGGCCCTCAGCCTGAGGAGGGCGCTCGTCTTCGCCTCGATATTCGAGTTTGTGGGGGGCGTGATCTACGGGCGCTTCGTATCGGTGACCCTGCTCAAGGGCATCGTGGACGTAAACGCCGTGAGGCCGGTGGACTTGATCGTCGGCATGAGCGTTGCGCTCGTCGTGACAGGAGTGCTGGTGACCCTGATAACGAGGATGAGGATACCGATGAGCATAAGCCAGTCCATAGTAGGGGGGATAATAGGCTTCGGTCTAGCGGCCGGGGGGGTCAACGCCGTCCTCTGGCCCGAGGTCTCGTTTATCGTCGCAGCGTGGGTGCTGGTACCCTTCCTCGGTATAGTCGCGGGGTTTGCCGAGTACAAGTTGTTCAGCCAGGTGAGGAGGTTCGTGACCGGTAAGAGGGCGCTACTGTCTGGCATTGTCCTCTTCTACCTCACCGTCTTCATGGCGATATTCCTATACCTGCTGGAGTCGGCGAGCCTAGAGAACCTGGTATACTCCGTAACCCTAGGCCTACTAGGTGCGGCGCTACTGACCGGGGTGTACTACCGCTACGTTTCGAGGAGGATGCCCGAGGACGAGATCGAGGCCAGGGACTTCGTGTACAAGACCCTCCTCATCTCCAGCTCGGCTACGATGGCCTTCAGCCACGGGGCGCACGACGTGTCCAACCCGAGCGGACCCCTGACAGGCGTCCTGCTCACGGTGTTCACGGGCCAGGTGCCGAGCGGGAAAGTCGACATCCCCTACCCTGTCACAGTCTTCTCAGCGCTAGGTATCGCTACGGGGATACTGACGTGGGGCTACAGCGTAGTGGAGACGATCGGTGAGAGGATAACCCCGCTGAGCGTCGAGTCGGCTTTTGTCGCCCAGTTCTCGGCGTCCCAGCTGGTGCTGGTCGTCACGAGGCTCGGGATCCCGACCTCTACGACGGGGGCGATAGTAGGAGCGATAGCTGGCGTGGGGCTGGCCCGTGGAGTCTCCTTCGTGAACATGAGGCTCGTGGCCAAGATAATAGGCTTCTGGTTCCTCGGGGTCGCCTTAACAGCTCTCGCGACGTTTGGGCTGGTCTACACGATCATCTCTATCTGAAGCCAGGTCGTTATGAGGATGTGTAGGTAGTCGGCCGCCTCGGCACAGGAGTCAACAGCGTTCTCGAGGTCCCTGTTGAAGTCGTGTATCAGTATGGCGAGGGTGCTCGGCTTGATCACGTCCGCGTAAACGATGAGCTTCCCCCTGTTGTCGACGTCCACTCTGTCCGCCTCCTCTTCGATCTCCAGGACTTTGTTTACCAGCTCTAGGGCGCGCTTGTGCTCCCCGGTGATCAGCCTCTCGGTCGCCTCGGCCACGTGACTGGCTGCCTGCAACACCATGTCGGCCAGCCTGTTGAGCCCGTCCCTTATAGGGGAGGGTACCTCGAGGTAGGGCATGATCGTGAGCTCCCTAGCAGCCTCCTTGACGTTGTCGCTTATCGCGTCGAGCCTCTTGATGAAGTGGAGTATGTCCTCCTTGACGCTCGGCTCTAGTCTCGAGTTCTCGATGACCTCTATGAGCCTGAGCCTGCTCTTGTTGGCCTCGCTCCTAGTCTTCACGACCTCGGCCAGGAGGCTCCTAGCCTCGCCGACTCTGACCTCGTTGAGGAGCTTCAGGGACTTCCTGAAGAGGTCTATGGACTTGATGAGGTTCTTGAGGTACTCCCTGAGAGACTCCAGCGCCTCCTCCGGCATTATGTCGCTGAGAGATATCGGCACTATACCACCATACAGGTCTATATTAACCCACCCTCTTATAATAACCCCCGTGTATGGAGATGAGCGGGAAGGGGGCTATCGGCCTACCCGAGCCCGACAAGGAGACCTGCTTGTCCAGGCTGGTCTCGGCGAGGAGGAGTGTTAGGAGGTTCAGGGACAAGCCTCTAGATTTGAGAACGGTCTCGCAGCTTCTCTGGGTGTCGTACGGCTACGTCACCTCCAGGAGGAGGGTGGTCCCGTCCGCCGGCGCGTTGTACCCCATGGAGGTCTACCTGGCGGTGAAGACGAACGGTGTAGAGGGCCTCGACCCGGGAGTGTACCTGTACGAGCCAGAGTCGCACGGGCTGCGCCAAGTCAGGCCTGGAGACCCGGCCGGCTACCTCTACGAGGCGTGCCTGAGGCAGATGTCGGTCAAGGAGGCCCCTGTGAACATCGTGATAGTGGGGGTACCCGAGAGGATCGTTGCGTGGTACGGCGACCGGGGCTACCAGTACATGGTGTTGGAGGCGGGGCACATCGGGCAGAACATATACTTGGCCGCTACGGAGATGGGCCTCGGCACCGTGGCTATAGGGGCCTTCGACGACGACCACGTGAGGAGGGTCCTCGGCCTCCGCGAGAGCTACGTCCCCCTATACATCTTCCCCGTCGGCTACCCGAGGTGAGTCACGGCTTCCCAGACTTGAGCGATAGGAACTTCTCCACTGGGGCCACCGTCAGGGTGGCGAGCCTCCTCCTGTGGTACAGCTTGACGCACCTAACGTACACCACGTAGTCCGGGTGGGTTAGCGAGACCTGCCTCTTGACCCTCTCCGCTATGACTCTTATAGCGTCGCTCGTGTGTGCCGGGAGCCTCGTCTCCCTCCAGTACAGCCTGCCGTGGAGTGTCACCCTGTAAGTCTTGTCGACGGGTATCTTCTCCTCCGCCAGCCTGCCGGCCTCCTCGGCCACCACCTCCACGAAGGGGTCTAGGACCACGTCCACGGGTACTACCCTGTAGATAAGAGGCGACAAGGTGGCGCCCCTCAGCGTGTCCACGGCCTTGTAGGGGTCGGGGACTTTCGCGAGTATTACGGAGGGCCCCGTGTCCACGACCGTTAGGTCTCCTAACAGCCTCCTGAGCTCGCTTAGTACAGCCCTGTAGTTCTCGCCGCCCTGCTCGTGGGTTATAATCAGGTTGAAAGACAAGCCCTCAACCCTTCCAGACCTGAGCGTTAAATTGATGATAGCGTTTGATAAGCTTATAAAATTGGGCTGGACCCAGCTATGCCGGTATACGTTGTGACGGTCAGCGGGGAGATACCCTTAAGGTCTTCGAGGACCAGGCCGAGGTTCTACAGGAGGCTGGTCGAGAACCTGAGGGACGCTGTGGAGAGAGCTGGCGGCAGGGTCCTGGGGCACGAGGTGGTCGAGGCGAAGGTAATTTTGAGGACGGACGCCGACGTCACGGAGGCGTTGTCAAAGGTCTTCGGCGTCCACAGAGTGGGGGTTGTCGCGGAGTACCAGTTCAAGGACTTGAAGGACCTGGCCGCGTGGGCGAGCAGCGAGGCCAGGGACCTCGTGGCTAACAAGAGGTTTGCTGTGAGAGTCAAGAGGAGGGGCTCCCACGACTTCACCTCTCTAGACGTGGCGAGGGAGGTGGGGGCGGCCCTAAAGGAGTACTCGGCCGGCGTGGACCTGGAGAACCCGGAGGTCACGGTGGAGATAGAGGTCAGGGGGAGTAGGGCCTTCATCTACAAGAGGGCCGCCGAGGGGCCCGGCGGCCTGCCGGTGGGTGTCGAGGGGAGGGCCCTAGCCCTGTTCAGCGGCGGCTTCGACTCCCCGGTGGCGGCCTGGCTTGTGGCCAAGAGGGGTGTTCAAGTAGACTTCCTACACTTCACCCTGGGGTCTACGAGGGCCACTTACCTAGCCTTCAAGGTGGCCAGGGAGCTATCGAGCAGGTGGCTGCACGGCTACAGGCCCAGGTACGTGGTAGTGGACTTCAGGAAGGTCGTGGCAGAGGTCGCCTCGAAGGTCGGCTGGCCCATGAGGCAGGTGGTACTGAGGGCGCTGATGTACACCGCGGCGAGTAGGCTGGCGGTGGCGGGCGGCTACAACGCCATAGTCACGGGGGAGTCCATAGGGCAGGCTTCGAGCCAGACCCTCAGGAACCTCCAAGCCGTGGAGGAGTATGCTAAGCCCTCTAGACCCGTCCTCAGGCCGCTTCTGGGCTTCGACAAGGAGGAGATAGTGGCGCTCTCGAGGAGGATAGGGCTCTACGAGCTGTCATCCAAGGTCCCCGAGGCCTGCGCAATAGCGCCGAGCAGGGTCGAGACCCACGCTACATCTGGGATGGTGGAAGAGGAGGTGAGGAAAGTAGACATGGCCCTGGTCGAGAAGGCGGTCGAAAGGGCCAGGTCCTTCGATACGTTGTCCTCGAGGCCCGATGACGTGATACCGAGCGACGACGTCGAGATCGACTTCATACCAGAGGACGCCCTACTGGTAGACGCCAGGGAGTGGAGGGGGGTAGACGACGGGTCTCTACCGGGGGCAGTACCTCTCTCGAGGTTAGACCCGGACAAGGTTCCCCGCGACAGGGTGGTGGTCGTTTTCTGCGACACGGGCGCGATAAGCACAGTGGTAGCCGAGGTGTTGAGGAAAAAAGGGTTGAGGGCTTACAGCCTCAGGGGCGGGCTGAAGAGGTGCGGTGAAGGAGGCTAGTTGTGGTTCTCGTAGTCCAAGATCGAGAGCTCGATTAAGGAAAAGACCGCCTTGAAGCGGGAGATCATCTCCGCCCTCCAAGCGACCTCGTCGTAGTCCTCGTTGATCTGCCTATACGCCTCCACCACGTGGACCAAGACGGGCATTATGGGCGTCTCGCGCTCGTAGACAACCCTGTCCTCCACTTCGTCGTATACGACCGTGAGGTCGCGGTCGCTGAACCTGTAGACGTTGATCAAAAGCCACCTCCTATCCTTCCCCCTGTAAAAGACCTCGGTGTGAACCAGCTTGGGCTCGACATCCACGGACCCCGACATCTTCTCCCCACTTTATTCTTCATTAGAGCGGGCTCCTTACTATAGTGGAGGTGTTTTAAACCTTGCGGAGAAACTTCCACGGTGTTATAATACAGTATATGCCCTGAACACGGTATGCATCCCCTCCAGTCCGCAGGATACTATTTAAAGCCCCACCTAGAATATAGTGTCTGTGAAGGGCCCGTCGCCTAGCCAGGATAGGGCGCCGGCCTCCTAAGCCGGAGGCCCGGGGTTCGAATCCCCGCGGGCCCGCGTACGCTTATCTAAAGTATTAAACAGCTGGGGCCCGAGTCGAGTAGCGTTAAAAAGGGGTTTCGTTACCGTGGGCTTCTAGGCCGCCTTCCTCTCTAGGACGACTACTCCCTCAGGGTTCTTCAACCTTAGAGCCAGGCTTGACCAGACCCTGAAGACGTGGTAGCCGTCCTCGGGCCCTACGTAGTCTACTTCGGCGTTGCCGCCGTAGACCACGTCTACCACGCCCTGTGCCGCCGAGACCAGTATCCCCTTCCCATCGGGCAGGCTAGGGGTCGCCGCGACATCGTCCACCAGCGCCTTAACCCTCTCCAGGTCTGTCACCCCTGTCTTCTCGCTCACGGAGAGTAGCCTGGCGTAGTCGGCGGGGTTGAGGAAGAGCACGTACGGCCTGGGCAGCCCCTTGCCGGCGAGGTGCGCGACCGCCCTCGCCACGTCCGCGGGTGCCTGCCCAGGCGTCTCCCAGCCGCCCATCTCTAGCCTGACCCCACCCTTCTCTAGCAGCGTGGAGGCGACCAGCCGGTCCTCCTCTTGTGCTAGCGTGTAGGCTGCCTTGAGCCCCTCGGGCGCCTCGAGCAGGCTGTTTGTGGCTACGGCGTAGTCTACAGCCTTCTGCGAGACGCGGAACCTGAAGCTCAGCTCCTTGAGCGGCAGTACACTCCTACCCTCCGCCACCGACTCCACCGGCACCGCCTCCACGCCTCTCCCGGCGGTCACCGAGGGTAGCCTCCTAGCGACCGTCCTCGCGCTGGCCACCGCCTCCTTCACCCTGGAGGCCACGGCTTCCTCGAGCCTTAGCTCGGCCTTAGCGGGACCGCCAGCCCCCTGGCCGCCGTCGGGGGCTCTAAGCCCCGTCAACTCCTCGACCTCCTTCGCCCCCTTCTCCAGCTCTGCGACCTGCTCCGGGTCCATGGACTTCAGCAGGGCCAGGAACTCGCCTACGTGAGTCTTCTCCTCCCTCGCTATGTCCTCGAAGACCCTCCTAACCTTCTCGTCGTCGATGCTCCTAGCCAGCTGGAGGTAGAGGCTTATGGCGTCGAGCTCGGCTATTATGGCTAGGCGGAGGGCGTCGGCGACCTCCTCCTTGCTTAGCCTCCTCCCAGGAGGGAGTTCTAGGGGGTGTTTAGACAGCACTTGTACAACTCACCTAAGTAGAGTATTACCGCGAAAAATAAAAAATATTACTCACGCTCGGTCGTTGCGTTCTACCGGGGACGTGCTAGTGGACCCCGTGCCCCTGCTCCCGCGCGTACAGGCGCGCTTCCAGCGTTCTACTAGACTTTCCTCCTGTGCCTCTTGTAGGACTCGGCGGGCATTACCTCCATTATCTTCTCGTACAGGCCTATGTACACGTAACCCTGCTCTGTGACGTAGTAACCCGACCCTCTTCCCGCGCCCTCCCTGTAGACAAGGCCGAGGCCCTCCATGAGGGCGAGGACTTTACTGCACCTGTCGAGTGGGAGGCCGCTGGCTGTGCACACCCTCGTCTTGAGGGCTGGCTGTTCGTCTCTTATGGCTGTCAACAACTCGTACACGATGTCGTGGCGGCAGCGCTTCGCCCTCGCCAGCATGGCTACGCACACTTTAACTCGAGGTTCACGCTCTCTACTCTACTGACCTTTTTCACATCGGCCTCCTCGTCGACCTCGGCCGACTCTACGTAGACGAGCTCCCTGACCTCGGCGTCCTCCTCCACAACGACCTTGTAGGCCTCAACCCTGTTCGCCTCGGAGCCCTTCCTCAAAACGACCTCGTACCCTACCACCTTGTCGACCTCGGCGTCCTTCTCCACTGTGACTTTACAGGCGTTTATCTCGCCCCTAACCCTGGACTTCTTCCCGACCACGACCTCTCTCGCCACGATCTTCTCCGCCTCGGCTTCGCCGCCCACCCTGATCACGTCGACCTTAATGGCCTTCGCCTTGATGGAGCCCCCGACAACGACCTCGCCGCCGACGAGGCCGCCCTCAACCCTCGCAGAGCCCCCGACCTTGAGTAGCTTTTTCACGTCGGCGTCCCCTCCCACCTTGATCGAGCCCCCGACAACGACCTCGGCTGCCCTCAGGTTCCCGGTCACGCTCGCCGCGCCGCCTATCTTCAGGGCCTCGACCTCCAGGTCCCCGTCGACTTGTAGAGACCCCCCTACGTCGATCCTACCCGCTTTGATAGGGCCCCTCAACTTGACGCTACCGCCAACCCGGAGCTCCTCTATGCCCACCGAGCTCACCCTGTGACCACTTTAGTCTCACAGTCTAAAATAGGAGACTCACGAAATGTGAGCTTTTGTATACCCGTGAGTAACTAGCCCTTTAGTACAGCTTCGAAGCCCACCCTCAGAGGGGTCTGCAACGCATGGTATAGACCCGAGGACATCGGGCTTTCGCGTTTTCCTCGTCTCAAGACACCAACCTCTCTTCCAGAGACGCTGTCCCGATACGTGTGGTGCCGGCTTGAAGCCTCTGGTACCTAGCCCTTGACCTCTGACACCGGGGCCGCGTGATGTAAGGATTCGGGAGGCACCCCTACCTCTCCACGGGGGGCGCGGACTGCGGAAGCGCGTGAACAGCAGTTTTGTACCCCACGGCAAGGGTACTAGCAAATCAACCTGCGTAAACAAAACAGGCCCCGGGACCGGTCCAAGGGGTGGTCGAGTGAAAAATGGGGTGAGGGGATACAGGCTTACTTGCACTTCTTGGCCTTCTTCTCCTCGGCCTCAGCCTTGGGTTTCGCCTCGGCCTTCTCTTTCTTCGACATGCGCCCACCTCGGCCTTCACAGTAGTCTACAATGGCCTCAGTATAAAACCACTAAGAGCCGCAAGGGGTCAGCTCTCCACCTCGTCAACGCTGTAGGACCCAGGCCCGCACAGCCCTCTGGGCCCCTAGCGGCCCTACCGTTGGCCAACTTCACTACTTCTTCCACACGTATGCTTACCGCGGTACCAGACCACATCTATGACACCGCTTGCGGACCCTGACCCGTGTAGGAGAGTCATGGCCGGTAAAAAGATAAAGCACGCCTAGGGCGGGCAGTGCGGGTCTGCCGAGGGCTAGGGGTGTGGAAAAAACGGGATGGGCTCATCCCGTGGTCTTGTAGATGGTGTAGTAGGGCATCAGCATAGGAGGCCCTATCTCGACGCCGTGTACGTTCTTGGAGTGCACCACCATCAAGTTGCCCTGTAGTAGTGGTATGAACGGGGCGTCCTCCGCGAGGATCCTCTGGACCTGTACGTACAGCGCCTCTCTCTCGGACTGGCTCGTCTTGACCATGGCCTCCCTGAGCAGGTTGTCCACAGTCGAGTTCGCGTATCCCGAGCCGGTCCACTTGTTAGCCGTGCTCAGCAGGAAGGGGGAGAGGAAGTCGTCGGGGTCGATGTAGTCGGGGTACCAGCCGAACAGGCTCAGCATCATCCTCCCGTTCCTAGCGTTGTCCACGTACGTAGCCCACTCGGCGCTCTTGACCTCGACCTGTATCAAGCCCGTTGCCTCGAGCTGGCTCTTGATCAAGGTGGCGACGTCCGCCTCTGTGTCCCCGTAGTGGGTCGGTGTGTACCAGAGCTCCAGCTTCAGCTTGTTCGACTCGCTGTACCCGGCCTGCCTCAGCAGCTCCCTCGCCAGCGTCAAGTTGGGGCCGGGGCCGTAGGCGTCCTTGAAGGCGTCTATGTGGCTCCACATGCCGGCCGGTACGAGGCTGTAGAGAGGCGTCATGGTGCCGAAGAACACCCTCTCGGCGATCTCGCTCCTGTTGAGGGCCGCCGCAATAGCCCTCCTGACGAGCACGTTGTCGACGGGGCTTATCTTGGTGTTGACTATTATGTACCTTATGAAGGAGCCGGGTATGCTCTCCACGACGAAGTTGGGGTTGCTACCGAGCGCGACGTAGTCCTGGGGCCTTAGGGTCCTCCAGGCGATGTCCACTTCGCCGTTCTCCAGCGCGAGCCTCAGCGATGTGGCGTCCCTGTAGAACTTGATCACGACGGTCTTGGTCATCGGTTTCTCGCCGTAGTAGTAGGGGTTGGCCTCTAGGACTATGTACTCGTCTCTCTTGAAGTCCTTAATACAGTACGGCCCCGCCCCACCCCACGTCGCGTCGCTCACTATCTTGTCGTCGGGGTAGTTCGGGCTCACAGGGAAGTACGGGGGCGTGGCCGCTAGCGCGAGGAAGTAGCTCGCCGGGGTCTTGAGCTTGAACTTGACCGTGAAGTTGTCGAGCGCGACCACGTCGTCCACGAACTCGGTGACTAGCCAGGAGGGGTCGCCCTGGATCTTCATAACCCTCTTAACGCTCCTCACCACGTCCTGGGCAGTCACCTGCCTCCCGTCGCAGAAGTACACGTTGTTCCTCAGCTTGAACACCCATTCAGACCCGTCGGCCGAGACGCTCCAATTCGCTGCTATACCCGGTACCAGCTGGTCTGTGCCAGGCTTGTACTTCACGAGCCCGTCCATAATGTTGGTCAAGACCTCCCAAGTGAAGAAGTCGTAGGCGTTGGAGGGGTCAAGGTCTGTCACCTTGTCTGTGACCCCTATAACGATCTTCTCTGCGTAAGCGGGTGTTGTAGTCGTAGGCTGGACCGGCCTGATTGCGAGGTAGTAGTACGAGGCGACGGCCACGGCGGCCACTAGGACGACGGCTACGGCGATGAATATTCCTCTACGCATCAAACCCCCACCACTTTTCCAATATGTAATAGTCCGTTCGAGTTAAAAGCATATTTGTGATAAACATTGGTGAAGCCATATTACCGGGTGCGTAATGGCATGGGTTTGCTTAGATATGTGGCTATAAGAGGTACGTTGATCATACCCACAATCCTCATCCTCTATACCTTGGTCTTCATAGTCCTCAGAATCCTGCCGGGCAACCCCGTACTCGCCGCCCTGGGCACGAAGAACATACCGGAAGAGCAGTTGAAGGCCATCATGGCGGAGCTGGGCCTCGACAAGCCCCTCTACATTCAGTACTTCGAGTACCTCGTCAACTTCCTGAGGGGCGACATGGGGATGTCCATGGTTGTGAGGGGTAGGCCTATAGCAAGCGACATAGCCGACAAGCTCCCAGCTACGCTGGAGCTGACTGTCTGGAGCATTCTCGTGAGCCTCGTCATCGGTGTGGGGACCGGATACCTGGTCGCTAAGCGGAGGAGCAGGTACCTAGAGGCCTTCGCGAGGGTCTTCGGCTCAGTCGTGTTCGTGGTCTTCATACCCGCGCTCGGCCTAGCCCTCCAGCTGGTCTTCTCGAGCTACCTCAAGATACTGCCGACCGGCGGGAGGATATCGAGTATCGAGGGTTTCAAGCCCATTACAGGGATCTACACACTCGACGCGATTCTCGAGTTGAACCCCCGCGCCTTCGTAGACGCCCTCTCCCACCTAGTACTGCCGTCTATCACACTCGGCCTCGTCATCTCCGGGCCATACATCAGGCTGGCCCTAAACAACCTGGAGGCCGTCATGTCGTCCAAGATGGTAGACGCGTACAGGTCGAGGGGGATCAGGGAGCCCAAGGTGGTAAGGCACGCTTTCAAGCACGTCTTGATCCCCATAGTCACCTACACGGGTCTACAGTTCTCGCTCTTGATGGGAGGCGCGGTCTTGACCGAGACGACCTTCAACTGGCCGGGTATCGGGACATACCTCGTCGACAAGGTCATGTACAGGGACTACACGGCTATACAGGCTGTTATACTGATCTTCGCCTTCATAGTCGGCTTGACGAGCCTCATCGTGGACGTGGTCTACGCCTTGATCGACCCGAGGGTGAGGTACTAGGGTGGTGGGGTTGAGACTCGCCCACGTATTCAGAGACGCCTACATAGTCGCGGGCCTAACAATAATAATCGTCTTCGTAGTACTCGCCCTCCTAGCCGACGTTATAGCCCCCTACTCCCCAGTCGAGTCCGTAGGTGCGCCACTGCGGCCGCCCAGCCCCGAGCACATAATGGGGACAGACAACCTAGGCCGGGACATCTTCTCGAGAGTTGTCTACGGGTCTAGGATAGTCCTGGCGATCGTAGCCCTCTCTATAGCCTTGAGCGGCTTCGTGGGTACCCTAGTAGGCCTCGTGAGCGGCTACCTCGGTGGTCTGCTCGACAGGGTGCTGTCTTTCGTCATGGACTCGATATACGCCTTCCCATCCCTAATACTCGCCATAGCCTTCTCGGTGGCCTTGGGGCCGAGCCCCGTGAACGCCGCTGTAGCGATAGCCGTCGTCTACGTGCCGACTTACTTCAGGATGATCAGGGGCCAGGTCCTCAGCGTGAAGAACGAGGGGTTCATCGAGCAGGCCCGCGTACTCGGCCTGCCCCCCTCGAGGATCGTGGTGAGGCACATACTACCCCACGTCTCGAGGACCATGATGGTGGTCTTCAGCATGAACAGCGCCGACGCCATCTTGACGGAGGCCGCACTGAGTTTCATAGGCTTGACAGTCCAGCCCCCAACCCCGGACTGGGGGTTCGACTTGTACAAGGGGAGGGGCTTCGTCCTGGACGGCAAGTGGTGGCTCATGGCCTACCCGGGCCTCTGCATAACACTCCTGGCCCTGGGCTTCGCCCTCGTGAGCGAGGGTGTCTCGAGAATAACGGGTGCGAGGTTGAGGTAGGTTGCCCGGCCACGTCCTAGAGGTCAAGGACTTGTGGGTGAAGTACTACACGCTGAGCGGGGTGGTGCACGCGGTCTCCGGCGTGTCCTTCAAGCTGAGGAGAGGCGAGATGCTGGCGGTGGTGGGCGAGAGCGGTAGCGGGAAGTCCACACTAGCGTACGCTCTGATGAACATGGTCCCGAAGCCGGGTAAGATCGTAAGGGGGCGCGTCTTACTTGGCGGCACGGACCTGTTGACCCTCACGCCAGAGGAGCTCAGGAGGGTGAGGGGGAGCAGGATATCCATAGTCTTCCAAGACCCGTTCACCACTCTCGACCCTCTCAGGAGGGTCGTCGACCAGTTCACCGAGTTCCTCATGGAGCACGGCCTCGACAAAGCCGCGGCGCTGCGTGTAGCGAGAGAGTACACTGAGGCCGTCGGACTGCCGGGGCGAGTGCTCGAGTCCTACCCGCACCAGTTGAGCGGGGGGCAGAAGCAGAGGGTGGCTATAGCGATGGCGATCAGCCTGAGCCCCGAGGTGGTCATCGCGGACGAGCCTACTACAGCGCTGGACGTGATAGTCCAGAAGCAGATCATGGACTTGATAGACGATGTCAGGAGGAAGTACAAGTCCTCGTTCATCCTGATAACACACGACCTCGCCCTGGCCCTCGAGAGGGCAGACACCGTCATGGTGATGTACGGGGGTTACGTGATGGAGTACGCCGATAAGAGCGAGCTGGTCCGCGACATGTGGCACCCCTACACGAGGGCCCTCTTCGAGTCTCTGCCCAAGCTCGGCCAGAGGGGGCTGCCCAGCTTCCTCCCCGGCTACCCGCCCGACTTGAGGAACCCGCCCAGCGGCTGTGTGTTCCACCCGAGGTGCCCCCTGGCGAGGGAGAAGTGCCGGGCCGAGCCACCGCAGCTCGCGGAGGTCTCGAAGGGGCACTACGTGGCCTGCCACTACGCGGGGGTGGTGGGATGAGCGGCGTTGTCGAGCTAAAGGGCGTCGTCATGGACTTCGAGGTCAGCTTGCTTGGTCGTAAGAAGAGGGTGAGAGCGGTCGACAACGTGACGCTCAGCATCGCGGAGAACGAGATATACGGCCTCGTGGGTGAGAGCGGTAGCGGGAAGTCGACTATCGGGAGAATCACGCTGAGGCTCTACAAGCCTACAATGGGCAGGATCTTCTTCGAGGGGGTCGACATAACGGACTGGAGCGAGAGGAGTTTGAGGAGGGTGAGGAGGAGGATGCAGCTCATCCCCCAGGACCCCTACAGCGCCATAAACCCCGTCCAGACGTTGGGCGAGGCCCTAGCCGAGCCCTTGATCGTCCACGAGAAGCTCGATAAGCGGGAGGCCCTCGATATCACGGCGAAAGCCCTCGAGGAGGTCGGGCTTGTGCCCCCTGAGGACTTCATTCACAGGAAGCCCCACGAGCTGAGTGGGGGCCAGTTGCAGAGGGCGGTGATAGCGAGGTCCATGATACTGAGGCCGAGGTACGTGGTCGCGGACGAGCCGACCAGCAACCTAGACGCCTCTATCAGGGCCTCGATCGTCAAGCTGCTCTTAGACCTCAAGAACCGCTACGGCTTGTCCATGCTCTTCATAACACACGACATAGTACTGCTCAGCCTCATAGCAGACAGGGTCGGGGTTCTATACATGGGGCAGCTCGTCGAGGAGGGGCCCGCAGACAAGGTCGTGAAAGAGCCGCTACACCCGTACACGAAGGCCCTCCTGTCGGCCATACCCCGCGTTGGGGGCGAGGTCGAGACAGAGAAAGTAGACCTGAAAGGAGAGATAGGAGACCCTTCCAACCCGCCGCCAGGCTGCCGCCTCCACCCCAGGTGCCCGTTCGCGACGGAGAGGTGCCGCAGAGAGGAGCCGCCCCTCGTCCGCGTTAACGGGAGGTGGGCGAAGTGCTGGCTGTTCTACGGTAAGTAACTATTTTTCTGACCGTGAGACCTGCAGAGGCCGTGCCATAGCGTCCAAAGAGTCGTGTGCGGAGTTGAGCGGGGAGCACGGTTCTGTAGCCGACCACGCCCTGCTCGAGTAACCGGAGCCTCGCGCAAGTCCCTGAACCCTACTCGGGACCCCGAGAGCGCTTCACGTAGCCCTGCTGTGAGGCCGCGGCCACTTGGGCGCTTGCGACCTGTGGCGCCTCCAGACCAGGCCCCAGCAGGCCTACCTGCCTTAGGCATCCAGCTTGCGAGCTCTACCTCACGGCTGCTCGTTGGCCTACGGGCCGGTGCGCGGGCTCAACACGGTTCAAATCGAAAGCCGGGGTGGCATATGATGCGGAGGAGAGGTCTACCCGGCTTTATTGAGGTAGTCCTCGACGATCTTAGCCAGCTCGTCCATTCTCTTCACGCCCTCTACCTTCACGCTTCTTCCAATCTTACCGCCGTTCTCGACCGTCATTATGAGAGTCGTGGGAGAGGCGTGGACGTCGAACTTCTCGAACGCCTTCGAGGCCGCCTTGCTCCCGCAGTCCTTGCTGAACCAGTTGCACAGGACTACGAGGTAGCTGAAGGGGTAGGCGTCACCCAGCAGCTTGACGAACGGGTACCAGTACATGTCGTAGACTCTACATGCTGGGCACTTCGCGTTGTCGAAGTAGACCACGTAGTTGCCCGGCTCCAGCTTCTGGGTGAAGTCCTCGTCGTCGACGGATATCAGCACCCACTTAGAGTTCTCCCTCGAATACCTGTACACGCCGTGAGGCGAGTCCACGTCGACCTGGTCGAGCGAGAGCCCGACCTCGCCCCTCGCAAGAGTGCTCTTCTCCTCTGCCCTCAGCAACTTCTTCAGTATGGCGATAAGCAGGTCGCGGTCTTCCAACGCTCAAGCACCTCTGTATTAGAGGCCAAGTAATATTATTGTGTTGTTTATAAATTAAACAGCTTCAAGGCGAGCTCTATGACCCCCACGTTTAGAGTCTACAACGGAGGCGTGAACCTTGTGTTCGGCGTCAACGGCCTCGCGGAGTTAAAAAACGTGTTGTCGTCGATGCGAAGGCCTGTTATCGTGACCGGGAGGCGGTCGGCCGTCGAGAGCGGCGCGCTAGCAGAGGTCACCAAGGTACTCGAGGAGAGCGGTGTCAGCTACGTGGTGTACGACAGGGCGACCCCCAACCCGACGCTCCAGCAGGCAGAGGAGTTGGCCGAGTACTACAGGAGCGAGGGCGGCGTGGAGTTCGTCGCTATAGGTGGTGGTAGCGTGATAGACCTGGCGAAGTCTGCCAGGGTCCTCGTCGCCGGGGGCGGGAGTGTCCGCGAGTACTTCTACGGGATGAGGCAAGCGCCCAGGGAGAAGCCGCTACTGTTCGTCGTGAACACCACGCACGGGACGGGTAGCGAGGTGGACAGGTTCGCCGTCCTCACCGACGAGGGCGAGCTCGAGAAGAGGGGCTTCCCGGCGGGCTACCCCGACTACGGCGTAGACGACCCGAGGTACACCCTGACGCTGCATGTCAACCAGTCGGTCTACACCAGTATAGACGCCCTATCCCACGCGATCGAGGCGGCGACGTCCAGGGCGTCCAGCCCCTACACGGAGTTGCTGTCCGTCGAGGCGTCTAGGAGGGTCTTCGAGTACCTGCCCAGGGTAGTGGGAAACCCGAGGGACTTGGAGGCGAGGTACTGGCTGCTCTACGCATCGATGCTCGGGGGAGTCGCAATAGACCACTCGCTGACGCACCTGGGGCACGGCCTAGAGCACGTGCTCAGCGCCTACAACCCCAAACTACCCCACGGGGCTGGCCTCGCGCTCGTCCACGCGAAGCTGGTCGAGTACATCTACAAGGCGAGGCCCGAGGCGACTTGGCGGATCCTCTCCGCTATAGACCCCGGCCTGAGGCCTAGAAGCGAGGACGCTCAAAGGGCTGCGTCCGCTTTCAAGGGGTTCCTCGAGAGGGTTGGGTTCGGTGAAGGGCTGGGCGACTACGGGTTCACGCCTGGGGAGGTGGAGCGGCTGTTCAAGAGCATTGTTTCGAGGAAGAGCATGAAGAGGTACGTGGAGCTGGCCCCCTTCGAGGTGACAGAGGGCCTCCTATCCGAGGTCGCGGCGGGCCTGCCCTATTAGCAAAGTTAACTTTATTAACTTTGGTTTTAATTAAACAGTTAGGAATCCGAAAGGGTGAGTTAGATGAGTGAGCTGGGCAACCTCATATACACGCCTCAGAGGGCTAGCGGCGAGGCGATCACCAAGGTTGAGTCCCACACACCTAGGATCCACGCCCCCGACAAGGTGAGCAAGAACACCCCGTTCAAGGTCAGGGTCGAGGTGGGGCCGCACCCAAACACCGTTGAGCACAGTATCAGGTGGGTCGAGCTCTACTTCAAGGAGGAGGGCAGGGCCTTCAACCCCGTGTTCTTGGGGAGGTACGTGTTCGAGCCGGTCTACCACGAGCCCGTGGTCGAGGTAACCCTCAAGCTAGCCAAGAGCGGGAGGCTCATAGCCGAGGCGTACTGCAACCTCCACGGTGTATGGGAGTCCTCCAAGGACATACTCGTCGAGTAAAGAGGTGTCGTTTTTGGGCGAAAACAAGAAGTATTTTTTCGTGCTCAAGTCCATCGAGCTCTACAACAGGTTCCGGGCCCCCGAGGCAGAGGCTAGGCTCGTAGACGTGAGAGAAGACGGCACCGTGGTCGTCGAGTTCCAGGGGTCCTTCTGCCACACCTGCGGAATCAGGGACTGGGTCGAAGACCTCGCCTACGTGATGAAGAGCCTGGGCGGGGACGCCGAGTTAAAGGAGTACATAGAGCCGGAGGGCGAAGAGGACTATAAGAGGGTCGGCGTTTTCAGGGTAAGTAAAGTGCCGGACAGGTTCGATGAGGAATGGTCGACGAAGTAGACCTGAAGATAATCGACAAGCTGTTGAAGAACGCCCGGTCCACCTACAGCGAGATCGCGAGAGAGATCGGTCTAAGCGACGTAGCGGTGATGAAGAGGGTCCGGAAACTAGAGCAGGAGGGCGTCATAAAGAAGTACACCGCTATAGTAGACCCCTGGAAGCTCGGCTACAGTAAGGTCAGTATAACGGGTGTGAACGTCGAGCCCGACAAGCTGTTCAACGTGATAGAGGAGCTCAAGAAAAGGGACTACGTGAAGCATTTGGTAGTGACCTCCGGCGACCACAACGTGATCGCGCTCATATTCGCGAGGTCGTCCGAGGAGATGATAAAAATACACGACGAGATATCCCGGTTGGACGGGGTCGTCAAGGTCTACCCAGCTATCGTGAGCGACGTTATCAAGGACGAGATGAGGGTCTAGCCCCCCGCACCTGCCACACCCACTCAGTCTACACCCCTGCAGTAGGGTGCGGCCCTTTTGTGCGAGGTGTATTTGAAGGCGGGCTCAGTAGTATACACCTAGGTGAGACGCCCCCTGGCGGGGAAGGTAGAGGAGGTCTACTTACTGTCCAAGCTGATGTGCAAGCTGTACGCCGCGTCTAGGAGAGACACCCTCACTAACATCTCGAGGAGGCTGGGCGTGTCTGTGCAGGAGTTGAGCAGGATAATGCGTAACAAGGAGCCGGTCAGCGCTAGAAGGGCGGCCGACCTGGTCTCTAGGCTGGCACACGTCGACGAGGACGCCGAGCTCAGGAGGAGCATCCGCGAAGCCCCGCTGCCCTTCCCCCACTTGAACAACTTGACTTCACGATACCCCCTCAGCCTATACTGCTTCCTGTACAAGGCCATAGACGCGGTTAAAGACCTCGAGTTCGGCTACATAGTCACCGTGGAGGGGGCCGGGCTGGTCCTGGCCACCCTAATGGCGGTAGCCCTCGGGAAGAGGCTGGTCTACGGTATAAAGGCGGCTAAGGTGGCCGGGGGCCGCTCCTTTACAGCTGGTCAGGGCCCGGCCTACTCCCTCGACGCGACTCGTCGAACCGTCTCCTTCCCCAGCGCACTGGACCTCAAGGGGGAGAGAGCCGTTGTCGTGGACGGGGTGGTGTGGACGGGGGCGACCGTGAAGTCCATGTCCAGGTACGTCGTGAAGAAGGGGGGTGTGGTCGAGGCCGGCGTTTTAATGGTGACGACGCGAGAGGTGGTAGAGATGCTGGAGAGGGAGCTGGAGTGCCCAGTGCACGCCCTCCTGACTCTATGACGACGTGTACGCTGGCGGGGTGAAAAACCTAGGAGACGAGGACCTCCACGTCTACCTCGAAGACCCTCCCACCGCGCAGCACCTTGAGCGTCACGTAGCCCCTGTCGATAGCCTCCTCAACCGCCTCCCTCAAGTCGCTGGTCCTCGCGAGCTCCCTGCCGTCAGCCTCCAAGAGGATGTCCCCGTCCCTCAGACCGCTGTGGTGCGCGGGTGTCCCCGGGATGACCCTGGCCACTATAAGGCCCTTCTTCACTCCCAGCCTGTAGAAGCCGGCCACTGTGGGGTTGAGAGGGGCGACGTAGACGCCTATCCACGCCCTGACAGGCCTGCCGTACCTCTCGATCATGAGTATGAACCTCTTCACTGTGTTGATGGGTATGGCGAAGCCTATGCCCTGGGCGTAGGGGACGATGGCGGTCGTCACCCCGATGGCCTGGCCGCGGAGGTTGACCAGCGGCCCCCCGCTGTTACCCGGGTTTATCGCGGCGTCGGTCTGGACCAGGTCCTCGAGCATAAGCTCCTCGGTGTAGATGTTCCTGCCCGTCGCGCTCACGACGCCCATCGTGACGGAGTGCTCGAAGAGCCCCAGGGGTGAGCCGACGGCCAGCACTATCTCGCCGACTCTTATCTGCCTGGAGTCCCCGAGCTCTATGGGAGGTTTGTAGTCCGGTACCTCAAGCAGTGCGAGGTCCCTGCTTGCGTCGGCTGCTATCACACCCGCCTCGTGCGAGTAGCCGTCGCTGAAAGTCACGGCTACTCTAGAGGCGTTCTTGACAACGTGAGCGTTCGTGACGGCAATTCCCTTCCCCACTATGAAGCCGGAGCCGAACCCCCTCAACGACTCGTAGCCGAAGAAGAGCAGGGGCACCTTGATCTCTGTGGCCACCGTTATAACCGAGTCCTTGACCCTCTCGACGATGCCCGCGATCTCCTCGTTGAGCTCCTCCAGTCTCACCTAGACCACCTACTCCTCCCCTGCCTCCACTTTGTAGAGTAGGTACCTGTCGTAGAGGTCCGTGGACAGTATGTCGAGGAGGGCGATGAGTATGAGCTCCTCGTCCTGGCTCAGCTCCTCCTTATTCAAGAGCTCCACAGCCCTCTCGAGTATTCCCGCAGCACCCTCCCCGCCCTCGCCCCGCTTCCAGAGGAGCTCGATGTACTTCGCCTTCATGTTGTTGTAGAGCGTGTCCAGCTCGTCTGCCAGGTCAACGGCCTCGTCCTCGCGCAGCTGGAAGTACCTCTCGACCGCCCTAGCGAGCTCCCTTCTCTCCATGAGGACACCTGTCTATAAGTGTGGGCAAGGGGCTATATGTACATTACCCTTAGGCCTACCTAACGCCGCAAACTATTTTTACCACGCATCCACCTTATTGAGAACCGTGGTCCTGTCATGGTGGAGTTTACGCACCTCCTTTTCGCGATCCTCGCGGCCCCCTACATCGCCGCTGTCTTGATGTACACCGCCAGGGCGGTGAAGGGGCCCACTGTACCCGACATAATCCTCGCAGTCGACTGCATATCCTACGACCTCGCAGTTTTCCTAGCCCTCCTCTCGGTCTACTACCAGTCACCCCTCATGATCGCCCCGGCCATCCTCCTAGCCCTCTGGGCGTACCTACTAGACGTCTTCGCCTCCAAGTACCTGGTCTCCAAGGAGGTGGGGGCTTGACGAGCGACCTCGTCTTCTGGGCGGGGGTCGTGGTGGTCTTCGTAGGAGGGGTCTTCGACTTCATAGCGGGGCTGGGGATGCTGAGGTTCCCCAACTTCTACGTCAGGCTCCACGCGGCTACGATAGGGGCCATCTACGGCGCTGTCCTACCGCTGATCGGCGTGGCCCTCATGGCCCTCGGCTCGCCTATACCGAACAACGCCTTTATCGCGGGCGGCTGCCTCGCCACAGCGCTCGTCCTCTTCCTCGTGGCGCCCATAGGAAGCCACCTGCTAGCCTACGCAGCCCACAAGGCGAGGGCAGTGGAGTGGAGCCCCGTCGTGAACCAGCTGGGTGAGGAGGAGTGATACTGGTCTACCTCACCCTAGTCTTTGCGGGCGTCCTAAGTACGCTATTCACGTACTTGGCTGTCACAGAGAAGGACCTACTGAAGGCGGCGGCTTACTCGGCTGGGCAGAGCATCGCCTACAGCATTCTGTTCCAAGTCTTCGCGGCGACAGACATACTGTTGGCCTACATCGCCATCTCCGTCGGCGTTTACTCAGGGCTGCTGATATTCATTGTGAGTAAAACCGAGAGGTTCGAGGTGTAGGATTTGGGCAGGAGACTGCTGGGGATGGTCTTCGTCTACTCCCTCGCGCTGGCGCTAGCCCTAGTAGTCTACGCTACCGGTAGCCTACAGCCCCCCCACGAGATCAAACGGCTCGGGATCTTCTACGTGGAGGAGACCTTCTTCGGGAACATGACCGCGATGAGCCCGGAGGCCGTGACCGCTATTGTGTGGGACTACAGGGGTCTCGACACGGTCTACGAGACAGCCGTCTTCTTCCTCGCCGTAGTAGCGGGTCTAGCGGTGTTCAGGGTCTCCAAGACCCCACCGTTGAAGAGGGGCGTGGGGCTGACGGAGATATCCCGGACCTCCACGAAGATAGTGGCGGCCCTGATAGTCGTGGTCTCAGCCTCTGTAGCCCTCCACGGCCACCTAACGCCGGGCGGCGGGTTCCAGGGCGGCTCAACCCTCGCTATAGCCCCCCTACTGGTGATCCCGATATTCTCCTACTACGCGCTCCTCGCGAGGAGGCTGACCCCGGGCCTCCTCGTCGCCCTCAGAGGGCTGGCCCTGACGGCGATAGGCCTCGTGGCTCTCCTGCCGGTGTTCAAGGGCCTCGAGGTAGTGACAAACATAAAGTTCTACCCCGCCTACATCCTGGGCCAGCTCGTCAGCGGTAGCCTGCTCCTCTACAACTCGTCGGAGTACATAGCCGTAGCCTCCGGGTTCGCTGCGGTTTTCCTCTACCTGTCCTTCGAGGAGGAGTTCCACGAGGAGGAGAGGGGCGAGGACCATGGGTGAGGCCGGGCTAGTGTGGAGCCTTCTCGTAGGGCTGCTGGCAGTCAACCTCCTGGTGTCCGTCTACGGGATCATTTACGGGAGGAGCCTGACGAAGAAGCTGATCTCCCTGACGATCTTCTCGGACACGGTCTACGTCTTCTTCATAATGGTGGGCTACAGGCTCGTCTACCCCACTGTACCACCAGTCTACGTGGAGCTTACACGCGACCAGCTGGACTACCTGGTGAAGCACGCGGTGGACCCTGTACCCCAGGCCCTCGTATTGACGGGCATAGTCATCGGGATGGCCGTGAACGCCCTGATCGGCTTCGGGATCATTCAGGCCTACAGGCTGAAGAAGACCGTGACCGCGAGGGAGCTGGTCGGTTTCGAGGAGGTGGAGTAGCGTGTTCAGAGAGGTCCTAGTCACCCTCTGGCTATTCCTCTTCTACATCGTCTACACCGGCAGCACCACCCCGTACGACATAGCCACCGGCTTGGCCGTCGCCGCGCTCGTCGGGGTCCCCGCCTCGAGATTACTCGTGTCAGACGAGAAAAAGCTACTGCAGGCCAGGCGCTACATCCACCTCTTCTACTACGCGCTGAAGTACATGACCGTGATCGAGTTCAAGGCGCACATGGACGTCGTGAAGAGGGTGTTCACGACGAGGCTGAACCCGGGCATCGCGAAGATACCCGTCTACGCCAAGAGCAGGTACGGGAGGCTGTTGATAGCCGTCTCGATCACCAACACACCGGGCACGGTAGTGGTCGACGAGAGAGACGGCTGGTTCTACGTCAACTGGATAGACGTCACCTCGACCAAGCCCGAGGAGGCGAGGCTGGCTATAAGCGCAGAGTTCGAGGACTACGCATTCAAGATATTCGAGTAGGGGTGGGACCGTGAAGAGCCTGGTAGGGCTGGTCCCGCTCGCCACCGTCCTAGGGGCCTTCACAACGCCCGTCGTCTACCTCGTCACGAAGTCTAGGAGGGCCACGTTCGCTTACGCGACGCTCTTCTCCCTGTCCGCGCTCGTTCTCAGCCTGGCCGTCGCCGTGGAGGTCTACGCCGGCAAGGAGGTCGTCGTCTACAACGCGGGAGGGTGGCCGGGGCCTGTCGGGATCGTCTACGTGGTGGACGGGGTCAACGCCCTCCTCGCGCTGGTAACGGCGTTCGTCTCCTTCCTCGTCTTCGTGTACAGCTACGAGTACATACGAGACTCGGGCTACCCGTGGTACCTGATGATGCTGCTCGGGGCCGAGACGGGGCTGCTCGGCGTCATATACACGGGGGACGTCTTCAACCTGTTCGTCATGATCGAGGTCACGGCGATATCCAGCTACGGGCTCGTCATGTACTACAGGTGGAGGGCCACCTCGATCGTCTCGGGCCTGAAGTACGCCTTCATCGGCGCTCTCGGGACCACGGGCTTCCTCCTCGCACTCGCGATAGTATACGCCGTGTTCGGCAGCCTGAACCTGGTCGACATAGGCCTCAAGGCCATGGGCTACCCGGGCAGCTCGGTGACAGGGGGGCCGCTAGAAGACGCTGCGCTAGCCGTCGGGCTTGTCCTCGCCCTCTCGCTCTGGGCCTTCACGATCAAGAGCGGTGTTTTCCCCAACCACTTCTGGCTCCCCGACGCCCACCCGGCCGCCCCCACCCCTGTATCCGCCCTGCTCAGCGGGCTCGTCGTCAACGCTGGGGCGGTCTCCCTGTACAAGGTGCTGTACCTCGGCTTCAGCGCGTCTCAGCTACCCGGGGTGAGGGTAGTCGTGGAGTCGGTCTCGCTCGTCGCGCTGGTGACAGGGTTGGTCTCCAGCTTCCTGGGAGGCCTACTAATGGTCGTCCAGGCTGACGTGAAGAGGCTCATAGCCTACTCCACAGTCATGAACATGGGGTTCGTCTTCATGAGCATAGCTACGCTCTCGCCTATAGGAGTACTGGGCTTCGTCTACTACACGGTGGTCCACTCGCTGGCGAAGGCCACCCTGTTCCTCTCCGTGGGGCCGGTGATCAGGGCCGCAGCCTCGAGGAGGCTCGACAGGATAGCGGGTCTCGGGCGGAGTATACTGCCTTCGGGCGCGGCCCTCGCGGTGTCGACCCTTACGCTCGCCGGGATACCGCCCCTACCGGGCTTCCTAGGGAAGCTCCTGATATACCAAGCCCTCTTCCAGTACAACGTCGCTGCGGCTGTCCTGTTCGTGGTATCAAGCGCAGTAGGGCTGGTCTCCTACATGAGGCTCTTCTACGTCCTACTCGTCTCCCCACCAACCCAGACCCCGGCGCCCGTCCACGCGCCGCTCATGAAGAGCGTGCTAGTCGTCTTGAGCGCCCTCCTCATCGCGGCAGGCCTCGTGTTCACCTTCAGTAGGTCTGCCTTCGACTACGTGTTCTACGAGCCGGTCAAGGCCGTGGGAGACGTCGCGTCGTACCTCAGGTCTCTGAGCACCAGCCTCTACGGGCTGCCCGGATAGCGCCGTTTTTTGCTGTCGCAGTCAATACCGTTAGTCCCACCCGAGTAGCCCCTCCTTGATCACACAACGAGTGGGATTCACGTAAAATTTTGTTTGTATAATGTATTTATAAGAGTCATTACGGTTAACTTTACATGGGGGGCTACTTGGACTTCATGAATTTTGCTTTCCTCTGCCGGAGCAAGCCCGCGTCGAAGAATCTGAGGGTCGCGGTGATCGGCGCTGGGCCCGCCGGCCTCGCCGCGACGGGCTACCTTGTCTGCCGGGGCTTCGAGGTCGACGTCTTCGACAAGCAACCTCTCCCCGGGGGTATGATGGTCTTCGCGATACCTCCCTGGAGGATCCCGAAGCAGAGGGTGCTCGAAGGCGCCAAGAGGCTGGAGGAGGTCTTCGGCGTAAGGTTCTACACTAGGACGAAGGTGTTCGCTGGAGAGGTGAGGCACGAGGAGGGAGACTCGCTGGTCGAGAAAGGCGTCACCCTCGAAGAGGTCGTCAACGACTACCACGCCGTCCTGATATCGACGGGCACCTGGGAGTCGAAGATACCCAGGCTCCCGGGCGTGGGCTCCGAGGGGGTGGTCTCAGCCCTCGACTACCTCTACAGGGTCAGAGTCTTCGAGCTCGGCTTCACGGCGTCGCCTCCACCGAGGTCTAGGAGGGCTGTCGTGATAGGGGGAGGCTACAGCGCTATCGACGCGGCTGAGCAGGCCAGCAGGATGGGCGCTGACGCGACTATAGTGTACAGGAGGACCGTCAGAGAGGCGCCGGCCGGCGTATACGAGGTCGAGAGGGTCAGGAGAGAGGGAGTGGACTTCGTGGAGCTCGCCTCCCCTGTCGAGGTGGTAGCCGAGAACGGCCGCGCGAAGGGAGTGAGGTTCCAGAGGATGAGGCTAGGACCCCCGGACGAGTCGGGGAGGCCTCAGCCGGTCCCCGTCGAGGGGGCCGACTTCGTCCTCGAAGCAGACCTAGTCATCTTCGCGACAGGAGAGGCACCCACCCCGCCGGTCACGCGTAGCGAGGAGGTCTTGAGGAAGCTGGGCCTCAGCCTCAAGAAGGACGGGTCTGTATCGGTGAACAAGATCTACCAGACCAGCAACCCGAAGGTCTTCGCAGCAGGAGACGTGGTGACTGGGCCCTCTAGGGTCGGGCCCGCGGTAAAGTCCGGGCTGTACGCGGGGAGGTTCGTCGAGAACTGGCTCGAGACGCAACTGGTTAAGGCCCCACTGACTGCGAGGTGAGCCCGCGTGGCGTCCGCTCCCCAGCCCAAGTACCTTAGGGTAATAGACCTGGGAGCCTGCATAGGCTGCGGCGCGTGTGAGGCGGCGTGCGACTTCCTACACGACGGCAGGCCGTTCATCAAGGTGTACAGGACATCGCTGGGTCTGGACATACCCCTCTCGTGCTTCCACTGCTCGAAGGCACCCTGCGTAGAGGTCTGCCCGACCGGCGCCATGACGAGGGACCAGTCCGGGGCGGTGTACGTGGAGAAGAGCAAGTGTATAGGCTGCCTAGCCTGCCTCTACGCCTGCCCGTTCAGCATCCCGGAGCTGGAACCCGTCCTCAAGGTCTCCAGCAAGTGCGACCTGTGCAAGCCGCTGAGGGAGACGGGGCTGACACCGGGTTGCGTGTCTATGTGCCCGGCCGGCGCTATCCTGTACGGTGAGGAGGCCCTCGTCTACGAGGCCGGCAAGAAGAGGATAGCGGAGTCGATGGCAAAGGCTAGGTTCGAGGCGTTAAGGTAGCGGGTGTATGGACGCCCTCCACGCGGCTGCCCCGGCCCTGGCGCTCAGCGTAGTGGCCCTCGCCCTCTCGGCGGGCAGGCGCGGCCCAGCCGGGTTGCTCCCGGCTCTCTCATCGGCATGCTTGTTCGCTTTCGCCGCGCTCCTCCTGTATAACTACTCGGTAGTCGACTGGGTGTCGCTGGTACTCTCCGTGACGTCTTTCGCTCTAGTAGTTGTCGTCACGCTCTACACAACCTACTACGTTGAAGCGGAGAGGCTACCGAGGTCCCTCCCCTTGCTGGTCTCGCTGTTCGGCTTCTCCATATCGTTGACCTACCTGGCGGTGAACCTCATCTTATTCGTCATAGCCTGGAGCTTCATGGAGATAATCGGCTTCGTGCTCGTCAGGATCGGCGAGGAGTACTCGACGGAGGGGTCGCTGAGAGCTGCTAGGGGGTACCTGCTCACCTCAACGACCGCTTTCGAGATAACCGCGTTCACGCTCATCGTTCTCTCCGTCCCGTCGATCGTGTCGTCATACTCCCCGAACGCCCTGTACCAGCCCTTCGCCGGCGCCACCCCGGTGGTGGAGGTCTCAAGCCCGGTGCTCCTAGCCCTCCTCCTCGCCGGGTTCGTCGCCAAGGCGGCTCTCTTCCCCCTCCACTTCTGGCTGCCGGGAGCCCACTCGACAGCGCCCTCGCCGGCGTCCGCCCTGTTAAGCGGCCTCACGACGCCCCTCGGCTTCTACGGGCTCCTCAGGCTGAGCGAGATAGTCGACCTTACGGCTTGGTCGCAGTCGCTGGCCTACCTCCTGCTGGCCATGGGCCTGTCCTCCATCGCTTACGCGGGACTGGAGGCGCTGGGGCAGAGAGACGGCAAGATAATGCTGGCGTACACGACTATCCTGACCAACGGCTTCACAGCCTTGCTCTTCGCGCTCTACCTGTCCAGCCCTATTAGCACCCTCCTACTGGTGGCCGTAGTGCTCGTAATGCTAATGCAGATGGGCTACAAGACCGTCCTGTTCTGCGGAATGGGGCTAATAGAGCTCGCGTACGGGACGAGGTACATCCAGGGCCTCGCGGGCGTCTCCCAACAGCTCAGGACCTCCAGCCCGGGAGTGCTGATAGCGGTGTACACACTCATCGGAGTGCCCGGCACGGTCGGTTTCCTAGCGAAGCTCCTGTCGATGTACCTGCTACTCAGCGGCGTCGTCGAGGGAGGCGGCCCTCCAGCGGTCGCGGCCCTAGCGGGGGCCGCCCTCTACATAGCCCTCTCCGCAGTAGTGGGGGTGAGGGTCCTCTCGGTGTACACGGCGAGCATGAGGTCCAGGAGGCCGCCCCTCGAGTTCAAGCAACCGAACACCCCGCTTGAAGCCGCGGTTCTGGCGATGGGCTTGCTGAGCCTCGCCCCGTCAGCCCTGCTACTACAGGGCCTGGGCGGGCCGGGGTGGCTTGCAGCCCTGGCCGTGTCGACGCTCCCGATCCCGCTCTTGGTCTCCCTGCTACAGACCGCCAGGGTGGTGACCGGCGTTGCCCGAGCCCCTGCTTAAGGCCCTGGTCGACGCCCTCTCAATGGGGCTCGTGCTAGCGGGGGCCCTCTCGGTCGACTCGCGCCCGAGGCTCAGCAGGGCGCTGAGGCTGGCGGGCTTCGCGGTGCCGCTGGTCTCCCTGGTCTACGCTCCCTACGGGCTCCTGTGGTTCCAGTACTTCTTCCTGGTCCTCTCCTTCCTCGTCTCGATCGGCGTGAGCCTGCACAACGAGGACTACTACAGGATCGTGTACGGCTCGGCCTCGTACCCTCAGGCCGTCATAGACCTCAGCCTAGTCCTGCTCGAAGTGGCGTTCTCCTCGGTCAACCTCATCGAGCTATTCGTCGCCTGGTTCACACTAGACCTCGTCCTCCTCCTCGTGATCCTGCTCGAGAAGGGGATGGAGAACTACAGAGTGGCCGTCACGTACATAGTTCTGAGCATGCTCCCCTGCGACCTCTCCCTGTTCACTTTCTGGGTGCTCGTCTCGGGCCGCACAGGCGTCTACGAGGCGTTCACAGCGAGCTTCAGCGAGCTCGCGGCAACGCCCGCGAGCGTGGGCCTCCTCCCCGCCCTGCTACTCGTGGTCGGCTTCACGGCCAAGCTAGCCCAGTTCCCCATTCACATGTGGCTACCGATCGTCCACCCGGAGGCCCCCTCGCACGGCTCCGCCATCCTCAGCGGCCTGGTCGTGAAGCTAGGCGCCTTCATGCTCCTCATGACGCAGACCCTGTTCCAGTACCCGGCGGTGGTCAACGCCGTCCTGGTCGCCCAGGGCCTGGTCTCGTCGCTGTACGGTTTCCTGGCCGCGTCCGCCCAGGACGACCTGAAGAGGCTGCTCGCCTACAGCACCATAGGCCACACCGGGGTGATAACGGTCCTACTAGGCCTAAGGGGCCTACTACCCGTGGACACGGCTCTTCTGGCTGTCCTCTACGTCTTCTACCACGGCTTGACGAAGACGCTCGGCTTCCTCAACGCGGGGCTCCTAGAGCAGGTGGCCGGCTCGCACAACCTTTACGACCTCGGCTACGTGGACAGCGTGGCCCCGGAGGCCACCACGCCCGCGGTCGTGGCGGCCATGAGCCTCGCCGGCGCCCCGCCCACGCTCGGGTTCACTATGAAGGCCCTCACCATATACGCCGTCTTGACAGTTGCGCTGAGCCGGGCGGCCTCCCCCGAGGGCCCCGCTTGGTGGGCGCTTGTGGTCGCGGCCGCCCTGGTGGTCTCGAGCGTTCTCTCGGTGATCTACAGCGTCAAGCTGGTGGCCTCCTACACGTCCTCGCCAGCCAGGGCCGGGCTTAAGAAGCCGGAGGTGGGGAGGCTCGAGGTGGTCAGCGAGAGGTTCCTCTCCGGTCTAATAATCGCGAGCCCGGTTCTCGCGCTCCTGTTGCCGTCTGCCCCCGCAGTCTTCGTGCTCGTGTCCTACGCAGCCCTCGCTCCCTTCGTCATCGGGCTCCATCTCAGGAGGGCCGCGTTACCAGAGGAGAAGCCCTGGGCTACGGGTGTCGAGCTATGACGTCCTACTTCAAGTCGTCTATAGGCAGGGTGTTGGAGGAGCTTAAGGAGAAGACGGTGAGCAGGCTCAGGAGGAGGGGGCTGACCCTCCTAGACGTCACGTCTTTCACCATGAGGCTGGGCGAGAGGGTGTTCTCCACAGTCTCCTACGTATTCGAGAGGCTGGCGGTTGTCTTGAACAAGATACAGGTGAGGATGATAGAGCCCATGATCATGGCGGCCATCTGGTCGTGTATAGTCTTCGTGGTAGTAGTGCTCGCATCGCTGCTGTTTAGGTGATGGCCGTGGAGGAGGTCCTCGCAGCCACTATCGCCACGTCCGCCACACTAGTCCTGCCGCTCTTCATGGACGGCGTCGAGAGGAAGGTAAAGGCCTGGGTCCACTCCAGGATCGGCCCGCCGGTCACCCAGACTCTACTCGACGCCCTCAAGCTGTTGAGGAAGGAGACGCGCGTCTTCGGCTCGATACCATACTACTTCTACCTCTCGTCGACGGCCGCTGTCCTGACAGCACTCGGCGTGTTCAGCGCTTACATGTACTTCGCCACGCTCAACACCGCGTACGTCGTCTACACCTTGGTCTTCTACCTCACGTCGCAAGCCGCGCTAGCGTTGTCGTATTTAATCATCCCAAACCCATACAGTGTTATAGGAGGTTTCAGGGAAGTCTTCGTGTCGCTCGCCAACGAGCCCTTCATGGTCCTAGGAGTAGTCCTCTACTCGGTCTCCTTCTCGTCCCGGCCGGGTCTCTGGGGCTACGTGGCAGCCGGCTTCTCGTTCTCCGCAGTCCTTGTAGCGAGCTACGTCTCCAGCCGGAGGACTCCGTTCGACCTGAGCGAGGCCGAGCCCGAGATCGCCTCAGGGGGGTTCATCGAGCTGAGCGGCAAGGCCCTGTTCCTCGCCCTCTACAACCTCCTCTTGTCGAGGTCCCTCTCGCAGCTGATACCCCTGTCCCTCGTGGCAATGGCCGCGGGCCCGGGCGGCCCGCTGGCGCCCCTGGCCTACCTGGCGTCACTCGCCGGCGTGTGGGCGTTGTACGGGCTCGCCTCGACTCTCATGGGAAGGGCTAGAGTCGACACGGCGTTCAAGTCCCTTGTCAAGCTCTACCTTGTCCTCATAGCGGGCGCTTTCGTGGGGCTGGTGGTGTAGATGCCCGGGGTAGAGGAATACGTAAGGCTGGCCCAGGAGCGGGGAGGTAAGTGGGTCGCCCACGGTGACACGGTACACCTGGTTGTCGACCCCTCCGACCTGAGGCCCATAGCCGACAAGATCTTCAACGAGTACGGCGCGAGCTTCAGGACGTGCGTGGGGACGGACGAGAGGCCTTTGAACAACCACTTCTCCATAACTCACCTGTTCACAGACGACAGGAGCGGCCTCTACATAGCGTTGAAGTCCTACCTAGACCCTGAGAACCCCGTAGCGCCGAGCATCGCGGACGTGGTCCCGGCGGCCGACTGGTGCGAGCTCGAGGCCTGGGACATGCTGGGTATAAGGTTCGAGGGGAGGAGGCTGGAGAGGCTCGTCCTACCCTACTGGTGGCCCGAGGGCGTCCACCCCCTGAGGAAGGAGTTCGACTACAAGAGCAGGCCCGACGTCTCGCTCGCGAGGAGCGAGAGGGTCGCGCTGAGGAAGGAGGTGGGCACAGTCCCGCTCGGCCCCTACCACCCGGCGCTGCACGAGCCGGAGTACTTCGAGCTCTACGTCAAGGGGGAGAGGGTCGTAGACGTGAGGTACAGGGGGTTCCACGTACACAGGGGTATTGAGAAGCTCGCGGAGTCGAGGATGAACTACCAGCAGGTCAACTTCCTCGCGGAGAGGATATGCGGGATATGCGGCTTCGAGCACAGCACGTGCTACGCCCTCGCAGTGGAGAAGGCCGCGGGGGTGGACGTCCCGGAGAGGGCGCAGTTCATAAGGTCTATAGTACTGGAGGTCGAGAGGCTCCACAGCCACCTGCTACTACTAGGCGTCGCCTTCCACTTACTGGGCTACGACGCGGGCTTCATGCACATGTGGCGCGTCAGGGAGAGGACCATGGTGCTGGCAGAGACGCTGACCGGCAGTAGGAAGACCTACGGGATCAACCTCGTGGGGGGCGTGAGGAGGGACATCAACGAGGAGAAGAAGAGCAAGGTGCTTTCCGAGCTAGGGGGGCTCGTCAAGGACTTCAAGAGAGTCGTCGAGATCGCTGTCTCGGCCCCCAACGTAAAGAGGAGGCTGGCGGGCACCGGCCTACTCCCCAAGGAGGACGCGCGGAGGCTGGGGGTCGAGGGGCCCGTGGCTAGGGCCTCGGGGATAGACAAGGACGCGCGGAGGGACCTGCCCTACGCCGCCTACAAGTACGCCTCGTTCAGAGTACCCGTCTACACCGAGGGCGACAACATGGCGAGGGTCCTCGTGAGAGTGGAGGAGGTCTTCGAGTCCGTCTCGATCATAGAGCAGCTGCTCGACAAGTTGCCCAAGGGGCCGATCATGGCCGAAAAGGTCGAGATACCCCCGGGCAGAGTGGGCGTCCAGGTCGTGGAGGCCCCAAGGGGCGGCGACATACACTACGTCCTCACGGGTGACGGGAGGCCCTACCGCTGGAGGGTCAGGGCCCCGACCTACGCGAACATACCGGCTCTAAAGGTCATGCTGAGGGACCAGCGACTCGCGGACGCCCCGCTCACCATCGCCAGTATAGACCCGTGCTTCTCGTGCACCGACCGCGTAGTCGTCGTAAGGGACGACGGGGTGGTGGAGAGGCTGGAGGTGGGGGCGTCGTGGTGAGAGTACTCAAGCCAGTGGAGCTGATAGTCGTCGCCTCGGAGAAGGGGAGGGTCACAGTGAAGTACCCCTACCAGGAGCCTCTCGTCACGAGCGACTTCAGGGGGGCTATCAAGATAGACGCGTCCAAGTGCATAGGCTGTGGGGCGTGCGTCAAGGCCTGCCCGCCCAACGCACTGGAGCTCATGGAGTCCCCCGACAGGCTCGTGATAAGGTACTTCGTCGGCAGGTGTATATTCTGCTGGAGGTGCGTCGACGTCTGCCCTGTCAAGGCAATCGTCGGCACGCGTGAGTTCGAGCTCGCCACCGACAAGGTGGAGGACCTCTTCAACTACACGGTCCACAGGAGGGCTGAGTGCCGGGAGTGCGGCAGCGGGTTCGCCACGAGGAGGATGGTCGAGTACGTGACCGAGAAGTCCGCTGTGTCGGAGTACTACGCCAACGAGTGCCCGGAGTGCCGGAGGGCGAGAGTGCTGAAGGCGGCCGCGAGGAGGAGGGGCGGTGTCTGAGAGCGTCAAGAGGAGCATATGGGTATACCACCTCAACACCGGTGGGTGCAACGCCTGCGATATCGAGGTACTCGACGCCCTCACGCCGTGGTTCGACGCGGAGAGGTTCGGCGTCAAGCTCGTCCCCTCGCCCAGGCAGGCCGACGTGATACTCTTAACCGGCCCAGTGACTATCGAGGCCCTCCCCAAGGTCGTCAACGCGATAGAGGCCATGCCCAGGCCCAGGTACATCATAGCGCTAGGCTCGTGCGGCGTCGGCGGCGGTATATGGCACGACACCTACTCGACGATAGGCGGGGTGAGGGAGCTGCTCAAGGTCCTCGAGGCCCGCGGGGTGAAGGTGGACGGCGTCTACTACGTCCCGGGCTGCCCCGTTAGGCCCGAGAGCATACTGTACGCCGTCGCCCTCTTCAAGGGCCTAGTCGAGAAGAAGGTCAAGAGCGAGGTGGCGTACAGCGAGTGAGGTTGTGAGAGTCTACAAGTGCACCCCGAGGGAGTACAGGCCCCCGTTCCCCAGGCACTTCATAGCTGACATCCACCACTGCGTAGAGGAGGCCTCGATGAGCCCGGAGAGGGCGAGGGAGGTACTCCCCGAGGACGTCTTCAGGGAGCTGGTGAGCAAGCGGAGAGCGCTGGTCACGGACCGCGAGCATGTCGGGAGAATTCTCGGGAGGGAGCTCTTGGGTGAGAGCTACCTGGTGCTCTCTCTCGAGGGCGGCGGCCCGGGGTTGCAGTAATATAGCTTGGGGGCAGATTATGAAGTTGGGTGGAGGCGTTGTTGAAGTCCCAGATCATACACCCCGAGCTCCTCTACGAGCTGTCTAAGCTCGGGCACACAGACGTGTTCGTTATCGCAGACGCGGGGCTCCCCGTACCGCTTGGGAAGAAGAGGATAGACCTGGCGTTCGCGCCGGGTAGACCGAGGTTCCTGGAGGTCTTGGAGGTGGTGTTGAGGAACGTGGTGGTCGAGAAGGCAGTTCTAGCCAACGAGATAAAGGACCGTAACCCCGAGGTGCACAAGAGGGTACTCGATTTGATCGAGGCCAACAAGGCGTCGTGGAAGAACTTCGAGCTGAAGTACGTGCCCCACGAGGAGTTCAAGGCCGTATACGTGGCCTCGTCCAGATTCGTGGTGAGGACAGGCGAGTACACGCCGTACTCTAACATAGCCCTAGTCGCCGGCGTCCCCTTCTAGGAGTGGGGCCGCAGCCCACCTTGGGTACCGCATGTAGTAAAAAGAGCTAACGTATATATCACACGAGTTTATAGAGTTATTTCAAGTCTGTCAACGTGAGCTTCATGATAACAGTCCTCGGTAGTATACACGTGGACTTCGTAATTAGAGTTAAGAGGTTCCCACACCCGGGCGAGACAACACTCGGGCACGGGTTCACGATACTCCCCGGGGGTAAAGGCGCCAACCAGGCCGTGGGCTGCGGCAGGCTAGGGCTAAAGACCTTCATGGTGGGTAAGATCGGCAGGAGCTTCCGCGCGATGCTCGTCGACAACTTCAAGTCTAACAACGTCGACACCTCCTACATCGCGTTCTCCGACGAGCACGAGACCGGTGTAGCTGTTATCTACGTCAACGACGAGACGGGCGAGAACATGATCGCCGTCGACCCCGGGGCGGACTACGCTTTGTCGAGAGAGGACGTAGACAGGGCTGAGCCGGCTCTCTCCGCATCCAAGGTGTTCCTGACCCAGCTGGAGATACCCCTCGGGCTCGTCGAGTACTCGCTCGCGAAGGCGGGCGAGTACGTCGACTACGTGGTGTTAAACCCCGCTCCCGCAAGCAGTTTGCGGGGAGAGGTCTTGAGACACGTAGACGTTATCACGCCCAACAGGTCGGAGGCCTCGCTGCTCACAGGTGTAAGGGTGACCGACGTAAAGAGCGCGGTGGAGGCTGGTCAGAGGCTGATTGAAATGGGTGTAGAACACGTGGTTGTGACGATGGGGTCCGAGGGCGCAGTCCTCGTCGCGAGAGACTACGCGCTGTTGTTCCCGGCGTTCCGGGTGAGCGTCGTGGACACGACTGGTGCGGGGGACGCGTTCAACGCCGGCCTGGCGTACAGCCTGGCCGCAGGCCTCCCCCTCCCGGAGTCCGTGAAAATAGGCGTCGCGGCAGCTGCTATAAAGGTGACGAAGCCGGGCGCCCAGACTGGGCTGCCGTGGAAGGCCGACCTAGACGTCTTCACACAGAGGAGGGAGTTCCAGGAGTACGAGCCGGTCGTGGTGGCCTAGATGAGCACACCCCCCGCGGTCAAAGCCGTCAACTTGACCAAGACTTTCCCGGGCGTCGTCGCTCTAAACAACATCGACTTCGACGTCATGTACGGCGAGGTCCACGCCGTAGTGGGGCAGAACGGGGCCGGGAAGTCCACGCTCGTCAAGGTACTGAACGGTATACACCCCCCTGACAGAGGCGAGATCTACGTCGACGGGAGGCAGGTGAGGATCAGGAGCCCGGCCGACGCTAAGAGGCACGGTATTACTCTTGTACACCAGGAGCTCATGGTTTACCCGAACCTCACAGTAGCGGAGAACATATTCGTGTCGAGAATGTCGCGCGGCCGCACGTCCGGCTTCGTCGTAAGTAAGAGGGAGCTGGACGACTACGCCTCGAAGTACCTTAAAATGGTCGGCTTGGACGTCGACCCCTCTACGAAGTTGAGAGACCTCGGGGTAGGGGAGCAACAGCTGGTGCAGATAGCTAGGGCGCTCGCGGAGGACGCAAAGGTGATCTGCCTCGACGAGCCCACAAGCGCCCTCACACCCGGCGAGGTGGAGAGGTTGTTCAGCGTGATAAGAGACCTGAAGTCGAGGTGGAGGGCTGTTGTGTACATAACGCACTACATCGACGAGGTCTTCAGGATCGCCGACAGGGTCACCGTGCTACGCGACGGGGTGAAGGTAGCCACTAAGAGGGTCTCGGAGACCAGCGCGTCCGAGGTGGTCTCCCTCATGCTGGGGAGGAGCCTGTCAGAGTTCTACGCCTATAAACCAGCCGCCGAGACCGCAGGGCACCCCCTGTTAGTAGTCAAGAACCTGAGCACGCAGCCGACTAGGCCTTCCGAGGTGCCTCTCAGGAACATCAGCTTCGAGTTGATGAGGGGCGAGGTACTGGGGGTCCTAGGCCTCCTAGGCTCTGGTAAGACCGAGCTGGCTAAGTCGCTTATCGGTATGCAGAGGGTGGTCTCTGGAGAGGTGTGGGTCGAGGGGAGGAGGGTGGAGATAAGGAGCCCCCTCGACGCCGCGAAACTGGGGATCTTCTACCTCCCCGAGAACAGGAGGTTGGAGGGCATAGTACCTCTCATGAGCGTGAAAGACAACATCCTACTGCCGTCAATAGACCTGGTCGCGAGGTTCGTCAGGAAAAGAGTCCTAGAGGAGGCCATAGCCGGCGACTGGGTTAGAAGGCTCAACATCAAGACGCCCTCCTTGTACACGAAGGTGTCTAACCTGAGCGGGGGGAACCAGCAGAAGGTGGTCATAGCCAAGGCGCTGGCGCGCAGGTCTAGGATACTCATATTCGACGAGCCTACGATGGGCATAGACATCGGCGCTAAGGTGGAGATCAGGAGGATCATTGCCAGACTGTCCGAGGAGGGACACTCGATCATCCTGGCCACCTCCGACGTCGACGAAGCCCTCACGCTCTCCGACAAGATCCTCGTCTTGTACAAGGGGGAGGTCAAGGGTTATTTACGTAGAGGAGAAGTAAGTAGAGACAAGGTCGTGAAGTTGATGTCCGGCTACGGGGGTTGAGCCGTGGGCTTAAAGGGGACCAGCCTGTCTGCTCTCGTGAGGAAGTTTCTGTCTCTCGAGGAGTCCAAGCCGCTCGTCGCGCTGGTAGTCCTGTACCTCGCCTCAGCTGTGATCTCGCCCTACTTCCTAACGGTCTACAACCAGAAGATCCTGCTGTTACAGGCCTCGCCACTGGTCATGCTCGCCCTTGGCGAGTCCATGATCATCATGATGGGGAGTATCGACCTCTCGCCCGGCTCGACCATGGCGCTCGCAGGCCTAATAGCCGCACTCGCGAGCAACGTTTACGGGTTCCCCGTAATACTGAGCGCGTTGATCGGGGTCGGAGTGGGCGCTTTGATCGGCCTAGTCAACGGCCTGGCCGTGACCAAGGCGAAGATCCCGTCCTTCGTCGCGACGCTCGCCTCTATGGTCGCCGCTAGAGGCCTGGTCCTCCTCGTGACGGGCGGGACGTCTATATACGGGCTAGTGGGCTACGAGTGGCTTACAGACGAGACAGCAGGCCTCGCCAACATGGTCTGGCTGTTCATCGCCTTCACCGCCTTAACGTACTTCATACTGAAGAAGACCACGCTGGGCTTGAAGGTCTACGCTATAGGCGGCAACGAGGAGGCTGTGAGGTACTCCGGGTTGAACGCGGACAACGTAAAGATCGCCGTGTTCACGATAGCGGGGTCTCTCTACGCCATCGCCGGCCTGATGATGAACGCCAGGCTCCAGGCCGCCTACCCGTGGACAGGCTACGGTAGCGAGCTCGACGCCATTGCGGCCTCGGTGCTAGGCGGGATACAGCTCACAGGCGGTGTCGGGTCGCCCGTGGGCTCGTTCATAGGAGCCTACATACTGACATTGATATCAAACATACTCATCCTCCTCGGAGTGAACCCGTACCTCCAGTGGGTGGTCAAAGGCTTCATACTAGGTGTAGCGGCCCTCACGCTCACCCGCGGGCTACGCTACGTCAAGTGAGGCTACCTCGGTAAACACGTCTTCTATTTCTATTTTCTATCTCTATAAGTGCGAACTCATGTTCCGGTTAGACTTATATACTACCTGGCTGAACTAGTTATTTAAAGTGCGACAGTTGAGTCCTATGGGTAAGGCTCTGTCTAAAACCATAACCTACGTCATTATAGCTATTGTCGTCATCGCCATTGCCGGCGGGCTCGCGTACTGGTACTACAGTAGCCAGAGACCCTCTGGGATCAAGGTAGGCCTCTTCATAAGCAACTTGGGCAACCCGTACTTCGCGCTTCTACGCGACGGTGCTCAAGCGGCTGTAACCGAGCTCAAGAACAAGGGGGTCAACATAGAGATGGTGGTCTACGACGCTAAAGACGACCCCTCGCTCCAGTCCAACCAGATAGAGACGGCTGTGGGCCAGAGGTTCAGCGCCCTCGTCGTCAACCCCACGGACATACAGGCCATCCAGCCGTCCCTGAGCAAGGCTAAGAGTGCTGGCATACCCGTTGTGACGACAGACCGTGACGTCGCCGACAAGACCCTGAGGTTCGTCTTCATCGGTACCGACAACGTTAAGGGCGCTGAGCAGGCGGCTAACGCGCTGATCCAGGCCCTCACAGCGAGCGGTAAGCCGACTCCGTGGAATGTCGTGATACTCAACGGTATCCCGGGCACTACCGCCGCCATTGACAGGAACAAGGGCTTCCACAACGTCCTAGACCCGCTTGTATCGCAGGGTAAGGTCGTGATCGTAGCGGAGGAGGTGGCCAACTTCAGGAGGGACGAGGCCCTGAGCAAGATGGAGTCGATACTAGCCGCTAAGAAAGTGGACGCGGTGATAGCGGCTAACGACGAGATGGCGCTCGGCGCTATACAGGCCATCAAAGGGGCCGGGCTCACGCCGGGCAAGGACATCATAGTAGTGGGCTACGACGCCATCCCAGACGCTATCGCCGCCGTGAAAGCGGGTGAGATGTACGCCACGATAGCCCAGTCGCCCTTCCTACAGGGCTACTGGGGTGTCCTGGCCGCGTACTACAGGGTCACCCAGAACTGGAACCCACCCGCAGACTGGATCCCCACACCGACAGTCGTGGTGACGAAGACCAACGCCGACACATTCCAGCAGGAGGTCTCCACGCCGAAGCCGCTGCCGGGAGCACCTTAAACCCCTACCATTTTTCCCCTTCTCACCTCACACCGCTTTTTAACCCAGGCCCCCCTGTAGAGACACCGGGGTGCGGGGCCTTGTCGCGACAGGAGTACATTGAGGTCTCGGCCCGGGCTGGGTACGCACTCCTTGAGGTCGCCCTCGGCGTCCTAGCGCTCGCAGCCTCGAGCAAGGCCCGTTTCGTGACCCCGCTGTCCCCCGTGCCGTTCACGCTGCAGACACTCGTACTCCTCTACATCATCCTCGTGTTGAGGGAGAGGGCTTGGAGGCCCGTCTTGTCGTATACCGCCCTCGGCCTAGCGGGCCTACCGGTGTTTGCTTACGGGGGTTAGCCCGCATACGTGTTCTCGCCCACCTTCGGCTACCTGCTGGGCTTCCAACTGGCCAGCTTCGTGGGAGGGAGGCTGGCGTCCGGTAGGGTCCTGACCCCCAGGAAGCTCGTCTTGTCCTCGCTGGTCTCCACTCTCCTGATCTACGCGGCCGGCTACGCCTACTTGGCGGCGTGGCTCGCGGCTGTGGCTAGGACCAGCCTGGCCGCAGCTGTGGTGGCGGGGCTCGTGTCCGGTGTGCTCATATTCATACCATGGGACCTGCTCAAGGCGCTCGCGGCGGCCGGCCTGGTCGTCGTCACAAACAAAGTGAGGGTGAGGCTGCTCAGAGAGCTGAAAGAGCACTTGTCGCCCTAGAGAGCCCCCTGCGCCAACCCCTAACTCCGACAGGCCGCCGGCGGGCGTCTTTCCCCGAGGTCTCTACTGCCTCCCCAGGTAGCCCTCGACCTCCCTCCTCAGGCTGCTCTTCAGCTCCCTTATCCTCTCGGCCTGCTCGAGGGCCCTGTTTATCCAGTCCCTGCTAGCCTCGATCCCCTTCCTCGTGAAGTAGGCCACGGCCTCGCTCCTGCTCTTGAATACACCGGCGTCGACGAGCCTGTCTATGAGCTCCAGGTCGCTGCTGTGGATCCTGGCCGAGACGACCACGGTCTCGGCCACCGCCCTCGTGACCTCCCTGAAGACCTCGCGTAGGTTCTTGAAGGCGTCCTCGGCCGTCCTCGCCGTGTGCCTGAGCGCCTCCTCCACCATCTTCGAGAACGCGCTGCTGAGCTCCGCGGCCTTTGCAGCCGCCCTCCCCTTGTGCTCCGACACCACCTTGTCGATGTGCCTCCTAAGCTCGTCTAGCTCGGCCTCGATCCTCGACTTGAACTCCTCGACCTCCCTCTCCAACCCCTCCCCCCGGGCCTGGCCGAGGCTGGCCTCTAGGAACTTGCTGATCTCGGCGATCTCCCTCGCGATCTTCTCCAGGCCCTCTGCCAGGGCCTTGACCGCCTCGCCCTCCCTACCCTCCCTGTAGAGCTCCTCGAACCGCCTCTCCGTCTCGGAGACAAGCCCCCTGACCCTAGCCAGGAACTCCTTCGTCTTCTCCGAGAAACTCTCCCCGCTCATGTTTACCCCATTACAGTATTACAAGATTACAGCCTTTTAAGCGTTACAGGGACCCACCCCGAGGGTGAAGCAGCTGGTTGAGGAGGGTCGGGACCCCGCGCAGGATGAACAGGGTGACCTCCACAAGGGTCAAGGTCTGGTCGTGGCCGCGGACCTCACCCTCGTCGTGGAGCTAGGCGAAAAAGTGGAGGCGAGGTTAGCGGAGGACCACGCGTAGGCGTTCGTGTACAACGTCGCCCTACCACCCCTTGCAGCCGGAGCGCTGTGTAGCTACGGCGCCTCTCTGAGGCCGGAACTAGGCGCTATGGCAGTGGTGCTGTGCGACATAGGCGCCGTGCTAAACCCCCTAGGGCTGCTGAGAGCAGGGGCCAGCTAGCGCGGTCCACCCCATGCCTTGGAGTACTCTCACGGGAGGACAGAGAAGCCCGGAGTGGCAGACCTCAGAGACTACGCTTGGACGCCCAGGTCCTGCGTAACGCCGTTCGGGACAGTCTACACATACGGAGAGAGCAAAGGGCCTACAGAAGGGGACGCGCTCGACCATTCAAGAAAGTAAACACAACTATTCCGCCCCTACAGACGAGCCAATTTGGCGATTGCTCTAGCTAGGTCTCTCTATGAAGCTATGTGTTATGCGGAGAGTGATCGGCTTTTATGTGAATGTCTCGCCTCACCTCTTCGACAGCTTCTTAATGAGGTCTTGCCATGTCTTCAGACTACTGTGGAGGTTTACTATGTCCTCGTAGCCCAACACGGTGAGCCTGTCTTTTATCTTCGCAAAGGAGCCCCTAAGGCGCGGCTCGACGAGGTTCATGACTCTTGAGGCTTTGGCCACGTCGCTTACGACTAGGTACAGTTGCTCGCAGTTCCAAATATCCTTTGCGTGCGCCAACCTGGCCAGCGCCATGTCGACGTTTCCCTTGACGTCTACTTCGAAAGCCTTGAGTGGAGCGTGCCCGGGGGCGTCTCTCCAGGTAACATCCAGTTTATAGGCCTTATCAGGCGTCTCCTCATTTACCTCAACTACGAAGCCCAGCCACTCCCCTATGTCGCGAATCATTTCCACAAGCCTGCGATGACTCGGGGTCTCGGAGGTGTAGCCTCTTTCTCGCGGAGACTCCACGTCAAATCTAGCAGTGGCGACGAGAACACCCGCCGCCTTGTCTCTTATGCCATTGATAATAGTATCGATGATCCCGGGTCTTATGAGCGTGAAGCCGTGTATTTGCCACTCACTTAGAGGTCTCCTCCCCTGTGGCCGATGTCGCTACACTCTCCCAGCTTTACAGGCCTTTCATACGCAGTTAGCCCGCTGAACTGTATGACCCAGGTCGACTCTCCATTTCTCGGGAAGGGTGCTTCGCCAACTTCAACGGCACGCGCACGGTACTTTTCTTCGAACTCGCCGGCATCGACGCGGGCAACCTTTTCAACTGTGAACTCCCCGAGGAATTCCCACTCGCTCCTAGGACTTCCTAGCGATGGTTTCGCCAGCACTAGACACACGCTACCCTCAGTAAGATTGTTAATCCCTGGAGGTTGACTGCCGGGAGGAAATTGAAAAACTTCGCAACGGGCGTCGAGGCACTTGTCAAACCACTCTCGGGTTGTTAACACGATACAGCCGTACCTTCCCGCCCCAGCCAACCAAACCCCCGCCATCTAGTAGTGCAAATTGAAAAGCGAGCTTATAGTCTTTTGCCAGCTGGCGACGCCGGAACCCAAGACACCGTTAACCCTGTTGTAGATGACAAGGGACAAATGCGGAGTTCTCGGCTTCACCTCTTGATTACCTGGGCTTCGAGTACTGTCCAGACTACCGGGGCTGTCCACGTGTGGCGGTGGCTCGCTTGCCCCTGCTCAAGATTATTCCATGACATGAGCGCCGGGGAGGTCTCGTCCTCGAGCTTGTTCGAGACGCGAGCAGGGTCTCCGCCCCCTCTTGATTTCTCTCAGAGGGTTCGCCGAAGTACTGCTCAGAAAGAGCAGGGACGGTGTTGAAGTGAGGCTCGCCGCGATGACCGGCAGGCCCACATTACTCCGGCTCGGCCTAGCCTTGCTCGGCGGATCGCCAAGACCTTTTGGCTCTCGCGTAAGCCTTATTACCGCACCCCTCTCAAATATTACGCGGGGGTACACCTGACCTCGGGCAACGCTCCTCTTTCTTTCCTGGAATCAGCGCGTTTTGCAGCAGTAAGCGCTGTTGTTGACGAGGAGTCCGCTCGGGAGAAAACGGGTGGCGGCAGGCCGGAGTTCTGGGAGATGGTCTTCTGGTGGACTAGGAAGCCCCTGATCGGCGCCAGGAGCATCGTCGCCGCAGCACTACTAGGCCCGGAGGCGAGCGTAGCCGACTTCTACAGGGTCACGGGCCTGGACTCGGAGAAGGTCCCCCACCGCGTGAACCCCCGCGTCCCGCAAGGCCTCAGGGAGAGGTTTCTCAAGGTCAAGCTACTGGACCCCTTCGCAGGCTTCGGCTCGATACCCCTCGAGGCCGTGAGGCTGGGGGTTGGCGAAGTAGTGGCCGTGGAGCTCCTGCCGTCAGCGTACGTCTTCCTGAAGGCGGTTCTCGAGATACCGAAGTGGGCCGTGGACGAGGGGCTCGCAAGAGAGCTAGTGGAGGACGCCAAGAAGTGGGGGGAGTGGGTCGTCAAGGAGCTGAGGGAGGACCCCGACATCAAGGAGCTGTACGACGAGGACGCCGCAGTCTACATCGGGACCTGGGAAGTCGAGTGCCCCTTCTGCGGCAGGTACACGCCGCTAGTGGGCAACTGGTGGCTGGCGAGAGTAAGGGACTCCAGTACGGGGCGCTACACCAGGCTCGCCTGGATGGAGCCGGTAGCCGTGGGAGACCGCGTTGAAGTGAGGGTAGTAGACCTGAACAAGGAGCTGGGCTCGAAGACGATAGCCGCCGAGGTCTCCGAGGGCACCGTCAAGACCACCAGGGGCTCCTACAGGGTCCCGGAAGCCAACATAGACGCGAGAAGCCAGGTGGCCAGGTGCCTGCACTGCAACAGGGTTATGCCGGGTAGAGGAGACCAGTGGTATGTGAAGGAGGCCCTGAGGAGCTGGAACCAGGCGCTAGAGAAGTACCTCAACGGCGAGATTACGCTAGAAGACTTGAAGAAGAGCAAGGCGAGGCCGAGGCTACTGGTTAAAGTAAAGGTAGCCGGCAAGGACTTGGAGTTCGAGCCCGCGACAGCTCAGGACGACGATAAGCTGTGGAGGGCGCTTGTGAAGCTGAGGCAGATGTGGGGAGACCCAGACATACCGACAGAGCCAATACCACCATACGGAAACATAGGAGGTGGGCTGAGATTCCCAGTTCATATCATAGACAAATGGCATCAGCTCTTCAACCCGCGCCAGCTCCTAACCCTGGTCAAGCTCGTCAAGCTGGTCAGGGAGGCCGGGAGGAGGGTCGAGGAGGAGAAGCTGAGAGAAGGCTGGGACAGAGAGAAAGCACACAAGTACGCGGAAGCAGTGACAACATACCTGGCAATAGCGTTAATCAAATATGCCGATTTTAACTCAATTGTCAATAGATGGAATCCTGGATGGTTAAAATTTGAGGAAAGTTTTTCAGTAAGAGGTATAGCCATGACATGGAATTGGGCTGATAGTTTATTATCTGCTCAATTTACCGGAACATGGTCAAGAAACCTAGAAAATTCTATTGATGGTTTGTCTTATCTCGTCTCTGCTGTTAGTGGTAGTCCTAGTAGGGTTAGGGTTCTGCTCGACGATGCCACCGTCTTAGGTAAGCTTGAGGGCGAGAGGTTTGATTTGATCGTCACGGACCCGCCTTACAGGGACGACGTTGCGTATGCCGAGCTCAGCGACTTCTACTACGTGTGGCTCAAGAGGGCCTTGAGCGATGTTGATGCCGGTGCTCTGAAGCCGAGGTTCGACAGGGAGGCCTTCTTTGAGTGCCTTGACGAGGAGTGCAAGAGCTACGTCGAGGTGAGGACTCAGTGGGAGAAGTTCGCCCCCCTAGAGGTCAGCGTCAGCGAGGGTAGGGCCAGGTTCTTCAAGGAGCTAAACGGGGTCGAAGCCGGCTCTGACGCCGACTTCGTCGACAAGCTCGGCAGGGCCTTTGCCGCGATCTCGCGCCTGCTCAAGGACGATGGGCTCGTAGTCACGTACTACGCGCACACTAGTCCCGAGGCGTGGGCGGCCCTCTTGGAGGCGGGCTGGAAAAAAGCTGGCTTGATGGTCACGGCGGCGTTCGCCCTGGCGACCGAGAGCGAGCAGAGGGTCACGGCGCGCGGCAAGGTGGCCCTCGACGCCTCGGTCGTGGTAGCCTGGAGGAAGCCGCAGGGCGAGCAGAGGCTAATGCACGTATCCGAGGCCAGGCGGAGAGCCCTTGAAGAGGCCGCGAAGGCCGTTGAAGAAGCCGTAAAAGGCGGCGCTACACCGGACATTAACTTGTTCCTGAGGTCTCTGAGCGCTGTGCTGAGTGTTTTCACATCTTCTAAACTAGTACCCGAAAGAGAAACACACGAGCTAGTCCAGCAAGAAATATTTCCACTAGCGCTGAGGGGCCTGGTCGAGGGCATCTTCAAGCACGCCGGGCTCGAGAGACCCCTAGACCCCTACTCGTCATCGTACCTCGCGCTGAAGGTCACCACGAGGGCTGAAGGAGGTAAGGTCGAGAAGAAGGGGTTCAAGAGGGGCAGGGTGGACAGGACTTACGCGTCTCTGCTTGGAGTATTCGGCGGCCTGAGGGTAGATAACTTGGTTGCCAGCGGGATACTGAAGAAGGTCAAAGAAGAGCTCGAGCTTTTCGAGCCCGAGCCGGCTGAGCCCACAGCTTCTGGCATTGCGAGGGCCCTTGAGGTCCTACTCTCAGAGAAGAGGGTAGACCCGTCTAAGCCGGACAGCTTCAAGACACCAGTGGACGTTTTGCACTATCTCGAGATGAAGGCCCTGCAGCTGACCAGTGAGCAGTTCAAGAAGCTCGTTGAAGAGCTTAAAGCGAGGGTTCCCAAAGTATATGATGCAATAAACCTGGCACGCGTGCTCTACGCCGTCCTGCCCGAGGGAGATCCAGAGAGGGTGAGCTGCATGCGTGTGCTCCACCACCTGGGGCTCCTGGGGCTTGAAAGAGGTGACTCGAAATGAGTGAAGTGGGCTTGTGGAAGTACGCGAGCATCAGGGAAGACGTGTTCGACAGGTCCCTAGACGACAAGGTGGCGCCCTCGTTATCTGAAGTAGTGCTAGGCAGTGCACCCGAGATATACGTTGATTCAAAGAAGTTCGTGGAGAGCACGCACTTAACAGACTCTATGAAGGGGTTGCTGAGAGAGGTTCTTGAAGCACTCGCCTCGGGAAGCGGCAGGCTCATCGTGCTCCCCTCGGCTTTCGGTGGCGGCAAGACCCACTCAATGGTACTGCTCTACCACCTAGCCAGGAACCCTGGTAGCCCAGAGTTCACTCGTGTAGTAGCCGAGGTCGAGGGGACCGAGAGGGTGAAGCAGCTGAGCGAAGCGCTGAGGGGCGTGCACGTGGTTGTAATTGATGGAACAAGCCGCGAAACAGCGCCCTCGCCCATCCCCGGCGAGGAGCTCAAAGAAGGCGATGTGGAGGTCAGGACGCTCTGGGGCTACCTGGCTTTGAAAATCGGGCGCGACAAGTACGAGAAGATCAGGTACTACGACGAGAAGTTGGTATCGCCCGAGAAGAGCAAGTTGCTCGAAGTATTATCCGGCGAGAGGGTTCTAGTGCTCATAGACGAGCTCGGGCCATACTACAACAGGTTTAGAGCCACCGACGCGTTTGCCAAGTACGCAGAGCAGGTTGTGATATTTCTGAGAATGCTCTCCGAGTGCGTAAAGGAGGCCGGCGTCGTAGTTGTGATGAGCCTGCCTGCCGAGCCGACCGAGAGAGGCTTAGAGAGCGAGGTAGGCTACGAGGACTTCGTTAGGCGAGTTGAGAGAGAAGTGACTAGAGTCGCCATTAGAGTAGAGAGGCCCATAGCCACGAGCACGGACTTCGCAGGCGTATTGAGAAAGAGGCTCTTCAGCGAAGTAAAAGAGGAGGGGGCGCACCTCGCCACCAAGAGGCTGAGAAGCCTTGCCGTGGAGTACCAGCAGTTTGTCGAGGACAAATCCGAGGAGCTCGAAAAGTCCTATCCATTCCATCCGCTCTTTATAGTGACCCTGCAGGAGCTCGTCGAGAGGAACAGGAACCTGCAGAAAACTAGAGACGCGCTCAGAATTGCGCGAAAAGTCCTCAGAAACCTGTACAAGAAGCGGGAAAACGTCCTGCTCGTAATGCCCACAGACATAGACCCACGGGTAGAGGAAATCAGAACGGCAATAATCACTGAAAGCTACGCAAAATTCGATCTAGTCCTTACAAAAGTCGTCAACAAGATAAGGGAAATACCGCCTATGGGAGGTCTCAATCCCGAGGCGCTTCGAGACCTCGCGTATAGGCTGGTCTTATACGCGTTCTTAAGAACCTACGTGTACGACCCGCACTTAGAGCCTAGAGACGAGTTTCCAAGTAAAAAGGAGGTCGTGACAGGAGTGTACGACCCGCTCAGGTACGAGCAGTACTATATAAACCCAACTGTAGCGGCTGACTTGCTGGACAAGCTCGCAGCAGGCGATATTGAGTACAGGGTGCCACACTTCTATGGAATAGAAGGTCGATACTGGGTCACGAGACTGATCGACGTATGGGAGCGCGTAGAGAAAGAAGCCGAGACGATCGACGATCTCACGGCATTGAGCCTTGTCATGAATACCTTAGAGAGCCTGCTTGCAAAACCGCGCGAGAAGAGGGGAGAATGGCCGGAAGCAGTGCTCTTCAAAGCCAAACCTGTAGTGCTCAAGGAGCCAGCGCTCTTGGATTGGGATCCAATGGAGTACATGCTAGTAGTAATCGCACCGCCTCTTCCCGAGGTAGAGGAAGGAGCATACACTGAGGGAGTGCTCTATGACTTGGTGTACTACAAGGAGTCGGGCGCTCAGAAGTCGCCGAGAAGGTATGCAAACTCCATAGCAGTGTTGCTCTCTAACAAGGCCGATGCGTGGCGCGAAATTCTAAAGAAAGCAAAGAAGGTTTTGGCATGCGATCGACTAATGGAAACTCTCAAGAAGGAAGTTGACTCTAAGTCTTTTAAGTACATCAGAGAGGAGCTGAGGAGCCTAAAAGAAGGCTTGGAGAACAGCCTCCGCGAGAGCCTCGTCGCTGGCTACTTCAACCTAATCGCCTACCCCGACGTCGATAAGGACAGGGGCACTAATGTCGTGAGAGTACGCAGAGTAACGACACCAGCGGACAGAACCCTAGTAGAACTCGCTGAGAAAGCATTAATAGATGCAGGTAAGGCCATTAAGCGGGAGGAAGCAGACTTCAAGACTCTATTGTACTACTTTAGTGGCGGGAGTACTCAGAAGTGGACAATGAAAATAAGCGTCCAAGACGTAGTAAACGCCTTCCTCGAGAATCCAGCCTTCCCAATGATTCGTGCAAATTATATTAAAGATGCCATTAGAGACGGATTAAGCAAGCTCTTAATTGGAATTGAGAGAGAGGGTAGGGTCTACTTCAAGCCTATCGATGGAGAGCGCCCTGAGAAGCTCTTGGGCGAGATCAAGGATACAGACGTCGTACTGCCGCAAGAAGAGGCGGCAGAGAGGCAGATAAGCGAGCTGAGTAGCGCTGTAGAAGAGAAAGTGGTAGGCGATACCATAGAAAGGCGGTACTACGTAGTAGTGCGCGATGGTAGCGAAGTCCCCATTTATGAGCTGAAAAGCAAGTTCCCGGAGGACTACATATTAGTGTTCATTAACTCTGAAGTAAAGACCCGCGAAGTCGTGGAGAGGCGAGGCTTCGACCTAAAGATCGAGCCACCGATTCAGGAGTTCAGGATCTCGGAGCTACCGGAGCTGGTTACCGCCAGGATTCTCGTCAGGAGCATTGGTGGCTTTGCAGAGGAAGTCGTGATCGAGCCTCAGAGCGGCGAAGTCAAGCCGAGTAAGGGCACGCCAGACTTCGAGGCAGAGTGGGTTATCAAGGCCCCCCGAGAGCCAGGTGAATACGTCTTTACACTTAAGGCTACTGCTCCTAGCAGGGGCCTGCAACGCACAGCCTCGCTGAAGCTGGTGGTTAGAGGAGAGCTACTCTGCAGAGATGAGCCAGGCGAGAAGCTGTTACAGCTCAAAGTCTCCGGTGAAGTTGAGCCAATGTCCCTACTGAACCTGTTGGGAGTGCTGAAAACGAATGTCCGCGGCGTTAAGCTCGTAAGAAACGGGCTACTTGTAGTAGAGTCCCGCGACAAGAAAACCCCCGGAGTCAAGAGACGCGCCATTGTTCAGTTCGAGGAAGCGACACTAGACGACGTCGAAACCGTGACTAAGGCCATTTCCTCGGCTATGCGCCTATTTGCTGACATGAAGTTCACGAGCTTAGAGCTAGTAGTGCAGGGAGAGGGCGTAGTAGAGGACTTGAACAAGCTAAAAAGCGCTCATGAGAATCTCAAGCGAGGGGGAATTAAGATAGAGTATTGTTGGTGAGGTGTAAGGGCCTTGAGCTCCGAGTTCATGGGGTTCATTCTATTCAGAGGAGATAGAGCCTACTTCAAGAGGGGGGCCCTGGGGGCTAACGACATCGGCAAGCTGAAGGTAACAAAGAGCGACTTGCTAGACGCGGTCAAGCAACTAGACGCGCTAGGAAAGGTCAAGGAGACTAAGAGCGGCCTGTGGGTATACGACGAAGACCTTTACAAGAGATTGCTGGTGTTCTCGGCTCTCTACGGGCCTCTGAGGGCCAAGTCTCCGTTGAAGGCGCTGAAACTCGCCCTAGTAGTCAGGCGAATGGACGGCTACACCATCCACTTCTGGTACACGGAAACGCTGGAGAAATACAGGCGAGGAGGCATTAGAGCGCTTGGGAGGGTTTCGAGGGCAGCGAGGATACTTTATGGAGTCGAGAGGAAGTAGCGATAGAACGGTGGGAAGAGCGCTGGAACTCCTTCTCTCGCAGCTTTTTCAAGAAAACCCTCTTTTCAAGCTACGCTTAAGGGGGTACGAAGGCTACCTCCACCAAGCCGAGCTTATTTACAGGCTAGCGCTCAGGAGACCCATAAGAGCACTCATAGCTGATGAAATAGGGCTTGGCAAGACCATTGAAGCGCTAATGCTAGTGAAATGGGGTTTTGAGAGAGGGCTTTTCCACCGCAGAAGCGCCCTCGTGCTTGTCCCAAGAAGCCTTGTGGGGCAGTGGAGAGAAGAGGCTAGGCGCTTTGGCTTTAAACCCTTCACTGACTTAGAACTGATCGACTATGGAGGGGGAGCAGAACCCGAGCTGTTCATCCTCAAAATCGACACTGTTAAGAAGGGAGAGCACAAAGAAAAAGTGCTCAGGCACGACTGGGGAGTTATTGTCGTAGACGAAGCACACAGGCTAGGACTAGACACTATGAGGTACAAGCTCGTAAAGGAGCTTGTGAAGAATAATCCAGAGGCTTCTGTAATCTTCTTGTCGGCAACGCCCCACAGAGGTGACGAGGAGCAATATGTGAAGCTTTTGGAGCTATTGGATGAAGCAGTCAATAACTTGAGAAGGATTGCGCCCAGAGACTTCTATGCAAAGACTATTAACACCCTCGTGTTTAGGCGATCCAAGAAAGAAGTTAATGAAGTGTATGAAAAGGAAAAGATATTCGTCGACGCAGAGCTCGAGGTAAAGACCGTTGGGCTATCGAAAAACGAAGAAGACTACATCACCAGCCTCGACAAGCTGACAAGGGAGCTACTCTTGAAGGCGAACGCAGTAAAAGAGGAAGTAAAGCGAGCAGTCGGCCTACTCGCGGTTTTAGTGGACAAGCGGGGGCTCTCTAGCCCGAGGGCGGGGTGGTTGACGTTTCATAGAATACGACATAAGGTTATGTCCCCTGAGAAGGGCGGCATAAGCGTGTCCAGCATTCCTGAAAGCCTAGAGGGTTATGCTGAAGAAGAATACGTCGCGGAGAAGGATCCGGACGCTCTACTAGAGGAAGCTGAAGAACTCATCAGGGGCGAAGTCGCGCGTATTTTGGCGCGCTTTAAAGAGCGGTTTGAGTACCTCGCAAAGCTAGCAAAGTCCGTTGAGGAGACCGACAGCAAGGTCCGCGCCTTGCTAGACTTGTTGCAAGAGCACGTTGGGAAGGGGGAAAAAGTAGTGGTCTTCACAGAGTACGCGGACACGGCCGACTACATCTACGGTAAGATCAGCTCTGAGCTAGGTTGCGAGGTCAAGAAAATCACGGGGAGGGACCTTGAAGCGCAGGGACGCGCGGAAGACGCAATAGAGAATATCAAGAAATGGCTTGCTGAACCCCAGCCCCGCGTTTTGGTATCGACTGATGTAGCATCTGAAGGCTTGAACCTCCAATACGCAAATGTCGTGATAAATTACGAGCTACCTTGGTCCCTGGTCAAGCTGGAGCAGAGGATTGGGAGAGTTTGGAGGCTGGGCCAGTCCAGGGACGTGAAAATATACTTGATGCTACTAGACCACAGCTTTGAAAAAGCCGTGTTCGACTCCTTTTACAGGAAGCTGGCAGAGTCGGTCAAGGCCTACATAATTCCGAGCGCCCTTACCATACTCAAGACTAAAGAGGGGCTAGAGCTGCCAGCCTCTGGCGTGGTTGAAGAGGCTGGGTTAAAGCCCTTTGAAATGTGGCTCAAGTACAAGCTTGACAGAGAAGAAGGCTTAGGAGAGCTCGTGAGCAGTCACTTGGAGAGGCTTAAGAAGCGATTTGCAGGAGGGCAGGTCTCTTACATTTACTCAGAGGGTCGTACTCGTTCAGGACTAGCTGTTCAGCGACTCGAACAACTATTAGAGAAAACCATCGGCTTTAAGTCTAGGGAAGAGCTAATTAGGGTTGAGAGAAAGATTGCCAAGCTCCTAGGCTACGATGATGCAAGGCCTCCTGAGCACCTTTTAAGGAAGATCGCCTCTGCTATTCAAGAGGAACGTGCCACTTATGCGTGCAGTGGAATTAGCGCCCCACTCGTTATTCTAAAGGCGTGTGTGGGCTTTTCAAGCGGTGAAAACGCCGTTTGCTGGATACTAGTGCACGACGAGTCTAAAAGCGGTGAGAAGAGAATCTACGGCGTTAAAGAGCTACTAGACAGCGTAGAGAACGCCTTCAGCAGCTGCGTCGAAGTCGGCAGAGCCACCTCAAAGGTTGTGGAAGAGCTGTGGAAGGGCATTGAGGAAAGAGCACGTCTTAGAGTAGAGAACTTCCTGAGAGAAGCAGTACAGGATCTGCTACACGGATTCTCCAAATACGTTGAAGCTACTAAGAGCAGTCTAAGGCCGAGAACTCCCGAAGAACTCCGCATAACGCTGTTCAAGCCACTTGTCATAGCTGTGCCCTTGAACATAGTAGAAGAGTGGTGGAGAGAATGGACTGACAGCTCTATTGAGAGCTACGTGAGCGTAGGCGAAGTCACCGAGGAAAAACTGGAAGTGGAGAAAGTCGGCAGGGAGATCCTAGAGAAAGTCCTGCAGGCGAGATACGAGATGACCTACGTGGGGGATACGAAAGCCCCCTTTGACTACATTGCTAGGAAGAGAGATACCCAAGAAACGGTGTTCATCGAGCTCAAGACGCTCAGAAGGCCGGAGAAGGGCCGTCACTACATAGTGTACACCGAGAACGAAAAGGCATTCGCGGAACGAGCGGAGAGCGGAAAACACGAATACTGGCTCTACGTCGTAGACTTGGCCGAGGGGGAGGTCAGGGGCTATAAAAACCCGCTTACATCAGGCAAGCTCAAGTTCTTCAAAGAATACACAAGAAATGGCAGGAAGTTTTACGTGTGTGACGAGAGTGGAAAGCCAGACCACAACGAGAGGTTTTCCCCCAGCTAGGTAAGGCGAGACTGTTCGGCCGGCCGCCCTCGGCGTCCCTCCTTTTTTTACGTTGGCCCCCTAGCCGGATGGCCGCAGTCGCCGGGCCTCCGAGGCCGGTGTAGCCCTTTTCCAGGGCTTTTTCTAGTAGCCCTTGACCCCTGCGTGCACCGGCTTACCTTCCCGTGGGACTGCATGCCTATCGGAGACCCGGGAACTCGGCTAAACAACGTAGGCCGGGGTCATCGGTCTCTGCAACAGTTGCCACCACCTGCGCTGCCGTACACGTTGAACACCACCGGCTTAACGGCCACGTACTCGACCTCACCCCATTACGCCCTCGGCGGGCAATGTTGATAGATCCCCCACACAGACCCCGTTATCTCGTAAGCCTCCTCCTTGAGGAGGCAAGATTCTTCGCGGGGCTCCTCATCTCTATCTCAGCTATCGCGCCCGCGCTCTTGCTGCTCCTCGTACAGAGGGCTCTTGGTTTCAGCTAGTGCTAACTCATGAAGGCCGCTTTATTCGAGCCGGGTCTGAGGTGGGCGTACAAGGAGCATTGCGAACGACGGCCCCCGTAGTCCGCCCTAGTTCCCGCCGTCCATGGAGGCCCACGGGGTATCGCCACCGCCGGCCAGGAGGATCTAGGCTATTAGCCCGGCACGGCTACTAGGAGTCTAGGGGCGTGGGCCCTTGGCCCGGAGCAGCGCCGTCAACGCCATGAGGCACTGCGCAGACACACTCGCCGAGTTGAGGAGGTGCGCCAAGCTCCTCCCGGGTTCGAGGGTCTCGCTCACCGAGAGCTGCGAGGAGCTGCTGGACAAGTTCCAGGAGTGCGTCGCCCTCTCCTTCGTCCCCCTCGAGGAGGTGGAGAGGGCCCGCCGCTACGTACAGGAGCTGAACAGCCTGCTCTCCGAGGTCACGGCGCTCCTCGGCGGGAGGGGCTGGGCCCTGCCCAGGGAGACCAGCGACTTCTCGAGAGACCCTCTCGAGCACCTGAAGAAGAAGATCACACTCTACACCTACGACCTCCTCAGGAGGAAGACTACTGTCGTTGAGTACGCGCCGAAGGCGAGGTCCGCGCTGGGCTCCAGTATGAGGTCTAACCTCAGGATAGTCTACGAGGTCTACGTCCTCGCATCGGTGGTCAAGCACCTCGCCGAACACGGGGCGAGGATAGTGTACCCGGAGCACAAGTTCGTCCACTTCGACAGGCAGGGGAAGCAGGCCTCCGGCTCCATACCCCCGAACCTGGCCGTGGAGCTGGACGAGGGGGTCCTCAGCTTCTTCCTGGAGGCCCCCAGGCCCCTGGGCTGGAGGGGCCTCAAGGACCTGAGCAGGGTGTGGAGGTTCTACGTGACTCTCAGGCCCGACATCATGGTCTACTCCGGCCTGGTCCTGGACATAGTGGACCCCTCGAGCAACGGGCCCCCCGTCAAGCGGCCGGACGTGATAGTCGAGTGCAAGGAGCTGGAGGACTGGTACGCGAGGACCAGGGAGCTCAAGGGGCCTGTGAACCCGTCTCTCAGCTTCAGCGAGTGGTTCAGGAGGTGGTTGTCCGGCCTCTGGAGCGGGCTGGCCGACGTCCTCGGAGTGGACCCCAGCGTAGTGAGAGAGGTCGCGGAGGGGGAGAGGAGGGGCGTGAGGGTCACGGAGGCCCAGCTCGTCAAGTTCTACAAGGCCTTCTACGACCCCAGGAGGTTCTACCTCGTCTCCTCCCCCAGGCTGCCCGGCTACGTCCGCTCCGACCTGGAGTCCTCGGGGATAATGGTCTACGACGGCGTGAGGATCGGGGAGCCCGGCGCACTGAGGGAGCTCGCCGAAGAGCTCGCGAAGTTCGCGGAGCCCGTGAAGGAGCCCTCGAGGCACTTGAGGAGGGTGAGAGAGGCCCTCCGAGGGCTGGGTCTTGAGCTCAGCGAGGACGAGCTGTCGAGACTACTAGCCGAGTTCGCTCTCAGCAGGCTGGGCGAGTTCAAGGACTTCACTCTGTCTAGAAGGGTCGAGACAGTCGCGTAGACAGCCGCGCCCAGGACGCGGCGGGGAGCCGGTCGAGATCCCCGAGACAGCCCTCACTGCTCGGGACGCGGCCTCTAGGCCTCATCCCGGCCAGTAACCTACTATGTCTCACGCCCTTAAAGCCTGACATGAGGAGGGGGTCAGTAGTGCGCGACCACTTCACCCCTCAGCCCTGCAGCCCTCTTCACCCCCCGGCTCAGAGGCCCCCCAACAAGCCTTCATCCGATCTCCGAGTCGTGGAGTCGTCGTCACAGCCCCTATAACAGTGTCCGTGTTTCACCGGTATAAAGGCCTAGCCGCACTCCAAACGATAGGCCGGTAGAGGCGGCCGGGCCCACTCCACCGCTCCTCCGGCGACCGTGCCCGTTTATTACCTCGCTAAGCCCTCATAGATCCGTGTGCTGCCTATGGCTTCGGGCATGTCCGCAAAGAGGCGGTGGATGGCCAGCGAGAGGATCGCGCTGAGCGTTCTCAGCGAGATGGGTTTCAGGGTGCTGGAGACGGGTAGGAGGGTGGTGGTGAACGGGGTCGAGGTTGGGGAGGTCGACGCGATCGCCGAGGACTCCGAGGGGAACGTCTACGCGGTCGAGGTGAAGGCCGGGAGGCTCGACGTGAGCGGTGTCAGGCAGGCCTACGTAAACGCCCTGCTCGTGAACGCCAAGCCGATGGTGGTGTGCAAGGGCTTCTCGGACGACGCGGCCAGGGAGCTCGCGGAGAGGCTGGGTGTCAGGGTGGTCCAGTTGTCGGACGTCTTCCTGGTGGAGAGCGAGGAGCTCTACGCCCTGATGAGGGAGGTCGTGGAGGAGGTCTTGGCGGACTACCTAGAGGTCTTCTACGGCTACAGCCCCCAGATCAAGCAGGAGCACCTCGAAGTGCTGCAGGCCATAGCCTCGTCTGCCGACATCGGCGACGCGGCCGGTAAGCTGGGAGTCGACGCGCAGGCCCTCGCCAAGAAAATCGAAGAGCTGAGGAGGGCGGGCGTACTGCCGAGGTGGGCGGTCAAGTACTTATCGGTGAGGAGGGTGGCACAGGTCCTCGTGTGGAGGCGCAGCCTCGCCAGCGCGCTGGAGGAGAGCAGTAGGCTGGTGGAGACTGCGAGGGCCCTGAGAGAGGAGCTCAGGGAGCTCAAGGCAGCGGTCAGCGGCCTCGCCGCACAGCTGAAGAGGCTGTCGGAGACAGCCGCGGCGGTGGAGGAGAAGTCGAGGGCCTCCCAGGCCCAGGGGCAGCAGTAGGGGCCCCGGCACTCCAGGACGCGGCGGGGCCCGGGTGGTGTCTAGCCCACCCTGTTAGGCAGGCTTTGGGGGGGTGCGTTAAAAGAGGTCTCAGAGGGGCGTGTAGGCGGGTGCTACGTGGGCGGCCTCCCACTACTCCATATGCTCTCGAAGTAGCTCGTGACCTCCTGTGCCAGCTTGGTCGAGTCGACTAGCAGGGTCGTCTCGTGGTTCCTCGTCAGCGCGCTCTCGGTCCAGTTGTGGCTGCCTATGAAGACGTACTTCCCGTCGATGATGACTATCTTGGCGTGTGTGGTGACGCTCTTCGACTCGTCCAGCTTGACGGGCACGCCGTTTTGAACGAGGTAGTTGATGGTGTCGGGGTAGCTAATTAGCGTCTGGTCGTCTACGACCACCCTCACGTCTACGCCCTTCTTGTAGAGGTCTACGAGCTTCCTCAACAGCTTGTTCACCGGGTCGTCGGGGTAGCTCGGGTCGTACTTGACGACGTACATCACGACGTAGACGCTCTTGTTCGCCCTGTCCAGGTAGTAGGTCAGGTTACCGTAGTACGCTCTGTCAGGCAGGAAGAAGACTCCCCCCTCGGGCACCGCTGGTTGCTGCACCCCGGGGGCCGCCACGTGTAGAGCCACGTAGTAGCCCACCACTAGGCCGGCGATGAAGACAGCCACGAGGGCGCCCAGGCCCACGCCCCTCAACGCGAACACCCCTATCTCGATCAGGGGGTGGACGGCTTTTAGGCTTTGTATTCGTAGACCCTTTGATCGCACGGTCAGCAAGGTAGAGGGGCCCTCGGCGGACGGGGCCTTAACCTCCTTATTAGACTGTGTAAAGACAGTTGCACGAGAGTCTACGGGATGCAGTGCCCTCCAAGGGACAGGCTACTAGAGGCGTTGGTTGAGGGGCTTGTCAGCGCTTTCAAGGGCGTCTTCGGCGATAGGCTTGTCTCCCTCGTCCTCTACGGCTCCTAGGCAAGGGGGGACTACAGGTCTGACAGCGACATTGACCTGATAGTAGTGCTGGAGGAAGTGGGCGACAGGCTGGAAGTACACAGAGAGCTGGACCTAGTCGAGGAGGCCCTGCGACCAGTCTTCGACTGCTTGAGAGAGGCGGGGCTAAGGCCGGTCCTGTCCCCCGTCGTCTTGGACAGGGAGTCGGCCTCTATTACTAGACCTCTCTACCTCGACGCCGTGTTCGACGCGAGGGTCCTCTACGACAGGGGCGGCTTCATGACGGGTGTGCTAGAGGGGGTGAGGAGGCGGCTGGAGGAGTACGGTGCGGAGAGGAGGAGGGTAGGCAGCAAGTGGGTGTCCGTCTTGAAGAGGGAGTACAAGTACGGGGAGGTGATCGAGCTTTAACAACGTCGAGATGGCGAAGTCCTACCTCGAGGAGGCGGAGAAACGGGTAAGGGTTGCCGAGACGATGTTGGGCGAGGGCTCCTACGCGTACGCCATAAGGCAGTGCCAGGAGGCTGTAGAGCTCTCCCTCAAGGCGTCGCTGAGACTGGTGGGCGTAGAGCCCCCTAAATGGTATGACGTCGGCCCCGTTCTAGTAGAGCTCTCCGACAGGTTCCCCGACTGGTTCAGAGACAAGATACCCGAGCTCGCCGCCATCTCGAGGTGGATGAGGAGGGAGAGGGAGCCCTCCATGTACGGCGACGAGGAGACGGGACTACCCCCTTCCAGGCTCTACACGAGGCCGTACGCGGAGAAGGCCGTAGAGGCGGCGAAGCTCGTGGTCTCCTAAGCCAGGCGCCTACTATCCGAGTACACGCGAGGGCCGGGCTGACCGCCACGCAGCAGCGCTCGTTATCCTCGGGCCGGCCCTCCTGCTACGTGGCCACCCTCGCAACCCTCCTCGTGGCCACCACCTCAGTACCGCAGACGTCTCTCAACACTACGTCGCCTATGTTGACGGGCGCCGTCAAGACGGCGTCCTTTAGCTTCTCCATTACCAGCCAGATACAGTCTTTGGGTACCGGGCGCCTCGTCTTGACGGAGACCGTTGGCACGTCGCCCCCAACAACTCTAACGACGGATATGACGTAGCGCGTGGGAGCCTCTATCTCCTGCCTCGCGTACTCCACCCCTCTCGGGCACCGGTTGCCGGTGACCTCGACCACTCCGCCCCTGACCACGACCCTCATCGTACAGCTGGCGGGGCAGACAGCGCACACCAACTCCACCGCGCTCACCTCTTCACCACCTCCACTGTGACCCTATCCCCGTCCCCGAGCACCCCCTTCAGCTTCTCTGCTCTGAGCCTGAACCTCAGCATCTCCGGCGGCCTGACCCCGAGCTGCGGGACCCTCAGCCCCGCCTCCGGCACCTGGAGGACAACGTCCTGCTCGGGGTAGGACACCCTGGCGTAGAAGAGGGCGTCCCTCTCGCCGGACAGGTACTGCGGGACGACCAACCTCACGTTCCTGCCCTTCACCACTCTCACCCTCCTCCCCGTAGGCCTCCCACCCGACTCCACGTACGCCCTGGCCCCCTCGGCTGCCAGCTCCCCCTGCTCAACTGCGTAGTCGACGAGGTCGTTTACGACGAGGGAGTTACCGGCGGCGAAAACGCCCGGTATGCTGGTCTCGAGCAGCTCGTTCACGGCGGGCCCCCCAGTGGCAGGGTCAACCTCGACGCCCGCCCTCTCCAAGAGGTCGATGTTGGGCCTGAGGCCGGCCGAGACCACGACCGTGTCGCAGGGTATCTCGAACTCGCTGCCGGGTACGGGCCTCAGGCTCTCGTCAACCCTCGCGACAACGACCTTCTCCACCCTTTTCCTCCCCTCAACCCTTAACACGACGTGGCTCAACAGAAGCGGGATGTTGAAGTCCCTCAGGCACTGCACCACGTTCCTCATGAGCCCTCCCGGGTACGGCATTACCTCGACCACCGCCTTCACCTCGGCCTTCTCGAGCGCGAACCTCCTAGCCATTATCAGCCCCACGTCGCCTGAGCCTATTATCACGACCCTCTTGCCCGGGAGGACCCCGTAGATGTCCATGAGGGTCTGGACCTCCCCGGCCGTGTAGACCCCGTCGGGCCTGCCCCCGTGAACGCCTATCTCGAAGAGAGTCCTCTCCCTGGCGCCGGTGGCGTACACGACGGCCCTTGCCCTGGCCACGACTACTCCCTGCCGGGTCACTATGTCCAGCCTCTTCCAGCCGTCCGCCTCAACGCTCAGCGAGAGGACGTGCGCTCTGACCCAGTACTCCACCCCCTTAGACTCCAGCCTGTCGATGAGCCTAGCGATGAACTCCCCGCCCGTCAGGTCCTCCTTGAAGTAGTGAAGCCCGAACCCAGTGTGGACGCACTGGAGGGGGATGCCTCCCAGTCTCTCCCTGTTTTCGACGAGCAGCGTTCTAAGCCCCAGGTCGCTCGCTCTAATGGCCGCGGCGATACCCGCCGGCCCTCCCCCCACAACCACGACGTCGTACTCGGCCCTCTTCACACCTCCCCCCTCCACGCCGCCTTCACGTCTCCTACGCCCAGGCTGCTGTACTTGACTACCACGTCCTTCACCTCGACGCCAGTGAGCTCGGAGACGATCTTTGCGACCCTCGCCCTGCACAAGGAGCCCTGACATTTGCCGAACCCCACGTACACCCTGAACTTCAAGCCGTCCAGCGTCACGGTCTTCACCCCTATCCTCCTCATTCTCTCCACCGCCTCTGCTACCTCGGCCTTCGAGACGAATTTGCAGTAGCAGACGATCTCCCCGTAGTCCGGGTTCTTCTTTATGAGCTCGTCTAACTCTTGGAGGCTGCGCCCTCTGACCCTGGTGATGTCCTGCCTAACAGGCCTCCAGTTCCTCTTCTCGACCAGGTCTAGGGAGTACTCGCGGGCGAGTAGTTCGAGGACGTAGTTGGCTATAGCGGGGGCCGCTGTGAGGCCCGGCGACCTGATCCCAGCCACGTTGACGAACCCCCAGGGCTCCGCGTATGCCTTTATCAGCCAGTTACCACCCGGCGGCTCCGGCCTGAGGCCGGCGAAGAACCTTATCACCCTCTTAGGGTCGGGCCTCTCCCTCAGCATCTTGGACGCCTCGTTCAGCAACAGCTCTACGCCCTCCCTGGTAGTCGAGACCTCCTCTCTAGCCTCCTCTGGTAGGTCCTCGGCGGTAGGCCCGACCATCAGGTTCCCGTGGACGGTGGTTATCGCGTAGACGCCCTTGGTCTTCGGGGTCGGGACCGTGTGGAGGACCCTCTGGGGTTTCAGGGGGTAGTCCTCGTCGAAGAGGAGGTACTGCCCCCTCCTCGGCCTTACACGGAACCACTCTTCGACCCCCGCGGTGTGGGAGACCCTGTCGGCGTAGAGGCCCGCCGCGTTCACTACTATGTCGGCTGCTATAAAGCCACGCTCCGTCTCGACACCGGCGACTCTCCCGTCCTTCACCACCACCCTCTCCACCCTGGTCTCGGTGAGGAGCCTGACGCCGTTCTCCACAGCGTTCTCGACTATGGCTACCACAGCCTCGAACGGCGATATCAGCCCGGCTGTCGGGGCGTAGAGCCCGCCAACAGCCTCTGGGTTGACGTTCGGCTCCAGCTCCCTCAGCTCCTCCCTCCCCAACAGCCTAACCCCCGGGACACCGCTGGCCTCGGCTAACCTCAAGTACTTGCGAACCTCCACCTCTTCTTCCTCGTTGTGGTAGACGATGACCTCGCCGGGCCACCTCGCCGGTATGGAGAGCTCCCTGACCCACTCCCTCCACAACCTGTTGCCCTCGAGGCAGAGCCTGGCCCTCAATGGGTACTTCTCCGGGTCCTCCTCGTGGCATGGGTGCATGATGGAGGTGTTGGTCTTGCTCACACCCCAGCCGACGTCGGGCTCCTTCTCGACTACCACGACGTCCAGGTCCTCGAACCTGCTGAGAACCCTCGCAATTGAGGCTCCGACAACGCCCGCACCCACGATAACGACTCTTAGCCTGGCCACCCGCCCTCGCCCCGCTACTCGTACCCGTAGGCCCAGGGGACCTCTCTAGCCCAACCCAGGGCCCTCTTGACTGCCTCCCTCCAGCCCTTGTAGAGTCTCTCCCTCTTGTCCGGGTCCATCCTCGGCTCGAAGACCCGCCCCGGCCTCCACTTCCCGGCCAGCTCGTCTACGCCTCTCCAGAGCCCGGCGGCGAGGCCGGCCAGGTAGGCCACGCCGAGCGAAGTGGTCTCGAGCACGACGGGCCTGACCACCCTCACACCCAGTACGTCGGCCTGGAACTGCATGAGGAAGTCGCTCCTCGAGGCCCCGCCGTCGACCCTGAGCTCGCTAATCCTCTTGCCGGTCTCCGCCTCCATGACCTCCACAACGTCCCTGGTCAAATAGGCTATAGACTCGAGCACGGCCCTCGCGATGTGCCTCCTCTCGGTACCGCGCGTCAACCCTATGATCAGGCCCCTGGCGTACGGGTCCCAGTAGGGCGCTCCGAGCCCCGTGAAGGCCGGCACGAAGTAGACTCCACCAGTGTCCTCGGCGGCCTCGGCGAGTGGGTTCACCTCGGCTGAGACCTCTATTATCTTCAAGCCGTCCCTCAGCCACTGGATCGCCGCGCCCGTCACGAATACACTGCCCTCCAGCGCGTACTTCGCCTTCCCGGGCTCCGTCGAGTAGTAGACGGTTGCTAGCAGGTTGTGCTCCGAGTAGACCGGCCTGTCGCCGGTGTTCATGAGCAAAAAGTTCCCCGTCCCGTAAGTGCACTTGACGTCCCCCTCCCTGAACCCGGCCTGCCCAAAGAGCGCTGCCTGCTGGTCGCCGGCGTCGCCGGCCACTGGTATGCTGCGGCCGCCGAAGAGCCCGGAGACCTCGGGCCCCGTGTACCCGTAGAAGGCCATGTCACTAGAAGGCCTCGGGAGGGGTAGAACGTCGATGGGTATCCTCCCCTGTACCTCGAGCAGGTCGGCGCTCCACTCCAGCCCCGCTATGTCGAACAGCATCGTCCTCGAGGCGTTAGAGTAGTCTGTTACGTGGGCGCCCCCCCTCTCCGGGGTTAGAACGTCGCTCGAACCCCTCGTCAGGTTCCATATGAGCCACGTGTCCACGGTCCCCGCGAGCACCTCCCCCCTCACGGCCCTCTCCCTAAGGCCGGGTACGTTGTCTAGTAGCCACCAGAGCTTGGTGCTGGAGAAGTAGCTGTCTGGGACGAGCCCGGTTTTCCTCTTGATCAACTCGAAGTAGTTGGAGCGAAGGTAGTCGACCTCCCTCGCAGTCCTCCTGTCCTGCCAGACTATGGCGTTGTAGACGGGTCTACCGGTCTCCTTCTCCCAGACCACGACCGTCTCCCTCTGGTTAGTGACCCCGATGACAGCTATACTGCCCGGGTCGACGCCGGTCTTCTCGAGCACTTCTCTGATGCAGGCCTTGGTGTTCAGCCATATTTCGAGGGGGTCGTGCTCGACCCAGCCGGGCCTAGGGTAGATCTGCCTGTGCTCCCTGTAAGCCCAAGCTCTCTCGACCGGCGCCCCCTCCTCGTCGAAGAGCATGACCCTGGTCTCGGTAGTCCCCTGGTCTATCGTCAGCACGTACCTCTCTCCACCCAAAGCCGGCACCCAGCGCCTACACAAAACTTTTTATTGTTACGGTAAAAAGAATAATCGGTGCCTCCTGTGGGATTCCTTGTACTACTCGTTTCAATCCTGGCCGGGGTCCTCCTGGTCCTAGCATTCGCATTGGTGGCTGTGGCCTCCGCGGCTTCTAGGAGGCTCCTCAGACCCCCGAGAAGAGTGTCCAACTGGACTCCGAGGGACCTCGGGCTAGACTACGAGCCCTTCGCCTTCACCACAAGGGACGGGGTGACCTTGAAGGGCTGGCTCGTCAAGGGCAGCCGGGAGAAGGCGGTCGTGGTGATACACGGCTACACGTCCAGCAAGTGGGACGAGGACTACATGAAGCCGGCTATCGAGGTTCTGGGGAGGGCGGGGTACACCGTCGTCGCCCTCGACATGAGGGCGCACGGGGAGAGCGGCGGCGATATAACCACGCTGGGCTACAGGGAGTCCGAGGACGTCGTAGACCTGGTCTCCTACCTCAGGGGGATGGGGTTCAAGAAGGTAGCCCTCTACGGCTTCTCAATGGGCGGCGCCGTATCGCTGATCGCCGCCTCGAAAACGAGCGTCGACGCCGTCGTCCTGGACAGCCCCTACGTCGACATCAGGTCCTCGGGGAGGAGGTGGATCTCTCGAGTGAGGGGGCCGGTGGGGGCGCTGCTCAGGCTGTCCTACCCCCTGATCATCCTCATGGTCTCTAGGAGGGCGGGGGTGCCCGTGAGCAAGCTCGTGATGTACGAGTACGCTAGAAAGGTGGGGGCGCCGGTCCTCCTAGTAGCCCCGAGTAGAGACGACCTGATAAGCGCCGAGGAGTACCGCGCCCTAGCCTCGAGGCTTTCCGAGGCCACCAGGGCGCTGGAGTTCTGGGTAGTCGACACCGGGCACGTCGGGGCGTGGAGGTCGCTTAGGGCCGAGTACGAGAAGAGGCTCCTAGCCTTCCTCGAGAGGAGCATGCAGGGGGTGGCTGGGCGGTGAGACACCTCGTCTTCCTAGCCCTCCTGGTCCTCGCCTACTTCACAGCCAACTACATGTACGCCGCTGTCGTGAAGCCGATGTGGAGGGAGGGGGTCATACCCGGCAGGGAGTTCGAGTACGAGGCCATAGCAGGCCTCTACCTGGTCACCATACCCAGCATCATAGCGATAGCCCTCAGCGTCCCGATGGGGGTCGTCGCAGACAAGGTCGGTAAGGTGAAGACGATACTGTTCTCGGGCCTGTTAATGGGGGTCGGCCTCGTAATGGTCGGCGCCTCGACGAGCTTCCTCCTCCTCTCAGTCGCATTCACGCTCTTCGCGGTAGGGATGCAGGGGGTCTACCCTGCTCTAATGGGCTCTATAGCCGACACCGTACCCGTCTCCAAGAGGGGGCTGGGCTACGCCGTCTACTATGCGAGTACAGTGGTCGGCTACCCGCTCGGCCTCGTGACTGGCCTCCTGCTGTCCTGGAGACTGGGCTACACCTTCCTCGGGGCGCTGGTCATCGCCCTCACCATCGCGGCCGTTGCGGCCCTCTCCAGAGCATACAGGAGGCTCCGGGTAGAGGCGGGCGGGGTCTCGGAGTACAGGGCCTCGGGCGTCCTCAAGTCCATAGCCTCCCCCGCCGTGGTCGCCCTGCTAGTCCTGATCTTCTTCTGGGGGATGCCGTGGGGGGCGATCACAAGGTACGCCGTCAACTTCCTCGAGGACGCGTGGGGGGTGGGCAGGGCGGTCGCCGCAACCATACTCACGCTCGCCTCGATCTCGATAATCGCGGGGCACGTCGCGGGCGGCGTCCTCGCCGACAGGAGGGTGAGGGCCGGCGACGTGCTCGGGAGGGTGAAGGTGAGCTTGCTCGGAGTCGCCGTAGGCATAGCCGTCATGCTCAGCTTCGTCCTCTACCCGTACCCCTACGGCGACGAGAGTCTAGCCTCCCTACTGCCCCCGGCAGCACTCGCTCTGCTGGGCATGATGTTCACCACGCTCTCCTACCCGAACATAAGCAGCGTCCTGAGCGAGGTAGTCAGGAGGGAGTACAGGGCGACCGTCTTCGCGGTCTTCAACATACTGAACAGCCTCGGCTGGGCCGTCGGGCCGACGCTGTACGGGGCCCTCAAGGCGTTCCTCGTCGAGTCCCTCGGCTACAGTATACCGTTGGCGTCGAAGGTCTCCATCGCCACGGTGGTCCTCCTCTGGCTCGTCCCGCTAGCGGTGTGGGTGTTAATGCTCGGCCTCTACCCTAAGAGCAGGGTGGAGGAGGGGTAGGGGTATGAGGCCCCTCCTAATAGGCCACAGGGGCTACAGCGCGAAGTACCCGGAGAACACGCTGCTCTCGTTCATGGCCGCCCTCTACTACGGAGCCGACGGCGTGGAGCTCGACGTCTGGGCGGCCGGTGACGGGAGATCCGTCGTCATACACGACGAGGACACGGAGAGAGTGGCGGGCGTGAGATTCCCCGTGAAGGGCAGCAGCGTTAGCGAGCTCAGGAGGGCTTACCTCGGGATGGGGCAGGTGGTCCCCACACTCGACGAGGTGTTCCGGGCCCTCCCCGCCGGCAAGCTCTTGCTCGTCGAGGCCAAGGACGTGGACGTCGTAGGGGAGGTGGTCGGTCTCGCCGTGGAGCACGGGAGGCTCGACGAGACCGTGCTAATAAGCTTCATACCCGAGGCCCTCGTGAGGGCGAGGGAGCTGTCGAGCAGGCTAATGATAGGGCTGAACGTGGACAGCCTGGAGAAGGCCGAGTGGGGGCTGAGGAGGAGCGGGGAGATAGGGCTACACACCATAAACCCGCCCGTGGAGGGGCTCGAGGCCTTGGGCGGGAAGGCCCTGGACTACCTCGAGAAGGCGAGGAGGGCGGGGCTCAAGGTCTACGTATGGACTGTGAACGACCCCCAGCAGGCCCTGAGGTGGGCCCCCCACTGCGACGCCATTATAACAGACGAGGTCGAGAAGGTGGGCCGCGCGCTGAGAGGCGTCGGGGAGTAGAGCGGAAGCCGGCCTATCGGGGCGCGGGCCCCCCCGATCTCCTCACACCCGGCACACCACCGCCTCCAGCAAGTCGGGCCCGCTCTTCCGCTCATCTACCCGCCTGACCCGCGTCGCCTCCCCCAGAAGGTAGGCCGCTCCACCTTTGTTTACTCGCGCCGGGTCCGAGACAGACCTGTACCTCGTGCCGGAAGCGGCCTTAAACCCCCGTTGGCTAATAAGGGCACTAAGGGTGATGACGGCATCCTAGCCCGACCGCGGTGAGGAGGGTCGCGGAGCTGACATGACCCCACCCCCCCGACTCGCTCGGCGAGTGGCCGGCGGGGGCTGAGCCGCCGCACCCAGCGTCTGTGAAGGCGTAAACCGACCGGGGTGAGAATCTCTAATCTAACTCCCATAGAACGCTGCGCGTCCCTCCGAGTGCGAGGCGCGTAGCGAGGTCAGAGGGTGGCCCTGACGGCCTTGTCCACCAAGTAGACCTCTACCGGGTCGCTCGGCTCGCGCAGCCTGAGCTCCGGGGGCCACTTGGTCAAGGAGTCCTCCCTGGCCTCCACCCTGTAGACCCTGCCCCCCACCCTGAGGGCCAGGGAGCCGCACCAGTACGCCAGGTTGAGGAAGAGGTTGTAGAGGTCCTCCACGCACACCGGCGAGCCGTGCTCGGGCTCCCCGGGCACCTCGAGGAGTATGGAGTCCCCCCTCAAGACGTTGTTGGCGAGCTGGTGTAGCCTCTGGTCGGCGGTGAGGAAGCAGACCTTCCTCCTCGTGTCGGCGAGCTCCTTGAGGGCGTCTAGTATCGCCTTGTCCCCCCTGGCCTCCCGGACGCCCGACGGCACCACCTTGTTGAGGGCCTCCGCCCTCTTGAGGGCCAGCGTCATCATCTTGCTCTTGGTCGTCAACTTCTCCCCGACGACGTGGTGTACTATGTCGCCCCAGACGGGGGCGACCACCTCGACCTGGTTGTAGTTCCTCCTCAGCTCGTCGAAGAACCTCCCGTGTACGAGTATGTTGGTGTCCGGGACGACGACGCCCCCCTCCGCGAAGCAACTCTCTATCCTCTCGCGGACCCGCCCGTGGCTCTCCAGCACCAGCAGGCTTGAGACGGCCTCTCTGAAGGCCTCGACGTCCCCCCTCCCCGCCTCGTGGTAGTTCTCGAGCGTCAGCCCCGCCTCCGCGAACCTGAACCTCGCGAAGCCCCCGCACGCCTCGACCTCGAAGTACTCCTCGCCGGACAGGCTGTAGAGGTTGACCAGCGCGTGCAGCGTCTCGGGGACGACCCTCAGGGGCTGCGGGGGCCTCAGGTGCTTGTAGGCCTCGCGGGCCCCGCCTACGTCCACCCAGACCTCGCGCAGCTCCGGGTGGAACTCTATGAACTTGAAGGCCCACCTGGGCATGTAGCCGAAGAACCTGTAGCCGTACCTAGCCTCGTCCCTCACGAGGAGGTACCTGGCCCGGCAGCCTGTTGCCTTCAGGCACTTCTGGAGGAGGAACAGCGCGTAGATCTTCCGGCCGGGGGTTATGTCGAGGACCACGCCGTCCGGCAGTTCGAGGGACGCCCAGGCCCTCAGGTCGTCGCCCAGGACCACGACTCTGAGGCCCGCCCCCACCGCCTCCGCGAGCTCCCGCAGCCGCCGCTGCTCAGCGTCGCTTATCTGCGCCTCCGAGACGACCACTACCTCCTCGAAGCGTTCGCCGGTGAGGAGCTCGTAGCCCAGCGAGCCCGCCAGGACCTGCAACCTGGGCGAGTACTGTAAGACCAGCCTCATCCGACTGTACCGTGTCTAGACTTCTCCCCCGGGGCTGATAAGTCTTCCGGGCTCGGCCCGCGCCCTACTGGGGCCCGCCCGCGGCCGCCCTGGGCGCGCCCCTCTCCGCGCCCAGCTCCGCTGGCTCGAGGAAGACGTGCCCGAGCCCCGCGGCCCTCCCCGTCCCCGTCCCCAGCGCTACCGCCGCCGCGAGCACACCCTCGATGGCCTCCCTCAGCCCCAGCCTCTTGCTGTACTCCTCGTAGTAGTAGTCGTTCACCGCGTACTTCGCGTAGCCTATTAGCCCCGGCTCGGGCCGCTTCTCGTAGACGAACCATGTCAGCTTGACCGTCTTGAGAGCGGTGTAGGTCTCGTTGAAGACCCTGTCCAGGACCCTGAGGAGCTTGAGGAACCTGCCCCGCTTGAACCCCCACCTCTGGTAGACGTAGATGTAGGCGGGGGTGGAGAAGACGTTGAGGGGCGACGGCAGGAAGGACTTGTGCCTCCCCCTCCTGAACGGGTTCCTGAGCTGCGTGGGGCTGGAGAACACCACCTTGAGCCCTCCCTTGGAGGCGGCCTCGTCCAGCAGCCTCGAGGCCAGGGAGTGTGGGTCTATGTACTCGACCTGCCTCACCGAGACCCTGACCTTCTGCTTCATGAACTCCAAATACCCCTCCAGGCTCGTCAGCCCCGATAGCACTCTGCCGGGGTCTAACAGGCTGGTCGAGAGGCCCAGGTAGAAGGTGTACAAGCCCTCGAGGAAGACGGGCCTCGGGACCCCGTCGTCGCACCTGGCCAGTCGGCCCCCCTTACACGAGAGCCTGGTGTAGACGGCCTCGACCCTGCCGCCGGACTCCCTGTAGAGGGGGGAGACGTGAACGAGCTTGGGGGGAGAGCCCGAGGAGGGCTGGAAGTGCGGCGCGAGCTCCGGCACCGCCGTGATGACGAGGGTCTTCGACAGCTTGCCCGTGTAGACGAAGCCCCTGAACCCGTCGAGGTAGGCGGTAACCTTGAAGAGCGCCAGCTTCGACTCTCCAGCCGACATGGAGACCAGCGGCTAAACTCTATTGTAGCAGGGGCTTTTTAGCGTACCCCACGCAACACCCAGCACAACAAGTGAGGTGCGGCAACCCCCTCTCCCAGGCCTCGACCAGGCCGCTGTACCCTCCCCTCGCTACGAGCGAGACGGCGTAGTCGGCGACTATGACAGCGCCCGCGACGGAGGCGACGAGCCTCAGCTCCTTCTCTCAATACCAACCTTTCTTCCCCAAACTCTAAGAAAATTGTTCTCAATCTTTATCTTGCTTCTCCAACTCCTCAGTCCTTTTGAGGATGTTTTCCCAGAATTCATCCTCAAATTGATTAGCTTTACATGTTCGCAGCCAGAAATGCAGCGAATTGAATGTTGGGTTATGGAAACACTACTTTCTTTTTTCAAAGCACCTCACTATGAATTTTGACCCTGCGTATTCAACTATCTTTATCTTCCCCTCTGCCTCAAGCTTTGCTATAAGCTCTTCAGGATCTTCTGAAATAGCCTTGAGAGAGTTTAGGGCGTGTTCAAGTCTTATTGGGTGTACTGAGGCTGTTGAGAGAATCCAGTCCTCTGGGCTTCCATGTGCAGATGGTGGAGGGGGCTCTGGTGTGTTGAGAAGCTCAACCTTTCCCTCTCCCAGCATCTTCCTAAATATTTCATATACCTCAACAAGTTTTTCAGGGCTTGGAGGCCTTGCGAAATGCTCTGCCGGTGGCCTTATTGGGATGGATATGTACGCTTTTGCGGGATTTATCAACTTTATAAATGACGCAACCCTTTCCATTATTGCAGCGTCTGCATTCACTTTATCGACGAGCATTGTTTCTGTTATGAGCACCCCCCTGAAGCTTTTTGCAAACTCCTTCACGCCATCAAGAATAGATGAAAGAGATAGTTTTGGGTGGGGCCTGTTTATCCTTCTCCACACATTCTCATCAACAGCATCAATCTTCACAGATACTAGATCAGCTTCCAAAAGATCCATTCTAGCATCTTCGAGGTGTAGAAGAGAGGAGTTTGTGATGACAGCCACCCTCGGATATACGCTCTCCTTTATCTTCCTAATCTCGAGCCCAATATTCTTGTCTAGAAGAGGCTCGCCATCTGGAACAAACGTAACGTAGTCGATTCTTCCCCTAAACTCGTTCACAGCTCTTACAACATCACCAACAACATCTCTCCAATCGTAGAACACTCTCCTCTCAACAGTAAGGTTCGTTGTTTTGCCAAGCTGGCAGTAGATGCAGGAATACGAACAGGTTTTATATGGAACATTATTCACCCCCAGGCTAACCCCAAGCCTCCTAGAAGTAACAGGTCCAAACACATACCTTGGCGTAGCTACCAACCAATACAGAGCTAGACTATACAGATTTAAAAAACATTGGCAAGGTAGCAACCCCTATTTAATTTGAACAGCTAAACTGGTAAAGGGTGTGAGACCGCCTTTGCTAAAGCCCCGTTTTGTATTTACACTCATTGTCCTGGCCATAGCAATTTTCATAGCTAATGCTGTTAAACCGGATGCATACACACCTATTTACAGTGGCGATGGCTGGGAGATAGACGTTGTTTGCTAAGTCTACAGAGTTGTTGATGGAGACACCTTTACAACAGCCACGAGGGTGGCAAGCATATCTCCAGCTACCTTTCAATTCTTCATTATTGCTTCTTGACCTTGAACACTATCTCACCTAGAGGGCGTGAGTATTCTACTCTTTCAATTCTTCATTATTGCTTCAGGATAAAGTCCCAGCGCCTAATGTTGTCCACCTCTCTCTTCCTTTCAATTCTTCTTGATTGCTTCTACCCTCTTCCCGCTGTCGCTCGCGGGTAGGAGGACCTTCCTTTCAATTCTTCTCGATCGCTTCTTCAACACTACGACTAATATCGTGGACGACGAGAGGCAGTTTACTTTCAATTCTTCTTGATTGCTTCTGAGTGAAAACGAGTGAGAGGCTCTCGGGTATATTCTCGACGCCACTCTTTCAATTCTTCTCGATTGCTTCATGTTAGCGGACATAATAGACCGCATACGCGACTACGTCTCACTACTACTTTCAATTCTTCTTGATTGCTTCACATTACTGTGTTGTACAGCGAGAGGTCCACGTAGATGTTCTTTCAATTCTTCTTGATTGCTTCCTGGAGGCGTACCAGCGGATACTACAAGAGCAGAAGGACCTTTCAATTCTTCTTGATTGCTTCTTGACGTGAAGCGCATGCCGTACACGAACGTGGATGGTAACGTCTTTCAATTCTTCTTGATGCTTCAGAAGGGCAGGCTATTCAGAAAAGGTGTAGCACACGTAGTTGACTTTCAATTCTTCTTGATTGCTTCAAGAGTGATAATGCAGACCCTGAGGATCGTCAAGACAGCGGCCTTTCAATTCTTCTTAATTGCTTCATGCGACTCGTGCTGTTAAATGCCCTGCCACTCAACGCCTTCCAGTTCTTTCAATTCTTCTTGATTGCTTCACCAAGATCAACTCGAAGACCGAGATCACGACGATGCTGACTAACTTTCAATTCTTCTTGATTGCTTCATACGCATAACGGTATATATACTACGTAGTGTAGACAAACTTTCAATTCTTCTTGATTGCTTCGACTTCGCAAAGCAGATCCTCGACATCGCGCTGACGACCACTTTCAATTCTTCTTGATTGCTTCGACAGGAATCCCATCCAAGCGGGCACATTCCAAAAGTCCGGCTTTCAATTCTTCTTGATTGCTTCAAAACCCATGTGATCAATCAATTACTCGGAAAATATGATAACTTTCAATTCTTCTCGATTGCTTCCGACTTTCGCTCCTTATTTGGTTGTTTAAACTGGATCGGCTATTTAAGCCTTTACGCCCCCTGGTTTTTGCCTGCCTCGGCGGCCTCTTCGGGGCCTGATCGCCCCAGCCCCCTCTTGCCCGGGGGCTCTGCCTCCCATGGCTCTCATGGGACGACCTCTTCTGGTTCCTGCCTCCTGTCTCGTTTTATGCCCGGTGTAATGTCCCCTCTTTACACGTGTGATCGGCCCTCGGCGTGTTCCCGTTTTCCGCCCCCGCGGCGCGGGCTCCCCGGCGGCTGCCCGTCCCATGTAGCACGTGGGACTTCCCCCTGGCGTTTGACCGCCTGTTTTAAATCCCTGTCCTCCCAGAGCCTCCCCCGGGTGCCGGGGTTGTTCGCCAGGAGGCTTGTCCTGAGGAGCGTCCGCAGGCTCTACGCGTGGTCTAGGGCGGACCCCGTGGAGGAGGAGCTGAGGGGGTGGAGCTGGGACAGGCCGCCGGTTAAGCCCAGGGCCTACCTGGGCCTCGGGGGTGAGCGAGGTGGCGGGCAAGTACTGCCCGACGAGGAGGGACGTCTGGCTGAGGGGGAAGGCCTCGTAGGACCTGCTACACGAGACCTCGACTAGCAGGGGCTCGGGCAGCCCCTGCCTCAGGCACTGGGCTCTCAGGGACTCGAACGCCCTCCTAGACCCGGGTGCGAGGGGGCTGCAGGTGACCGCCACCGCCTGTCCCCGGGCGAGGCCCTGCAGTGCACCAGCATCCTGAGGACGGAGTCCTCGTGGAAGCCGAGGGGGGCTACGAAGACCCTCAACGGGGCACCCAGACCAACTGAGGGGGGCCGGGGGTAAAAAGCCCTCCCGCGGATGCAAAGTCCCACGCGCGCCATGGGAGGAAAACAGGGAAGAGGGCGCGGCCACAGCAGTCGAACAAGCCAGGTCGCGGCGGCCAGGCGATCACACGTGTAAAGAGGGGACATTACACAGGCCAGCAGGCCCGACGGGAAGCAGGCGCATGCGGCGATCGTCCCACGACAGGCATGGGACCACGCAGGACGAGATACAAACAACAGGTGGCGATCAGGCCTCGCAGAGACCGAAGAGGTGGCAAAAACCAGGGGGCGTAAAGGCTTAAATAGCCGATCCAGTTTAAACAACCAAATAAGGAGCGAAAGTCGGAAGCAATCAAGAAGAATTGAAAGTCGACAACGCCCTTCGGAGCCCTCTTCTTGAGGCCGACGAGTAAGAGGACGTCGTGAAGCAATCGAGAAGAATTGAAAGGAAGTAGTGGTCGAATACCATTTCTTCGCCGTGGTCGTTCACGAAGCAATCGAGAAGAATTGAAAGCCACTTTATTACATTATAATAAGAAGGGGGGTTTTAAAGGGAAGCAATCAAGGAGAATTGAAAGGTAAAATTGTAAGGCCTTCCAATTTTTACTTTTACATGGGAAGCAATCAAGGAGAATTGAAAGAAGTCGATGATGTCCACTAGCCTGGCCCTCTTCTTAGCGCTGAAGCGATCAAGAAGAATTGAAAGCGTACATTTCACAGTCAGCGGACTGTCTAGCCGGATCTTAGAATAGAAGCAGTCAAGGAGAATTGAAAGGCTTTGTGGGAGGTGTTTGAGCTGCTGTCTTCTCCGTGGGTGTGTTCAGCGGTGCGGGGCCCGGCCTCATCCCCCGCCGCTGTGGGTGTTGGCCGGGTGTCGCGGCCCGCCTCATCTGTGGTCTTCCTGTTGTCTCGGGGGGCTTTAAGCCTGCTCCTCCCAGGCTAGGGCTCCCTCGTGGGCTGCGGGTGCTGGGACGCTGGGGGTCACGGCCCTGGCCACCCCCGCTACAGCCTTCTCGTCGAGCTCCACAGGCTTGTACTCGCCCGCGGCGTTCTTGAGGGCGCCGAGCTCTATCCCGGTGAGGGCCGAGTAGTACTCCAGCCACTTGTCCGGCCGCCTCCCGTACTCCTCGACCGCCTCCCTGTAGGCCCGGGCAGCGGCCGCGGCCAGCCTCCCGCCCAGGCTGTTGGAGACGCCGAGCGTGCAGCAGAACTCCACGCCGAGGTCGTCGGGGCCGAGCACGGGCTTGAAGCCCCTCCCCGCGAGCTCGAGGTAGACTGGGTGCCAGGCCACCACGAAGCCCCTCCTCGGCGGTCTGGAGGAGACCTGGGAGGGGTCGTCGAAGTAGGCCGTCCCCTCGGCCTCGAGGAGCCCCCGCGAGACGGCGACGCCCCTCGCGTAGTCCATGATGCTTATCATGCTGGAGTAGACGGGGCCGGGCCTGCCCGACTACATCACCCTGAACCCGCCCCTGACCCCCGCCGGCACCACCCTGAAGGTCCTGTAGGCCGGGTAGAGGTAGAGCTGGCCCGGGAGGGGGGAGAGGGCCATGTCCACAGCGCCCTCCGCCAGGGCCCTGGTGGCCCTGAGGCCGTCCCTGAACACCACGACCTCCACCCTCACACCCCGGGACTCCAGCCTCTTGACGAAGCCGCCGAGGAACAGGTACTCGCTCGAGTAGACGAGGCCGAGCCTCAGCACCCTCCCCGCGGGCTCCCGCGCCCCCTCCGAGAACCCGGGGTACACGTAGACCACCTTGCTCCTCCCCACCACCTCCCTCGCGATCAGGCCCTGCCTCTCCAGCTCCGCGAGTATCTCGCTCACCCTGCTCTTACTGGCCCCGAGAGCCCTGTGTATAAAGGACTGCGGTACCCTCGACCCCTGGTACCCGCTGAGGAGCTCCCAGACCCTCTCCCTCAGGCTACCCGGCATCCTCCACCACTAGGCCCTTAAAACCGGGGCCGGTAATATGCCTTAACGGGGGGTCGAACATGTGTTCGGGGAAAAAGGCCGGCAGGCTGCTGGCGGCCCTAGAGCTCGCCCTGCTCGCCTCCCTCTTCGCGGTCCCCTACACGCTGCTGGCTGGCTCCAGGGGCCTCGAGCTCCTCGCCTACTGGACGCTGGCGACCGTCGCAGTGGGGCTGCTGGTCCTCCTACACCTCGAGCTCGAGTCGGGTGAGGGGGAGTGAACGCCGCCTTCTTCCTAGCCCTGCTCCTCTACGCGGCGGCGGGGACGGGTCTGGCCCTGTTCTCGAGGAGGTACTTCAGGAGGGACATAAGGGACTACTACGTCACGAGCGGGAGGCTGGGGGGCGCCGTCTCGGCGCTGACCTACGCCGCGACCACCTACAGCGCGTTCATGATGCTCGGCCTCGTAGGGCTCGCCTACGCGACGGGCGCGGGGGCGCTGGGCTTCGAGCTGGCCTACCTCGCCAGCACGGCCGTCCTGCTGTCGACGGCCGGTTACAGGGTACACAGGCTGTCGAGGGAGAGGGGCTGGGTCTCCCCCAGCCAGATGCTGGCGGACATGTACGGCAGCAGGGCGCTCGGCGTAGCCGCCTCCCTCGTCTACCTCTACGCGATGCTCCCCTACCTCGCCGCCCAGGTCCTCGGCCTCAGGATAGTCTTCGGGTACGGGGGGCTCGGGGAGGCCGAGTCCCTGGCCGCCTCGGCGCTGCTCGTCTACGCGTGGATAGCCGTGGCGGGGATGTGGAGCGTCGCCCTGACCAACCTGCTACAGGGCTCGCTCATGCTGTTCGGGGGCCTGGCCTACCTAGGCTGGCTACTGCTCTTCTTCACCCCCTCCAGGGGCCTGACGCCCGGGAGGCTACTGGAAGACCTGGGCTCCGCCGGCTACCTGGGCCTCACCGGCTTCTGGACGCCCAGCGTCTTCCTCGCCTACACGATACCCTGGGTCTTCTTCGCCGTTTCCAACCCGCAGGTCGTCGCGAAGCTCTACCTGCCCAGGAGCGGTAGGGCGTACAGGGAGACGGTGGCCTACTTCTTCGCGTACGGGCTGCTCTACACCCTGGTGGTCGTGGCCGCCGGCCTCGCGGCCAGGGGGCTGGCCGTAGAGGGCGTGCTGCCGGAGGACATACCGAGGGACAACGTGACCCCGACACTGCTGGGCTACATGGACCCCGCCCTGGGCTCCGTGGTAGCCGTCTCCATCATCGCGGCCACGGTAGACACGGCCAACAGCATCGTTCTCGCCGTCTCCAGCAGCGTTGCTACCACGCTGGGGGCGAGGAGCGTGAACGCGGCGAGGGCGCTGGACGCGGCCCTGGTGGCGGCCGCCACGGCCATAGCCGCCCTCAAGCCGGGCTTCATCGTCGACCTCTCCGTGCTCACCAGCGTGATACTGCTGCCCGTGGGCCTCCTGACCCTGGTCGGCGCCTACACCGCCGGCGAGCGCAGCGCGGCGCTGAGGTACGGCTCCCTCGCCTCCCTCCTGGCCGGAGCGGGGCTCGCCACCTACTACGCCGTCGCGCTGGGCCCTAGGAGGGCCTTCACGTACACGGTGGCCGGGCTACCCGTCTCCGGCCTGGTCGCGGCCGTCTCGGGGGCGGCGCTACTGGCCTCCTACGCCGCCCACAGGCTCTCCCGGGGGTCACCCCGCAGGCCCTGAGTAGGAGGCTTTTTCACCCCTCCGCCAAGCCCCTGAGCCCGGCGGGCCTGTCAGACTTATATCTCCGGGGCCCGATCCACGGAAACCAGGTACGGGTTCTCGGAGGCCCCGCTCTACAGGGGAGGGCTAGAGGACGTAGCGAGGCTGTACACGCTCCTGGGGGACGAGAGGGGGCTGGTCGTCTACGGGTACAGGCTGGACGGCGGGTCGATAGGCTTCGGCGTTGTCCGGGGCGCGTCCGAGCTCCCCCCGAGAGTGGAGGCTGAGGCGGGGCCGGGGCGCTACAGGCTGAGGAGCGGTGTGGGCTTCACCACCTCCCACCAGTCGCCCAAGAACTACCTACACCCGCCGAGGCAGGTGGTGGTGCGGTCTCTCGACCCCTGCCTCTCGTGCTCGGTCCACAGAGTGGTCCTCGAGGCGTAGCGGGGGCCCGGCGAGCACTCGGCTCTCCGATACGTCGGTGGAGGAAAAGTATATATCTGAATGGGGGGATCAGGCCTTCTCCGGTGGGCGGGAATGGGCCTGGGGGACGTCGCCAGGGTCGTCGAGTCGATAGTCTACACGCCGACCTACACACTCCTGGGCGTGGACTACAGGGGCAGGGTAGTCTACCAGACTATGGAGGGGGGCTTCAACTCGATATGGGCCTACGACCCGGCTACGGGGGAGAGGAGGAGGCTGGTGTCGGCCACCGTCCACTGGCCGGGCGAGGTCAGCCTGGACAAGCGTAGATTACCGTTCACCCGCGACGTGGGGAGGGGGAGGGAGGCCCAGGTGATAGGGTTCGTGGACTTGGAGAAGGACGAGGAGGTGGTCGTGGAGAACATGGAGCCGGTGAGAGTCCTGGGCTTCAGGGACACGGGCAGCGAGATCGCGTTCGCCGGCGCCTCGGCGGCCAGGATATCGCTGTATGTCTACAGGAGGGGTAGAGTAGAGGAGGTGCAGCGGCTGGACAGCTACGCTCACGTCTCGGACTTCGACGGCAGGCTGGTAGTCGGCTCGGGTAACCTGAGGAAGAACCCGAGGTCAAGCGAGATATTCGTCTACGACGCGAGGACCGGGGAGATGAGGGTTGCCACCCCGAGAGAGGGGAGCGTCAACGAGTCCCCGGCCATAACGAGCGGGGGGAGGGTGCTGTTCGAGACCAACGCCTATACGGGGGACGCGAAGGAGCTGGCCTTCTACGACACCACCACCGGGGAGTTCCAGAGGCTCAGGTACCCCGGCTCGGACTACGAGGCCTACGGGCCCGTCGAGCACCTCTTCTACAGGGAGTTCGGCGGGAGGCTCTTCGTGGTCGGGAAGAAGAACGGTAGGTCTAGGCTGTTCGTCGACGGCAGGGCCGTGGAGACCCCGCCCGGCACGGTCGTCAACGCCTACCCGCACGGCGAGAGGATCTACTTCACCTACACCAGCCTGAGGAGGCCCACGGGTATATACGCCTACGAGGGGGGCTCGGTGAGGGAGGTTCTGGTCTCCAAACTCCCCCCAGAAGTCGAGGAGGCCCTCGGGGAAGTAGACTTCGTCGTAGTGAAGTCGCCCGACGGGGTCGAAGTCCCCACCTTCGTCTTCAAGTCTAGGAGGCCTAGGAGGGAGTTCGTGGTCTACGTCCACGGGGGCCCCTGGTGGGAGACGGCCGACGAGTGGAACACCCGCGTAGCCCCCCTCGTCGCCATGGGCTTCAACGTGGTAGCCCCGAACTTCAGGGGCTCGACCGGGTACGGGGAGAGGTTTAGGCTTATGGACATAGGGGACCCGGGCGGCGGGGACCTACTCGACGTCGAGGCCGCTACTAGGTGGGGCCTGGAGGCCGGCCTGGGCGAGAGGGCCTTCATATGGGGCTACAGCTACGGTGGCTACATGACTCTCTGGGCGATGACGAGGAGGCCGGAGCTCTACAAGTGCGGCGTAGCCGGCGCCCCCGTAGCCGACTGGGCGGAGATGTACGAGCTCAGCGACGCGGTGTTCAGGGAGTTCATCGACATCCTCTTCGACAAGAAGAGGGAGCTGTGGAGGGAGAGGTCGCCAAGCACCTACGCTGAAGACCTCAAGAGCCCGCTAGCCATAGTCCAGCCCCAGAACGACTCGAGGACGCCCCTACAGCCTGTCCTCCACTTCGTCGAGAAGCTCATGAAGGCGGGGAAGACGTTCGAGCTCCACGTCATACCCGACATAGGCCACGCCATAACGAGGCCCGACAAGCTAGCCCAGGTATTGGTGTACGCCGCGTACTTCCTCGACAAGTGCTCGCAGCGCTGAACCACCCCAATGTCTACTAATTTCTAATCCCACATATATTGGCAAAAGCACATGTTTATATACCGCCCCCGTGTTTAGAGAGGACTATAAAAGTGGGGTGAGAAACATAGAGGCGCGCGTCTTAGCATCCTTAATCGTGTTTGCCCTCCTCGCACAACTGGCTGGGGCGCTACCCCTCGTAGCAAGGGCGGAGGCGCAGCAGCCAACGGTTTTCAACTACATCATCAGAGACCCGAACATCGTACCCGGCGGCGTCTTTAGGGACCCTATGATGGGAGAGGCCAATACGCTGAACCCCTGGATGTACACGACGTCCTGGGAGTACATGATCCTCGGCGTGGTCTACGACACTCTGACAACGGTCGCCCCCGACGGCAACATCGTGGGGGTACTGGCGAAGAGCTGGGAGGTGAAGGACAACGGGACAGTCTACGTATTCCACTTATACGAGAACGCCTCCTGGCACGACGGCCTCTTGGTCACAGCCGGGGACGTCGCCTTCACCTACAAGTTCCTGAGGGACTACGGTAACCTGACCAGGTTCAAGGATTACGCGCCCTACATAAAGGACGCCAAGGCCCTCGACAACTACACCGTGGAGATAGACCTGACGCAGCCCTACGCGCCCTTCCTCACCCTCGTGGCCTCCTCGATATTCATAGTGCCCGAGCACATATGGTCGAAGATACCTCCCACTCAGGTGCCGACGTACAAGAACGAGCCCCCCGTAGGCAGCGGCCCGTTCATATTCAGGGAGCACGTCTCGCAGCAGTACTACATGCTGGTGGCCAACCCCAAGTACCACCTGGGCAGGCCCTACATAGACACCTACGTGCTACCCGTCATACCAAACCCTGACGCGATGCTGCTCGCCCTCAAGAGGGGCGACGTGGACGACGTAACGTGGAGCGTCCCATACGCGACGATACCAGACCTGTTGAAAGACCCCAACATCAGGATATGGAACGTAACCGAGCTGGGCTCCAGGTTCATGTACTTCAACTGCATGAGGTACCCGATGAACGAGACGCTGTTCAGGCAGGCAGTCCACTACGCTATAAACCTGACCGAGGTCGTCGACGTGATATACCAGGGCTACGCGCTACCCGGGTCCCTGGGCAAGATACCTCCTATAGAGCAGCCCTGGTACGACCCGAACCTACCCCCCAAGGAGGTGAAGTACCCGTTCAACCTAACTAAGGCGGCCGAGCTACTAGACCAGCTGGGCCTGAAAGTGGGCCCCGACGGCTGGAGGACGTACCCCAACGGCACGCCGATCACCCTGACGATATACTCGCCGGCCTACGACCCCCTCAGGGTTAGGGTCGGGGAGCTACTGGCCAGCAACCTGAGGAAGATCGGCCTGAACGTCAAGCACATGCCTCTCGAGTGGACGACCCTGGTCTCGAAGCTGATCTCGGGAGACTTCGACATGCTGATAATCGGAGGCCTGGGCTCGATAGACCCGGACCTCCTGAGGCAGATGTTCGCCTCTAACGGGACTTGGAACATGGGCCACTGCGTCATACCAGGCCTAGACCCGCTACTCCAGCAGCAGGCCGTAACGCCAGACATCGAGGCCAGGAAAAAGATCGTGTGGAGGATCGAGGAGATACTAGCCGACTACGTACCGATACTCAACTTCGTCCACCAGCAGTTCGTCTTCGCGTACAGGGTGGACAGGTGGGCCGGCTGGGTGCTGTACCCGCTGGCCCCGCCCGACAACTGGTTCAGCCTCATGAGCCTCTACAACATCCAGGCGCAGCAGTACAAGCCGTCGGCCCCCGTGGTGATAACCTACACCACAACCCCCACGGCGACGGCGGCGCCCACCCAGTACACCACGCAGTACACTACTACTACACTGCCCACTACTACAACCCCCACACCCACGACCACAACGGCGGCGCTGACCACCACGCCGACCACAGCCCCGGCTAGCACGGGAGTCCCCGTCGCCATCGTAGTAGCGGGCATCGTAGCGGTACTAGCAGCCGTCGCGGGAGCCGCCCTCTACACCTCTAGGAGGAAGTAGGGGGAGGGCGGTAGATGGGTAAACTAGCCTATTTTTTGGTCAGGAAGGCCGTCGCGCGCTTCGTGACCTTCTTCGTGATCCTCACCCTGACCTTCGTCATCCCCCGCCTCCTACCCGGCGGGGCCTTCGCCTACCTGGTCGCCAACCCGAGTGTACCGCCAGACATGAGGAACGTCCTTATACACGAGTTCGGGCTCGACAAGCCCGTATGGGAGCAGTACGCGATCTTCCTCAGGCAGTTCTTCACCACTGGGAACCTGGGTATATCCTTCAGTAGGCTCGAGCCCGTCAGCCAGGTGATAATGGAGGCCCTCCCTTGGACGGTGTCGCTGGTCACCGTCTCGCTACTGGTGTCGGCTGCGATAGGCATGCTCTCGGGCATGTACGCCGCGTACAAGAGGGGGGGTAGGTTCGACACGGCCTCGATGAGCGCCTTCATGTTCGTCAGGTCGATGCCGGGGTTCTGGCTCGGCATGGTCTTGTTAATAGTTTTCGGCTTCTACCTGGGCTGGGCGCCCCTCTACGGGGCCTACACCTACGGCGCTACTTACACGAGCCCCTGGGCGAGGGTCGCGGACATACTCTACCACATGTGGCTGCCGATGCTCACCCTCATAGTCCTGACCATACCGGGCTACCACATACTGATGAGGAACAGCGTGGTGAACATACTGGGCGAGGACTACATAGTCGTCGCGACCGCGAAGGGGCTTTCGGACAGGCAGCTACTCCTCAGGCACGCCTTCAGGCCGGCCAGCCTACCGGTCGTGACCTCCCTGGCCATAGACGTCGGCTTCTCGATAAGCGGGGTGATGCTGATCGAGAACGTCTTCTCCATACCGGGCGTCGGCAGGCTGGCCTACCAGGCGGTCTACCAGCAGGACTACCCCCTACTACTGGGTATAGTGGTGTACACGTCAGCCCTCACCCTGTTCCTGGTGACCGTGGTGGAGGTAATGTACAGCTTCATAGACCCCAGGGTGAGGCTGGAGTGAAGGGCGCCGGCTACTCGACTACCCAGCTACTCAAGGACCTCGTCTCGGCCGTGCTCAGGAACAAGAAGGGGCTGGCCGGGGTAGTCCTCTTATCGGTGCCCCTCGCGATGGCGATAGCCCCGCAGTCGATAGCCCCCTACAACCCGAGGGACATAGTCGGCCCCCCATTCCAGCCCCCCTCCCTACAGCACCTGCTCGGCACGAACGACGCTGGCTACGACATCTTCAGCGAGCTCGTCTACGGGTCGCGTATATCCCTGCTCGTCGGCTTCGCGGCGGCGATATCCGCGGTCGTGCTCGGGACGGTGGTGGGTCTGCTCGCTGGGTACTACGGGGGTGTACTCGACGACGCGCTCTCCACGGTCACCGACGTGATGTTGCTGCTCCCCGTACTGCCGTTCATGATACTCATGGCGGCGATACTCGGGCAGGGCTACCAGAACATCGTCTTGACCATAGCTGTCTTCACCTGGCCGGGTATAGCCAGGCTGGTGAAGGCCCAGGTGGTCTCCCTCAAGAGCGCCCTGTACATCGAGGCCGCCAAGGCCTACGGAGCCAGCAACGCGAGGATAATGAGGGCGCACATACTCCCCCAGCTCTACCCTCTACTCGTAGCCTTCGTGATCCTGAGGATTGGGGGAGCGATAATAGCCGAGGCCTCGCTGAGCTTCCTCGGGCTGGGGGACCCGACCCAGGAGTCCTGGGGTAGCATGATATACTGGGCCATGAACAGCGGCGCTATATCGAGCGGTAAGTGGTGGTGGATCGTGGCCCCCGGCCTCATGATAACGCTCACGGTAGAGGCCACGGCCCTTATAGGGGTCGCCATAGAGGAGTTCGTCAACCCCAGGCTGAGGAAAGCCTGAGGAGGGCGCTTCAAGTCCCTAGCCCACGAGCTCTCTGAGGCTCTTGACCTCCACGATCCCTTGAGCCCTGCTCCTCAGCCTTTCCTCCTCGGTCACGGGGGTCAAACCGTACCCCTCCGCGAGGACTATGTAGGACGCGTCGTAGACCGCCACCCCTAGAGCCAGGGCCTTCTCGTAGATCCCCCTCTCGAGGCCGGCTGGAGACAGGGCTACCATGTACTTCAGGACCTCGGCCAGTACAGCCGCCTTCTCAGCTCTTATAGCCCGGTGAAAAAGACCTCCTCCCACACCCCGTTTAGCGCCTCGTAGAAGGTCAGCCACTAAACGTAGTTCCGCCCGAGTAGGTCTAGCCTCCTCTCCTTCAGTGCTAGAGTAGAGAGGAGGAGTCGAAGAGAAGACCCCTCCACAACGCGCCGCCCGGCCCTCTCTTATGTGGCCGGCTATCCTCTCTATGTCCAGCGACTCCAGGACGTCCCTGTTCTCCTCGAGCCGCCTCCCGAGCAGCTCGAGCCCCTCTTCTCCACCTCCTCTTCGAGCACCCTCCTGAGGAGCTCGGAGACGTTTATACCCGGCCTCCTCGCCCTCTCAACGACGTCCCTCCTAACCTTCGTGGAGACCGTGACGTAGTCGCCCAACGTGTCACCCTTCTATGACTACTTTTCAAGGATACCCTATAGAGGCTCCACGGGACGGTCCAGGGACGGTCTCGGGGGGCACGCGTTGACCCCAGGCCGTTTTAAGTCAATTGTCGCGGGGAGAAAGCTCAGGCCTATTCACGCAACGCCCCACAGCTGTAGGGCTTGGAGACGATAACATGGAGCAAAAAGGGCTTTGGAATTCTCCTTGGTTTTAGTACGTAACGTTATGGTTGGAGTTTGGGAAGGGAAGCGGGCTGCGAGGACCAGCAGGAGTCACTTGCAAACGGCTATTACCGCGGCTCCCCATATCTCGACGTCTAGAGGTCTTACACCATGAGTGTACTGATGGATGGTGAGCTCGAGTCCCTGCTCAGGGAGGACCTGCCCCACTTCGACTTGACAACGCTCTACCTAGGTATAAGCGAGGAGAGGGGGACTGCGAGGCTCGTGGCAAGGAGTAAGGGTGTTCTAGCAGGGGTCGAAGAGGCCGCGGCAGTCTACGAGAAGGTGGGTGCTAGTGCCGAGTGCCTAATGCGGAGTGGGTTAGAGGTGGTTGAGGGGTCTGTAGTGCTGGAGGCGAGGGGTGGAGCCGGTGCGCTACACGCCGCGTGGAGGGTCGCGCAGGCCCTCGTCTCCTACATGAGCGGCGTGGCCACCTACACACGCTTAATGGTCGAGGCGGCGAGGAGGGTTAACCCGAGAGTCGTCGTGGCGACCACGAGGCAGACCCCACCGGGCTTTAGGAGGCTCTGGCTGAAGGCCGTCTTGGCTGGCGGGGGCGTAGTCCACAGGCAGAGTCTCTCGGACGAGATCCTCTTGTTCAGGAACCACCTGGTTTTCGCCGGGGGCAGGGGGCTGGGAGAGGTGGTGAGGTCTCTTAAGGCCAGGGTGGGCTACAAGCGGGTGGGGGTCGAGGTGGGCAGCCTCGAAGAAGCATTCGAGGCGGTCGAGGCTGGTGCGGACTACGTGCAGTTCGACCACGTAGACCCGGCCACCCTGAGGAGCTGGGTGTCGAGGCTGAGGAGCGAGTTCAGCGCTGTGTCGATCGGGGTCGGAGGCGGAGTAGACCTGGAGAACGTGGGCGATTACGCCGCGACGGGAGTAGACGTCATAGTGACCTCGGCCCCCTACCATGCCAAGCCACTGGACTTCACCACTCTCTTCAGCAGACAGCCTTAGCTCCCTCGGTAGGCCCCGCTCCAACGTCTAAGGGGCGGCCTGTAACATCTGACAGTCGCACAGTCCTCAGGGGAGAAAGGAGGGGAAAGGGGCCGGCCCCCTTTAAAAACGGGCTAGGGGTCTACAGGCCTAAGATCAGTTTTATCAGGGCCATCCTAGTGTACAGCCCGTTCTTCGCCTGCTCGAAGTACATTGCTTGGGGTAGGACGTCGACGTCTGTGGTGAGCTCCCACACCCTGGGTAGCGGGTGGAGGATTACTGGGATCCTGCTGAACTTCTTCAGGTAGTCGTAGGTGATGATGTAGCTCCCCTTGAGCCTCTCGTAGTCCTCGGGCTTCATCCTCTCCTTCTGCAGCCTCGTAACGTAGAGGACGTCCAGCTTCTCCATCACGTCGTCGGGCTTCTCGTAGAGCTCGTACTTCACCCTCCGCTGGTCGAGCACCTTCAAGACCTCCTCTCTAGGCGAGAGCTCCTTGGGTGAGATGAAGTAGATCTCGACGTCCCTGAAGTTGGAGAGCGTGTAGGAGAGACTGGAGATAGTCCTCCCGTACCTCAGGTCGCCCATCATGCCCACTTTCACCCCGTCCACCCTGCCGAAAACCCTCCATATAGTGTAGACGTCCAGCAGGGCCTGGGTGGGGTGCTCGTTATACCCGTCGCCCGCGTTGATCACGGGAGCCTTACATATCTCCGCGGCCTTCTTCGCGAACCCCGGCTCCTTGTGCCTGACGACTACTAGGTCCGGCCCGTAGCTGTCGACGGTCCTCAAAGTGTCCTCGGGCGTCTCCCCCTTCGCCATGCTGCTGACCTCCTCCGGCCCGAGGTCCACGACGGATCCGCCCAGCTTGACCATTGCGAACTGGAAGCTGAGCCTAGTCCTCGTGCTCGGCTCGAAGAACGCTGTGAACATCACCCTGCCCCTCGCGATGTCGAGCCTCTCACCCCTCTCCACGGCTCTACGGAGGTCCTCGGCGACATGTATCAGTAGCTCGACGTCGCTCCTAGAGAACTGGAGGGCCGACACTACGTCCATGCCCTTGTACAAGGTTTTCACCCGACCCGACAGGTATATTATCGGCGCCGGAGCGGTAAATAGATTGCGTAGAGAGCAGGCCCACCAAATATTTACGGGCGGCCGCAGCGTACTTACGCGCTTAGATTTAAAAACCGGCGTCAAGATAGGAAGCAAGGGCACTTGCTGGTAGTAGCCCTAGATCCACCCTTCAGCCCGGTCCTTGGAGAAGACTACCTGAGAATAGTTAGAGAGGTCGAGCCCTACGCACAGGGCTTCAAGGTGGGTCTACCACTCATTCTGAGAAGAGGGGTCGGCGCCGTAGGAAAGGTCAAGGAGGCCACGGGCAAGCCCGTCATAGCTGACTTGAAGCTGGCCGATATAGGGGACGTGATGGCCAGCGCCCTAAGCGTCCTCGCCGAGCAGGGCGTCGACGCTGTCATAGCACACGGCTTCGTCGGCGTGGAGGGCTCGCTGGACAAGCTCGTGGAGGAGGCGGAGAAGCTGGGCGTCGAGGTGATAGTAGTGGCCTCCATGAGCCACAAGGGGTCCGAGAAGTACATCGACAAGCACGTGACCGAGATAGTCGAGGACTCCCTGAGGCTCGGGGTCCACGGCCTCGTCCTGCCGGCTACGCGGCCTAGTCTCATCAGGCTCGCCCGCGGGCTCGTCGGCGGGTCGCTGAGGATCTACTCACCGGGCGTCGGGTACCAGGGCGCCCAGCCCGGCGACGCCCTCTGCGCCGGGGCCGACTACGAGATCGTGGGGCGGGCTATAACCCGGAGCGAGAGCCCCGGGCAGGCGGCGAGGGCGGTCCTCGAGAAGCAGCTCGAGAGGGTGAGAGCTTGTCGTGGATAGCCGCCGACCTGTACAGGCGCGGGATGGTCAAGCTAGGGCTGTTCAAGCTGACGTCCGGCCTCGAGAGCCCGTTCTACATCGACTTGAGGAGGCTGTACAGCTACCCCGAGCTCGCGGTGCGCGTTGTCGAGAGGGCTCTCTCGACGGTCCCCTTCCACGGCGTCGAGGTCGTGGCAGGCGTAGAGACCGCCGGGATACCCCTCGCAGCGTTCCTAGCCTGCCGCACCGGCCTCGCGATGGCCTACGTTAGGAAGAACAGGAAGAACCACGCGACGGGCCAGGCCGTCGAGGGGGACGTCGCGTACAAGAGAGTCATGGTGGTGGACGACGTGGTCACGACAGGGGGCACGTTGCTGAGGTCCATAAACTACCTGAGAGAGGCCGGCGCCACCGTGGTCAGGGCCCTCGTGGTCGTGGACAGGGAGCAGGGCGCGAGGCAGCTCCTGGCGAGCAACGGGGTCGAGTTCTACGCCCTGACGACTGCCAGGGAGATCTTCGAGACCCTCTGGAGGGAGGGTCTTATCGCACACGAGGACTACAGGCGCGTAGTAGACTACCTGGACTCCTTCAGGCAGTCCTAGCTCTTTTTTCCCTCCGCCCAACGCCCCTTACTGACCCGTTGTAGAACTTGAGAGGCCGTGTACTCCGTTACGGGGGCGCTTACAGCAGGCTACCCCCACACCGTGGAGAGCCGCCTAGGCCTCACGCTGGTCTCCTTCTTGAGCCCCTTATTTTCAGCAGCCCAGCGACTATTAAAGCGAGCCCCAACAGTATCGTGCCCGCGGCCAATACCGGCAGGTTCTCGACGTAGGGCATCGCGTTGTAGGCCCTCTCGCTGGCGTAGTAGACCTCCCTCATCCTGGCCGCCGCCTCGCCGACGCCCCCGAGAGCGTTACTGAGAGAGGTAAGCCCGAGCTGGCCGAGCACGCTCGCAAGCTTATCGGTGTAGTTCCCGAGGGTAGCCAGCGCGTTCATCGAGGAGACGTAGGGTTGGGAGTGGGTGAGGTTGTAGAGCCTCTCGACCTCCTCTCTCGACACCTTCACGTCCCCGGCGACTAGGGCTAGAGCGGCTCCTACAAGGAGGAGGCAGAGGCCGAAGCCGGCTAGGAAGCCCCCTAAAGTCGAGGCCACGAGACCACCCTCCCAGTCTAAGCAGGGCTAGGGAATAAAAAAAGTACCAGGTCTCATCCGCCCTCGTAGAGGGGAGGCATCACTGCGACCACGTCTGCGTCCCTGAGCCTAGTCGTGAGGGCCGCCTGGAGGTCCCCCACGAGGAACCAGACGAGGTTGAGCCTCTCCTCGAGCCTCCTGTAGGACTCGAACTCCCTCAACTTCTCGACAAGCCTCCTCAGCTCCACCTCCTCCTCGTCGAACTCGACGTCGACGAACCTCCTCCCGAAGATGCTCGCGGCCTCGCCCACGAAGAAGACTCTTACTCTCAACTACCCTCCTCCCAGGGCCTTGGCGAGGGCCTTCACTATGTTCACGTAGCCCGTGCAGCGGCAGAGGTTGCCGCGTATCAGGCTCCTTATCTCCTCCTCGCTGTAGGCCCTCTTCTTACTCCTGAGGTACTCTCCCACCATGACGAACCCCGGTGTACAGTAGCCGCACTGTATAGCCCCCTCCTCCACGAGCGCCCTCTGCACCGGGGTCAGGTTCCCGTCCTCGGACACGCCCTCGACGGTGACGACCTCCCTCCCGTTCACGTCCACCGCGAGTGTTAGGCAGGAGAGGACAGGCTTCCCGTCGACGAGCACCGTGCAGGCACCGCACTCGCCTATGCCACAGCCGTACTTCGTGCCCGTCAGCTTCAGCTTGTCCCTCAACACGTTGATCAACAGCTCGTTGGGCGCTACGTCGACCTCGACGGGCCTCCCGTTGAGCTTGAAGCTGATCCTCAAGCCCTCCCACCCCTACTCCTCTCGAATGCCTTAAGTAGGGCGTCGTAGACCAAGACCCTCGAGACCTCCCTCCTGTACCACGCCGAGGCCCTCACGTCCGTTATAGGGTTGACCTCCTCGCTGACGGTCCTCAGCAGTTCGATTAGCCCCTCCTCACTCACTCTCCGACCCTTCAGCACGGCCTCTGTCTTCCTGGCCCTCATAGGAGTCGGGGCGACCGACCCCAAGGCCACCCTGGCCTCCTTGACCGCCTCGCCCTCGAACTCCGCGTAGACCGCCGCGCTGGCTATCGCCAGGTCCATGCTAGTCCTGGACAGCTTCACGAAGGCCGAGGACCCGCCCTTCGCGGGCACCCTGACCTCCACGAGGAGCTCGCTCGGCTGCATCACGGTCTTACCGGGGCCCACGAAGAATTCCTCGAGCTTGACGGTCCTCACCCCCTTCACGCTCGCCAAAACAACCTCGGCGTCGTAGACCAGGAGAGGGGGCGCGGCGTCCGCGGCGGGGGAGGCGTTGCAGAGGTTGCCCGCTATAGTGCCCATCACTCTTATCTGCAGCCCGCCCATCTGCTTGACGGCGTCTGCGAGGGCGGGGAATCTCTCCACGACCGGGTCCTCCTCGAGGTCGTGCCAGGTCGCGAGGGCCCCGATCCTGAGGACGCCCTCCTCCAGCCTTATGTAGCGGAGGCCGGGTATCCTCTTTATGTTGACTATGTACTTCGGGCGCAGGGCCCCGGTCTTCATCTTCACGAGGAGGTCCGTGCCACCCGCGAGCACCTTGGCGTCGCCGCCTAGCCTGTCAAGTAGCTCTAGGGCCTCGCCGAGACTCTTTGGCTCGTAGTACTCGAAGCTGGGCAGTATGTGCGTGTTCATGTAGTTTATAACCGAGGGCCTCAAGCCGGTCCCCCCCTCTCCTTTATCAGCTTCAAGAGCTTGTCGGGCGTGAGAGGCAGCTCGTAGACCCTTACACCGGTCGCGTTGTAGATGGCGTTGCAGATGGCCGCTGCCGCAGGGTTCATGGCCGCCTCCCCCAGCCCCTTCGCCCCGAAGGGGCCGGAGGGCTCCTTGGTCGAGGCGATCACGACCTTGAAGTCCTCTAGGCGGGGCAGGTCCTGAGCCGTGGGTATCTTGTAGTCGGTTATGAGGAACCTGTTGGCCAGCTCGCCTGTCTCCGGGTTGTAGGGGGTGTCCTCCGAGAAGACCATGCCCCAGGCCATCGCGAACCCCCCGTGCAGCTGGCCCTCCACCATGTCGGGGTTTATCGGAGTACCCACGTCCGCGCCCGCGACGACCCTCACGGGCCTGACCTTACCGATCCAGGTGTCGACCTCCACCTCGACGTAGTACACTGTGAAGCTCGGGGGCGCGCTGGTAGCCCTGTAGGTCACCACCGCTGCTATAGTCCCCCAGTTCTTCTGCCACACCTTCCTCGCCAGCTCTCTCAAGGTTATGCTGTACTGCGGCATGCCCTCGACGTAGATCACCGCGTCCTCCCTGGCCGGGTCGTACCTGATCCTGAGCGCCTCAGGGTTGACGGCCATGGGGAGTAGCCTAACGGCCGCCTCGAGTATCTTCTGCTTTACGATGGCCGCCGCCCTCCTGGCCGCCTCACCGCCCACGAAGACTCCTCTCGAAGCGTGCGTACAGACGTCGTACGGGGTGTTCTCCGTGGTGGCCAGGGCGAGGTTTATCCTCTCCGGCGGCACCTGCAGTTCCTCGGCTATGATCTTGACGTGGGCGTCCAGCGTCCCCCCGCCGTGGTCCTGTAGCGCGGTGATGTAGTCCAGCGTCCCGTCCTCGTTGAGCTTGAGCACCGCCCCGGTGAAGTCTATGACCTCACCCGAGATGGGGCCCCCCGCGCCAGACGTGTGGAAGCCCCTGCCGAGCCCCACGCCCCTCCTAAAGCGACCCTTCTTCTCCTCCGGCCTCCCCCTCTTATCCCAGCCGATGAGCTCCCTGCCCTTCAGCAGCAGCTCCGGTACCCCGTCCGACTTGATGACAGACCTGACCGTCGGGCCCTGGCCCCAGAATATGTCGCCCCTCCCGACGTAGTTCTTCAGTCTGAGCTCCACGGGGTCCACGCCCAGCTCCTCCGCCAACTCGTCGATCACCGTCTCCACAGCCCACTGGACCTCGGGGGCCCCGTAGCCTCTCAGGGCGCAGCTGGGTACTTTGTTGGTGTAGACCGCCACGCCCTCGTACCTTATGTTCTTCCACTTGTACATGGAGACGAACCAGCCCAGCGAGGTGCCGAGCAGCGGGTAGGCCTGGATCTGGTGGGCCCCGATGTCGAGTATGTTGTGGAACTCCCCCGCAATTACCTCGCCGTCCCTCTTCGCGCCCACCTTGAGCCTCATGTGGAAGACGTAGTTGGAGTGGTCTAGCATGTCCTCTTCTCTAGTGTACGCGATCTTCACGGGCCTACGGGCCTTAAGGCACAGCGCCACAGCGATCGGGACCAGGTAGTTGACCTGGATGCTGGACCCGAAGGACCCTCCTATAGGGACTTTGACTACTGTGATCTTGCTCTCTGGTATGTCGAAGAGCTGGCTGATCAAGATCCTGGTGTTGTGTATCGTCTGCGTAGTCGCGTATATGGTCAGCTTACCGCCCGGCTCCGGTACGCAAAGGACCGCCTTGGGCTCCAGCTGCATGTGGTACCTCTTACCGCTCCTGAAGCTCCTCTCGACCACGACGCTGGCCTCTCTAAACGCCTTGTCGACGTCCCCCTCCGTGTACGAGAGCCTGGCGGCTATGTTCCTCTCGACCTTGAGCACCTGGTCGCCCTTCATGATCTCCTCGTGTATGAGGGGGGAGGAGGAGCTCGTGGCCTCGAAGGGGTCTAGTACCGGCTTGTAGACCCTCTCCACCTCTATCCTGATCGACTCGAGGGCCCGCTGCGCGAGCTCCTCGCTCGGGGCCGCGACCGCGGCTATCGGCTCGCCTATGTAGCGCGGCCTCTTGGTCAGTATGAGGTGGTCCTTGAAAGTGACCTCGTCGACGCTCACCAGCCTGGGGTTGAAGAGCTTGTGCGGCACCTCGTCGGGGGTTATGGCGACCGCCCCGAGTCTCTCGGCCTCGGACACGTCTACCCTAGCAATGTCCGCGAACGCGTAGGGGCTCCTGTATATCCTGCCTATGAGCATCCCCGGGACCTCGAGGTCGTTGGCGAACTTGAGGGCCCCCGTCACCTTCGGGATGGCGTCGTGCCTAGGAGCGCGCCTTCCTATAAATACGTGCTCGCTCATCGTCTCCACTCGATTAGTTATATCTACATGATAGGATATATGTCGTTATTGAAGTGGGGGACATGAACGTCCTCGTGAGAGGGGGACTAGTCGTAACACCCGAGTACGTTCACCAGGCAGACGTCCTCGTGGAGAACGGGGTGATCAAGGAGGTCGGTAGAGGGCTGAATGCGCCTCCCGGCTTCGAGGTCATAGAGGCCGGCGGGATGCTCGTCCTCCCGGGCGTGGTAGACGAGCACGTCCACATGCGCGAGCCGGGCTTGACCTACAAGGACGACTTCGAGCACGGTACCAAGGCGGCTGCGGCGGGCGGCGTGACTACGGTCGTCGAGATGCCCAACACGCTCCCACCCGTGGACTCCGCCGAGAGGGTTGCCGAGAAGGCCAGGCTTCTACAGGGGAGGGCCTACGTCGACTTTGCCCTCTACGGGGTCCTCCACGACGGGAGCGTGGGCAGGATAAGGGAGATGCTCGACGCGGGCGTCGTGGGGTTCAAGGTCTTCCTCGGCCCCACGACCGGCAACATACCGCCGCCCAGGCTGGGGAGCCTCGTGGAGGTGATGGAGTCCTCGGAGAAGTACGGGTTCACGGTCGCCTTCCACGCCGAGACGCACGAGCTGGTCGAGTACTTCACGGCGAGGTACAGGGCGCAGGGGTCTAAGCCCTCCCTCCACGACTTGGCGAGGCCGCCTCTGGCGGAGGCCCACGCCATTAGAACGATAGGGTCGATACAGGAGCACGCCGGGGGCAGGTCTCTGATAGTCCACGTCTCGTCGAAGCAGGCGCTCGAGGCCGTCGAGGATTTCAAGAGGAGGGGCGTCTCCATGTACGCCGAGACCTGCCCGCACTACCTGGTCCTGTCGGCAGACGACTACGAGAAGTACGGCCCCCTAATCAAAGTGAACCCGCCTATAAGGGGGAGGGACCACGCCGAGGCCCTGCTCCGCGGGGTGAACAGCGGGCTGATCGACACCATCGGCAGCGACCACGCGCCCCACGCTCCCGAGGAGAAGAGCGGGGACATATGGTCGGCGGCCTCGGGTATGCCCGGTGTCCAGACGCTGCTCCCGCTCATGCTCGACCTGGCGCTCAGGGGCTTCATCGACGTGAGGAGGATACCCCTACTAATGGCGAGGAACCCCGCCAAGCTGTTCAAGCTCTGGCCGTGGAAGGGCGAGATAGCACCCGGTAGCTCCGGGGACCTCGTCGTCGTAGACCCGAGAGAGGAGTACGTGGTCAGGGAGGAGGACTTGTACTACAAGCACAAGCTGTCCCCCTACATAGGCTGGAGGCTCAAGGGGAGGGTGAAGTACACGATACTGAAGGGGGTAGTGGTGGCTAGAGACGGAGTCGTGGAGGGCAAGCCGGTGGGCTCCTGGGTCAAGCCGGTCCGGTGAGCGGCGTACTCTTAGATTAATTAGAACTTATTTTATTATCCAAAAACAATTCTAACACGTGGGTGGTCTAATGACGGGTGTCTCGCGTAGGAGCAGGGCGATCAAGACCTCGCCTCACAGGGTTCTCGTAGCGCTCGCAGACCAGCTGAGGAGGAGCGGGAGGAGGGTCATAGACTTCACGGCGGGGCAGCCCGGCCTACCGCCGGACGCTAGCGCGCTAGCCGAGTTCATAGAGTTCGTGTCGAAGAACACATTCACGGCCTTCCGCTACGCCCCCACCCAGGGGCTGCCGGAGCTGAGGGAGGAGATTAGCGCCGACCTCAGGAAGTACGGGGGCGTGGACGTCCCGCCCGACAACATCGTGGTCACGGCCGGGGGGCTGGACGGCATCATCCTCTCGCTGTACGCTACCACGGACCCCAACGACAGAGTCCTGCTCCTAGAGCCCTGCTACAGCATGTACTGGGACACCCTTACCTTCCTCGGCTTGGAGGCCGAGTGGTGTAGCGAGAGCGTCGACACGGGGTTCCAGCCGAGCGTGGACTGTATCCTGGACAAAATGAAGAGGGTCAAGGCCGTCCTCTTCGCCAGCCCCGACAACCCGACCTCGAGGGTTATAAGCAGGGAGGTCGCGAAGGCGATAGCCGAGGAGGCCTCGAGGAGGGGCGTCTGGATACTCTACGACGTGGCTTACAAGCACCTGGTCTACGAGGGGGGGCACGTCTGGTTCGAGAAGTACGTGGAGAACCCCGACGTGCTCGTGAACATCGGCAGCTTCTCCAAGGACATCGCGATACCTGGCGGCAGGCTCGGCTACGTTTACACGTTCAACAAGGAGCTAGCCCGCGAGATGGTGAAGCTCAAGGGGATACTCGGCATCGTGGCCCCGGTACCTATGCAGTGGCTCGCCACGCTTTACCTGAGGAAGGGGTATAAGGAGAAGTACCTCGAGTACGTCATCCCGATCTACAGGAGGAGGAGGGACGCCGCCTACGAGGCTGTGAGAAAGTACCTCCCCAGGGCGAGGGTCGTGAAGCCCACCGCCAGCATGTACGTGTTCCCAGACCTCTCCAGCTACCTGGCCGAGATGAAGGTCGGCGACCTCGACCTGGCCGTCAAGCTAGCGGAGGAGAAGGGCGTAGTCGCGTTGCCGGGCTCCATATTCGGCCCGTCCGGGGCCAACCACCTGAGGATAACCTTTGTCACCAACGACGAGAAGACCATTGAAGAAGGGGTCAGGCTCATAGGGGAGTACCTGGGCGAGGCCTAGTGTCCGCCTACACTGTTAAGGGGGTCTACCCCGTCAGGCTGGAGAGGAACTCCGTCGTCCCAGACGCCATCGCTACCGCCGTGCTCGAGAGGGGGCTGAGGGGAGGGTTGGTGCTGGCGATAGGGGGCCTGAAGCACGCGGAGCTCGGCGTCTACGACAGGGGGGCCGGCAGGTACGTTGTACAGACGCTCGACGCGGCCGCAGACGAGACGCTCGAGGTGGCGCCGATGCTGGGCAACTACCTGGTGACGAGCAGCGGCCACGTCTCGGTCCACCTCCACGTCAACCTGGCGTGGCGTAGGGGTAGCGCCGCCGGCCACCTGGTCAGCGGTCTAGTCGACCCGTTTCTAGAGGTGTTCCTCGTAGAGGTCGGCGACGTGGTGAGAGAGGTTTTCTTCCACAGGGACGTCTAGCCTCATGTACGTCTTCACCACCTTCACGGAGAGCGGCTACAGGAAGCTGGCCTCCTTTGTTAGGCGTGCGCGCGGGTCGGTTGCCGTACCAATCCCGGGCTCCCTGTGCGAGGACGCCCGCCGACTAGGCCCGGACACCCTGAGGAAGAGGGGGGTCCCCGCGAGCTTCGCGAGGGTCTGGCGGCCCGTCCTCGACCTGCTCGCCTCCACGAGCCTGCCGCGCGTGGAGTGCTACCTCGGCGAGGTGGACTTCGAGGAGGCTAGGTACAGGGCCGTTGATGTGGCCTCCCTCATCATTAGAGCCGACGTGTACGGGGTAGCCGACTTGGAGGAGTGGGTGCGGGTGTTCAGGAGAGACGCCCAGCCGGTACGGGAGTTAGGGGAGTTCACGGTCGTTGACGACTACGTCAAGGCCTACGCGACCCTCAAGGCGAACCCCGGCGCCCTCTACACCGCCCTCGAGGAGGTCGTCCCAACCCCCTTCGACCTACTCGCCCTACTCGCACTAGGGGAGCTGTGCCGAGACTTGTTCGGCAGGCTCGTGGAGTTCTCCCTGAGGTACTTCAACGACTACCTGTTGAGGTCCGTGAACCTGACGAGGGCCTACAGGAGGCTCGTCAGGGACCGGGAGTACATTGACTTCCTCGCCTCGCACAACATACCGGTCTTCAAGTAGATATATACGTATACGTGTAGTACTTGTTAACTAGGGGGTGCTACATGTCCCCCACACTCTCTGGAGGGGTATCCGAGAGGGTCGTCGAGGTCCTCAGGAGGTATGCTGACAGAGAACACCTGGAGAGACTCCTCGCGATCCCGGACCCCCGCCTCCACACCTGGGTCGCAGACGTAGCGGAGACCGCCGACCCGGAGAGGATCTACGTCAACACGGGCTCACCAGAGGACTTGGAGTACATAAAGAGGCGTGCCTTAGAGAACAGGGAGGAGCTCCCGACGAAGTACAAGAACAAGACCGTACACTTCGACGGGCTCTACGACCTGGCGAGAGACAGAGAGAACACCAGGATACTGGTCCCGCCCGGGACAAGTATAGCCATGGTGAACACGCTCGAGAGGGAGAGGGGCCTAGCCGAGGTAAGGGAGCTCTTCAAAGGCGTGATGAGAGGGAACACGATGTACATCGGGTTCTACTGCTTCGGGCCGAGGGACTCGCCGTTCTCCCTCTACGGGGTCCAGATAACGGACTCGGCGTACGTGGCGCACAGCGAGAACATACTGTACAGGGTCTGCTACAGCGTGTTCGTGGAGAGGGGCGGTAAGCTGAAGTACATGAGGTTCCTGCACGCGACAGGCGAGAGGAACGAGCTGGGCTGGAGCAAGAACGTCGAGAAGAGGAGGATATACATAGACCTCGACGACCACATAGTCTACAGCGTGAACACCCAGTACGCCGGGAACACGGTGGGCCTGAAGAAGCTCTCGCTCAGGCTGTGCGTGAACCAGGGCAAGAAGGAGGGGTTCCTCTGCGAGCACATGTTCATAGTCGGGGTCAGGGGGCCGGGGGGCCGGGTGACGTACTTGACAGGAGCCTACCCCGCCGGCTGCGGCAAGACGTCCACCGCTCTAGTGGCAGACACCCTGGTCAGCGACGACCTGGCCATAATACACGCCTACAACGGGGAGGCCAGGGCGATAAACCCCGAGGTGGGCTCCTTCGGGATAATAGACGGGATAAACCCGGTCGACGACCCGGAGATCTACAAAATACTCCTAGACCCCGAGACAGAGGTGATCTTCAGCAACGTCCTACTCACGGAGGACGGGGACGTCTGGTGGAGGGGGAGGCCCGAGCCCCCCAGGAGCGGGTTGAACTACGCGGGTCCCTGGAGGCCGGGGCTTAGGGACGATAAAGGGAGGGAGGTGCTCCCGTCCCACCCCAACGCCAGGTTCACGACGTACCTCAAGTACCTGAAGAACCTGGACCCGAGGATAGAAGACCCCATGGGCGTCCCCGTGGAGGCGATGATATTCGGCGGGAGGGACTCGGACACGAACGTCCCGGTTGAGGAGGCCTTCGACTGGGTACACGGCAACGTGACGAAGGCCGCTGCCCTCGAGTCGGAGAGGACAGCCGCGGTTCTCGGCCAGGTTGGGGTCAAGGAGTTCAACCCCTACGCCATACTAGACTTCCTCTCGGTGTCCCCCGGCGAGTTCCTGAGGCTTCACCTGGACTTCGCGGGGAGGTTGACCCGCTTACCCAAGATATACAGCGTCAACTACTTCCTCAGGGACAAGGAGGGCAGGTTCCTGAACGAGAAGACCGATAAAGTGGTCTGGTTGAAGTGGATAGGGCTGAGAGTGCACGGCGACGTGGAGGCTCTCGAGACGCCGACGGGCCTCATACCAGTCTACGAAGACCTGGCCAAGCTGTTCAGAGAGGTGCTTGGAAAAGAGTACACGGAGCAGGCCTACAGGGAGCAGTTCAAGGTCAGGGTGGCCAAACAGATAGAGAGGGTCAACAGGGTTGTAGAGGTGTACAAGAAGATCCCCGACACTCCCCCCGTGTTCTTCGACGTGATGGGGGAGCAGCTGAGGAGGCTCGAGGAGGCGAGGCTCAGGTACGGGGACTACATTGACCCGTTCCAGCTGGACAAAAAGTAGTCTGTCAGTATATCAGGTAGGCCTTCTTCAACATCTCGTTAGAGAGCAGGCTCCTGCCGTCTCCCTCGAGCACGACCCTCCCGTTCTCGAGGACGTAGCCGCGGCTTGAGATCTCCAGTGCGTTCTTGACGTGCTGCTCCACTACCAGCATCGTGAGCCCGTACTCCTTGTTCAGCTTAACTACGAGGTCGAAGAGCGCTAGTACCACCTTAGGCGCTAGTCCCAGGCTCATCTCGTCGACCAACAACAGCTCGGGCGAGGTCATCAGCCCCCTGCCAAGCGCAAGCATCTGCGCCTCGCCACCCGACAGCGAGCCCGCTAGCTGGCCCCTCCTCTCTTTCAGCCTCGGGAATATGCTGTACACGAGCTCGAGCCTCTCCCTCACCTTCGACTTGTCCCTCTCTAGGTACGCCCCCGCTAGCAGGTTCTCCTCGACGGTGAGGTTCGGGAAGATCCCCCTGCCCTCCGGCACCATTGTGAGCCCCAGCGCCACTCGCTCGTGGACTCTCTTGCCGGAGATGTCGGCCGACTTGAAGACGACGCTCCCGCTGTACAGCGTGGTGTAGCCCATGATAGTCCGCAGTAGTGTAGTCTTGCCGGCGCCGTTGGGGCCTACGACGGCGACTATCTCGCCTTTGTCGACGTAGAGGGAGACGTCGTGTAGGACCTTGAACTCGCCGTAGCCCGCGTTAACCCTCCTAAGCTCGAGTAGGCGGGTCATCCGACCACCTAGACGGGCTTGATGCCCAGGTACGCCTCTATCACCCTGGGGTTCGAGGCGACCTCCTCTGGGGGGCCCTCGGCGATCACCCTGCCCTCGTGGAGTACCACGACCCTCTTGCTCAGGGACATTACGAACCTCATGACGTGCTCGACCACGACGAGGGTCAAGCCCCGGTCGCTCCACACCTTCTTGATGACCTCGGCCAGCCTCTCCTGCTCGTGGGGCCTGAGGCCGGCGGCGATCTCGTCCAGCAAGAGGAGTTTGGGCCCGGTGGCCAGGGCTCTAGCCAGGTCTACAAGCTTGTGCTCCATTAGCGTGATCTCGCTCCCCAGCCTCCCCCAGTCTTCCCTTGGTAGACCGATCAACTCGAGGACCTCGACGGCTGTTTTACGGGCCTCCTCCACGCTGTCCGTCCTCAAGAGAGCCCCTGTTGTCACGGCCTCCAGGACGGTCAGGTTCCTGAAAGGCCTCACCTTCTGCCACGTCCTAGCTATACCCAGCTTCGCCACCTCGTGGGGCTGTAGGCCGGTTATGTCCCTACCCATGAAGAACACTCTGCCCTTGTCCGGCTTGTACACCCCGGTGATACAGTTGAACAGCGTCGTCTTGCCCGAGCCGTTGGGCCCTATGAGGCCGACTATCTCCCCTCCACCCACACTGAGGGTGACGTCGCTTAGCGCCACTACACCGCCGAACCTCTTCGTCACGTTCTCGACTCTCAAGACAACGTCTGGAGCGCTCACTTCCTCCACCACCTCCTCAACTGGTTGAAAAGCCCGGCTAGGCCCTCTGGCTTGAGGATCCCGACGACTATCAGGGCCACGCCGTAGAGGAGGAGGTCTAGGCCGGGGATGACCCCGCCCAGGGTGCTACGCAGGTACTCGCCTAGAGCCCTGAACACCACGGCGGCCGCTATCGCCCCGCTAATAGAGCCTAGGCCCCCGATTATCCCCATTATAGCGATGCTTATAGCGAGCCCAGCGTCGAAGAGCCTGTACGAGAAGCTCGAGTATATGACCACCTGCAAAAACCCGGCCGCGCCCGTTATGAACGAGTATATAGCTAGAGCTATCAGCTTGTAGAGCCTCGTGTCGACTCCTACGGCCTCGGAGACGAGCTCGTCCTCCTTTATATTCCTCAAGTAGTAGCCGATCTTGGAGCCCGAGATGTAGATGTTGACGAGTATGACCGCCAACAAGACCACGTCGACTATGATGAAGAGCTCGAAGTAGGTCCTGGGCCTCAGGTACAGCCAGCCCCACTTGTTCGGCAAGTAGAAGTCCCAGGGACCCATGAAGTACCTGAACAAGTTGTTCAGTATGACGACAAGGGACGCCGTCATCAGGGCGTACCAGACCTCTCTAACCCCGAACCTGAACGTGGGTATACCAATCAACACTGCCAGACCCGCGGCGACGGCGCCGCCCGCCCACACGCCCACTACGGGCGGTAACCCTAGCCTCATCCACAAGAGCGAGGTCACTATACCCCCGAGAGCCATGTAAGCGCTCGAAGCCAAGTCCAGCTGCCCGGTCAGGCCGCCGATGATATTCCAAGCTGCGACGAAGGCCGCGAACAGCGCGACCTGGGTCAGTAAGAGCATGTAGTAGTTGTTCCCCGACACTAGGAAGCCCACTGCCAGTAGGGCGGCTTGGAAGAGGGCGATCGAGAGTAGAGTGCTCCTCGTCAACACCTCTCTTCACCTCTTCGCGAAGAAGCCCCTCGGCTTAAACCACAGTATGAAGAAGAATATCAGGTAGACCACGGCCATCTTCACCGAGGGGCTTATGAGGCTGCCCATGGACTCGGCTATCCCGATGATCACGGCCGAGACTACCAAGCCCCGTATGCTGCCGAGACCCGCGAGTGCGACTGCTACCCACGAGACCAGGCTGAAAGAAGTCCCGAGGTAGGGCCACACCTGCCCCATCTCCATCCACAGTCCCGAGGCGACCCCTACCAATACCATTCCGACCGCGAACGTGAGCAGGTAGACTCTCTCGACGTTGATGCCCATGAGCATGGCACTAGACCTGTCGTCTGTGACAGCCCTCATTGCCAGGCCTAGCCTAGTCCTCGACAAGAACTGGTCCAGCAGGAACAGTACGAGGACTGACACCGCCGCCGACAGCAGCTTCGACTCGTATATTACAAACGGCCCTATGCTCAGGCCTTCCGAGAAGACGGGGTTCGGGTACCCCCTCGGCTCGGCCTTAAAGTAGCCTAGGGCTATATTCTGGAGCACGAAACCTAGCCCGACCGTTACAGCTATCTGGATAAGGGGCTCCTTGCCGAGGACGGGGTTTATCAGCCCTTTCTGTATCGCGAGCCCCAAGACGAACAGTACTGGTAGTACTAGGAGCATCGACAACAACGGGTCTATGTTTAGGTATGTCGATATCAGCCACACGAAGTACGCCGAGATCATTACTAGGTCTCCGTGGGCGAAGTTGATTATGTCCATGACCCCGAATATGAGGGCTAGGCCTGAGGCTACTATCGCGTAGAACAAGCCTAGGAAGACACCGTCTATAACCTGCTGTAAAACGGCGACGAGTAATCCTCCAACCGACATCTATACAACACCCTGTACATGCGTGTACGGATGTGTCCTCTGTATATAGGTGTGGGACGATTCTTAATAAAATTGGCTTGGTTAGGGAGCAGTCGAGGACGTAAAAAATCAGCTACTGGGTCTGGGGAATACGGGTTGGACGCCCTCCTGTGGCTGAGGCCACACAACGACAGGTGTTAGAGTGCCGTTTATCAACTGTACTTGTAGTATGGCTGTACCCGCGTACAGGTTCTCGCCGTTCGGCGCGAACTTGATCCTGCCCGTCGGGTAGAGCTGGGCGGCTATGCTGTTGCTCTCGTTCAGGTCTAGGCTGAGGAAGGCCTGCCTCAAGTGGTCTGGGTTCAACGGGTCGTCCGGGAACATCTGGCCGGCCTTCTCGAGCGCCTCGTAGGTCGTGAAGAAGGAGTAGAAGACCTCGCCGGCGGCCTCGGTCGGCATCTTACCGTACCTCCTCATGAACTCGCTGACCAGCTTCTTGTTCCACTCCGTGGGCTTCGCCGGGTTGTAACTGTAGGTGTTGGTGTAGTACAGGACGGCGTCGCCGGCCGCCTTAATGGAGTCCGGGTCCGTGAAGCCGCACGCGCCGGCGCCGGCTATGAACTTGGGGTTCAGCCCGGCCGCCTTCGCCGTCTTTGCGAACAGGACCCCGTCGCTGAAGTAGGGGACGGCTATCACGATGTCCGGGTTCAACCTCTTGATCTGGTCTATGATCGGGCTCATGTCCGTGATGTCGTACGGGTAGGTTATGTGCGACGACACCTCCACGCCGTACTTCACTAGCTGGAGGTGGGCTCCGTTGCTAACCGTAGTCCCGAACACTGAGTCCTCGTTGATGATCACGGCTGTTCTAATGGTCACGTTATGCTTCTTAGCCATATCCATGACGAAGTCCACGGCCGAGACTCCGTGAGCGCTGGCTCTGGGGGCCACTCTGAAGAAGTACATCCAGCCCTGGTTAGCCAGGTCGTCTACTAGGGCGTCCGTGACCAGGATGACCTTGTTCTGCTCGGTCACAGTACCCATCGCCATCGTGAACCTGCTGATGTACGCCCCGTATATTATGGGGACGTGGTACTGCGAGATCAGCTTCTCCGCCGCCAGCCTAGCGGACTCGGGCGACGTACCAGCGTCCTCGACCACGATGTCCAGCTTCGCGCCCCCGAGCGACCTGACCCCGCCGAGCTCGTTGTTGATCATGTCCACGACAAGCCTGGCGGCGTCGACCGCCTCTCTACCGAATATAGCGTAAGGGCCCGTCAAGGGCTGGACGACGCCGATGACGACCTTCTCAATCTTAACCTTGGTAGGGGTTGGAGACGGGGAGGGTGTCGCAGCGGGCTTCGAGGTGTAAATGTAGTAGCCCAGCGCAGCCGCAACTATCGCTACGATCACCACTATAGCGATTATTAAGGGGGTTCGGGAGGGTTTACTAGCCATAGAACCGACCCTTCTCCTTGTACATATATGTGTAGTATGGTGAAATAAAAACTTTAGTGGGAACACTGTTTAATCGCGTCGATTCACTTGATTAGCCTTGAGACAGCCCTGAGGATCTTAACGTAGCCGGTACACCTGCACAGGTTACCCTCGATAGCCTTCTTGGCGTCCTCCAATGTCTTTATCAGCCCCTTCTTCAACCCTGCGTACACTGTCAGGATGAAGCCCGGTGTGCAGAAGCCGCACTGGACAGCCCCCTCCTCTACCAGGGCCTTGACTATCCTCCCCGCTAGCTCGTCCCCCTGGAGGCCCTCGAGCGTCACCACCTCTCTGCCCTCGACCTGCGGCGTTAGGACTAGGCACGAGTACACGGGCTCGCCGTCGATCAGGACGGTGCAGGCGCCGCACTCGCCCCTCTCGCACCCCCTCTTCACGCTCGTGACCTTCAGCCTGAGCCTTAGTGTGTCGAGCAGCACCTCGTTGGGCTCGACGTCCACCTCGACGGGCTGGTTGTTCAGCTTGAAGGAGACCTTCACGCGCCTCACCTCCTGAGCCTCCCCGCGACCTCCCTCAGGGCGTCCCTGAGTAGAGCGGAGGCGAGGTGCCTCCTGTACTCTGCCGTAGCCCTGACGTCCGTGATCGGCGATATGTCTTGCTGGACCAGCCTTGAGGCGGTTTCAATAGACTCGTCGCTCAACCCCTTCTCGTTCAGGTACTCCTCTACGGTCGCGGCCCTGACAGGCCTCGGCGCCACGGAGTTCAATGCAACCCTGAACCTCAGCTCTCCCCCGGGTCTGACCTCGACTCCCAGGGCCAGCCCTACTACAGAGAGCGTGAAGGCGCTCCTCCGGCCGAACTTCCTGTAAGCCCAGTACTCGCTAAGCCCCTCCACCACCGGGACCTCGAACTCGGCGATCATCTCACCGGTCTCCAGGGCTGTTTTACGTGGGCCCAGCACGAGCTCCCCTAGCGCAATAGACCTCGAGCCGCGGGGCCCCCTCAGCTTCACGAGGGCGCCGTGGACTAGTAGAGGCGGGGCGGTGTCGGCGGCTGGCGAGGCGTTAGCTATGTTCCCGCCTATCGTGGCGACGCTCCTGATCTGCCAGCTAGCCATGTTGTACACTGCTTGGTGGAGTAGGGGTAGCTTCTTCTTGACCACGTCGGACCTCAGAATCTCCTCCAGGGTCGTCAAGGCGCCGATCCTTACCTTGGAGCCCTCGTCGACTACGTACCTGAGCTCCCTCAAGCCGCCCAGGTCGATGACCGCCCTCGGCCTGTAACGCCCTATTTTCAGGTCTACTAGCAGGTCTGTACCCCCAGCCAGGTACTTGTAGTCGCCCAGCTTGCTAGCTAGCTCTACAGCCTCCTCGACGCTCCTAGCCCTGTAGTACTCGAAGGAGGGTAGCTTGTAGAACATCCTATCACCTCTTTAGAGAGCCTGTCAGCTCCAGGACGTACTCCGGGGTGATGGGAAGCCTGGTCACGTTGACGCCGAGGGCGTGGGAGACAGCGTTGGCGATAGACGCCGGGATCGGTATCAGCGCCATCTCGCCCACTCCCTTAGCACCCATAGCACCGTACTTGTAGACGTCCTCCACGTAGACCGGCTTCTCGACCTCCGGCACCTCCATAACCGTGGGTAGAACGTAGTCCGTGAAGTCCGCGTTGAGTATAGAGCCCTTCTCGTCGAAGACGAGCTGCTCGTAGAGGGTGTAGCCTATACCCTGCACGACGGCCCCCTCGACCTGCCCCTCGACCTGGACCGGGCTTATGATCCTACCGGAGGCAAGTGCCGGCCACACCCTCAAGACCCTGACTACCCCTGTCTCGGTGTCCACCTCCACCTCGCTCACCACCACGATGTAGCTGAAAGCCGGGTAGGCGAAGCCCTGGCCAACCGTGTCGTCGAACCTGCCCTTGGGTAGGAAGAAGTAGCCGGTGGCGGAGAGCTCAACGCCCTTGGCGTAGGCCTCCCTCACGAGGTCCACCCACCTCACGTACTTCTCCGGGTTGTCCCTCGGGTAGACCCTCCCGTCTCTGAACACGAGCTTGTCGGGCTCGACCCCGAGAATGTCGCCGGCGAGCCTGGCGAGCCTCTCCCTTATCTTCCCGGCCGCGACCTCGACGCCTATGCCGCCGATACCAGTCCCCCTCGAGGCGTGTGTAGCCCCCGTGTCCGGGGCCTCTGTCGTGCCGAAGACGACCCTGACGTTCTCGGGCGGGACGCCCAGTATCTCGGAGACTATCTGGACGTGCGAGCTGGTCGGGCTGCCCTGGCCCATCTCGACTATCCCCGTGTAGACCGTGACAGACCCGTCCTTCTCCACCTTCACGACGGCGTTGGACCAGTCGGGGACGCCCCTCGAGGTGCTTATGCCGTGCCAGGCGACGCCAACGCCTATACCCCTCCTCCACCTACCGGCCTTCTTGTTGTACTCGCTGTACTCCCTCCTCTTCTGGAACCACCCGGACTTCGCGGAGACCTTCTCCAGCGCCTCCCCCACGCCGACCGAGTGGTCTAGGACCTGGTTTGTGAGAGTCCTAGAGCCGGGCCTGAGGATGTTCTTAAGCCTGAACTCCACCGGGTCCAGCCCCAGCTTCTCGGCTAGCAGGTCCATCTGCCTCTCGGCCGCGAACTGGACACTGGGGTTGCCGAAGCCCCTGAACGACCCCTGGTACACCTTGTTCGTGTAGACAGCGTAGCCGTCCACTCTCGCGTTGGGCACCTCGTAGGGGCCCGAGGCGTGCATCGTGGCCCTCCACAGTATGAACGGCGCCCTGTTGGCGTAGGCCCCTGTGTCGTGTATGATCGTAACGTCGATCGCCGTCAGTTTACCCTCCTTGTTCGCCCCGCTCTTGTACCGTATTATGGTGGCCTCCCTCTTCGGGTGGACCTTGATCGACTCCTCCCTCGAGTAGACTATGAAGGCCGGCCTCCCCGTGAGGTAGGCCACTAGAGCGGCCTTCGCGACCGTGAGGGGGCCCTCGTCGTCCTTCCCGCCGAACCCGCCGCCCAGGTATGGGACTACCACCTTCACCCTGCTAGCCGGCAGGCCCAGCACTCTCGCCGTGATGTCCCTGGCGAGGTGGGGGTGTTGCGCGGCGCCTACTACCGTCACCCTCCCCTCCGAGTCCGGTAGCGCTAGTGCGGCCTCGGTCTCTAGGTAGGCGTGGTCCTGGTGGTGGGTCCTGTACTCGTTCTCAACGACGGCGTCTGCCTCGCTGAACCCCCTCTCGACGTCGCCCTTCCTCACCTTCGTCCTGAACGCGATGTTCGACCCGGCCTCCTCGTGTACTAGCACGTCGCTCCTCGACATGGCCTCCAGCGGGTCGAGGACGTAGGGCAGAGGCTCGTAGTCGACTTTAACGAGCTGCGACGCCTCAACCGCTCTCTCCCACGACTCTGCCGCGACGAGTGCCACGACCTCGCCGGCGTACCTGACCTTACCCTCCGCTAGCAGGGGCTGGTCGGGCAGCGCGTAGCCTACCTGGTTGACGCCCGGTATGTCCCTGTGCGTGACTACAGCCCTGACCCCGCTGACGCCGAGCGCCTCCTTCAAGTGGAAGCCCCTAATCCTCGCGTGTGGGTGAGGGCTCAACACCTGCTTCACGAACAGCGCGTTGCCGTACACGTACTTCACGAAGTAGTCCTCTGTGAACAGGGCTCTTCCCAGGGCTTTCTCGAGCGCGTCGACCCTCGTGAACTCCCTGCCCACGACAAAGTAGGACTCTGCCGACAGGTACTTCTCGAGTATAGAATACGGGTCCTCGAGGGACAAACTGGTAGCCCTCGGATATTAAGTCTAGGCCCCGTAGAATAATAACCTTGCTTTTTCACTCAACTAGAGCTACTTCGGCGTCCTCAGCTTGTAGAAGACCGACTGGACTACTGTGCCCTTAACCCCCTCCAAGTAGCGCCCCACTATAACCCCGTTGGACAGGAGTAAGTACTCCCTCCCGTTGGGGTAGACCACCACTATCATCCACTCGCCCGACCTCACCTTGCTGGCCAGGTAGTTGGCTTTGGGCAGCCCGTCCGAGGCGTGAACCAGCTCTACCTCCCTCAGGTACTGGGCCCTAACTAGTGCGAGTGACAAGTCTACCTTGATGTCCACTGGTAGCGACTCCCAGAAAGGCTTCTCCTCTACTTCCACTCGTGGGGCTCTAGGGGGTCTGAGCCTCTCGGCGATGTCGACCTTTCGGCACCTCCCCTCGGCGAGGGCGGTGTAGTTGGAGAACAGGGTTGAGTAGACCTTGGCCAGCTCCCTCTTGGCAAAGAAGCCCCCGGCGACCTCGTACTCCAGCTTGAAGAAGGCGCCTCCGAGGTAGTAGAGCCTCAGCCACTCCAGGTAGGCGCTCGCCCTCGGCTCGGGGCCCTTTCTCAGCTCTATCTTCCAGCCGCGGGGCTCCTGCCAGAGCTTGTACTCGCACACGTGGTCTACCGGCTTAGAGAATTTCACGCTTACACTGTCACCAGATATCTCGCAAGATGACACCACGGGTAGTATCCCGAGGAACAAGCAGGGCTCTAGTAGCAAGTAGTCCACGAAGCTGGGCGGGCACCTGCCTACCTCTATCTGAGTGGACATCATCTGGACAACGCTAGCATATTTTTCAACTGAGCAAACCATGTAATAATATGGGCGGAAGGCTTTTAAATAGTCAGCTCAATTAAGCCTCGAGGTGTGGGGCAACGTGTCTCAACGCTTCCTCCACCAGCGTGTTCGAGAGCGCCGCGTCGTTCAGCCCCTCCTTTACTAGCCCTCTCACGAACAGCATACTAGCCTCACGCGGGTCGAGCCCGCGAGAGACCAGGTAGAAGAGCTGCTCGGTGCCCAGCTTTACGTTCCTGGCGTAGTGCCTGGCCTCCGCGACGTTATTCGTCCTGACCTCTAGCCTCGGCTGCATGAGGGCTAAGCCCCCTAGTTGGAGGGCTTCAATGCCGTAGACGAGCGAGCCCTCCTTAGACCCCTCTTCGGCTACAAGAGTGCCCCTGGCCGCAGCCGTGGACTCGCCCAGGCTTACGAGCAACTGCCTCACGTGGAGAGCCGGGCCATCGCCTCTCGCGCGGCCGAGCACGTCGACGTCTACGACGCTCCTCCCTAGCGCTAGGACGACCGCCTTCTCGTTGAGCGACGCCGAGTCTACCGAGACGAGCTCCTCGACTTTGAGGACGCGGGAAGACTCGACTAACACGGCTCTCTCGCTCGCGCAACAGCCTAGCCTCGAGGCCAATCGGAGGTAGCTCGCCAGCCCCTCGCCAGCCTTAACTCTCAGCAGGAGTCTAGACCCGGGCTCAGCGTCCAAGGTCAGAGACAAGCTGAGAGACCCCTTCGTGTTGAGGTTGAGCTCCAGCACGTACAGCCCGCTACTACTGACCACCAGGTTGAGGCCTACCGCAGAGAACAGGCTGCCGGAGTTTACCTCTACTACAGCCTTGCCCGGCGCGCCGCCGACCTCTATATCGTACCGGGCCGACTCGTACCTCTTGTGGAGTAGACAGTAGACGCTACTACAGTCGCCCGCGTACTCGTCTCGTGTTGGAGACTGCGCGACCCTAGCGCCCTCGACGAGGACAACGGGCTCGCCGATACTGCCCGCTCTAGAGGCCTCCTCGACCAGCCTCGCGTACTCGTAGGGGTTGATGTAGTGCTTTATTGTCGGGGAGTCTCCTACGAACTGGAGCAGGCTCTTCAACCGACACCACCGTACTCCTCGAACTCCAGCTCGACCACCCTCTTCAACATGCTTGCGAATTCGAAGGGCAGCTTCCTCAGTACGTCTCTAACAAAGCCGTTTACTACCAGAGAGACGGCCTCGTTCCTCTTCAACCCCCTTGACATCAAGTAGAACACCTGGTCCTCGCTCAGCCTGAGAGTTGAGGCCTCGTGGCCTACGTCGGCGTCTCTCTCGAGCAGGTGGACGATCGGGTAGGTGTAGGACCCGCTCTTCTCGTCGAGTATCAGGCTCTCGCACTCGACGTGGCTGACCGAGCCAACAGCCCCCTTGTTGACCTGCGTGAGCCCCCTGTAGACGCTGAGGCCGCCGTTTGCTACGATACTCTTCGACAACACCCTGCTAGAGGTCCTCGGAGCGGCGTGTATGACCTTAGAGCCCGTGTCCTTTATGTAGCCACCGTTGCTGATGCTGAGGAGGGTCGAGACGGTCTTGGCCCCCTCGCCCCTGAGGACGGTGGAGGGGTAGGTCACCGTGATCTTGCTGCCTATGCTCCCCTCCACCCACTCCACGAAGGCGCCCTCCTCCGCGACGGCCCTCTTGTTGTTGAAGTTTATGACGTTCCTGCTCCAGTTCTGAACCGTGACGAAGGAGACCCTGGATGAGGGGTGGGCGTATATCTCGACCATGCCGTCGTGGAAGCTCTCCCTCCTAAGCCTGGGCGCGCTGCATCCCTCTATGAAGACCAGCTCGCTGCTATCGTCCGCTACTATGAGCGAGTGCTCGAACTGCCCCTCCATCTCCCTACCCAGGAAGAAGAAGGCCTCGACCGGGTAGGGGACTCTCACCCCCCTCGGCACGTAGACGAAGACGCCGCCGCTCCACAGCGCGTAGTGTAGTGCGGCGAACTTGTGGTCCGTGTAGGGGAAGACCCTCGAGAAGTACTTCTTCACCAGGTCGGGATACTTCTGGACGGCTTCCTCCATCGGCACCATTACGACGCCCAGCCTCCTTAGGAAGTCCTTCATGCCCACGAAGACGCTTTCGCTGTCGAGCACGGTCGTGAGCCCGGCTAGGTACCTGGCGTACGCCTCGGGCAGGCCCAGCCTCTCGTAGATCCTCCGCACCTCCTCCGGTAGGTCGCTCCAGTCGCTCGCCACCTCGACGTCTGGCTTCGTGTAGAGCGTCGTTATCTCGTCGAGGTCTATTCTCTGGATGTACGGCAGCCACTGTGGTGCAGGGGCCTCCTCGAAGTACTCTAGAGCCCTGAGCCTGAGCCTCCTCATCCACTCGGGCTCTTTCTTGGACCTGCTGATCTCCTCTACTAGGCTCCTGCTGACCCTGCCCGTTATCTCAACTCTGCTCCTGTACTCCACGCCCGTGAGCTCCTCTAGCTCGAAGCCCCGGATGTCAAAGCCCATTATGGGACACCACGGAGGAGTAGCCCTCCCTGGCTATCTTGTCCACTAGCTCGACTCCCCCAGAGGCCACGACCGCACCGTTGTGCATCACCAGGACCCTGGAGGGCCTGACGAGCTGTAGTAGCGAAGGGTAGTGGGTTATCAGGAGGACGCAAGCCCCCTCCCTCGCGACGCTGTTTACGTAGTCGGCGAGGAGCCTCACCCCCTCCAAGTCGAGCCCGCTGTCCGGCTCGTCCATCAACAGGCACTTGGGTTTCAACAGGAGGGCCTGGAGGAACTCCGACCTCTTCTTCTCCCCACCCGAGAACCCCTCGTTCAGCCCCCTGTCGAGTAGCTCCCTCTTGAGGCCCACCTTAACAGCGGTCTCCTCCAGTAGCGAGCCGACCCCCTCTACCTGGCGCCACGAGGTGTTGATTGCTTTGAACAAGTCCCTTAGAGAGACCCCTTTCACCTCGACGGGGTTCTGGAAGAAGAGGAACAACCCCCTCCTGGCCCTCTCGTAAGGCTGGAGGCTGGTGATGTCCTCCCCGTTCAGGACGACCCTCCCTTTCACGACCCTGTAGCCCGGGTGTCCCATAACCGCGTAGGCGAGACTGGTCTTGCCGCTGCCGTTAGGCCCCATTAAGGCGACTATCTCCCCGTCCCCGACCTCGACCGTGACGTCTCTGACGACCAGCTTACCGCCCACTTCGACGCTCACGCTGTCTACCAGCAGCAAAGTAAACACCCTAATGCAATGACAGGTTTGGTTAACCTAATAAACTTAGTGGGACGGGTGGAGAGAGGGTTATCGGTTTGAAAATAAACAAATCCCACTCAGGGACCGGCTACTTCGTACGCTATGACGGTCAGAGGCTCGCCGCTACAGTCCTGCTCGCAGTAGACTCCCTGCACAGCCCCGTTCTCGACTACCACGTACCTCTTGCCCGAGGCGTAGGTCTCCACGACGAGCCACGTCCCTTTAGCGAGCTCGCCCGAGACCGCCTGCTCCAATCTGGTGCTCGCGGGTAAAATCTTGAACGACCGCGACCCCCTCATGAGCCTCGCCCTAACCCTAGAGTCGGACAGGTCGTACTTGAACGCGGCGGCGGGCTGGGGAGGCGGCTGCTTGGCCTCCTCCGCTCTCGCCGGACTCGGAGGCTGCTGAACAGCTCGCGGCGGCGGGGGCGGAAGCGGTGGCGGGGGCCTCTCTTCCCGGGCGGGCCTCCTCTCCTCCAGCGGCTGTCCGAGCCTCGAGCACACGACCGGGATTACTCCCCGCAGCGCTAACAGGTTCGTCTCGAGGCTTCTCTGGGCCTGACCCCTCACCCTAAACCCAGCCTCGAGCTTGTAGTCTATGATGAGGTTGTTGCCCTCGAGTATCAGCCAGAGCTCGGTCAACCTCGCCCTCGGCTCCCCCTCCTCCAGGTAGTCTAGGGAGAGGGCTATCTTGGTCTCGGTCTTCTCTAGAACGGTGTAGACCGCTACGGCCTTAAAGAGCTCGTCGCCGAAGGCGAGCCTCACCGTGTCCCCCGACGCGGCGCAGTCGGAGACAACGGGTATCATCTTCAGTATCTCGCACGGCTTGGACATGAGCCTCTTGACGCAGTCGACGTCCTCTTGCCGTATGCTGACGTTTAGAGCCAAACGAGATCCCTTTACTCCTATGTAGGATTTTAACACTTACATAATATAACGTTGTTTTTAATTGAGCACGTCAAGGAGGGAGGGCTGCTATGCGACCTGTCTGTCAGTTAAAGGGGCGAACTTCGACTGGTCTATTTTCTCGAAGACCTTGTCTAGTACTGCCCTCAGGCTGACCTCGCCCGGTATACCAGCCGCTCTCGCGTGACCGCCGCCGCCCAGGTCTCTGGCGATCGACGAGACGTCTATGTAGTCGCTCCTCAGGCTGACGCCGCGCGGGTACCTGACTATGTATAGGTGGGCTATCAGGCCGTTCTTCTCCGACACGTCGACGATCTCGCCCGGGTGGATCCGCGGGTCCACGTCGGGGAATATCATTATCCTGAACCCGTCTCTCTCGACGACGTCCATCCTGGCGATCGCCTCCCTTATCAGGTTTTCGTAGACAACCGAGACCTCTCTGTTGTACAGCTCGATCATCCACGCAGGGGCCAAATCCCTCCTCTTGAAGGACTCCAACGCCTTGTACCTCACCTCCCAGCCGTACCACCTCAGCACCCTCCTCCACCTCACTGTGAGCTCGTACTTGTTGAGGAAGAAGTCGTCGTCGTAGGAGAGCTTAACGAGCTCCTCGACGAACTTGTCGCCTCTCAACCCGAGTTTGCTGGCGACGAGGTCGGCCGAGGTGTAGTTCGGGTCGACCACGTACGTCAGCACGTCGTCGAAGCCCACTAGCTCTCTGTACACGCTCGGGTCCCACTCGTGGTGGTCTAGCCAGTAGACCCTGATCTTCCTCCTCTTGGCCTCCTCGAGGAACGCGATTAGGGCCCTCAGGCTAGACGCCTGGGGGTTCAAGTCCGCTATCCAGACCTCTCTAACTGGCGGGGTCTGGCGCAGGACTTCTAGGAGGTAGTTGGGGAGAGAGGTCACCGATGCCAGTATCTGCTGCACCGGCCTGACCTTGAAGTAAATGAAGGCCGCCGACGCGAGGCCGTCGATATCCCAGTGCGTTATCGAGACTCTACCCACCACTACCTACCCGGGGCGTGATAGTTAATTTGTAAGCACTGTTTAAAAAACTAACGTGGATTATGCGGGAGCCTCTGCGCGACATACAGGCTCCTCGTGTACGAGGACACTACGCTGCTGTCGCTGAGCAACAGAATAGAGACGGGCGCCTCACCAGCAGACGTCGCCCGGACCCTGAACGCAACGTTGTTGACCGTCCTAGCCTTCAGGACGACCTGCCTTGGGGCCCCGGCGATGTCCCTGACAACGTAGGAGTCCACGAGTATGCTCACCTTGACGTCCCTGTCGAGGTTGTTCTCCACGGACGCCACAAGCTCGCACTCCCCTCCCATGTAGACGTCCCCCCTGACCTTGACGTCCACCACCCTGACGTTACCGAGCCTGTCCTGCAGTACCCTGTATGCCTCGTCGAGCCACGCGTTTATAACCCCGGGGCTCCAGAACTCCGCCCACCAGTAGTCGCTGTCAAGGGCGTGCCACAGGGCGTACCTCGCGGACGCGCTGTAGCTGTCCCTTCCCTGGATCATGTTCTCGTAGGCCCTGAGGAGCCTCAGGGCCTCGGCCACCCTCGTCCAGTGCTTCTCCTGCTCAGCGACCTCTCCGCGCCACTTGTTGAAAGTCCCGAGCCACGTGTTGGTCGGTATGTTGGTGAGCACCCTCCTCGCCGGCACCTCCTCCAGGGCCTCCCTGAGGTGCGTCGTCTTTATGAAGTTGAAGTCGGACAAGGCCTCGAGGTAGAGGAGGAGCCTGTCCGAGAAGTACGCTGTGAGGGGAGGGTTTTTCGAGAACGCCATCCAGTTCTCGCCGTCGAGCGCCACCGTCACTATCTTCGCCGCCTTCTCCAGCCACTTCCCCGCCACCATGTACGCGAACTCGTACGCGTTCCTCCAAGCGTGTAGCTCGGATACGAAGTTGTTCTGGAAGCTCAGCACGTTGCTCAGGTAGCTGTCCCTGAAGAACACGGTTATGTGGCTCCTGGTGGATGGGTCTAGGAGGATGTACGGCTCGTAGTGCGTCCCCCTCTCGCCCTCCGAGTAGTAGAAGTGGTTGGCGTCGTCCAGCACCGTGTACTCCAGCCCGTTGTCCTGGAGTATCTTCACGAGCTTCATGGAGAACGCCATCTCGGGGGTCCAGAACCCCAGGGGCTCGTACCCGGCTAGGACCTCCTTGCTCACCTTAACCCCGTAGGCGACCTCCTCGGCGACGACGTCGGGCGCGTCCAGAACGTCCGTCAGAAAGCCCAGTATCGTGTGGGCGTACACGCTGGTCAGAACGTCTATCCTCCCTTCCTTGGCGAACTCTACGTAGGAATTCAGCGTCTCCTCCACCAGCTTCACCTCGTCGCTCTCCCTGGGGAGCACCCTCCCGTCTTTGAAGACCACGCGGCCCTTGACAGCCATGTCCCACTGGTAGAGCAGGCTGGGGCTGAGGTTGAACGTGGCGTAGTAGCTCGGGTGGTTCTCCAGCAGGACCGTGTGGTAGTGGTAGGGGCCCCGGCCGTAGGGCTTGAGTATGTCCTTGTAGACGTAGGAGAAGGCCCAGTCCGCGTGGTACCTGCCCGCGGGGTCGTAGTTGGGGGCCTGGTGGTTGTGCCAGACAAAGGCAACTTTAACAGGCCTCCTCGACGACGGGTCGGCCGTGATGTAGGCGACTTCGTCTACCACCGTGGAGTCGAGGTAGAGCTTCAGCCTGTGTACACCGGGCTGTTCGATCAAGGAGACCGATGTTATGTCAACGACTCTCTCCCCCTCCTTCAAGTTCACCGTCTTATCGGCCTGGACAGCGTTCTTCTCGTCGACCAGCCTGACTCTCAGGCTCCTCTCGTTCCCCCTGTTCTCGAGGAGTATGTGCGCCTTGGCCTCCCCGCCGGGCTTGTAGAGCGGTTTGTCCAGCACGAGGTAGGCCTCTACGCCGTTTACGTGTTTAAAAGGGACGATGCTAGACAACTAAACCGCCCCGTAGACCTCGAGTAGCCTCGAAACAGACCTCGCCCAACTAAACTCCGCCGATCTATGGGCACAAGATCTCCTTATAATCGAGGGAGCTCTGGGCTCCTCTATGAGCAGCCTCCTTATTGCCGGGTCCATTATCCTTCCGGGCACCCGGTTAGATCGGGCCGCGCCGTCCTCGGCGGCCATGAACAGCGTTAGGTCTGCTAGGTAGGAGGCTAGCTGCCCCACAGACCCGTTCTCGAAGAGGACCCCCGTCCCACGCAGCCCGTGCACCCGTACGTCGAGGACTGTAGTCTTGAACCCACCGGTGTCGCTGGCCAGGACGGGGGTGCCCGAGGCCATGGCCTCTAGCGCGACGAGGCCGAAGGGCTCGTAGTAGCTCGGGGCGACAAACACGCTTGCGGCGTAGTGGGCGGGGACGAAGACCCTCTTATCCACGTGGCCGAAGACTATCTTCAGGTTCTTGTCGAAGAGCCTAAGCCTCCTGACCATGAACTCGAGAATGCTCTCGGAGCCGGGCACTGGGATAATCATTAAGAGTACCCTGACCATGGGGTTCCTGACCAGGACCTTCTCGAGGGCGCTGAGCAAAAGGTCGAAGCCCTTCTGCCTGGAGACCCTACCGGTGGCCAGTACCAGGTCTCCGTCCTCCTCGAAGCACTGGTGCCAGGTGTCGCTTGCGGCGTCCACTCCCAGGGCCTTGAGCGCCCTGTACGCCTCGCCGGACAGCGCGCTGACGCTCCCCGAGCACAGCTCCTTGAACACGGCCCTCCTAGTCAGGGCTCTGTCGGCCACCCCCCTGTCTCCCGCCAGCTCCTTGACATACTTCTGGACCAACTCGGGCGTCCACGAGCTCGCGTTGGGCACCGTGAGGACTCTCAGGCCGTGGTTGAGGCCCACCCACTTCTCAACGGTCCTAGCGTAGTCGTCGCTAACGGTGACCGTGGTGTCGGAGACGAGGGGGACTAGCCTGTCGACGAACCCTTGTGAGGCCTCGTAGTAGTACCTCAAGTCCCTCACGCCGTGCCTACCCCTGACCTGCTTCCCGCCGGTCAAGGACTCCAGGTCCTCTAGTCTCGCCCTCGACTTCGAGAGCAGGTGGACGTGGTAAACGAGCCTCGTCTTCACCCCCTTCTCGAGGGCCAGGCTGTTCACCGCGACAATCGACAGGCCGGAGTGCCAGTCGTTGGCGTGGAGGACGTCGGGCCAGTCACCCTCGTCCAGGTACTTCTCGTAGAGGGCCTTCACCACGCGAGTGAAGACGAGGGCCTTCGCGTAGAGGTCGCCGCCGTAGACGTCGCTGCTGTTGAAGAGCCCGCCGCTGACTATGTAGTGCCTCAGGCCGGCCAGGTCCGAGGAAGACACCCTGTAGACCTCGCCTTCAACCCTGTACTCTAGTAGCACGTCCCCCTCGGGGGTAAGCCCGTGCGAGGGCGTCACCAGGACGGCGTCGACCCCCCTCTCGCTGAGGCCCTTGGCCAGCTCCGGCGGTACTTCGGCCAGACCGCCGACCTTCCTCGTCGTCTTGGACTCGAAGGTCAGGATCCAGGCCCTCAACTCTAGACTACCACGCGACCCTCGTCTCTACGGTGAGCCTGACCTCTCTCCCCGGGTCTAGCTCGACGTAGTCCACGAAGTGCACCGCTAGCCCCTGGAACATCTCCATGAGGCCCTTCTCCGTCCTCGCCAGAGTAGACAGCGGTGCCGCCCACACCTCCAGCTCTCTACTCGCCGACAGCTCTACGTCGGGGTAGACCGGGCTCGACACCCTTACAGAGCTGGCTCTGCCCACGTACCTGTCCCTGACGCTCAGACGCGAGCCGCCCACCGCGTACGAGAGCTCCCCCTCGCCCACCCTGTCTATCTTGGGCGCCAAGTGGTACTCGTAGCCTACCTTGGCCCTTATTACACCGCCCCTCAGGTTCCTCACCGCGTAGTCGATCGCGTAGCCGTTGCCCAGGAACCTCACCCTCTTCTCCACCTCGACCTCGGCGACTCTACTCCCGAAGACGTAGTAGCCCCCTGTAGCCCTCAGCGTCACCCCCTCCTTGTCCATGTGGGTCAGGTAGTGCCTAGCCAAGGCGAGGTCGCCGAGGTCCTTGAAGGGCGTGTTCCACAGCCAGTCGTCTATCCCCGTGTCGGTGCTCCACAAGTGGACCCTGGCGCTGACGCGCCTGTACCAGTCGGGCGCGAACCTCGCACCCTCGAGGTATGGCTCCGCGTACCTGCTCATCGTGTCCTGGAGGTTGTGCTCGAGCCCCTTCCTCTTGACGTCGAACTCGAAGACAGTGCCGCCGTCCCGCAGGTCTACGTAGACGTTGTAGTCCCTGCTTTCGACCAAGAGCTCGTCTAGGCCGTCGTAGTCGAAGTCCTCCAGGAGGAGTTTACGGGCATCCTCCTCGAAGTAGCCCGCGGCCTCCTCCGCCGCTCTCTCAGCCTTGATGTAGTTCTCGTAGATCGCCTGCCTGAGGTGAGCCAGGTATACGCCTCCGAACAAGCCGTGCCAGTAGGCGTCGTTACACTGGGCTAGCAGGTAGCTCTTCCAGGCCTCCTCCAGCCCGCCGCCCGCGCGCTCCAGCTTCCTCCTCACCCACAACATCTTCTTGTGCATGTTGTTGACCTCGGCGTACTTGGCGATGAAGTTCCTGAAGAACCCGCCGCTCCACTCCAGCATCTTGTCGTAGCTGCCCGGGGGCAGGTAGACCAGGCCCCTGACGCCGAACTGCTTCAAGTACTCGGAGGGGTGTACGGTCTGAATCTCCCTCTCGAGCCTAAGCTTGTTCAGGAACTCCCTAAGCCACCACCTGGCCCAGCCCGGGTCCCTCCACTCCCCGAACTTCTCAGCGTCGCTACCCCAGACAAGCACCGGGTTTTCTAGGCCCCTGACCCTGGACTTCATGAAGTCGATAACTCTGTCCGGGTGCTCCCAGGGTAGGACGTAGCGGAGGGCCGTGTCTATGAAGAACGCCGCGAGCCTACTCCCCGCGTCCTCTGTCAGCCAGGGGTACAGGGAGTCGCTGCTGGTCTTGTTCGCCCTCTGGAGCGTCGAGTCGTCTAGTAGGACGTACTCTATACCGCTCCTCGCGAAGTGCCCGACGAGCCCGGGCTCCCAGACCCTCTCCGGCAGCCAGGCACCCCTCGGCTTGAGCCCGAAGACCTTTTCTGCGAGCCTCGCGTACTCCCGTAGCTGGAGGTCCCTGTCCTCCCCGGGGAGTATGGGGAGGATCGCCTCCCCCAGGCTCCCACCCAGTACCTCGATCACCCCGTACTGCGCCAGCTTGGCTAGCTCGTTGAGCCACTCAGGGTAGTACTCGCTGGCGTACAGTAGGAGCGGGCCGCTCACGTGTACCGTGAACTTGAGGTCGCTGAACTCCTTCAGCACCTCCAGTAGTAGCTTGTAGCTGTTTTCGAAGACCCTGTCGCTGACCCTCTTCAGCTGCCCTGTCGGCTGGTGGAAGTGTATTGCGAATACGAAGTAGCCGGGCAAGGCTACGCACCCAGGTACTCCCTTATGTACCTCGCGATCAGCTCCTTGGCCTCGCGGGGCTCTCTCTTCTCGGCCTCACTAATCCTATCTGCTAGGTCGCCGAGCATAAAGACGTTTCTCACCCAGCTCGAGAAGTCGCCCCTCCTCGCGTGGAATAGGACTATGTCGTCCGGCACGGCCCTCACCTGGTCGGCGAGCTCCAGTAGGCTCGAGGCCCTGAGGCCGATGAAGCCCTCGAGCGGAGAGTAGAAGTAGAAGGCCTTCTCGGGAGGCGTCTTGAACCTCCTCGCGAACCCCCTCGGGTTCCTCGCTATCGAGTTGGCCACCAGCACGGACAGGACCCCCACGGTTTCCATGAAAAGGGCGTAGGCGTCCGGGGCGTTCTTGTAGGGCGAGAAGTAGGCGTGTACCTCGCCTATGCTGCCGAACTTAGTGGCTTGGTAGTACAAGTGGTCGCTTATCGTAAGGAGCTTCCACAGCCTCCTCAACCCCGGCTCGTCAAGTGCCACCACGTAGTAGTAGAGGTCGTAGAGCGCCTTCATAGAGGCCTGTTGCATGCTGTTCCCCAGCCAGGCGCTCAAGTCCCGCTCGTCCGCCCAGCTTATAGAGGACCAGGGCGGGACGTCGAAGACGTCCCTGGCCGGGTACTTGTCTACAACCTCACTCGGCGTCGAGAACGAGAGGTTCGAGTACTTCAGGACCTCGCCGGGGAGCCAGCGGAGGAACTCGTGTATGCCGGTCTCAGGCCAGTGGTGCTCGCCGAAGGTCTCGTAGTCCACGGCTATCATTATAACGTCGCCGGGGGTGGCGGCCAGCCAGGCCGAGTACTTGTCCGCTGTCAACGGGTACTGGTCCCAGTTCCTGTCGCTAAACCTGAACCCGACGTCGTCGCTCAGCCTGTAGTTCCTCGTCAACACCCTTATCTCGCTACCGTACGCCTTGTAGACGTAGTTCGGGGACCTCCAGCCCAGGACCCTGTCGACGCCCTCCGTTAACACGACCTTGTAGCCCAGCCCGGCGAAGACGGCTGCTATGTCGTTGTTGTACGAGAACTCCGTGTTCTCGATGCTGGTAGGCCTGTAGCCGACGACCTCCTCCATTAGCTTCCTGTGCTCCGTGACCTGCTCTACGAGTTCCCTGTACTCGGGGACGCCGAGGAATGCGACCATGCTGTGGTAGTAGGTCTGGCTCGCGAACTCCACCAGGCCTGTCTCCGCCAGCTTCCTGAAGAGCTCGATCACCTGCGGAGCCCACCGCTTAGCCTGCTCTACGAAGACCCCCGACACCGAGTACGTGACCTTGAACTTCCTGTCCCAGTCCTTGTAGCGGTTGATGTTCTCCAGTACGATCTGAGTGGCGGGTACGTAACACTTGGCCGCCGCCCTCTCCATCACGAGCTTGTTCAGGGGCTGGTCGAAGAGCGCCTCCTCCACGTCCCTCGGCGTGAGCTCGCCTCTAAGGGCCCTCTCTACAAGCCTCTGGTAGACGTTCCTAGCGAGGCGGTAGGGCTGGTGGACCTCGAACACGAAAACAACGTCGGGCATTTAAACACCAGTATTACAGACTGCTCTTAGCCAAATAAACCATCATGTCAGTAGCTTTAAACATGCGATTAAACTGTTCAGTATAGGCGCAGCAAGCCGAGTAAGGGTATGGGGGCCCAGTCAGGCCTGTACATCAGCTCGTAAGCGAGCTCGTAGAGGGCCCTCTCGACGATCCACGGCTTTAACAGGCTATCCACGTCTCGTAGCAGCCTGTCGCCCAGGCCGTGCAGGCCGAGGGGGCCCGTCCTCGCGAGGTAGGAGTACACCATTGAGGTCAGGTGGGTCCTCCTCCACGCCTGCGCGGGGTCTTCCTCGAGAACTCTCCTCGCCAAGCCGTCAACGCTGCCTCCGAGCGTGTTGAGCAGGGCCGCGAAGGATAGGTAGTGGAAGCTCCTCACGAGCGACGCGACGTCTCTTAGAGGGGGCTCCTTCTCCAGCCTCTCTTCAAGGCTCCTACCGGGCTCGCCTTCGAAGTCTATTATGTAGAACTCGTTCTCGCCGGGGTCGTAGATCATCTGGAGTAGGTGGAGGTCCTGGTGTATCCTCGCCTTGTACGCGTGGACGAACCTGTCCAGGAGGCTGCGCGCCTCTTCGACGGCTTGTAGACCCCTCTTCTCGAAGACCTCTCTCCAGAAGGCCAGCCACTCGAACCCCTTAACCCTCGCGTTCTCGTCGAACTTCTCCAGTATGAACTTCGCCCTCTTGCTGAGTCTCTCCTCCCACTTCAACACGTCTCTGTCTGACACCTCCTCGACGCCGAAGAAGCCCCTGTCGCCGGGCTTGTTCAAAGCGCTGTGTAGGCCGCCTGTTATCACGCCCAGCTTAGCCGAGAGGCCGACGTTCAGCCTCGTCCCCGGGTTCTTCAGCCACTCGGTGAGCTCGACGTAGAACGGGTAGCCGGCGTCGTTGTAGCCGGGTATGTACTGGAGGAGCATGGCAATGGGCTCGCCGTCCTCGTAGACGAGGCCTCTCACGCGGGGGGCGTTCTTGAACCCCTCCCTACTCAGCTTCACGAGGCACTCGTACTCCATGTTAACCCTGGGGAGAAGCCTGTAGCTCTTCAACACCAACCTCTCGCCGCCCGCAGTCTCCACTAGAGAGAGGACGTTCGTGGAGTCTAGTGTGAGAGGCTTAGCCGAGACCACGACTAGGGTTAGGTCGCCCGACAGCTCGACGTCTACGCCTGGCACCCTCTTCACCGCATCGAGGAACCTCTTGTCGTACTCCGCCTCGTATATGAACCGCCCCCTGTAGGGTATCAGCCTGTCGCTTGGTAGACCGGGGTGGTCGCCGAGAATGAAAGAGGCCTGGTATAGGTTGTCCCCGTCGCTGAACTTGAGGTGGGCGATGTCCTCTACGAAGGCCGTTTTAACTAGGACCGGTCTTCTCCCCCCGGTCTTCCACGGCCACCATCTAGCTCTAGTGATGTACTCCTCCAGTAGCCCGAGGGCCCCGCTCCACTCACCCGCTCCCGACATTACTTCTCGACCGCTACCAGCTGGAGGATCATCTTGAGGTAAGAGAGCAGGTCGTTCGAGTTCTTCACCCCACCGCTCTGGATGAGGCTCGCCAGGTACTCGTCCCCGACGGCGTCTCTAGCCCAGTTCGCCAAGTAGCCCTGGGCGATGTGCTTGTCCACAAGGGTCTTGTCCACGAGGTCGTAGGCCAGGAGAGCGTAGAGCTGGGCGTAGCTCCTGAAGCTGACTGGCACGGGTTGCCCCGTGGAGGGGTCGGTGATAAGGTACGCGGGGACGTCTCTCTTCGTCCTCAGGTTCAGTATGGTCTTCTTCAGCTTCAGCCCTTTCTCGGTCAGAACGAGGCCCTTCTCGCTCCTCGCCACTAAACCGTCCTTCTCGAGCTGGCGAACGTACTTCCGCAGACTTGACATGGTCAAATCAAGTTTCTGCTGAACGTTACTCAGATCCAAATAGCCGTTTTCATCGCTCAATAACAGGATCTTGAGGTGGGACTGCTTCAAGAGGCGATCCCTCACTCAAATAAATAGCGGGTGTTGTTAAAAACTTATCCAGCCGCCTACCTAGCTAAGAGGATCTTCTCGGGGCTCACGCTCTTGACTCCCACGTACAGCAGTAGTAGGCTGACCGCTACCAGGACCGCCAGGTGTAACATGGAGTAGTAGACCATCCCGTACACGTAGTCCTGTATTACCAGTATCGAGTGCGTGTAGGGTATCGCCATCAACGGGTATAGGATGCTGGGCTCGATCTTGGGGTAGTCGATCATGAAGCCCGAGAAGAACAGCGCCATGCCGATCATGTTGACCATGGTCGCGATGTTGCTCGCGCTCCTAACCCCTTGGGTTCTAGTCACGAACGGGGTCGCGATCGCCACCGTGACGAGGATCGTGAAGAAAGCCGTAACAGCGTGGAGGAGCACCAGCTTTAGGTCTATGACAAGCCAGAAGGAGCCGCCGACGGAGAGGGCTATCAGGTACATGTAGACCATTAGGCTCGCCACGTCCGAGAGGCTCGACACTAGCCCGAGTATAGACGCCGCTATCAGCTTACCCGTGATGACCTCCGAGACGCTCAGCGGTGTGGCGAGCAGTAACTCGATGGTCTTCCTCTCCCTCTCGCCCACAATACCGTCTACCACGTACATAGAGGCTGGGGATACGACGAAGATCAGGCCGAGTATCAGGACCTTGGCGAGGAAGGGCTTGATCTGCTCCAACGGCGAGGCGGGGGCTCCCGAGGGGGTGATAACGAGGACGGGGCCTGCTACGACCGGCTGGAGTACGGAGTTCACGCTAAAGGACCCGGGGCTGAGCCCGGACATCAAGGCGAGCTGCCTGACCTTGACCTCCGAGAGGTTCCTCGAGAACTGGGAGAGCGTAGAGAGCACTGTGTTCTCCGCGTTGAGAGCCGGCTGTACACTGGCCTTCCTTATTATCTCGACTCTCGCCTGCTGCGTGAGGCTGGTAGCGTTGCGCGAGAAACCCCTCGGTATCACGACTACCAGGTCGTAGACTGTTAGGTTGCCCGGCTCGGATGTGTAGGCGTGGACGTGGCATCCAGCGGCTTCGAGCGCCCTCGTCAGGTTGCCGACCAGCCACTCGGAGGACACGGTCACGTTGAGAACAGGGTCGCTGTACGTAGAGTCGTCCCTGTCCACAACGGCGACGTTAACTGGTTGCTGTGTCGACAGCAGGAGGACTGTGAGCCCTATGAGAGGCATCGACACTACCGGGAGTAGGATTGCTGCGAACAACGTCTTCTTGTCCCGCCACAGGTCCAGCAGCTCCTTCCACACCACGACTTCCACGGCCCTGGGATTCACCTCAACCACCCGTCGCCTTCACGAAGACCTCCTCGAGGTTGCTGGCGCCGTACCTGCTCTTCAAGTCCGACGGGCTGCCCACCTCCACGACGCGGCCCTTGTTGATGAACGCGACCCTGTCGCACACGTACTCGACCTCGAGCATGTTGTGGCTGCTGAGGATTATGGTCGACCTGTTCTCCCTAGCGAAAGCCTTTATCAAGTCCCGCACCTTGATGCTGGAGTAGACGTCGAGCCCGCTCGTCGGCTCGTCCAAGAGGGCCACCTTCGGCCTCCTCATCAAGACGAGGCTGAGCAGCAGCCTCCTCTTCATCCCCTTACTGTACTCCCCCGCCTTCTTGTAGAGGTCCCCGCCCAGGCCGCTCACAGCGGCGCCGTACCTCACGGTCTCGTCTACGTCGCCCCCGTAGATGCTCGCGTAGAACTTCAAGTGCTCTAGACCAGTCAGCCGGGTGTAGACGTCCGCCTCCTCCGGGAGGTAGCCGAGGACCCTCTTCACCTGGCCGGGCTCCTTAAACGGGTCTAGACCCATTACGGCGACCCTCCCGCTGTCCGGCTTGACGAGCCCGGCGATCATCCTGAGCGTAGTGGTCTTCCCCGCCCCGTTGGGCCCTATGAGGCCGAAGACCTCGCCCTCGTAAACCTCGAGGGTCATGTCCTCGACAGCCACCACCCTACCGAACGCCTTCCGCAGGTGCTCTACTCTGACGGCTACGGCCAAGCCGCCACCCTCCGGTGATAGCCGGGTATTACTTGCACTCCGTGGAGGGGGTGTCCCTGGGTACGGGTTACCTATAAAAATTAACACACGCATCCAAATTAAGTGAACGGGGTATTGTTTTGAGCCCTAGCTCTGTTTACGACCGCGTGAGAGCTTTCCTAGACAAGTACGGTGACAAGGGCTTCCTTGTTTTAAAGGCTGCTCTCGAGGTGGCTGGAGACCCGAACGTCGACCACAGGTACGGCGACTTCAGCTTCAAGCACCTGGTCCTCAAGCTAGCGAGGCTGGGCTTCAACTACAACCCAGTCAACCTACTGAGGAGCCTGGAGAAGGAGTACGGCGTCGTGGAGAAGTCCTACACCTCCAGCAACCAGACGTGGTGGAGGTTCGTAGACGTCGAGGCCGTGAAGAGCGCTGTATACGAGGGCGCCGCTGACTCCGACGACCCCCGGCTGGCTCTGCTGAAGCTGAAGTACGAGAGCCTGGAGCCCGCCAGGGTGAGGAGCACCCTCTTGAAGCTCGCCTCCAAGCCCAGCCTCAGCAACGTCGACAAGGAGTTGTTCAGGAGCGTCGTCTTCAACGAGTTGACCAAGCTAGTGGAGCTCTACTACGAGATGTCGAACTACGAGGAGTACTTCGCTGCCCAGTTGAGCGAGGTGAGAGAGCTCCTCAGGCTAGCCGAGCTCGTGTCGGCGAAGATGTCAAAGGATAAATTGCCGGGCGAGGGTAAACTCCGCCAAGAAGAGACCCTGAGGGCCTTCGGACTGCATGATAATACATGACATCGCTAGTAAGAAGATCCTCCCCCACCTCAGGGGGCTCTTAATCCACGAGCTACACCGCAGGAACATAAGCCAGCACAGGATATCCAAGCTCCTCGGCGTCTCCCAGCCCCTGGTCAACAAGTACTTGAGCAAGCCCTACAACGGGTACAAGGAGAAGCTCGTCGCGATGGGGTTCTCCGAGGGCGAGATCCTCTACGTGGTCAACAACCTCGCCTCATACCTCGAGAAGGGCGACGTCCTCAGGTTCGTGATCGTCTCCAACTACTACGTCAACGAGTTGGCGACGAGGTACGCCTGCCGGCACTTGTACTGGCTGAGGGAGTTCTGCGTGAAGGGCTCTCTGGTTGACCCGTTCATCGACGAGTACAAGGACTTCGTCAGCAGGCTGCTGTCTAAGCCGGTGCTCTACAAGCTAATACCCGAAGTGGGGACGAACATAGCCTACGCACCCCGCGAGGCAGTGGACCCAGGCGAGGTGATAGCCCTCACGGGGAGGATAGTGAGGCTGGACGGCGAGGTGGCCTACGCGGGCGAGCCGATGTACGGTGCCAGCAGGCATCTCGCCAGGATACTCGTGCTAGCCCAGAAGTACAACAAGGGGAAGAGGGTCGTGATGAACGTAGCGAACCTGCCCTGGGTAAGCGAGGTCTCGGCTAGGATTGGTCTGAAGATCGTCGAGACAGGCCCGCACGACAGCCAGGACTCCTTCTGGAGAGCTGTTCAAGAGGCCGTCGCCCAGAGGCCGGACGTGATCGTGGACCAGGGCGGTAAGGGGCTTGAGCCCAACATCTACCTCTTGGCGCGCGACTTCGTGGAGCTGGAGAACGTGCTGGACTACATACTGCAGCACGGCGTGGTCTGACATGCCTGTCTACGCCAAGTACTGTGTCGTGGGAGGGGGTGCTGTAGGGTCCGTTCTAGCCTTCTACCTGTCGAGGGGGGACCCGGGGCAGGAGATCGCCGTCTTCTACAGGAGGAGCGAGTCCGTGAAGGCGATCGAGAGGACGGGTGGAGTTCTAGTAGAGTTCGGGGGTGGCACGAGCCTAGTCCGCGTAAGGCCCCTCCTCTACACCGAGACCGGGGTGGAGTGCGGCTACGTTATAAACGCAGTTAAGGCCGTCGACGTCCCCTCCACGATGGACTTGATGAGGGCGGTCTCGAGGTCGGCCCGCTCGATCCTAATGGTGCAGAACGGGCTCGGGAGTCTCGAGCTGGCCGAGGAGGCCTTCCCCGACAAGTGCGTAGCGGCCGGCGTCGTCTACTTCGGGGCTGAGAGGGTTAGAGACGACTACGTGAAGCACACGGGAGGCAACTCCGTTGTCGTCGGGTCGAGGAGAGGGTGGTGCGGAGGCCTCGACGAGCTGGCCGAGTCGCTCAGGAGAGGCGGCTGCGACGTCAAGGTGGTGGACGACATAGACTTCTACAGGTGGCTCAAGCTCGGCTTGAACAGCGTCGTGAACCCCCTGACGGCGATCGCCCGCGCCAAGAACAAGGTCGTGTTGCTGGAGGAGGCGAGGCCCCTGGTGGAGATGATACTGGGCGAGGTCGTAGAGGCGGCGAGGCTCCACGGCGTCTCGCTCGACAGGGAGAAGCTCCTCAGGCACGTCCTCAACGGGGCGAGGGCGACGGGTGAGAACTACTCGAGTATGGCGCAGGACTTGATGAGGGGGAGGAGGACCGAGGTAGACTACATCAACGGGTTCGTGGCGAGGACCCTAGAGTCCGCTGGTTGGAATATAAGCGTGAACAAGGTTATCACACTACTAATACACTTGATCGAGGGATGGCATGAGCAAGAAGGTCACAGTTAGAGACATCATGAAGAAGAAGGGCTCCGAGAAAATAGCCGCTATAACAGCCTACGACTACACCACGACTAAGATCGTGGACCAGGCGGGGGTCGACATAATCCTCGTAGGAGACAGCGTGGGCATGGTCGTGCACGGCCTCCCCTCCACACTCCCGGTGTCGATGGACATGATGCTGCTCCACGTGGAGAGCGCCGCGAGGGCTAAGCCGAGGGCGCTGCTAGTGGGCGACATGCCCTTCCTAAGCTACGAGGCGAGCGTCGAGGACGCTGTCTACAACGCTGGCCTGATGCTCAAGAAGGGGGCCGAGGCCGTCAAGATCGAGGGGGGAGCCGAGATGGCAGACGTCATAAAGGCCATGGTCAGAGCCGGCATCCCTGTCATGGGCCACATCGGGCTGACGCCCCAGAGGTACTTGGTCCTCGGGGGCTACAGGAGGAGGGGGGTGAAGGCGTCTGAGGTAGAGAGGATCGTCGAGGACGCGAGGGAGATAGAGAAGGCCGGGGTCTTCGCGATAGTCATAGAGTTCACCGCCGCCGACGTAGCCGCTGAGATCACAAAGCAGGTCTCGGTGCCGACCATATGCATCGGCAGCGGCTGGATGTGCGACGGGCAGATACTGGTCCTCCACGACGTGCTGGGACTATCGGAGTCGACTCCCCCGTTCGCCAAGAAGTACGCCGACCTGAGGGGCGCCATCCTTAGTGCTGTGTCCGAGTACGTGCGGGAGGTGAAGGCCGGCCTGTTCCCCGGGAGGGAGCACTCGTTTTTCTCGGAAGCTTATAATCGAGGCGGCGAGTAGTTAAACAGGGGGTTTAAATGGGCTTGAAGTACAAGCTACTCTACCTCGTCATCGACGGGGCCTCGGACAGGTTGAGCGACCCCGTCACAACGCTTGAGGCGGCCCACAAGCCATACCTAGACAAGCTCGCGAAGTACGGGGTCTGCGGCCTGATGTACACCGTGGGCAGGGGGGTAGCGCCGGAGAGCGACGAGGCGGTGATATCGCTGCTGGGCTACGACCCCCACGAGGTGTACACCGGGAGGGGGCCTATAGAGGCGGTTGGCGCGGGCATGTCCTTCAAGGAGGGCTACGAGATCGCCTTCAGGTCGAACTTCGCCACTATCGAGGCCTCTACTTGGCGGATAGTAGACAGGAGGGTGGGCAGGAGCCTCTCGAGCGAGGAGGCTAAGGTTCTTGCCGGGCAACTAGACGGCATGGAGCTGGGGATACACGACGGCTACGCGAGAGTCAAGGCCACGATCGGGCACAGAGCAGTGGTGATAATCGGGAGCCGCTCCCGCAGGCTCTCCCCCATGGTGAGCAACAACGACCCCGCCTACGTGAGGAAGGGGCTGATAAGCGTGGCGGTGAAGGACTTCAAGCCGTACGTAGCGAGGGTAGAGCCCCTCGAGGACACGCCCGAGGCGAGGGCGGCCGCCGAGCTCGCGAACGCCTTCGTGGAGAAAGCAATAGAGGTCCTAGACAAACACCCGGTGAACGAGGAGAGGCGGAGGAGGGGCCTGCCCCCGGCCAACGCGATCCTCCTCAGAGACGCCGGAGGGTCGCTACCTAGAGCTACACCGCTGACGGAGAAGTACAAGTGCAGGTTCGCAGTCCTCGCCGAGATGCCCGTCGAGGTCGGTATAGGCCGGATATTCGGCGCCGAGACAGTGGTACTCGACCCCCCGAGCGGGGACCCGAGGAGGGACTACGAGGAGAGGTTCGAGGCAACTATGAAGGCGCTCAGCAACAACGAGATCGTGTACGTCCACCTCAAAGGGCCGGACGAGCCCGGGCACGACGGGGACTTCGAGCTGAAGAAGAGGAGGATCGAGGAGATAGACAAGTACTACGTGAGCCTCCTGGTCGAGAACAGGCCGAGCAGGCTCGCCGTGATAGTGACAGCCGACCACTCCACCCCGCCTAGCGTGGGGGCGCACACCGACGACCCGGTCCCAGTGGTCTTCAACGCGGAGGGCGTCGCGCCAGACGACGTGGACGCCTTCACGGAGAGGAAGTGCGCCGGGGGGAGGCTGGGGGTCTACGAGCACGGGTGGCAGCTGCTCCCAGACCTCTACTCCAGGTTCTTGGTGTAGAAGCCGTTGAGCAAGGAGGGAGTTTTCGCCCGCGTCCCCCTCCACGTATCCGGCTTCTGGGCCCCGGTCAAAGGCCCCGACGCCCTGCACACGGGTAGTTTAGGGGCCGGGCTCGTCCTAGACCTCTGGGTAGTCGCGAGGCCCACTGGTAGCGGCTGCTGGGTTGAGGTCAACGGGGTAAGGGCGCTGGAGGGCCACGCCCGCAGGATCTGCGGGCTGGAGGGCTTCAACTTAGGCGTATCCGCGTCGTCTCCTGTAGGCCTGGGTAAGGGCTTCGCCCTGTCCAGCGCCCTGTCGCTCTCCCTCAGCACCCTGATCTCGGCGGCTCTGGGCAGAGGAGTCTCCGAGAGGTCGACGTGGAGCGCCCACGTAGCCGAGGTAGAGCACAGTACGGGTCTCGGGGACGTAATGGCCCAGTTCCACGGGGGCCTAGTGGTCAGGACCAGGCCCGGACCCCCGGGCGTCGGGGAGGCCGTGGTTGTGAGGGGTCTCAAGCCCACGCTTGTAGTCGCCGAGCTGCCGGGGTCTGAGCCCACGCCGGCGGTTCTCTCCAGGCTAGGCCCGTGGGCCCGGGAGCTGGTTGAGAGAGCCGTGGAGAGGCTCTTGGAGGCTCGCGACCCCACCCTCTTCTTCGAGCTGTCGAGGTCCTTCACGAGGAGGCTTTTCGACTACAGCAGGGTGGAAGACCTGCTCGCGGGCGTTAGGGGGGTGGCGGGGTTCTACTTGAAGAAGAGCGCCCTCGTGGTATGGGTTGAGAGGGAGTGGAGCCACGACCTTGCCTCTTTATTAAAGGGTCGTGGGCTAAACACGTTTGAGACGACGGTGTCGGAGAAAGGTGTCGGGCTTGTACATTCCACCGAGCCACCCGAGGCGGGAGAGCCTGCTGATAAGGGAGAGGCTGGTCGAAGGCTTTAAGAGGGGGTACGTCGTCCCAGAGGGTCTCATAGCCCATGGGCGGGGCGAGTGCTTCGACTACCTGATAGGGGAGGAGACGAGGGAGTTCGCCCGTAAGGCGGTGAGGGCCGCAGCCGCCGCGCTACTCCTAGCGAAGCACCCGGTCATATCTGTCAACGGCAACACGGCCGCTCTCGTCGCAGAGCACGTTGTAAGGCTCGCGGAAGAGGTCCCGGCGAAGATCGAGGTGAACCTCTTCTACAGAACACGCGAGAGAGAGGAGCTGATCGCCAGTGTCCTGAGAGAGGCTGGCGCACGAGAGGTGCTGGGGGTCGGCGATGACGCCTCCGCGACCATACCGGAGCTGTTCAGCGAGAGGAGGAGGGTGAGCCCCAGGGGGATCCTCGTAGCGGACGTCATACTGGTACCCCTCGAGGACGGGGACAGGACGGAGGCCCTTAGACGGATGGGTAAGACCGTCATCGCGGTCGACCTCAACCCGCTCTCTAGGACCGCGAGGGCGGCGAGCATAACGATCGTAGACAACATTGTGAGGGCCATGCCCGCCCTGGTGGAGGAGGTGAGAGAGCTCAAGAAGAGGCCCAAAAACGAGCTCCAGGCCATACTAGGCTCGTACGACAACAACCAAGTGCTCGCGGAGGCACTGGACTTCATAAAGACCAGGCTAGCCGAGATAGCGCGTAGTATGCGTGGCGCTAGCCATTGAGAGGGCTACAACGGGGCTGGGCGGAGGCGGGGTAGGGGAAAAGGACGCCATTAGACCCGATGAGGTAGGCGAGCCCCACTCCCATTCGGGCAGACTACTTGTAACTACCGAGCATCACCCCCATACCCACCACCGAGAACATCGGGCCCCCCGTTGGTCCCCGCGCCGTCCTTTTCACGAACCCCCTAGCGGCCCGGTCGCCTGGCGAGGAGGCCCAGCACCTGCTGGACTACTCTCTCGGCACTAGTCGACGCCTCGAAGGGCTTTAGCTCGAGCACTGCTACGTCGGAGCAGCCCAGAGACTCCAGCAGCTTCTTAGCCTCGGCGCCTTTGCCTCCCCAGCCGTGGACGTCTACGAATAGCACCTTACCGCAGCCCGTCTTGTGCGCCACCAGCTCGAGCGTGTACTTGACGAGGGGGAACGTACTGTTCTCGTAGACGGTCGAGACGACCACTACTAGGCCGGCTCCGAGGGCGCCGTTGACGATTTCGCTGACGTGGTGCCGGTGCTTGTCGGTGAAACCGTGCGAGCTGACCTCCACGCCCTCTTCTTTGAGGCGCCGGCTCAACTCCACCACTAGCCTCTCAGAGTGCCCGTACATGGAGGCGTATAGCAGCACGACCTTACCGCCTCTGCTAGTCGACCAGTCCAGGTATAGGTCGAGTAGACCGCTCGCCTCCGCTCTATCTAGGACGAGCCCGTGGCCGGGTGCCACAAGCTCGCTCGCCGATATCGCCTCTTTTAGCTTACCGGACGCCTTGACCAAGAAGTCCCTGTAGTGGGCCACCACGTCGGCGAAGTACTTCCGTGCGAGGGCGTAGTACTCCCTCCTCTGCTCCTCGCCGAGCTCTCTTAAAGCCACGGCCCTGTGGGAACCGAAGGAGCCGAAGACGTCGCAGGTGAAGAGCACGCCCAGCTCCTCCACCTGCGTCACGATGGTCTCTGGCCAGTGGAGCCACGGGACGTGGCTGAACCTAAGGGTTAGCGGGCCCACCGGCAGCCTCTCGCCGTCGGCCACCGGCTTGAAGTCGGGCTCCAACCCGTAGAAGTCCTTGATGAGCTTCTTGGTCAGGGGGTGGCCGAGGACCCTCAAACCCTTTCTAGCCTCGAGCACCTCGGGTAGGGACCCCGAGTGGTCGGGCTCCATGTGGTTGACGACAACGTGGCTGAGCCTGTCCAAGACGCCCAGCTGCCTAAGCTTGTCGACGAGGAGGGGGCCGTAGCCCGTTTTCCAGCCGTCTACGAGGATTGCGCCCTCCCCGTAGTCGACTACGTAGGCGTTGTAGGAAACGCCCTCTGGGATCTCCCAGAGGGCCTCGAAGAACCTAGTCTCGCCGTCGACCAGCTTCAGAACCCTGACGCCGGGCTTTACCTCGCCTGTGACCACCTGGAATGACCCGTGGTCCTCCACCGAGTAAGCCGGCAACATAGACCCTCACACTCCGTTATATCAGTGAATTCTAATAAGGATAGGACCGGCGATCTTCGGGGTTTTGCCACCCACCAGCTAGTACTAGAGAACTTGTTTCCCCCCGTTTAGACGTTGGCCACGGTACACTGTACTCCCAGCGAGTAGCGGCAAGTCGCTTTTCGCCCAAGACCCCACCTACCAGGGTACGGGGCTTAAGGGGCTCGCGAACGCACTCTCTCGGAGCATAGGGTATGAAGCTGGAGTACACAGGTGGCTTAGTGAGAGAGCAGCTGCACGCTGTTGCTTGGCGATGCCGCTAGCGCTATAACACTTGAGATCAACCGCCGCGGGTACAGCAGGGTTGGTACAAGGTCAGATTCACGAGTCAGGCCGACGGAGTTGGACGTTGCAGGTTGTACACACCCCTCTAGAGGGTCGCAAAGGTTACATCACGCCAGCCATCGACGCCTGTGCGTACCGGGTGTGGGATGGGAGGGGATGAACCAGCCTCTGTAGTGTGTTGGTCGACCTTACAGGACAGCCTGTAAAGGACTAACGCGAAGGGCTTTGGTTGTTTGGAAGGGAAAAACTACTTGATCTTCCTCCTAGCCAGGAGGACGGCGACGTACCCGATTACCACGATAGCCACTAGCGAGCCTACGTAAACGGGGTCGGTGTACCTCTCCGTAACGGTCACGAGGCTGACAGAGGTCTCGGTCCTAGTACTTGTCTGTGTTAGGGTCTGCCACGCTGTGACTGTAGACGTTACGTACGAGGTGACCGTCTCCGTCTTCGTCTCCACCGACACTGTGAATATGGGGCTCGTTATCGGTAGTGGGGTCCCAGTAGAGTTCAGCGGTGGCTGTATGCCGAGCAGCGCGGCAATAGTCGGCGCTACGCTGGTGGACTGGACCAGCCCGAGGACGCCGCGCCCGACGCCGGCCCCCACTGCGGCGAAGACCGCGTAGAGCTCGGGGTAGTAGGGCAGGTCCTGGTGGTTAGCGGTAATGGTCTTCAGCGGGACTACGTCGACAAACGGGCTCCCGGTGGGGGAGAAGCCTCCCAATGGAGCGTAGCCGGGCTTCGCGCTGATAACCACGTCCCCGACCCTGTCCCCCAGAGACCGAAGGCAGCGGCCTCGCTCTTCTTCATGACCACGCTGAACACCGGCTCCTGAGTCACGGGGTCTCTGACAGAGGCGAGGACGTCCATGACCTTTGCGACTACGCTGTCGTAGTCTGACGGGTCTACGATCCCGCCTGCCTCCCTACCCTTCAAGTTGATGAATACCTGGTTGTACCCGTTGTACCACGCAACCGTCTCGTTCAGTAGGACTACTCCACCACTCCTCTTCAAGAGGCCGGCGTTCTCGAGGATGTTGTTTACGTACACCAGCTTGGCCACGGGCCACTGGCCGTGGTCCGACACAACGATGACCGCCGTGTTCGAGAGGTCGACCTCCGTGAGTATCATTTGTACGAACTCGTCAGCCCACTTCACAGCCTGCTTCACGTAGTTGACGTACTTGGGTGCTGTCTTCGGGTCGTAGTAGGGCATGCTCATGTCTGTCAGGCCGAGGAACTGGTGGTAGACGTTGTCTACTATCGGGGTGTAGGTCATCAAGAGGTTCCAGTCTGTGTCCTTGATAAGCCACCTCGTGAACTCCATGAAGAACCTGTTCGCGAAGTAAACCGTCTCCATGTAGGTGTCCTCGTCGTACCAGCCGTTTACAAGACCGAAGTAGTCGCCGTCCGTTATCATACCCGTCTTCGTCACGACCTCGTTCCAAACCCTCCAGGCAACATCCCTATTACTGAACCACCTAGTTGCGGTCTCAAACGGCCTCGTGAGGCTCCTGTATACCCTGAAGTTTGTCAAGGAGAGGTTGAGGGCCTTGAAGAGCGGCGCTATAACGTAGGTGTTCCCCTTGTAGACGAGGGTTGTGTTCAGGGGCTTGCTCCACTCCCCCTCTCGAAGGACAGCCAGGGCGTTACTCAGGTCCTTAGACCTCGGGACTATAGCGACCCTGTCGGGGGTGCCCGAGCCGGTGGTGTCTACTATGTAGAAGTACCATGTCTCGTCGCCGAACGTGAATGAAGCCTCCCAGGCCTTGTACACGGTGAGCCCGGGCAAACTACCGGACCAGCCGGAGGCCTCCGTCACGTTCACGTAGTAGGCGGCGGGGACCGAGCGGTTGGTCGTGTAGAGGGCCGAGTAGGACGGCGGGCCCATGAAGGAGTCGTAGGGGTTGAACACCATCGAGCTCCTCATCTTCCCCTCCCAAGCCCACGGGTCGCTCTGCGGGAAAGCGGCCACCACGGCCTTAAGGCCCTGCCTATCGGCGGCCATCCAGAGGGGCTCAGCCAAGAGCATTGAGCCATTGAAACCGGAGAAAGTCGCGGTTAGCGGTGTCCCGGGCAGGTGGATGGCGTTGCCCGTGATGCCTGTGACGCCCGGTGGGGCGCCCGTGGATATCACTGCGTGGCTCACAGCAGTCGAGGACGGGAAGCTGACGACCATCCCCCTAGCCAAGTAGCCGTGCTCGAAGATGTACCTGAACCCGGGCAACTCGGTAGCGAAGACCGACCTGTTCAACAGCATGTCCCAGACCATGTCCGACCTGAGCGCGTCTATACTCAGTAGTACGACTTTAGACGCCGGAGGCTTGTACGAGGCGTAACTCGGCGGTGTGACCGAGACCAATAGGACTGCGAGCACTATTGCGAGGACGAGTGCCCTATTCATACAACGCCCTCATTAGAATGGATTTGTCGGCGCGAGGATATAAGTCTGCGGAGGACGGGGCGTTCAAGAAACCAGCGACGACGAGCACGCAGCACCTAAGCTAGGTGACAAGCCACAGAGTGGAGTTGCTGGTGGCTTGGCCGGCCGGGCTCAGCCCTTTTCTTCACTTCACCAGTCCGTGGAGGTGCATTTCATCACTACTCTAACTATCCCGCTAAAACGGCTTATATTCCCCCGACATGGACGGAGGCGTTCAGTCGTAGACCCACACTTTCTTCCTAACCTCGTCTATCAGTATTATCGCTGCCGACGGTAAGAAGGCTATGACCGCTAGTTCGACCGGCCCTAACGGCACTACGTGGAATAGGCTGTTGAGCGGGGTGTACAAGACGATCAACTGGAGCCCCAACGAGGCCAGGAGCGCCGGTGGCAGCCACTTGTTCCAGGCCAGCCTGAAGAGCGAGTGCCGCTCGCTACGCGAGGCCACTGCTCTACCGAACTCTGAGAGGGCTATCGTAGTGAAGGCGACCGTCCTGGCGTACTCGAGCCCCTTGGATAGGGACTGTGCGAACAGCCCTATCGTGAAGGCCGCTATGACTAAACCGGTGAGGGTGTAGTAGAGCAGCTTCTTCCCTGTTACCAGCCTCGCCCCTCTCGGCCTGGGCGGCCTCGTGTAGAGGCCCGGCTCGGGGGGCTCTAGGCCCAGTGCGAGGGCTGGGAAGGCGTCTGTCGTCACGTTGATCCAGAGGAGGTGGACCGGTTCGAGGATGTAGGGCAGGCCTAGGAGCTCCGCGCCGAAGACGGAGCCGACCTCGCCGAGGTTGCAGGATAGGAGGTAGGAGATCGGCTTCTTCAGGTTATCGTATATCAACCTCCCCATCTTTACCGCCTCCACGATCGTAGCGTAGTTGTCGTCTAGTAGTACCAGCTGGGAGACCTCCTTAGCGACGTCCGTCCCCCTGACCCCCATCGCGACCCCGACGTCGGCCTCCTTGAGCGCCGGGGCGTCGTTCACGCCGTCCCCCGTCATGGCGACCCTGTACCCCCTCTTCTTCAGCGCCCTTACGATCCTCAGCTTGTGCTCGGGCGTTACCCTCGCGTATACGACGACCTTGTCAACTACCCTCTCGAGCTCCTCGTCGCTCATCTTGTCGAGCTGCCAGCCCTCCAGGACGCTGTCCTCGCCGACCTCGAGGCCGATCATCCTCGCAACGGCCATGGCTGTGAGCTTGTGGTCCCCCGTGACCATGACCGTCCTCACACCCATCCTCTTGGCCTCCTCGACCGCCTCCCTCACACCCTCGCGTGGAGGGTCTATGATGGCCATCAAGCCGGCGAAGACGAGGCCGTTCTCGGGGTCGTCCCCCTCGCCTGACAGCCTCTTGTACGCGATGCCGAGCACCCTGAACCCCTGTGAAGAGTAGTACTCGATCCTCTTCATGACCGTCTCCACGTCTAGTGGCGTAATCGCCTCTTCGCCCGCGGGCCGCAAGATGCCCGCGGAGTTCTTTAGTACCACCTCGGGGGCGCCGGTGACCACGGAGACGAGGCCGGCGTTGTGCTCGTGTACCGTGCTCCTCATCTTCCTGAACCGGTCGAACGGGTTCTCCGAGACGAGCCTGTACTTCTCCTTGACCTCGCCGACCCTACCTGGGCCGACGACCTTTACACCCATCACGAAGACGGCCAGCTCGGTCGGCGACTTCCTAGTCGCCAGGCTCTCGAGGCCCGCGACGTCTATCGTGTAAGCAGTGTGTGCTAGGGCCAGCTCGCCCACTTTCTCGAGCAGGCGATCGTCGGCGTCTCGCGTAATAGGCCTCGCCTCGCCCTCGACTCTGAAGCCCTCGCCCGTGAACTCGAACTCGCCGCCTGTCGTCCAGAGGTACTTGACCATCATCTCACCCCGAGTCACAGTACCCGTCTTGTCCGTGCAGATCACGTTGACCGAGCCCAGCGCCTCGACGGCGGCCAGCCTCCTCACGAGGGCCTTCTTCTCCGCCATCTTCCTAGCCCCTATCGCGAGCAGGCCCGTCGCAATGGCGGGGAGCCCCTCCGGGACTGCTGCGACGGCCAGCGCTATGGCTACGAGGAGGGCTGTCAGTACGCTGGTCTTCTCGACGAGGAGTGTAGTCGCGAAGACGACGCCGGATATCCCGAGTATTACAAAGCCCACTTTCCTACCCAGGTCCTCCAGCTCCACCTCTAGGGGCGTTGGCTGCTCCTCCGCCTCCTCGACGGCCCTCGTTATCCCCCCCAGCACTGTCCTCGGCCCTGTTGCCACCACGACGCCCCTGCCCCTCCCCCGAACCACAGTGGTTCCCATGAACGCCATGTTCACCCTGTCGCCGAGGGGGGTCTCAGGCGGGAGTACTTGCTCGTGGTCCTTCTGGACTGGGGTGGACTCGCCCGTGAGAGAGGACTCGTCTACCTCGAGGTTGTCGCTCAATACAAGCCTGAGGTCGGCTGGTACCCTGTCCCCCTCCTCTACCAACACTATGTCTCCCGGCACCAGCCTGGAGGTCTCCACGACCTTGGTAACGCCGCCCCTGACAACCTTGGCTGTCGGCGACGCGAGCTTCCGCAACTCTTGCAGCGCTCTCTCGGCCCTGTACTCCTGGACAAAGCCCATAACGCCCATGACGAAGACCACGGCGAGGATGAGGGCGGCGTCTAAGAGCTCCCCTAAAAACCCCGAGATCACGCTGGCGGCCACGAGGATCAGTATCAGGGCGTTCGTGAACTGCCTCGCGAAGATCAGGGCCGGGTGCTTCCGCTTGGCCTCGAGGATGTTCGGGCCGTAGGCCTGGAGCCTCCTCTCCGCCTCCTCCTCGCTTAGACCCCGGATGCTCGACCCCAGCTTCTCAAGAACCTCTTCCACGCTCAGCGAGTGCCACGGAGCGATCTCGACGCTTGTCTGCCCCAATATGGTACCCAGAACGAGTTAATACCAGTGACCGGGTAATATAAGAGTGATGGTAAGCCGGGTGGTCTAGCGTCGATACAAGGGTAGGCGGTTTAGACCGTCCATGGCCCCCGCGGGCGAGGCTTCAGGAGCCCCTGCGAGACGGCTACGCTAGGTGCCTCGTCTGCGAAAGGAGGTGTACTATACCTCCCGGTGGGCGTGGGGCCTGCTGGAACTACACTAACGTGGGCGGCGTCCTCTATGCGACGGGATACGGGAAGCTGAGCGCAGTCGAGGTCAGGCCGATCGAGATCAAGCCCCTGTTCCATTACTGGCCTAACTCCCTGGCACTGACCTACAGCAACTACGGCTGCAACTTCTACTGCCCCTGGTGCCAGAACGACCACTTGAGCTACGCCAGACCACCGGAGCACGGCGAGGTCACTCCGCCTGAGCAGCTGGTGGAGCTCGCTCTCGTCAGCGGGGCAGACGGGTTGTCGGCGAGCTTCAACGAGCCCGCTACACAGTTCGACTACGTCGTCGACGCTACTCTACTCGCTAGAGAGAGGGGGCTCTACTCAATGGTGGTCACCAACATGTACTACACAGAGAGCGCGGTCAGGAAGCTGGTAGAGGCCGGCGTCGACGGGTTCTCGGCCGACATCAAGGGCTGCCCGGGTATGACGAGGGCGCTCAAGGGGGTACACCACGAGGTGGTTTTCAGGAACGCGAGGGCAGCACTAGACCTAGGCGCGCACGTCGAGATGGTCTACCTCGTCGTGACAAACACGAACGACAGCGAGGAGTGCTACAAGTGGATAGTGGACAGGCACCTCGACCTCCTCGGCCCCGACGTCCCCCTCCACGTCAACAGGTACTACCCGGCCCACAGGTGGAGGGAGCCCCCCACACCGCTCAGTAAGCTCGTTGAGATAAGGGAGTACGCTAGGAGGAGCGGGCTGAACTACGTCTACGTGGGGAACGTCGGAGACCCGGAGCTCGAGACGACCCGCTGCCCGAGGTGCGGGAAAGTGCTGGTCAAGAGGTCCGGTTACAGGGTAACACACTTCAACGCTGTTCGAGAGGAGGGGAAGTACAAGTGCCCGAGGTGCGGGCTGGCAGTACCGATAAGGGGCAGGTACGTGCCGTGAGAGCGGATTTCGCGTAGGGTCTTCAGAGGGAGGAATTCCTTTCATCTGGTCAAGGCGACCGAAAGGTCATCATCCGCGTCTACAGAAGTTATTTTACTCCGCTCTTAAATCCTAGACTATAGGGTGGTCTCCTTTACACGGGAGCCTGTTCTACCTACCCCCAGGCACCCGTCTCGCGCTGATGGGTAACGAGGCTATTGCGAGGGGGGCGTGGGAGGCCGGCGTCCGGGTGGTCACGGGCTACCCCGGGACGCCCTCCAGCGAGGTCATCATGACTTTCCACGAGGAGGGGAGGGGTCTCCCAGTCTACGTGGAGTGGGCTGTCAACGAGAGGGTCGCCTTCGAGATAGCCTACGGAGCCGCTGTAGGCGGCGTAAGGGCGCTGGCCACGATGAAGGCCCCGGGCCTGAACGTAGCCAGCGACCCCGTGCTCTCGGCGGCCTACTCGGGCGTCGAGGGCGGGCTTGTGATACTGGTTGCGGACGACCCAGGCCCTCACACCACGCAGACGGAGCAGGACAGTAGGTGGTACGCTAAGCTCTCGAAACTCCCCATGTTCACCGCGTCTACCCCGCAGGAGGCCAAGGACACCGTGAAGAGGCTGTTCAGGGTCAGCGAGGAGCTGAAGCTACCGGTCATCTTCAGGACGACGACCAGGCTCAACCACGCGGTGGGCGACGTAGTCCTAGGCGAGGTCGAGGAGCACGGCGTGAGACCGTCCTTCAAGAAGGACCCCCCGAGGTTCGTGAGGGCCGGGATGAAGTGGAACCTGGAGAGGCACGCCTGGTTGAACGGTGTTTTGAGGAGGGTCGAAGGGGTAGCGTCCAGGCTCGGCTTCAACAGAGTGGAGGGCTCGGGCGAGTACTGCGTGGTCACAGAGGGCGTCGCCTACAACTACGTGTACGAGACCCTCAGAGGGCTGGGGGAGGCGCGAGTCAAGGTCCTGAGGGTGGACCAGCTGTACCCGGTCCCCAGGAAGTTCCTCGCGGAGAACCTGTCCAACTGCCGGAGGGTGATCGTTGTCGAGGAGCTGGACCCCTACCTCGAGGCCGAGGTCAAGAAGCTCGCGTACGAGGAGAGGCTCGACGCCGAGGTGGTGGGGAAGGAGGAAGGCCTCCTCCCGCTGGAGGGCGAGCTTAACCCGCCCCTCGTGAGGGGGGCCTTGTACAGGTGGCTCGGGATACCGCAGGGGCAGGGCTCCGCGCAGGCCCCGGACGTGAGAGTGCCCGAGAGGCCTCCCCCTCTCTGCCCGGGCTGCCCGCACGCCTTCAGCTATATAGCGCTGAAGCTAGGTATAGCCAGGGCCGGGTACAAGCTCAGCGAGGTCCCGGTCTTCGGCGACATCGGATGCTACGCGCTCAGCGTGAACAGGCCTATCGAGGCGATCTGGACCGAGCACAGCATGGGGGCGAGCATATCGATGGCCGTCGGGCTCAAGGTAGCCGGCTACGACAAGCCCGTGGTGGCCACTATCGGGGACTCGACCTTCTTCCACGCTGGTATACCATCTCTAATAGAGGCCGTCCACAAGCGCGTCGACGTACTGGTGCTAATCCTGGACAACAGGGTTGTAGCCATGACGGGGCACCAGTCTACGCCCGCCTGGGAGGTCACAGAGTCGGGTAGACAGGCCAAGAGAGTGGACATAGTCGAGCTCGTCAAGTCTATCGGGGTGGACGAGGTGGCGGTGGTAGACCCCTACGACTTGAACAAGATGGCCGAGGCGGTGGCGTCCATGATCAAGAGGCCGGGCGTCAAGGTCTTGATAGCCCAACACCCGTGCCGACTAATGGAGGTCAGGCAGCTCAAGACCGTCAAGAAGTACAGGGTTATAGAGGACAAGTGCACGGGTTGCAGGGCGTGCGTCAACGTGACTGGCTGCCCAGCACTCTACATCGAGGACGGGAAGGCGAAGATCGTGGAGGACGACTGCACAGGCTGCGGTCTGTGCGCTAGGTTCTGCCCGTACAAGGCTATAGTCGAGGTGGGCGGGGCTTGAGCAGGTTGTTCAACATCCTCATATCCTCGGTAGGCGGGCAGGGCGGGCTGACGCTGTCGAGGATAATGGCCGTGGCCGCTGTGAGGCAGGGGCTCAGCGCGAGGACTGGGGAGACGCTGGGGATGGCGCAGAGGTTCGGCAGCGTTCTCAGCTTCGTGAGAGTAGGCGAGGACGTCCAGTCACCGATATTCGGCCCGGGCGAGGCGGACTACATCATCGGCCTGGAGCTCTTCGAGACTGTGCGGGCCACGAGGTACCTCCGCGACACCGGGGTTGTCTTCGCAGCCGACGAGTACAAGCCGCCGGTCAGCGCCAGCCTCAGCCCGAGCCCGGCCTGGGCGAGGGAGAGCGTCCTAAGGTCGCTGAAAGAGGTTGTGGGCGAGAAGCTCCTAGTGGTCCCCGCCAGGGACCTAGCAGTGAGGGCCGGCTCGGCTAGGGCCATTAACGTGGTTATGCTGGGGGTCTTCAACGCGCGCGCACGCCTCTTCGCCGACGACGTCGTGTACGAGGCTGTCAAGAGCGTGCTCCCGGGGAGGTCGGGGGAGGTCTCCGTCAAGGCTTACGAGCTGGGCAAGGCCTTCTACGCAGAGAGGGCGAAGAGCGCCTGACCCCCGGGGTGGTAGCGTCTGGGGATCAGGCTGTGCGTAGGTAGCGTGAACCCGTCTAAGCTGCGGGGGGTCGTGAGCGCCTTCCAGAGCTACTTCCCCGTCTCCGACGTTAGAACGGTGAAGGTGGAGACCGGCCTGCCGCCACAGCCGATCGGCCTCGACGTGATCGTCAGGGGCGCGGAGCTGCGGGCGAGGCTGGCGATGAGCGGGGACTGCGACTTCAGCACGGGTGTCGAGGCGGGTTTCTACAGGTTCGGCTCCACCTACTTCGACGTCGAGGCCGCGTACGTCATCTCGAGGGAGCTAGGGGAGTCGCTAGGGTTCTCCCCCTCCTTCCCGGTTCCGACGTGGTTCGTCGACGAGATACTGTCGGGGAGGTTCAGGGAGCTGGAGGAGATCGTCGACAACCTCTACAAGACGGAGAACATAGGGGAGAAGACCGGCTTCATCTCGCTCCTGACCAGGCACGTAGTAGTGAGGTCCGAGCTGTCGAGGCTGGCCACTCTGATGGCGTTGACGAAAATACTAAATAGAGAGCTGTACGAGAAAGGCGCTCTACGCTAGCCCCTTCTCCCTCCTGATGTACAGGTCTATCTCTTCCGCAGCCCTCTTCCCGTCTGCCATGGCCTCGACGACCGTTGACTCGCCTCTTATAGCGTCGCCCCCCGCGAACACGCCGGGCAGGCTCGTCATGAGGTGGTCGTCTACGGCTACCGTCCCGTCCTCGTTGAACCCCAGCCCGCTCTCCTCCGCGAGCATCCTGTTGGGTTCCAGCCCTATCGCTATAATCACCGTGTCCGCGGGGATCTCGACGTACCTGCCAGTCCCGACGATCTTCTTCTTGCCCCTCTCGTCGAGCTCGTTAAGGGGCTCCATGACCTCGAACCTCACAGCCCTAACGAAGCCGTTCTCGTCGCCGAGGAACTCGACCGGCTGCAGGTAGTACCTGAACTCCACGCCCTCCTCTTCCGCGTGCAGCACCTCGTCCCTCCTAGCCGTCTTCAACATGTCCTCCCTGTCCCTCCTGTAGACGACGACCGGCTTGCTGCCCAGCCTCAGAGCTACCCTCGCCGCGTCCATGGCGGTGTTACCTCCCCCGATTATCAACGTGGTCTTCCCGACGCTGATCGGTGTGTCCCACTCTGGGAAGAGGTGCGCCCTCATCAGGTTGACCCTGGTGAGGAACTCGTTAGCCGTGTAGACGTTGTTCAAGTCGACGCCCGGGATGTCGAGTAGCTTGGGTGTACCGGCGCCGCTGCCGATGAAGACGGCGTCGTACTCGCTCAAGAGCTCGTTCAGCAGCACGGTTTTCCCCACCACGTGGTTCAGCCTTATCTCGACGCCTAGGTTCTCGACCTTCTTGATCTCGTGGTCTAGGACGCCCCTGGGCAGCCTGAACTCGGGTATCCCGTACGCCAGCACGCCCCCGGGCCTGTGGAGGGCCTCGTATACGACGACTTCGTAACCTCTAAGCCTGAGCCAGCCTGCCGCTGACAGCCCGGCGGGGCCCGAGCCTACCACCGCTACCCTCCCCTTGACCCCGCTGTTCCTGGACACCATCTCGGCCAGGATCTTCTCGTCCAACCCGTTCTCCCTCGCGTAGTCTCCGACGTACCTCTCGAGGAGGCCGATGGAGACGCTCTCGCCTATCTTGGAGACTACGCAGCTGCCTTCGCAGAGCCACTCCTGGGGGCAGACCCTGCCCGTTATGGAGGGGAAGAGGTTGTCCTCGTAGACCTTCCTGGCGGCCGCCTCGAGGTCCCCCTTGACAATGTACTCTAGGAAGGCCGGGACTTTGACCCTCAACGGGCACGCCTTAGTGCACGGGGCGAACCAGAGGGGGCAGCGGAGGCACCTCGAGGCCTCTCTAACAGAGGTCTCGTAGTCGTAGCCCAGGACCACCTCGCCGAAGCTCCTCAGCCTCTCGCTTACGGGCAGGACCTTAGGTGTAAACCTCTTCTTGACTACTCGGGACAAGACAGCTCACCTCGCCAGGTACTTGTCCAGTGCGATCTTCTCGACCTTCTTGAACCTCGCGTCCCTCCTAAGGACGTCGTCCCAGTCGACCAGCCTGGCGTCGAACCAGGGGCCGTCTCTACACGCGTAGGCTATCACACCGTTGTACCTGACTCTACAAGACCCGCACATCCCCGTCCCGTCCACCATTATCGTCCTAACTAGAGCGTAGACCCTCGCGTTTAGCCCCGCCGTAGCCTCGGCGAGCTTCTTGAGGTTGGCCAGAACACCCCCGGCGAAGACGGCCTTCACCTCCCTGCGAGCCAAGAGCTCCCTCAGCAAGTCGATGTAGTGCCCCTTGTACCCGGCCGTGCCGTCTAGCGTCGTTATGAAGTGCTCGTCAACGTACTTCTTGGCCAAGTACTTCTCGGGGTACACCTCCTTCTCGGTCTTGAAGGTCTGGATCGAAATCACCTTATTGCCCAGCTTGGCGAGCTCCTGGGCGAGACCCAGCTGCTCGGCGTGGCCGCAGACGGCGTCTGACGCCAGCACGACTGTCCCGTAGCTCTCCAGCTTCAGGGGCCTACCTAGAGGGCCCGCTACAGCATACAGCGAGCTCCCCACCTTGAAATCTCTGTAGAGCTCAACCGAGGTCTTCCCTAGCTTCTTAATGAACATCCCCACCCTACCACCGTTGATAGTTGCGACCGACATGGGGACGCGCTCCCCCTTCTCGTGGGTCACGATTATCACGAACTGGCCTGGACTCCAGTGCCTGGAGACGTGGGGGGCCTCCACCTCAAGGTAGTAGTCCTGCTCGTTCAGGTCCTCCTTCATCGTCACACGGAACATGTTAACACCTTTTGTTTAACCTACCTAACAATTACCATTGGAAGGATATATAAACGGGTATGTAGTAGACGTTCGGCTATGTACACCGCGCTCTCGAGTCCGGGGTAGGGCTTAGCCGTGTAGTAGCGGGTGAGGGGGTGTGCGGTGACCTCGGAGTGTCGCGAGGAGCTGGTCTCGGAGGCCAAAGAGCTGGTCGTGAAAGCCCTCCACGACTACTTGTCCTCTCGTTGCCGGGCCCTCGTCTCGGCTGTGGAGGTAACGGGGCAGAAGAGGGTGACCATATCGCTCCGCGGGTTGTACAGGCGTTTCACTCCTACAGCCGACTTCGACAAGTTGAGCCGGGCCCTCGAGTACCTGCTAGAGTGTATGCCGGGGGAGGAGCTGAGAGCCCTCCTAAGGGCTGTGGAGGTCGGTGCGAGCGGGAAGGAGTACTACGTCGTGGTCGAGTCCGCTACACTGAGAGAGGTTTGCCGTAGCCTGGCCGGCGGGGACCTTTAAATCCGCGGAAAGAGGGTTTCAACACTGGATGAAGAGCCGTCGAGCGGCCGAGCGGTGAGGAGATCCCCCAACGGACGTCGCCTGTCCTACTCCTCACCCCCGGCTCTCGAGCCGGACGAGGCGTAGCAGTAAGACTGCCGAAACAGTGCTCGAGAGGAGGCTGAAGACCGCCACTAGGCTCGGGGAGGAGGCGGCGAGGACGAGTACGACGAAGCCGCCTACCATCCAGGAGAGGCCGAAGAGCACGCTGAGCAGCCCGTAGGCCAGGGGCCTGAGACTCCTGTCCACCACCCCGACCAGCCCTGCCCTCACAATGCTCTCCTCGCCGCTCATCACGATACCCCATGCCAGTGAGGACAGGAGGGCTAGCACCCTGAGCCTCGTGGAGAGGAGGAGCGCGAACAGCGACGAGAGTGCTGGGAGTACGAGGAGGGTCTTGAACGAGTGCTTGTCGTAGAGGACCCCGAGAGGGACTGCGACTACAGCGTCGACGAGCATAGCGGCTGTGTAGGCTAGCCCCACCTCCACGTCGCTCATGAGCCCCCACGTCTTGTAGAGGTAGGACGCCACGGACCAGTGTATGAAGCCGAGACCGAGAAAGCTGATCGAGGCGGTGTAGAGCCAGAACCTCTGGCCGAGCTCCCTCATGCCCGCCCTCACACTCCTCTTCACCACACTCCTCACACGAGGGTAGAGGACCGCCGAGGAGACCACGAGCGCTATGGCGACTAGGCCCGGGGCGAGCAAGAGGCTGAAGGCTAGCGGGTAACCACCCAGGCTGAGGCCCGCCACCACTATCAGGGGGCCGGCGAAGGCGCCTACCTGGTCGAGGAGCTCGTGTACCCCGAAGCCCTTCCCTACACCTAACGGCTCCGCTACCTCGGAGAGTATCACGTCCCTGGCCGGCGTCCTCAGCCCCTTACCCACTCTGTCCACGGTGTAGAGCAGGACGGCCTGCCCCCACGACGCTGCGAACGCGAGGAGGGGTATGCTCAGGCACGTCACGGTGTAGCCCGTCACCGTTAGAGCCCACAGCGCGGCCGAGGAGCCCATGTAGGTTGCGAGGAGGCCGCTGAGGAGCCTGAGCAGCGTCCCCACGAACTCGCCGAGGCCTATCAAGCCGACCATGACCTGCGGCGTCTTCAGCGACTCTAGGAAAGCCCCGCTGACGCTCCTGCCACCCTCGTAGACCACGTCGGCCATTAGCGACACTAGGCTCAGCAGGATGAAGACCAGCAGAGTCCTCCTCAAAGCATGCCCTCCCCCCGCTTGTATTGTCCGCCCCAGTAAATAACGGTTAGCCCGGAAGTAAAGGGGGCTACTTGCCCAGGGCGGCCCTGGCCCTGTCTACGAGCTCCATCATTAACTTGCTGAAAAGGAACCCACGCGCCCTCTCGCGGGCGTTTCTCGACATCTCCTTCCACTTCTCCTCGTCTTTCAACAGCGCGTCTACAGCGCTCGCCGCGCCGTTCACGTCGTCGGGGCCGTTGACGTGCACACCGTCTACCCCGTTCCTAACTAACCACTTCTGCCCGTAAACCGCCGAGGTCACCACTGGGACCCCGCCGTACATGAACTCGAGCTGTGTGAGGCCGAAGCCCTCCATCCGAGACATTATGACGTTCAGGTACGAGGTCTTGATCAGCGCCGCCTTCTCATCGTCCCTCAACTCCCCTGTCAACACAATGTTCCTCAGGCCTCTCACAGCCCTCTTCACCTCCTCCCACTGGTCTCCCGGTCTACCAGCTATCACGAAGAAGACGTCCCGCCTGTCCTTGAAATGCCTCGCGACCTTTGCAACGGCCAGGGGGTTCTTCCTGTACTCGACAGTCCCCAAGTAGGCGACTACTCTCGCGTCCTCGGGTATCCCGTACCTCTCCCTGAAAGACCCCGCGTCAGCCCTGTCCACGAGCTCCGCGAAGTCGTCGTCGAGGCCTCCCGGGAACAAGTGTATGGAGTCCGGTGGGGCGCCCATGGTGACCATCTCCTCAGCTTCAAGGGGGGTGAGGACTATGATCATCGAGCTGGCCTTGAAGATGGACGGTAGTGCTGTCGTGTTCCAGGCCATCCTGTAGGTCCTCTCTACGAGGGAGTACCTGAGAGGGTCGGGGGGCTGGTAGTGGCTCATGTGGCCCATGACTGTCGGGGGTATACTCTCGCCAAGGCTCTTCATGAGCTTCTTCCAGAGGATCCACCTAGCGGTCTCCTCCGGCCCGTTCCACAGGGTCGAGTGAGTCGCGACGAAGTCTAGGCCCAGCTCCTTGTCTATGTTGTTGAGTACCGTGACGAAGTCCCTGAACACAATCCTCCTCGGGGGCCAGGTCGTCTTGTAGCTCGCCACCCTTATGGTTGGGAGCCTTATAGCGGGGTCCTCGCTGTAGACCACGTAGTTCTTACCGGTCAGCTCCGCCTCCCTCTCGCTAACCACAGGGATACCGTCGTGGTATATGCTAGTGATGTACCAGGCCTCCAGGCCGAGCCTCTTCGCGAACTTGACCATGCGCTCCGCGACTAGCTCCTGCCCCTTGCTGGCAGAGGACTGGTACATTATGCTCGCGAAGTTCATTGCTTTTTAACCCTGCCCAGGATGTCGGAGACGATCTTGCCCACCGTTAGGATGATCATTATCACTGTCAGGCCCCAAACAACCGGGATGAGTATCTGCGTCAGTGTCTTCACGTTTAGCCCGCCGACGTCGAGCGCGAAGACCAGCACCGCCAGGTAGAAGAGTAGCCTGAGGTACTCTCCTACGGGGGTGAGGAACTCGAGCGTCCCGCCGGGCTCGCCGCCCTTGTACACGTAGCCTACGAAGGCGTCGACGAGGACGAAGCCCACGACTATCACGATGAAGGCCTTCACGAAGCCGAAGACGTAGACGTTTACTATGTCCAGTATCACAGCCGCGGCGGCAGTGTTGTTGACGAGGCTGAACCACGTGGCGAGGCCGAGCAGGGTTCCAGCGACCAGTACGACCCACATCGAGACCCTACCAAAGAACTCGCCTACGGTCATGCCCGACCTCAGGATCGCCCTCCCCAGGTGGAACTTTATCATCCAGTCCGAGAAGCCTGTCTTCCCCGCCATGTAGGTTATGAAGTACTTCACGAGCCTGCCAATAACGTAGGTGACGATGACTATTGCCAGTAGTATCAGGGTGGCTATTACGTAGTCTAAGAGGACGCTAGTGGAGAAGAACATCCGTAAGCCACCTGTGTAGGTCCTCGAACCCGACTATGTAGTCGAAATTTAAAACTCTAACCATGTGCCTGTTGTACTCGTGGAGGACGAGGACCTTCACGTCCGCCTTCTCGAAGGCTGGTACGTCGTTCTCGCTGTCGCCGAAGTAGTACACCCTCCCGACCCCCAAGAGCCTCCGTGCCACGTCTATAACCCGCGACTTGTCGGGCCTCGCCGCGTAGACGTCGACGAACGGGCTGCCCCGGTACCTCAGCACGTACAACCCGCTCTTCTCGGCCTCGTCGAGGAACGAGCCCAGCCCCTCGGGCTCACCACCGCAAGCCCTGTAGTCTACAGACACGCCCAGTAGCCTCTTCTCCAGCGACCTCTTCTCCTCCACGAAGACGCACTTCTCCCAAGGGTACATGTGCACGAGCCTCTCGAGCCCCTCCGAGCCCCCCCTCTCAACCACCTCCCTCGCAAGCAGGTAGTAGTCGCCCGCCACGATCTCGAGCCCGGAGACCAAGCCCAGTAGCCTAGCCCACGGGGCCCTCTTCTTCACAAACCAGTAGTCCTTACTTGTAGCGACGCCTAGGAGGAACTTCTCGGAAAGGCCCTCCAGCACGGACGCGAGCTCGCGGGAGGGGAAGGCCCTCTCCCTCGGGGCGTCGATAGGGCTGAGAGTGCCGTCGTAGTCGAAAATCAACGCCTCCATCCCAACACCACAAAAACTACTAAGAAGGACCACCCCATATAGCCTAGAGACTTTTAATAGCGTTAACGAAGAGAATAGTATAAGTAGGGGTTGTTTTGTAAAAACTAGCTCTGACAGGGCTGGGATAACCATTGAGTCGCGGCTACCAATGGTTTGTCGATGCGGCGCCGTCTCGGATAGCCTTCAGTACACGACCAAGGCCGGGAAAATACACTGTACTGCTGTTACTTGTGACCCTAGTCCTCATAGTAACGTCGCAAACCCTAGTAGCCACAGTCTTCAACTACAGCCCTGTTACCTCTAGAGTGCAGCCGACCGCACCTCCAGTTACACTACGAGGAATACCCGCCTGCCAGTTACTCAATAGAACAAGCAGGGGGGCCATATACTACACAGACTTCGAGCAGTATCCTCCACCGGGATGGGTAGCTAATGGTGGATCTTGGTCGAGCACGACAGGATACAAGGGGTATGGTTTATCTGGAAACGACGACAATAAGGGCATTGGCAAGACATCCCAGTACTACTATAACTCGTCCGTATCATCTTACTCCTCACTCTGGTTCTCGGTGAAGACGGAGCGCACTACTGGAAATGGGCGGTACGGACTGGCTATCCTGGACCCAGGGTTGGTATCGATGGTAGCTATAGAGATCTACGATAAGGGGGGGACATTCGAAGTCCGGTCGTTTTCTGGGTCGTGGAAGCTACTGAATTCCACGCCTATTCCCAACTACGCCTCGGGCAACTGGTACGTGATAGTCGTCAACTACACCTACTCGGCGGGAACTCTCGATCTCCAAGCGAGAGTCTACGACGTCTCGGGGAACTTGCTTGCCCTAGTAACGTATTCGGTACAATTCACGCCCGGATACATAGGGTTAATCGTCGATGTCGCGTCTTCGGTATTCGACGACTTCATCATCTCCGTCTCCGACCCCAGGTACATTTTCTTCTCTAACATACCCGCGGGCTACAGTGTTGAGGTCTGGGACAACCTCGGCAATTTTGTTTCCTCCGGGGTCTCGCCCGGGGCCACTCTGTCTCTCAACGTTGTCTCCGACATAGTTGTCGGGACAGGCACAGACGGCAAAATACTGGTTAAGACCCCGGACGGGACTACGTGCCTCACCTACACGGCGCCGGACTCTATCTTGGGGGGAGACGTGTACAGCCTTGTGCTCGGGTCTTTAAGCTATAAGCTTGGCGCGAACAGTACCTCGATAAGCGTTAGTGCGACCTTGTCCAGCTCGCCGTCCTCCTACACGGTGGTCGCTTTTCTAAACGCGTCGAACACGGACTCCAAGCCCTACTACGCTAGGCTGATCCTCGATACTGCTAGTAGTAACCTAACCGGTTTAACAGCCAATATCACACTCAGCTCACCCGGTGGGGACTCGACGCCTATCACAGTAGTCAACGGTGTCGCGCAGACGACCTCGACGAGCTTTGTCCTACTACCAGCAGGCGGATACGTTGTCGCCAATTTAACGGGCTACGCGACTGCGGGTAGTAGCGGCGTCCTGAGCATGCTACTAGAGTACTGCTCCCTCGGCAACGAGCAAGGAGTGTGCGTGTACTACCCTGTTACGCTCTCCTACAAGGCGTGACGACCTCGAGCCGGCCGTCTCCCAGCAGGCCTAGTCCAGCGGCTTGGCAATGTAGATCCCGTCCTGGTTCTCGACGACTCTGGCCCTGACCCTCCTCGGGGTGTAGTCTTCGACGCCGACCAACGTGACGACCACCCTCTCCTCGGGGTCGACGGCGATCGCCTCCCCCCTGAGCCAGCCTGGTAGCCTCACGTGGAGGTCGACGACCTCGCCCCTCCTGTAGATCAGCGGTATCCTCGGGGCTCTCCTGAACCCCATGTCTATCTTCCTGTAGTCGAGGACCACGTTGAACCTCTCCTCAAGGGCGTGGATGTAGTCGTAGAACTCTCTCCAGGAGGGCTCCCTAGCCCCGGGGACCTTCCTCCCGTACTTGTGGACCTCGTACTTCTGGACCCCGAACCCGGGGAACCTCTTCCCGACGCCTGTTCTGAGGCCCCACTCTATTATCGCGGCGACGTCCTCGTCGTTGACCCCCGGTATCCAGACGGGCGTGAGCATGACGTCTATCCCGGTCTCCCTCACCGTGTACTCCACTAATTCCACGACTTTCTCGACCCTGTACCAGGGGACGCCGGTCAGCCACCTCGCCTTCACGGGGTCCAGAGTGTCGACGCTCACGTTGAGCCTGTCGAGCCCTGCGTCCCAGAGCCTGTCCACGAGCTGTCTAGTGAGCGTGAAGCCCCTCGTCTCCATCGCCACTCTGGGCACGAACTTCTTCAGCCCCTCCACGACCCGGACTATGTCCGGGTGCGTCGGGGGCTCCCCTACGCCGTCGAGCAACGCCTCGACCACCTCCCCGTTCTTCAGCCTGTACGCCAGTCTCGCCCAGTCCAGTAACCAGTCGGCGTCGACCACGAACTCGCTCAGCCTCCTCCTCGAGTAGGGCCCCGCGTCGACGCTGCAGTAGACGCAGTTGTAGGGGCAGAGGGTCGTGGCCCTGACCTGGAGTACGTTGGTCCCCCTGTCCAAGACGCCGAACGCTATGTGCCCGAAGAGCGGGAGGTCGTCGACGTAGACTAGGGTCCTGCCGCCCCACACTCTAGTCGTCTTCAAGGGCCTACACCGCTCTCCTCGCCTAAGTCTCGCTGGGAGAGTGCCGGTCTACTGCTCACACCAGCACGCTACTGTTACTGTTTATTAATCGCTTCGGATAAAGATAGAGGGGAGACTGGGAGAATGGTTATACCAGGGGGCAGCTACAGGAGGGGCCCGCCCCCCTACCTCACCATAGGGCTGATCGCCGCGAACACGGCTGTCTACGTCTACACCAGCTACCAGAACTACTTCTTGGAGTCCTCGGCGGGGTCTATCTACAGCTTGGGGTTCACCCCCTACCTGCTCTTCTCCAGCCCTGTCCAGGGGGTCGCCAGGGTCTTCACAGCGATGTTCACTCACGCGGACATACTCCACATATTCTTCAACATGTACTTCCTCTACTTGTTCGGCTACAGCGTGGAGAACTACCTTGGCAGGCTCAGGTACCTCCTCGTCTACTTCGCCTCCGGGGTCGTCGCAAGCCTCTTCCACACCGCCTTCTCCTCCGTGTCGGACTGGGGTCTTCTCATGACGCCCGCTGTGGGGGCCAGCGGGGCGATATCGGGTGTCCTGGGGGCGTACCTCATACTCTTCCCCAACACCAAGATGAGCATGTGCACGATACTCGTCATCCTCCCCGTGTGCTTCCCGGTGGCCTCCTACGTCTTCATGATACTCTGGTTCGCTCTCCAGGTGGTATACGGGTACTTCACAGCGACCACCATCGCCACCTTCGCCCACGTCGGGGGCTTTTTGACCGGCATACTGGGCACGTGGCTCATAGCTCGGAGGCTCACGAAGCAGTACCAGCAGACTACCGGGATGTCGCTGGCAGACATACTGGGCTCGCTGGGGATTATACTCAGGGGTAGGAGGGGCCTGGGTAGAGCGGCGAAAGGCGTCCTAGTGGCCCTCATACTCGCCGTCGTGGCAGGCTACCTCTACGGCGCCCTGGGGTCGGTCTTAGCAAGGCCGCAGACCTACGTCTTGAGCGTGAGCGCCGACGGCTTCGGCGACCAGGTCTTGATGGTCCTCCAAGGCGGTGGAGTCTACGTGACGACGAGCCAGGTAGACGAGGTGAGGGTACTGATCAACAGGCTACAAGACACGTTCTTCTACGACCCCAGCTCGGCGAACAACACTAGGGTCGTACAGGAGTCGTACATCACGCAGGTCTCAGGCGTATCTGTACCCGTCGAGCTCAGAGCCGAGGTCACGTACGGCTACGGCGGCGTACTGGAGAACGCGACCGGCGTCATGCTGTCCCGCGTAGTCAACGTCAACCCCTACACTGGGGTCGGGCGGCTTGGGCCGAGTATACAGGTATCGTTCAACATCAGCGCCGCCGAGGTAGACTGGGCCGTGGGCGTCCTAGCCCTAGACGTCCTGGCAGTCGTAGTCTCGTCTGCCACCGTTGTGGCTGTATTGAGGTCCGAGGAGGCCTCGGCCATAGGCGAGGAGCTCGACCTACTGCCCTTCGCCTAGCCCGGCCTCGAGGACCCGCGGCTCTGCCTTACTCTCATAGGAAGGCCTCGAGCAGGGTACATGCTCTCTGAGGGGCTCCAGCACTTCAGCGCCCGAGAACGAGTGGGGCGGTGGAGGGGCTGTATTCGAAAACTACGTCGATTGCGCCGCCCTAACCTCGAACATTCTCTTGACCTTTATAGCCCTTATAGTCTCCTCTCTGTAGGCCTCGTCGAACTTCATCGACAGGTACCTTATAGTCCTCTCCAGGCGCGGGATGTAGACTTTCTCCAGCATGTTGACCACCCGCTTGAGCCTGGAGATCTCTGCCCCGATGTTCACTAGTGTCTTCTCGTACTCCACCACCCTAGCTACGGACTCCAATATGTCGTTCCTGACAGCTTGTAGAGGGGCCAGCTCGGGCAGCAGGCCGGGCTGGGGCTCCAGCCTAGTAGAGGGCTCGTAGGTGAACGTCCAAACCCCCAGTATGTTCTTGTACCTCGCGTTCAAGTAGGCCTCCTCCTCGACGGCCGCGGCCTGAATCTCCACAGCCCGCCACCCGTGAATCGACATAGCCGTGTAGTAGGAGCCCAGGGCCTCGGAGAGGAGCTTGTTCAGCCTCCTCCTCTCCTCGACGAGCTTGATGAGGGTCTCGCGGAAGGTCTGGAGTAGGAAGGACTCCCTGTCCTTGAGTATGTTGTAGTACCTCCTCGCCAGGGACAGCCTCTTCCTCAGCCTGATAAGCTCCAGTTTCGTGGGCCTGCTGATCTTGATTAACTGCGTGCTCACCTAGACACCCTGTACTTCGGGTGGTACTTCTTCACGTACTCGTCCCTGATCTTCAGCTCCTCTTCTGGGAGTATGGCCAGCAGGTCCCAGGCGAGGTCGAGCGTCTCCTCTATACTCCTCCTCTCCGTCTCGCCCTGGTTTATGAACTTCAGCTCGAACTCGTCGGCGAACTCGAGGTACTTCTTGTCCTTCTCGCTCAGGGACTCGACGCCGACGATCGCGATTATCTCCCTGAGTCTCTGCCCCTCCGCATACGCCGACATCAACTGGGAGAACACCTGGTGGTGGTCCTCCCTGGTCTTGCCTGGCCCTATACCCTCCTTCATCATTCTCGAGAGGGACAGGAACACGTCGACTGGCGGGTAGATGCCCTTCCTCCACAGGTCTCTCGAGAGGACTATCTGGCCCTCGGTGATGTAACCGGTGAGGTCCGGTATCGGGTGTGTTATGTCGTCGTCGGGCATTGTGAGGATAGGCATTATGGTGACGCTCCCCTTCTTCCCCTCCACCCTACCCGCCCTCTCGTACATCGTGGCCAGGTCTGTGTACATGTAGCCCGGGTAACCCCTCCTGCCGGGCACCTCCTCCCTAGCAGCCGATATCTCCTTCAGGCTCTCGCAGTAGTTCGTCATGTCCGTGAGGATCGCCAGGACGTGCATGTCCTGCCTCCACGCCAGGTACTCCGCGGTGGTGAGCGCGACGCGTGGTAGGGCGAGCTTCTCCACGGGGGGCGCCGAGGCGGGTGCCAGGAACGCCACCGTCCTGTCAATGGCGCCCATGCCCTTCAGCTCGTTTATGAAGTACATCGCCTCCTCGAACGTCACCCCCACAGCGCCGAAGACGACCGCGAAGCTCTCGCCGCTTCCCTTCACGCTCGCCTGCCTCACTATCTGCATCGCTATCTTGTTGTGAGGTAGCCCGGACCCAGAGAATATGGGGAGCTTCTGCCCCCTCACGAGAGTGAGCATGCCGTCTATGACCGATATGCCCGTCTCGATGAACTCCGAAGGCGGCATCCTTAGAGCTGGGTTCAGGGGGTCGCCGTGTATGTCCAGGTAGTCCTCCGGGAGTATCTCTGGCCCCCCGTCTATAGGCTTTCCAAGCCCGTTGAATATCCTGCCCAGCATGTCCGTGGACACGGGTATCTTGAGCGTCTCGCCTCTCAGCCTGACGACCGTCCTACCCGGCGTTATCCCCAGGGAGGAGCCGAAGACCTGTACGACCGTTATCTCCTGGCTTATGTCAACGACCTGCCCTAGCCTCGTCTCTCCCTCCACGTCGATCTCGACCAGCTCGCCGTAGGCCACCTTGGGTAGCGACTTGACGAAGACCAGCGAGCCCTTGGCGCCGGTGATCTGCCGGGTCTCCCTGACGTAGAGGGGCATGGCCTCAACCACCCGTCAGCTTCTTTACCTCCACCTCGAGGGTCTGTACGTAGTCGTTGTAGACCTTCTCCACCTCGTGCGGCGCGTAGAGCTTGAGCTTGTAGACCATGTAGGGTGACTTCAACTCCCTGATCTTGAACAGAGGCACGTTGCTCCTTATCAGCGAGAGTGCTACCTCGTGGAACCTCCTTATCGCCTCCATGATCAGGAACCCCTTCTCGAGTGGTGAGAACGCGTCGTTGGGGTCGTAGGCGTACTGCTGGAGGAAGCCCTCCCTGATCATCCTCGCGACCTCGAGCGTGAGCTTGTCCTCCTCGGGTAGGGCCTCGGGCCCCACCAGCCTGACGATGTCGAGTAGCTCGGCCTCGCGCTGCAGAATCTTGGCGAACATGTTCCTCGTCTCGTGCCACCTCCCCGCAGAGCGCTCGTCGAGGTACTCCTTTACGTAGTCTACGTAGAGGCTGTAGCTCATCAGCCAGTTTATAGCGGGGAAGTGCCTCCTCGTAGCCAGGTCGTAGTCGAGAGCGTACAGGGCCTGGACGTACCGTAGCGTGTTTCTTACAACGGGCTCGCTGAAGTCGCCGCCCGGCGGCGAGACTGCGCCGAATATTGTCACGCTACCCCTCCTCTCCGGCCTACCGAGGGCAACGACCCGGCCGGCCCTCTCGTAGAACTCGGCGAGCCTCGAGGCGAGGTAGGCGGGGAAGCCCTCCTCGCCGGGCATCTCCTCCATTCTCCCGCTTATCTCTCTCATCGCCTCCGCCCACCTGCTCGTCGAGTCTGCGACAAGCAGCACGTCGTATCCCATGTCCCTGAAGTACTCCGCGAGCGTCACCCCGAGCAGGACGCTCGTCTCACGGGCGGCCACCGGCATGTTGCTCGTGTTGGCTATGAAGATGGACCTCTCCATCATCGGCCTGTTCCTCCTAACGTCGTGGAGCTCGAGGAAGCTCTTTAGGGCGTCCGCCATCTCGTTGCCCCTCTCGCCGCAGCCGACGAAGATCGCTATGTCGGCGTAGGACCACTTGGCTAGCGACTGCAGCAAGACCGTCTTGCCCGTCCCGAAGCCGCCCGGCACAGCCGCTTTGCCGCCCTTCGCGATGGGGAACATCAGGTCTATCACCCTGATACCGGTGATCAGGGGCTCGGAGGGCGGGAGCTTCTCCTTGTAGGGCCTGGGTATTCTCACGGGCCACCTGTGGTAGAGCTTCACCTCGTGCTTCCTGTCACCCGTCTCCACGACCGCCACAACGTCATCCACCCTGTACTCTCCGTCGCCGGCCCTCCACTTCAGAGTCCCGCTAACCCCCGGCGGGACCATGATCTTGTGCGTGACGATCGGCGTCTCCTGTACGAGGCCTATAACGTCGCCGGGCTCCACCTTGTCGCCTACCCTCACCCTCTGGTCGGCCGCGAACACCCACTTAGTCGACCTGTTAAGCGAGTTGACCCTGACCCCCCTCTTGATGAAGATGTCGTTCACGGCCCTGGCGATCTCGACCTCCGGCCTCTGGAGGCCGTCGTAGATAGTGCTTATCAAGCCCGGGCCCAGCTCAGCCGACAGGAGCTCGCCCGTGGCCTCCACCCGCTCGCCGACCGTTAGCCCGGTCGTCTCCTCGTAGACCTGGATGTAGGCCCTCTCCCCCCTGACGCTTATAACCTCTCCTATCAGGCCCTCCTCGCCGACGTAGACGACCTCGTACATCATGGGGGACGGGATATCGGTCGCGACCACTAGGGGGCCGGCTATCCTGTGTATCCTACCGGTCCTGGAGGGCAAGCTAAACACCCAGCTGGTATCCCACTATTCGTGAAGCAAACTTCAAGTAATAAGCCTTCGGATCTGATTGAAGAAAAACGTCTTTGTCTGGTACGAGGGTCACCACTGGTCCGAACCCCTTCTCGTTCAACGCCATGACGTCCAGCCCGGCTTCCCTGGCAAGGGACTCCTCGACGAGGATAGCAGCTGTGTTCTTGTCGTTTTTGAGCTCGCTTATTACTCTCTCCACCTCGTCCTTAGTTGTTGCGACCACGTCCTTCAGACCGATCAGCCTGTAGAAGTGCTCGTGTTCTCTCCTCGAGACGACCACCACTCTTCTCCGCTCAACCGACACGCAGGACCCTCCTCGAGACGAGGACTCTCAAGAGCTTGGACTCGTAGTACCTCGTTATCAAAAAATGGGTTAAGAGGTTGAGTAGACCGCCCGGGAAGTAGAGCGCTGTCTTAGATGTCTCGGTCACGATTTTCGCCTCCTCGGCAAGGTACCTTACGGGGTCTTTCTCCCAGAGCGACGCTATGCTCGGAAACCTACTCAAAGCGCCCGAGTAGTAGACCAGGCCCGCGCCTCCAAGCGGCCTCACCAGCTCGTTGAACGCGGCTTCGGTGTCCATCACCTGCTTCAACCCCAACTTCTTCCACGACAGCGCGTGCCTCACGAAGATGCCGTAGAGAGCCAGCGCAACTACCGATAAGGGTCCGCTAGTCTCCTCACCCGTATCCTCCATAGAGCCCCTCAACTTCTCTACGTACCTCTTGATCAGGCAGCCTAGGTCGCCCTCGCCACAGGCTCTCACGAAGGCGTACTGGCTGGAAAGCCTCCCCGAGTCTACTAGCGCCAACTCGAGGTCCTGGAGCAGTAGTAGGTCTTTTACAACCCCCCTGTAACCTTCCGGGAGGGCCCCCGAGACCTCCCCGACCTCCCTCAGGAGGATTTCCCTCAGCGACTCGTCCAGCTCCTGTAGCGTGGTAGCCCCGATCGCTTTCGACAGCTCGAGCCTCGAGTAGGGTGCTGATTGGAGTCTCGAGGCGTCTAGCTCTAGCCCTTCGAGGACTAGACCGATGAGCTCCTCGAGGTAGGGCGGCTTAGACAACCTTAAGTAAAGTAAGGCTGCTGCGTCCTCCTTGGTCAAACGGCGAAGTCCCTCGACACCTCTTTTTGGAGCGTGGTGAGGGCCCTCTTAAGCCGGGTGTTGTAGGTATTATCTACGACGACCTCGCCGCCGCAGCACGAGATTCTAACACCACCCACGATGCCTGGGTCCTCGCGCACCTGGTACTCGAGCCCCTTCTCCTTCAACAACCGCTCCACTAGGGCCCGGTCAACCGGCGAGACGTACACCTCTATGGGAGATTGCGGTTTAGCCCTACCACCTAGTTCGCTGAGAGACTCCTCTAGAAGTCTCTTGAGAGACTCCTCTCTCCTACCGCCTCCCAAGCTCCTGAGAAGAGCTATCGCCCTCTCCTCTATCGCTCTAGCCACCTCGGCCTTCGCGCTGGACACAATGAGGCGGGCCCTCCTCCTCGCTTCGCCGATTCTGCTCTCTACCTGTAGCTCGGACCTGATCTTGGCCTTCTCGCTCTCGATAAACCTCTTCCTCCTCTCCTCGGCGTCCTTTACTATGGCCTCGGACTTCTTGATAGCCTCCCTTATAATCTCGTCTGCCTCCGCCTTCGCTCTTTCGAGGACAACCCTCTTGAGCTCTTCTACGCTCATTTCCACTACCTTCGGCTCTCAGTGGACTGCTACCACCCGACGATGATGAAGGCGATGACCAGGCCGAAGACCATACCGAGTATGCCGATTAGCTCCTCGTAGGCGGCCAGTATTATGCCGGTTCCGAAGATACCTCCCTTCGTCTTTATTAGCTGGGCGCCAGCCTGCCCACACACTCTCCCCTGCATCCAGGCCGACACCATCTCCGCGAACCCCACGAATAGGCTCACGCCTAGCACTACGCCGGCTATCTCTGGGGTTAGAGCACCGCCGTGTTTCGACAAGATGCTGGGTAGGATCATGTAGTACATCAAGAACATGTAGACGAACCCGTAGACCAGCGTCTGCGTCATCGGCAGGAAGGCCAGGATGAACACCCTACCTCTCTGCCCTGGATCCTCGCCCACGGCGGGTATTCCGGACGCCGTCGCCTCGGTTATCCCTATGGTTGTCCCAATGGCTGCTAGGCCTTCAGCAAGTCCTGGTCCAATGAAGCCCAGCACCGTAACCCAGTCAGTCACACTCCACCACCGCAGAATTGAGGATGCATAAGAAGATTAAAAATTATGAACTATTTCAGCCCACCGCCGACTCTCACCACGAGGTTGCCGACACCGCTTGGCGCGATCCTCCGCCCACCGCCCTCATAAAACTTGGACGAGACCTCGTACATTATTAACCTCAGAGAGTGGACGAAGGGGCTTATAGAGGACAAGCCGAGGTTCACGACGTGGAGGGAGAGAGCGGCTACTAGCCCTACGAAGAACCCTATGACCGGGTAGATCGAGCCAGCCGCGCCAGCGACGTTGAACACGAGCGAGTTGATTAGCTCGGCCATAATAGCACCTCCAAGGGCTATACCAGCAATCCTGACGAAGGACAGGACGTCGGCCATCACCCCCAGCACGTCGAAGATCCAGAGCATGACGCCGAAAGGTCTGTCGACAACCGACTTGAAGACTGCGTACGCTACCAGGACCCCAACCGCGAGATTGGAGACCATGTCGCCCGGTATGATCCTAAGTAGTCCTAAGACGTCTACGTTGAACCTGAACATCACCTTGATAGCGGGCGGGGCGATCAACATCAGGGATATCAAGAGCATTTCCGACACCGCGCCTACCCTGTTTTTGTTCACGAGGTTCTTGTAGAGGCCTATCCCGTGGGACATTAACACCATGAAGTACCCGACGCCTAGCGCTAATCCGAGGTACCTGATTATAACAGGGCCGATATCCTCCAAGGCCCCCAACTTCGGTGGTAGGCTCGGTATGACCGAGGGGATTACCATGGTGATGTATTGGCCTAGTAAGGAGCCGAAGAAGCTGCCCGAGAGGAGGCCCGTTACAATGCCTGTCACGCCCGCGTAGGTGGCGATCTTTATCAGCCTACGCAGCGTGTCCTTGTTCTCGACGAAGTAGGGGAGGACCAGCCTGGCACCTATGATCAGGCCTATGCCGTACCCGACGTCGGGGAACATCAGTGAGAAGAAGACTAGGTAGAGGTACGTTAGGAGCGGTGTGGGGTCCCACTCTGTCGGTGAGGGGTAGCCCATTATCTCCGTAAAGAGCTCGAACGGCTTAAAGGGCTTGAGGTTGTTGAACTCGACAGGCGGGTCCGGGGCCTCCTCGAAGAGCGCTACGCCCCTGTTCTCCCTGGCCACCCCCTCCACCTCCTTTGCCCTCGACTTCAGCGTCCAGCCAGCGATGAGGGTCAGGTACCTCGATTCGAGCGCGTCTCTCAGCACGCCGATCTTCGACTCCACCGTCTCCGCGAGAACCTTGGCTAGGGCTATCTCGTACACCTTCCCCCACACTACCTCGCCGACCTTCCTCCTCAGGTCCCCGACCCGCGCCCTCGCCTCGTTAAGCCTCTGCTCGATGGCCCGCTTCAGCTGCCCCAGGTCTCCGAGGGGGAGTCCCGCGACCTCTACTCTCAGGCGCTCGACATCCTCCCTGACCCCCTCGTAGGACTTCCTCTCGAAGACGAGCACTGCGACATCTTTACCGGGCTGGGCCTCGAGCCTGGTGAGGGTCTTGAGCGACGCCTCCTCTAGCTTAGCGACCTCCTCTCTACTCCCGTAGACCGTCCTCACCACGACTATGTCTCCGTCGTACTCTAGTACGAGCCCTTCCGCCCCCCGCCCCTCCACGGCGTCGACCACCTTCTTTAGAGCGGCGAGCCTCTCTGCCCTCTGCTCCAGCTCCGCGAGCTCCCTCTCGAGCCCCCTGACCAGCCTGAGAGTGTCGAGTAGCTCGTTGTACAGCTTCGCGAGCCCCTGGTCTAGGTCCCAGGGGAGATCCTTCACCTCGACCTCGACGGGGGCGGCCAGCCTGTTGGAGAGCTCCTGTACTAACTTCGCTGTCTTGGACGCGAGCTCCAGCCTCTCCGCCAGCTTCTCGGCCTCCCTCCTCGCCTCGCCTGCCGGAAGGGGCTCTAAGAGGCTCTTCTTGACCAGCTCGTCCAGCACCCTGTCGGCGCTGTCGGCCGGGACTACTATGTACGTCTTCACGGCCACGTCCGGCCTGTTGAGGAAGAGCTTGGACAGCTCGACCAAACCTCAGCCGACCTCTACGCCTGCTACGAGAGACGCCAGCTTCTTCGCCCAGGCCTCCACCTTCGGGGCCGCCCTCTCTCTTAGCGCCCTCGCCTTCTCCTCCGCCTCAGCCGTTATCCTCTCCACCTCTTTTTCGACCTCCTCCTCCAGCCTCCTCTTCTCCTCGGCTATGATCGCCTCGTAGGACCTGTCTCTCAGGATCTCCTCCGCCTTCCTCCTCGCGTTCTCCACTATCTCCTCAGCCTTCCTCTTAGCCTCCTCCAAGATCTTGAGGGCCTCCGCCTCTATACTGGACACAAGGTCGCTCAATAAGCAACACCCAGCTACCCTTGAGCACTACAGTCTAGCTCTATTACGCGAAGGGGTTTTTATAACATACGCGTGGGCAAAAACGGGGTGATGGATCTTTAAGACTTCCACGACCTCTTCCTAGGTCGATAAACGGCGTCTAGGGAACTGTGGCAAAATCACGTGGAGGTCTACCGGAGCCTGGACGCCGCGTACTACTCGTCCGGCTTGGCGACTTTGCGGAGACTCCTCTGGTCGTTCACTAGGACTCACACACGGTTGTCGACTTCACCCAGTTGCCTGGCCGGGTCCCGGTACTGCGCGTCCTCGTAGCACCATCACACTAAGGGGCGGTATCGGCGCTCGCGAGGTCTCGTGGAACGTGCTCTCGAGCGCCTTGTTTTCGCACCCCGCGTATGCACATTTATTGCGGGACCGCATAAACACTGTTAGCTCGCTGCCGGCGCGGCGGGTCGCGTTGAGGAGGCTCTCTCACGCAATGGTTGGGCTTTCAGCGGGGCTCCTAGTCGGTAGGCTCTCCGTCTCCGACGTGTTTCTACTCTCGTTTCTCGGGGTTCTCGGCGGCGTCTTCCCGGACTTCGACCTTCGCTACGCCCACAGGGTAGCCCTCCACAACCTGCTGTCGTCCTCGATAGTCTCTCTAGGCCTCTACTCGGTCCTGGCCATGGCGGGGGTGGACGCGCGGACGCGGATCCTGGGCTCGGCGTGCTTCCTCGCTGGCTGGCTGAGCCACCTGCTCCTCGACTCCCTGACTCTCAAGGGCGTCGCGTTGCTCTACCCCTTCAGTAGGAGGATGTACGGCCCGAGGCTTCTCAAGTCGGGGGACTGGAAGGGGGAGGCTCTCGCCTGGATGATCAGCGGCCTACTAGTCTACGCGGCTCTCAAGACGTGGTGAAAAACCCGCGTGTTAAGGCAGGCTAGGCGTCAGCCGGCGTACTTGAGGCCCCTTCTCAAGACTACGTATAGACCCACGTTGAGGACCACTACAGCGGCTAGACCCATCGTCACGTAGAGCCTGGCCTGGTTGAGCATGTTCTCCGCCTGCCCGACCCTGCTCTCGTACTCGTTGAGCTTCACGGTCAGGTTCGCAACAGACGCGTTGCAGCTCCCCGCGTTGACCAGCAGGACGTTGACCGTCTCGTTCAGGCTGGCCACCTGCGTCCTGAGGCTGTCGACCGTCTTTGTCAAGTTGTCGATGTAGCCCTGCATCTGGAAGCCTGTCGAGACGAGCGCCGAGGCGGAGGGGTAGTAGAGCCTCGAGTACGAGAGCAGGAGCGTCTCGAACACCTTCTGGTCTACCACGCCGCCGAGTGCCAGCGTCTGGTTGAAGCCCGCCGGCCTGAGTACGAGGGCGAGACCCTCCGAGTACCCCAGCTTACTGTAATCCCTCACCTCGACCAGGACCCTCGTGCCGGACCTGACCACGTCCAGGCTGTAGCCCTGGGCTACCAGCGAGCTTATAGTCTCCGGGCTCGACGTGGCGTCGTAAACACCCGGCTGGACGACTGGGAGCCCTATGCTAGCCCCGCCCGCGACCACTGTGAACGGGCTGTAGACTACGACCGTTGAGTTGACCCCTAGGAAGGTGCGGAAGTCGTTCACGATGGATAGGACGTTGGTTACAGTCGTGTTCAAGAGGGTGTTGTAGGTATTCTCGTCCACCAGGCCCTTTAGAGCGCTGAGCCTCTGGAACAACGGGTAGTACATCAAGTAGACGCCGCCGCTAGTGTACCAGGTGGCCTTGACGACTAGGGCGCTATAGAACCTGCAGGACTGGTTGTACGCCCAGACAAGGGCGTCGAGCGGTAGAGACCTGAGCAGGTCCCGGGGGTAGAGCTCGAGTAGGACGACGGGCTCGGTGAAGCTGCCGTAGAAGCTGTTGAGCCACCCGCTGGACTTGAGCGCCCCTGGGAAGAAGAGCGTGGCCTTGCTGCCCGAGATAGAGACTATCTTGAACTTGAGGTAGTACATCCCCTGGGAGACGTTCAGCCCTGAGGGCACCGAGACCGCGAAGCTCGGGGTCTCCAGCGTCTTGTTGTCGAACTGCTGTACGACGTCGTAGTTGGTGAGGTTGAGCGTCAGGCCGCTACTCGTGTTTGTCAAGACGATCGACGTGTTGAGGGCGCTCCAGTAGACGCTCCCGTTGACGTCCACTGTGAACAGCTGTGGGGGTATGTAGTTGCCTGTAATGTTGAAGTACGGGTTTATACTCATGGCCGTCGAGTTCGGGTCGACACCAGGCACCCCTATGAACACCGTGAAGTTCCCTCCCCATACCTCGTTGACGTAGGACTGGTTGACAGCTGAGGCGAGGTCGACCGGCTTGTTGTCGACGAGAGCCGTCGTCTCGTTCACCACTACGGTCTCGAGGCCGAGCGAGGGGTCAACGAGCTTAAGCAGGTGGTAGAGGTAGTCGTAGGGGGGCTGAGGTCTCACGAGCTCGACAACCGTGCTGTTGGCGCTGAGAGCCCCCGTCGCGTTCAGCAGGCCTAGGTCCGCACCGGGGGCGTACACTACGATCAGCCTCATGACCTGCGATAGGTTCTGGGACTCCACCGGGGCTCCGCCGGCCAACAACGACAACGCGATGACCAATACTACTAGCACGGGGTAAGCTCTACTCACAGCTGTACCACCGTTAATCCTAGTTTAAACAGCACACGAAATTAAAAAGACTACCTAGAGAGGCGGATCGCCCACGCGAACAGTTTAATTCGGTGCTGGGCTTCAGCAAAGAGAGGGCGAGGCCCTGTCCCGGCCATGAGGCTGCTCGTCGCAGGCCTACTCCCGTTCGAGTCTGGGAAGACGACGCTCGTCTTGGGGCTCGTCGAGGAGATGAAGGAGAGGGGTCTCAAAGCCGGTTACTTCAAGCCGGTGGCCGGCCACAACGGGTGGTTTCAGGCAGACACCCTCGAGTACACAGTCTCGCTAGGTGTCCTGGTGGGCCACGACGTTTACGTGGTGGCCGAGAGGCTCGGGCTTACCGAAAAAGCCGCCATCTTAAACCCGGTCGACGTCCTCTCACTACCGATCGACCCCTTCAGCGCGAAGACGACGCCTAGAGGCTACGTGGACTTGATGAGCTCCAGCCTAGGTACGGCCGTGATGGCGCGTTTCACAAGGTTGAGAGGGGGCGTCGTCGAGCACGTGTACTACATGGTCGAGGACAACGTTGCCAGGCTGTCGCCTGTTTCGGCCGAGCTCCTCTCGAGGGTAGTGGAGGCCGTCGCGGGCGGAGGGGCCATCGAGAGAACCGCCGCGAGAGGTCTCGAGAAGCTCTTAGACGACCCGTCGACTTACGCTGAGGTAGACCGCTTCCTCGAGCTGCTCGGGGGCTACGACCACCTGGTCATCGAGGGGTACAACGACGTCTCGGCGCCGACACCCGGCTCTTGCGCAGCCGACTACGTCGTCGTCGTAGCGCCCACGAGAGCGGCGCTGTACGACGGGCGGAAGTACTGTAGAGCCGTCGAGGTGATCGCCCCTGGAAGGCCGTGGGTCGTTCGCTCCTTGAGCGTAGTCGAGATAGCCGGGAGGCCGATCAAGGTTTTCGACGTCCATCAGCTGGGTCACGGTGCTGAGTTTAAAAGAAGCGTGAGCGATATACTTGATACAATAACTGGAGTGCGTGGACGGGATGAGCGAGCTTTCTAAGCACGGTTTCGCCCCGAGGGCTACGGGTAGTGAGCTTTTAATGGACCTCTTGAACGAGTCTCTCAAGGTGGCCGGTGGGAGGGACTGCAGAGACCTCGTGAGGTTCCTCAAGGAGAAGTACCTCCTCTACGCCAGGGAGAGGCCGGGTTCCGCCGGCCTGTTCAACACGATCAGGTCCATCCTGAACTACATTAGGGAGAACGGGTGCACGGGTGTCCGGGAGTTCTTCGGGGGGTTCAGGGACAGGTACGACAAGGCTTTGTGGGCCGCCGGCGAGGTGATGGCTAAGCGCGTCGTCGACGGGGACGTCGTCATGACGAACAGCAATAGTGTGGCCGTGAGGAGGCTCTTCGAGATACTCGTGAGGAACAAGGTCAAGTTCAGCGTCTACGTCCTCGAGTCCAGGCCCGGCATGGAGGGGCTCGTACTCGCAGACTACCTCGACAAGCTCGGGGTTGAGACGTACCTCGTCGTCGACTCCGCTGCGAGGTTCTTTATGAAGAACGTTGACAAAGTAGTGTCGGGCGCGGAGGCCGTGGCCGTGAACGGGGCCATAGTCAGCAAGGCCGGCACGAGCCTGATGGCGCTCGCCGCTAGCGAGGCCAGGGTCAGGTTCTTCGCGATAGCGCCGACGCTCAAGATCAGCCTCGAGACGATCTACGGCGAGTTGGTAAAGCTGCCCGAGGGCGACTGGAGGCTCCTCATGGACGAGGAGACGAGGAGGGCGATGCCCGAGAAGTACACTGCTAGGGCCCCTCTCTACGACGTCACTCCCCCGAACATGGTCGACGGCATAGCGACCGAGCTAGGCCTCTACCCGCCCCAGTCGATCCCTATCCTGGTCAAGACGATCTACGGGACCTACCCCCCGCAGTTGAAGCCCCTGGACACGCTCTTCGCCGAGTTGTTGGGAGGTGGTTGAGTTGAGCACCATACCCCAGGAGGTGCTGGACATAGCCGAGGGGATAAGGTCGATGAGGATCAGGGGTGCTGGTAAGATAGCGAGGTCTGCTGCCGAGGCCCTGAGGATAGCCGCGGAGAAGTACCAAGGCGAGAGAGAGCCCTCCGTCTTCAGGAGGTACATGGCTAAGGTAGCGGACACCCTTATAGAGACGAGGCCGACCGCGGTGAGCCTACCCAACGCCGTCATGTACGTTATGCAGGCGGTGTTCCGGGAGACAAGCGACTTCGACGAGCTGAGGAGGGGGGTGGTAGACGCAGCAAACAGGTTCATCGAAGACAGCCTCAACGCTGTGAAAAGGATAGCCGAGTTCGGGAGCAAGAGGATCAGGGAGAACTCCGTCATACTAACGCACTGCCACAGCACGGCAGCGGTGTCGGTGATAACGGAGGCCTACAAGCAGGGGAGGGTGGTGAAGGTCTACAGCACGGAGACGAGGCCCTTCTACCAGGGGAGGATAACTACGAGGCAGCTGCTCGAGAACGGGGTGCCGGTCGTTCAGATCCCGGACAGTGCTGTGAGGTACATCATGCACGAGGTCGACCAGGTCGTGATCGGCGCCGACACGATAACGAGCAACGGGGCAGTAGTGAACAAGGTAGGGACTAGCCAGGTCGCGCTGGCCGCTCACGAGGCTAGGGTCAGGGTGTTCGTCGCGGCTGAGACTTACAAGTTCTCCCCGATGACCGTTATAGGAGAGCTGGTGCCGATAGAGTTCAGGGACCCCACCGAGGTGGTCCCCCGGGAGTGGTTGGAGAAGCACAAGAACGTGAGGGTTCTCAACCCGTCCTTTGACGTCACTCCCCCCGAGTACGTTGACGCTGTGATCACGGAGGTCGGTGTGATCCCGCCGCAGGCGGCCATCATGGTCTTGACTGAGAGGCTCGGCTGGGCGATCGATAAGATTAAACAGGCTGGTTTAACAAAGCTTAGGTTTGAAGACCTTGTGGAGGATTGAGATGAGCGAAGAGGTGGCCAAGCTGAAGAGCGAGATCGTAAGGCTGATAGACGAGAGCAGGGACGTGGAGGTCAAGATGGCGTTCTACAGCGACGAGAGAGTGCAGTCGATAATGGACAGGCTGAACAAGGAGTGGGAGAGCAACGGCTACAAGGGGATACCCCTGGACTACGCCACGGTAGACGAGTTGAAGACCCTCCACAGCCTAGCCAAGTTCTACTCGGCGAACCCCACGGGAGCCTATAGGGAGTTCATGAGGGCCGCCTACGGGATCCCCTCGGCCAAGCCCGAGAAGAGGAGCTGGTGGAGGAGGCTGCTGGGCTTGTAGGTGTCCTCCATGAGCGGGCCGTCCAACGACGAGCTCAAGAAGAGGGTCATAGAGGTCCTCGAGACCATAGCAGACCCGGAGATAGGGATAGACGTCTACAACCTGGGGATGATATACGGCCTCGAGGTCGGCGGGAACAAGGTCAAGGTAAGAATGACTCTGACCACCCCGTTCTGCCCTCTCGCCAACATACTGCCGCTCATGGTCGAGGAGGAGTTGAAGAAGAAGCTGGGGGTTGAGGTTGAAATAGAGCTCGTCTACGACCCCCCGTGGAACCCGCTGATGATGACCGAGAAGGGCAGGAGGATGTTCAAGGAGAGGTTCGGCTACGACATAGTGGAGGAGTACAAGAGACAGTTGGAGTCGGAGAGGTTCGAGTTCTAGCGACCAAAAAGATTTTTACAATCCGTCTCCCTTTCAATTCACATTGTGAACCGGGGCGAGCTACGTGAGCTGGAGTATACTCAAACTTCTCAGGGAGAACCCTGAGGAGCTGAAGAACCACGTAAAGAAGAGGTTCATGGACGTCTCCATAGTCGACGAGGCCCTCAAGGCGGACTTGGAGTGGAGGAGGATGCTCGCGGAGATACAGGAGCTCAGGCACAAGCACAACGTGATCAGCAGGGAGGTCTCGAGGCTACAGGGCCCGGAGAGAGAGGAGAAGATCAAGGAGGCCAAGGAGCTCCTGTCCCTCATCGAGGTGTACGAGAAGAAGCTCAGCGAGGTCGAGGCGAGGAGGGAGGAGATACTGCTAAGGCTCCCGAACATCGTCCACGAGAGCGTCCCGATCGGCCCAGACGACTCGTACAACGTCCCGGTCAGGTTCTACGGGAGGCCCAGGGTCTGGACGGGGTTCCTAGAGCAGTTCAAGCAGCAGACCGAGAGGTACGGGTTCAAGGTCGACTACGAGCTGATCGACTGGAAGCCTGTTGGGCACGCCGACATGCTCGAGAACGTGCTGGGGCTCGGCAATACGGTTAAAGCGGGCGAGGTGGCGGGTAGCAGGTTCTACTACCTGTTCGACGACGTAGTATTCCTGGACATGGCCCTACTCGCGTACGCTATAGACTACCTGACGTCGAAGGGCTACACCCTCGTCCTACCCCCGTACATGCTGAGGTTCAAGTACATACAGGGCGTCTTAGACTACGCGACCTTCAAAGACGCCATATACAAGGTGGAGGGCGAGGACCTGTACCTGATCGCCACCGCAGAACACAGCCTAGCCGCACTACACGCCGACGAGGACATACCCGAGGAGGCCCTCCCCTTGAAGTACGTGGGTGTCAGCCCGTGCTTCAGGAAGGAGGCGGGGGCCGGCAGCAGGGACTTGAAGGGTATTTTCCGCGTCCACCAGTTCCACAAAGTCGAGCAGTTCGTGTTCGCTAAACCCGAGGAGAGCTGGGACGTAATGGAGGGGCTGATAAACAACGCCGAGGAGCTGTTCAAGGGCCTGGAGCTCCCGTACAGGGTTGTGAACATAGCCAGCGGGGACCTTGGAGCCCCCGCTGCGAAGAAGTACGACCTCGAGACCTGGATGCCCGCCCAGGGCCTTTACAGGGAGATGGTGAGCTGCAGCAACGTGACGGACTGGCAGGCCTACAGGCTGAAGATCAGGCTTGTGAGGAGGAAGGGGATGGTGAAGGAGTACGTCCACACGCTGAACTCGACGGCTATAGCCAGCACAAGGACTATAACGAGCATACTCGAGAACTACCAGGAGCCGGACGGCGTGGTAGTCGTGCCCAAGGCTCTGAGGAGGTACCTCGAGCCCTTCAGCAAGGCCCCAAAGGACGCTATACACCCCGTTAAGAGAGAGAAAGTAGCGTGAGGCGCTCTCCTATAGCCCAGCCTTTTGTGCCCACCGGGCGCGTAGCGATCAACGCCCGCTCAGCACTTTAAAAGAGATCCCGGGTCTAGTTTAGCCTGTGACAGGGCGTGGTCTTGTTGGAGGAGCCGGACATCAAGGTAGAGGTATACCTGGTACTGGGGTTCGACGAGGAGAGCGACAAGGCACTGAAGGTGGCATGGGGTGTCGCTGAGAAGATGCTCGAGAGGGGTATCTGGGTCGTCGTGACGCCCTCTCACGACTGGCTCCTCGACCCCATGCTAGCGGAGGCCTCGGACTACCCCAAGGTCTTCGTCAACGGGAGGCTGATGTTCATAGGGAGGTCGCCTACAGAAGAAGAGCTCGTGAACGCGATAGAGGACAGGCTGGGCCTCAAGACGAGGCCGAGGAGCGAGGAGGCAGCCGTGTACGGGTCGCGGGGTGAAGAGGGGTTTCGTGAAGTAGCTATTGCCTACGTCTAGACTCCTATTCTCACGCTTATAAGGGTCTTTAAACAAAAGCAGAATTGCAGAGCGGGGCTCTACCCAGGGCGATTTGGGTAAAGCCCGCTAGCTTTCAGCGGGCTCGTATGGCTATTTCAGTACACAGTAAACGAGCAGACCACCAAACGAGTAACCTTAGGATTCCAGCAGTCGCGTTTAGAGTACAGGGCTTTTTAGAGAGCTTAAGTAGGGTGGAGCCCCGCGATGAAGCACTACCTTTTCTCCCTCTCCAAGAGCCACTTGTCCGTCTCCTCGAGCGCGTACTCGACGGCCTCCCTCACTGGCAGCCCCTCAACGACTCCAACGAACAACCTGGCCAGGAAGTAGTCCCCGGACCCCGTCTTGTCCCCTACCCTCACCCGCTCCTGCCCGACTACCTCGAAACCCTTCCTGTGGACGACTACAGGCGGCTTGAACCCCTCCGTTACGACTACGTAGCCGTCTCGTAGTAGCTTACGCAGCCTCCCGAGAGCCTCGTCCTTACTGCTCGACCCGGTCAACGCGAGGAGCTCAGCTGTGTCCATGTGTAGCACGTCGAAAACGCCTATGAGCTCGCGCACGTCCGGGCTCCCCCTCAAGGCGAGCGGGCCCAGCCTCCTCTCCCTCACAAAGCCCTGTACGTCACCTGCTAGGACGATCGACTTGGTCCTCAAGCTCTTCAACAGGCTCGGCGTAACCTCCCCCAGCACGGGGTTGACCACCGTGTAGCACGAGCCTGAGTGCTCGTCTACACCGCTGAGTTGAGGGGACATCTCCGCGACTTCCATCACCCGTTCCGTGTCGAGGTAGGTTATCCTGAACACCATCGGGGAGGCCGAGTAGGAGGGGTTCGCTTTGAACTCCATCAGCCCGTTGACTAGGAAGAGCCAGTGGGGGCCCACGGAGTAGACTTCTGATTTAACGCCCTCGTCGAGAAGAGAGAGCGCGGTGTAGTAGACCCCGCCGCCGGTCCTAACCGCGACCCCGCGGCTCGTCACGATAACGTCGACTGTGGGGTTCCCGTAGACGCAGACTCTTCCACGCAACTCCCGCCCCCTAGCGAGACTTAGCCCTGAACGCGCTCCTCGCGTGGTAGTCCCGTATGTGGTATATGAGGTCTTCGACTGTGTAGAAGAAGACCGGCTCTTGCTTCCCCTTACCTGTGCCCCCGCCGAGGCAGGTCTCCCGGGCGTTGACGCATATCGGGCAGGTGATCATCCCGGTTATCCTGTCGCGACACGTCCAGAAGACTATCCCGTGCGACTCAACCCTGAACTTCTCCCAGCGTGGCTCCCATGTGTAGCTCATTCGACCACCTAGTGCCCTCAATGCCAATATCGGAGCCAGGCCGGCTTAAACCAGGCAGGCCCCGAAGACGGAGAGCCCGGGTGTCGGGGCTTTAGCCGGTCGGCACGCGTGTACTCAGCCGGTTGATCCCTCTTCATCGCCTCCAACTCGGCGGCCTAAAGTAGTCATCACCTAGTCTTAAACCATCTGAAGTAGTCTCTTATAACGTTCCAGATCAACAATATCTCGTTAACCCTCTTCTCCGCATCTACTCTCTTCAAGTACATCTTCTTGACCATGAACTCCAGGCTCGCCTCTCTAATAGCCTCGAGCTCGGTCCCTACCGACTCGTAGTGCTTTACCTCCTCGCTCAAGTCCACCACTAAGGCGGTGAAGGGACGACGACCTTGCCCTTGTACTCCTCCAGCTTGAAGGTGTTGGTGGGGAGCCTGACCACCTCGTAGCCTCTAACGAGCTTCAGGAACTCGTCGACGGGGGCTATAGGCAGGTTCAGCCCCTTCACCCAGTAGTGTATAGGCATGACGTTGACGGGCTTAGCCTTCTCGACGGTCTCCCAGGCCTCTCTCGCGTCTATGGTGAAAATCCCGCCGACGGGGAGCATTAACAGGTCTACGCCGGCCAGCTCTGTTAAGACGTCGCCCGAAGGCACGTGCCCTATGTCCCCTAGGTGAGCTACCCTGACACCCTCTGCCCGCACCACGTAGACGTAGTTCTTCCCTCGCCGCCTCCCCTGCGCCTTGTCGTGGTACGTCACAAAGCCCTTAACCACCACGTCGTCGAGCCTGCTCTCGCCTGCGAACTCCATTAGGACCCTGCTCTTGTCCTTCCTCACAACTTCCACGGCGTTGTGGTCGAAGTGGGTGTGCGTGACGAGTATTAGGTCGCCCTTGACCGATGGGGGCTTTAAGCCCAGGCTGCCCCCGTCGTGGGGGTCTATGACGACAGTGTAGCCGTTGGAGAGAGTTATAGACACGCACGCGTGCCCGTGCCACGTAACGGTGACCAAAACAGCCCCCTCACACTAAAATAGCTGCGGGCTATCTATTAAGTCTACCTGGTGCCAGGTTTGAGCCCACTCGACTTGGCTGGGCTGGTTGGGGTAGCCCTGTTTCTCCTGCCGCAGACGCTGTTCTTCGCGTTCTACAGCCTACTCGGCCTCTACTCTAAGAGGTACTCCGAGAAGAGGGGGTCAGAAGCCTACCTAGGCGAGACGGTGTCCATCATTATACCCGTGAAGGGGGAGCCCCCCGACTACGTCGAGGCGGCGCTGAAGAGAGTGAGCGAGCTGAGCAGTACTGTGAACGTCGAGGTGATCGTAGTCTCCGACGACCCGCCCGAGTTCCTCGAGTACCTGAGGAGGCTCGTAGACGAGTGGAGGGGGAGGCTCAGGGTCTACTACGTGTGGAGGAGCGAGCCGAGGGGGTTTAGGGCGGGCGCCCTCAACGTGGGCCTGTCCGCCTCCACAGGGGAGTACGTGTACGTGATGGACGTCGACTCCTTCTTCGACCCCTGCCTCGTACTGAGAGGGGTCTCTCTACTCAAGTCTAGCGAGAGGCTGGCAGGCGTTGTGGGGAGGTGGAGCGTGTGGAACAAGGGCAGCAGGCTCAGCGAGGCGCTGGCGTACAACATGGAGTACGTAGTTAACGTGCTGTTCAAGGCGAGGTCCGCCCTCTCGCTCGACATCTTCCCCCTCGGCACCGGTACTCTATTCAAGGCGAGCGTGCTGAAGGGGCTTGGCGGGTGGGACGAGGAGAGGATACAGGACGACATGGACTTGGGCGTGAGGCTGTACGGGATGGGCTACAGGGTTGAATACATAGACTCGTGTAGGGTCTACGTCGAGGCCCCAACGAGGTACAGCTCCTTGAGGGTGCAGCAGGAGAGGTGGGCTTACGGGGCTACGGACGTACTGCTCGCGAGGCTCGGCGCCCTCCTGAGGAGTCCGGTCAGCCTGGTCAGCAAGTTCGAGTCGGCGCTGTTCTTGAGCCAGTACACCGTAGTCCTCCTCCTTTGGGTCGGCTTCGCCGTCACCGTGGCCGCGAGCCTCCTGGGAGGAGTGGACTACGCCGCCAAGTACGCGTTGGTTGCCGGGGCTTGGCTGTTCTCCCAGGCCCTCTTCGCTGCTGTGGAAGCCCACACCCTGAGAGCCGGGTTGAGGGAGAGCGCTGTTAACCAGGGGAGACTGGCCGCCGTCACAGTCGCGTTGTCGGTGCCGATACTCAGGGGTGTGGCGAAGGCCCTTGCCAGGGTGAGACAGGAGTACAAGAGGACCCCGAAAGGGCTCTTCGAGAGGAGGCTGCGCGGGAAAGGGGTCTCCGGGGAGCTGGCGCTGCTAGTAGCTCTAGCCGTCGTCTTGTCCCTTGTCGCTCTCCGTAGGTACGTCCTGCTGTCTCTTATTACAGGAATGTACACGGTCAGCGTTGTATATACTTTAATAAGGTGGCCTAGAGATATTATCGGGTTGAAATAGCCCGGTTTAAATCCAAACCGTAGAATAGTAGGTTGGAGGGGTCGCGGTTTCTAATGGAGTATGCCAAGGACAACCTCAGCGACGACGAAGTCCTGGGCATGCTGCTGCCTTTCGTGAGAGCCTGGTTTACGCGGAAGTACGGCAAGATGACCCCGCCGCAGAGGATGGCCATACCGTACATTATGCGGGGACGGAATGTCCTGATATCCTCGCCCACGGGGACGGGTAAGACGCTCGCCGTCTTCCTCGGGATCATAAACAACCTGTACAAGGAGTACCTCGAGAAGGGGAGCCTCCCCGACGGCATTGTAGTCGTCTACGTCAGCCCTCTCAGGGCCCTGAACAACGACATGAGGAGGAACCTCTACGAGCCGGTCAAGGAGATCGTGGAAGAGGCGAAGAGGCAGGGAGTCGAACTCCCGGAGATCAAGGTCGCCGTGAGGACGAGCGACTCCAAGCAGAGCGAGAAGCAGAGGATGCTGAGAGACCCGCCTCACATCCTAATAACCACCCCCGAGAGCCTGGCGCTGTCCTTGAACGCGCCAAAGTTCAGCGAGAAACTGAGGAACGCTAGGGTCGTGGTGGTCGACGAGATACACGAGCTGGCCTCCAGTAAGCGCGGTAGCCACCTCAGCCTCAGTATAGAGAGGCTCGAGTATTTGACGGGCAGAGAGCTCCAGAGGATAGGGCTCAGCGCGACGATCGCCCCCTTAGAGGACGTCGCGTTGTTCCTCGTGGGCTACAGAGGCGGGGACGAGCCCCGCGACTGCGTGATCGTCGACGCGAGGTTCGCGAAGCCGGTCGACATAAGGGTGACCGCCCCCGTCAAGGACTTGATACACACGCCAGCCGAGACCGTGAACGAGGCTATATACAAGGCCCTGATCGGGATGATCAAGAGGCACAAGACAACGCTGGTGTTCACGAACACCAGGAGTGCCACGGAGAGAGTCGTGTACAAGCTCAGGAAGATCATGGAGAGCGAGAAGGTCGTAGACGTCGACGAGGTTGAGGCCCACCACAGCAGCCTCAGCAGGGACGTGAGGCTGGAGATCGAGGAGAAGCTGAAGAACGGGGCCCTGAAGTGCGTCGTGAGCTCTACTTCTCTGGAGCTGGGGATAGACATCGGCCACATAGACCTCGTGGTGCTCCTCAGCAGCCCGAAGAGCGTTACGAGGCTTTTACAGAGGGTCGGCCGTGCGGGGCACCACATACGGGAGGTGAGCAAGGGCAGGCTGATCGTGGTGGACAGGGACGACCTAGTCGAGTGCGCTGTCCTCGCTAAAGCGGCCATGGAGAGGAAGATCGACAAGATAAGGATACCCAGGAACCCGCTAGACGTCCTGGCCCAGCACGTAGTGGGGATGGCGCTCGAGAGGAAGTGGAGCCTCGGGGAGGCGTACGAGCTGGTCAGGAGGTCCTACAGCTTCCACGACCTACCCTACGAGGACTTCGTGAGCGTTGTGAAGTACCTCGCAGGCCAGCTCGGCGACTTCTACGAGTACAACAAGGTCTACTCGAAGATATGGCTCGACGAAGAGGAGGGGGTGTTCGGGAAGAAGAAGAGCACGAGGATGATCTACTACCTCAACTTGGGCGTGATACCCGACGAGAGCAAGGCCCACGTCTTCACTACTGAGGGCAAGTACGTGGGAGACCTCGAGGAGGCCTTCGTGGAGTACCTGGCGCCGGGAGACCTCTTCGTCTTGGGCGGCAGGGTCTACGAGTACCTCGGCAGCAAGGGGCTGAAGGTCCTGGTGAGGAGGGCGGACGGGGCTAGGCCGACCGTGCCCAGCTGGTTCAGCGAAATGCTCCCGCTAGCCTTCGACTCGGCCCTGCTCGTAGGGAGGTTCAGGCGGGAAGTAGCCGACAAGCTCGCGAGAGACGGCTTCGAGGAGGCGGTGAGGTTCGTCGCGAAGGAGTACAACCTAGACAAGGACGCCGCCAGGTCCGTCGTGGAGTACGTCTGGGAGCAGTACAGCTACACTGGGGGCCTCATACCGAGCGACAAGCTGATCTTGATCGAGGTCTTCGACGAGGAGGACAGGCGCAACGTGATAGTCCACAGCCTCTTCGGTAGGAGAGCCAACGACGCCCTGTCTAGGGCGTACGCGTACATCGTCTCTAGGGCTGTGGGAGCCAACGTCAAGATCACGGTAACCGACAACGGCTTCATGCTGACCCTCCCGGGCCACCCAGGCGCGGACTGGGTGGGGGTCTTCAAGTCGATAAACCCCGACGAGCTCTACGACATCCTGGTCAGAGTCTTGAGGAGAACCGAGCTGCTGAAGAGGAGGTTCAGGCACGTGGCTACGAGGTCGTTTATGCTCCTCAGGCGCTACAGGGACGTGGAGAGGAGCATCCAGAAGCTCCAGGTGAACGCCGAAGAGCTCCTCAAGGCCGTCGAGGAGATAGAGAACTTCCCCGTCCTGAAAGAGACGTACAGGGAGATCCTGGAGGACTACATGCACATAGACGAGGCCAGGAAGGTCCTAGAGTGGGTGAGGGAGGGGGAGGTAGAGGTCAGGCTCTTCGGTCCTGTAGACGTGCCCAGCCCCTTCGCCCACTCGATAGTAGTACACGGCTACAGCGACGTGGTGCTTATGGAGGACATAAGGAGGATGCTCGCGATACTCTACGACCAGGTAATGGAGAAGCTGAAGAAGCTGGGCGTACAGCTTCAAGTGGGCGGGGTAGAGGAGGTCTCCTGACCCCCCTCCTCTAGCGACAGCACCTCCCGCAGCCTCTCTTTGGGGACCCCGAAGACGTTCTCGGCTATGACGGCTATGTAGTCGTCGCTGGGAGTCGACTTGGGGAACCCCAGCCTTATCGCTAGTGCTCTTTTGAATGCCTCTTTAAAGGTCCTGTTCCTGATCTCGCCCTTCTTTATCCCCTCCGCTATCCTCAGCGCGATAAAGAACCTGACGTAGCTCTTGATCGTCTTCTCCTCCTCGCTCATAGTCTCGGAGACCGCCTTGAACACCTTCGCCACCTCCTCTTCGCTCATGAACCCCAGTACGAACTTCACGAGCGGGAGCCTCAGCATCCTGGCCACCGTGTTGCTGTCGACGACGTTTGCGGGGGAAACGCCCTTGAGTATGCTCTTCGCCTTCTCCTTGTCCCCGCTCATCAAGCTCGACAGGGCCTCTTCGAGCGCCTCCTCGATGTAGAAGATCTTCTTCAAGACCTCTGGGTAGTCCCTGTCGATGTTGAGCCCGTACTTGGCTATCACGTAGATGGTCGCCATCTCCTTGTCGTATATGTCGCTGGGGACGGACTTCCCCATTATCGGCTTCAAGCCGTGCCTCTCGTACTCCCTTCTCAGCATCTCGACCGCGTCCGCCCTCCCTATGTTCTCGATGTTGTGTATGAACTTGCTCAGCAAGTAGACGGCTAGCTTGACCCTCTCCCTGTGTGGGCTAGACTCCACTCGCGTCACCCCTCCACTCCAAGACCCTCTGGAGGACTCTCTTCAGCCCTATGTCCAGGCTCGCTGCACCAGAGTAGACTCTAACAGTGTTTTTCCTAATATTGATTACAACCTTAACAACTTTTTCCTCCCTAACGCGGAAGAACAAGTTTATCTTGGACGACTTGACCTCGACTCCCGCGAGCTCCGTGTGCCCGATTCTCCTCTTCAGGTATCTTATCCCCGCGTCGACCAGACTCTCCACAAGCTCCCTCGAGGGGGGCACGCGCGGCCACCTCTACCTCCATTCCTCTCTAAGCCTGACGAGCCCGAGCGTCTCGCACGCCTCGACGAGCCACCCTGCGTACAGGGACGACACGTAGTCGCAGGCCTGGTTCTCGGGCACTTCCACGCCCTTGCTGAGTTTCATCGCCTCGGAGGCCAGCCTACAGTCCAGCCTGGCAGCGAACTTCCTCTTCAACGCGTCGATCACCTCCAAAAGGCTCCTCCGTTCCTCGAAGAGCCGCATAGCGTACTCCATGTCCTCCCTCGTCAAGGTGTAGTCCTCGGGCTTAAGACCCCTCTCTCGCGCGAGCTCGACGTACCTGAGGAGCGTCTCGTAGTCGCCTACGACCCTCCCAGTGGCTAGTAAGGGCCTCTTTTCTTCACTCCCCTGCGACCGACTCAACTATCCTCTCTCTCGCCTTCTCCCTCAGTCTCGGGTCGTCTATCATGGTGATCAAGGTCTTAACCGAGCTTAATATGTCTTCGACCAGGACTTCGATGACCTTCTCTTTCTCGTAGGGGGCCAGTATGCTCAGAGCCCTGGAGATCACTTCGTCGTCGGGGTACGCCCGCCTGTAGACGTACTTCCGTACAGCGGTCGGGGAGACGCCCAGCTCGGAGGCCAGCTGCTTTATACTCCTAGATGACAGGAGGACGTCGATTATCTTCAGCCTCGCCTCTCTGCTGACCCAGTGGAAACTCATGGTTCTTCATCACAATAATAAACCCAGTTCTGGGTAACATAAATACCTTGAAGCTCTCGCCACGAGAGTGTGGGGTGTAGTGTTTGAGGAACAAGGCAGTGGTGTACGACGGCTCCTTGGCCTACGCCGAAATGCCGGCGGTAGTCCTGAATAGAGGCATGGTGCTAGTCAAGAACAGCATGGCCTACGTGGGCTTCCAGGACGAGGAGCTACTGGAGGGTCGCGAGCCCGTCATCCTCCCGAGGCTACTGGGCTCCGTTTGCGCCGGTCGGGTGATCGAGTCGCCCGAGCACCCCTACCTAACGGGGAAGTTCGTTGTCACAAACCCGCTCGTGGGCGGGTCGAGGAGCGTTCTCGACGTGGACGGCTGCCTCTCGACGTACTTTCAGGTCGACCCTAAGAGGGTCTACGGCACCTACCCTGCCGTGGAGCCGGTCAACCTGCTAGAGCCCTACGCGTCGCACGCCCTCGAGCTCGCGGGCGAGTCGGAGGGGAACACACTCGTCTTAGGCTGCAACGTCGTCGGGATCATGACTGCGATCGCCCTGAGGGACAAGGGGTTAGAACCGTACTTGCTGTGCGAGAAGTGCCTCGCCCAGGCTAAGAGGTTGGGTCTGAGGGCCTTCAGGAACGTCGGCGACCTGCCGCTAGACCTGGAGACGCTGGTGGTAGCAGAGGCCGCACCAGCGTTGTGGGACCTAGCCGACAGGAGCCCGCTGAGGAGGCTCGTGGTCTCGGGCTTCTCGGGCACGAGGAGCCTGCGCCTAGGCCTGTCGAGAGAGCTGGTGGTCGTCTACCTCGACACCGTAACCCCCGCGACCGGCGGGGAGGCGGGGAGGCTGGCCGAGAGGGCCTTGGGCCTGGTCAAAGTCTTCAACGTGAAGAGCGTCGAGGAGGCTGTAGGCCTCCTCCCGCCGAGGGGGCTCGGCACGATACTGAGGGTCTCCGGGCCTGGTGAAAAGAGCCAGGCTGGTGGCGAGCAGGGCGGGGCTGCGAGCCCTACTCGGTCTTGATTAAATCAGACAGCCTCCTCACACCCTCGTATATCTCGTCGAACGTTGGGTAGCTGAAGTTGATCCTCATCGTGTTGTGACCGGTGCCGTCCACGAAGAAGCTGGCGCCAGGTACGTAGGCGATCTTGTACTTGGCGATAGCGACCTCGAGGAGCTTGGTCGTGTTGAAGCCCTCCTTGTTGACCTTCACGAATATGAAGAGGCCGCCGATGGGCTTCGTGTAGTCCACGTAGTCCGGTAGGTAGTCCTCCATAGCCGAGATCATCGCGTCCCTCTTTGACTTGTAGTAGGGTGTGGCCACCTTCACCATCCTGTCTATCAGGCCCTTCTTCACAGCTTCAGCCACAATGAACTGCGTGAGGGTCGGGCTGTGGAGGTCCAGGTACTGCTTGACCAGCTCGAACTTCCTCGTGAGGTCGTCTATCGCGGCGATCCAGCCAATCCTCAGCCCTGGAGCCAACACCTTGCTCACAGTGCTCAAGTAGACGACCCTGCCGTACTTGTCGATGGACTTCAGGGGCGTCGTGTCTGCGCCGTCCTCGTATATTATGTAGCTATAGGGGTCGTCCTCGACCACCAACACGTCGTACTCCTCTGCCAACTCGATGATGTGCTTCTTCCTGTCGAGCGTGAGAGAGGTGCCTGCGGGGTTGTGGCCCACGGGTATGGTGTATATGAACTTCACCCTCTCACCGCTGTTCTTAAGCGACCTAAGCTTCTCCTCCAGCTTGTACGTGTCCATACCGTGCTCGTCCATCTCGACCCCCACCAGCCTGGCACCGGCTATCTTGAAAGCCCCTATTGCTGCGAGGTAGGACGGGTTCTCTGTTACGACGACGTCGCCGGGGTCTACCATGCCCCTGGCCACGATGTCCAGGGCCTGCTGGCTCCCTGTCGTTATGATGAGGTCCTCTGCGTCTGTCTGGATCCCCTTCGTCCTCCTCATGAAGTCCGAGAGTATCTCTCTCAGCTCGATCAGGCCCTTCGTCTCGCTGTACTGGAGGGCGTCGTCGCCGTACTTCAGTATGACCTCTCTCGCTATGTCGGCCAGCTCGCTTTTGGGAAAGAGCTTCGGGTCTGGTATACCCCCGGCGAAGCTTATCACGTCCTTCCTGTGCTTTATGATCGCAAGCAACTCCCTGATGTCCGAGGCTTTAATACCGACAGCCAGCCTACTATAAAACTTGTCGTAAGCGGGCATCACAGAGCCCGGTTAACAGATATCCTGACCATATATTAAAAGCTTTACGTCCCAAAGTGTGTATATATTACACTTATCCGTTTATACCTAGTTTTTAAAGACAGGTGGAGATCACTATATAGAGCCTCGGTGTTCGAGCTGGTCGAGTTAAACAGGGTGTTGAAAAACCCCCTCAGGGTCAACGCGAGAGTCGCGTACGTCTACCCCGGTAAGTACGAGGTCATGACGTCTAGTCTAGCCCACGACATCATATACACGTACGTCAACAGAAGAGAGGACGTCTACCTCGAGAGGTTCGCCGCGGACAGGGGGGAGACCGGGTACAGGAGTATAGAGACGGGTAGCCCGCTGAGGGACTTCGACGCGGTGTTAACCACGCTACACTACGAGCTGGACGTCGTCGATCTCGTCGAGGTCTTGGAGTCCTCGGGCTTGCCAGCGAGGCGGGAGGATAGAGAGATACCCGTGATCGCGGGCGGGCCCGTCGTCATGGCCAACCCAGCGCCGTACACGAGGGTAGTCGACGCGTTCGTGGTAGGCGAGGCCGAGGCCACGATCGACAGGGTGGTCGACGCTATCTCCGCTAGGGCAGGCGAGAGGAAGAAGGCCGTCCTCGAGGAGCTGTCTCAGCTCGACTACGTCTACGTCCCAGGGTTCAACGAGGGGGCGGTGCGGAAATACGCGCCCAGCCTAGACGACGTCGAGTACCCTGTGCGGCAGGTCTTCGACCCCGACAGGCAGCCGGCCTTCGGCCTCGGGTTCAAGCTCGAGCTCTCCCGGGGCTGCTTGTTCCACTGCTCTTTCTGCATGGAGTCCAGGCTCTTCCAGCCCTTCAGGCACAGGTCTCTCCAGAAGACTGTCGAGCTCGCCGATAAGGGGCTCGAGTACAACCGGCTCGAGAGAGTGGTGTTGTACGCTCTCTCGTTCCCTGTCACGAGAGAGGACGTGAAAGTTCTGGAGTACCTGGCCGGGAGGGGTGTGAGGGCTGTCCTACCCTCCCTCAGGCTCGAGAAGCTCGGCGACGAGGTGCTGGAGCTGATAAGGCAGGTGGGGCAGAGGGAGCTCACCCTAGCCCCGGAGTCCTTCAGCGTCTTCGCCCAGAGAGTCCTGATGAAGTACCCCGGGCTCGTGGAGCTGGCCAAACACAAGGTCGGGTCGGTCGTCAGAGCCGGTTTCGACGTGAAGCTCTATTTGATATACGGGGTTAAGGGGACGGGGGCCGAGGACGTGCTCGAGACTGTGAGGATCGCCAGGGAGCTCGCGAGCATGGCAAAGGAGCGGGGTAGGAGGCTCGTCTTGTCCTTTAACCCGCTAATACCCAAGGCCAGGACGCCCTTCGCCTACATCGGTATGATGGGCTTGGACAGGCTCTCGAGGCTAGAGAAGTTGGTAGACAGGGAGCTGAGGGGGTTCGCCAGAGTGAGGGAGTTCAACGTGAAGACCTCGTTCGTCCAGGCGTCCCTCTCGCTGGGCGGCGAGCAGATCGCCGACTTAGTGCTGGAGTGGTCGCTGAGAGGCGGGGGTTACGCTAACTGGGTGAAGTTGGCGAGAGAGAAGGGTGTAGACCTGCGCTACGTCTACAACGGGCTCGACCCCGATTCAGAGCCGCCTTGGTCCAATATAGTGGTGGACGGGCTTGAGGAGAAGGTGTTGAGGGCCCAGGTCGAGGCTATTAAACACCTCGTAGGGTCGGCGGGCGAAAAACAGTAGGGGCTCTAAAGTGCTACTTCACTACCGGCCTGTACGAGACCAGGTAGTATATGAGCCCCGACTCCCCGTCCTCGTTTACCCTCCTCAGTACAGGCTCGAGTAGCATACCCGTCTTCAGCTCGCTCACGTCTACGTCTGTTATCCTAGTCAACAGTCTCGCCTTCGACTCCGTGGTCTCCACGATGCCTACCACGACCGGCTTCTTGTCCTCGAACCCCTCGGCGGCGCTGTAGATCACCGTGTAGGTCAGCAGGACTGCCCTCTCGTTCAGTAGCTCCACCTCCTCCACTCTAGTGGACCCGCAGAGCCGGCACCTGTCGTTGTAGGGGTAGACTACGCGGCCGCAGTCCAGGCACTTCGCGGCCTTCAGCCTGTAGTAGGTCTGCCTTTCACGCCAATACCTGGGTATAGAGAACCTCATGCCGGTCACCCTATCCGCTTGATCAGGCTCCTCGACCTGGCGTAGAAAGCGTAGTCGACGACCTTCTTCCTGGAGAGGTAGTCTACGACCCTAGGGGCCTTGTCCCTCTTCTCCAACACCCTGTCCGTCACCACTATACTGTACGCGTCGCTCCCAGCCCCGCTGCCGAAGGGGGCGAGCAGTATCCTAGAGCCCGGTCTAGCCTCGTCGAGCACCTTGGAGAGGCCTATGAGAGCAGAGGAGTTGTAGCTGTTCCCTATCAACGGCGTTACGAGGCCCGGTTTGACCTTCTCGACGGGGATGTCTAGCATTCTGGCCACCTGCACGGGGAACTTTCCGTTGGGCTGGTGGAAGATCGCGTAGTCGAAGTCGCTGGGTCTGAGCCCGGTCTTCTCCATCAAGCCCTTGACAGCTCCCACGATGTGGTGGAAGTACGCGGGCTCCCCAGTGAAGGCCTCTCCGTGCAGCGGGTACGGGACGTGGGCCCTCCTCCAGAAGTCGGGCGTGTCCGTCACGTAGGTGTAGCTGGCCTCGAACACCGCGGCCGCCTCGCTACTGGGACCTATAACCAGCGCCGTGGCGGCTGAGGAGGCCGTGTACTCCAGGACGTCGCCGGGGTTTGCCTGGGCGGTGTCCGAGCCGACAACTAGTGCGTACTTTATGAGGCCGGACGCCACCGACGCGATGCTTATCCTGATCGCCTCGCTCGCCGCCCTGCACGCGAACTCCAGGTCCGTCGCCATGGTGGAGGGTGTTACACCCAGGGCCTCGGCTATGACGGTGGCAGAGGGCTTGACAGCGTAGGGCTTGCTCTCGGTCCCGAACCACACGGCCCCTATCTCCTTAGGGTTGACACCCGCCCTCTTGAGGGCGTTTAGAGCCGCCTCCCAGCCCATTGTAATGGCGTCCTCGTCGTAGCCTGCGACGCTCTTCTCGGCCACGTCTAGTTCTCTCGGCTGCTCCGGGTTGAAGCCCCAGACCCTGGTTATCTCGCTGAGGGGCATACGGTACCTCGGTATGTAGCTACCCCAGCCGACGATCCCTGTCAGGTCCTCGGGCTTCATATACGCTACCTCTTAGCGTAGAGCCAGCAGGCGACGTAGTGGCCCGGCTCGACCTCGACCATCGGGGGCTCCTGTTTGTCGCAGACGCCCCTCAGCTCCTGGTGCTCGTCTAGGGCTACGCACCTCGGGTGGAACCTGCAGCCCGGCGGTATGTTGACCGCGCTGGGTACCTCGCCCTTTATAGGTACCTCCCTTATCTTCAGCCTGTTAGAGGGGTCGGGTTCTGGGACGGCTGATATTAGGGCCCTGGTGTAGGGGTGGAGTGGGTTCCTGATCACCTTCTCCGTCTCGCCCATCTCCACTATCTTGCCCAGGTACATTATGGCGATCTTGTTCGCGATGTACCTAGCTATAGCCAGGTCGTGAGTGATGAACAGGTAGGTCAGGTTTAGCTTCTGCTTCAGCTCCAGCAGTAGCTCTATGATCTCTGCTCTGATGGACACGTCCAGCATGGAGACCGGCTCGTCGGCGACGATGAACCTCGGGTTCAGTATGAGCGCCCTGGCTATGACCACCCTCTGCCTCTGCCCGCCGGACAGCATGTGGGGGTACCTGTTCATGAAGTCCTCTGGCGGCGTGAGCTTGACCAGCTCCAGTGCCCTGTGGATCATGTCGTACCTGTCCGACCTAGTGAAGCCGAATTTGTGTATTATCAGCGGCTCCTCTAGGATCTCGAATATCGTCAACCTCGGGTTCAGGCTGCCGTAGGGGTCCTGCCATATCATCTGTATCTCCTTGCGTAGCGGGCGCTGGTACTTCCTGGGCACCTTCGAGAGGTCGATGTGCCCGTACTCGGTTATGTACTCGGGCTTGTAGCCCAGCTTCGTGAAGGAGTCTATCAAGTCCTGGGAGGGCTTGTAGCCTATCTGTCCACCCGTCACCTCGTAGAGCATGAGCACGGACTTACCCGTGGTGGTCTTGCCGCAGCCGCTCTCCCCTACCAGCGCGAAGACGTCTCCCTGCTTGACCTCGAAGCTGACGCCGTCTACGGCCCTAACGTAGAGCGGGGGCCTCCTAGCGAGGGCGTCGGTTATCCCTCTTCTGACGGGGAACCAGACCCTCAGGTCCTTCACGAACAGGATGGTGCTGGAGTCTATGTTCATGAAGCCAGGCGTGCTCACGGGGACTCACCTCTTCGCGTAGAGCCAGCAGGCGACGTAGTGGCCGGGCTCGACCTCGACCATCGGGGGCTCCTCCCTCGAGCACGGCTCGAACACGTACTTGCACCTGGGGTGGAACCTGCATCCGGGCGGCGGCTGTATTAGATCAGGCGGGACGCCGGGTATAAACTCTAGCTTCTTCAGCTCTTTCCTGAGGCTGGGTATGCTGTTGATCAGGGCCCTGGTGTAGGGGTGGAGAGGGTTGTTGAAGACCCTGTCCGCGTTCCCTATCTCGACTATCTTGCCGGCGTACATTATAGCTACCTTGTCCGCTATCTCCGCGATCAAGCTCATGTCGTGCGTGATGAGGATTATCGACATCTTCAGCTCTCTCTGAAGCCTCTTCAGCAGGTTCATTATCTGCGCCTGCACGACGACGTCTAGAGCCGTGGTCGGCTCGTCGGCGATCACGAGTGGGGGTCTGAGAGCTAGAGCCATGGCTATCACGACCCTCTGCTTCATGCCGCCGCTCAGCTCGTGCGGGTAGCTCCTCACCCTTCTAGGGTCGAGACCCACCATCTTGAGGAGCTCGGCCGCCTCTTGGAGGGCCTCCCTCTTCGTGAGGCTCCTGTGTAGCATTAGGACCTCGGCGATCTGGTCTCCTACCGTGTAGACTGGGTTGAGCGCGTTCATGGCGCCCTGGAAGATCATCGATATGCCCTTCCACCTAACCTTGACCCTGAACTCCTCCTCCGGCATCTTCAGGATGTCCGTGCCCATGAAGGATATCCTACCGCCGACGATCCTGCCGGGCGGGGGAACGAGCCTTATTACTGAGTAGGCGAGAGTGCTCTTACCGCAGCCGGACTCCCCCGCTACACCGAGTACTTCGCCTTTGTTGAGTTTGAACCCCACGTTGTCGACGGCCTTGACTATACCCTTCGAAGTGTAGAAATAGGTCTTGAGCCCCTCGACCTCTAGTAGCACTTCACTCAACTCAAACTACACCCGCTCCGCGCTAATGTATATGGATACAGAGCGTATATTTTAAAACGTTTTTATCTTAGACTGCTCGCAACCAAAGGTAAGGCCCCCCCGTATTGTATCCGGGGTCTCACTACCTCCTCACACGGGCGTATCGACGTGTGTAGCATACGTTGTGAAACGGTCTTAAGCTTCGCGCCCCCTAGATTAGAGCTTGGTGCCAAGGCTTGAAGAGGGAGTTGCTCGACAAGTTGATACCCGAGTGGGCTAGAGACCTGTACTCGAAGAGGATGTTCTCAGTCCGCGACCTGTTCAAGAGCGACAAGGCGATCATAGGCATGGTCCACCTGCTCCCACTACCTGGTGCGCCCGGATACAAGGGTTGGAGCATCGACGTGGTCGAGGAGCACGCGGTGAGGGAGGCGAGGATCTACGAGGAGAACGGCGTTGACGGCGTGATAGTCGAGAACATGTGGGACCTCCCCTACTACAGCGGCGCCTCCCGCATACCGCCCGAGGAGATGACCGCCCACGCCGTGGTGGCTAGGCATGTGGTGAAGAACGTGTCGATACCCGTCGGGATAACCGTTATCCACAACGGGGGGAGGGTAGCACTCGCGATAGCGAAGGCCTCTGGAGCCAGGTTTATAAGGGTCTGCCTCTACACGGGGGCGGCTGTCTGGGACACCGGGGAGTTCGACCACGGGGTGGCAGCAGACCTCGTGAGGCTGAGGAAGGCCCTCTACGCGGAGGACATCAAGTTCTTCGTAGACGTGGTCAAGAAGCACAGCGTGGTGTTCCCCGGCATCGACATCGTGACGCACACGAAGTGGGCCGACTTCTACCTAGCCGACGCAGTTATCGTGACGGGGAGGATGACGGGCGAGGAGCCCTCGGTGGAGGACGTTAAGCTCGTCAAGTCGATCGTCGGCGACACGCCCGTGCTCGTAGGCAGCGGGCTCACCCCGGAGAACGCCGAGAAGCTGCTCAAGTACGCGGACGGGGCAATCGTGGGCACGTACTTCAAGGTCCACGGACTGACCCAGAACCCTGTCGACCCTGAGAGGGTGAAGCGACTCATGAGCGTCGTCAACAGAATTAGGGGTAAGGCTTGAGCGAGAAGCGCGTCTTCGTCTACGGCGACCTCAACCTCGACGTGATATACTTCCTCGACACGGACGAACTGGTGTTCAGGGACGTCTCGTACGTAGCGAGGAGGGGGCTTTACGCCCCCGGAGGAGTGGCGGGCAACCTCGCCGTGGCTGCGAGGAGGCTGGGCTCCAGGACGAGCGTGATAGCAAAGGTCGGGGAGGACGTGGTGGGGGTGGTGCTGGTCAAAGACTTGGAGACCGAGGGGGTAGGGGTAAGGTACGTGGCCGCCACTCGCGAGGAGCCCACGGGCGTTATGAGCATATTGGTCAAGCCGGGGGGAGGCAGGGTCATAGTCGGGTACAGGGGCGCCAACAGGCTGAACACTCCGAGTAGCGAGGTGATAGAGAGCGCTGTGTCGAGCGCTGACGCCGTCTTCGCCTACGGGTTCGCGGCCCGCAACGTGGACAGGGGGGAGTCGCTCGTGGGGCTCCTCACCAGGGCTAGCAGGGAGTCCGTTGTAACAGGGCTAGACCTGAGCGGCTTCAACAAGGGGGACAGGAGCCTCTTGCTCAAGCTCAAGAAGAGCGTCACCTACGCGTTCATCAACCTAGACGAGCTCGAGGAGCTCGTCGGCTCGGCCTCCGTGTCGGCTGCCGAGGCGCTGTACAAGAGCCTCGAACCAGAGGTCCTCTTCCTCAAAATGGGGGAGAGAGGCTCGCTGGCGATAGCCGGGGACAGGAAGGTGTCCGTGAAGGCGTTCAACGTAATGGCCGTCGACACTACTGGCTCTGGAGACGCGTTCAACGCGGGGGTGCTCTACTCGGTGCTCGAGGGGTTCGACCTAGACAAGGCCCTGCTATACGGTAACGCGATGGGGGCTTACAAGGCGCTGGGCGTGGGGGCGAGGCACTTACCGAGGTCCCTGAGGGAGCTCGAGGAGTTCATCGAGGCGGTAGGCAGGCTCAGCGGGCAACACGCGCTCTGATCACGAGGAAGCTAGCGCCTGGTGCTAGGCCTAAAACGGGCGTCTCGAGAACCTCGGGCGACCCTGGCGGGCTGCGGAGGGTGGAGACCAGCAGCTCCGTCTCGAACCCGGAGAGCTCGAGCATCCCGGTTAACTCGCTCAGCGAGTAGAACCTGGCGTGCGAGTAGAACTTGTGCCCTCTCTCCTTGAGCCGGCTGTAGAAAGTGCCCCACGGACTGTCGCTGGGTATGAACCCCACCACCAGCCTGCCCTCGGGCTTCAGTATTCTCCTGGCCTCTCTCAGCGCCTTCAAGGGCTCGTCGAGGAAGCATATGGTTATGATCACGAAGACCCCTCCAAAGCTCCCGTCTGGGAACGGCGTGGACTCCGCGAGGCCTCTGACCACCCTTACCCCGCGTCGGGAGGCGAGCTCCAGCAACCTCTCGGAGGGGTCTAGGCCGACGTCCACACCCAGCGGTGCCGCGAACCTCCCGCTACCGACACCGATCTCCACCCAGGGCCTAGGGACGCCCCGCGAGGCTAGCTCGACAGCCCACAGCTCGGACCTGTATATGTTGGGGTGTTCATCGTACCACTTGTCGTACTCGAGCCAGAACTTCTCGAAGGGGCCGACGACCATGGCGCCCACTACTCGAGTACGTCGTGCCGCACTACTGCCCGCCCACGTTTATTCGACAAAACTCCGTCACGGGTGGAACACGTGTGGGTGAATACGTCCCCGACCTACTCATCCACAGGCCTAAGCCTGAGTTGTAGGTCCGGTAATAATATTGTCTCAAGAGCACTTATATATATGTCAGGTGAAACCGTTTGAAGGCCCTCCTCTTAAAGGGCCCGCGAGAGCTGAGCATCGAAGACGTGCCTGAGCCCCAGCCCGGACCGGGCTGGGTCTTGGTCAGGACCTCTGCGGTCGGCATCTGCGGGACGGACAAGGCCTTCTACACCGGCTCATACCCTCTGTTCAAGAAGCCGCTGATACCCGGCCACGAGGTGGCTGGGGTGGTCGTCAGCGATGGGAGGCTCAAGGGCAGGCTAGTAGTCAGCGAGATCAACTTCCCGTGCGGCAGGTGCGAGTACTGTAGAAGGGGCTTGTACACCCACTGCCCATACAGGAGGACGCTCGGCATCGACTTCGACGGCGGCTTCGCTGAGTACTTCGTCGCCCCGGAGCAGGCGCTCCACGTAGTAGAGGGCTTGCTCGACCCGGTGGAGGCGACGCAGGTAGAGCCGCTAGCAGCCGTCCTCAACGCGTTCGCCCAGTACCCCCCTGAGCCAGGGGACAACGTCGCAGTAGTTGGCACGGGCAACCTCGCCCTACTCGCTGCCCAGGTACTCAAGTGGATGGGGGTGGACCCCGTGGTCGTGGCGAGGAGGGGTAGCTCGAAAGCGCACTACTTCGAGAAGATGGGGTTCACGGTGATGGCTCTCGACGAGGTGAGAGAGTACATGAAGAGGAGGACCCCCGAAGGCCTGGGCTTCGACATGGTAGTCGAGGCCACTGGAGGGACGCAGGGGCTGGACACAGCGATCGAGATCACGAGGCCTAGAGGGGTCGTGCACTTGAAGTCGACACCCGGGTCGAAGTTCACTGTAGACTTGACGAGGGCTGTTGTCAAGGAGGTGAGGATCGTGGGGACGAGGTGCGGGACCTTCAGGGAGTTCAGGAAGGCGATCGAGCTCGTGAGCAAGGGGCTAGTGAAGCCGGTAATCACCAGCGTGTTCGACGGTATAGAAAGCTCCGTAAAGGCGTTCGAGAAGTCCCTGGGCGAGGGGGAGGTTAAAGTAGTGGTCAGAATCTGAAGCTCGCCAGCGCCCCTAAGAGGGCCGACCCGTACTCTACGGCATACTTTTTCAGCTCCTCCGCGGTGGGGTACCCCGTCTCCTTCACAAGGCTGTTACTCACTAGCAGTACCGAGAGAGCCTTGAACCCCCTGATCTTGGAGAGGACGTATAGGACCGCGGTCTCCATCTCCACGCTAATGGCGCCCAGGCTCCTCCACTCCCGGGCGAACTCGGTGGGGTCGACGTAGAACCTGTCCGCGCTGACTACGCTGCCGACGTAGTACCTGACGCCCCTCTTCGCGAACCTCTCCTCCACGTGCTTCAGCAGCTCGTAGTCGGCTGTGGCGCTGAGCGATATGTTCCCGGGGAAGTACTGGGAGTAGATGCCGCCGCTGTAGTAGCTCGCGTCCATGGCTAAGACTACGTCCCCCACGTCGAGCTGTTCGACCAAGGCCCCTGTTGTCCCGAACCTCGTTATTACCTTGGCGCCCAACATCCGCAACTCCTCGAAGACTATGTGGGCGGACGCAGCCCCGACCCCGTGGACGGCTATTGAGACCGGCACGCCGGAGTACTCCCCGGTGTACACGTAGAAGCCCCTGTTCTCGTTCACCAGCCTCGGGTTTGAGAGGAGGTCCTTTAGTAGGTGGGCCCTCTTAGGGTCGCCGACGGTGACGACCCTCTCGGCGACCTCGCCCGGCTTTGCGAGTATGTGTAGAGGTCTACTGAAGTAGCTCATGGCGCCATCCTCTTGTAGAGCTCCTCCGCCATGTCGCCTACCCTGACCACCTTCCCCAGCCCTAGCTTCGAGGCGATCACGCTGACCTGCAACGGTATGTAGCCGTTGGATTCGAGGAATGCCACGTCCCCGATGACCTCCTCGGGCGTACCCTCCCTGATTATCCTGCCCTGGCTCATGAACACCACTCTGTCGGCGAGCTCGGCGATCAGCTGGAGGTCGTGGGCTATTAGTACGACAGAGTGCCCCTTCTTCGTCAGCTCCCTGAATATCTCGAGGAGGTTGAGGCTCCTCTTGTAGTCGATCCCGGCGAAGGGCTCGTCCAGTACGAAGACGTCCGGGTTAAGGGCCAGTACTGTGGCTATCGCCAGCCTGTGCCGTTCGCCGAAGCTGAGGACGTGCGGGGATATGTCGAGCGGCTTCCTAAGATCCACCACCTCGAGAGCCCACTTGATCCTCTCCTCGATCTCCTCCGTTTTGAAACCGAGCTTCTTGAGCCCGACGCTCAGCTCGTCCCTGATGGTAGCCGAGTAAATCTGCGAGTCCGGGTTCTGGAAGACGTAGCCCACGTGCCTCGCCAGCCTCGAGGTGGGGACTCTCCTCGTGTCCATACCGAGCACTCTGACCTCACCTCTCCACGGCTTTAAGAGGCCGTTGAAGTGCTTGGCGAGCGTTGTCTTCCCGGCCCCCGACTCGCCTATGACGCCGACGAACTCGCCCCTCCTCACCGTGAAGTTGACGTCCTTCAAGACCCAGTCCTGCTTCTTGTTGTACTTGAACCAGACACCCTTTGCCTCCACCAGCACCTCGCTCAACCTACCTCCCCCCGCTCAGCCTGCCCTTGATCAGCTCCACCGCCTCGCGGGCTGTGACGGGTATTCTGTCTACTCTGACCCCCCTGTCAATTAGCTTGTAGAAGACCTCGGAGATCATGGGCGGCCTCACGCCCACCCTCTTGACCAACTCGTAGTTGGAGAAGACCTCGCTAGGCTTGCCCACAGCTACAAACTCCCCCTTGTCCATTATCACGATCTTGTCCGCGATCTCGCTAGCCCACTCGATCCTGTGCTCGACTACAACTATCGTCATCTGGTAGTCCCTCTTCAACCTGTCGAGCAGGTCGAGGACTCTCTTAGTTCCTCTGTGGTCTAGCATGGAGGTCGGCTCGTCGAGTATCATCACTTTCGGCCTGAGAGCCAGCACGGAAGCTATCGCGAGTATCTGCCTCTCCCCGGCCGACAGGCTCCACGGCGAGAGGTCCTTCTTCTCCCACAGGCCCACGTACTTTATAATCTCCTCCGCCCTCTCCCTTATCTCGTCTGGTGGGAGGCCCAGGTTCTCGAGCCCAAATATGACCTCCTCGAGGACAGAGGGCATGATAATCTGCGAGTCGGGGTTCTGGAAGACGAAGCCTATATCCCTCACTATCTCCTGGGGCTGCAGCCTTAGGATGTCCTTTCCGAGTATCTTCACCGTGCCCTTTATAGTCCCTTTGACCATGTTAGGAATGATACCCGTAAGTATGTACATCAGAGTGGACTTCCCGCAGCCGGAGGGGCCCATTAGGACGACGAACTCCCCTCTCTCAACTGTTAAGTTGAGGTTCTTGAGCGTCCAGTCTTCGGCCAGTAAGTACTTGAACCACAGGTCTTTGATCTCAACAGCGGGCTCGCTCATCTCCATCCCTCCACGTAAGTGTAGGTCGAGAACCCGACCATCTTCAATGCGATTATAGAGAGGTAGAAGGCCGCCAGCACAACCAGCGCTATCGTGTCCTTCCGACTCCAGTTCAGGGGCTTCATGTAGCTCCTCTTACCCGCGCCGAAGCCCCTAACCATGAGGGTTATAGCGGTCTCCCACGTTATGCTCATGATCCTTATTATCAGGGGGACGAAGACGGGGGTGGTGTAGGCTATCCTCTTCACCGGGTTAGGAGAGTCGACTTCTATACCCCTGGACTTCTGGACATCGATTATCTCCTTGAGCTCCTTGAAGGTGACCGGCAGCAGCCTCAGCGAGAGGAAGAGTGTGAAGCCCGCCTTATACGGCAGTCTGAGCTTGTCGAATGTCTGGACAAGGTCGTACGGCTTGACAGTCGAGAAGAAGAGCAGCATGGCTGTGATCGGGTTTACTATGAGGAAGAACTTGCCTGTCCCGACCAGTAAACCGACGTCTGTCACCAATAGGTTGGCGAAGCCTATGTAGAACAGGGGCCTGCCCACGTTCTGATAGAAGCTCGCCCACACGAGTATGGTGACTATGAAGAAGACTACGCTGTAGGTTATGGTTATTAGCAGCCTAGCCAACGACAGCCTGGCTAGTACAATCCCCACGATCAGGCTTATGAAGACGAACACGCCTACGCTCCCGTCGAACTGGGTGGCGATCGAGGCGGCGAGTGCGAGTACAAACCAGGCCAGCTTTACTCTCGGGTCCAGCCTGTGTATAACGCTGTCGGCCTCGTAGTATAGGCCTATCTCACCGCTCAACTCCACCACACTCGAGTAAATCTTGGCGAACTTCGCGGATTTTCTCAAAGACTACGTGCTTGAGCCTATTAAACTCCGCGCTTTTGTTCACGGCTCTCCCCGAAACGACTACCAGTGCCGGCCTGTAGTACTGGTGGTCGTAGACGAGGCTGAAAGCCGCGTCGGTCGGGGACATCTCGCTGGGGTCGACCCAGGGCGGGGGCTCCCAGAGGACTATGTCTGCTGGCGCGCCCGGCACGATACCGCTGTACTCCCACCCGAGCGCCCTACTGCCCTCCCAGACGCTATTCTTGAGCAGGGCGTACACGTCCAGCGGCACCGGTCGAGCGTACCTGCTCCCCTGTGCGGCCAGCGCTACTTTCATCTCGAAGAGCGGGCTCATCACGCCTGCTGTGAGAGGCCCGTCTGTGCCGACCGTTACAGGTATGCCTCTCTCGAAGTACTCGAGGACCCTCGCGACGCCGGAGCCCCAGCTCATGATCGTGAACGGGCAGTACGACGCGTAGGGCCTGCGCCTTGCCAGCAGCTCCAGGTCCCTGTCGTCGACGTAGACAGCGTGGGCCAGGAGGGGCCTCACCGAGAGCAGGCCCAGCTCGTCGGCCAGCTGCGCCGGCGTCTTCCCGTACCTCTCCTTAGCGAACCTTACTTCGTCCAGCGACTCTGCGAAGTGGATGTGTATCTTAACCCCCTGGTCGAGGGAGGCCTCGACCGCCCTCTCGACAGAGTCGAGGGATACCGAGTAGAGGGCGTGGACCCCTATCATGCCCCTGACAAGCTCGTCGCTCTTGTATCTCGCCGCGAACCTTACGGAGTCCTCTATACTGTGCTTCGGCGGCCCCTCGAACAGCTCTATGACGCCTAGGCTCAGCGACGCCCTCAAACCCACCTCCTTGGTGGCCTTCGCAACCTCGTCCTCGAAGAAGTACATGTCGCCGTATAGTACAACGCCGTTTTCCACGAGCTCGACTAGCGCGGCGAGAGCCCCGTAGTAGACGTGCCTGGGCTTAAGGCAGCTCTCCATCGCCCAGACCCGCCTCAGCCACTCGAAACCCGTCTTCCTAATAGGGGTGCCCTTGAAGACGTACATGGGTATGTGCGTGTGAGTGTTTACCAGCCCTGGCGTGACGAGGTAACGCCTTCCGCCCACTATGAACTCGGGCCTGTGCTCAAGGGCCTTCTCGTACGGTAGCACGCCGTGTACAACACCCCTATCACCGTCCACTAGGACGACGTGGTCTTCCAGGAAGCGGTCTCGCTCGTCTAGAGTGAGGACGCTCCCCCTAATCCCGTAGAGCAAAAACACCACCGGGACGATGCGGTTAGGTGAGAAAAAATGTGTTTAAGGTAGGCCGACCCTGTCCTTCCAGTAGAGGCCCCTCATCTTGATCGGGGGGTACAGTAGGTAGCCTAGTATGGGTGTTATGGTCGACGTCACGATGGCGTCGTTGAATATGACCCAGGGGGCGAACCAACCCCATATCAGCGGTCTCGGCAGCCCTATCACCGGCTCTAGGGCGTCGAGCCACCAGGATATGTACAACGCTACGTAGATGCTCCCTATGACGGCGCCCCATATGTAGTACTCTATTATGCTCCTCGGGCTCCTGAAGCTGTGGTCTTTCATGAACTTGTACGGTAGGTAGGCTATCATGAAGTTGCCTATGAACCCGCCGATACTGCCGATGCTGAGGTAGCCTGTGAGCGCGTCCGCTATAAAGTTGCCTATTGCAGTCCCGAGCGCGCCGGGTACGCCGAAGAGCATGCCGAAGAGCGGTGCGAGGGCGTTGCCCGGCCTCAACCACGTGAAGCCGGGGATTATCGGGATACCGCCTGTAGCGGCCAGCGAGCCGCCGTAGATAGCTGCGGAGAGAGCCGTCACGGTGACGTCTACTGCGTCCCACTTCACGTTGTTCTTGACTATCCTGAAGTTCCTGTCGATAGTGTCGCCGGAGACCTCCATGAAGAATATTATTGTACCGATCACCCAGAGTATCCCGGCGACGACGAACCAGAAGTCCCTACCCAGGGCTATGAACGGCCGCGAGATGATCCATTGCTGCCAGTTCGAGAGCCCCTTGCTCACGATGTCGTACGCTACGTAGATGAAGAAGGCGGCGAACAGCAAGCCTATGACTATGCTAAGAGTCCAGAGACCGGCACCCTTCCCGCTCACTTCTTACCACCCCTCCTAGCCACGTAAACGGCCAGGGCTATTCCCACTATCAGGATTATGAAGCCTAGCGTTGTCGTGACGGCTGGGCCCATAGAGCTCTGGTTCAGGCCCACAGCCGCGTAGAAGCCCATCGTCGAGTAGACGTAGTATACGAGCATGGCGAAGAGCCACAACGCGCCCAGCGCCAGCAGCACCAGCCCACCCCGCTTCTTCGCAAGGTAAAGCGAGATCCCGATTATTAAGACGATGACGCCTATCGTTAGTAGAACGATGTCCTGCATCAAGAGCCATCCACCTTACGTGTCTTAGTCATATATTTGAGTAGGTAGAAAATATAAACGTTTACACAGGTCTATGTACCGCTTATAGGAAGTAAGCGGCTATATCCTGATTAAGGGGGCGCCCCCGTTTAGTAGAACCTCTGCCAGCCTCCTAGTCGAGCGGGTGACCAGGTTGCTTTCCGCAGCCTCGCGGAGGTCGAACCACTCCACCCTCCTCGCGTCTCCGCCGGGCCTCAGCTCGCCGCTCAGCGTCTCCGGGTCGAAGAGGACGTCTACTATCACGTAGTGGTACTTGACCCTACCGTCGTCCCTCACAATCGACTCGGACACCCAGACTATGCCCACCGGCTTCCCCTTAAGCCCGGTCTCCTCCTCGAGCTCCCGGACAGCCGCCTCTAGAATTGACTCGCCGGCCTCGATCGCCCCGCCCGGAATAGACCACAAGCCTACACCGGGAGGGTAGCCCCTCTCGACCAAGAGTATCTTCCCGTCCTTGACCACTACAGCGCCCACGGAGGCTATCGCGTACTCGGGGTACTCGCGGGGCAAAGGGATGCACCCACGCGGCCTTTTCACAGCCTTGATAGGAGACTATTCCGTTCACAGGGGTAAAAACGGGTTAGCCTGGCGGCGCCTGCGGGCTTACTCCCTCTTGTAGGGCACTCCCACGTACTTCGGCGGCCGGGACTTACCGATGACCCCTGCTACAACTACTAGTGTAGCCACGTAGGGGATCGTGTTGAAGAGGTCTACCGGTATGATCTCCTTGAGCCACCCAATGTTTTTCATCCACTCGCCGAGAACCCAGAAGAACCCGAAGAGGAAGCTCCCCGCTATCCCGAGTATAGGATTCCAGTTGGCGAAGTTTACTGCGGCCAGCGCTATGAAGCCCCTACCGGCCGAGATCTGCTTCGTTATCCCAGCGTTCCAGTCGATGCTCAAGAAAGCCCCTGCCAAGCCGGTGAGAACCCCGGCTATTGCTGAGGCCGCCGTCTGGACCAGCTCGACTCTCACGCCTACAGAGTCGGCTACCTCGGGGTTCTCACCGCAGGCTCTGATTGCGAGGCCGGCCTGCGTCCTGAACAAGTACGGCCTTTCTCCGAGCTAGCTTCTGCCCACAAGAAGGTCTATAGGGGCTCAATAAACACCCTCATAGCATATAACGTTTAATGATATGACGAATACATAGGTTTGTGTGAGTGGTGCTATGGGCCTCCTCGAAGTACAGGACCTGACGGTTGAGGCGGGCGGTAAGGTCGTCGTCGACAACACGAGTCTAGCACTAGAGGAGGGGGAGGTACTCTACCTGCTCGGGCCTAACGGTACTGGCAAGACCTCTCTGATAAGGAGCATCGTCGGCTACCCCGGCTACAACATCGTGAGAGGTAGAGTCCTCCTCGAAGGCGAGGACTTGACGGGGAAGCCCATGGAGTACAGGGTCTCTAGGGGGCTCGGCCTCGCGCACCAGTTACCCCCCAAGCTGAGCGGCCTAAGGGTGAGGGCGCTCTTAGAGGCCATCTGCTCCAGGACTAAGTGCTCCGCCGACGAGATAGCCTCGGCGCTGCAAATACAGTACCTGCTGGACAGGGACTTCGGGAGGGGCTTCTCAGGCGGAGAGCTGAAGAGGGTCGAGCTCGCAACGCTCCTCGCGATGAGGCCGAAGGTCGGCCTAATAGACGAGCCGGACAGCGGTGTGGACGTTGACTCCGTCAAGGTGATCGCTGACGGGATCAGGGCCCTCATGGGTGTCTCGAGGTCGGTCCTCATTGTGACCCACAGCGCCTTGATATCAAAGTACATTAGGCCTACAAGAGTATGCCTGATGTTGAACAGGCGCATACAGTACTGCGGGGGCCCTGAACTAGTGGAGGAGGTGTTCGAGCACGGCTTCAAGGGGCTGGTTAGAGGAGATCAGGTCTAGAGCCCGCGCCGCCCTGTCAAAGCCGGCGACGTACGGCGACGACGTCGACCTGGCAGAGTATACAGAGGCTATCGGGAGAGGAGACTTCGACCCCGCCAGGGCAGAGGAGGTGGGGTTCACAACGTCCGGTAGGGCCTACTACCTCCAGATCGACCAGAACTACTTCAAGTACCTGAGCAGGTTCAGCGGCGTGGAGATCATGACGACGGGGGAGTTCGTCGAGAACAGGCCCGACGAGGCGAGGGAGTACTACTGGAGGCTGATAGACCCGGCGAGGGACAAGTACACCGCCACGGCCGCGCTCCTCGAGAGGGGGGGTTACTACATCAGGGTTAAGAGGAACACGAGGCTACAGGAGCCTATACTGGCGTGCCTCTTCCTAAGTACGCGGGGCATACAGGCACCGCACAACATCGTGGTGGTCGAGGAGGGGGCCGAAGCCGTCGTCACAACGGGCTGCACTATAGCCCCCGAGAATGTCGGCGTCCACATCGGGATATCGGAGTTCTACGTGGGCGAGAGGGCGAAGCTCACCTTCGTAATGGTACACTCCTGGAACCACGTCTCTCACGTCAGGCCTAGGACGGCCGTTGTAGTAGGCGACGGGGGCTACTACCTCAACTACTACGCTAACTTGTCCCAAGCGAGGACGCTTCAGAGCTACCCCGAGGTGACGCTCGGCACGAGGGCTAGAGCGGGGGTCTACTCGATTATACTCGGCCTAGGGGAGGCGTCCATAGACTACGGGGGCGCGGTCTACTTGAACGGGGACGAGGCGAGCGCCGAGGTTGTGTCGAAAGCCCTCGCTAGGGAGGAGGCGAGAGTAGTCACGCGTGGCAGGCTCCACGCCAGGGGTAGGGGGTCGAAGGGGCACCTGGAGTGCAGGGGGCTCATGCTATCCGAAAAGGCCTACATGTTGGCGGTCCCCGAGCTGTCCTCGGACACTCTGGACGCGACTCTCACACACGAAGCATCCATCGGCAGGCTGGCCGAGGAGGAGGTAAACTACTTGGTGAGCAAGGGCTTCAAGAGAGACGAGGCGGTCAGCCTCCTCGTGAAGGGGTTCATCAGCGTCGAGGAGAACGTGTTTCCCCCTAAGGTGAGGGGGATCATCAGCAGCGTCGAGAAGCTAGTTGTCGAGAAGTCGTTCTGAAGACAGCCGCCCAGCCATCCTATTGCTTTCTAAATTATCGGCCAGCCCTTAGTCTCCCCGTCCCAAGACAAGGGGTAGGCTCATACTACGCTCACGATTCGTAATTCAGGTTGACGGTACGGTCCCCCATGTAGAGTCCAGTAAGTCGGCTAGCCCAACGTGATCGGCGGCCCTGTTCTCGTATCCATAGGGTTTAGCACGTAGTATGGTAACAAGAACAAATTAGTAAGTACACGGTGAAGATACGAGGCGGTGAATTTGGAAAAAAACTAGACTGGTGGGGGTAGAGGTCCTGTGGGCTGGGGCTGGACTGGCGGCGGTGGGGCCTGTCTCGCCTTCTTTATGCTGTCTCCCAGCGCGATGTAGAGCAGGATCCACGCTACGAATCCGGCGATCGAGGCGAATATCGCTATGATGAAGAGTATCCCGGCGGCCAGGTAGAGGGCGTTTTTCTCGACGTCGTTCAGCTTGAAGGAGAGTATTATCAGGCCGATGTAGCCTATGATGATTAGTATGACCCCTATAAACATGATAGGTATCCCGACGATGAACACTACCAAGAGAGCCCCTATCAGGAGCAATATGAGCCCGTAGTAGAGCCCGACCCTGATCAAGGTCGCCGATGTGGAGAACTCGGGGTTAATCTCCGCAAGCTTCCTTACGCCCGGTACGAAATATCCCCATAACCCCACGAGGGCTATGATAGCCCCGACGATCACCACGACGATCATGGCGACTAAGGCGCCCATGGCTCCAGCTAACCCGAGCCCCAAGTGGCGTGGAGCTAAGAGGGCCCCCGTAAACACGCCGAAGAGGGTGAGCGACAGCCCGATACCTATAAGAAGCCAGGCGATCAGCAGGAACAGCACTCCTCTCCGCATCGTCTCAAACGCTTCGGCCTGAGGGTTGGATACTACGGTCACTCTTCCACCTCTCCCACTTTAATCAAAAGGCGGTATAAATAATATAGTTTGTGCCGAGTAAGAAGACGCGAAGGGCCTTGAGGGCGGGTTGGATTGTACACTTGATATCCTTAGGAGACAAGAAATGCGTACTCGATGTTTAACAGGTTTTAGACCACGTCACCGCCCATGTTAATGCCGTATTTATGAGTGGGCATCGGTACTGTCGGCCAGGGGACTAGACGCACGGGGTTTGTCGTCGCCTGGTAACCATAAGACGCTAGTCGAATAGACTGTTCAGCCCCGTTGAACAACCCGCTACCCCTACACCCAGGCCTACACAATGCGAGCAAGACTACCGCGGTTACGTAGTCGGAGCCCGCACTAGCCTAGCTCTAGACAGGGAACGACCCCAGCAGGCCGCCGGCTATGTCTGCTAAAACACCCCTCCCGACTATTGGCTAGCAGTTGTACAGTAGTCGTCTCCGCCCGACACGGCTACGCCGATCCCTTCATCTAAGTTTTCCCACAACTACACGCTCATACACGGGCCCGTAGGTTCTAGACCAAGCTAGACGGGTGCTAGTACGCGGTAACCATACCCCTAGTCGCCGATGCCGAGTTCTCTCTTGACTCTCGCGTCTATCTCCGCCCCTATCTCCAGCGACCTCCTGTACGCCGACTCGACCGCCTTCATGAGGGCTGCTTTAACCCCCTCGGACTCCATGGCTATAAGGCCTCTTATAGTGGTGCCCGCGGGGGTCGTCACGTCGTCCCTGAGCTTGAACGGGTGTGTACCGGACTCCCGCAGTAGTCTGCTCGTCCCCTCCAGAACGTCGAGGGCCGCGCTGTAGGCGAGGTCCCTCGGCAAGCCCACGAGGACCCCTGCCAGCACCAGCGCGTCTATGATCTCGGCTATGAAGGCCGGCCCGCTGCCTGCGAGCGCCGTCCAGGCGTCGAGGAACTCCTCGGGAACCCAGTACACCCTCCCCATGCACTTGAGGAGCTTGTCCACGATGGCCATGTCCCTCGTACGGCTGCCCTGGGCAACGGCCGTAGAGCTCAGTCCTACCTCCGCGTTAAGGTTGGGCATAGCCCTGTACACCTCCGCCTCAGCCATCGCCTTCTTCAGCGTAGCTAGCCGGACGCCGGCTATGAAGGAGACGACGGTTCTGCCAGCCCACGAAGCCGGCTTAACGGACTTGACGACCTCTGGCAAGTGGTGCGGCTTCACGGTCAAGAAGGCGATGTCGCTGGAGGAGACGGCGTAGTCGTTGTCCCGGGTCGCCTCTGCGCCGAGGGAGGCCGCGTTCTTGAGAGTCTCGTCTCTCCTGCCCGTCGCCACGATTTCACTGTAGCCGCACCTCACCAGCGACTTCACGACCACAGATCCGATCCTACCCGCCCCTATCACCGCCACTCTCAATACACCGCACCCGTGGAGGCGAGCGTGTACAGGCGGTGTATATTTCTAGGACTGGAATATAAACGTGAATGTAAGAAAAAACTATATCTGGGGCTGTAGTTTCTCGCCTATAATCCTCGTGAGGAGGACCGTACAGGCGTTGTCGCCGCTCGCGTTTATCGCTGTCCTTATGGCGTCGGCTAACGGGTCGATGACCATCATAATTGCTATGCCTTCCAGCGGCAGCCCCACAGTGGCTAGGACGTAGGCGAGCATTATTGTCCCCCCGCCCGGTATGGCGGCTGTGGCAACGCTACCTATGGTCGCAGCCGCGATGATCAACCCCACCTGGTACGGCTGGATGGGGATGCCGAAGAGTTGCGCTATGAACATCGCGCTGAGGGCCTGGTAGAGGGCTGTCCCGTCCATGTTCACCGTCGCCCCGATTGGTAGAGTGATGTTGTATATGTAGTCCGGCACACCCATCTTCCTGGACGCCTCCATGTTGTAAGGTAGCGTAACAGCGCTGCTCCTCGTAGTGAAGGCCACGATAAAGGGCGTGGACTGCGCCTTGAAGTACTTCACGGGGTTGAGACCGCCCAGGGCCACAAGCAGGGAGTATACCACAAAGAAGTGCATCAGCGTAAACGAGTACTGGGCTACCAAGAACTTCCCGTAGGCCCCCAGCATCTTCGCCCCGTACTCGCTCATGAGCCAGACAGCGTATCCGAAGATCGCTATGGGGGCGTAGTACATTATCACCCTGACTGTCGCGACGCTGAGGTCGCTACCGATTTTCAGGTAGCCCGCAATTCTCCTACCCTCCTCGCCGAGCAATAGTGTCGAGACACCGAGTATCATGGCGAATATGATCATTGTCATGGAACCGCCTACTGTGAGGACGTTGCTGAAGTCCAGCTGGAAGAATGACATGAGTACGTCGACGCCGGTTGGGGGAGTCGGCGGCTTATAACCGGCGGGTGGTGTCAGTCCCACCCCGACCCCCGGCTGGAACAACACGCCCGCCAGGTAACCCCAGAACGATGCCAGAATTGATGTGCCTATGTAGAGGACTAGCATCCAGAACAGTATTATGCCAAGCTTCCTGGCATCTGCTATCGAGGCAGTGGCGGCTGCGATCGTGAAGAATATCAGCACGGGTATAACTATCCTGATCAATCGCACGAAGATGTCGCCGAGAGCCTTGAACCACGAGTCCACGGACGCCCTTGTCGCAGTCTCGGGGATAGCGAGTGTCAGGATGTACCCTACTAGCAGACCTAGCACGAAGGCAATAGCTATAGCGATTAAAATCCCGTAGCCTTTCTTGACTGACATGTCTATGCTCACCTTACAAAAATAGATCCTATTTACACCTAGTTATATACCTGATAAAGGGGTAAAACCGCACGGCGCCTCCTCCCACCCTAATTCTGACCTGGATATAGGGTGGTGATCCGCGTCGTTGGTCCTCCACCCAGTCGCCGTTCTGAACTCCTCCCCGCCCCTAAGGGTGGTGGTTTCGCCATGAACGGTTCACGGGTTTGTTGTTTGCCGGTATCATCTCCATCGCTTCATAGCTAGTGGGAGTTACCCATCACGCTCTACCCGTGCAGCGGTGGACCACGGGTCTGGTCTTAGGCCTAATTACTCCCATCCCTCACCTTGGGTAACCCTCTACCCACGATTCTCCGGGGCTAGGGGTATGTCATGTCCCGAGGACGGGTGAGAGAGCCCTTTTAACGAACTCGTATACTCTCCTGGCCTCGTCCTCGGTGAATCCGCTTCCACCGAACCTACTGACGACAAACACCCTCTCGATGCGCGAGAGCTCCACTAGGATAACCGGGTCCTCTACGAGCCTCTTCGCGGCGGGGTCGTGTTCCGCGAGAGTGGCCGCTAGGCCGACCAGCGAGTAAGAGTCCACTAGACATCCTGTCACCTCGAGTATCCTCGCCGTGAGTGCGAGCCTGACGTACTCGGCTACGTAGTAGGCCGCCCGGTCGTACTCGCCTCTGTCTATCAGGCCCGGCACGTCCTCCAGTAGCCTTCGAGCCCGCTCCCAGAACTCGGTCGGGTCCCGGCTAGCTACCACTCCTGCCACCGCGTAGTGGGACCGGTGGAGCCGCGGAGCTTCCCCTAGCCTCGTCAGCCATATATGGCTCTAGCCCTCTTCCTCTTCTCCTGCTCGTTCAGGCAGAGGTCTCTCACCAGTTCATCGACGTCCCGGTACTTCTTGACTGGGGCTAGCCTCCTGTCGTCCAAGTACTCGGGCCACTGTGATATGGCGTCCGTCGGGTACCCTGTCGATACCAGGGCGTAGACCGGCTTCCCCTCCGTGTAGGCGGTCACGGCCTCCTGGAGACAACCGGAGCCCCCGCCCAGAACCACCAGCACGTCGGAGGTCCTTACCAGGGCGACGCTCCTACCTCTGAACGAGAGCCCTGTCTTAACGACCACTGCTCTGTCCGGGAAGGAGGCGTCTTCCTCCTCCACTGGGGGGAGGACGATCACGGTGAAACCCGCGGATAGGGCCTCGTCCACCACGGTCTTCATGAGGCCCCAGTACCCGCCCACTACGATCCTGTGCTCCACGCCACACCTCTCCTTGAGTAGCTCGACGAACCTCTTGGCTACTCTAGCGAGCTCTACGCTGGGCTCGCCGCTATGTGCGGCGACACCTACGTACATGCCCTTGCAGTCCCCGGTAGAGAAAATGCCCAGAGAGGTTAATTTACTCTGGTTGAGAGAGAACTATGGAGGTGGCACCCCTGACCTACACCTGCCGGGCCGGCTACGTGACGATCCAGGTGGTCAGCGGCGACATAACCGAGTTCGAGGGTGACGCCATAGTCAACCCGGCCAACACCCTCATGATCATGGGCGGCGGTGTCGCGCTGGCGATCAAGAGGAGGGGCGGGGCCGAGATCGAGGAGGAGGCCAGGAGGCACGCCCCCGTCCCGATAGGCGAGGCCGTCGCGACGGGCGCGGGGAGGCTGAGGGTCAGGTACGTCATCCACGCCCCTACAGTCGAGAGGCCGGGAGGCTCGTCGAGCGCGGAGAACGTTCACAGGGCGGCCTCCGCTGTTGCCAGGCTGGTGAAGGAGCTGGGCCTGAGCAGGGTGGCGCTACCCTTGATGGGCGCTGGTGTCGGCGGGCTGAGCCCGGAGGAGAGCGTGGAGAGCATGCTGAGGGCCCTGCTGTCGATCGACAGGCCTGTCACCGTGTACCTGTACGCCCGCGACGAAGAGACGGCTAGGAGAGTCGAGACTGTTGTCAGGTCCAAGTGCGGGTAGGGGTAGGGTCGTCTACACCATTGGCTACTCGGGGCTGACACCGGAGTCTCTAGTAGCGGTCCTGAGGAGGCTGGGCGTAGAGCTGGTAGTAGACGTCCGAAGGTTCCCTCGCAGTAGGGTACCGGGGTTTTCCCGACCCGAGCTCGAGAAGGCGCTGGGGGAGAAGGGGGTTGAGTACAGGTGGATGGGCGCCCTAGGCGCCCTCGGCATCAGGTACGAGAGCAGGTTCAGGTGCGTCGACTCGCCGACTTTCAACTCGTACGTCAACTACCTCGTCTTCAGCGAAGAGGCGCGGAGTGCGCTGAGGGAGCTCGCGGGCCTGGCCTCGGAGAGGAAGGCCGCGCTGCTATGCCGCGAGAGGGACCCTAGGTTCTGCCACAGGCAGTTTATCGCCGACTACCTCGCACACCTAGGCTTCACCGTAGTGCACGTAGTGGGGGGCTCGACCCGGGGGCACGAGCCGACCCCGTGCTACGCCTACCTCAGTGTGGGGCCGGGCTAGGCGCCCAGCACCTCTGCGTACAGCTCCTCGACAGCCCTCTCGACCTTGGACTTCGGCCTCCCCCTCGTCTTCTCGAAGAACTCGAGAGCGATGTCTGGGAAGATGCAGTAGGTCACCACGTCCTCCTCGCTCGGGTTGAAGCCCTGCTCAACGAGCGACCTCCTACACTCCTCGAGGGCTGGCCTCAACAGGTCCGCCGGCCTGGCGTCGATCGGCTTCTCACCCTTCAACACTACGTCTATGACCTCCCGCTTGATCGGAGCCGGTGGTCTCCCGTACATCCCCTTCACGTACTCCCTCACCTCCTTCGTGACCACGCTGTACCTGCCATTGACCACGTTGAGGAGGGCCTGTGCGCCCACAATCTGCGAAGTCGGCGTGACTAGGGGCGGCCAGCCCAGGTCTTCCCTGACCCTCCTGACCTCCTCTAGGACCTCCTGTAGCTTGTCCTCAGCGCCGACCTGCTTGAGCTGCTGCATGAAGTTGGTGATCATACCGCCGGGGATCTGGTGGTCCAGCACGTTTGGGTCGGGCATGAAGACCCTGGCGTCCAGGAGGTCCCTGTACTTGGTGAACAAGACCTGCTCGAGGTAGGAGGATATCTTCCTTATCACGTCCATGTTCACCCTCGGCTTCCACTCGGCTGGTAGCGCGTAGTAGAGGGACTGTATACCCGGCTGACCCGTCCCGTAGGCCAGAGGGCTTATCGAGGTGTCGACGAAGTCGGCCCCAGCCTCAACCGCCTTGATGTAGTTCGCTATGGCCAGCCCACCCGTGAAGTGGCTGTGTACGTCTACCGGGATCTTCAGCCTCGCCTTGATCTCCTTGACCAGGTTGTACGTGGTGTAGGGGTCTAGTAGGCCCGCCATGTCTTTTATCGTGATGTGGTCTACTTCGAGGCTCGCGATCTCCTCGGCGAGCTTCAAGTAGTAGTCGAGGGTGTGGACGGGGCTCACGGTATAGGTTATAGTCCCCTGAACGACCGCCCCCAGCTTCTTGGCCTTCCTTATACTGACGGCCATGTTCCTGACGTCGTTCAAGGCGTCGAAGACTCTGAAGACGTCTATGCCGTTCTTGTAGGAGAGCTCCACGAACTTCTCGACCACGTCGTCGGGGTAGTGCCTGTAGCCCACGAGGTTCTGGCCCCTCAAGAGCATCTGGAGCTTGGTCTTCCCCACCCTCTCCCTGACGAGCCTGAGCCTCTCCCACGGGTCCTCCTTCAAGTACCTCAGCATGACGTCGAACGTTGCCCCGCCCCACATCTCGATGCTGTAGAAGCCCGCCCCGTCGATCAGGTCCAGTACGGGGATCATGTCCTCCGTCCTCAACCTCGTCGCGATCAGGGACTGGTGGGCGTCTCTAAGAGTTGTGTCGACGATCTCGACCATGTATAGCACCCGGAGCCGCACAGCGCGGTGTTATATATCTATGCCGGCCCTAGATAAAAACAGGTATTGCCGTTGGACACGGTCTGCCTGGCCGACAGGGGGGCCTGCGAGGCTGTAGCCTGGGAGGAGGCCCCCGGCAGACGTGTGGGGAGGCGCCGGCGAGTGGTGATCGTGGAGCCTGGTCTCAGGTCTGCCCTGGCCCTAGCCCTCGAGCTACTTGCCAAGGGGAGGCCGGCGGAGATCGTGGTCGCGCCGGCAAGGGGCGGCCTGTCCGGGGGGAACCCTCTCCTACGCGGGCTGCTCGTCGCGCTGCTTAGACTGACCTCCCCCTCCACCCGGGTGGAGGTCTACTCCTGGAGGGACTACGCTGCCCTGTCAGCGGCCCTCGGCAGCGTTGTGCGCCTGAACCCGTCCGCAGTAGTGTTCAGGGTAGGGGGAAGGCACCAGCCGTACCCGCTCACGCCCGTAGTCGTCGTTGCGGGCGGGGACCCCCGCGACCTGGAGAGGCTCGCGGACTACTTGTCCGAGAACAGGCTCGGGCTAGCAATAGTGGCATCCCCGGTCCCCCCGAGGGCTGCGAAGGCAAGCCCGCTCGTACTCTACGTTGTCACGGACTGCTACGGCGACGTCGCGTGGTCGGCTAGCATCTGCCTCACCCCCTCCACGTCGATACACTCTATTCTCGCGGCCTCGGAGTGCCTGAGAAGCGGGAGGGCTGTCGTGGCCCCGGAGGGCCTACCCGTCCTAGTTAGCAAGAAGTTGAGAGAGGCCGTGGTCTGGGCTAGGGACATGAGCCTGGAAGGGCTTTTGTCAGCCTTGTTGACCGCTATCAACAGACTCGGAGACCTTAAAAAGCTCTTCCTCCATGAGCGGGAGGCCGCCTAGACGGCCCCGAAGAGCCTGAACGCCGTTATCTTCGCAGCGTCTGTCAGCACGAGCGTCACGGCGACCGAGTACGTGAAGCCCACCACCACAGCGTGCGGCGGTATCGCGGGTATCACCCAGCCCTGGTAGACTAGTAAAGTCCCCGCGATCATGTCGCCGACTATCGAGAGGGCCACTGGTAGGCTGGGCTTACTGCTCCAGAACCAGCCGGTCTCCCTGAAGTTGAGTATGTTGAAGAGCCCTGACAGTAGCAGGACGTAGAAGACAAACGTCCTTGTCTGGTCGAGCGGGAGGGCCAGGTAGTCGAGCGCGATGTAGAGCGCCAGGAACAGCTCGAGAATCTTCACGAGGCCCAGCACCACTGATATTGTCACCAGCTTGCGTATGTTCCACCTCTCGGGCCTCTTGCTGGGCCTCAGCCTGTCGGTGCTGATCGAGAGGGTTACGAAGTCGTAGAGGAACAACATGAGTATCATGTGGGTCGGCGTGAGAACGGGGAGACCGAGGAAGAGCGTGGATATCGCGACGAAGTAAACGATCTGGAACGTCTTAACGACCTTGTTCAGAGACCAGACAACGATCCTCCTGTAGACCATCCTGCCGAGCTTGATTATGTCAACGATGTTCCTCAGCCCCGGCTTTGTGAGGACCACCGACGCCGACAACTTCGCGATGTCTGTGGCGTTGCTCACGGCCACGCCTAGGTCGGCCCTCTTCAGTGCGGGGGCGTCGTTGACGCCGTCGCCCGTCATGCCTACTACGTGCCCCTTCTTCTGCAGGGCGACCACGATGTCGTGCTTCTCTTCGGGTATCACCTCTGCGAAGGCGTCTATGCCCTCCACGAGGCTCGGTATCTCCTCCCTGGGCACCCCCTTGAGCGTGACCACTCTCCCGCCTATACCGACGACCCCCGAGATCGTCTTCGCCACGTAGACGTTGTCACCGGTTATCATGATGGGCTTGACGCCCATCTCCCTGATCTCCTTAATGAAGAGCGGTGAGTCGTCCCTGGGCTTGTCGTATAGACCTAGAAGACCGATGACCTTGAAGACGCCGCCCTTCTCGACCCCCACTGCTAGGGGCCTCTCGCCTCTACTGCTCATCCCCTTGATCAACGCCTCGTACCTCGACTTGTCCAAGTTCTCGTCCATCTCGGCGAGTACCTGAGGAGCCCCCTTAACGGCCCGTACCTCTACCCCGTTGACCCTCGCTACTGCCTCCGTCCTCTTGGTCTCTGGGCTGAAGGGCCTGAACTCCAGCACCTCGACGCCTTGTTTGGAGACGCCTTTTTCTTTGGCCGCCTCTAGTACGGCCCTGTCGATCGGGTCTTTACTGTCATCCTCGGACGCCAGCAGAGCGTAGAGTAGGACCTCTCTCTCGGAGTACTCGCTGGAGAGGGGTACGACCTCCCTGACCGTTATCCTGTTCTCGGTGATCGTACCCGTCTTGTCCAGGCATATCACGTCCATCATAGATCCCGCCTCTATCGCCTCCAGCCTCCTCACGATGACCCCCGCCTTCGCCAGCTCAATGCTCCCCAGCGCGAGTGTTATAGTGGTCATGGCAGGCAGTGCTATCGGTATAGAGGCTATCAGGAGGGTTAGCGTGAAGGGCAGTAGGTCGAGGAAGCTCGTCCTGCTCATTACGAGCTTTATGGCTACCAGGACTATGAAGAAGACGTCGGCGGCCAGGAGGCCCTTGGTTATGCTCGCAGTTATCTCCTCTATAATCAGCCTAGGCTTGCTGACCTGGACTAGCTCGACCGTCTTCCCGTACCTCGTCGACACGCCCGTCGCGGTGACCTTGACTACCCCCTCACCCCTCAGTACCGTGCTACCCGCGTACACCTTGTCGCCCGGGTTCTTGTCGACCGGGAGGGACTCGCCCGTCAAGGCGGACTCGTCGACGATCAGGTGGCCGGTGACGAGCTCCCCGTCAGCCGGGACTACGTCGCCCAGCTTCAGCTTGACTACGTCGTCAGGCACTATGTACTCGGCGGGGACGTCGGTCCACTCCCCGTCTCTCAGGACTCTCACAACGACTCTCAGCTTGGACTTGAGGAGCTCTACAGCCTTCTCGGCCCTGTGCTCGTGTATAATGCCTATCACAGCGTTGACGAGTAGGAGGGCGACCATGACGGTGAAGTCGACGTACCTCCCCAGCACGAACGATATAGCGGCTGCCGCCTCGATGGTGTAGGGGGTGAGTCCCGTGAACTTCTTCAGGAAGAGCTTGATGAGGCTCTCCTTCTTCTCCGGTACGACGTTGAGCCCGTACCTCTTGATCCTCTCTTCAACCTCGGCTTTTGTAAGCCCGCGTAGGCTGCTCAAGTAGAGCCACCTCTACTCCGCGTATACAACGAGTAGAATAATATTGAGAAGAGGTTAAGAGCCTACTTCGAGTGGAGCAGGTACACGTACTCGTCGTTCGCGTCCATCTTGAAAAGGCCGAGGAAGGCGCCCCACTGGAGTATGTTCCGCTTAGCGTCGTTCAAGTGGAGGTGGTAGTACTGCGAGAGAACGCTCTCGTACTCGTCTGAGGTTATGACCTTCCTCCTGGAGAGCACGTCGAGTAGCGTGCTAAGCGGCTCTACCCTCTTGGCGTTCTCCCTCAGCAACTTCTTAACGTTCTTTATGTTGCCCGTCACGATCCTCTCGCCCAGCTCTGTGAGCACCACGTCGCCGTTGGGGGCGATCGCGACAAGCCCCAGGCTCTCCGCAACGTCGATTACGTGGGGCAGTATGTCGATGTTCTCGCCTAGCAGGTCCCCCAGGTTCATGGGGTCTGCCTTCCCGCCCAAGCTGTGGAGGGCCTCAACAAGGCCGAGTAGGTGGTCAGGTGTTAGGTAGTACGGTAGCACGATCTTCTTTGTATCTTGTGACAACCCCCTCTAAGCACCCCGGTGAGTATATTAAACGCTCTGGATCCTAATAAACTTGACAACATGGAACGGTGCGGGCTTTGGTCCCGGAGCTCGTCGTGGCAACGCTTATGAGCCTCTACAGGATGTTCGCGGCATACCTTTTATCGCTCTTGATCGCCCTGTTCACGGGCATCGCGATGGCCAGGAACAGGGTCGTCGAGACGGTTCTCCTACCCATCCTAGACGTCCTCCAGTCCATACCCATACTGGGCTTCTTCCCCGTCGTCTTATCCGTGTTGGTCTACGCGCTGGGCCCGGGTGTGGGGGGCGAGCTGAGCGCTGTAGTCCTGATAACGACGAGCCTGGTTTGGAACATGATCTTCGGCGTGTACGCGTCTGTTAAGTCTCTCGACCCCTCCTTCGACTTGATGGCCAGCGTGTACAGGATACCGCTCCCCCTCAAGGTGGCCTTGGTGTACGCCCCCGCCTCGCGCACGTCTCTCCTCTCCAATAGCATAATATCCTGGGCGGGCGGCTGGTTCTTCCTCACGAGCGCGGAGGTGATCTCGATGGGGTCCCAGACCCTCAAGCTGGTCGGGCTGGGGAGCTTCATATTCGACGCCTCGAACAGGGGGGACGCCCAGGCCTTCGCGGCTGGCATAGCCGTCTTATTCGCCGTCATCCTCGCGACCTACATACTCCTCTGGAACCCGGCCGTGGTGAAGTACACGGGGCTCGCCATACTCCCTGGTGTGGCGGCGGTCTACGACTCCCTCGAGAAGCTTACGAGGCTCTTCTGGAGGCTCGTAGTAAGGGCTGTCCTGAAACTCTGGGTCTACTCCAGGAGGCTCGCGCTACCCACCGCCACGGCCTTAATCCCGGCCGCTCTGCTGGGCCCCCGGTTGGAGCTACCCGGGGTCTCCGCCGTCACATTCTACGATAACATGGTCAAATACTTGGACATGTTCCTGAGCAACGTCTGGCTGACGCTGGTCAGAGTCTACGTTGTAGTGCTCGTCTCACTACTAATATCTCTCCCGCTCGCGTACCTATCGCACAGGAGGAGGGCCACGGGTCTGGCCGCTTGTACGGCTGGGGAGCTCCTGTCGTCGATCCCGGCCGTGATATGGTGGCCTCTACTACTACCTGTCGCCCACATCGCCCCCTGGTTCGTCATGTTCTTCGTCTACCTCCAGGGCGCCCTGTGGTACGTGTACTTCAACGTCATGATCTTCGGACTCCAGTACGTGAAGAGGGACGTCATCGAGCTGGCGGACGTGTACAGGGTGAGGGGGTTCCTCTACTTCAAGTCGGTGTTCATACCGGCCATGCTCCCCTCTATATTAGCAGGCCTACTCTCCGCCTCGGGGGGTGCCTGGAACGCCTCTATAGCCGCAGAGTACATCGCACTCGAGAACTTCGAAGTAGACATGGGAGGGGTGGGGAGCCTCATAGACAAACTGGCGGCGGGGGGCGACGCGCTCGGGGTCTTGTTCGTAGCTTTATACATGAGCCTCGTGATAGTCTTGCTAAACAGGCTCGTCTGGCGCAGGCTATTCGCTAGGATGGGGTCGAGGTCAGTTGTCGACTAAGCTCACGCTCAGCATCAGGGGGCTGACGAAGAAGTACAAGGCTTCCGGCAGGGAGGTCCTGGTCTTGGACAACATAAGCTTCGACGTTGGCGAGGAGTTCATTGCCATACTGGGACCCAGCGGTTGCGGGAAGTCGACCCTCCTCAGGATCATAGCCGGCGTGGAGAAGCCCGACTCCGGGACCGTGGAGTTCCACCTCGGGCACGAGCCGAGAGTAGGCTTCGTCTTCCAGTTCCCCACCCTCCTGCCGTGGATGACGATCCTATCCAACGTAGCGCTGCCGCTGCTCGCCAGAGGGGTAGGGGAGGGCGAGGCCAGGGAGAAGGCCAGGAGGGCCCTGACCCTCGTGGGGCTGGGGGAGTTCGAGGACTTCTACCCCAACGAGCTGAGCGGGGGGATGAAGCAGAGGGTTAACATAGCAAGGGCGCTCGCGGTCGAGCCCGACTTCCTCCTACTAGACGAGCCGTTCTCCAACCTCGACCCGCTTACAGCGGAGACCCTGAGGAGCGAGGTGCTCGACCTCTGGCTCTCCAGCGTCCTGCCCCTGAAGGCGATCATAATGGTCACCCACAACGTGGAGGAGGCAGTTTTGATGGCGGACAGGATCATAGTCCTGTCGCCGCGGCCCGCGAAGATCGTGAAGGACGTCAAGTTGGACATCAAGAGGCCTAGGAGCAGGAAGATGCCCGAGGTGCAGGAGCTGGTGGACAGGATATACGAGTACGTCAGCTAGCCGGGGGCCCGATTCTCTCCCCCACCCCCACCGAGCACACGCTACGTAGGCCACAGCGAACTGTAGACCGGTACGCGTGGCTGTGCTACCCGAGACCCTCAACGCCGCTCTCTAAGCTTGCCGCACACCTATGTTCTAGTCTGTTCTAGGAGGAGGTCTTTAACGTCTTCCACTCCAGCCCTAGACCCGGGGTAGCCATTGTGTAGTCTATCTCTCCACATCACGGTGGTCTTGCGCACCCCGAGTACGACCGTTGTCCCCGGTTAGACTCCCGCTGCTCTGGTGTAGTTTGTGTAAGTTTATATACGTGTGGACCTTACAGGTATATAGGTGTTGGGGTCGCCATGAGGCGTATTTTCGTCCTCGTAGTCGCCATGGTGGCCCTGTCGCTACTAGTGCTGCCGGCTAGGGTCGAGGCGCTGTCCACCGGCGGGGGCTACGTCACGGTGCCGCTGGACGTGCTACTCGCCCTCGCGCGGCCGGGGGACATAATCATTGTGAGGGGGGACTCCTGGTACATGAAGATAGCGGGCTACTGGCACCACGTAGCAATCTACATAGGTAACGGGTACGTCGTCGAGGCTACTCCGGAGTACGGGGTGAAGATAAGCCCCGTCTCCTCCGTCGTGTCCAACAGGCTTGCAGTGGGCCTGTTCAGGGTCAAGACCACCGACTACGTGAGGCAGAGGGCGGTTCAGTTCGCGCTCGCCCAGCTCGGTAAGCCATACGACTACGGCTGGCTGGTGTACCCCGGCGGCAAGCAGGTCTACGGGCCCAGCTACTACTGCAGCGAGCTCGCATGGGCCAGCTACCTGGCCGCGGGAGGCCCCGACATAGACGCCAACCCCGGCTTCACGCTAAGGTACGGCTACAACGTCGCACCAGACGAGATAGCGATGGACAACGACGTCTACCCGGTAGCCGTCTGGACGGCCTAGGCCCACCTCACACCCGTTTTTTAGACCAGGGCACTCCCCGCGGTCCCCCGGGCGCGGAGGGGGTTTTGTGCTCGCCGCGGCTCAGCGTCGGGGCTGCCCAGCCCCTCCGCGCCCGTTGCTCCCACCACGCGGACAGGGCTGCTGGCGGCGGGGCTTCGGACACGTGTATGCTTTACGCTGCCCGGGCCATGCGTAGGGGTTGGCGGGCTAGGGGGTGTAGTGGAGTGTCGTGCGGCCAAGTCGGCGCGAGTGAACTCCTTTCCTCTGTCAGGGAGAGGGTCGTAAGGTGGGCTCTGGAGCACAGGTTCGACTACCCTTGGAGAGTGGAGAGGACGCCGTACAGGGTTTTACTCGCCGAGTTCCTTCTCAGGAGGACCACAAGAACGGCGGTGGCCAGGGCCTTCCAAGCCCTCGTCGAGAGGTTCCCGGACGTGGAGTCGTTGCACAGGGCGCCCCTGGAGGAGGTTGAGGAGGCCCTCAGACCCCTCGGGCTGTACAGGGTGAGGGCCAGGCAGTTGAAGGAGCTCGCGTCCGTTATCGTGGAGGAGTACGGTGGCAGGATACCCGACTCGTGGGAGGAGCTGGTGAGGCTGACGGGGGTCGGCCCCTACACTGCGGGGGCGCTTCTAAGCTTCGCCCACGGCAAGCCCGCACCGGTAGTAGACGGGAACGTGGCGAGAGTGCTCGCCAGGCTGACGGGGCACGCCGCGAGGAGGTGGGGGGACTACCTGGCCCTCCTCCGTAGGCTACTACCCGAGGACAGGCACCAGGAGTTCAACTACGGGCTGATAGACCTCGGCGCCCTCGTCTGCCGGCCCAGGAACCCGAGGTGCTGGGAGTGCCCTCTCAGAGACCTCTGCGCTCACTACCAGAGGGCCTCGGGGGAGGAGGCCTGCGCGCGGCGGCTTGAGGAGGCCTACGCAGAAGCCCTTCGCCCCTGAGGAGGCGCGGCTTGCGCGGTCTAAGCCTGCTACCTGCCGCTGGCTTCGCCTCTCGCTATGTGCGGGCGAAGGGTACCTCGAGCTCCTGGTGTCGGAGAGGCGGGTAGAGGGACCACCCGGAGACGTGGGGCTGGCGGTGTCAGGGTAGGCTGTCTACCAGGTTCGTCAATGACCACTCTACGGCTCTCGACCCCGTAGCGTAAAGGCGCTGAGTGTCAATCCCCTACTGGTGCTCCTTATTCATCTTCGACAACGGGTTAGACTGGCTTCTGGGGGTTTACCAGGCTCATCAACAGCTTGGCGAGGTTTAGGTCCCGCTTCGACAGCTCCGCGTGGAGTAGCTCGTAGACAGTCCTCCTAGTCTCCGGCCTTACATGGGCGAGCGAGTCGACGTAGTCTAGGGGCGTGGGGAAGCCCGTCGACCCCGTCACCCCGGAGAGCGCCGCGAGGACTTCGGGCAACCCCCAGCCCCCTGCCTCGTAGACCTCCACTTTGGCCGCGAGGGGGGAGACGGTGAGGCGCGGCTTGTAGAACACGACCTTCACCTGGCCCGCCCACGAGCCGTACACGGTGTTCAGCCTCTCTAGCCACTCGAGCCTCGGGTAGAGGGCCCTCGCCACCTCGCCGCCCGCCCTCCTCGCCGCCTCTGCCAGCCTGTCCCTCAGCTCCCTGTAACTCCCGAGGACAAAGTACTCCCCGGGCTCGAGCACGAGCGACATCAGGAGCCTGTCGTTGACGGGTATTCTTCCCGCCCTGTAGACCGCGGAGATGTCCCTGGAGTAGCTCCTCTTCAAGACCCCCACGAGAGGCGTGCCGGTCTCGCCGGCCAGCCTCAGCGCGCTCTTGGTCTCCTCCGCGACCCGCCAGTGCGCCAGCCACTCCTCCTGCGACAAAGTCGGCTCGGCCTCCACCCCGCCCCTGTAGAGCAGCTCCCCGTCGACGACGGCTATGTCGAACCTCGCCCAGCCCTCCTTCTTCTCCTCGAGCCTTTTTAGGAGGGCCCGCCTCTCGAGTAGCCTGGCCTCGACCTCGGTCAAGTCCCTCGTGGAGTAGTGCCTGACATGGGCCACTACCCTGGGCGGCCCGCCGCAGGAGTGCCCCATTAAGACCTCGGCGACCTGTATGACGCCTATGAAGCCTCCGGCCACCTCGATCGGCGGGGAGGTGTAGCCGCTGTCAACACTGTAGAAGCAAGCCTCTCTAGCCTCGGGGAACTTGTTTATTAGCCTCTTCCCGCGGAGCTCTTCGCCGAGCTCCAGAACCTCGTCCACGCCCTTAGCCTGCTCGAAGACCTCCTCCGCCACCTCTCTAACGGCCTCGTACACGACCTCGGGGGCTACGTAGACCTCCTCCTCGCTGCTCATACGGTCTTCACCTTGATCAAGACTGGGTGCCTGAGCGGGTTGCCTAGGCCGGCGAAGTAGAACTCCCTCTCCCTCAGCAGGGCTATGTTATCCAGGGTTATGCCCCCCAGGTCGAGGTCGCCTTGGAGGTTCTGCAGGTCGCCGGGCGTCTGGAGCCTGCTGAAGAAGTAGGTGTTGATGTTGTTCCTCACCCAGGTGCTGAAGTCCACGACCCTCTGGCTCACGAGGACCAGTCCAAGCCCCCACTTACGCCCCTCCCTCGCAGTCCTCTCTATTATGTCGACAGACCCGCACTCCCTACAGGCGTAGTTGTGGGCCTCGTCTACGACGACAAGCGTGTTCACGGGCGTCTTGGTCTCGTCGATCCTGTCCCACAGCCTGCCGAGGACCGCGTTGAGTATAGAAGCCCTCTCCTCGTAGTCCACCGTGCTCAGGTCCACTACGAGGACCCTCTCCCGGCCGAGCCTGTCCAACAACTCCCCTACCGAGAGCCTCCTCCGCTTGAGGGACTCGAAGAACCCCCTCGCCTTAGAGGCCAGCTTGACCCTGTACTTGGCGGGGGTGGTCTTCTTCGCCCCCAGCGCTCTCGCGACCGATGACAAGACCTCCCCGAACCTGCCGAGGTCCCAGTCAACTTGCTTCAACACGTCCTCGGGGTTCGTGCTGAGGAACTCGGACACCACCCCCTCTAGCCCACCCTCCTCGACCCCGCTCTTCCCGTACTGCTTCACCTCGCTTTGTAGCCTGGACTTCACAGCTCCCGGGTCTCCTCTCGCGACTATGTAGGCGATGAGGGAGTAGAAGAGGTAGGCGTCCTCCTCCCTCTCCTTCACGATGCCTGCGAGGTGGTTGTAGATGTCCTCGACGTCCGGCAGCACCTCGTCGGCCGACACGGTCTTGTCTGGGAAGTATGGCTTGTAGTCCAGGCCCGAGTGGTCGAAGACCAGCACCTTCCAGTCCGTGTTGTCGAGCACCTCCCTTATGAGGGCTATGGCTAGCCTCGACTTCCCCGTCCCAGTTGCTCCAACTATGCCTATGTGGTACGGGAGGCTCTTCGGTGACAGGGGGATCTCGATACCGCTGTACTTGTGGCTCCCGACGACCAGACCCTTCTCCAGCTTCAGGTTGACGTCGCCTGGCGACTCGACGAGGTAGACCTCGCTACGGGGGGTGGGCGGCTGCGTGGAGGGCTCTAGTGAGCCGTCCTCCCTCAGCACGCCTATGATCCTCACGGCCGAGGTCTCGAAGACCACCTCCCTCCCCATCCTCGCGAGGCCGGGGTTGTCCACGACGCTAGACCTCTGGTTGGGGCTCAAGAGTGGGTCCTGCATTCTCAGGTTGCGGAGTACCCCAAGGTAGTTCAGGTTCTTGGCCTCGTCCCTCACCACTACGAAAGCCTCCTCTTTCGCGTCGAGCTCGCACTGCTTGTACACCTGAATAGGGGCTATAGCGGCCGAGGAGCCGCTGGCCACGACACCGATGGGCTTCATTTAGACCACGACTATAGTTTTGTCATCATGGTCATATAATTGTTGCTCAGGCAAGAAGCGTGGAATAGCCAGACCCGTTTGCACCGAGGCCGCCGGGGTACGCTCGCCGACGTCGTGGCCGGCGTGGTGAAAGGCCCTCCTGGTAGTGGGCGGTTTAACGGCGATGAGGGTGCGGAGTGTTCAAGTAAGAGGTTTTGTTTACCGCTATCCAAGTTTTTCTTAGAAAAGATCGCTTTTCAAACAAGCTCTAGGAATCCTTTCCTCCGCACGGGATGCGGCGGCTTAAACGCTTATAGAAGACCTCAACTTAGGGTTGTAGACCTCCTCTAACCCTACCCCGAGTAGCATGAAGCCTAGGACTAGCCCCAGTAGCATCAGCCCCGGAGGGGTGAAGTACCACCAGTAGCCTGCCGTGAAGCTACCGGAGGTGTAGGCGAAGTGTAGTATGGTCCCCCAGCTTATGTCGTTTATGTTCCCTACGCCGAGGAACACTAATGCCGCGTGGGAGAAGATCGCGTTGGCGACCGAGAGCATCGAGTTTGCGAAGACTACTGGGGCTACTATGGGGAATATGTGCTTGAACATTATCAGCCTGTCCCCGGCCCCCATCGACCTAGAGGCCTCGACGAAGGGCCACTCCTTCACCGTCAACACCATGCTCCTTATCACCCTGGCTATCGGGCTCCAGTTCAGGAGGCCTATCACCAGTATGATGTTGAGGAGGCTCGACCCGAGGAGAGACCCGACGACTATCATCAGCATGACAGGCGGGACTATTAGGAGGAAGTCGGTCACCCTCATCAAGACCTCGTCTACTACGCCACCGTAGTACCCGCTTACTAGGCCTACGACGGTGCCCACGAGGATCGTCACGAGGGTTGCGAAGAGGCCTACTATGAGAGACGTCGAGATGGCGTACATGTTCTCCGTGAAAAGGTCTCTCCCGGCGTCGTCTGTCCCGAACAAGTGCTGGGGGCTCGGGGGCTGGATTATACTGTTGATGTCGGTCTCGTAGGGGCTGTAAGGCGATATAAAGGGCGCTAGGAGTGCGAGGGCCACGTAGGCGAGTATCACGGCGAGCCCCACCCTGCTCTTCCTGTTACCTACCACCGCGTTGAGGGCGCTCCTGAGGCCCCCTACGACCACGCCCGTCTTCAAACCGAGGCTTACCCCTACAGCCCTCGCGAGACCTCCCACGGCTCCCATGAGCCCTCGTCCAGCCACGTGTGCTCACCTACCTGTACTTTACTCTGGGGTCTAGGAGGCCGTAGACGATGTCCGCGAGGAAGTTGGCCAGGAGGACGCTTATCGTTATCACTAAGAAGCCGGCCTGGAGCAGGGGGTAGTCCCTGTTTGATATCGCGTCGAAGATGAGCCTCCCGACCCCCGGCCAGTTGAACACCGTCTCGGTCAGCACGGAGCCCGTCACTGCCGTGCCGAGGCTGACGGCGGTGAGGCTCACGGTGGGGAGCATGGCGTTGGGGAGTGCGTGCCTGCTCAACACCCTCCAGCTACTCAGCCCCTTCGCGACAGCGGTCCTGATGTAGTCCTCGGAGAGGACGTCTAGTAGAGCGCCTCTGACCGTCAGAGTGAAGCTGCCGTATGAGACCAGGGTGAGCGTGGCGAGGGGTAGAGTTATGTGCGTGAACAGGTCCCCGAGGTAGGCGAGCGGGTTGTTGTGGTCGACACCGTAGTTCAGCATCCCCCCGACTGGTAGCCTCCAGTAGTTTATAGAGAGGAATATGAATATCCCGCCGAGCCAGAACGTGGGTAGGGAGTAGAGCCCCAGCGAGACGAAGGAGACGAGGGCGTCTGTCAAGCCGCCCCTCTTCCACGCCGCTACCACTCCTGTAACCACTCCCAGGAGAATCGAGAGTACAGTGGCCGGGATTACTAGTATTAGCGAGTTGGTTATCCGGGGTACCAGTATCTCCATTATGGGCTTCTTGTACGCGAAGGAGATCCCCCACTCCCCCCTCAGCAGGTTCCAGAGGTAGATGAAGAACTGCTCCCACAAGGGCTTGTCCAACCCGAACTTGTGGTACAGGTAGTCGATCTGCTCGGGCGTGAGCCTGGGGTCTCTGAACAAGAGCATGATGGGGTCTCCGGGGAGTAGTCTGAACAGTACGAAGTTTACGAGTGTTATGATGAAGAGGGTTAAGACGAGAGTAAAAAACTTCCTCAGAATGAAGCTCCTGTAGGGCAAAGGCGTCACCTCCTCTTCAAAGCGTAGACTGTGATTGCCACAACAACGGCTACTGCCACTACTCCCACAACCAGCCACGTACTGGAGGGCTGGGCGCCGGACTGCGGTGGGCTCTGTGGTGTAGGAGTCGTGGCACTCGTGGCCGTGGGAGCCGCTGTCTCCGTCGCTACGGGGCTACTGCTCGTGGAAGTGTAGGTAGTGGTCGACGGCGAGGAGGGGGCCAACTGGGCGTTCAGGAAGGTCCTCCAGTCGCTACCGCCGAAGGGGCCGGACGGCCAGTCGTAGTCGAAGCCCGTGAAGGCCTTGCTGTGAGCCTGGACAGCCCACACCTCGCAGAGCGGTATGTATGGGAGGTCGTTGTGGAGCATCTCCTGGAGGCTGTAGGCTATGCTCTTGAGCTCGTCGAGGCTGGTCGCGTTGTAGAGCTTCTCGAAGGTGGCGTCGTAGACGGGGTTGGCGTAGCCGGAGTCGGACACCCCCGTCAGCTTCATGCCGGACAGGAAGACGTTGAGGAACAAGACGTCGTTGGGTGCAACGAACCAGTCCCATATGTCCGTGTCGTGGCCTAGGACTATTGTGTCGTTGACCTTCTTCCATATTATAGCGGACATGCTGCCGGTGTCCATCGGCTGGACGCTGGCCTTAACGCCTATCTGGCCCCACCACTGCGCTATCACCTGCGCAGCCTTTATCGCCTCGGGCATGTTGCTGGGGACTAGCAGGTTGTACTCGAGCCTTACTCCGCTGGGCGACGCCCTCACCCCGTCGGCCCCCAGCTTGTAGCCGGCCTGGTCTAGTATCTGGGCTGCCAGCGTGAGGTTGAAGCTGTACGGCTTCAAGTCCTTGTCCGCGAATATGTTAGTCGAGGGCATGACAGTGCCCATCGGCTCTCCAGCGCCAGGCCACCCTATCCCGCAGACGTACGAGACGTTTATTGCGTGGGCGAGCGCCAGCCTGACGTTCGGGTCTCTCAAGGTGGGGTTGCCTGTGCCGTTCGGGTCTACGTTGAAGGCCAGGTAGAAGAACATCGTAGGCGGCGACTTGAACAAGTAGAGGTTGGGGTTGTTAGCGACTGTTTTTATCAGCGTGGAGGCGATGTAGGGGCCGACGGCGTCTATGTCCCCAGCCAGCAGGGCGTTAGTAGCCGAGGTGACGTCGCTGTAGAACTTCACGATTATCCTGTCGACCTTGGGCAACCAGCTGGGGTAGTAGAAGTTCGGGTTGGGCTCTAGGACGGCGTACTGCCCCTCCTTGAACTCCGCGACCTTCAAAGGCCCGCTCCCAATAGGCGGGTTGTCGGGGTATGTTGAGGGGTCGCTCACGTTGGCCCATATGTGCTTGGGGACTATGGGTACGTTGATGGCGGCCTCGAGCATGAAGAGCGTGGGGCTCGTCACGTAGAACTCGACCGTGTAGTTGTCTACGACCTTGATGTCCTTCACCATGGCCACGTAGGGCGAGAGCGAGCTCCAGCTCTGGTTGGCCAGGTAGTAGCTGTACGCTACGTCCTCGGCAGTAACGGGGTAGCCGTCGGTGAAAGTGGCGTTGTGCACGAGGTTGAATGTGACGCTGTCCCCCTTGACCTCCCAGCTCTCCGCCAGGTCGGGTACGAAGCCCGTGTAGTTCTCCGTGGGCCTCACAAGCCTACTGTAGACGTCGAGCGTTAGCCACACAGAGATCGTCGCGTAAGTGGTGAAGGGGTTGAACGTGTCGAAGCTAGTCCCTCCCCACCCGACCCTGAACACCTTGGTGGCCTGGGCCACGCTCACTTGAGTGACTGGTAGTATGGAGGCTAACACGAGAGCCGCGACCAACACCAATACTCCGGGTCTCCTCAAGCACACCACCCTATAGGCGTGGGTTGACTCGCGGTACAGGTATTTAAAGAGTGCTTACGATCGCGTCAAACCCTATACGTGAATGTGTAACAAATGTAACATACAGACAGATCATGCGAGGAGGGGCTTTAAGACGGCCGCATAGAGGTGCCTGGCAGCCATCGCTACTAGGGCCACGCCTATCCCGATCAACATCAGCGTGTAGAGCTGCGTGGAGATTACGAACCCGAGGAACGAGAGGAGGGTGAGCCAGGCGTAGTCTATTGAGACGTGCGAGGCGTAGTAGCCCAGCTTCGCGAGCGGGCGGGCCTCGCTGAAGACCTTCACTACGGGGAGGCCGACGGTCAGCCACCAGGCTATGAAGTAAGCGTTCAAACCCGTCAACAGGAAGCCCGCTGCGAGTGCCGACAGGAGGGTCGTAGCCTCCGCGGCGTTGTTGCTTGAGGGGTCTAGTGCTGACTTGAACGTGAGGTAGGAGAAGTAGAGGGCGGAGGCGACGAAAGCAGCGTCTAAGGCGAGCCTGACCCTCCTATCCCGTAGAGCCCCGCCTACTCCTTTCGCAAGGACCATGGTGAAGGGGAGCTCGAAGGCCATGTGCCCTGTCGCTATCATGAGACCCCCTAGAGCCCCTACGTAGGCCCCCGAGGCCACCGCGGTAAAGGAGAGCGGGCCCGGTGCTAGAGCACCGGTCGAGCTAACCGCTATCACGCTGAGGAGGTTCTTCTTGACGCTCATGCCTAGCCGCCGTTGGGGAGGGTTTTAAAGTGGTTCAGACTAATAAGCGTGTATGTACATCCCGTTTCATGGTTGAAACATGTAGAACACCAACCAATGGTGTGCGACCGTGGAGGAGAGGAGGGAGTCTATCACAGGCGTTGTCGAGAGGATAGTTGAGAACAGCCCGCTTCTCAAAGAGTGCCTGGCCTCCGGTGTCGCGAACTACTCTAGTATGGCCAGGATGATCAAACCCGTGGTGGACGATGAGCTGGGCTTCGACGCGTCGGTCGAGAGCATCAAGGTGGCCCTTGTCAGGCTGTCGAGGAAGATGAGCCCGCTAGACGTGTCGAGCGTCGAGAAGATCCTCGGTGAGACGAGCATCGAGGTGAAGACGAGGGTCACAGTCATTACCTACGACCCGGGCTCTACCCGAGAAGTACTGCGGGTCGTCTCGGGCGTCCAGGGCGCCCGCTTCCTGTCGGTGGTCACCGGTATAACGAACGTGACTGTAATGGTGGGCGACGAGCAGGCAAGGCTATTCACCGAGGGCGTCGGGTCTAGGCCGCTCTTCTACCAGGGAGGGCTTACAGCGATAGTCCTCGTGAGCCCCGTGGAGAACGTCTACACGCCGGGGCTGATAGCGTACATAACCAGCCTCCTCGCCCAGACCGGGATAAACATCATACAGATAACCTCAAGCTACAGCGAGACAGTGATAGTAGTCTCGCCCGAGGACACGATGAAGGCCTTCAACGTACTCAACGACGCGGTCTCGAGGGCCAGGAAAAAGTCTGGGCTGCGGGTTTGACGGCACGCCTCTATGGCGGAAGGGCTTCTGGCTTTACTGAACGCGTTTACGCCCAGCTACACGGCTACCCTTACAATACACCATGCCAACTACGTGTAACCTTCAATCAAACGGGTGCACTAGACAAGCTGTGGGAAAACGAGCGGGAAAAACAACTGTGGTGGTTAAAGCTAGGCCGCTAAGGGAGGACGACCTGGACTGGGTAGGTCTTACCGCTCGCAGTGTGTAGCTTGATCTCGACCTGCTGCCCTGACGAGAAGCTCAGCGCGGAGCTCGTACCCAAGGGTATGAACAACTGTATTGTAGTGCTATTACCTGGCGAGAGAGTCAGTGGCAGGCTCACGCCCAAGCCTACGGGGACTGTAGTGGTTGCGCCACCAGTACCAGTAGACGTTAAGATAATCGCATTATACGGTATCCCGTTCACGAAGACCTGGTCTATCGTGGCCGTGGTCGTCCCCGCGTTCTTTACTGTGAGTGTTATACTCCAGCCCTGCCCGGGTGTTGTGGTCGCCAGAGCGTAGGCGTTGACTATCTGGAGGTTCTCGGTGCCGGTGAAGCCGCCGACCAGGCCTGTCATCCAGAGGGCTACAGCGATCGCTACGGCTATTGTCACCGCGACGATGATGACCGTGGCTATGACCGGGCTTATTGCCCTCACGTTTTCCACCCTGCTATAGTAGTATTGGCTGGCTTAACTTATAAGTGTTACAATAATATTCCTGCGGAGATTGCTTAGGGTAATATTCGGGTATTAAACTGTCTCTTTTCACCATAAATGTTCCCTTTACCTCAACACTTTTATCCCGTTCCATACAAGATTTTATTTAGGTCGACAGCTATGCTTAGGAGACTATTCGGCGGTAAGCCCCTGCGGGGGCGTAGAGGGCCCAGTATTGAGGTTGACACCGCGATATACGCGGGTGGCAAGTACTACACGGCTCTCCTCCTAGAGGTTGTTAACAAGCCTGGTGTAGTAGCGAGGATCGTGGACGAGATCGCCAAGAGGAGAATCAACATCGTCAAGGTGACGACCCCGTACCTCGTGACAGGGGACAGGGGGCACCTCCTGATCATACTCGAGGACTGCGACGAGAGGTGCGCGGAGGAGCTCAAGAGGGTTCTCGAGGGGATGAGAGAAATCGTCCTCGCGGTGGAGGCGACGAGCGGCATGGACATATTCCTATTCCCGAAGCTGGGCGAGCTCAGGTTCCTAAACGAGAGGGGGCTGGTCCTCTCGGCGGGGATGGTAGCGGAGGCCCTTAGAACGGTCTCCAGGAGCGTGGGCAGGGCCGAACACAGCGGCGTGCTCAGGTTCGCCGGGAAGGGCGTGGGGAGGTACGTGTACCAGGGCGTGTACTCGCTTATGTCGGCCCCTCAGTCCCCCGAAGCCCAGTTGAAGCACTCCCTCGACTTCCTCGTAGACATGTTCAAGGCGCTGGGGCTGGGAGACGTGGAGTACGACCTGCGAGGGCTGGAGGTCAGGTTCAAGGTCAGGGACAACTTCGAGTGTGCGGCAGCCAAAGAGGCTGGGCTGATCGGACCGACAGGGAACTTCACTAGCGGCCTGATCGAGGGGTTCCTCGAGGGGGTCTTCGGTAGGAGAGTCGAGGTCGTCGAGGAGAAGTGCATAGCGCGCGGAGACAACCACTGCGAGTTCAGGGCTATGATGTACGAGGCGACCCCCGGGTAGGGCTACACCATCCCGGTCTAGACCCCTTTTCTAGAAGCCCGACCTGTTTTAAAGGATCCTAGATCCCATGGATCAGATCGGGTGTGTGGCGTGTCCGAGACCAAGACAGCCAAGGAGATAGTCCTCGAGGTTTTAAAGAGAGAGAAGAGGCCTTTGACGCCGAAGGAGATACAGAAGCTGACAAACCTGAACTACAACACTGTGAGGGGCAGGCTACAGGACCTCAAGAAAGCGGGCCTGGCCGTGAGGACCGAGCAGGGCTGGGTGTACAAGGAGAGGAAGTAGCCCTCGTACCGCGACCGCCATCACGTTTTTAGCCACCCAAACGCCATTTTTCCCACAAGGTGGTTTGTTGAGCCTCAGCGGCCTTTCCTGGAAGGAGATAAGCGACCCTATTTACGGGCACGTCTACTACAACAAGGAGATCGAAGAGAGGGTTTTGGGCACCCTCCCCGTGCAGAGGCTCAGGTACATACTGCAGCTGCAGACCGCCCACCTCGTCTACCCTGGAGCTGTCCACACGAGGTTCCAGCACAGCATAGGCGTAATGCACTTGGCGGGCGTGATGGCCGAGGACGTCCTCAGGAAGCTCGTGAGGTTCGTAGGCCCTGAGGCCCTCGGTGGGTACAGCGTAGACGAGCTCGTGGAGGCGGGCAGGTTAGCGGGCCTACTCCACGACATCGGCCACGGGCCGTTCGGCCACACTTTCGAAGAGGCTGTGCTCTGGCGTGGGGGCGTCAGCCCGGAGGTCGCGAACCACGAGAGAGTGGGGCTACTGTTGTTCAGGCACACCTTGAAGGACCTCGTAGACGACCTGGGTAAGAAGAGCGGGTTCAGCGACCTGGCGGGCGTAGTGGAGGAGCTGCTCGGCCCGGGGGAGCCGCGCGCACCCGTCCTAAGGCTTGTGAGGAGGGTGATCAAGGACAGCTACTACCCCGCCGACGTTCTGGACTTCCTGAGGCGGGACAGCTACTACGCGGGCACGGGCGAGTACGGCTCTATCAACCACGAGAAGCTGGCCAAGAACACCTACCCTAACCCCAGGGACGTCTCGGAGCTGGTGCTGGAGAGGGGCGGGCTCGGGGAGTTCAAGGCCTACATGACCGCCAAGGCTAGCATGTACCACCACGTATACTACCACAGCGTTGCTAGGGCCTTCGACAGGATCCTCTACGACATACTCGTACTGCTCGACGAGGAGCTCGGGTTGAAGATCGCCGTCAACGCTGTTGCCAGGGGGGAGGTGAGGGACTTCCTGCTCCTGACGGACGCGGGGCTCTACGACCTGATGCTTAGAGAGTCGGTGAGGGAGGGGAGTAGGCTGGGCCAGCTTGCGAGAGCGCTTCTAGTGGAGAGGAAGCCCTCGTGGAAGCGGGTGGGGAGGGAGGTGGTGGTAACGCCCTTCAAGAGGGGTTGGAGCACGCTTAAAGTCCTGAGGCTGGCCTACGATAAGAGTATCAGGGAGAGAGTGAGGCGAGAGCTCGAAGAGGAGCTCGCGGGGGCTGTCGGCTTGGCGAGGGAGGACATCTGGGTGGACGTCGTGGACATTACACCGCTGCCTAGGAGCGTGATCTACTCGCTCAAGGGAGAGCCGCTCATAGCTCTCAGGACCTGCGAGGTGTCTGGGAACAGGATAGTGCTGGACAACCCGCTAGACCTTGTCGCGGAGGGCCTGCCGCTCACGGTGCTGGTTAGAGGCTACGTTAGGAGGGAGAAGTACAGCATGGACTACGAGCCCAGGTTCTCGGCTGTGGTCAACGACTACCTCGAGGAGCTGGCCGGCGAGATCCCCGAGTCGGCCGTCGACTTGGAGGCTTACCAGCACATGAAGATAACCTCTTGAGGTGGCGGCCGTGGGCAAGGTCGTCCTCTACCTCTACCCTATGTTCGAGGAGTACGCGGTTAAGGCCTTCTACTACAGCGACGAGGGGAGGCTCGCTGAGACCTGGGAGTTCAGGGGGGTCAAGAACGTCGTGATAACGGCCAAGCAGGTCTCCCTCAGCAGGCAGCTGGCTAAAGAGCCCCTGGCAATAGTCGTGGACGTCGAGAGGCCTGTAGTAGAGTTCAAAGAGGGGGTCCTGAAGATCGCTGGTGGTAGCCGTGAGTAGTGTGGTGGGAGAGTTCCAGGTGGAGTCCTCGAAGAGCAAGAGCGGGAAGCACGTACTGTACAGCAACGCCTACGTGTACTCGAGAGCCGCCTCCAGGATACTCCCCTGCGACAAGTACGTCGCGTCATCCATTGAGGCCAAGCCCGTGTACGTCAGGGGTAGGGCTAAAAGGGTCAGCTTGAGGGTCGAGAAAGGGGACTTCGTCATCTACGTGTGGATGGTCAGGAACTACCTGAAGAGGGTGAAGGGGTATATTCTGCTGTTCAACCACAGCGGCGAACTAGTCTACAAGGCCAAGTACGTCGACGGAAGCCTACGGAGGAGCGTGGGGAGCCCTGTCTACGCGTGGCTCGTGAGGCTGTTCGTGGAGCAGCTGAAGATCCCCGTGAGGGAGACCAGGCTGGGTGACGAGAGTGCCTAGTATACTGGAGCTCGCCGAGAGGGTCCTTAAGGCTTTCAAGCACTACGAGGCCTTCATATTCGAGGCTAGCGAGCTAGCGCAGGTGAGGGAGCTGGTGGCGAAGAGCGAGCTCACGGGGCTCGTGGTCATAAGGCGGGTTGACCCGAGGTACGAGGACATCTACGTCATGGCCCCCTGGTCGCTGGACTTCGAGAAGGACTGCCTAAGCAAGATACAGCAGCTGCTCGCAGAGGGGAGGCTGAGCCCGGAGGAGTACAAGAGGAAGAGGCTGAGCCTCCTGGAGCAGTGCGTCAACAGCATGGAGAGGGAGAGGGCTAGGCTTATAATAGGAAAGTTGGAGAACTACATTAAGAGCATTAAAGGAGCCTGAGATGAGCAGGCTTCAAACGGGCTTAAGGGCCCTCATGTACGGTTACGTGATAAGGGTATTCCCAGTTGTCTCCCTCGCGGGCTTCGTGGTCTCAGCATACGGGTGGTTCAGGCTGTACCAGTGGTTTAAGAGCAGGGCTCTCATAGTCGCCCTCGTAGGCGTCCTCGCGGTTATCGTCTTAAACGTGGCTCTGGCGCTAACACCCCCACAGCAGGTTGCGGGCTTGTCGGAGAACATGACTTCGAGCGAGATGGTCAACGCGCTTGTAGCCCTCGAAAACCAGCTGGAGAGCCCGCTGACGGTGGTGACGGTGGTGGTGCCTTCCATAGGCTTACTCTTCGAGTCTACGGGGCTGATACTCCTCCGCAAGCTCTACAGCGGGAGGCCTCCTCTCGTGGCCCCGGCGCTACTGATCGCTTACAGCCTGCTCTTACTCGCCCCCCTGGTCTACCTGCCCTGGATAGAGGCTGGCATTAAGTCTGTTAGGGAGAGCCTCCTCAACGGCAGCCTGAACACGACTACGGCGCTTAGCAGCCTCGGCCAGCTATACCTGCCCTTCAACATAGTCGAGTTCGCGGTCTTGTTCACAAGCCTCCTAGCCTACATCGTCCTAGCGTACTTCTTCTACAACATGAGCAGGAGTGTTGAAGAGTAGGCCCTGGCTGTAAGCCGCGTAAGTCGCCTCGCCTACCAGGTGAAGTAGAAGAAGTAGAGTAGGGCGCTGACAGCGATTACCACAAAGTACACTATTGGCTTCCACTTCAAGACTTTCGAGCCGTCTAGAGGTGGGACTGGGAGCAGGTTGAAGAGCGCGACCCAGGAGTTCACGTAGCCGACGTAATAGAGGGCGCTCGCTAGCAGGGGACCCACAAGGCCGGGCGCTAGTTGGAGTATGCTGACCGAGGCGATGGAGACTACTATGTTGTAGAGGGGGCCCGCCAGGCTGACCAGGCCGTCTATCCTCCTCAGCTCCTCTCTGTCGTACGTGGGGGGCGACACAAGCGTGAACCCGGGCATCACGAACTTCACCGGGACGAACGGGAGGGAAGTCGCCAGCGTGACGAGGAGTCCTATGGGAGAGAGGACGTACCTCGACCAGCACCCCATCCTCCTAGCCACGTTCCTGTGAGCCAGCTCGTGGGGTACTACCGCCAGGAAGGAGGCCACCGCCGCCACCACGAAGCAGGCTGGACTGCCCCCCAGTAGGCAGCTCGAGCCGAAGGCCAGAGAGACGGCTAGGCCCCCTATTAGAAGCGCGACCGGCTCGTTGAGCCCCACCAGCCAGCTCATGGCTAGACAGCACCCGTGTAGAGGGATTAGCGCCCGGTGTAAAAAGCGTTGCCAGGAGCAAGAGCCGCGAGGTGAGGCTAGACTACCGTGCCGGGCGGGAAGCTGGCTCTCTCGTCGCCGAACAGGTCGAAGGGTAGGCTGTCGACCCAGTCATCACCTGAGGGCGGGATGGTGTTGGCGTAGTACTTGAAGACCAGCTTCAGCCCTGTCAGCAGGTTGAACCCGTATATCTCGACCCCTAGGAGGCCTGCCCAGAGGAAGGCCACTGTGACCTTCCTCCTCGACATGTCTAGTGCCGGCTGCTTTGGGTCGGGGAGTGACGTACTGTAGGGTGGCGGGTAGCTGTCGTCGCAGTCGGCCGAGCTCAGCACGAGGTTGCTCCAAACGACTTTCTCCTGGAGCCAGGGCCAGTAGTAGCTCGGGCTGATGGGTATCCTGAAGACGAGGTACGTGGTGCCGTTCCCGTAGTAGTACGCGGCTACAGGGGCCATCGTTATGTTACCCTTGTTTGTCTGCGTGAAGTTCATTAGGGCCAGGCTCCCGCTGTACACCGTCAGCCTAGTCGAGTTCGGGTTTACGATGTAGCTTGAGGGGGCGCCGTTGAAGTTCACGTAGGCTGTAACGTAGACGGGTATGTAGAGCCCGTCGTACTTCCAGTAACCCTGCTGGAATACAGCTGTGTAGCCTATCTCCAGCCACCTCGTGATCCTCTTGTACCCGAGATAGGGGTTGTATACGTCGACGGTGACGTTGACGCGTAGCGCGACCCTGCTGTAGGAGGAGCCCGTGGTGCTGTTGCTGGCTATAGTCGCGGCGTAGGACGCGTTCACTATAATCCCCGAGGGGTACACCGTGTAGCCGAGGGTGTTCATCAGCCCGGCCCAGTTCCTGACCGTACTGTAGAGGCTGGAGGCGAGGAGTGCTGACACGGACTGGGCCGAGAGGTTGACGGCGTTGTAGAACCTGGTGAAGGACTGGTTGAAGCCTCGCGAAGTGTAGTTGGACTGGCAGAGGCCGTAGCACACGTAGTCGTCGTAGTTGTAGACGACGTCCCACCTCATCGAAGTAGGGCAACTAAGAATCCTGTCTGAGACGGGGTCGTAGTACCACTCATATCTAGCACTGCTGTTAAAGCGCACTAGGGATGACTGGTAGCTGAAGTACTCTGTGTAGTTACCCCAGAAGGTGGAGGCGAACAGCGAGCTCGCGTTACCGCTGAGCCTCGCTAGTGTGGCAAGTATGATCGAGTCGATCTCGTCCCCTATCACGCTCCACGCCGCCTGTTCCGACCCCGAGGGGATGGAAACGTAGTTTAACGTCGAGGTCGAGTAGTATACGGTGGCCAATATCAGGCTTAGGACGAGGGCTAGGGCCACGACTACGGGCATCTCCCCTCTCATCACGGAGCCACCCTCACGACGTAGAAGTATACGAGCCCGTCTCTCGTCTCCCTCATGTACGTGTAGGTCCTGTAGTAGCCTGAGGACTGAGACGACCTCAGCTCGCAGTAGTCCACGCCTAAAGTCCTCCCTGTACTGAGGTCGATCACCGTCACGTTCACGAACACGTAGGAGACCCCTGTAGAGTTTTTCAGGGCGTACGCCAGCTCGCAAGCGCCCCAAGTCATCTTGGAGCCTATGACGCTGTAGACGTTCGACCCCACCTCCATCACCCTGTAGGAGGAGACGCCGGATAGTACGTTCAAGTAGAGGATGGAGACCACGGCTACGAGGAGCCCTATCGCGGCGGCCGAGGCGATTATCTGGACCTGCCCCCTCACCGCTGCCACACCTTCAGGTCTACTACGTAGTCGAACAGGCCGAGCCTGACGTAGTAGGTTGTCTCCCAGTACCCGCTCGACGGTGGCCTCTCGCCTACGCTGAACGCGCCCCTGTAGACGGGTGCTGGTATGGAGTTGGAGCCGTCGTAGACTACGACCATGACGAGGTTGGATATGGGGAGGACGAGGTCCCTGGTGCCAGCCCAGCTACTCACGTAGACCGGATTCGAGCAGTAGTAGTTGCCGGAGACCCACTGGCAGGTCAGGTTGACTGTGACGTGGGTCTCGCCCACAAAGGTCCTCAGGGTGCTGTAGGTCGAGTTCCAGGCTCCAGCCGGCCTCGAGTAGTAGCCTATGCTACTCCTATTCAGTGTCACGTTGTCGTACCTCCCCGGGTAGAAGACGACCCACACGAGCGGCTCGTAGTAGGTCGAGCTGTAGGCGTTGAACGTGTTGTTAGCGTAGTAGAGCAGGGTGGTGTTGTAGACGGTAGAGAAGTTCGGGTGGTTGTACGCCATTACTGTCGAGAGGACGCTGTTAGAGACCGCCAGCATCACGTTCCCTGAACTAGAGTACAGGTAGGCCGACGCGGACGGGTCCTGGAACCAGTAGTTGACGAACCTGGCAGAGGACGACTCGAGGACCGCCACGACAGCCTGCGGGGTGCTCTGGAGCGTGAAGGTGTAGGTGTAGGTCCCCGAGCTAGGGTCGAAAGCGTCGGGGCTCGCCTTCGAGAGCGTGCTCCAACCGCCGCCTTTAAATACCAATAGTACTGCGAGCGTCCCGTTGTATAGGGTCTTGACGACCAGGCTACCCCCGCTCACGGTGACGGCCGTGACCCCGGATGAAACAGTGGCGTTGAAGCCGTACCTGCTGTAGATGGTCTCGCCCACGGCGCTATTAACGTAGTTCACGATGCTGTTGTAGAGCTCCGGGAGCTCCGGTGTGAGGTTGCCGCTCGAGAAGGCGTTGCTCAGGGCGAGCGACACGGCCGTGGCGTAGATGTCCACTACGTTGGTCTGGGGGGCCTTGACTAGGGGCTTGTAGTAGACGTTGACCATCATGTTGAAGACAGGTATCACCGAGAGGAGTATAATGAACGCCAGTACGTACTCGACTATCTCCTTCAACTACTCCTCGCCCCCTTGACCATGACAACGACCACCTCGTCGCCCGTGGGCGTGACCACCAGTGCCACGTCCACGAGGAGCTTGCTGCCGAACACGACCACCGGCCTCAGAGAGTAGCTGATGACGGGCACAGACGGTGGCGAGGCGCTCTCTACCGGGCCGAAGTAAACTGACGGCTCGGGGTAGACGAAGGGCCTCGCCCTCACGTAGTAGTAGAAGCCCGATGTCGGCACGGTCTTCGACTTGCCGTACCCGTCGCTGTTCCCGTTCGCCGTCCCTATCACTACTAGGCCCGTGTCCACGTAGCCGTAGTAGGTACTGTTCAGGTAGAGGTAGCTGTACGACGAGTTGCTGTAGTAGGCTGTAGTGTTGTACACGACGTAGTACGCCGTGCTGTTGAAGTAGGCGACCCCGGCGAGAGCCAGGGAGCCTACGCTAACAGGGACGTTGGTGTTCAGCCAATAGGGGACGGGGAAACTCGAGTTCCTGAAAACGACCGTATACTGGGGGATGTGCCCCTCAGCCGGTACGCCGGAGGCGTGGACTGCCGCCCCGTACTGCTGAGCAGGCTGTGTAAGCTGGGGCAGAAACATGAACACGGTGCCGCCCGATATAGTCTGGTTCAAGACGAAGGTCGTCACGATGTAGCCCTGGTCGTCGTAGATAGTTATGTAGACTGGTGTCGTGACACCCAATACGGGGTTCAGGGAGACGTCGACCACTGCTACACCGCTCTCGTTCGCCACCGCACTGTAAGTCAGGTCGTCGCTGAACAGTGTCACGCTCCAGCCGGCCGGCAGCCCTATAAAGGTTATGGCTGTCAAGTTGACCGTCTGCTGGGAGGGGTCGTACCTCGCCGAGACGAGGTCGTCGTAGAGGGAGTTGTCTGGCGTGGAGTCGCTGTAGGGGGAGACCGCCACGGCTCCTACGTAGTTAGGGTCTGAGGGTACTAGGCCGCTCTGCTTCGAGTAGAACAAGAGCCCGTCTCCGGTCTCGGCGTCGTAGACTCTGACCGTCAGGTGGTTTGAGACCCCTGGGCCGAGTATGTCTACGTATATGAACACCCAGTGGGGCCTGTCGAAGCCCGGCGGGCTCGCGGAGTCGATCATATCCCAGGTCCTCGCGTCTCTCAAGTCGCCTATCCACAGCTCCAGGTCCTCGCCGCTGCTGTTCACCGCGACGAAGAAGTTCTTGAAAAGGCTGGTGTCCTGGGCTACTACGAGGCCTCTCAGCACGCCGTCCGGCTTGACCAATACCTTGAACAGGATCTGGTACTCCTCCTGCCCTCTAGGGGCGTTGGACGGCGGGTTCCACCTCACTACCGCGGCTGCCCAGTAGTTGGAGTTAGAGATCGTGATGTTGCTGTAGTTGTAGGCGTTCAAGAGGGTCTCCGACCCCGACGACACTATGCTCCAGTTCCCGTAGATGACCGTGTAGTTCGAGAGGTTTACGTTTACGAAGGGGTCGATGACCGGGGGTATGAACTGTATACCGAACCACCGCAGCCCACCCGTTATGTTGTAGAGGGCTAGCCTCCAGTCCTGGTCGTTGAGTGTAAGGGGCGCGCCGTAGCCCTCTACTATCACGCCTTGGCCGCTGGGCGACAGCGTTAAGGGTGTCTTGTAGAACAGCGTGAGCAGCGTCGGGGACGTCTTGCCGGGGAAGGTCGCGTTAACCGCCACTCCCGATAGACTGCTGAGGTTGTACTGTGATATGCTCCAGCTAGTGGCGTTCACCGGCAGTACGCCCCACGCGCCCTGTATTGCCTGCTGGTCCGCAGCGCTGAAGTTGTAGAACATGGGGAAGACCCCGGGGTCGCTCCTCGACGTCGCGAGGGGTGCGCCCCAGTACATGAATATCGTCTTGTTCGACCTGGCTTCCAAGTAGGGTATCTGAACCCACACGACGGCGCTTGTGGAGTTCCAGTACTCTATCCAGTACCTGAGCGGCGTAACTCCGTCGCTGTCAGCGAACCTCAAGTCGTTTGGGGTCGGCGTGTAGTTGAGGAGCCCGTAGGTGCAGCTGAGACTTGACGGGTTGAACACTACTCTCACAGGGTAGTTGGTCAGGTTTAACCCAGAGTTCTCTCTGACGTAGAGGGCCTCTCTGCACAGCCAGGGTACCCCGGACTCGGCGTAGCCGGTGTTGGGGTCGAAGCCCACCCGCGTCGCGTTGTAGACCCAGCTCCCCGTAGCGACCATCACTTGCCTCCCCTGGAGGTCTGCGGGCTTCAGCACCAGGCTGGCAGACCAGACCTTGTTGTCCGCCGCCGCGGCCACTACGTAGAGAGCAGCCGGGTCGTAGTCGGCTCTCTGCCTAATGGCAGGGAAGTACTGTGCTAGAACACTGCCGTTACCGATGTAGACGTTGTAGCCGGCCCCGTAGTAGACCTCAACCGGGAGGTTGAGCGTCAGGAGGCTGCCGTTGGCCCCCGATATCAGGAGGTTCCTGAGGGAGCCGGCGAGAAGAGACGAGACGGCGCTCAGCACGTTCTCCATGTTCCTCCTGTTCATGACGTCGACTGTGGTGAACGCGTACAGTGAGAGCGCGACGAAGACGGCTATCATCGCCGCGAAGCCTATCAAGTGAGTGAAGACGGGTGTGGGCACTAGCCCATCACCACCGTTACGTTGACTACCGTGAGCGAGACCGTCACCGGGCCTCCCGTGTACTGCCTGTATATGTCCCTCGGCCCCAGGGTGACCGGGCTACTGAGGGCCGGGCTCTTTACCACCACTGTGAGGTTGTAGACGTTCGAGTACCAGTAGGTCGAGGAGCTGGACGCGTACAGCTCGGCGAACCCCCTGCCCGGGGATAACACGGGGTTGAGCACTACGACCATTACGTTGAAGTAGTAGAACGAGCCCAGTCTATCGAAGGTAGCCTGGACGCTCGCGTAGAGGCGGCAGGTGTCCAGCTCTATTCGGGCCGAGCCGTTCTCGTAGAACTCCCTCACGCTGGGTACAAGCCTGGGGTCGTCGACTACGAGGGAGCTGTTTCCGTAAAGGTATCGTGAGGACTGGGCGTACGTAGAGTAGGAGGCGGCTGTTACAGAGTAGCACGGTAGTAAGAGGACGGGGCTTGTGCTCGAGTTCACGTACACCCCCACGTAGCCGGACAGCCTGTAGCCCAGGGCCATGGTGGACCTGGGGTAGGTCACTACGTAGTCGCCGCCGTTCAGCACGTAGAACATGTTGGTCGCCATACTGAGGAGGACCTGCCTGTAGTAGAGGTACTCTGCCCGGTAGACGTTGTTGAAGCCGGCTAAATAAGAGTAGCCCAAAACGAGGGAGAGCAGCGCGAGCAGGACGCCCGTCATGATAACAGTAGCAAAAACCTCGGAGACCCCATTCAAACTAGCGCACCTTACCCGGCCACTACTTATAGACTTGTGTAAGTGTCTAAATTAAGTTTTCCTCGCATGGTCCGGCACTGGGTCTCGGTAGGCAGACTGGAGGCCTGTCCAGGTTTTAGGGGCTTACCCCCCTCCTCCCCGCCCACTCAACCTACCATCACACCTATTTCAACGACCCGGAGCTCGACCTCTACCCCGTAGCTCGAGCTGGACAACACGGTTTGGACGTCGGCGGGTAGCTGGACTTGCTTACCGTTTATGTAGATGGACAAGCTCGTTACGTTGGTGTACACCAGGTCGATGTCCCTACTAGGGTCGTGTCTCAGCACTAGCAGGCCCTGCCCGTAGACCTCGGGTGGTCGGTCCGGTCTATTCAGCCCTGTGAAGTTCGATACCACGAAGGTAACCCTGGCTTTAACGCCCAGTGTGGAGTTCACGTAGACTACCTGGTATGTGACTACGGATGGGTCTAAGACGAGGACGCTAGCCCCCTGCTGGTAGTACTCGTAGACCAGCATACCGGGGTGTCCCGAGGGTAGGAGGCTCGAGTTGACCCCGTATACGAGGTTGAACCCCTGTACGAGGTTCCTCCTGACCACGGCTGTCAGAGCCGTGATGTTCCCCACTACGACCCTCGTGTTGTTGACCACGAGTGTGAGGTTGAAGGGCCTCGTGGCGAACCCGATGGAGACGTAGTTAAACGGGTAGCTGTACTCGAGCTTGAACGGTTGTTCCAGGGCTGAGACCGCTATGTTCCTGAACACGGACTTGACGTAGCCGAATTCCACGGAGGCCTGGTTCCTGTCCAGGTAGAACATCACGTACATGAACCCGGCTATAGATATGCTCAGGGTGACAGCGAAGAGTATGACCGCCGAGACTACCTCGCTTAGCCCTCTCAGTTCAACCACCAGCCATTCCCAGCAGCCCGCCCCCGAACATCGGCGTGAGGACGAAGAACGCGACCGAGGCTATTGTCAGGATCAGCGCGTGCTTGAAGCCGGAGGCCGTTGACTCGTTTGCCACTTTGCCCGCGACCAGGCCCATTATGTAGCTGTTCAGCACTATACTGGGCAGTACCTGGCTAGCGGCTGCCTGGTAAGCGCCGACGCTGACCGGGAGCTGCCCCATGAAGCTCGCCATCAATATGACGGTCATGGACGAGAGTATGGCGCCCATGTACGGGACTATCATCAGCGTCCTCAAGCTACGCTTCTTCTCCAGGTCCATTGCCTCGACGCTCTCGGCGAAACCGGCGAGAGACTCTAGGACCTCGATGGTGCCGCCGCCTACCTCGATGCTGTCCGTGAGCATGTACAGGAGGATCTTGGCCCTCCACACCCTTATCTTCCTGAGGAGCTCGTCTATGATCCTCCCCAGCGGTATACCTAGCTCGAGCTCGAGAGCCATCTTCCTCAGGTAGCTAGTGAACACACCGTAGTTCCTCCTACTCAGCTCGAGAATGCTCCTCTCGGGGGAGAGGCCCGTCTTCCTGACCTCGACCAGGTCTCTTATGAACCTCGTGATGCCGTTTATGATCTTGTACTCTCTCGATACGTACTCGTAGTAGGCGACCGCTGGGATGGTGGCGTAGATCAGCGCCATTCCCAGCGCTACGCTGCCGTAGGTGTAGCCCGGCAAGTGGTATAGCTCTGCCGGCCAGACCAGCATAGTGTACATTCCACTGAGCACGGGGTTGTACTTCAGGGGGTGGTAAGGGGGTATACTCGTGTAGAGGACCCAGCCGAAGAACAGGAACAGCGCTGCTAAGGGCATTGTGAGGCCCAACGCGACTATGTAGGGTCTCCAGTCCATCCAGGGCTCCTTGAACTGGAGGAGGTCGGCGAAGTATATGACGGCGAAGGAGAGGAGAGGGAGGAGTATGTACAAGAGCATGAAAATACCTCCACCAGTCAGACCGAACGGGAGGACGCCGGCGAAACTCTGTGTAACGAAGTACATGACCGTCATTGTAAGAAGCGTCAAGAGGACTACTGCGAGGTAAGACTCGAGGAGGCCTCCCAGCCTGTCGGCTGTTATCTTGATCCTCACGAGGAGGTCGTTGAATAGTGCTCTAGCCTTTTTGTTCAAGTAGTCGATCACGTCGCCGCCGGCCCTCACCGTTGTGACGTAGCCTGCCAGCACGTCTCTCACGATAGGGCTGGGAGACCTCTCGCTTAGTAGGCTGAAGGCCGTCAGGGGGTCTTTGCCGAGGACTCTTACCAGTAGCGTGAACCTCTGCCCTATCTCGGCGCTGTGGGGCATTATCTTGCCGCTCCTCGCCACTCTCTCGAACGCTACGTACGGGCTCATACCGCTCTGGACTAGGACGCTCAAGTAGCTCATAGTGTAGGGGAACTCGGTGTCGATAGCCGAGGCCTTGTTCGAGACGCGCAGGCTCGGGTAGGCCACGAAGAGTAGGAATACGAGGGAGGGCAAGACGATCGCTACGACTCCTAAGACCACGAGCCTCAAGAGGACGGCTAATGCGAGGAGAGCTACGGCCACCCCCGTGGAGATTGCCAGGGAGAAGGCGATCAGGGAAGCGTAGACGGGCGGGTGTATGTGGAGGTCTGACCTCCTGATAGAGGTGCTGATAGACGGGTAAACCTCGAGTATCTTCAGACCTAGGGGCTCAAACCGCTTGTACACCTTGTCGAGAAAACCCATTAAGCGACCCCCACACAGTTAAATATCGCATCCCCCAACTTTATATTGTTGCTAACATGAAATATAATTGTTGGGAGGGAGCTTTTGCCAAAACTGTCGATTAAACTCCCCTTGCAGAGGGTGAGGAAGCCGAAGAGCGAGTTGGGAGAGCTCGTCAAAGCCATAACACCAGTCGAGGAGCCCCTCCGGCTCCTAATTAGGGAGCCGGGCTCTAAGGTCCTAGACTCCTACTACGTTTACAAGCCTTTCGTCAAGGTCACGGTCGCAGAGACTAAAGAAGGCATTGTGTACTATGTAGAGGAGTTCGGGCTGACCGAGGAAGACAAGGCGGTCCTAGAGAAGCTCACAGACATCGTGATGGACGAGATGAGGCCTCCGGCGAGGCCGGGTGTCGTCAAAGACCTAAGGGAATACGTCTACTCGGAGATACAGAGGATAGCCGACAAGTACAAGGAGAGGCTGGGGCTTGTGGGCTCCCGGAGGATCAAGCTGATGTATTACCTGGAGAGGAACCTGATAGGCTACGGTCCCATAGACCCCCTGATGAGGGACCCCAACATCGAGGACATATCCTGCAACGGTGTCAAGACCCCTGTCTTCGTCTGGCACAAGAAGTTCGAGAGCATCCCCACGAACATAATCTTCGAAAGCGAGGACTACCTGAACGAGTTCGTCATGAAGCTCGCCCACATGTCCGGGAAGCACATCAGCGTGGCTTACCCAATAGTCGACGCGATGCTACCAGAGAAGCACAGGCTCGCCGCTACGTTCGCGAGGGAGGTGTCCGTCAAGGGCCCCACCTTCACTATAAGGAAGTTCAGGGAGAGGCCTTTCAGCCCCGTCGAGCTCATAGAGGGGAAAGTAATAGACTCGGTGGTAGGGGCCTACCTCTGGACGCTCATCGAGCACGGCAAGACGGCGATGGTGGCTGGCGGCACCGGTGCCGGCAAGACCTCGTTGCTGAACGCGATCTCGCTATTCATCAAGCCCGGGAAGAAGATCGTCACGATCGAGGACACACCGGAGCTCAACCTCCCCCACGTCAACTGGACGCAGTTAACCAGTAGAGAGACCTTCGTGGTCGGCCAGAGCGTAGGGACGAGCGTTAGGCTCTACGACTTGGTCAAGCTCAGCCTGAGGTACAGGCCAGACTACATTATCGTCGGCGAGGTCAGGGGAGAGGAGGCCTTCGTGCTCTTCCAGAGCATGGCGACCGGGCACGGCGGCCTGTCAACCATCCACGCCGAGACGCTCGACTACGCGATAAAGAGGCTCACCAGTCCTCCGATGAACATACCGCCGGCCTACATGAAGTTGATGAACGTGTTCATACACATACAGAGAGTCCTCACAAGGGTCGAGAAAGGCGTTGTCTCTGTGCGGAGGAGGGTCACAGTACTACAGGAGGTGGAGGACGCCGACAAGTACATCAAAATCGCGCAGTGGGACCCGCGGACAGACAGCTTCATAGTAGACCTCTCGAAGAGCATACACCTCAGGGACATAGCAGAGAAGAGGGGTCTCGACTTCGAGGACATACTCGAGGAGATCGAGAGGAAGGCCACCATTCTCAACTGGATGAGGGTTAGAGGGATAACCGATGCTTGGGATGTAGCAGGGATTGTTTTCGACTACTACCACGACCCCGAGGCTGTCTACAAGAGGGCTCTCGGAGAGCTCGAAGAAGCACACGTAGAGGTCCCGAGAATCGCCGAGAAAGCCCCCGTCGAGATCGAGAAGACCATCGAGATATCTTCTGGGGGGAAGCCTACTGCTCAAGGGAGACAAGGATCTTGACCGGCATATTGACGTCGTACTTCGAGGCCAGGAGTTCGAGGTCTCTCTCGATCGCCTCCTTCAACTTCAAGTGCTCGCACTTCTTCATGAGCCCAGCCTTCTTAACGCTCACTCTCACGTAGAGCACGCCCTTCGATAGAGAGACGCCGAAAGACACTACCCTACAGCCGTAGAAGTTAGAGTAGTCGTTGACCAGCCTCTCCAGCTCTACGTTGAACGACTTTATCTTCTCGGCCTCCACGGCCAGGAGGGGCTGTTGCACAGCGGGCGCCTCCGCTTTCTGGGCCTCGGCCCTCGGCTTCTCGGGTACTTGACTAGTCTTCTCCTCTTCCACCAGGGGTAGCACCTCGTAGACGTAAGCCGTAACAGGCCTGTCTTTCGCTGACATAGCTAAGACCACGAGAGGTTTTAAACCCGCTACTCTCGTCGAGGACTGTGTGAGGCTGACCATCGAGGAGGAGACCAGGACCCCCTTCTCGATGTACACGGTAAACTTGTAGTCCTCGAGCCTCACGGTCACTAGTATGTTCTTGTCTGGGCTGAGAGACGTGATGTTCAGGACGTCGTCGTAGCCCAGCTTGACGACCTTGACCAGCTTGCTCCTGAGGAGGAGGCTGGCCTCGGCGCTCAGGTCCTTCAGCAACTCCAGCCTAGAGTAGTCTATGTTGAGCCTCGTTATGAGGTTGTAGATCTCCTGCTCCGTGACCAAAAAACACAGCCCTGAGGCTAGAATTATGCTTACGTCGATTTATAAGTGAGCCCCCGAGAAGTGGACCGGCCGGGATTTGAACCCGGGACCTCCGCCGTGCGAGGGCGGCGCTCTTCCAGCTGAGCTACCGGCCCTCAATACTATTTAAATAAGTGGAGGATTTTAATACTTCAATCAAGCCGGTTCCGCCTATTCACGTGGTAGACGGGTGTGCTTAGTTGAGTGGCGAGGTCGAGCACAGGAAGCGTGTTAGAGAGGAGCTGATCTCGAAGAACATCAACCCGTATCCCCACAAGCCCCTCTACCAACCGGCAAGCTTGAGGAGCGTCCTAGACAGCCCCGTGGAGGGGGCCGAAGTCGCTGTGGCCGGCAGGGTAGCAGCCGTACGGAGACACGGTGGCCTTGTGTTCCTCGACATAGTTGACGACGGGCTACGCATCCAGGCATCGATAGACAAGAGCAAGGCCGGAGACGTCTTCGAGTTCTTCGGCAAGTACGTAGACCTCGGAGACTTCGTGAACGTGAAGGGCGTGTTGTACAGGACTAGGAGAGGTGAGCTGACTGTAGACGTCAGGGGGCTTCATCTGCTGGCGAAGAGCCTCCGCGCACCGCCTGTGAAGTACGGGCACAGGCTGCTCGACCCGGAGGTGAGGTATAGGAAGAGGTACCTCGACATGATGCTGACACCAGACGTTAGGAGAGTGCTCGAAGTTAAGTTCAAGGTCCTGGAGGAGACGAGGAGGTTTATGTGGGGGGAGGGCTTCGTCGAGGTCGAGACCCCTGTCATACAGCCGATCTACGGCGGCGCAGAGGCCAGGCCTTTCAAGACCCACGTCTGGGCTCTGAACACCGAGTGGTACCTCAGGATCAGCCTCGAACTACACTTGAAGAGGTTCATTATCGGGGGGTTCAACAAAGTTTTCGAGATCGGTAAGGTTTTCAGGAACGAGGACATCGACGCCCAGCACAACCCCGAGTTCACGATGCTGGAGGCCTACCAGGCCTACGCGGACTACAACGACATGATGGACTTGACAGAGGAGCTTATAAGCCACCTGGCCGAGAAGGTCGTGGGGAGGAACGTCGTCGAGGTGCCCGTTGGAGACGTCAAGGAGAGGATAGACCTGTCGCGCCCGTTCAAGAGGATGACGATGTACGAGGCCTTCAAGGAGTACGCCGGTATAGACGTCGAGAAGCTCGGCGACGACGAGATCAGAGACCTGTTGGCCAAGAACGCGATAAGCCTGGCAGGCGGGTACGACAGGGGGAGGGCTATAGTGAAGCTGTTCGACAAGCTCGTGGGCAGGAAGTACCTGGTGCAGCCTGTGTTCATCACCGACTACCCGAGGTCGTCCTCGCCGCTGGCGAAGCCCCACAGGTACAACCCTGACTTAGCAGAGAGGTTCGAGCTGTTCATCGCCGGCATGGAGATCGCCAACGCCTACACGGAGCTGAACGACCCGGTTCTACAGGCAGAGTACTTCAGGGCCGAGGAGGAGAGGAGGAAGAGGGGCGACGAGGAGGCGCACCCGTTTGACTGGGACTTCGTGGAGGCGCTGGAGTACGGGATGCCCCCTACCGGGGGGCTTGGAGTCGGGCTAGACAGGGTTAGCATGGTCCTAGCAGGTGTCTCGTCGATAAAGGAGGTCATACCGTTCCCGATGATGAAATAAGCCATCAAGCCGGGAGGTTGAAGCCGGCCTCAAGGGCTTTGAAGTTCGCCTCGTGATACCTCTTGTCCAGCAGCTCTGCTATACCCATCTTCACGTAGTCGAGGGGCAGTAGGTTCGTTACCTTGACGACGTGGCCTAAGAGGAGCATGTTCGCGACTCTCGGGTTGTTTAGCAGCCTCTCTGCCAGCCGCGTGTACTCGTGGGCGTAGAGCTTGGCCTCGGTCCTGACCTCCCCCTGGTGGAAGGTCTTGTCAAGGAAGACGAACGTCTCTCTCTGGGCTAGCTTGAGGTAGCTGTCGAGGTTGTAGGGGTAGAGGAGTATCATTATGTGCGGGTTCGTGGCCGAGACGAAGTTGAAGGCCTCCTCGAGGCTGTCGGCTATGACCATGTCGACCCTGCTCTCACCACCCCTCGTCTCGGAGGCGTAGTGCTCTGTCCCGGACGTGTAGTAGTTCATGTACTTAGACGCGATGAGGCCGATCAGCCTACCCAGTAGTAGGACGCCCTGACCCCCTCTCCCGACGATGAGTATCTCGTGCCTCAACTCTCAACCCCTCTTCACAAGGTCGAGGTACGACGGGTTGTTCCTGACGACGTACTCCCCTATGACGATCCCCTTCTCCCAGTCTATGTCGGACTCGTCTATTACCGGGTTGGGCTTGTACCTCACCCTCTTCTTCAGCTCCTCGAACATCGTGACCGGGTTCCTCAACCCGATGTGCCTGCCGTAGACCTCGGGGCACGTGCTTATCACCTCGAGGAACCTGAAACCCCTCATCCCCAGAGCCTTGTAAGTGAACATCTCGATGTAGTGCGGTGTTGTGATGCTGGCCCTCGCGACGTAGTTCGCGTTGAGGCTCGCGACCAGCTTTACTACGTTGAGAGGCGGCTCGGGGTTCCCGTGAGGGGTGGTCGTCGTGTAGACTTTCAACGGCGTGGTTGGGGCCAGTTGACCGCCGGTCATGGCGTACACGAAGTTGGTTATCATCACGACGAACAGGTCCATGTTCCTCTTGGCAGCGTGCAACAGGTGGTTGCCTCCTATACCTGCTATGTCCCCGTCGCCACCGACGACTATGACTTCTAGGCTCGGGTTTGCGAGCTTGACGCCGGTGGCGAACGGTATGGCTCGCCCGTGGAGCGTGTGGGCAGAGTCGAAGTCGACGTAGAAGGAGACTCTAGCGGAGCAGCCGATACCGGTAACAAAGACGACCTTGTTCCTGTCGAGCTTCCCCTCGTTTATCCTCCTGTCAATGGCCCTCAGCATGGCGCCTAGTGCTATGCCTATCCCGCAACCGGGGCACCATATGTGGGGGAGCCTGTCGGTCCTCAGGTACTTGTCAAGGGGGTGCAGGGTGAGCTTGGCTAGAGCCATTTGGCGACGGCCTCCATCACCTCGTTGAACTTAGGGGGGTCGACCGTTATAACCGGGGAGAAAAACGTCCTCGCCGAACCGGCGATCCTAGCGACGTCCAAGTAGACTCTCCCCGTGTTGTTCTCGACGACAATGACCTTGCCCGCCCTCGAGAGGGCCCTCCACAGCCTCTCTTCGTCCAGCGGCCAGAGTGTCTTCAGCCTCAAGAAGCCCACCCTAGCGCCTTTCTGCCTCAGAGCCTTGACTACCGGGTACACCATGCGCGCTGTCGACCCGTACGCTACTACGACGGCGTCCGAGTCCTCGACCCAGTACTCCTCCTGCTCGTAGATGTAGCCTATACCCCTCCTTATCTTCTCGTTGAGCCTCGCGATCATCTCGCGGTAAGTCCCGGAGTCCTGGCGGTAGTACCCCAGCTCGTCGTGGACGAGGGACTCGACTATCACCTTGTAGCCCTCGCCGAAGACGGCCATCGGCGGTACTAGGTCCTCGCCTGGCTGGTAGGGCCTGTACTCCTCTGGGGGCACCGAGGGCTTCTTCCTCTCTATAATCTCCACCTCACCCGGCTCCCTGACGTAGAGCGTCTCCCACATGTGGGCTATGTTGGCGTCCGAGAGGAGCACTACAGGCGTCCTGAACTTCTCCGCCACGTTGAAGGACTTTATGGTCATGTCGTAGCAGTCCTGGACGCTCCAGGGGGCGAACACCGGGATCGTGTAGTCCCCGTGCGCTAGCCAGCGGGCCTGGTACACGTCCGACTGCGTCGCCTTCGTCGGTATCCCGGTGCTAGGCCCCGCCCTCATGATGTCGACTACCACGACCGGGGTCTCGGTGGCGACCGCGAGACTTACCCCCTCCGCCATCAGCGAGAAGCCGGGCCCGCTCGTGGCGGTCATGGCTTTGACGCCCGCCCACGACGCGCCTATCGCGGCGTTTATACTGGCTATCTCGTCCTCGAACTGGACCACTATACCGCCGTAGCTCGGCAGCTTCTCGGCTAGGTACTCCATGAGGTCTGAAGCCGGCGTTATCGGGTAGCCCGCGTAGAACTTGAGCCCCGACAGTATCGCGGCCTCAGCGATAGCCCTGTTACCCGACAAGAACTCCCGTCTCAACTCCTGCCACCCTTCGTCACGTATATCGCGAACTCGGAGCAGACGTACTCGCACAGCCTACAGCCGATGCACTTGTCGGGCTCTGTCACCACCGGGGGCCTGTAGCCGAAACGGTTTGAATTCTGACCCTTCACCAGTATTTTAACGGGGCAGATGGCGATACAAAACTCGCACTCCTTGCACCTGTCCCTGATCACATTGACGACGAACCTACCACCAGCATACTCGTCTACAGCTAGTGCTAGCGTTTGCGTCAATAGCCAACACACCCTTAGCCACTAAATTCATACTACCAGGTGCTCCTTTTAACAATACGAACACGACGTGTTTAACACTTGTGTATCTGTTCACCCGTACAAATACGTTCACGCGGGGCAGCATATAGCCTCGCAAAGCTATTTTAAGTTTTATAAAAGATTATGTTGATATCAACCTCTCTTTTGATTGGGAGAAGAAGTGCTGAGACCTAAGGAGGTTTGCCAGAAGCTGGGGATAAGTTACGCTACCCTCAGAAACTATGTCAAGAGGGGATACATAACTCCAGTTCTGACACCCGGTGGAAAGTGGAGGTTTAGGGAAGAGGACGTTGATAAGCTAATGGGTTTAACCAAGGCTAGGAAGGTCGTGTTATACGCTAGGGTATCATCACACGCGCAAAAAGACGACTTGGATAGGCAGGTTAGAGCCTTGGAGGAGTGGGCTAGGCAAAACAACATTCAAGAGTACGAGGTCGTAACCGATATTGGTAGTGGTCTCGACGAGGATAGGAAGGGGTTCAGGAAGATACTAAGGCTTGCCACGGAGAAAAGAATATCGAAAATCGTTGTGGCGTACCCGGACAGGCTGACTAGGTTCGGTTTCAAAACGCTTGAGGAGCTTCTAAGACCCTTTGGCGTTGAGGTAGTTGTTCTAAATAAAGAGGATAAAGACCCGAGAGAAGAGTTGGCGGAAGACCTCATAACAATAATCTCTCACTTCGCGGGGAAACTCTACGGCATGCGGAGCCACAAGTACAAGGAGGTGGTTGAGGGTGCAAAGAGGCTCATTGAAGACCCTTGAGCTCGTGAGAGCTTACTCGGTTCCAGTAAGAGACGAGAGGGCTAGAGAGCTAGTGACGTGGTATTTGAGGACTCTGCAGAAGGCCATAGACATGATCTGGGATAATATCGCGTGGGGGTATCGCTTCCCAAAGCTTGTTAGAAAGAGGGGAAGGACGACAGTAATTACTGGTTTGAAGACCCGGATCCCCATGATACCAAAGGATAAAGTGTTCAAGAAGATGCTTAGAGATACGCTTATGAAGGATAACCCGTACGCGAGCCACTGGGTCGACGCTGTTATCAGGACAGCCTATTCGGTCATGGAGTCTTGGAGGAAGAGGTACCTGAAAGGGAGAGCTGGGAAGACCAAGCCGAGGATTAGGAGGAGGTTCGCTAGGTGCAAGACAACGCTTATGAAGATAGATTATCAAGCTAAGACCATTAGAATAACGCTGAGACCGGGAGAGTACCTGACCGTGTCGTGGAGGTCGACGTGGTTCGAGCACAGGGTTAGAGACTGGATTGTTGGCGAGGTCGTAATCAAGGACGACAGGATCGTCATCCCCTTCAAGAGCTCTAAGGAGGTCGAGATTAAGAGGGTCGTCGGCTGGGATAGCAACGAGCTCTCATTGGACGGCTACGAGCCATCAATAGGCTTTATACACGTCGACCTCAGACCTCTTCAGAGCATGAAAATCGTCTATGAGAGGAAGAAAGCGGTTGCGCAGAGCAAGGGCAAGAAGAGGGTTTACGAGAAGTACGCGGCTAGGGAGGGGAACAGGGAGAGGGACTTTGTAAACAAGCTAGTGGCAGGTCTGAGAAGGATACTACCAAACTCTATCCACGTCTTCGAGGATCTAGGTAAAGAGGATCTCGTTAGCAATAAGAAGGTTGAGAAGAAGAGGAGGAAGAGGAACGCTAGAACGCCTTGGAGGAGCATACACAGAAGAATGTCAGAGTCTGCTCTAACAGTTTTTGTGGATCCCAAGAACACGTCCCGCACCTGCCCCAGATGCGGGTATGTCGTGAAGACCCAAGTGGGGCGTACATTCAAGTGCCCGAGGTGCGGGCTCGAGATGGATAGGCAGAAAGTGGCGTCGGTGAACATTAGGAAGAAATACCTAGAGGGTGGAGGAAAGGGAAAAAAGGCCAAGATGCGGGGGTTCCCCCACAGCGATGATCCTGAGGATTCAATGAAGGCGGAGCTGTGGGCTGGGGTCGCCCCGAGCGGGCGGAAGCCAATGATATGGGCTCCGATGAAAGGAACCCTGAAGGCAATGAAGCCAAGGGTAGAGGGCTGGCATCAACTAATATAAAGCCCTATGAAACCCGAACCCCCGTTTCCAACTTGTTCTAGATAGATATTTAAATAGACTCACGTGATAGATTGAATCCGGTGTCTAGATGCTCATTGAGATCACGTGGTACGGGAGGGGTGGACAGGGAGCGTGGACCTCGAGCAACATCCTAGCAATGGCGGCCGCCCTTGACGGGAAGCACGCCCAGAGCTTCCCAGCCTTCGGCCCCGAGAGGTCTGGAGCCCCCATGCTGGCCTTTACGAGGATAAGCGACGAGCCGATCGAGATCCACAGCATGGTCTACAACCCGGATGTCGTGATCGTCCTGGACGACAGCCTCATATCCCCCAAGGTGTACGCGGGTATCAAGGAGAACGGCGTCCTGATCCTGAACTACGAGGGGGACAAGGAGTCGCTCTTCAAGAGGCTCGGAGACCTCCCACAAGGTGTGAAGGTCTACACCACGCCCGCTACGAGGCTCGCACTCGAGATCCTGAAGGCCAACATAACCAACACGGCAATGATAGGCGGGTTGATGAAGGCGTGGAGTATTGTCTCCTGGGGCAGCCTTGAGAAGGCGGTGAAGGAGAGGTTCAAGGGAGCTGTCGCGGACAAGAACATCGATTTAATAAGGAAGTCGCATGACTTGACTGTGAAGGTGAAGTAGATGTCCCAACAAGCCGGTTGGAGAAGCCTCCCCAAAGCCGGCGTAGCCTTCAGGCTGTCGACCGACTACAAGACGGGGGACTGGAGAGCCCTAAAACCGGTTATAGACTACAACAAGTGCACGAAGTGCATGCTCTGCTGGTTGTTCTGCCCCGACATGGCGATAGTCTGGGACGGTGAGAACGTGGTTGTGAACTACGACTACTGTAAGGGCTGCGGTATCTGCGCCAACGAGTGCCCGGTCAAGGCCATAAGCATGGTACCCGAGTTCTAGGTGGTAGCCGTGACCCAGGCCGTGGTTAAACCCCGAGCCCCCTTGGAGAAGCAGGTCATGATGACCGTGAACGGCGACGAGGCCGTGGCCTACGCCGTCAAGCAGAGCCTGGTCGACGTCGTCGCCGCGTACCCCATAACACCACAGACGATCATAGTCGAGAAGTTCTCGGAGTTCGTGGCGGACGGCGAGGTGAAGACCGAGTTCGTCCCAGTGGAGTCGGAGCACTCCGCTATGAGCGCCTGCGTCGGGGCCGCGGCCGCCGGCGCCAGGGCCTTCACAGCGACCTCCTCGCAGGGGCTCGCCCTCATGGTGGAGATACTGTACATCGCGTCTGCCCTGAGGCTACCCATAGTCATGGCAGTAGTCAACAGGGCCCTCTCGGCCCCGATCAACATACACAACGACCACAGCGACGCGTACCTCATGAGGGACTCGGGCTGGATACAGCTATTCGCCGAGAACGTACAGGAGGCCTACGACACCACCATCCAGGCCTTCAAGATAGCCGAGGACGAGAGGGTGCTCTTGCCCGTGGCCGTTAACCTGGACGGCTTCTTCCTCAGCCACACACTCGAGAACATCTACATGCTCCCCGACGAGGTCGTCCACGAGTTCCTCGACGGCTACAGGAAGGTGAGCAAGGTGAGGGTCGACTACTTCGACGAGGAGGTACCTCTCGCACTCAACCCAGCTAGGCCCCTGAGCTTCGGCAACCTGGACTTGTACGACTACTACTTCGAGCACAAGGTCCAGCAGGTGGAGGCAATGAAGAGCGTCCCCGAGGTAGTACGCGAGGTCAACGAGGAGTGGTTCAAGCTGACTGGGAGGAGGTACGGCGACGGTATACTAGACCCGTTCGAGGTGGAGGACGCCGACGTGGTCCTAGTGGGTATGGGTAGCGGCGTCGGGACCGTGAGGAGCGTCGTTAGGAGGCTGAGGAAGGAGGGCCTTAAGGTGGGTCTGGTGAAGCTCAGGATGTTCAGGCCCTTCCCGTTCAAGGAGGTCGCTGAGGTGTTGAAGAACGCTAAAGTGGTGGCGGTAATGGAGAAGGGGGTGAGCCCGGGTAGCTACGGCCCGCTATTCCTCGAGGTCAATACAGCCCTGTACGACCTGAAGAGCAGGCCGGCGCTGGTCAACTACATCTACGGGCTGGGCGGTAGAGACCTCGTCCCGGACCTCGTCGAGGGGATGATAAGAGGGTTGTTCAAGGAGCTCGAGAAGGGGGTGTTCGAGCCCAAGCTCAGGCACCTCGGCGTGAGGGAGTGAGGTGGTAGGCGTGGTCGTAAAGACCCTGCCCGAGTTCCCCGTCAAGAAGGGCGAGCCGGCGTACAAGCTCTGGCTGTTCGAGCCCGGGCAAAAAGTGGAGATGCCTCTGGTCTTCAACCTCAGGCAACTAGCTGAGACGAGAAGGCCTATTCTACTGCCGGGCCACAGGCTGTGCGCTGGCTGCGCTGCCCCAATAGTAGTCAAGCTCGCGAGCTTCGCCTTCAGAGGCCCCACTATAGTCGTCACGGCAACAGGCTGCCTCGAGGTCTCGACCACAATCTTCCCGTACACCAGTTGGGCTGTCCCGTGGATCCACAACGCGTTCGAGAACGCCGCGGCGACAGCCTCCGGTATAGCGGCCGCGGTAGAGGCCATGAAGAAGACCGGGAGACTGCCCTACGAGCACGTCGACGTCGTCGTCTTCGCGGGCGACGGCGGCACCTTCGACATCGGCTTCCAGGCCCTCAGCGGTGCGGCTGAGAGGGGCCACGACTTCCTCTACATACTCTACGACAACGAGGCGTACATGAACACCGGGATACAGAGGAGCGGCGGCACGCCCAAGTACGCTTGGACCACGACGTCGCCCGTCGGGAGCGTGCTACCGGGTAAGATGGAGAACAAGAAGCCCATAGCAGAGATAATGGTGGCTCACAGGATACCCTACGTGGCGACCGCGACGCCGGCCCACTGGATGGACTTCATGAAGAAGGCGAGGAAGGGTATAGAAGTGAAGGGCCCCGCTTTCATACACGCCCTCAGCAGCTGCGACAGGGGTTGGAGGCACGACACAGCGCTGACACTAGAGGTGACGAGGAGGGCTGTCGACACCTGCTACTTCCCGCTGTGGGAGTGGACGCCCGAGACAGGCTACTTGCTCACTGACAGGAGCCTGGCCATCGCCAGGAACCCCAAGCTGAAGCAGCCGATCGAGAAGTACCTCGAGCTGCAGGGTAGGTTCAGGCACCTTCTGAAGCCCGAGAACAAGCACCTGGTTAAGGAGCTGCAGGAGCTAGTCGACGCCGCCTGGGAGGAGCTGCTCAGGAAGGCCAGTAACGCCCCAAGGTGAACGGCGAGGAGTAGAACGAGTTTTTTAGACAAGGTCGATTTAAGGAGTAGCCTTGTTGCCTGCGTTGGGTCCCCGCTGAGAGGAGACGACAGGATAGGGCTTCTCGTGTGCGAGGAGCTTTCCAAGTGTGGAGTCCCCAATGTAACCTGCGAGTACGGCCTAGAGAACTGCCTCTCACACATCTTATCGGCCAGGCCCGAGAACCTGGTGGTGGTGGACGCGGTCTACTCGGACAAGCTGGGCGAGGGGGACGTAGTCCTAGTAGACCTGGACAAGGTCTCCGAGTACTGCATCCCCACCACGCATAGTCTCCCCCTCAGGATGCTCGTTGACATGCTGGTGAGAGAGGGTGCTGTAAAGAGGGTCTTCATCATAGGGGTCTCGGTCAAGAATCTGGACGTGTCCCTGGAGGTCTCGCAAAGGGTGTTAGAGGCCGGCATGACGCTCTCTAAAGCGTTATGCGACGCTTTTAAAGAGGGTAAGGTAGACGAGGAGGGGCGACGCAGCGGTCTTCAGGATTAGCCTGAAGTGCTCGTCGTAGTCGAGGGGGTTGAACAACCCGCTAGAGCTTACGACTTTTAATATAGGCGGTGCTAGCTCTGGTACTCCAATGCCCGAGAACCCCCTCTCCAGCGAGTTCAGACGCGCTAGCCTCTTGACCTCCCTCTCGTAAGTCGCCGGGTTCTCAAGCGACTCGACGAGAACCCTAGCCAGCCTGGCGACGTAGTAAAGACCCCCGTAGGTGAACGGCTTCACCAGTCCGAGGGCGTCCCCTGTAAAGAAGACCCTACCACGTATGTGAGGCCTAGACAATTGCCCCGGCTTGACCACCACCCCTCCGAAGAAGCCCAGCAGCCTCCTGTACTCTACCCCAGCAACGCCGAGCACCTTCTTGACGGCAGACCTGGGGTTTCCGACGTGCTTCTCGGTCAGGTACCCCGCTAAGCCGAGGCCGTCGCCTATCGGCGCGAACCAGGAGAACAGCGCGCCGCCTACGCTATACTCTACGTGTATTGTGTCCTCGCCTCCCTCGTGTTCAACGAGTGCCTGTAGGCCATACAAGTACTCCCGTCTCCTCCCGTTGAAGAACCTGAAGAACTCGCTCGTAGAGCCGTCGGCTACAACGAGCCTGTCGAAGCGTACAATGCCATCACCCGCCCTCACGCTGTACGTGTCTAGCGGCTTAGCCCTCACCCCCGTCTGGAGGCTGTGGCCGAGCCCGCTCGCCTTATCGGCTAGCTTCTCCTCGAGTAGCGGTCTCTCGAGGTAGAAGGCGACCTCTCTACTAAACTCCACCAGGTAGCTCCCTAGCCTGGTGTGGAACAGGAACCTCTTGTAGCCCCGTTTAACGACCCTGGGTGTTAAAAGTTTGGCAAAAAAGCTCGCGGTGTAATGGCCGACGATGCTTGTACAGTGACGCGGCTCTCCGAACCTGGGGTGCTCCTCGTAGACCAGTACATCCCGGTCCCTGATCAGTGACGCTACCGTGAGGCCGGCGGGGCCGCCGCCGACCACTACGACTCTACTCATTCTCCTCCTCGTAGTCCCTCGAAGACGTCCGCAACGTGTATCTCGCGGCTCTCAGGGCCTTCGCGATGTACTTAAAGGCTGCCAGGGGGTCGGTCTTCTCCCCACACGTGTACACGTCTACCGTGGCGAAGGAGTACTCGGGCCACGTGTGTATCGATATGTGGCTCTCGAGTACCACCGCGAAGACTGTGACACCCGGGTCGATCTTCCACGTCTTCACGTCTAGGATCGTGAAGTTGCCCACCCTAGCCGACTCCTCGACGACCCTTCTCAAATACACGGGGTCGCTCAACAAATCTGGGTCGCAGCCGTAGAGCTCGCCGTAAACGTGCTTCCCAACTACCTTCTTTTTCAAACTCTCTACGTAAACACTCATCCCTGAATCACCCACTAAATAACTCCCCCCCTGGGGGCTTTTAAAGGTTTCCCCCCTCCCCCCTTCCCGTGATCAAGGGTATGGGGGGTTGGCCGCGTATATGGGGTGGTTGTCAGAACGTGATACAAAAAACAGGTATATATCGTGGTATACTATTGCTTAAACCGGGGTTTGGTTTGAGGCTCTTCGGCACTGCCGGCATTAGGTTACGGTACCCCGGCGAGATAGACCCTGTCCTGTGCTACAGGATAGGGCTAGCAGTCTCGAGGCTGGGGCTTTCCCGCGAGGCGTTTATCGTCCACGACTCCAGGACGACAAGTCATGTCCTAACACTCGCTACGGCTGCAGGCCTTATGGCGGGAGGGGTGGACGTCTACTTAGTCGGCTTAGCACCCACGCCCGTCGCGGCTTACGCGGCTAAGGGGGGGAGGGGGGTCGGCGTCAGCGTAACTGCTAGCCACAACCCCCCGGAGTACAACGGGCTCAAGTTCTACGACCCGGAAGGCTTTGAGTTCGTCAGGGGGCTGGAAAAAGAGGTCGAGGAGGCAGTCTTCAACAAGGCCGTAACACCCCTGGGGTGGAGCGAGGCGGGTAGGTTCTACACGGAGCCGGGCCTCGTGGACGACTACGTCGAGGACCTCTACGAGTTGGCGCGCCCGCGGAGGGTAGCCTGGAGGCCCGTACTAGTTGTCGACCTGGCAAACGGGGCCGCCGGCCATGTGACGCCCACTCTTCTCAGGATGATGGGAGCCACCCCACTCACGGTCAACGCCAACCCGGACGGCTTCTTCCCCGTGAGGACGCCCGAGCCGAGGAAAGACGTCCTCGAGTCTTACATAGGCCTCTACTCCAGCGTTAAGCCGGCGGCCGTCCTCGCACACGACGGAGACGCCGACAGGCTAGCGGTACTCGACCCAGTAGAGGGCTTCATAAAGCAGGACAGGGTCATAGCCTTCTTCATCGACGAGCTGGGCGGAGGCTCGAAGGGGAGGGTGGTCGTGAGCGTGGACACTGGACGGGTGGTGGACGAGGTCGCCGAGAGGCACGGGCTCGGCGTAGAGAGGTACCTGCTTGGCAAGACTCACGAGAGAGTGAAGGAGGACCCCGGCGTTGTGATAGCGGCCGAGCCCTGGAAGCTCATCTACCCCAGGTGGGGGCCGTGGGTCGACGGCGTGCTACAGGCCGCTCTGATAAGCAGGGTTGTAGTAGAGGAGGGCAAGAGGTTCGCCGAGGTGCTGAAGGACAGGGGGATTAAGGAGTACCCGTGGGACAGGAGGAGCTACAAGTTGAAGCCAGAGGAGAAGCTGGACGCCGTCTACCGCAGGCTGGCCGAGAACCTCAGGAACAAGTTCGGGGAGCCCTTGAGGGAGACCCTCATAGACGGGTACAGGTACGACTACGACGACGGCTCTTGGTTCCTAGTAAGGCGTAGCGGTACAGAGCCTAAGATAAGGTTCTACATAGAGGCCCCGTCGAGAGACAAGCTCAGGACGATGGTGGAGACCGTAGAGTCGGAGGTGGGGAGAACGGTAAAAGAGTACTCTGCTGTAGTCGAGGAAGTGACGGTGGGCTAGAGCAGTCTCTTCAAGAACGCGGGCAGGTCCTGTTGCCAGACCTCCACGACACCTGGCGGGCTCAGGTGGCGGTTGTACTCGTTTCTGACGAAGACGGGGTGCTCGACCTCGCCGAACACCTCTATGTCGCTCTCGCTGTCCCCGAAGAAGTAGACCTCTGAGACTCCGAGAAGCGCCCTGGCAACCCTCAACCCTACGGCCTTGCTCGTCTCAGCTACGTAGACCTCTATGAACGGGCGCTGGTACTTGAACACGAAGAGCCCCCTCTTTTCAGACTCCTCCTCGACCGCGACGACGTCCGCCGGCTTACCGGGGCACCTCCTCCACCCGACCCCCAGCCCGAGAGCCCTCCCTAGAAGGCTCTTCTTCAGCTCTACCCGGAGGCAAGGTTCCCTCAGCCTCTTGTACAGCTCCTCGACGTCTCTAGACCTGCGCTCGTCGAGAGCCCCCAAGGGGTACACGAGGTAGCCCCCCGCGAGGACCTCGAGGCCGTTAACCCCGATGTACGCGTCGGCAGAGGGGACTTGCTCGACCAGGAAACCCGTGCTCCTCGTAGAGGCGATCAGCAGCCTGTACTTCCTCTTCAGCTCTCGGAGAACGCCCTGCACCCAGGGCAGGGGGAAGTCTCTCCCTATCTCCGCCAGTACCCCGTCGTAGTCGAACACGAGAGCCCTATCCACCAAACGAGTCTCCACCAGCGCTCTGACCCGGTCAGGCTCACTCTCCGAATGCCCTGTCCCCTGCATCACCTAGGCCGGGGACTATATAGCCCTTCTCGTTGACTGTGGGGTCGACCGCCGCTGTGTAGATCGTGGCGTCCAGGTTGTACTCCTCGACCACCTCTCTAACCCTGTCGATCGCGAGCGGTGTAGCTATGGCTCCCACGACGAAGACCTTCCGGGGCCTGCTCTTGGACAGCACTATCTTGAGGACCTCCCTGATCGTCGAGCCCGTAGCCAGCATAGGGTCCACTATGATGACGGTGTCCTCACTACTTATTTTCGGCAGCCTCACGTACGTGATCTCGACGTCGAAGGTTTTGTCCGGGTGCATCCCCTTCTCCTCCACCCTCCTCGCAGAGACTACACCTTGCCTAGCGTTGTAGAAGATCTTTATCAGCCCCTCCGTCATAGGCATGCCTGCTCTCAAAACGGTTATTATCACCACCTTGTCCATGTCCTTGAACCTGACACCCCCCGTCTTGACGCCTAGTGGTGTCTCGACCTCCACGCGCTCCAAATCTAGGTCTCTCGTTATCTCAAAGCCCATGGCCCTGCCGAGCCTTACCATGGCCTTCCTGAACTCTATCTGCCTGATGCTCTTGTCTCTTAGAGTGGTGAGGACTACCTGTATGTACGGGTGATCTAGCACCCTGACCTTCAGCAAAGCCCTGGCTAACTAATCCCCCTGGAGACTATTAAACTTGATGTAACGGATAGGGATATTACCCCAGTGAGCTAAAAATGGAAAATGTGAGGCAAATGCGCGAGGACCTCTACGGCTACGGGGACAACAGGTGCAGGGTGATATACGAGCAGAGGCCAGGCATACCAGTCCTACTCCTACACGGGTACAGCTTCACTAGCGATGCCTGGAGGGACATAGGGCTCCTAGGCGAACTCGACGGGAGGAGGATCCCCTACATCGCAGTAGACATGCCGTACGGTAGGGTCTCGAAGTGCATCAAACACACCAGGAGCCCCGTGGAGAACGTGGAGTTTGCCAAGAGCGCCTACAAGGCGTTCTTCGGCGAAGTCCCGCCCCTAGTCGTAGGGGCGAGCCTCGGCGGTTACATCGCCCTGAGGTACGCCACGTCAAACCCTGTCGCGGGTCTTCTACTAGTTGCGCCAGTCGGGGCGGGGGAGTTTGTAGACGCCTTCAGGAGAATGAAGGTGAGAATGAGGATCTTCTACGGGGAGAGAGACGACGTAGTCGACTACGCTGAGTTGAGGGACTTCGCCTCAGCCGCGGGAGGGGAGCTAGTGGTCTACGAGGGCGCGGGCCACGCGCTGTACCTAGACCAGCCTAGTAGGTTCCTCAGGGACTTCGCGGACTTCTACAACAAGATTCTGCCTAAACCTCCGTGAGCGGACATCGCACCTTTTAAAAACACCCTTTAATCAGAGTGTTAAGAGAGCGTGGTTTATAGTGGCCGAGTACGCCGTCATAACGCACACAGACATGGACGGTGTAGCGGGGGCCGGCGTCTACGCGCTGGCTTCAGGGGAGTGGCCTAGGTACGTCTACTTCACCGAGCCCTACAAACTGCACAGACTACTCGGCGAAAAACTCGGCAAGATCAAGGAGGTGGAGAAGCTGGTAGTGATAGACCTCGGCGTCAACCCAGGCGGTTTCCCCGAGCTAGTAGGCTCGATCAGAGAGCTCGCAGCGAAAGGTGTGAGCGTGGAGTGGTACGACCACCACCTGTGGGATGGCGAGTGGGTGGCAGCGATACGTGGGGTCGGCGTCAAGCTATACCTCGACACGTCGACGTGCGCGACCGGCGTCGTTTACAGGTACTACGCCGCGGGGAGGGTGAACAGGGAGATAGCCGAGGAACTCGTCCCGGGCGTCTGCGCCGGGGACTTGTGGACGTTCGACCACTGGAGGGGGGGCTGGTACCTCAGGCTCATCAGGAGGGGCGACAGCGACTCGTGGAGGTTGAAGGTCATGAGGGAGGTCTTTAAGGGGAGGGCCTGGACTAGTAGCTTCACTGAAAAAGTGGAGGAAGCAGTGGACGGGGAGCTCAGGGCCCTGTCCAGCGTAGAGAGCATTGTCGTTAGAGAGGCGGACGGTATCCGCGTGGTCGCGGCTTACGAGAATAGCGATGTCGAGAACAGCTTCCTCGCAGCCTACCTGCTCTCCAGGTACGGCGCCGACGTCGCCGTGATAGCATCGGCCGACGGGAAGCTGAGCCTGAGGAGTAGGAGCGTAGACGTTAGAAGGGTCGCGGTGAAGCTGGGTGGGGGAGGGCACATGTACGCCAGCGGCGCCAAGGTGAGCATCCCCCTGTCGAGGAAGCTCCTCTCGCTAGTGGACAAGAAGGTGCTCTTGAACTACGTAGCCGACAAGGTATATTCCGCCCTAGTCTGAGCCCCCGCATACAGGGGGCAACAGGTAGATCCTGCCGTCCACGCCCTCTACCTCGACGACTGCGCCCTCCACGTACATAAGGCTCACAGCCGAGGCTACCACAGCGTCCTCCTCGTCCCTCGTGAGCCTGCCAGGCAAGGCCAATCCTAGCCTTGACGCCAGCTCGCCCAGGCCGTGGCACTTACTCGACTTGAGCGCGCTCCTGGGGTGCGTCTCGAGCACGACTACGCCCATGCTGCTTAAGCGCGAGGCGAGCCTCACCCCCCTCTCGACGAGCATGCTCATGCCCCTCCAGCCAGGCGGGAGCACCCTGAAGCCCAGCCTGACCATAACCCTGTCGACGTGCCTGTAGGAGGGGCTGTGCGAGAGGGGGGAGTCGATGGCGACAACCAGGGCTTTATGGCGCGTGAGGAAGTCTACTATCTCCTCGTCGCTGTACAGCGACTCGACGCGTAGGTCCCTCCCCGAAATCACCGCTACGCCCGAGGGCCTTCGATCGCTCCCCCGCAGGTCTACGCCGGCTACTGTCACCATTTAACTCTAGGTCCCCTGTCGAACCCTATGAGTCTCGCATACTCCTCGAACAGCTCCTCGACTCTACTCGCCCAGCTCCTAATCCCCTCGGGGCTCCTCGGGTACTCGTCCCTGTACAAGGTCGTAACCTTGTTCATGTAGTTCCTGACTATCCTCAGCTCCCCCAGCAGGCTAGGCCTCCCGAGGAGCTTGATCACTGTGCTGACAGAGCTGACGACCCTGTCCCCCAGGCTACCCTTTACGCCTATGTCGTATACGGCCGAGCCGTCTACCAGCCTGTTCCTTATTATCCAGTCGAAGTCGTCGTTGGACAGCCTCTGGAGGTACATGCGAAGGACGTCGAGGCTGGCCTGTTTGACCCCGTACGCTTCTAGGTACTTCAAGTTCACCTCCCACATGTTGCCCGTGTCCGGCTCCCCCTGCTCAAGGACGTTCGCCAGGTGTGTTGCTAGTATGTTCGCGGCCTCCATAGTCGACCCTATCCCGCCTCCGTGGACTGGGTTCACGGTGTACGCTGCGTCCCCCACGCTCCCCACGTTACTCCAGACCATTGTTGGGAGGGGTCTCCTCGTCGGCACAATACCTCCCCCCGCGTGGACTACCCTCCCCTTGAACCTCTCCCTCAAGTACCTGTCGTAGTTGTGCCTCGGGTTGAGCCCCGACCCCCCTATCACCCCGAGCCCGACGTTCACCACCGTGCCCTCTCTGTTCTTGGGGAACATCCACCAGTAGCCGCCGGGGGCCACTCTCGTGTTGAGGTATATGACGGCGTAGTGGACGTCCGCCTCGCTCACCCCGCTCTCGAGCTCGACGACCTCCCTGTACGCCAGGTTGAAGTCCGTCTCGTACGGCCTCTCGGCGATGGGCCAGTCCTCGGGTAGCCTGGTCCTCAGAGCGGGCCTCGCGCCACTCGCGTCTATGTAGAACCTCGCCCTCAGGTCGGCTACCCCTCCCCCGGTCTTCTTCACCTTTACGCTGCTCACCCTCCCCTCCCTGACCTCCACGCCGACCAGGAAGTGCTCGTCGTACAGCTCGACACCCCGGTCTAGGGCGTTCTTCAGTAGCCACTGCCCGAACCCGACCCTGTTGACGCTGACCCCTTCTCCCGGGACGATTATCTCGTGCTCCTCGCTGGGGCTCTTTATCTTCACACCCCTATACCTGTGGTCTAACACGTTGTCGGGGATCTGCAGCCCGATGTGCTCAAAGTGGTGCACCCCGATAGCGTCGCCGCAGGTCTTGTCCCCGATCTTCCCCCTAGGCTTGCTCTCCACGAGGGCTACCTTGAAGCCCTTGGAGGCCAGCACGAGCGAGGAGTACAGCCCGCCGACCCCCGAACCTACCACTACTACGTCGTACACGCGAGTACACCTCTGCACTTGGAGAGGCTAATCCCTGTTGAACGAAATAAGCTTTAAGCGGAGCTGGGGGTCACGGGAGAGTCTTCAGTAACATGCCCTCCACGGTTATAAGGGAGTACTTCGACGCCAGCGAGATGGCCTCCTCGAGCCTGCTCTCGCTGTTACTGTATAAGGTGAACAGGGGGTCGCCCTTGTTGACCCTGTAGCCCACCTTCGCGTGGAACTGTACCCCGGCGCCCTTGTCGAACGGGGCCCCCGCCGCTCTAGCCACCATGGTTACCGCCGCGTTGTCGATGTACGTCACCGCCCCCTCTAGAGGCGACTTGAACGTGTAAGTGTACTTGCCAAGCGGGACCTCCTCGGGTTTAATGTTGGGGTTGCCGCCCTGGGCCTCGATTATCTCCTTGAACTTCTCGTAGGCCCTGCCCGAGGAGAACAGCTCCCTTGCGTAGCTCTCGCCCTGACCAGGCGGCACCTTACCGCTCAACTCCATGGTCAAGCCGGCTATCAGGACAGCCTTGTCGACGAGGCTCCTCGAGCCCCTCCTGTTCAACAGGGCCTCTAACGCCTCCTTCGCCTCGAGGGCGGGCCCCACGCTCATGCCTATGGGCTGCCCCCCGAACGTGATGGCCACCTTGACCCTCATGCCGAGCTTCGCGGCCTGCCTTATGAAGAGGCCCGCCAGCTGGTCTGCGTGGCCCGGCTCCTCTATCTTCGCCTTCTTCCCGACGGGAATGTCTATCACCAGGGACTCGACGCTCATCGCGAGCTTCTTGCTCAGTATACTCGCGACCATCTGGTGCCACGGGTCTATGGAAAGCTTCCTCTCCACGTTCACGAAGATGTCGTCTGCTGGGGCCAGGTTGAGCTTCCCGCCCCAGACCAGGAGCCCTCTCGTCTTCTTGGCGAGCTCTCTTATCTCTTCCGCTGTGAAGTCCACTCTCGCTAGGACCTCCATCGTGTCGGCCGTGCCAGCCGGGCTGGTTATAGCCCTGCTACTAGTCTTCGGGATGAGCAGGCCGAACGACGCGACAATGGGTACCGCCACCATCGCGACCTTGCTGTTCCCCGGGACTCCGCCAATACTGTGCTCGTCGAAGACGGGCTCGTCGAAGCTTATCTTCACCCCTGTCTCTACCATGGCCTTTATCAGGCTCGTGAGCTCGTCCTCGTCTAGGACGTAAAACTGCTGGCTGAGCAAGAAAGCGGCTATCTCGGCCTCGCCGTATGCCCCGTTCACGACGTCTCTTATTATCGAGTACATCTCGTTGTAGCTCAGACGCTCCCCCCGAATCCTCTTGAGCAGGTACGCGTACGACCCGGGGAGGCCTGCGGGCTTGACCTGAACCGGGTAGCCCTCTTTCAGGCCGAGCTTATCGGCCAGCTCGATAGACGCGAGAACCCTCCCCTTCGCCACCATGGTCTTGGTCAGCGTAACCGTGGCGTAGGCCTCTCTGTCCTCGTACTTGACGAGGACCTTAGAGTGGGGTGTTAAACTCATCTCGAGAGCGTCTTGCTCGTTCACGACTAGAAGGGGACTTCCCGTGGAAACCTCGAGCACGCCCGCAGTAAAATTCCTGACCTCCTTGGATACGAGCATGCTTACTACCCTCAACACGGGCCGTAGGAGATACTATTCTATATCCTTAAGGGGTTAAAAACCTGGTCAAGCGGGCTCTCCGAACACGGCCTCAGCCGGTCTCCTCCACGTCTATGCTCCCGTCCCTCATCAGGTAGATCTTGACCCTCTTCTTGAGCCTAGGGTAGCCGGCGCCTGCCTTGAAACGTAGAAGCCCGAATATGTAGTCGAAGTTCGCCTTGACTTTGACCCCCGCTTTGTCTGCCTCGTCGATGACCGTCCTGGGTACGTCGACTAGCCTAACCCCCTCGTCGAGCGTTATCACTTTCACGGCCATGATCTCCCGGTAGACCCTGAGGGTCTCGGCCGCGAGCTCTATCTTCCTGAGGGCCCTCTTCTCCGCGATAGCAACCGCCGACCTAGACATCCCCAGCCTGGAAGCGACCTCTGCCTGGGTGAGACCCTTGGCTCTCAGCTTCAAGACCTCGTACTGCTTCTCGGTCAAGAGGCCGTACTTTCCCATACTTACACCACTTACTGCTTTAATACACGGAGCGGCTCTATAAAGTGAAAGCTTTTATACTGAGGGGGGCCTCCGATATGGGATTGGTGGGACCATGTTGGAATGGAGTTAAGGTCTTCCCAAAGACCCGACCTCCTACCTAATACCTGGTACAACATAGTCCCAGACCTCCCGGAGAAGATATCCCCCTACATCTTGCCGGACGGAACCGTTGTGAAACCCGAGATGTTCCACGCACTCTTCGCCAGGGAACTCGTCAGGCAGGAGTTCAGCGACGAGAGGTTCATCAAAATACCCGACGAGCTCTCCGAGTACTACCTGCAAGCCGGGAGGCCAACGCCGCTGCTAAGGGCGAGAAACCTCGAGAAGTACCTCGACACGTGCGCGAGGATATACTTCAAGTACGAGGGGGTCCTGCCTGCTGGCTCCCACAAGTTCAACACCGCGATAGCCCAGGCGTTCTACAACAAGCTCGAGGGCGTAAAGAGGCTCAGTACAGAGACTGGCGCTGGGCAGTGGGGTAGCGCCCTATCTCTAGCCGGTAGCCTAGTGGGCATCAAGGTAAGGGTCTTCATGGTGAGGGCGAGCTACAACCAGAAGCCCTTCAGGAGGATACTGATGGAGACCTACGGGGCCGAGGTCTACCCCAGCCCCTCCAGTGTAACCTCTTTCGGCAGGAAGCTGCTCCAGGAGAACCCGGACCACCCGGGCAGCCTCGGCATCGCGATATCGGAGGCCATAGAGGACGTCATCAACAGCGGGGGAGAGGCCAAGTACAGCCTCGGAAGCGTCCTCAACCACGTCCTCCTACACCAGACCGTGATAGGGCAGGAGGCGGTCAAGCAGTTGGAGGAGTTGGGTGTCGGAGTCGAGGACGTGGCATACGTCGTGGGGGCTGTCGGCGGCGGGAGCAACTACGCCGGCCTGGCGTACCCCTTCCTCTACTACAGGCTTAGAGGGAAGACGAGCGCCGTGTTCGTGGCCGTAGAGCCCAGAGCAGTGCCGTCCATGACCAGAGGCGAATACAGGTACGACTTCGGTGACACGGCCGGGCTGACGCCGATGTTGAAGATGCACACGCTCGGGCACGAGTTCGTCCCGCCCCCCATACACGCCGGGGGGCTCAGGTACCACGGGGTGGCGCCGTCGCTAAGCATACTCGTAAACCACAAGCTAGTGGAGCCCGTGGCGTACGGGCAGAGGGAGGTGTTCGAGGCCGGCGTCCTGTTCGCGAGGTTGCAGGGGGTAGTTCCCGCCCCGGAGAGCGCCCACGCCGTGAAGGCCGTGATAGACATAGCGAGGAAGTACAGAGGGTCCTGCGAGAGACCCGTCATAGTCTTCAACCTCAGCGGGCACGGGCTACTCGACTTAAAGGGGTACGAGGAGTACCTCTACAACGCCCTGCCGGACACGTAATTTTTATTTTTTAGGAACAGGAAAAACAACATGGGTAGGCTCTTGATCAAGAAGTGGAAGGTCTACACCCTCGAGCGGGGGCTCGGCTGGTTCGAGGTCTTCCTCTGGGTCGTCGCCAACCCCGTAGCCTCGGGCTTCACCTTCTTCACAATCCAGATGCTGGGTACGCCCGGGCTCTACGGGGGCTCGAACCTACTTGCCTACCTCCTCGCTGGCCTGGTCTACGTCCCCGTGGTCCTCGCCTTCATGTACGTCGCGCTTAACGTCCAGAGGGCGGCCGCGCCCTACGTGCTGATATCCAGGGCCGTCTCTCCCGTCGTGGCCTTCATCGCGATCTGGTACTACATGGCCGCCAGCGGTGGTCTGCTCTCTCTAGGCTTCCTCGTTTACTACGGGCTCAAGGCGCTGGCGGGGGACGTCCTCTTGGCTGGGCTCGCCTCCGGCGACCAGCTCCTGGTGGACCTGGGCGTGGTGTTAAACCAGCCTTTGACGGAGCTCTACCTGGGCGTACTAGTGGTAGCGGCACTATTCATCCTCGCGAGCGTTAGGACTAGGCGGCTGAAGTGGGTCCTAGCCCCAATAGTGGTAACGCCGCTGTTAATCACGCTGGCGTACACGGTGGCCCTGTACCTCGCAGACCCTGGCACTATTTACGAGAACTGGGCTAGAGCGACCGGTTTAAACCCCGTGCTACTCGAGAACGCCGCATTGAAGGGGGCCGTCAGAGGGGTGACCCCTCTAACCCCGGCTCCTCTCGCGGCCGCTACCGGTGGTATGATGGTCGCCGCTCTCTGGGCTTACGCGGGGCTGGAGTCGGCCAGCTTCGTAGCCGGCGAGGTCGAAGACCCGGTGAAGTCGTACACGAGGGGCTACCTGCTCGGCTTCCTTACAGTCTTCGCTCTCTACCTCCTAGTCCCCTTCGTCGTCGAGGCCAAGCTAGGGGTAAGCTTCGTCGCGTCGTACTCCTACCTCTACTACACCTACCGCGGAGTCTTGGGGAGCCTCAGCGGGACGCCCCTGGTACCCCCGTCGATCTTCGTGTACCTGTCCCTCTTCACCAGCGACAAGTACTTGATACTCCTGGCAGGACTAGCGGCCTTCATGTGGTTCCTCAACACTGCCTACACAATCTGGCTAGCGGCTATTAGGATATTGTACGCACTCGCGGTCGACAAAATGGCGCCCCCGTCGCTGGCAAGGGTGACGGGTGTCAGAGGCGTGCCTATAGTGGCTAACAACGTTGTCTTCTCGTTTGGGCTGGTGGGACTCCTCCTAGGCTACTTGACCGTGGAGGGCCTGATACCAGTCGCGTCTCTCCTGAAGCTCTTCGACTTCAGTTACAGTATACTCGTCTGGTTGACAGGTCTCTCCCTCGCAGTTCTGCCCTGGATCCGGGGCGGCTTCTACGAGGGCCTGCCCTTCAAGAGGCGCGTCTTCGAGACCGCTGTCGGCGCGGCCTGCTTCGCCTCGGGCTGGTTCATGCTGCTCTACTCCGGGTCTAATGTGAGTCTCGTAGACGTCGCCGCCAACTCCTTCATAGGCCTGCTAGCGCTTGTATCACTGCTACTGGTGATGAAGAGGTTCTGGGCCCCCGAGGCGGTAACTACCTAGCGTGATTGGGGCCCTCTGCTTCGTGGGGCTCCGGCGGCCAGCCGCGGCTTGTGTGGAGTAGGGTGGACAGGGTGGAGGACAGGAGCGTGGCCAAGGCCAGTACTAGGTGTACCAGCGGGTTCAGCAGCAGGCCCGTGTAGGGGAATTGCTGCACGTTCGACGAGCCCAGTATCAGCCTCCCAGCCGAGGTAACGTGGTCTAGGCTGAAGGACAGGGTCGAGAGGGCCCTCGTGAAGAAGTAGCTGTAGAGGCCCAGGAACACCGCCGAGGAGACCGCGCCCACCAGCCCTCCCGTGAAGCACAGCCTGAGCTGGACAGTGTAGTCCTCGCCCTCTAATAGGGCGAGCAGCAGGTTGGCCCCGCTGAACACCATGTAGACGGTAAACAGGACGAGGGGGGCGGCCATGTAGCTCGTTCTGTCGAGCTCGTCTACCGTTATCGGCGCGCCGAAGTAGGTGACCCGGTAGTAGGAGAACGCTACCAGACCGTCGAGGACCCCGTAGACCCTGTAGAGCGGTAGCACTAGTGCGAGGACCATGTAGACTCCGTAGAACAGGGTGAGGAGCCCCGTGACGTAGTGGACCTTCTCGTACCTCTCCCCCTCACCGACTACAGGGCTCGACTCTCCCAACCCAGACCACGCTCTCGTTCCCGTAGTAGTAGGAGACTCTTACATACGCGTAGTCGAATACCCCCTGGAGCTCCAGCCTGTACGTCTCCATCGGCTCTACTGTCACGTCAAAGGACTCATCCCGGCTGTGCACGACGTTCACTAGGCCGACCCACGTAGAGTTCACGTAAGTGACTCTCACCGAGACGTTCTCGAGGGGGAAGGGCAGGGTGTTCTCGACGAGCAGGGTACAGCCCTCCACCTTCACCGCCGGCTTGCGTAGAGTGAAGTGTACCGGGTAGTAGCCTATGAGGAGGCCTCTGTCGAGCTTCGCGGTCAGGTTCACGTAGAAGTAGTTCACCCCGGCCTGAAAGAGCTTCTTGTACAAGAATGATGGTACACCGATTACCACCCTGCTACCGTTGACCACCTCTGCGAAGGTGCAGGGGTAGAGACCGGCAGGGCTTACAACACTACAGCTGGAGACGCCGGCTATACTGGTGTTGTAGGTCGAGTAGTCCAGTGTGAGAGCCGTGTAGTCCCCGGAGATCTCGTAGCCCGCGAGCTCAACGCTGGGGGCTTGGAGGACGGTTCTATAGGGCGGCTGGCCCACCACGTAGAGGGCTGTGAACACGGCGTAGAGCGTTACGAACAGGGCGAACAAGGTGGTCTCTAAGTGTAGGGGCTGGAAGAGTCGCCTCAGGTCCCAGAGGGGTACGAACAGCGAGGTCATCAGTATCACCGCCAGCGGGAGCCACACCTCCAGCGGTATTGCGAGGACCTCTCTGTACTTGACAGCCGTCTCCGGGACGGGAGGGTCTGGGGCCGGGTTGAAGTCCCCCTTAGTCACGACAGCGCCTCCGGCTACTTCCACGACCCTGTGCACCACGCAGTGGAATAAGCCTGTGCAGTAGATCACTACGTCGCCCTTCGAGAAGCCCGCCAGCCAGACGGCGGTGCTCAAGACCAAGTCGCCCGGCTTGAGAGAGGGGTACATTGAGTAGCCGGCGACAAGGCTTAGAGCGAAGGGCGGGAGGCCTAGATAAGGGGCTAGGAACGCCGCGACCAACAGTACCGCTACAACGAGTAGAGGCAGGTCCCTCGGGTACATGATAGCACCGCGGAGGTTGTTAGAGTTGATAAAAAAGTGTTTTAATGGTGTCGTGTTTACGGCGGCGTCTCAGTAGAAGACGTGGTGTAGACTAGGAGTAGCTTGGCGGTAACTGACGCGGGTGGCGTGGAGCCCTCTGGTATGTACACGTAGAGGTCGATCTCCACCGGGCTGCCCGCCGAGATCGTTATCGGGAATTTCTGCGATGTTGCGGTGATCAGGTCGAGGCTGGCAAGGTAGGTGCCCGATACCGGAGTGGGCGGCTGGTAGCCGGAGAGACTCCTAGAGGCACCCTTACTGTACACGTAAAGGACTAGCTGGGAGCCGTCCGGTAGACCCGTCGCGGCGGTATAGACTCTCAGGTACGCGTAGTACACCTTCGAGGAGTCACCGTTCACTATGCGGACGATGTCCTTGTAGTACGACACCTGGTAGGTGGGGTGTATCGTGATGGCGAGACTCGCAGAGTTAGGCCCGAGCGAAACGCCAATGGTGTTGTTCGGGCCCAGGTCCTGTTGGTTGGCGTTCGAGCCCGTCGCGAAGTAGACGGGCGGCTGTACGGGGCTGACGGTCACCCATGCCGGGTAGTACACGAAGACGCTGGCGAAGACTATGCTCGTGAAGACTGCTACTGCGACTAGGGCTAGTACTCTCCTGTCGAACCTCATACTAGGCACCGCTGGGGGTTTGTATCACATGATACCTTTGAGTCCCCTTTTAAGCCTTCCGCCCAATGAGCCTGTCCACGTCTTCGCCGGCCCCCGGAAACGGTTTTATTTTTCGACGCACTCAGTATTCTCTGTCAACAGTAATGTGGTAGTGATGCCGGACCTAGTCAGCGACGCTATAGGGGTCGTCGAGGGGCTGGCCGTAGCCTACATGGCTATTCTCGCCATAGGTTTGACCGGCTACATCCTGTACAGGCCTAAGAGAGGGGGCGTGAAGGCGAGCAGCTTCGAGATCGTCGTCGTCTCCAAGGCCGACGAGAGGGTGAGGAAGAGCCTGTTCGAGACGGTCCGCTACCACGCGAGGAGGTTCGGGGGCGTAACGCTGGTAGTAGACGAGGAGTCGCCGCTACTACCCGAGCTGAGGAGGCTCGGGCACGTCAAGCTCGTGGTCGTCCCCAGGGGGTACAGGAGGGACCTCGTCGGTAAGGGGAGGGCCCTTAACTACTTCATCGAAAACTACGTGGACAGGGAGAAGTGGTACGTCTTCATAGACGACGACAACATCATCCTGGACGACGACTTCCTCTACGAGATACCCTACTACGAGTCTAGGGGTGTTTTCGTCGGGAACGGCGTCCTCGTGCCGAGGATGGGGAGGAGCAAGCTGGCCTACGTCATGGACTGGGCCAGGTTCCTAGACGACGTGACCCTGTACAGGTTCTTCACGGGACTGCTCGGGAGGCCGCTCCTAGGGCTGCACGGCGAGCTGCTCATAGTGAAGGGGAGGGTGTTGAAGGATGTGGGGTTCAGCTACAGGAGTATCACCGAGGACTTCAGGTTCTCTGTAGAGCTCGTCAAGAGGGGGTACAAAACGTGGCAGAGCGGCACGAGGGTCCTCATCAAGAGCCCCAACAGCATAGCCGACCTGATCAAGCAGAGGGGGAGGTGGTTCAAGGGGGTCATCTCGGACGTCAAGCACAGCCCCCTGCCCATGAAGCTCGTCGTAGGGTTCAGGGCGTTCTTCTGGAGCCTGGTCTTCACCGCGTCCTGGGCGATGCTTCCGGCCGTGCTGGCAGCAGGCATAATCTGGTTCATACTGCCGGCCGGCCTATACTACGCGTCGGCGTACCTCTACGGCTCGTACAAGGCCGGGGAGCCCGTACTCGTCTTCACCATCCCCTTGTTCGGCCTAATCGAGGCTTCCGCGAGGATCTACGGGCTTCTAGCCGTGAGAGACTTCGTCGTCATAGACAAGAATTAAATAGGATTGTAGAGAAAACTAGACAAGGTGGGCAAAGTGAGGCCCTTTAGACTGAAGCACGAAGAAGTCACCCTCTATTTCGGGGAGAACTCTCTCGAGAAGGCCGCGTGGTTTCTCGAGGGTAAGAAGAAGGTGGGTGTAGTCACGGGCCGGCAGTCGGCGAAGGTCTCCGGCGCCCTCGACGACCTTTTGAAGATCCTGAGCGAGAGGGGGGTCGAGTACGTAGTCTTCAGCGACGTGGCGCCTAACCCGTACCTCAGCCAGGCGCTCAGGGCGGGCGAGCTGTTCTGGCGGGAGAGCGTTGACGCAGTGGTGGCCGTTGGAGGGGGTAGCGTGATCGACGTGGCGAAGGTCGCCTCGGTGATAGCGGTGGCTGGGGCGAGGTTCGAGGACCTGCTGAAGGGGGCCAAGCCAAAGAGGAAGCTCCCACTACTCGCCGTCAACCTGACCCACGGGACCGGCACTGAAGTCGACAGGTACGCTGTCGTCACCGTGGACGAGACGAGGGAGAAGCACGGTCTCTCTGTGACCTACCCGGACGTCAGCGTGGACGACCCCAGGTACACCCTGACGCTCAGCCTGGAGCAGACCGTTTACACGAGCCTAGACGCCTTCTACCACGCCTACGAGTCCGCTACGTCCACAGTATCCTACCCCTTGGTCGAGACTCTGTCGTACGAGGCGATCGCTATAATAGGCGAGAAGCTCCCAAGGCTGGTCAACAACTTGAAGGACGTCGGCCTGAGGACGAGCATGCTCTACGCCAGCATGCTGGCGGGCCTGAGCATAGACATGGCGTCTACCCACCTCGTCCACGGGATAGAACACGTCCTCAGCGGCTTCGAGCCCAGGCTGGCCCACGGGGCGGGCCTAGCGCTGCTGGGGCCGCGGGTGGTCTACTACACCCACAAGGTGCTCCCCGAGGTGTCCGCGAGGCTGCTCAAGCCTATAAACCCGTACATCAAGCCTGTCGCCGAGGACGCCGAGAGGGCTATGAAGAGCGTTAAGGCTTTCCAAGAGCGGGTCGGCTTCAAGGAGAGGCTGAGCGACTACGGCTTCAAGGAGAACGACGCGAGCAGAGTCGCGGAGTTCTTGTTCAGCAGGCTAAAGTACATGGTTGGGAACACGCCCTTCCCCGTCACCGAGGAGGTAGTCAAGGACGTTTTCCTGTCGGCTCTGTAGGCCCCCGAGTTTTTGGCCCGTTAACTCACCTCGCGCTTTTTCCGCTCGTAGGGCCTCCCAGGGCGCCAGAGACGACTCACGGGGCACGAGGGGGCAAGCCGTCGCGGCAACGACTCCGGCTCCGCTCGCCACACGGGTTGGCCTCCCGACCCCCGCTACTAGTCCCCTCCTCCTCCAGGCTCATCGGTGAGACCCGGCCGTTTTACCCTCTACGGGCGGACTCTCATAGCGTGGGCGCTCGTCTAAGGCCAGTCCAGGTAGACGGGCACTACCTCGCCCTCCTCGAACCCCTCACTACCCTCCTCTAGCCGGATGTACGAGTTCGTCTCCGCTAGGCTCCTCAACAACCCGCTACCCCTCAACATGAACGGCTCCACTAGCGGCAGGCCCCCGACGCCGCCGGTCAACGTGCTTCTCACGAACGTGGTGTAGCCCGCCTGGTTAGGCAGCCTCCTCGCGAGCTTGGCGTAGACGACTTGGTTGCTGAACCCCTTCAAGCCGAGCGCCTCGACCATCGCCGGCCTGAAGACCCCCTCCAGGCCGACCCACGCAGCAAGCGGGAAGCCGCTGAGGTGGAGCACGGGCTTCCCGTCGATCACCGACGCACTGGTCGGCCTACCGGGCCTCATCGCCACGCCCCTGAAGACCCAGGCCCCGCGCGTCTCGACGAGGTCGTAGACCAGGTCTCCCTCGCCCGGCCCAGTACCACCGGTGGTTACGACGACGTCGTTTAGCGCGAGAGCTCTGGCTGCGAAGTCGGCGAGCAGGCCTAGGTCGTCGGGTACGACGCCGTAGTACCTGGCCTCAATGAATGGGAGCCTCCTCAGGTATGACAGCACAACGTATCCCGTAGAGTTGAAGACGCGGCCTCTCTCAAGGCCCGCTGTGTCGGGGCCGGGCTCGACGACCTCGCTGCCTACAGTCACCACGCCTACTCTCAGCTTCCTGAAGACTCTTACAGTGCTGTGGCCGGACGCGTATATGATGGGTATCTTCCTGAAGTCGAGGACTGTTCCAGCCCTGACCAGCACCTCCCCCCTCGCGAAGTCCTCTCCGCGCCTCGAGACGTTGGAGCCCCGGGCCACCGGCTTGTATACGAGTATCTTACCGCCGACCCTCTTCACGTCCTCCTCCATCACCACGGCGTCGGCCCCACTCGGCAGGGGCTCGCCGGTACTGACCGGCCTCGCCTTGCCAGGGCCTATGGCGAAGGCCTCCACCACCTCCAGCTCGGCTGGGTTAAACATGCTAGCACTATACGTGTCGGAGCTTACGACCGCGTACCCGTCCACCGCACTCCTATCGAAGCCCGGGTGGTCTACTAGGGCGACGACGTCGCTTGCTAGGACCCTACCGTAGGCCTCCAGAACTTCTACTTCCTCCACGCCCAGCTCTATCTTCGCTAGTACTTTAGCCAGCCTAGAGACGGCCTCTCGTACGCTGACCAGCTCTTTAATGCCCTTTACCCCCAGTGTAAACACCTCGTGTCCTCTATAATTAGGCTACCAGGCAATTTATCGGTTCAGAACAGCCTCACCAGGGAGTCTCTCAGCCTGGTATAGAAGGCGACGTAGGCCGCGAGTACCCAGCCGAGTACAGGGATGCTCCTGGAGATCCTCACCAGGAAGGAGAGCTCTACGTCGCCTAGGGCGTTGAAGGCCGCCAGGAGCACGCTGTAGAGGAGGGCCGAGAACGTGAAGCCGAGTACGAGCCTAGCGACGGACAGCGCTAGGAGCCTCGCCAGGGGGACTGAGGCGAGGGCCGAGAGCACGGACGCTACAGCGGTCTTCAGGTACTTCGAGTACCCTAGCCTGAAACCGGCGGCCTCGAGGTAGGAGAGCTGGTAGACTAGGACGGGTATACTGGCCAGGGCGCTGGCTATAGCCAGCCCGGCGACGCCGAGGGTTAGGCCCAGCCCGAGGTAAAGTAGAGCGCCGGAGACCAGCGATATTGTGTTGGAGAGCAGGATCACCCGCTTGACACCGTAAGCCTGGATCACGTTGCCCGCGACGACGCCGAAGGGCCAAAGCAGTAGAGAGACCGATATTACAGTGTAGTAGAAGCCCGCCTCAGCGTACTCTGGGCCGTACACCGTCCTGATCACGTCGCCGGAGTACAAGATCGAGACTAGGGACAGCGGGAGCGTGAGAGCGAAGAGGGTCGCTAGCACCGCCTCGACTATGCCTTTAAAGCCCTCCTCGTTCTTCGACTGGTGGACGAAGAGGGGGAGTAGGGGGGTTGCCAGGGCCCCGTAGACTGCTCCTACGGCGCCTAGGAAGTTGTATGCGGCGTTGAAGTAGCCCGCCACGCTGTTGCCGGCCACGCCCATGGAGGCCGTTATGAACCCCAGCAAGTAGCCCTGTAGCCTAGCGACAACAGCTCCAGCCACGCTCCCCGTGTAGACCGTCAGCGCGTATCCGACGACCTCGTCCATTTCGAAACCGCACCCGGGCGACGAGAGGACGTCCTTCACCATGGCAACCGATACAGCTATGGCAACCACGTAGGAGACGGCCAGGGCGAGTATCGCGTTTTCAACCGTTGGGCCCACTAGGCTGAACAGGGCCAGTACCGCCGCCAGCCTCGCGAGAGGTTGGGCTATGACCACTACGGTCCTGGCCCCCGCCCTCCCCAGGCCGACCATGAGGCTAGCGGCGTCTGCGGCGAGTACTTGGGGGACTAGCACGATAGTGTAAAGGGAGACGTAGAGTCCGATGCCGCTCCTGCTGCTCAGAACCTGGCCGAGAGGCTCCGCCAGCACTAGGGCTGGGGCTACGACCGATAGAGACAAAACGAGCTTGAGTAGCAACGCCCTCTTAGCCAGCGAAGCGACTCGGCAGACCAGCCCCCTACTAGCGTAGAGGGAGGAGTACCTCAGTACCGCGGCGTCTATCCCGAAGTCTGTGAGCAGCGATAGCACGCCTACGGGTATAGCCGCCAGGTTGTAGAGGCCGTAGTTGGCGGGGCCTAGCAGCCTGGCCACAACCATCAGTGTAGCGACTTGGACTAGGAGATAGACGACCGTCGAGGCGGCGTAGAGGAGGGCGTGCGCGCCGGCTCTCTCAGCAGTGTACTCCAGCTCGCTCATCCAAACCCCTATTCGAGAGGTCAGGATAGAATATTTATCGGCTTCTCTTAAAATGAGTTAGGTGCCCTAATGAAGCTGGGGGAGCTCACGGAGAGGCTGTTCATAGAGGGCGTGCTACGCCCCTACCTCGGCAAGAGTCCGCCCCTCTCTCGGCTCGGGTTCCCCGACGACGCTGTGGACTTCCTGCCTCTGGCTCCTAGGATCGTCGCCTCCGTCGACGCCGCCTCTATCAAGGGCGTTAAACTCCCCTGGAGGAGCCTCGAGGACGCGGCTTGGGCTATCGCTACAGGGGCCGTTAGCGACCACGTTGCCAAGGGGTCGAGACCGGCCTACGCGCTCGTCTCGCTCGGGCTAAGCCCCGACCTAGACCTGTCCGATGCGGAGGCCATAGTCCGCGGGCTGAGCGAGGCCTTCAAGTACTACGGTGTGAGCTGGGTGGGTGGCGACACTAACAGTTCGGGGGCCCCCTGGGTATCAGTGACGATGATCGGCTTCACTACAGCCAAGAGGCCCCCACCCAGGAGCGGCGCTAGGCCCGGGGACGCCGTGGTCGTCACGGGGAGGTACGGGGCGATGGGCTACGTAGCCCTTAGAGGTGTAGAGGAGGCCTCGCGGACCGCCTGGGTGGTCGAGAAGACGAGGAGACCTCTCGTTGACGTCAGAGTGGGGACGGTGATCGCCCTCAACTACAAGAGCGTCCACGCAAGCATGGACGTGAGCGACGGGCTGGGGTTCACCATGATGGAGATCGCCAGGTTGAGCGGGGTGGGCTTAAGGGTCGAAAGACCGCCTCCAGTCTTTAAGGAGGTCTACGAGCTCTGCGAGGGGCGGCTCGAGTGCTTGTACGAGCTGTCCTTGAACGGGGGAGAGGAGTACGGGGTGGTCATGACTGTGAGCAAGGAGGGCCTAGGAGAGGTCGTCGAGGACCTCGAGTCCTACGGCGTGGAATACGAGGTGATAGGCGAAGTTGTCGAGGGCTCCGGGCTCAAACTAGAGGGCGTCGATAGGGTGGCGATCTACGGCTGGGACCAGTTCGGGGGCTACGTGAAATCCGCCTAACCACGCGAAACACCCCCGTTTAAAAACTAGACGCCCCGGGAGTTAATTCTGGCGACCCGTATGTGGCTCTACATAGCTGGTCTAGCGCTAGCGACACTGGGCGTCATGGACTTGCTGGTCAACATCGTAGCTGTCAGGCTACTCAACTTCACCCCAGTCGAGCTTGGTCTACTCAACGCGCTATGGACCGCCGCGGTCATTCCCTCACTGAGGCACTCTAACCTGCTGTCAAACGCTGGTCTGACCAAGAGGCCCACCTTAATAGGCTTCTTGGCGTTCGCCACCTTCATTCCTCTCTTCTACCTGTCTGTCGGTTGGAGGAGCGCCGCCTTGCTGTACACGGCATACGTGCTCCACGCCGTCACGTACTCGTACGTGAAGACGGGCTGCCAGACGGCTGTTCTCGAGTCCTACCCGAGCCATCAGTGGTCTCACTACAGCAGGAGGCTCGCACAGCTGGCCGTCCTATTCGAGGGACTACTCTTGCTAGGCGTCTCCAGAGTGTGGAGTAGCCTATTTGAGACGTGGTACTTTCAGCTCATAGCAGTATTCGTCTTAGCCGGGAGCGCCCTCCTAGTACTGGTGGTACCTCAGCCGTCGCTACGTTTCGAGAAAATACTGACCAGGATAGAGAGCCACCTTAAGAAAAGCCTTACACGGATACACGGGTACCTGACTATCTCCAGCCTAGACTACGCCAACGGCGAGAAAGTCAATATCCTCATTGAAAGGTTTGTCAAGGACGGGATTAGTTTGACCCTCATCGCCGCCGCGCTAGCCGCCTTCAGGATCGGTAACGAGTACCTGTTCACGCCTCTACCGTTCGTGTTCATACGACTGATGGGCCTCAAGACCCCGGATGTTATCGCCTTGTACGGGTTGGGGAAGTCGATCGGGTTCACGGTAATGCTCGTCCTGCCGCCGAACGTCGTGAGTAAGGGGGCCTTTACCCTGGCCGCTCTAGTCAAGGTCGCGAGCGTGGCGGGGATCGTGTTCTGGAGGCCAGACCTCGGCTCCTCCTCGGTCCTCCTGGCGGCGATCTACATCTCGAACCTGGTGATCGACACGACGATCTACACCCTCTACGTTACTACGACAAGCGGGAGCAACGTGGGCCTGTTCAACATAGTGGCGGAGGCCTCGAGCCTAGTGGGCACCCTGACGTCCGGTTTCGTCATGACTATCCTAGGGCTCGACACGACAGTGCTTCTACTAGTGATACTCAACCTAGTCCCGTTGCTCCTAGTGAAAAAAAGTTGGTAGGCGTTAGAAGACTAGCTGGCCCTAGACCTTATGACTATCTTCTGGCCGACGATCATGGAGCTCGGTATTAGGACTGTCAGCCCGTCCTTCCTCTTAACGACTGTGAACATAGACCCTATGTCCTCTACTGTAACCTCGCTCTCGCCAGCTATGTCGACCACGTCGCCTATCTTGAACGGCCTCGCCAGTAGAATGAACATGCCCGCCACGGCCTGGCTCAGCACGTTCTGAGTGGCGAAGCCCACCACTAAGCCTATGAAGCCTCCAAGGGCCACCCCGGCTGCCCCGCCCGATACCCCGCCGGCTATGCCCGCGAGGAGGCCGCCGATACCCAGTATCCTGATCATGCTCCTCACGGCTGCCGCCGTGGACTTGCCGTACTTGGGCAGTGTCATGGCGTAGAAGAGCGAGGCCACGGCGTTGACTATCATCCAGCCGAGCACCAGCAACACTATTATGTAGACGTACACCGCGTAGTCCATTAAAGTCAGGAAGCCGCCCAGTTTAGTAGCCTCGTACAGCATGCTAAGACCCTGAGTGAAGAACCACTGGAGGATGCCCATCACGATGGCTACTAAGATCGCGTAGAGTATTACCCTTGCCATAGCCTTTGAAACGGGCTCCTCTGCCAAGGTCCCCCCTGTTAGTTTTTCCTCACAGGTGAAATTTAAACTTTGCGGCCAAGAAACAGGTGGTCAGCGCCCGCTTTAAGTCTATCATGTCATCGCTCGAGGCTACATTCCCGGGTTCTTCTTCATCCCACCTACTTCTTACACCCTGCTCCTGATAAAGCTTAGTATCCTCGTCATCGACCTGGCGAGGTGCCTAAAGGGCTTTACGAGGGCGTCGACAACAGACACGAGGACGAACTTTAAGGTCGTGGCCAGACCGCGGCTAGAGTATAACTCGGTCGCTTTAACCCAGTCCACCTGCCCGATTACGTAGATTACGACGACCGTCAGCGCGATGAGCAGGAGTGTGGACAGCCAGAGTGGGAGGCCCAGTTTCTCCTCGAACAGATTTAACACTGTCCTCCCGTAGACGACGGCCAGTATCGAGTGGACTGTCTTGCCCAGGAACACAGCGAGTGCGTACAAAGCAATGCTGTAGGACGCGAACCCCATCGGTATCAAGACGACGTCGTCGGGGGCTGGTGTAATAGCCACGAACAGGATTGCGAAGAAGCCCGCCACCTTGTGCCTGGAGGCCAGGTACGACCAGTTCCTGGCAGTCCTCGAGGCGGGCGATATGCTGCTAAAGCCCCTGCCTATAAAGTAGATGATGATCTTGCCTAGTCCAGCACCTATCCCGCTGACGACCGCTATGAGGACCAAGCTCCTGAAGTCGCTGAACCGCGAGGCGTAGACGATTATGTACACCAGGTAGGGTAGAGCAACGAAAGGGATAGAGTTCGATACGAGCGAGACGAAGAAGACACCGTAGAGCCCCGTACTCCTCAGCACTCTCTCGGCGAGCGCGAATACCTCGTCCACCACTCTGTGGAAGGGCATGTTGTTTCTCCTTTTTCCTCCAACAGCCGCTGCCCGCGACTCTCTACGGTATATGAAGGGTATTATACTCAAATAAGCTTATAGACAGTCGTAGCGCGGCCGGTGGCACGCCGGATGATGATCAGGCTTTACACTGGCGTGGTCTACGAGTCGATAGCCTCGACGTACGTAGACGGCGCGGTCTACCACACGCCCTTAGGGTTCCGGGCCTCCGGCCACCTTTTGAGGGCGAGGCTCTACCCGGAGACGAGGCTCTACAGAGTCGTAGACCGAGCGAAGTTCGTTGTATTGAACCTGGCGAGGAACCCTATTCAATACTTGGCCTCCGCTTTCAAGGGCCGCGTCGAGGCCCGCCTAGAGTTCGAGGAGGCCCGATGCGTTAAGGCGCCGCGCCTAGTCGGGGCTGAGGCCTATATCGAGGCGCTCGTCACCGGTGTACGGCCCTCCAACGGCGTCAAGGTAGTAGACCTCGAGCCTCTATGCGTAGACGTGGGGGAGGCCCTAACCCCCTATTCCAGGGCCGACGCCGCGCTAATCGAGATGATCGTGTACGCGACGAAGGTACCCGTCCTCAGGGAGAAGGGCGACGTGGAGGGCTCGAGCTACTACACCACGCTTTTCAATGTGGTGAGGGGGATAATAGGGAGGGTGTCCGATAACAAGCTGTATAAGGACGTAGTGGAATTCCTCGGTAGAGTGGTGTCGGGATGAGCAGAGGCGTCGAGGTGTCGGCCCCGTCGCGTCTGCACTTCGGGCTAGTGAACCCGCACGGCGTGGCACCTTACAGGCTTTACGGTAGTGCCGGAGTGGCAGTGAAGAGCCCGCGCGTAGTAGTGGAGGTCTACCCAAGCGACCGCTTCGAGCTACCGCCTGTACTGGAAGAGGGTGAGAAAGCCGCGCTGGCGAGCGTGCTGCGTGGTAGGGGCGTCAGGGGTGTAAGAGCCGTCGTAAGAGAGGTGCCTCCCAGGCACGCTGGTTTCGGAACCACTACTCAGCTACTCCTGTCAATCGCCGTGGGCGCCCTGAGGCTCCACGGCATAGAGTACAGCCCCCTAGACCTCGCATGGGAGCTGGGCAGGGGGAGAGTGTCCAGTATAGGGGTGTACTCGTTTATGAGAGGCGGTTTCATAGTGGACGCGGGGCGCGGTAGGAGTACGCGTATAGCCCCGCTCGCAGTCAGGCTGGAATTCCCCGAAGAGTGGAGGTTCGTGCTCATCCTGCCGAGGGGCACCGGGTTGAGCGGTGAAGAGGAGGAGAAGGCGATGAAGAAGCCCAAGTTCTACGAGGCTGCGAGAGTTCACGAGGCGGCGTGGCTCTTACACTACGGGCTAGTCCCCGCCGTCATCGAGAGAGACCCGTCCACCTTCGCCGAGGCGCTGGGCAGGCTGCAGGAGCTCGTTGGGGGCTTCTTCCAGGAGGAGCAGGGCGGGTTGTTCAACCCGGCCTCCGCGAAGGTGGTCGAGCACCTGGAGAAACTAGGCGTGAGAGGTTACGGTCAGAGCTCGTGGGGGCCTCTGATCTACGTCTTCGCGGAGAGCGAGGACAGGGCTGGGGAGATAGCGGACTCGGTGTCGAGGTCGGGCGAGTTCAGGGTCTGTGTAACAGGGGCGGACAACAGGGGTGCCTTGGTAAGGGAGGTCTAGCCGCACTAGAGGGAAGTGAGTATCACGTAGAGGGATATCAACACGAGGGCGAGCCCGGTCAGGAAGTTCAACACGCTCGAGTTCCTAGAGAGCCACTTCGCAAACCTCTTCTGCCTGACAGCACTCCTTACTACGACCAGTATCGCGATGAGAGGGAGGACGAAGATCAGGTCGTACAGTAGAAGCAGGGCGGTCGCCAGCAGTGGAGATACACCCCTGAGTATCGCCGCGAAGACAGCATACGGCCCTGCCGTACACGGTAGTAGGACCGTTACAGAGATTGCGGCGAGGAGGGCTGCTGTAAGGTACGAGACACTGCTCGAGACGTTGATCCCGAGCCTCTCGCACCACCCGCACTTCAACTTCTCCAAGGAAGAGGGCGTGCTCGGCCTCAGCGTGTTGTAGACGCCTATCGCGAGTGCTACGAGTGCGAGGGGGAGCGGGTTAACGACTCTCGCGAAGTGGTATAGACCCAGCCCCAGGAGGAAGTAGCCGGCGTAGACGAGTACTATGAAAAGTATAGGCGGCCCGTAAGACCTCCTCTTCCCGCTGAGAGAGGTAGTCGCGAGGCTGAAGAAGGTCACTAGCTCACACGGGTTAACGGAGTCTAGAAGGCTGAGGAACACCATCGATGGTATTAGGGCTAGGTAGTCCACACTGCTCACCGCCCCGCTGATCACAGAACTTGTACTACCGTTACTGTAGAAATCGTTGTACTTCTCCGGTAGCGTCTGTTGCGACGTTGTACTACCGTGACCGTAGAAAACGTCGTATTTCTCCAGTAGCGCCTGCTGCGACGTCGCTGTAACGTTGCTCACCTCGACGAGCTTGTAGTCGAAGATGACGTATGCTCTCACCGTAGTCGAGTTGTTGGGCGCTAGCAGGGGTTCAAGCAAGCTGGGGCTGTTAACCGTGTAGTTTGATATTTCCCCCATTACGACCCCAGATATGGTGTTGTCAACCACGAAGAGCGTTATTGGCACCGCCTCGTAACCCCCGTAGAAGTCCCTCGCTATGTTCTCGTAGCACTTCTGGCAGGAGCTGTTGGACGATATGTCGCAGAAAGTTACGTCTGACCCGAAGAGGCTGCTCAGGTAAGCGTAGGTGTTTCTACAATGAGGGCACCTCGGGTCTCCGTAGATGACGATCTGCCTCCCCGCCTCCGACCAGGCCTGGTAAGCCAGCGCGAGAACCGATAATACCAGGAAGGCCAGCGCTACGGCCAGAGCCCTCATACCCGCCCCTTCTACCGTATCGTGATCTAGCTAGACATTTTATCCTTTATCCTATTATCCTAATGAAGCGTCTGGACCGGCGCTTAGTGTAGCGCGTATATAGAGGCTAGAACCACGCCTACCAGGGAGGGTGCTAGAGAGTACTTGGCCATGACGTCGAGTGCCTGCTCGACCCTCAGCCTGCCCGTTGAAGCCCTCAGCAGGCCCGACGCCAGGAACACGAGCGCTAACTTGCCCGCGAGCAACGCCAGCCCTTGTACTGAGAGGTGGGGGTAGGGGTAGGGGCCTCCGAGGACCAAGTAGACTATCGACAGCATGGTGACCGAGTACTCGATGTCGTGTAACAGCCTGGCCAGCCCGAGGAGGGGGCCCGAGAACTCGGTCTCGAAACCCGCTATGATCTCCTGCTCCGCCTCGGGTATGTTGAACGGGTTGAGCATCGCCCTTGCCTGCAGTATTACGAGGGACGAGACGAGGGACAAGGCCATTAGGGGGGCTGTAAACGGGTTAGCCCAGTACACGTAGACCGACCTCGACGTGGCGTAGATGCTGTAGGCGGGCTCTACTCCGCTCGATAGCACCACGGGTATTAGGAGCGAGGTGAAGTAAGCTGGCTCACAGACAGTGATGAAGCTCAGAATCCTAGAGACCCCCACCACGGTGTAGGGCCCGGGCATCGAGAGGCTGGCAAAGAGCAGCAAGAGCGGCGACACCACGCAACAGAGGTACATGTATATGAAGAAGTCGAAGGGCGCCGACACAGTGTAGGGGTTGAGCGGTAAGAACAGGGCCGCCACTACTAGGGACGATATCCCGAGTGCCAGCAAGGACTCGGCTAGTCTCGGCATTGAGTACCTGTTGGCCACCACCTCCTTGTCTCTGATCAGCTTAAAGAAGTCTGCGAACGGCTGGAGCACGCCGGCCGGACCCGTGTAGGACGGGCCCATCCTCCGCTGCATCCGGGCGACGACCTTCCTTAAAGCGTATTCTACGAGCAGCGAGAACACGAACAGGAATAGCAGGCCGGGGAAGACGAGCGCCGTGAACACGAGCATCGCGTAGTCCATCCTACCACCTCGCCGCCAGGTACAGCAAGCTTAAGATGATCGATAGCAGTACGAGCACGCCGAGCCACGAAGAGATGAAGTAGAACCAGTCCGCTAGGCTACCCGTCTGGACCCTGTCCAGTAGTAGTCTGTAGACCCTCCTCGCGTACTGCCTTATGAAGGCCCAGTACAGCCCCCCTACGCCAGGCATCGGGTTTGACACCACGTCCTCGCCCTCCGCGGACAAGTAGACTTCCGTGTACCTAACGTTCTTGTTGCGCACCAGCAAGTAGAGAACGTAGAGTGTAGCGAACACGAGTACCATGAGCCCCGTTGTCAGGACAACTGCTTGGTAGACGTCGAGCTCTAGCACCCTACCCATACGGACCACCAAGCGACTTCCTGGTCTCTAGGTAAGCCCTGATGTAGTCGTCCACGCCCTGTTGCGTGAGGCTCAGAGCCGGTTGGGAGAAAACACCCGGGCTTAGCCCGAGGACGAGCCCCAGCACTAGGAGGCTGGCTGACATCGCGACTAGGAGAACATCCACTAGCTCTACCCTCGGGCTTGTGAAAGGCGCGCCCTTCTTGAAGGAAAACGCTATCGAGTACATCGGCTTCATGTAGCCGAGTAAGCTCACCGCCGACACGAGTATCACAACGAAGGCGAGGACCGGCAGGCCCGCATCTAGGAAGGCCTGGTACATCAAGAGCTTAGAGAAGAAGCCAACGAACGGTATGAACCCGGCCAAGTTCAAGAAGGAGACGGTCATGGCGATTGCGGAGAGGGGCCTCACTCGCCCCAGCCCTCTCATCGCGTCGAGGTCTCTCGACCCCGCCTCGTGTATGAACACTCCACTGGCCATGAACAGCGTGGCTTTACTGATGCTGTGGGAGACCAGGTGGGCCACCATCGCTGTTAGCGCCAGGACTAGAGCTCCACCCGCCGCCGCGAAACCCAGCGAGCCGGCCATTAGAGCCAGGCCTATGTGGCTTACCGTGCTGTAGGCCAGTAGCCTCTTGATATCTCTCTGAACAAGCATCATGAAAGCGCCGAGTAAGGCGCTGGCGCACCCGAGTAAGAGTAGTGCAAGCAACACTGCGCCACGATACAGCCCGAGCGCGTTGTTGTACCCGAATATGGTGTACAAGAACCTGGCCACAGAGTAGACGCCGATGTTGACGACGAGGCCCGACAAGGCCGCAGAAACCGGTGTGGGGGCCTCCGGGTGCGCGTCGGGGAGCCAGAAGTGGTTGGGGAAGACGGCCGCCTTGTAAGTGAAGACCCACAGGGAGAAGGAGACCGCTAGGAGTGCCGGTAGAGGCGATGCCGCGTAGGCCCTACCGACCAGGGCGAGGTCGGCCATGTTGAGGGTTGAGTAGTTCCCGTATATTACCACGAGTGCCAGGAAGTACATGTTAGTGGCCACCGCTCCTATCAGCGCGTACTTGCTCGCTGCCTCAACAGCCTCGGGCCTCTGCTTGTGGTACGCCACCAGCCCGTAGGCGGAGATGCTCAAGACCTCTATCATCACGAACAAGTTGAAGGCGTCGCCTGTGTAGAGGCAGCCGAGCAGGCCTACCATGAGGCCTACTAAGAGAGTGTAGTACCAGACCGGCTCGTCCATCTCCTTCTCATACCACTTGGAGTAGATGGTTATCGCCAAGATAACCCAGCCGGTCAACAGGCCTAGAAGCCCGTTGAAGGCGTCGACCTCGTATATTATGCCTATCGGTGGAGGCCACCCGCCAAACGGGTAGACTAGCGGTCTACCGCCCACCGCGACCGCTGCGTAAACGGCCGTCGTTGTGACCGCGACGAAGAGGGCCGCGAACATTGCCAGAGCCCAGGGGACACGCTTCCGCGCCCTCCCTAACAGCGGGGTAGCGAACGCCACGATCGCTGTCACTGGTAGGAAGGCGCCCAGGAGGTTGAAAGCCAGCTCTCTCAGCATACTCCCACCTAGTCGAAGACTTTCTTCGAGTAGTACTCGAAGATCTCGGAGATACCCTTCTTCGCCTCCCTGGGCTCTATCGACGCGACGTCTATCCAGTGGACGTAGAAGACCTTGTTCTTCTTGTCTACTTCAACCACAACGGTACCGGGTGTATTAGTTATCGAGTTCGCTATAGCGGTCATAGCGTAGTCCGACTCGGCGTCGAACGGCACCACCACTATACCGGGGTTGACGGGCATTCGCGGGCTCAGTATACGCTTGGCGACGTCGATGTGGCACTTGGTCTCGTCGATTATGAAGTACCTGAGGGCGTACCTCAAAGCCCAGTACCACCTCTTGGGAGAGAGGAGCTTGCTCGGCCTCTCGATCGTTACATTGGCGAATAGCGCCCCTACGACCACGGATACCAAGAGCCCCGTTACCAGGTCGTAGCCACTAGTGCTACCGGAGAACACGATGTAAGTGACGAAGGCGAGCAACGCGACGGGTATAGCCCTGGCCGCCCTCACCCTCTCAGCCTCCTGATCTCCCTCATGTCGAGTGTTCCGTAGTGGTTGAACAAGTTGTCCCCTAGGAAGATCAGGAAGACCATTACCGCCAAGCCTATGACGACGGCTGTTAAAACGAGTGCCTGGGGTAGAGGGTCTACAGCTCTGGAAGTAAACTCCACTAACACGCTCGCGTTCTCGAAGGGGTAGGTGAGGAGGATCGGCGGCCTGCTAGGGGTTGTGGGGCTAGGCCACGCCCTGTAGCCGAGGAAAATCGCGAACATGTTCAAGGTGTCCCCGAGGATACCCAGCATTATCAGCTTCTTAACGTAGTGCGGCTTGTAGAACAGCCCGAAGAGCGATAGCCCTAGGTTCACGAAGAGCGACAGGTAGATTACAGTGAACATGTACTCGGCTAGGAACCCTACCACTTCTCCTCAGCCTCCGGGGTCATGAGTATTATGAAGGCGAGCGTGAAGCCGGAGGAGACCGCGAGGAACTCGAACAGGTTAAACCACCACAGGGTACCGCTCAGCAGAGCCCCGCGAACGTCGTAGGGCATCGAGAGCGGTGAACCCGCCTTGGCTATGTTCTGGAAGACGTAGGACGGGAGCCCGAGGAGGAGCCCCGCCAGGAACAGCGCTATCGAGGTGAGACCGATCCCTATCAACCCGGCGCTCCTCAGAGTCAGCATTCTCTGCGACGAGACGCCTTTCCACAGCAGGTAGAAGGACGAGAACACGACGATGAAGACCACGGGGACGACGGCCGCGGTGGCACCGCCCTGGAAGCCTCCTCCCGGGGTCAGGTGCCCGTGCAGCCCTATCGACGCCGCTACGGCGAGTATCATCGGGCCCGTTATCTTCGTAACGGTCTTCACTATTGGAGATAGGCCCGACTCGTCCGTCGGCCTCTGATTCAGCCTCTTGACACCCCTGCCGAGGGCTAGGCCCGCTATTATCGCGAGGTAGAAGACGGTCGTCTCGTAGAGCGTGTCCAGCCCTCTGTAGTCCCACACGATCGCTGTGACCGACTCGGGGCTCCAGACAGTGAAGTCCGGCAGGTAGGGGTTGTAGGTGGTGTTCAGGTAGACTATTGCGAGCCACCTGAGGTTCTCGGAGGGGTAGAAGGACTGCCCCGAGAGGGCTAGGAGGAGGCTCATCCCGAGGACGATAGTGACGAGCACGGCGAGACCTACGACCCTCTTCATTCCCTCTCGAACCTCTCCGTCTTGCTTATCAAGACCAGTAGAAGTGCGGGCAAGACGCCGCCCGCCACTGGTAGGTAGACCAGGACTATGTCGGGTGACATGAACAGGTAGAACAGTAGGGAGTAGAACACGCTCTGAATAGCACTGTATATCACGGCCTTCACGAGGTCTCTCTCGACTAGAGCGAGGTACACCGCCACTACGGACATCAGGGACGCAACCGCGCCGACCGCGTATATCAAGAGGTCTAGACTCACGAGCCGCCACCCCTGACGCACATGGAGGGGTCTAGCGCGTCGTGAACGCAGGGCTCTACCAGGGCTTGCCTCGTCTTATGTGCGGCCCTGGCGAGGGCGTGCGAGCCGGCCGGCGACAGGATCAGGACTAGGAATGAGGTGACGAACGCAGCCCCAGCCATAAAGGTCGAGTAGGGCCCGAGCTCCTTGTAACCCAGCGCTACGAGCCCAGCACCGGCGATCGGGTAAACGCACCCCCATATAGAACCTATCGTGGCGGCGTGAAGCCTCAAGTAGAAGTTCCTGAACCTGTTCACGCCTATCCCCGAGACCAGCTGCGCGAAGGCGCCGAGGGCGATCAGGCCGAGCCCCGTGTAGACCAGGAGCTCCTCTATCAAGCCCCCATCACCCTCCTCTCCAGGTACTTCGCTACATAGATGTCGAGGGCGTATATCCAGAGGGCCAGTGGTATCGCCGTGACTATCAGTATTGGCTCCTTGAAAAAGATCCCCAGGACTATGAACAGCGCCGCGAGGTTGTAGCTGAGCAGGTCTACCCCGAGCACGTGGTCCGGTATCGTAGGGCCCTTCAAGGCCCTGTAAAGGTAGAGCGATGTCGCGACCAGGTAGAGGGGGACCACGGCCGCTATGAACTCCTGGACAAACACTCAGACCACCCTTTCGAGAGTGCCGAGACTCGACTGCTCGCTCGTGTTCTCCCTCGGCCCTGCCATCCCGTAGAAGTTCGTGGTGACGTACGCGTCGAACGGGCACACAGTCACGCACCTATAGCAGAACACGCACCTCCCGTAGTCGATTTTGGGGTAGACCCTCCTGGGGTTGGACTTCGGGGCCTCTAGATGCGCCGGTATCTGAGTCATGGCTATCGCGTCTGCCGGACACTCGATCGCGCAGAGCGAGCAGCCGGTGCACTTCTTCAGGTCTGCGTAGTGCCTGCCTCTGTAGGCCGCCTCGACTTCCGTCTTGACGTAGGGGTACTGTACTGTGGAGGGCCTCCCGAGGAGGCTCCTGACTACAGCAGGTAGAAGCCTCGGCCTCGCCAAGTCTTATCCCCTCTACTGAGCTGGGTGAAGGGTACAGTCCTCCGTTCTCCCGTCCTGAGATCGGTAATAACAGCCCTCTCCATACACGAAATACACGGGTCTAGGCTCGCGAGTATGACGGGCAGGTCCGCTATCGTGTAGCCCTCGTAGAGGAAGGCTGAGTTCACGATGTTGGTGAACGAGGGAGTCCTGATCTTCACCCTGTACGGGTTGGCCTTCCCATCGCTCATGACGTAGTAGGTGAGCTCTCCTCTCGGGGCCTCCACCCTGGTGTAGGCCTCCCCCGGCGGGAACTTCCTCGGCAACTTTCTCTCGTCGGGGACGGGGCTGCCGTCTCGCGGGAGTTTGCTCAGCGCGCTGAGGACTATCTCGGCCGATACTAGCGCCTCGTCCCACCGCACCATCATCCTAGCCCAGCTGTCGCCCTCCCCCCGCACTACTACCTCGGGCTGGAGCTCGTCGTAGGCGTCGTACCTGTCGCTCACCCTGGCGTCGATCCTCACGCCACTGCCCCTGGCGACCGGGCCTAGGAGCGTGTGCCTTACTGCGTCGACCCTCTTCAAGACGCCTACCCCTATCAGCCTCTTGTTTATCGTGGTGTCCTCCTCGAACACCCTCTTGTAGTAGGTCAGCCTCTCCCTCACTTGCTCGACGAGCTTGGCTATCCTGCCGGCGTCCGCGTCGCTCAGGTCCCTCCTGACCCCTCCCACCATCATGTAGTCGGCCATTACGCGCGCCCCCGTCAGGATCTCCTTGGCCTTCATGACCTTCTCCCTGTCCAGCATGATGCTCATGAACAGGGTGTCGAAGCCCACCACCTCGGCCATGACCGCGTTTATCAGCATGTGGCTGTGTATCCTCTCCAGCTCCATCGCCACGACCCTTAGGTACTTTGCTCTCCTGTTAGGCTCTAGGCCGAGTATCTGCTCCAGAGCCCTCACGTACACGTCTGTGTGGACCGTGTTGCAGATCCCGCAGACTCTTCCGACTATGAATATGTCCTTGTAGAACGTGTTCTGCTCGCAGAGCTTCTCGATCCCCCTGTGGTTGTACCCCGTGTTGACTTCGACCTTGACTATCGTCTCGCCGTCAGCATAAGCCTTCAAAAGGATGGGCTCGTGGAGCGCCGGGTGCTGCGGGCCCACAGGTATCTCGATGGTGACCGGTAGCTCCACGACCTTGTCCACCATTCTAGCCCCTCCTCAACGGGTAGACGCCTTTCTCGGCGACGTCGCTGGGGACGAAGAACCCCCTCCTGAGGTAGGGGTTGCCTTGGAACAGCACTCCAAGGAGGTCGTGAGTCTCCAGCTCCCCGCTCAGCGCGCCGGGGACAATGTCCACGATACTGTCGACCACTGGGTTGTCCCGCGGGACCGCCGTACGGAGTACCACTGTCTCTTCCTCGGGTAGTAGTACGACGAAGTAGTCGACCCTGATCAGACCCTCCTCCTTCAAATCCACGCCGACAATAGTGGAGACGTAAAACCCCTCCTGACCCCTCTCCCGGACTAAATCCAGGAATACACTCCTGACTCTGGAAGGCTCCAAGGCGAAAACTCTCCTGTTCGGTTTTACGAATCCTCCCGCTTGGGCTAAAGTGGCCGTCATAGGACTCTGTGAGTTTTTACTTCGAGGCAAGGCTAATAAAACGAGTGTTAGTGTGGGTGACCAAACACCTCTATTTTTACACTGGCCGAGCACTCTTAACTAGTGGAGCGTGCGGCACGGTGAAGTGCAGGTTCGTTAGGTACTCCCCCTGGCTAGTCCACTTCAACACTGGTGCCTGTAACGGTTGCGACATAGAGGTCTTGGCTGCGATCACGCCTCTATACGACCCGGAGAGGTTCGGGGTGAAGCTGGCCCCCTCCATAAGGCACGGGGACGTACTCGTTGTGACGGGGGCCTTGACTAAGAAGAGCGCCGAGAGACTCAAGAGGCTCTACGACCAGATGCCCTCGCCGAAGTTCGTTGTAGCCGTTGGCGCCTGCGCTATAGACGGGGGAGTGTTCCAGAAGTCGTACAGCGTGTTAAGAGGGGCTGACAAAGTAGTGCCCGTAGACATCTACGTGCCTGGATGCCCGCCCAGGCCCGAGGCCATACTAGACGCCATTGTAAAGCTCAGAGAGAAACTGGCTCAGCCGCAGTCCTCAGAGAACAGGCAGTAGACGACCTGCCCGAACGAGACCCCCTCGTCGTTCGGCGGTACTCTTGAGGGTAGCAGTAGTTTGAGGCCCTCCCCCCTCAGAACCCTCTCTAGGCCCCTCACGATAAACTCGTTAACGGCCGCTCCCCCGGAGACCGCGACCTCGCTCCCCACTCCCAGCCCCCGCGTAGACTCGACTAGTAGCCTCCCGAGGTTCTCGCCTAGCGACTCCAGGAAGGTCCTCGCAATGACCGGCCTGGGCTCGTCTAGCTTGTCCAGCAACCACTCGACGTAGCTCCAGGTGTCCAGCCTGAGCACGCCGTTCTCTTCGTATAGTTTGACCTCGGGAGGGTCTGCGTACTCTCCCCTGAAAGCCTCTGCCTCTAGCCTAATAGCCGGCTCACCTTCGTAGGACCTCTCGCGGCACACGCCTAGTACCGCCGACACGACGTCGATCAGCCTACCCGTGCTCGAGGCAGGCCTATACAAGCCCTTCTCGACGAGCCTGCGCACTAGTAGGAGCTCGCCGTACTCCCTCTCCCCGACGCCTATTCTCCGTAACACCCTTACGAGCTCCTCCTCGCTGTACCCTCTCAACGTCATGAGGCCGGCAAACACCCTCAGAGGCCTCAGCGTGTCCGCGTCCCCGGTGAGAGGGACGGGGCGTATGCTCGCGACTCTCTGGTAGAGCCCTTTCTCCGTGTCTACCACGATGACCTCTCCGCCCCATATAGTGCCGTCGTCCCCCCAGCCCAAGCCGTCGATCGCGAGGCCCGCCACCCTCCCGTTGAGGCGGTGGTCTCCGACAACCGACAAGACGTGTGACAGGTGGTGCTGTACAGTGACCAGTCTAGCACCGGTCTCCCTGGAGTACTCCCTTGCCAGCGCGGTGGACACGTACCCGGGGTGTTTGTCCGAGACCACGACCAGGTCCTCTCTGCTAACGCGGTAGGAAGCGATGAGAAACTCGAGGTACCCTCTCAGCTCCGAGACCGTCTCGACCTCGTCTAGGTCCCCCACGTAGGGCGACACCACGACCTTGTCCTCGAACCCGACTGCTATAGTGTTGTTCAAGTCGCCGCCGAACGCTACGACGTTGCGCCTGAGCCTCTGCGGCAGCCTGATCCACAGAGGAGCGTAGCCCCTGCTCCTCCTCAACAGGACGTACCTCCCGTTCGTCTTCCTCACAACGCTGTCGTCTACTCTGTGCACGACCTCGCGGTCGTGCACAAGGAAGTAGTCCGCTACGTTCTTCAGCTCTCTGAAGGCGCACTCCTCGCTCCTGCACATTGGCTCTCCAGATACGTTGCCACTCGTCATGATCAAGAACTTGTCGCGTGTAGCCCTCAGTAGGAGGTAGTGGAGCGGGGTGTAGGCGACGAACACGCCCTCGTGGCTCAGCCCTGGGGATACCAGGGGTGAGACCGGCGTGTCCTCTCTCTTGGGGAGCAGGAGGATGGGGGCTTGATGCGAGTTTAGGAGCTCCTCGTCCTCCTCCGTGATGTAGACCAGCCTCCTCAGGACTACCGTGTCTATGCCCATGATAGCGAACGGCTTACGGGGCCTCCGCTTCCTAGCCCTAAGCTGCGCCACTACATCGTCGCTTGTTGCGAGGGCGGCGAGGTGAAAGCCCCCGACCCCCTTGACTGCGACTATGCCCCCCTCTTCGACCAGCTTCGCGGCGGTCTCTATCGGGCTTTTCTCGTCGACGACTGAGCCGTTCCTGTCTAGCAAGAGCAGTCTAGGGCCGTCGCGCGGGCAGCTGATCCCCTGGGCGTGGTACCTCCTCAAGTTCTCCGGGTCTCTGTATTCTAGCGTGCACTCGTCGCACAGCTGGTACTTCCTCATGCTCGTGTTCTCCCTATCGTAGGGCACCCTGTAGATCATGGAGAACCTCGGGCCGCACCAGGCGCAGGAGTTGAAGGGGTAGCCGTACCTCCTGTCCTCGGGGTTGAGCACCTCAAGCAGACAGTCGTGGCACATTGCCAGGTCTGGCGGTATGTTCGACCTCGCCTTGAAGTCGTAGCCGCTGGGCTTTATGGTGAACCCGCTGTAGCCCTCCGGCTCCACGTCCTCGACTCTTAGCTCCTCAATGAAGGCGGGGGGCGGTCTCTCGGAGACCAGCCTCTTGACGAACTCCTCTAGTACGCCCTCTTCCCCCTCGACCCAGATCTCGACCTCCGAGCCCCCGACGTTCCTCACGTAGCCCGCGACCTTCAGCCTCCTCGCTAGCCTGTCTATGAAGGGTCTGAAACCGACGCCTTGTACCAGGCCGACTACCACGACCTTCTTCGCGCGCATACCCTCCTCCGTCAGCTACCCAGCTCTCTCATTATGTCCCTGTAGAGGTCTAGTATGTCCTTCAGCTCTTCCTCCTCGATCTTCGATATCGCAACGCCCGCGTGGACTATGACGTAGTCGCCTTTCTTGACGCCCTCAACCGCGAGGATCACCTCTTTGACTAGCCCCCCTATCCTCACCTTAGCCAGCGGGAGGCCTCTTTCCGACTCGTAGACTTCGACCACCTCGGCCGGGTACCCCAGGCACATCCGGCACCGCCTCAGCATATCCTCGGTAGGTTCAACGGGTTGGACGTGACCAAGACGAGGCCCCCGACCTCCGTACGGGCTACCACTCTGCCTTTGAGCTCCGGTAGCTCGACGACCTCTCCCACGATCCTAGCCTCCTCCCCGGCTCTAACTAGCTCTCTCACTACCTCGTCGGCGACAGAGGCATCGACGCTTAAGACGGCTACGCCCTCAGACGCGACGTTTAAGGGGTCGACACCCATAGCCTCCAAGAACCCCCTGACCTCCTCCCTGATCGGCACCTCGCTCCTGTCGATCACGATGCTCACCTCTCTCCCGTGAACCCACTCGTTTAAGACCCCCGCCAGCCCGCCGCGTGTGGGGTCTCGTGCCGCGCTTATGTACGGCCTGTACTTCTGGATCACTGGGAGGACGGTCTTCACCAGGGGCCTGCTGTCGCTCTTTAGCCCCTTGTTCTCCTCTAGGAGGCCCAGCTGTGCCGCCAGTATCGTCGAGCCGTGCTCCGCGATGGGGCCCGTTACAATGATCTTGTCGCCCACCCTTGGGTAGTCGATTATAGGCTCGTAGCTCGAGACGCCGACGCCGAAGCCGCTCACGACGATCTTGTCTACGCTCCCCCTGGGCATCACCTTGAAGTCGCCCCCAATCAACGCCACGTTGTTCTCCCTCAGGACCCTGAGCATGGACTCCACAACCCTATCGAGTACATCTAGGTCCAGCCCCTCTTCGACGACTATGTTGTCCATGAAGGCGACCGGCGTCGCCCCCATTACTACAAGGTCGTTCAAGACCCCGCTGGCCGCCAGGTGCCCGATGTCGCCTCCTGGAAAGAAGATCGGGTTCACTGTGTAGGAGTCGCTGGTGAACACCAAGTAACTGTCGCCGACCCTCACGTAGGAGCCGTCGTCCATGACGTCTACGCCCCTGCCGTTCATTGCCCTCCTCAACGCGTCGGGGACTCGCGCTACGATCAGCTTTGTTACGACCTCGAACGTCTCTAGGCCTCCCGCCCCGTGTAGTAGCTCGACCTTCCTCGAAGACATGGGGTTAGCACCGGGAGAGAAGACGTCGACCTTTATTCTAGTTTAATCTATAACGTGGTCCGGGGAATTTAACAAATCATGTCACAAAAACCGCTCACTTTATCGACAGCTTCTTGAGGACGTTGTAGACCCTGGAAGGCCTGAGACCGAACTCCTTGGCTATCCGGTATATGGAGTAGCCCTCCAAGTAGAGTTTCTTTATCCTTTCGATCTCCTCCTCGGTGAGCTTCCGATGAGACGACTTCCTGAGCTTCTCCCCCCTCTCCTTCAGAGCCTTGTACAGGGTCTTGGTAGAGATGTGTACCTCCTCGACTATCTGTTTGATCGGCACGCCCTGCTTGTATAGCTCGATGGCCCTCTCTATCTTGTCGCCCACACTCAATTTTCCCACCGCGTTTTTTGTTTTCCACTAACCCTAATAAACTTAACTCCGAGGTACCGGCATAGACGAGAACGTGTACTATAGTGTAGTGTCATATCAATCTTATGACGCTGGGTAATTGCCTCAAGGAGTACACTACGGCCACCCCGAGCAAGTTTATGGAGAGAGTCAGCTTTGAGTCCCTCCTGATCAGGACCGCCTTCATACCCATGCTCACGGGTCCCCCGACGTCCTCTATAACGTTGTCGCCGACGTGCACCACCGCCCCGGGCTCGACCCCTAGCCTCTCGAGGAGGGCTATGAAGAAGCCCCTGTCCGGTTTGTTGTAGCCCACCTCGTCCGAGAACACCCTAGCCTCGAAGAACTTGCCTAGACCCAGCCTCTCGAGCAGTCTCCACGTGTAGGAGCTCGGCCAGAAAAGGACGTTGCCGGCCACAGCCAGTCTTAGCCCCTCCTTGTAGAGACCTTCGACAGTCTCGACCACGTCGTCGTAGACGATCCTATGAGGGTCGACTTCCTGGAAAGCCTTGTGAATTAACGAGTCAACCCCCGACGGGTCTACACCAATGTGCTTGGCGAGTATTGCCTGGCCCGTTTTAACGGTCTCGTTGCCCGGGATAAGGGAGGACCGCCTCACCTTCCGGGCCTCCTCGTGGGCCTTGAGGACCTTACTGTAGACTGTCTCGAAGGGGGCTCCCAGCGCCTCGGCTATGACTCGGCTGGCCTCCTGAAGCGTCTTGTCCAGGTCTAGGAGAGTCCCCCACACATCGAAGGACACGGACTCGACCACTACTACTCCACCCTGTGTGCGCCCGCTATTCTCGAAGACTCCTCCAACAAGTGGGGAGCTATCTCTAGTAGAATACTTAAACCTACCTCGACGCCGTCGGTGCTACCGGGCAGCACTGCTACTATCCTCCCGTCGAACGTCTCGTAGAGACCTGCCCTAGACAACAGGGCTCTCAACCCCACTCTGTTAATCGACCTCCTCCTAAACTCCTCGCCGAAGCCAGGAAACTCCCTCCAGGCAATGGACTCCACGACGTCGACAGATACGTCCCTCGGGCTCGGCCCAGTGCCTCCAACGACCACCACAAGCCTGGCGTCGTGCTCCCTCAAGCTCTTTATAATCTCGGCCGGCTTGTTCGGTGAAACAGACTTCACGACTTCGAAGCCCCTCTCCCTCAACATCCTCGCCGCGAGCTCGCCGCTTACGTCTTCCCCCTTACCCTCGTAGACGGTGTCGCTCACGACCAGGACGAGGGCCTTCAAGTCCCCGCCACCAAGTGGTCTTAAGGATTAGCCCGTGTTATATTAACTGCACTCGAGCTGGTGCCTCTTGGCGAGAATACCACTCCTAGTATACGAAGGTGGTGTATTCAGAGCGGCCCGCGTAGAAGACCTGAAAGAGGCCGTTTACATGCTAGTGTCCACCATACCAGTGGGGAAGGTCGCAACGTACAAGTGCATCGCAGACCTCCTTGGCGTCAGCCCCCGGCTGGTGGCCCTCGTCCTCAAGGAGAACAAGCAACCGGTTGTAGTCCCCTGCCACCGTGTGGTGATGTCTAGTCTCAGAGTAGGCGGCTACAGTATGGGGGGGAGTAGGGTCAAGGAGAGGCTCTTGTCCTTAGAAGGTGTCGCGGTGAGGGCTGGCAGGGTCTCCGAGAGGGACGTCTTAGACGAGTGTAGAGATGGGGGGCCTAGGGAGAGGCGAAAATCTTGAAGCCCAGGGGGCCGATGACCTGCCCCGGCTCGCTGGAGACTACTTCCCGTAGGCCTTCGATGGCGGCGCAACGGGAGGCTTCCACCGGCTCGCTACCGGCGTTGAAAAGGCCGACCACCCTCCTCTTAAGCCATCTCTCGACCACGACCACGTCGTCGTGGCACAGCCTCACACTGGCGAAGCCGTGTCTGAGCTCCTCGAGACCCTTGTACAGGTCTATGAAAGTCTTGTAGGCCTCGTAAAGCTCGAGGTCCCACTCTTTGCTATCCCACGGCATGGGCCTTCTGTTGTCGGGGTCGTCTCCACCCTCCAGCCCGACTTCGTCCCCGTAGAACACCGCCGGGGAGCCAGGGAGCGTGAAATTGAGCGCTATTAGTAGCTTCAGGAGCCTCTTGTCGCCTTTAACGAGCGTCTTAACCCTCGGAGTGTCGTGGGAGCCGAGTAGGTTGTAGAGGGAGAAGAGCTGGGGGTAGGGGTGGTTGGCTATCTGGAGGTTTATCATCTCGACTGCCTGCCTCACCTCCGTCTTTTTGAGGGCTATAGAAGAGACCAGCCAGTACCTCAGCCAGTAGTTCATGTAGGAGTCCATGTATTCCCTGTAGAGGAACGGGTAGTCGCATACCTCGCCTAGGATTAGGAAGTCGTCGCTCAGCTCCTTGACTCTACGGTAGTAGTTCCAGAGCCAGTCCTCCTTAATACCGTGGGCTACGTCTATCCTGAAGCCCGCGACCCCTCTCTCCATCCACGCCTTCGCAACCCCGACGAAGTAGTCCAGGGTCTCCGGGTTCTCGTGGTTGATCTTCGGCATCAGCCAGTTGGAGAAGAAAGACTCGTAGAAGGGGGTGGTCAGTGCCCTCCTACGAAGGTACTCCCTGAGCGCGAAGACGTCGCAGTCTCTCAACATCCTTACGACTCCTTGGTCGACGTACTTCGACGGGTCGTCGAGGAAGTTGTACCACTCCCAGTACCTCGACGCCCTCCCGTGCTCGAGAGCGTCTACGAAGAACGGGTGGCAGGCGCCCGTGTGGTGTAGTGTGATGTCGAGCACGAGCTTCAGCCCGCGTTTCTCGAGTTCCCTGACCAGCTCGTTGAATACGGAGATGTCGCCCAGGTACTTGTCCACGGACAAGTAGTCTCTCACATCGTACCTGTGGTAAGTCCCAGCGGGGTATATCGGCGTAAGGTAGACAGCTTCGACCCCGAGCCTCACTAAGTGGTCTACTTTGGCTAAGACCCCCTTCAGGTCGCCCCCGTAGTACCCGTGCTCCCTCGGCGCCACCCGCTTTATCTTGACGGGCGGGTCGTTGCTGGGGTCGCCGTTGTAGAAGGAGTCGACGAATATCTGGTAGTAGACCGTGCCCATGAACCACTTGGGCTTGTCGAAGCCCGGTACTTCGCGTCTAAGGGTCTTGATCGGGCGGACCCCTCTACCCACCCCGTTGAAGCCGTACTCTAGGCACTCACCCTCAGCACAGACCTGGAAGTGGTACGAGAACATCTCGCCCAGGCGTTCCTCCGGGACAACAAACTCGAAGACCCTCTCCAGAGGGAGCTCGTGGACAGCCGTCGGCCCTACATCCCCTCCCCCCGCGTGCAGCCAGGCCGCCTCGACCCGCTTGCCCGTCCTAAGCCTGAAAACCACGTACCCCGAGAAACGGTGTAGGTACGCTGGGTCCTTCTCGTCGTGGATAACGTATTCGAAAGGGCCTTCTGGAACGGTTAGGTCGAGGAGGCTGCCCCTAATCCCCGGCTTCTCGGGGTGCATTATGTTCGGGAGAACAGCCGTCCTCTCGTTCTCCTCGTCTAAGATAGGCGACGGGGCGTTGTCGGCTTGGAACCAGTAAGCGTAAGCGCCGGGGTAGAGGTTGAGTCTTGCGTGCCCCTCCTCCCCGGTTTTAGCCAGTCTCTTAAAGCCCGGAAACCAGCTAGTGAAATTGCCCACGAGGTACATCCTCTTAGCTCCCCGCCTCCACTTGGTCCTGAAAAAGACCTCGAACTCCTTCGGCCTCCCGCCTTCGATGACCCTCCTCCCCACGACCTTGTACAAGCCCACGCACCACCGGAAGAAGCGCTTTAAAAACGCCGCGACCGTTAATGAAGTCGGTAAATGGTTAATCAGACCACCACAAAATAGTTTTACGGTGCTGTACGGATCCGTCTCTACGAAGGGAGTGTTGTCCTTGGAGTACACGGTGATCTACGATGACTTGCCCAGTTTTATCGAAGGCTGTGCTAGAGACTTCGGGCTCTCAGTCCACATCTCGCTGGGGGGCTTAAGCCTACTCTTCGACACGGGGAGTAGAGCCGATGTCTTGCTGAACAACGCGAGGGCGGCTGGCCTCGACCTGTCCGAGGTCCGCTTAGTAGTGGTCAGCCACCCCCACCCAGACCACACGGGGGGCCTGAAAGTGCTCGCCACAAGCGAGCCCACCGTGTACATCCCGCACGGACAGCACAAGGGGCTACAGGAGTGGCTCGGCTCGATCGGCCTCAAGGACGTTGTAGTCGTGAAGGGGATAAGAGAGTTGTACAGGGGCGTCTACGTTATCCCCTTCCCCGAATCCCAGATATCCGAGCAGGCGCTACTCGTAGAGTCGGGCAGTGGCTACACCATGTTCGTGGGCTGCAGCCACCCCGGCGTTCACTACATGGTGGGTAAGGCTGTCGAGGGAGGGTTCAAGGTCGAGAGGGTTGTCGGCGGGCTACACCTCTCGGGGCAGCCCGAGTACAAGGCGAGGGCCACTGTAATGGAGCTAAAACGGCTCGGCGTGAAGGAGTTGCTCCCCCTCCACTGCAGTGGAGACCTGGTACTCCAGTACGCCAGTCTTCTCGGGATGCTACGCGATAGGCCCTATCTGTGCAGGACCTACCGCGCATGAAGTGTGGTTTAAAGGCTCCCAAAGCGTAGGCTGAGTCAGATGGGGAGGAAACCCTTTCCTAGAGACAGGGAGTCGATGAAGAGAGTGGCCAGGGCCGACAAATAACGTTGTTCAAGGCGGTCTGTCGAGTAGGCTCTCGATGAACGCTCTGTAGTTTTCATCGAGTTCCCCCTCGTACGACACCTGTGTGGCCCCGTCGCGCAGCACAAGCCTCACCCTAGTCGACCCCGCCTCTAGCAGGTCCGTGTCGTGCGTTACCACGACAATGTGCGCCTTCTGCTCCTCGTCGAGCTTGTTTAAGAGTTCCCTGAGCCTAGCCACCAGTTCTCTACTTAGGCCTATCGTCGGCTCGTCCAACAACAGCGTTGAGTCCTTGAGCCGCGGGCTAATAGCCCTCAGGGCCTGGTTCACGGCCAGCCTGAGAGCCAGCGACGCCACCGACTGCTGCCCTCCACTAGGTAGGACTACCGGCCCCCTCCCCTTCTCGGTAGCGTAGTAGAAGCGGATCTCGTAGTCTCGGCCCAGCTCTATGCTGAGAGATTTGTCCGGCGCTAGCATGGTGAATATCGTGGTGAAGCTCTCGGAGACAAACTTGAAGGTCTCCTGCGCCAGCACTCTACTGACCTCGTCGACCATATCGGCCACCTTCTTGACGACCTCTCTACTGTTCACCAGCTTGTTGAGCTCTGAGCGCAGCGACTTCAGCTTCTCCTCTAGCACCTGGATCTTCTGGAGCTGGTCGTTCAGCGTCCTCAACTCCCCCTCCAGCTCCGAGAGCCTGCTGCTCATAGCTTTCTCGGCCTCCCGTAGCCTGCTCAACTCGTTCTTCAGGCTGGCGTACTTCTCCTTCTTCTCCCTCAGCGAGACCTCGAGCGACTCTACCTCTTGCTGCATCCGCTTGATGGCCTCCTCGTTCGAGGCGACCTCGGCAGCCCTCTCCACCAGGTTCTTCAACTCCAGTAGGAGCTTCTCCGCCTCCCGGACGCGGTCCTTCGCCCCAACCAGGTCCGCGAGCTCCGCCTGTACTCTATCGATCTCGGACCTTAGCCGGGACCTCTCCTCTCTAACTATCCCGCGTTTCCTCCGCGCCTCCTCCAGTTCCTCTCTTATCTTCTCGGCTCTCTCCCTTAGCTCCGCCAACAGCCTGAACCCGTGCTCGTGGGGTATCTTCTGGCCACACACGGGGCAGATTCCCTTCTTAACGATCCCCTCCTTCTCCCTGTAATCGCTCTCGACCTCGCTCAACCTCCTCTCGAGCATCGCGATTTCGGCGTCGAGCCTGTTCTCCTCTGCTATCAAATCCTTCTCCCTGGTTATGAGGGCGTTGAGTCTCTCCCTCAGCTCCGACTCCCTCTGCTGGATCGCGCGGACCTCCTCCTCGACCTTCATAGTCGCCTCCTCCAAGTTGTCTAGGGCGACCCCGAGGCCCTGCGTGTAAGTCGCCAACTTGGACTTAACAGCGTTGACCTTGTCTCTTAGAAGCCTGGTCTCCTGCTGCAGCCTGGAGATCACGCCCCTCTTCTCCTGTATGACGGAGTTTATCTTGAGGATGTCGTTGTTGAGGTCCTCGAGCTCCTTCTCGGCCCCCTCTCTAGTGGAAACCACCTTCTCGAGCTCTCTCCTTACCCTGGCCTTCTCCTCCTCTATCTTCTTGACTCTGGACTGGAGACCCTGCTTGTCGAGGCTCCTCAACGTGTCCTCTAGTCTCGAGAGCTCTAGCTGGACTCCTCTGACCTTCTCCCCGATGGCGTCGATCACTTTGGCCACGTTAGCCCTAAAGTCGGTGTATCGCGATAGCCCGAGCGCTATCTCTATGACCTCCCGCCTCTTGGACGGCTCGAGTTCGAGTATGCTCGTCAAGTTGAACTGTGGGGAGTAGATGATGTTCGTGAACACCTCGGGTCTCTGCCTGCCGCTTTTCTCTACGAGCCCGAGTAGACCCCGGAGCTTCTCGACGTAGTCGCCCGAGCTGAGCCTAAGCTTGAGGACGGGCTTTACTTGTAACCCGCCTTCTTCGGGTAGCTCGTACGCGTAGATCGCGTTACCGCTGTTAACCACCCTATCGCCCTCCCTCTGTAGAGCCCGCTCTAGGATGAACAGCCTTTTCCCCTGCCTGACCAGGACCCTGATGACGCCTCTGGACTCCCCCGTCCTGAGGAGGTGCCTCGGCTGCGGCGTGGCGAAGGCGTCGGCGTACTCCACCCGACCCGCTGCCGGTGTCTCGAAAGCGTACGCGATGGACATGAGGATGCTCGTCTTCCCCGACCCGACCTCCCCCTGGATGACCGTTATGCCTTTCAGCGGGAAGACGATCAGCCCCTTACGGAAGCTCCTGATGTTCTCCAGGTAGACGCCCAGGATCCTCAAGACTCTTCTTCCTCGGCGAGCATCTTGTAGACCTTTTCGTCTAAGACGGGGCGGGCCGGCTCTCTACGGCTCGAGAATATCAGGTCCTCCTCGAAGTCGCCGGGCAGGTAGACCGGTAAAGGTCTTCTGATTGGGATGTCGACGGAGTACAGGTAAGCCTCCCTCTCGCCCAGGAGAGGCAGAGTCTCCTTGGGTATGCCTATGCTCTTAAAGAACTCCAGGTCCGGCTCGTGGCTCGTGCGCATCGCGATAATGGTGTTGAAGTTGGAGAGGATCTGCCTATCCATCATCGTGGCCATTTGCGTTATGGCCACTATGCCTATGTTGAATTTCCTGCCCTCTCTCGCTATCCTGGCAAACGGGTTGTACACCGACTTTACTTTTTCGCTACTCAGGTATAGCGGCGCCTCCTCGGATACGAGCGCTACGGGGGGCAAGGTCGCTGCTGCGGCTGGGCCCTTCCGCATTCTCTCCTCGAGGATCCTCCGCGCGAGAGCCAGCGCCACTACATCCCCCTCCCTAGTAGTAATCCTCGAGAGGTCCACGACGAACAGCCTCCCGTCGTCTAGGTGGGAGGCCAGGTCGCTCAACGACATCCCCGGGTCATGTGTGACAGGTATTTGACTAGCTTTCGCAATCAGTTCTTCTCTAGCGCGGGAGTCGAGTCCGGAGGGGATGAACTTGTACGGCCCGGTGTTCGGAGGAGACTTCGAGCCCTTGAGCCTAGTAAGAGCTTCGAGGAGGACGTAGAGGATCGCCACCACACTCTCCGGCTCCTTTAGCGGCTCGACGGTCTTGAAGACGCTTGACGAGTCGTCTACAACGTGAACGTACCTTCTGCTACCCTTAGCATCGACGTAGACTTTAGGCCGGGTCCGTATGTTGAGCGTCTCCGTTATCTCCCTCTTCATCTTCCTCAAGACTTGAATACTCTGGAACCCCTTGTCTAGGAGGTACTCGTGGAAGCCGTACTTCACTCCCGTCTCCACCTTCATGGCGGCCTCTGCTCTAATGGCGTTATCGAACAACAGCAAGTATAACGAGAAGAGGTGCCCCTTGGGTATGATCTCGTCCCCCGTTTGCGTGACCAGGTGTTGGCATAGTGAACTGCTCAGCAAACTTCCACGACACGCCTCGAGCACGACAATGGAGAGGGCCTCGAGCAACTCCTCCAGTTGGGCAGAATCGTCCTCGCCGAGGTTCATTGCCGTAGTAATGTCGTCTACTTCGATGTCAGCCAGGGATATCGGGGTTCTCCTGACACCCAGCGCTGTGTTCCCGGCCGTGTAGTCGAGGACGATGGTGTCTACCACCACGTTCTTCCATGTGCTGACGACCTCCAGGGACCTCTTGAAGTCAACGCCCCCGGTGAGGCCGGAGTACTCGCCGTGTCTATCGAGTACCACCCAGCTGATAGGGCGGTCCGAGTAGGCGGTCGCCGAGACCACGATACCCTTCACGCCACTAGTTTTACCGGCCCCGGTCTGGCCCGATACGAGGATGTGTTTTGGAATCATTTTGTCTATCGGGAGCCTGATCTTCGAGGACAGGAAGTACGTTCTGTCCCTGAGCTTCACGTGCGTCGCGTGCCCAGCTCTGAGGTAGCATGCCGGCACTCCTTCACTGACCGCTTCGCCGATCTTACTCATGATACTCGAGCTTGTCGCGTCCAGCGGGTCTACCTTGAAGACCGGGCTGCCCGGCCTCGGCAGTGAGGAGGAGGCGTAAAGCACTCCCTCGTCCTCGTTGTACTCGAGGAAGGGTTCTGCGAGCCCCGTCTGCGTGTACGAGTCCGATATTAAGGCCGAGGAGTGCAACGCCTCTATCGCGGGTACTACGGCCTCCATCCAGCTGTTCAGAGACGTTAATTGGAGGATGGCTTTCCTAGCCCCCTGGTTTACGTAGTAGAAGTCGCCTATGGCCGGGCTGAAGTCCCTGGCGAACTGTATGACTACTCTGTTTTCCCTCCAGCCCGCTATGAAGCCAGCCGTGCTCAAGTACGCCCCCTCACGTAACCCAGTCTCTTCTCGAAGCCCGGCCTGAAAAACTCTGCTAGGGGGTGGTATTTACCGCCGGTTTGCTCGATGATGGACACCAGCATTCTAGGTTCGAATTTGTTGGTGATGTACTCCTTCTTCAACCTCACTAGTGCGTCGACTTCCAAGAACCCTAGTGGAGGATACCCGGGCGCCCGCGTGAGCCTCGCAAAGATAGACTCGACGGCTGTCGACAGCCTACCAGACGAGTCCCCAACAACCCCCTCGTTTACAGCGTAGGCTTGCCTTATGTCTATTAGGGGGCCTCGAGTATAGAGTCCAAACATGAAGACGTTCACTCCGTCAACGGTAACGGGCGTCCTTAAAGCGTGGATAGTGTAGTCGTCGCTGTGGAAGACAGGGGGGTTCACTATATTGAGAAGGTGCTCAGTGAAACTTTTCGACCTCGCGCCTAAATCACGTAGAAACTTCGCCGCCCTCTCCACGCTCTCGAGGCTTATTGAGCCGTAGCCTCCCCCTACGGTGCTCAGCAACGCCCTGCTCCTCGCGATGACCGTGAACTTCGTGGTTTTCGCTATGCCGTAGATTCTCCAGAGGTAGCGGCTCAGGATCTCCTCTCTACTAACCCCCGAGAGTATGCTGGCAATATCTAGCCCGTCGAACCCAAGCCACGCCCGTAATTTAACCGCGCCAAACCACCGAATCAATGTTCCGTCCAGTACGCATATTGAGTCTTTGATTGTACTAAGCACCTTGACACAGTACGAGAGTTCAACGAGGGATATTAAGTAGTTAGCGACACGCCTAAAGTACTTAACACCCACTTCCCAGAAATCTAGACCGCCTCTGAGGAACCCGCTATAGCCGCGTGTTACTAGGCTGGTCAAGCTCTTCGAGACAACCTCGGCTCGCGACGTGTCCACGAGGAGAGAGTTGTCGTCCAGAGGGTGTATTGTTACCTTGAAGCCGTCGGAAGTTATAGAAGCGTACAGGATGTACCCCTCGACCTCAGGACCCCCGGCTCTATGCCCGAAGTATTCTATCTTCTCACCGTTCCTGAGCACCCCACCAACGTTCATCAGCACCAAGTAGAAGCTGTCCGTCGAGTAGGACTTGCCAGTGTGGCCCGAGTCGACGAAGACTACGGTCTGGTCGACCCCGCCCCTGAACGGGGTGGGCACGTAGAACGACCTGAAGAAATCGTCACGGACACGGAAGACCTCTACCTTGCCGAGGTTTCTGTAGTCCTCGAGCATCAGCCTCACAACGGCCTTCAATTTGTCGCTCAGCTCATCCCTCCTGCCCGACACCGCTGACCGCCTCGACTACGTCTTCAACTAGCTCGTCCAGGGGGGCTCCCCTGGAGACCATGTCGATCAGCTCCTGCACTCTCTCTGGTGTCAGTTTTAAGCCGTACTTGGGGAGGAGCTGGGCGATGAGCCTCTTCTCGCTCTCGATCAAGTCCGCGACCTGGACTATGCTCGGGAGGGTGAAGGGGGCAGCGTCGTCTACGCCCCTAGTCCTGAAGTACGCAAAGGCGCCTTCTCTCTCGGCTGTGCTCCTCAGCCTGTTTAGGATATTGCTGTCCGTGCCCTTGCTCACAGAGACTACCACGACCCGCCACCTCCCCTTGAGCCTCCCCAGCGCCTCGGCCAGCCTGCTCTGGGCATTCGCAAGGTCGACCCTCTCGGGTAGCTCGACGTACTCCACGTCGGGCGTGTTTGAGAGCTCCACAGCCTCGTAGACTGGAGGCTCCTTGTCGAGGTCGACTACGAGGACCCTCCTCCTGAATCCTTTGTTTCTGAGGAAGAACGTGTCCAGTAGGTCGTTCGAGTCGTAGCCGACGGGGGCACCGGGGTAGGCGGCCTTGACCTGGCCCCGCCTTTCTAGGGGTACTGGGTAGTGGACGTGCCCTAGGGCGAAGTACCTGGCCTGCGGGAACAGCTGAGCGACGTCCCCCCAGGCTATAGACTTGAGTCCGCTCAGCCTAGGGACTAGCTCGCCAACCCGGGCTCCCCCTATGTCCACGATGCTGTGGAGCAGGACTACCGTGGGCTTACTCGACGCGCCGAGAACTCTAACCCTCCTAGAGCCAACGTAGTCTACCTCGGCGGAGTTCTTCAAGCCAGGTAAGGCTATGAACGCTAGGTCGCCGAGCTCCAGCAGTTTAGTCTCGATGGCGTCGCCTACCCTGACGCGCGGCTTCGACAGCAGCTCCGCCCTCTCGAATACCTCTAGGACGCCGTTCTCGTCCAAGTGGTAGTCGTGGTTACCCGGCGAGACGACCACTCTTACCCCTCCTCTCCTCAACTCCCTGAAGACGTCGATGGAGCTGAGTATGGTCTCCGTGTCCAGCCTGTTGAGGCTATTCGCGTCAAAAAGGTCGCCGGCTACGACCAGGTAGTCGCAGGACTTAGCCGTGGCAACCTCGGCGATCTCCCTGAGAGACTCCAGGAACACCCTCCTGAAAACAGGGCTCTCGGAGAAGAGTCGCGACCCTAAGTGCAGGTCAGACGTGTGTAGAACTCGCAAATAACCGGCCCCTACTAGGTTCCATAAGTTGAGTGAGCCTATAAAAGGCGTAGTGCAACCTGCCCAGTAGGGATGTTGCTAGGAGGAGCCGGCTTATCCCCAGTTTGAGCACCAGGCCTAAACCAGGGCTGCACCCAGACTGGGAAGACAAAAGCACCAGACCCGCTAGCCCGGTTCACCCGGGTTAGCGAACCTGGCACCTTGCCCTCCCAGTCTAGGTTTCACCCTAGCCTAGACCTAGTACCCAAACCTGGTGTAGACCCGGCAAGTAATACTCTCTCCTCTCTCCCCTATAACTATTTTGCATATAATACGCTAAAGGCCTGCCCCCGTCCTTAAATACTTTTTGATCATGTGCTTGAGGACGGCTTACTCTTGTTGACTGTTACCTGTTAATCCCCCGATGGGAGTTTTAAGGTTTACGAGCTCGAGGTACGGGGAGATCAGGGATACACCCCTCTTCTTGGCCTCCTCGATCGCCGTCGGGTGGAGGTATAGTCCGTACATCACGAGAACCGAGTCGCCCGCGCACCCGTTGTGCCCCAGGATCTTCTGCGCCTTCTCGTAGAACAGCCTTACGTCCTCGCCGTGGATCCTGGCCTTGGCCTCCCCAACTACCACGACAGTCTCGCCCTCCGCCGCCCTCTTGCCCAGCCCGTAGATGTCCACCTCTACTGTCTTGCCGTCCAGCTCGAAGAACCTCCTCTCGAGGCTTTCAACCGAGACGCCCATCTTGGTGAACAGGATGCTGGGTAGGACGCTCCGGGCTATGTCCTCGACTATGTGGCCGAACGACTCGGAGAGCTTGTAGACCTCCCTCTGGAGGCTCTCGAGCCCAGACGACAGCTTCGATATATCGGCCTTCATGTCCATTGTCGCCTTGCTCAGCGCGTCGAGCCTGCCGGATATCTCGTCGACCTTCAACTTGAGCTCCTGTATCTCCCGTGCCAGAGGGTACCCCGCCTCACCCTCGACGGGCTCGCTTGGCACCTAGTTCCCCTTGGTTGAAGTCGCATGGGATCCTCTTAAAGAAGGAGGCACCTGTAGTGCGACCCTGGAACTAGGAGTTGCCTTACGAGCCGTTCTCGCCACACGGTGGTATCGCAGGTTCTATCGGGCGGTGCCAACGTGTTGATCTATACTCGGGCACAAGAGTATAACCTGGCTAAAGGCCTGATCAGCGAGGCCGGCTAGAGACCTTTCTCCGGGCTCGCTGTGTCCCTTGGTGGACTACTAACGGCGATGCACGTGTCGAAGGGGTTCGTGGGCTTAAACCTTCAGACCTTTAGATGAGAGCGAGATTCGGGGCCAACGGGTCAAGAGTGTGTTTGGTCGGTTCTTCGGTACACGCATCGAGCTCCTCGGGGCTAGGACGGCAAACGGGTGTAGCTCGGGACACACCCCCAGCGGCAACATCCAAACAGCCGTGTCGAGCACCTTACTCGTTGTCCCGACCCTGCTTGGTTATTGGGTCGTGCTATACGGGTTGCACAGGCTTAGGATTAACGAGCAGTGTATCCAATAAACCCCAAGATGTATACTTTGTTTCCCCATACGATTACTCGACGGCCAGCATTAAAGGTTCCAGCGGTGGCAAATCGGTCGACAAAGCACGTTGAGGTTCAAGAGTTTTAAACGTAGACGAGAGCGGGTCCTGAGCAGACAGGTGGTGCCTACCTCTCCAGCTCCTCTACTTGCCTGTACCACGGCTTTGAAGTACCGATCTTAGACCTCTTAATCCAAGCCTTGCTCTTGGGCGTAGACTCGACCTTGTTGACAAGGGAATTGACCCTGCTCAGCACCAGTTCGACTACGTCTTTTGTCAACGCCCCCTCGGCGAGCTTGTTCATGAGCATGTCTTTCAGCCTGACCAGGTTCATCATGGCGTCGTACCAGAAGCCCCAGTCATCCGAGAGGACGGAGGCTATGAGGTCGTCGTCGACGCACTCTCTACTCTTAGACCCCTCGAGGCTGCACAGGTTGTGGGAGTAGAGCAGGACTGCGAGGTCGACCAGGTCCTTCCAGTTGATCTCGTGTATCTGGAGCTTTTCCAGCACGAGGTGTGCCAGGGAGATGGTGGGGTAGTCGAGCTCGAGCAACCCCTTACCGGGCTTGTTGCCGAAGTCTATGTCGTGGCTGAACTCGAGTTTGTCGAAGAATACGTCAACGTGGTAGAGGTCTTGAGGGTGGTAGTAGACGAGCCTCTTGCCGGCGAACAGGGCCTTCACGTAAGGGTCGTACTTAAACTTGAGCTCCTTCTCGAAGAGGTCGATTATCTCCTTCCTCTGCTTGCTGTACCCTATCAAGTCGAGGTCTGTGAAGACGAGCCCCTCCCCCTTGAATCTCCCCAGCTTCTCGTACAGGCTGACCGCGCCCGGTCTGTCGACTGAGTGGATGTACACTCCTAGAGCCCCCAGTATTCTGAGCACGACGCCTCTCTCCGAGGCCTTCGAGACTATCCCAACCGCCTCCTTGACGAACTCGTCGGCGTTCAGAGCGACGCGCTTCGAGGACAAGGCTGTCTACCCCTCTATCTTGTAGTAGTTGACCAGCCTCTCCCCCTCGACCTCCACGATGTAGGCCTTGAGGACCCCCTCGCTGTACTCGCTCCCGGGGTTCACGACTACTGTCCTACCGATCACGTCTTGCCCGCCCGACTCGTGTATGTGGCCGTGTAGACCTATAACGGGCTGGTACTTCTCTATCACCTTCCTCACGGCCTTAGAGCCCACGTGCTCGAACTGCGGTACGCCGGCGACCGTCACCACTCTGAGGTCCTTGGTGAGCTTGGGTGCCAGGTCCAGCATCGTGTTGTAGGGCGGGGCGTGGAAGTTGAAGATCGACTTGGACGGGTCGGCCAGCTTCGATATCAGTTTCTCCAAGTACTTCTCCAGGTCCTTCTCGTCTTTCTCTCGCGGGGTCTTCCAGGGGGTCGGGTTGACGTAGGGCGACGACACGACTTCCAGCTTCTCCACTGTGAAGACCTTTTCAAGGGGGTACACCACGCCCCTGTCCTCGTACTCCCTTACCACGCCGTCGATCACCCACTCGTCGTCGTTACCTGGCATCACGACCGTGGTCACGCTCCTCGTGTCGACTTTGCTGACGAGTAGCTCCAGCCACCTCCTCATCCTCTCGACCATCTTCTCCACCATGACCCTGTTCACAAACTCTGGGTTGTTCTTCAGCTCCTCCAGCTCTCTCTCGTCGACCCTGACGTAGTAGGCCCCAGCACCCTCCAGCTTCTCCTCGAAAGCCGCCACCTCGCTCTCGCTCTTCATAACCCACCTCGAGCCGAAGTAGCGGGCCGTCCAAGTCCCGTCGCCGTGCCTGACGATCGGGACCAAGACCTTACCTGTCAAGTCGCCGGACAACACCAGGACGTTGGCCTTGTACATCTCTTGTGCTCTGATCCACTTCCTCCATACTAGCGTAGAGCCGTGGACGTCGACCGAGAAGAATATGCGTGAGACCATGCCGGTACATCTCACACTCTATTCTATGGATTGAAGGGTAAAAAACGTGGTTTTAAGCTGGGGGTATCTGCCCGTAGATCTTACTCGGGTCTATACCCTTCGCCCTGTTCTTGGCCATCATGTACACGTAGATCGATATGCCTAGTACGCCGGCGGCGATGTTGACCATTTGGACCGAGGGCTCGGGGTACGACGTGTATAGCATGAGCCACCAGCCGATGGCGAAGACTACTATGCCCAGCACTGAGGTTGCCACCTTCGACCTGAAGACCGTCCGCTCGAAGATCTCGGGCCTCCACCAGGGTAGTAGTGTTAGTGCCAGGCCGACAGGCCAGACGAATATGAACAGGCTGAAGTCCAGCCAGGAGATCAGTGCTGTGGCGAGAGTCGCGCCTAGGTTCTCGTAGTACGTTATTATGGCGCCTAGGCCGGCTATGATGGCTGTGATGTGGTTGGCCCAGGTTGGGGCGGCGAACCTGGGTGAAACAGAGGCCAGTTTCTCGGGTAGGGCCCTGTCAAAGCTCATTGAGAAGAAGCCTCTCACGGCCGCTACCCAGACCGGTATAGCGGTGTTGAGGTACCACAGGAAGTAGGCTAGCCCTACTATGACGGCTAGGACCGGGTTCGGGAAGGCGATCGCTATGTAGAAGGGTACGGAGGGCTCTGGTAGAGGTTTGCCTGGGAGGATGCTCGAAAGGACGTCCGGGTAGTTAGCCCTCAAGTAAGCGTAGGCGGCGAGGAAGTCGTAGTTGAAGACGTAGGGCAGTATGAAGGCGTTGAACAAGTAGAGGGCCATGACCACTGCGTAACCGGCGAAGAGGCCCTTAAGGTAGGACCTGCTGGGGTCCTTTACCTCGCTACCAATGAAGGTGGTTACCTCGAGGCCGGACCAGGCCCACAGCGTCCAGAACAGCATCCCGTATGTGCCGATCAGCAGGGGGTTGGCTGTCAGGACAGGGACGTTGTACTGCTTGCTTACAGCCTCGTTAAAGGCGACGCTCATTATCTTGGAGGTGCTTCCAGCCCCGTAGATGGAGTCGAAGGCCGCCACCCCGTTGTTGGCCCCCACGAAGGACAGAGCGGCGAGCGTGAGCACTGTGACGATGAGCGGTAGTATCGTGCCTATTCTCATAGTCCACTTTATGACCTTGATACCGCCCATGTTGAGAGCCCAGAGTACCGCCACTAGTATTATCGATATCACGAGCTGGTTTACGGGGTCTATGAGCGCGTTAGCCATGTTGATCAATGCCGGGTTGTTTGAGGCGACCCCGGCCACGGCGAGCGGGCCGCTGAACGCCTTTAAGCCGATGTACATTATGAACCCCGCTGTCATGGCACCGCCACCGCCCACAATGTAGTACCAGAACGGGATGTAGCCCAACACCGAGTGCAGTGTCCTGGATACCACGACGTACATGCTGCTAGACCTCGGGAAGGATGCCGCTATATAGTAGAACGCTATCGTCAGCGGGAGGAATATCAGTCCAGCTAGGAAGAACGCTAGTGCTATGTTGCCGCCGTAGGTGTCGGGGTAGCCTAGTACTTTAACCGCGTAGAAGGTCATACCCGACGCTGCGGGGCAGGCTATAGACCACAAGGCTACGTCGATCCACGACAGCTCCCTGACCAGGCCTGACGCCCTTCTTACAAAAACTACTTCTTCTGACATACCCCACCACAAGTGGATATTTTTCCCGGGAAGAATATAAATTTTTATGCCATGTAAGTAGGGGCTTTACGTGTATGGATGTTGAAAATCTCATTCGAGAAGAACGTAACGTGATCCCACGACCGTTCGTCCTCAAGTACTTTCCCCTAGTCCCTTCGAGAGGGCGGGGTTGTAAGCTCTACGATGAGGCGGGGAAAGAGTACATCGACCTCACGTCGGGGGCCGCAACCTACATAGTGGGGTTCAACCACCCGGACGTCGTTAGAGAAGTCGTAGAGCAGGTAGAGAACCTCTTCAATTACACCACGCTCTACTTCTACAACAGACCCTCCATTGAACTGGCCAGGAAGCTCGTGGACCTCGCGCCGGGGCACTTTCCAAAAAAGGTCGTGTTCGGCTTCAGCGGGTCGGACGCCATGGAGATAGCCCTCACGGCGTCTCTAAACTACGCGAGAAGGCGGAAGCTGGTCAGCTTCACCGAGTCCTTCCACGGGACTCTCGTCCTCTCGGCAAGCGTCAGCGGGATAATACGAGACGTCCTCGGGGACCAGGGCGGTCCATGGTACAAGGACGTGGTGTTCGTCGAGTACCCTAACCCGTACAGGAACAAGTGGGGCGTGGACGGCTACGAGAAGCCGGGGGAGCTGACCTCCCTGGCACTTAAAGAGCTAGAGGAGGCCTTGAGAGCCGCAGGCGACGTGGCGGCCATTGTGATAGAGCCTGTTCAGGGAGACGCGGGGGTGGTCGTCCCGCCCAAGGACTTCGTGAAAGAGGTGGCCGTGCTCGCCGGCGAGCGCGGCTCACTGCTAGTAGTCGACGAGGCGCAGACCGGGCTCGGGCGCACCGGGGCTTGGTGGGGTATCGAGCACTACGGTGTAGCACCCGACGTACTGGTATCTGCCAAGGCGTTGGGCGGCGGCTTCCCCTTGTCTGCCGTGGTGGCTAGGAGCGATGTACTCGAGGCTCTGCCGAGGGCTGGGCTAGGGTTCACAAACATGGGGCACGCCGTCTCCTGCAGGGCTGGACTGGCCACGATTAGGGTCATAGAAAGAGAGGGCCTCGTAGAGAGGGCCCGTGTTCTAGGGGACTACTTGGCAAGGAGGCTGAGAGAGGTCCAGGAGAAACACCCCGTGATCGGCGACGTCAGAGGCCTCGGTCTCATGGTGGGTGTAGAGGTAGTCGAAGACCAGAGGTCGAGAAGGCCCTCCAGGGCCAAGGCTTTGAAAGTGGCTTGGAGTGCGTGGAGAAAGGGGGTTATAACGACTCCCCTGGGCAGGCACGGGAACGTCCTCCGGCTTACGCCGCCGCTCAACATCCCGCTTGAGGACCTAGAAAAGGCGGTAACGGTGCTGGAAGACGCCGTTAAAGACGTGGAGGAGGGCCGGGTACCCGACGAGGCCGTCGAAGGCGTCGAGGGGTGGGGGTCGTGGAGCTAGAGCCGGGGGCGGGATTCGAACCCGCGGTTAAACGGGTCTCTGAGCCCCTGACTCGAGAGTGCCCTGCAGCCCGCCGCCTTAGACCGCTCGGCCACCCCGGCTTCAAGTCTAATCTTGTGTTAGAAGGGGTTATAAGCTGTCTATCGTCCAGCGGCTATAAAGCTTTAACGTGAGGTTATTGTCTGTATGTTCAGGGCTGTTTAGGATGTCCTGTTCTTTTACCCCGTTTTTCCTACATTAAGTTTTTTGTGTATATATTCGGTCATGTAGCCTGCGGTTAAGTATTTAAGGGTGTTAAGAATATATGTGTGTGAAATACACGTATGTAATGAAAGGGGGCGTATATGGCGAGCGTAGAGAGGAGGAAGGTGCAGAAGACAGGTAGTTCGTCGTTTATAGTCACTCTTCCTAAAGAGTGGGTCGACGCCGTGGGATTGAAGAGCGGCGACTATGTCTACATATACGAGCACGGCGGTAGGCTAGTCATAACCCCGGGGACCTTCGAGATAGGGCAGCTACAGGCCACTATCAGGGTATTCAGCGAGGCTAGGATCGAGGAGATCTTCAGGACGATAGTGGCCTTCTACCTAGCGGGCTACACGAACCTGACGGTGTCCTTCGACTCCTCACTACAGAACCTCGCGAAGAAGATAAGCGACCTGAAGAGCATGGTTAGAATAAAACTGGCGGGCATAGAGGTCATAGACGAGACGTACAACACGATCTCCTTCAAGATACTGCTAGACCTACGCGAGCTACCGCTAGAGAGCAGCCTGAGGAGGCTCCACTTAATAGTCTCGAACATGATGAGGGACAGCCTCTCCAGCTACAAGAGCGGCGACAAGGCGCTAGCGGAGGCGGTCATCCAGAGAGACGACGAGGCGGACAGGTTCCACTTCATGATCGTCAGGGAGCTGTCCATGGCGCTCCTCGACGTCAAGGTGATGCACGACCTCGGGCTCTCATCACCCGTTGAGACGATCAACTACAGGATCATAGCGAGGAACCTGGAGAGGATAGCCGACCACAGCGTCAACATAGCAAAGAACGTCATAACGTACGGTAAGCCGTCTAGCATGGCCGACGACATCTACAACCTCGGCGTATCGCTAATAGACCTGCTCAACAGTGCTATGGGGTCTCTCTACAAGCTCAGCAGGCAGGACGCTGAGGAGGTCATACAGAAGACGCGCGAGACCGTGAGCAGGATCGACGACCTGGTCGCGAAGGTCGTAGTAGCCAACATACCGGACCGCGAGAAGGCCTTCCACATCATGGTGCTGGACAGCCTGAGGAGGATAACGAGGTACTCGAACGGTATTGCGGAGACGTCGATCAACATCAAGTCCAGCAAGGTTTCGTCGATAGACATCAAGTAGGCGCTTCTTCAGAGCGGCGAGTAGCTGGATTTATAACCCTACTAGAGAATCGTTTTTCTAGGTGACCCCGGTGCCCATGCTACGCCCCCGTGTACCGGGGGTGGGTGACCATGGGTCGGGTCACTCCCGGCTCACATAAAACCTCCTGCTCCTCTCCTTCGCCGGGATAAACCTCCTGTCCTCCTCCCCCGTCTCATGTATATCCTCGTGAGCCTCCGCGTCGACCTCCAACTTTTTCTCGGCGATGTAGGCTTTGATTAACTCGAGTGGTATATTATCGAACCTGCCTATGATGTGGGTTATACCCTGTAATCTCAACCACTCGATGAAGTCTTCTTCGAGTCCTGCCTGAACTATTAGCTCGAGGTACTCCCTCCTCTCCCTTGGTTCGAGGAAGGACAATTCGACCGCCATATTTTACTTGGACTCCGCGTGTAAAAACCTTAACGTCAACCAGCCTTGTACCTGAGTATTCCGGCTACGCCGTTGAAGGTCTTGTAGAACCACTCGCCTTCAGGCATGTCGTTGTTGACCACTACTACCTTAGCCCCGTAGTTCTTGGCCTTCTCCAACCACTTCTCCACGTCGCCCCTCTCCTCGGAGACCACTAGTACCTTGACGGCCCCCATCTCCAGCGCGTTGTTCACCTCGTCCTCACCGTAGACGACCATCCCGTCGTCTTTAGCCAAGTGGAGCTTGAACTCCTCGATGACCTGCAGACCCTCCACGTACTCCTGCTCCTTGAGCACGTCTTGGGCCTTCATCACCATCTCTCTCAGACCTGCCTCGCCCTGGTAGGAGACGTCGATGAGCTGGTTTATTAGGATCTTTTTCAGCCTGTAGTCGAGGTAGTCTGCCTGAACAAAGTCGTACTTGCTGTAAGCGGGTCCACCCACGAGTACGGCCTTTAGCTTGCCCTGCTCTAGCAGCGGCAGGAAGGCCCTGTTGGCGTGCTCGCCTACCTTCTTGTAGAAGTCCTCGACCATCTGCTCTATGATCCTGTCGTACCTTCTCTGGCTCTGCCCGCCCTTCTCGTGCTTGCCGGGTATGTACTCCTCCATCTCCTCCAAGACCACGAGCCTGTTCCCCTTCAGTAGGCCGAGAGTTGCGGCGTCCCGCTCGACAATTATCAGCCCTATGACGTTGTGCTCGTAGACCATCTCTTCGAGGAACTCGGTGTGGAAGTACTTGTCAGTCCTGTAGAAGAAGAGCTTCACTTCCTCTGGCGGGATCAGCATCACGGATATGAAGTCGCCGGTCTCGACGTCCTCGCCGGCGAAGTAGACTAGGCCGTTGTCGGGTATCTTGGTGACCTTACTGAACCTGTCGATCGCCGAGGCGAGCGCCCTCTGCACGGCGTTCTTAGTCCTTTTCAGCTTGATGTTGTCGGATATCGACAACTCCTGCCTTAGCAGGTTGACAACGTCGCTCACAGGCCTGCCGGGTGGGACGTAGAGCGAGAGCAGTACTGTCGCGGGCGCCTTCCACTTCTTCAGCTCTTTTATGATCTCCCTTAGCCTTTGCTTGTCAACTCTGAGAGCCTCGATCTTCTCCTCGCTGTAGCTAAAAGCCCATACCCAGCACCTGGACCACTGATTTCCTTGACTCCTAATAAACGATACGATTTTAAATAACGAGGCCAAGATAGAGCTCCGACCATAGGCTCCAGCCCTACCAACCTGATCCGATGAGGTTGCCGGAGGGGGCACATGATCAAGGTAGCTGAAAGTGATCACGCGTGACAGTGAGTGTGGACGTTAAGAAGTGGGCAACATCGGTAGTCGTGGTATTTGCCACCATACTGTCTTACAGTCTCGTCACTTCCAGCTATACCGCGGTCTTTAAAACCCCGCTCACAAGCCTCGCCCTGGCGTCCGCGACACTTATGTTCGCCTACTTCGTCTCCTCTGTGAGGCTGATGATAATACACTCGAGGTACACGGGCACTAGGCTAGGCGTGTCAGAGTACTACAAAGCCAGGCTGGTGGGGAACCTCGTAGGGTTTCTCACACCGTCTGCGGTAGGAGGCGAAATCGGTAGAGCGGGCTACCTCTCGTCAAAGGGCTTCCCATTCACGGACATGGTCGCAGTGTCGTACTACGAAGTCTTCTTCGACGTCGTATTCTGCAATGTCATGGGCATCGTCTTCTCCGTGTACCAATTCCCCTGGACCCTCCCAGTCCTCTTAGTGGCCTCGTTCACCCTCGCTACGTGGGTTGCTATTTCAGCCGTACTCCTCTACGCGGGGGGAAGACAAGTCTCCAATAGCCGGGCGATCCCTGGCTGGAGAGGGCTCGGAGAGCGGGTTTTACTGCTGGCCGCTAACATAGCCAGGGCTTTCAAGTCCGTCTCGAGAAGAGTGGGGGTAGTAGACCTCGTGTATATCGTGTTGCTGACCTCCGCCTCCCAGGTGTTACAGGCGGCGTCCCTACTCGCAATCATGGGTGTTTACGCTGCCAGAGGACTGGTCGCCTCAATGAGGGCGTACTTCTACTCTCAGAGCCTGAGCTCCATCCCGACGCCAGGGGGCGCTGTGACCTCGGAGTACGGGCTCAGCCTAGTCGTAGACCCCGAGACCGTGGTCTCGTTCAGGCTCGTGTACGCGCTCGTCAACATAGTCCCCGGGCTTATTATAATGCTTAAGACCTATACTGGTAAGAGAGGGAGGGTTTGATTGGCCGAGTTTGGGGAGAAGCCCGCCTCCGCCTACCTGTCTATCCACCTCGTGCCTTGCGACGCCAAGAGCGAGTGCCCCTTCTACAAGCTCGAGAAAGCAGATGAGGACCAGTGCGTGGCGGTCTGTACTGTGACCGATAGAGTCCTGACCAGGTCCAGCGCTAGGAAGTGCCTCACCCTCTGGAGAGAGTGCCCCTTCTACAAGCTCGGCGTCGAGTCAAGCAGTAGCTAGGCCTGGCTCGCCTAACGACGGAGTGGTTGGGGCGGTGATCCTACTAGCCACGACGAGCACCTCGACGAGCTCCCTAACGCTAGGCACGTCCGCTATGTGCAGCTCTCTCACGCCGTCGATCTCGAGCTTGACCCCCTTGAAGCCCTCTAACAGGACCTCGTAGACCTCTACTCCGACACCGTAATCTCTCCTAGCGATCTCCACCGCAAAGTCCACTATGCTCTTGATCATCATGGACAATTCGTCGTTACCGTAGAATACGGTCAGGTCCATGCCGCGCACCCCTCCTCTAATTGGGTCGAAGTTTGCTTTTAACCGGTGTGAGAAAAAACTTAAAGCGGTGATTGACAGAAATCATCTCTTATGGGAAAGAGGTGGACACGTTGTCCGAGTTCATTATCGACTTCTCAGACGTGCCCCTAAACCCCTTTGGGACGCGTGACGAGCAGAAGCTGGAGGCTGCACTGATAGTTGGGACTTTATACAGCCCGGAAGTAGTCGAGCTGTTGAAAGACCCGGTCGAGAGGACGACGTGGATCGACAGCTTGGCCGTGGCGGCGGCTGCCTATGCTAAGTACAAGGCGGGGAAGCCGATAAGCAAGATCGCAGAGGAGGTCGGGAGGAGCGAGCACACGATCAGGGCCCACATACAGGGCAAGACCAAGGCAGGCAAGCTGATCATATCGACCTACGAGAAGCTCAAAGCCGGGACTCTGAGGGTCGCTGTGCCGTTCGTTTCTGGTGCACCCCAGGTCGAGGCAAAGCCCAGCGAGCTCGAGAGAAAAGTCCGAGAGCTGGCCAGGGAGAGGGACACTTTTCTCGCGAAGGTCTCGGAGCTCGAGAAAGAGGTCGAGAATCTCAGGAGACAGCTCGAGGCGTGCCGGGAGGAGAGCGGCAAGCTGAGCCGCGTGGTCGAGGCCGTGAAAAGCCGACTGCAGGCGCTCGAGGAGATCAAGCAGCTAATCTCCCAGCTAGCGTGATAGCCCCTTAATACCGAGCTACACCCCTTTAAAGCGTCCCGACCACCACTTTAAGAGAGGGTCTGATGGAAGAGGCCGTGCTACTCGTCCTGGACCTAGGTGGTAGGTTACTAAACTTCGTCGCGGACATGAACACGCCGCGTGAAGTCGTAGAGTCGCTCTCCAAGCTCGGTTACGGGGCTTACAAGGCCCTCAACAGCCTCTCGGCCATCGTAGGTCTCGGCGACGTTCACAAGTTGAGCTTCGAGGTAGAGGGGCTCACAGTGACGGTAACACAGCAAGGAAACAGAGTTATAGTCGTAGCACACAAGAGCACAAACGTGAAGACGGCCAGGTCCAGTGCCACAGCGGAGGCCTAAACCACCCCCCTCTTTTTACCCGAACAGCCTGAGGTAGTTCCTGTAGAACAGGCTCGTCAGGTAATCCCTGCTAGCGCCCCTAGTATTTGCCAAGAAGTCTACTGTCTCGTTGATTAGGCGGGGGTTGAGCTTCAGCCCCTTGTACTCGTACGGGGAGTCGCTCTCTGTTAGAGCCCTCTCTAGGTCGGCCACTTCGAGGACGCGCCTGTGCTTGTCCTGGATTTTGAAAGCGGGGTTCAGCCCGACGTAGTAGCCCTTCTCCTGGATCTCCTCCAGCAGGTCGAGGGGTCCGGTGTACCAGTGGAAGTAGGCCCTCTCGATGTCGTTTCTCAACAGGAGCTCGTAGACCTCTCTCCAAGCTCTAGGCGTGTGGAGGTTTAGGACCAGGCCGTAATCTCTAGCTAGCGCCAGCAACTGCTTGAAGAAGTCCAGCTGTCGGTCGAACGTCTCTGGTACAAACTGCCTGTCAAGTCCCACCTCCCCAAGGCACTTAACCGTGTCCGCGCTCCTCTCCACCAGCTCTACTACACGCCTGTAGTCCTGCCCACCTATCTCCCAAGGGTGAAGGCCTATACACGGCCGCACCTCGATCTCTCCGCTCAGCTCGAGCGTCCTCAGGCTGGACTCGTAGTCGTCGCTGACGCATACCAGAACGTAGCCCTGCTCGACGAGTGCTCTCAGCTCGCCGACGTCCATCTCGTGGCAGTGGACGTGCATGTCCACGATCTTCATCTGAGCTCCACCCCCTCGTCTCCCAGGCACTTAGCCTCGACTTCCCCTTTAACGACCCCGTCGATAACTTCCACGCTGATAAGCCTCCTCTCGACCGCGTTGAACAAGCAGGTGGACGCCCCGCCGGCAACTACCGAAAGCATGTCGCGTATTTTGTCGAGGACTGCGTCATCTATGGACTGGCCCACCACAACAGCGTTGTCTAGCCTCCCACCCGCCTTCGAGCCCCCTTTGAGGAGGAATATAGGCCTCCCTCTCGCTAGAACCTTCAGTACGCTTACTAGATACCCGTCTACGCCTGTGTCGGCTAGGTCTGAGTCCGTGGGGGTAACAACGTAGACTCCCTCCTCTACCTCTACTAGTCGCCCCTCGACGCTAGTACAGTCGAGGTGGCCGCCCCCCGGGTGCCACACAGTGTACAGGCTGCCGCCCCACGCCCCCACATTGAAACGTACGCCGTTACAGATGACCCTCTGTGTAGGGCTGTGCTTGAACACCACGGGGCCAGCACTCCTCGGCTTGACATGGTAGACGCCGTCTTCGAAAACGACCTCGGCGTTCAGACACTCGAACCTGTCTCCGACCTCGCAGACAGCCGTATAGCTCATTTAAAAACCCCCTCGACACTCAACAATTCTAGATGATGAGTTTGCCGAATATATGATTAGGTGAATTGTCTCCCGAAGACTGACGTGACCCTCTATGACACGCTTCAGGATCCTGGTGTCGGACTACGACCTAACGCTCGTGGACAGCCTTATGGACTTCTACCACGCCTTCGCGGAGACGCTCCGATCGCGAGCTGGTAAAAGCATCGACTTCGACACCTTCTACAGGCACTTCGAGTCGGACAACTTGAACGACCTGATACCAGAGCGCTTCGACAAAAACGACTTCTGGAGGTTTTTCAGGGCCGTGTACTCGAGCCGCTTCACCTACCCCTACAGTTACACGAGCCAATTTCTCAGGATGGTGAAAAGCGCGGGGGCTAGAGTGGTGATTGTCACAGGGCGTTACACTCACTCGTCGAGCATATGGGACGACCTGCGGAGGTTCGGGCTCGACGAGTGCGTCGACGAGGTGTACACAGCCTACGACATACACCTCATGAGGGGCTCCGAGGAGTACGTGTTCGACAAGACCTGGTTATTGAAGTGGATCACGAGCAAGCACGGCGCTCGGCCCTGCGAGGTTGTGTACGTCGGCGACTACACCTCGGACCTTAAGAGCGCGCTGAAAGCCGGCGTCAGGTTCGTAGGCGTGGCCAGAGAAGGTGGTAGGAGGAAGATCCTCGAAGAAAACGGGGCTAGGGCTTTCCGCGACCTAGTCGAGGTCTCGATCTTCCTCTTCTCAGACACTATGCTGGGACTGCCCTGTAGCGACCGTCAGGCCCCGTGATCACGAGCCCGTTCTCCACCAAGTTTGAGAGAGCCCTCCTGATCTTGTCCTCGCTTGCGATCCCGCTTAAGACGAGGTGTACCTCTTTCAGATTCAGTGGCTTCTCCAGTAGAAGAGCGAAGATTATGTCGGTCAACTGCTCCTCGTTTGGAGCAGTCATCAGCACAACGTCGTCATCCTCGTGGAGGATCTTGAGCCTGACTTTTCGGCTGAGTCTCTCTAGTTCGTCAGGGGTCAGCTCGATGTTGGCCATAAGAACCTCCTCGGGAAACTATTTATAAATTAAATAGAGGTGGTCTTGGGATAAGCTTTTTGGTGGTTTTTTGAGAGTAGCTTTCGTTCTGTACCTGGACAGGTATACTAGGTACAGCGCCTACAGCGTAGCCGCTCTCCTAGACATGTTGGGAGAGGTCTCAACCTTCCTGGTGGAGAGCCGCGAGGCAGTATTCAGGGTTATAGACTATGCGTCGTCCAACTACGCGAAATGCGTTGTAGGGCTCAGCTTGCTGACCACGAGGCTCGTGGACGAGACCTTCAGGTCCGCAGCGGCGTCGATCGTGGGGCTGGCCAAGAAGAGGGGCTGCGCTGCTGTGGCGGGCGGCCCCCACGCGTCGGGCGACCCCCTAGGCGTCCTGCTAAACCTTGGGTTCGACGTCGCCGTAGTGGGCGAGGGGGAGCCCGCAATAGAAGACCTCGTAGACCACCTCACGGGCGGTAGAGAGTTGGGCGAGGTGAGGAACGCGGTGTACAGAGACACAGACGGGGGTATCCTAGCCGGACCCCGCGCCGAGCCCGTCGAGCCCGACGAATACCCCCCGTTCCCATACTGGAGGCACTTGTACACCCCCATAGAGATAACAAGGGGGTGCTTCCACGGCTGCTGGTACTGCCAGGTCAGCTACACCCACGGTTTCAAGGTAAGACATAGGAGCGTAGGCAATATAGTAGAGTACGCCAAGATTATGGTTGAGGACGGTGTCAGAGACGTCAGGTTCATTACGCCGGACGCACTGTCGTACAACTTAACCAGCATAAACCAGAGGGTCGACGAGGACGCCATCGAGGAGCTCCTCGGCTCGCTGAGCACGGCCGTGAAAGCCAGGGGTGCCCGTATATTCTTCGGGAGTTTCCCGAGCGAGGTGAGACCCGAGCACGTCACCGAGAGAGTAGCCAAGACCCTGAAGAAGTACGTGTCTAACAGGGAGATCATAGTGGGCGCCCAGTCGGGCAGCGACAGGGTCTTGGAGAAGATACGTAGGGGGCACAGAGTCGAGGACGTGCTGAACGCTGTGAGCATACTCGTCAAAGAGGGGTTCAGGCCTAGCGTCGACTTCATACTCGGGCTACCCGTGGAGACGGAGGACGACATGGCCGAGTCCATTAGACTCGCGAAGAGGCTCGTAGAGATGGGGGCGAGGATACACCTACACTACTACCTCCCCCTACCGGGAACACCGCTGTTCCCCCGGCCCCCCGCGAAAATACCGGAGAGGATTAGAGCCGAGATAATGAGGCTCGTCGGGTCCGGTCAGGCCTACGGGGAGTTCCTGGAGCAAGAGAGGCTTTCTGCCAAGATAGTGGAGCTGGTGAGCAAGGGGTTCATACGCCCTACAACTAGGCGACCAGTGCTAGAAACAGGCTGAGGTGTCATCGGCTTCAAAACAGCGCCCGGTCTCGTCACAGCTCGGCTCCGCCATAGTCCCTCTACATCGCCTTCATGAATGACCACGGCGAACAAAGGTTAATAGGCTTGTGGGTGATAAAATGAAAGTGTGGGACGCAATGCCCCGCCTAGAGGACGTCATACGGAGGAACCTGGAGAGCTCCTCTAGGGGTGTCATACTCAACATCATAGTACAACCCGGGTCGCCGACAGAGGGGTTGGTCATCGAGGGCAGCGAGCTGGTGTTCCAGACAGTCGAGCCCGAGGGTAGAGGGCGGGAAAACGCGGCCCTAGTCAGGTACCTCAGCAAGAACCTTAACATACCCGTCTCGAAAATAGACATCGTGTACGGAACCAGGGAGAGGTATAAGCGGGTCCTCTTAATGGATATCAACGAAGAGAGGCTGATTACACTCCTGTCGAGGATCCTCGCTTGGCCGGGCGAGGGGAGGTAGGTTTTCACCTCGTCTCTTGTGTTACTGTAGTATTTTTCCACTATGGGCAAGATCATTGTCAGATTATCCACTACCCACCGGCTCTAGAGCCGTTAGTGTAGGTTATTAGTACTCGACGTACCGGACATGTTCTGGACGTGTTCCTCGGGTCTACGTATTCCTCAACATAGACGAGCTAGAGGTATTGTTAGGACCTAGTAGTATCCCGGCAACCGAGTTCCTATTCAAATTCCTCGAGCCGGAAGCACTATTCCTTGAAACGGGAAGACGAGGGTTCTACGGTTATTAGCAGAGGGGGCGCTAGGATAAGAGCACTTGGTATAAAGCCTTTCGTAAATTTTATATTTACGTCGGCAAACTCATTATTTTGGTGTAATATTGTGAGGCACGATTTAGTCTTGGCTGGGTTATTCCTCCTGTTTTCAATAGTCCTAGCCTCAGCTGTTATTCTAGCAGAGCTGGGCTATGGCCCGGGCGACTGGCTGAGGTACAGATATAGCATCTCGGCTGGAGGAGCTAAATGCGTATACATTATCAAAGTAACTGTTAGAGACGTCCAGGGCACTGTTGTCAAGTATGATGCTGGGATCGAGAAGCTTGAGAGCGGTGATAGCACGCGGTGTTCTTCTCTTAGTGGTCTACTGGTTCTCGGATTAGCTTTCTCAAGCGCTACGTCTAAAGACGTTTCAAGCCAGGGGCCTGAGGGAGGAGACTTCTTTATAAGCCCACAGTACTCGGGTGACTACACTACTAGTAGCGGGTACAGGGTCTCCTACAAGAACGGTGTCTTGGTTAAGATAGAGGGTGAGTCCACAACCGGCGTAGTAGCCACAATCAGCGCGGAATTAATTGATACCAGTATAGGATGGCTTAAGCAGGGGATAGGACAAACACTGTTCACGCAACAACTCCTAATAATTATAGCCATAGTAGCAATAGCCGCAATAGGGATAGCCGTATACTTTATTGCTAGAAGGAGAGCTGTAGAAACCCCGCCTTCACAACCCCAGCAGCCCAGTGTCCCAGGCAATTAGCTCCTCCGGGGCATTTCTACTCTCCTACTCGGCATCGAGAAAGCTTACTCCTAGCCGGCTACTTGGCCAAGCCTTGTCCTGAGCCTGCTAAGCTCGTCTACAAAGGCGTCTACGTCTTCTATGTCGTTGTACAAGTGCTTGGAGACCCTGACTCCAGACACCCCTAGGGCTCCTCTGTAGGACACCACTACGCCTTTCTTGCGGGAGCTCCTCGGCTACCCTGATTTCTCTCCCCTTCTCTAGGCCCGTCTTAACCAGGGATATGCCAGACCAGTGCTTTTTGTCGCTCGTGTAGCCGTAGATGTTTTAGCCCTCGCTACTCAGCTTATCAATGAGGTTCTTCTTGACGCTCAAGACGTGGCTTTCGATGCTCTCAATGCCAATGCTGTTTATGAATCGGGCTGCCTCGTAGAGCGCTACTATTGAGATGCATGACCTTCCCTGCCCCACTCGAACTTTGAGACGCTCTTAGAGACCGGCGGCGACCAAACGTCTTTGTCTGGGTCAGGCCAGTAGCCGCTCCAACCGCTACCGGGCTCCTCACTGTTTAAAATGCCGTAGGGGGCTGGGTTGAGCCCTTCAAGCAGCTCTTTGCTGATATGCATGAAGCCCGAGCCAACGTGGGGGTTTAGCATCCACTTCTCACCGCCAACGCAGAGGACGTCCACGCCTCCTTTGGCGGCGTCGGGCCTTAAAGCACCCACGTGCTAAACCCCATCAACTACTAGATTGGCTCCATGCTCGTGGAGCTCTCTCGAGAGCTCTCTCAGATCTATTCTCCACCCGGTAATCCACTGGACCGAGGACACCACTGCTACCTTGACCGAGTCGTCGGCCTTCTCGAGGTCTCCCGTCTCGTAGATCCCCATGCCCCCGGCTACCTTGACTCTGCAACCCCTGACTTCGCAGAGGGACTTGACGAGGGACGTAATAGTGGGGACTCCAGGTCTAGTGCGAGGACGCTGTCACCTGGCTTCAGGTCGAAGGCTCCCAGCACGTTCTTCAAGCCCTCCGTGGTCTGAACCGTAAAGGTTACTTCATGGGGGTCTCCACCGACTAGCCTGGCAACCTCTCTCCTGGCCTTCACCACGTACCCCTCTAGGTCTTCAACGCCCAGCTCGCCGCTGTAAACGGCTTCTAGCAGCTTCTGCAGAGATTCGTACACCGGCGAGGGCATTAAGCCTACAGAGGCCGTGTCGAGGTCCTCGCTTGGCCGGGTGAGGGGAGGTAGGTTTTCACCTTGTTTCTCGTATGCTACTGTAGTATTTTTCCACGATAGGCAAGATCTCTGTCAGATCCTCAACTACCCACCTGGCTCTAGAGCAGGCCTCACCACAAGGCTTCACGGCTACCGAGTTGCCCACGACGTTGAAGATGTCTATGTCCCACACGTCGTCGCCCACGTAGGTCACCTCTCCCAGATCGAACCCCGATTTTTCGGCCAGCTCGGCGATGAACCTGTGCTTCTCCATCAAGGGGACCCTGACTAGGCCCCCCGGCACCAGCTCGTCGCCCTCGTACCTTAACTCGTTGTAGTAGCAGAGACTTATGCCGAGCCTGCTACATACCCTGCCAACGACCTCCCCTATCCCGGAGCTCACGACTGCGACCACGTAGCCCTCCCTCATGAGGCGGCTCACAACACCGGGGGCCTCTTCTCTCACACCGATCCACGAGACGGCCCTTTCTACGTCCTGTCTCCTTATCGGTTTCCCGTAGCTGTGGATCATCAACGCGACGTCTATCTTCATCCAGTCCTCGTAGGTTATTATGCCTCTCCTGTAGTAGTCCGCGAAGAGCCTGTTGTCCCGGCTACCGAAGTACTCGTGTAAGACGGCCCAGCTGCTCTTGGCGGTGGTCAGGACGCCGTCGCAGTCGAAGACTATTAGCCCTCTACCCACCCGCGACAACCTCCCTCAGCCTCTCCACGTCACTCTTATCCAAGAAAGTCGTTCTGCACTGGACGACCCTTATTCTGCCCCCTTCGTACGAGATTCTGACTACGAAGTCCTGGCTTACCCTCAGTAAGACCTCGTTCCCTGCCAGAGACGCCTCATAGTTGGAGAACATGGACTTGACCCGCTCGAACAACTCGGCGAGCTCCGACTTCACGGGCTCACCCTCGCTCAGCCTCTGGGCCATGTCTAGTGCCCTGGCCCTCACCTCGGGGAGGTCTCTGTACTCCTCTGCGACCTCTCTTAGGATGCCGACGAGGACTTCCAGCGCGTTACCGCCCTTGAACGCGCTGACGAGTAGCTCGAAATCCTTGCTGTTAAAGTAGTCTAGTAGCTTCTCGGGGTTCCCGCCGTAGATGCTGAAGCCGTACCTCGACTCCGCTTGGGATATGAGCCTCCTCACCTCGTCCACGGTGTTGGCCTGGATCTTCCCCTCTCTGATAGCACTTCCAAGATGGGGGTTCACGATGTTCCTCAAGAAGTCCTTTAGGGCCATCAGTGTTCAACCTATGGTTTTTAAAGGGGCTCTTACCTTATATATCAGCGACAACGCGTGGTGGATGGGGTAGTTAGTGAGTAGACATCAGAAGAAACACTCGTGGGCTCCTTACACGAGCGACGTCCAGAAATTCAGCATCTACCCCAGCATCAAGAGACCGGAGGAAGAAAGGGAGCTGAGAGTTGGCTCGATAGCCGTCCTGAACATCGACGAGGTAGACGAGAAAGGCAACGGGATCGCCAAGTACAAGAACGTGAGGGTAATCGTGAGGAATGCTAGCCTGGGCTCCAGAGTCAAAGCGCGTATCCTCAAGCTCGCCCCCGACTACGCGGTCGCCGAGGTTGTGGAAGTACTAGAGGACTCCTACGTGGATTACTGATGCCCGGAAGAAGCTTGTTCTCCGAGATAGCGCAGGTGGTCGGGGCCGAGGTCGCGTCGACGCTCGAGCTAGGGGAACCCATTGAAGGAGAGGACGCCTGGCTGGTGCTAGACTACCTGTTGGAGAACAAGCCTGTCGAGGTCGTTGACGAAGAGGAGGTTGTAGAAGGAGGAGAATGCTACCACGTCGCCCTGGTCGTGGAGGGCTCCTACCTCTTCTACCTGTTGAAGATGGGTAGGGTTAGCAGGTGCGTCCTTATAGAGGTCGGTAAAAACAGGGTGGAGAGCGTACTCGACGAGGTTTTTCGTAGGCTAGGCAAGTGCGGTGAGGAGGGCTAGCCGGCCTACTTCTTGTAGCCGATCTTCCTCAGGAAGCCGTGCCTCTCTTTTTTGTCCTCGTCCCCCTCAACGCCTAGCGGCGTGTAGCCGTCGACTACGCCGACTACCGCCCTGCCCTGGTCTGTCTCGGCTACTAGGACTTGAACAGGGTTCCCAGTCGCGACGTAAATGGACACGACCTCTTGCACGCTCTTCAGCTGGTTTAAGACGTTTATCGGGTACGCATTCCTTATGAAGAGGACGAATGTGTGGCCCGCCCCGATCGACAAAGCAGCGTCGACTGCAGCCCTAGTTAGCTCTTCATCGTTGCCCTCGTATCTCACGAGCCTCTTCCCGCTGGCCTCGTTAAAGGCCAGGCCGAACCTGATCCCGGGTACAGAGGTGACGAGCACCTCGTATATGTCCTCGACCGTCTTGATGAAGTGGCTGCGCCCTATTATCACGTTGGCGCCCTCGGGTATTTTAACGGGTTCAACCTTGAAGGACACGGACACCCGAGAACACCATACTAAATATTCGCACGAGTTTTCGTATTAAGGTTTCCTAGGCCAATACAAGGAGCCTTCTTGATGTTGAAGGATTAAATAGGTGATACGACCTTAAGAGAAGCAGAGCCCCACTGTTTAAAAGGGTTTGTTATGAGGGCTGTTTTGAAGATCGTGGATTTGAGTCCTTACGTTGAGAACGACGGCGTCGTCACCGCCTTACTCTACAAGCAAGAGGAGAAGTGGAGCGAGGTCGAGGTCGAAGAGGGGCTTGAAAGCCTTCTCTCGGTGGCGGGGAACACCATATCCAGCAACCCGCCCCAGGTGAACGTCCTCAGATTCGTCGAAGTAGAGGCGCCGGGCATGAAGGTAACGATAGGCGAGGGGTCTGTTGAAGGCGTCGAGACCGTGATCTCCCCCATCCCGGCCTACTTGAGGTCTATCAAATTCGTCAAGGTCGAGGGAGAGAGCCCTGTAGTCGTGCACGAGTTCAAGCCGGGCAACCCTAGCATCGTTTACGACTCGTCCATCGCCTTCGGCAAGAAGCTTGAGTACGACTTAATCCTCGTCGAGACAAGCGAGGGGGTCAGGGTAGTCTTTCCCCACGAGCTCCTACTCGAAAAGGTGAAGACCGAGACTAAAAAGAGGAGGAAAAGGCGGAAGGCGCGGAGGAGTAAGAAGAGTAAAGCAGAAAAGAAGAAAAAGAGGAGGAGTGGTAAGAAGAGGAGGAGGGCTCGTAGATGAGCTTCAAGGAGTTACCCCACATTAAGGCTAGACCGGGAGACATAGCAAAAAACGTCATCGCCGTGGGCGACCCGGGTAGAGTAGACCTGTTGAGCCAGCTTCTCGAGGAGAGGAGGGTCGTCAACGAGCACAGAGGTCTAAAGGTGGTGACGGGGACCTACAAGGGCGTGAAAGTCTCCATAGCCACTCACGGGATAGGCTGCCCCTCTGCGATGATAGTGTTCGAGGAGCTGGGCATCCTAGGCGCGAGGCGGTTCGTAAGGGTCGGAACAACGGGGGGTCTGAGGAGGGATATAAGGGTCGGCGACGTCGTAGTCGCCACGGGAGCTGGCTACACCCAGGGGGGATGCGGCCTAGGGCAGTACATGCCCGGTATATGCGGTGCCACGAGCCCACACCCTGTTTTAACAGCCAGGATTATGGAGTCGTTGAGCAGGCACGGGGTCAAGTTTCTAGCGGGGCCCGTCTACAGTAGCGACGCCTTCTACGCTGAAGACCCATCGTTTGCCGAGAAAATGAGCCACCTGGGATTCGTTGCCGTGGAGATGGAGGCCGCCGGCTTGTTCGCGCTCGGCTGGATGAGGAGTTGGGAGACGGCTGCCGTACTGGTAGTCAGCGACGTTCTGCCGTCCGAGGAAAAGGTGTTCCTCACAACAGCCGAGCTCGCTGACAAGTTTACTAGCGTCGCAAAAGCCGTCCTAGACGTATTCTCGGAGCTAAGGGACTAGAGGGTATGGAGGTAAGGCTCTACAACACGCTGAGCAAGGAGTTGGAAGTCCTCAGACCCGTTGAAGAGAGCACTGTCAAGATGTACGTCTGCGGCCCTACAGTGTACGACTATACGCACATAGGGCACGGCAGGACGTACGTCGTGTACGACGCCTTGAAGAAGTACCTATCGCTTAGAGGCTACAATGTCATACACGTCATGAACATCACCGACATAGACGACAAGATCATCAGGAGGGCCCAGAGCGAGGGGAGAGACTGGAGAGAGGTCGTCGACGAGTACACGAGGGACTACTTGGAGGGCCTCTCCAAGCTGAAGGTAACAATAGACCACCACCCCAGAGTAACTGACCACATAAGGGAGATCATAGAGTTCATACAAGTATTAATAGACAAGGGCTACGCCTACGTCGCACCGAGCGGTAGCGTGTACTTCGAGGTCGACAAGTACCCAGACTACGGGAGGCTCTCGGGGAGAGCCAGCAAGGAGCTGTGGAGCCAAGAACCCGAGTTTCTCGGCGAGAAGAAGAAGCCCTACGACTTCGCGCTGTGGAAAGCGAGCAAGCCAGGGGAGCCGTACTGGGAGAGCCCATGGGGTAAGGGTAGGCCGGGGTGGCACATAGAGTGTAGCGTGATGAGCTCTAGGTACCTAGGGGGCCGGTTCGATATACACGGTGGCGGGACAGACCTGATATTCCCACACCACGAGAACGAGAGGGCCCAGAGCGAGGCGTACTACGGCGGCAGGTGGGTGAGTATCTGGATGCACACGGGTTTGGTGATGGTCGGCAGCGACAAGATGAGCAAGAGCCTGGGCAACATAGTGCCTTTGAAGGAGGCCTTTGACAAGTGGGGGCTGGCGCTGAGAGTCTGGTACTTGTCTTCCCACTACAGGAAGCCGCTGGTCTTCTCTGAGGAGGCGCTCGAGCAGTCTAAGAGGTTCCACGAGAGGTTCGTGAACACGTGGAGCCTGTTGACGAGGCTGGAGAGAGAGGCCGTCGACAGACACTACGTGAGAGACGAGGACATAGCACAAGCCAGGAAGCTCCTCGAACTCCGCAACAGGTTCCACGAGTCTCTGTCAAACGACTTTAACACCCCTGAAATGCTCGCCGCCGTCAACGAGCTTATGAGCTTCGTGAATAGAGAGCTGGCCTACAGGCCCGTCCACATGCTGGTGTCGATCGCCAAGAAACTGTTCAGGGAGGCTAACGCGGTCCTGTCCCTTGTAGAGGAGGCCGAGACGTCGGCAGAGGAGGAAGTGGACTCGCTGGTGAGGCTAATAGTAGACGTCCGGCGCGAGCTGAGGAGTCTGAAGTTGTACGACCTCGCCGACAGGATCAGGAGCGAGCTCATGAGGCAGGGTATAATACTGCAGGACAAGGGGCTAGAGACCACCTGGATCAAGAAGAAAACTCGTTGACTCCTCCCAGTAAGTGCGTAGAAGTGCGTCGCAACCACCACACGCAACACGGTGCGCGCTGCGTCGTCTCTCCTTCGGGTGGATGGAGCTCAAGCCCAGCTATGGGCGTAATAACGCTTATTTACTTTACGGTCGCTCCAATATCCTATGTACAGGTATAAGCATGTTTACCGAGAGCCGATAGCTGACCCGGGGGGTGGTTGTTGAGGGGCTACAGGATAGAGGAACACCCTATCCTAAAGTTCAGGCGTGGTAGAGTTGTCAAGTTCCGCTTCAACGGCGTAGAGGTTGAGGGTTACGAGGGCGAGAGCGTTCTAGCGAGTCTCTACGCTCTGGGCTACAGGGTCTTCTCTTACAGTAAGACCGGTAGGCCTCGCGGCGCTTTCTGTATGATAGGCAAGTGCTCGAGCTGCCTAGCCAGAGTCAACGGTGTCCCGAATACCAGGATCTGCATCGAGCCCGTGAGGGATGGTCTCGTCGTCGAGACCCAGAGCGGGCTGCCCGAGATCCCCTCGGAAACACACAGCGACGTCTCCGAGGAGGAGATCGAGGCCGATGCCGTAGTTGTTGGTAGCGGCCCGGCCGGTCTCCAGGCAGCGCTGACGCTCGCCGGACACGGGCTAAAGGTTGTACTCGTGGAGGAGCACTTCAAGCTCGGCGGGCAGCTGGTTAAGCAGACGCACAGGTTCTTCGGAGACACGGCGTACTACGGTGGCGTGAGGGGGTTCAGGATCGGCGAGCTACTCGCGGAGAAGGTTCGCGCTAGCTCGAACATGAAGGTCCTAACCTCAACAAGGGTCTACGGGTTCTTCGCCGAGGGCTACCTCGGCGCAGCGACGGTCACCGGCGAGCCCAGACACTACCTGATCAAGTCGAAGTACACGATCGTCGCCACCGGCGCCTCGGAGAGACTCGCGTTGTTCGAAAACAACGACCTCCCAGGAGTAATGGGAGCAGGGGGTGCCCAGACGCTAATGAACGAGTACGGTATTAGGCCGGGGGACAGAGCCATCGTCGTCGGGAGCGGCAACGTGGGGTTAATAGTCGCCTACCAGCTACTCCAGGCAGGCGTGGACGTGAAGACCATACTGGAGCTCAGGGACGAGATCGGCGGGTGGTTCGTCCACGCAGCAAAGATCAGGAGACACGGCGTCCCCATCAAAACGAGGCGTACTCTGCTGAGGGTGGAGGGGCACGATAGAGTGGAGAAGGCCGTGTCCGTGGCAGTCGACGGGGGCTACAACCCAATACCCGGGACCGAAGAGGCGTACGACGTCGACCTAGTCCTGCTGGCCGTCGGGCTCCAGCCGAGCTATGCTCTGCTCGGCCAGATGGGGGCTGTAGTAAAGCACGTCCCCGAGCTCGGAGGTCTGGTCCCCGTGAGGACCTGGAGCATGGAGACCTCGATACCGGGTGTATACGTGGCCGGCGACTTGTCCGGTGTCGAAGAGGCTACAGCGGCTTTCCTCGAGGGAGAGCTGGCGGCCCAATCGATTCTTGAGAAGGAGGGGTTGGCAGACGGGGGGAGGGCGGAGGTGCTGCACTACTTGTGGAACGTGTACAGGATGAGCCCTGTGCTCGAGAGGGCGAGGAGAGGTAAGCTGTCGGTGACGCTGAGCGAGGGGGAGATGGAGGAATTGAGGAGGGGGGCGGGTTGAGCTTCCGGAGGACCGGAGTACTGTCCTTCGAGGAGCTGGCTAGGCTGGGCATCATACCGCCCGAGGAGAGAGTGAAGAAGAAACCGGTTGCTATAATAGAGTGCCCGGAGGAAGTCCCCTGCAACATATGCGTATCCGCATGCCCATTCAACGCTATCAGGAAGGAGACTCTCTACTCTCGCCCTAGGCTGGACGAGTACAAGTGCATAGGGTGCGGTGTCTGCGTCGTAAAGTGCCCCGGGCTAGCGATATTCGTGGTCGACCTCCGCGGCGGAGACGCGCTCCTCACACTCCCCTACGAGATGAGCCCGCCGCCAGCGAAAGGGGACAAGTGCCTCTTGCTCGACAGAGAGGGAAAGGTTGTAGGCGAGGGGGAGGTAGTCAAGGCGTGGTCCTACGACTCGACGTGGGCCGTCACGGTGCGCGTCCCGCGCGATATGTGGCTCCACGTGAGGGCTGTTAAGGTGGTGAAGAACCGTGCTTGACGCGAAGAAGGTGATCGTGTGCAGGTGTGAGGACGTAACACTCTACGACGTCGAGAAGGCCATAGAAGAGGGGTTGACGGACCTCGAACTCTTGAAGAGGAAGCTGAGGATCGGTATGGGACCCTGCCAGGGCTCTGGCTGCCTACTGCTCGTCGCATCCGTCCTCGCGAGAAAGAAGGGGGTCCCCGTATCCGAGGTGCCCCTCCCGGTTAGCAGGCCCCCGATAACCCCGGTTCAGTTAAAGTTCTTCGCGGGTGGTAAGAGTGGCTAGGCGGCTGATCGTAGTAGGTGCGGGCGTGACAGGGCTCATGACGGCCAAGTTCCTGGTCGACAGGGGCTTCAGCGACATTCTCGTCATAGACAGGAAGTACCCGGGGTCGGGCGGTAGCTTCAGGTGCGCTACGGGCGTTAGGGCGAGCTTCACTAGTAGAGAGCACATTAAAGTGATGCTCAGGGCCGTAGACCTGTGGCCGAAGCTGTCTAAAGAGCTCGGGATAAAGTACTCGAGAGACGGTTACCTGTGGCTCCTCACGAGGGACAGGGACGTCGAGTTCTTCAGAGAGGCGGTGAAGTTCCAGAACAGCCTGGGCGTCCCTACCAGGCTCGTAACACCCGAGGAGGTGAGGGAGCTGGCCCCCACGATAAACACGTCTAGCGTCGTCGCCGCTGTCTACGACCCCATAGCAGGGAAGGCCAGCTGTTTCGACAGCGTGACGAACACGCTGACACACCTCCTAGCCAGGGGGGTCGAGGTCAAGTGGGGTGTAGAGGCTAGAAAGATAGCGCGCGAAGGAGGGGGGCTCGTCGTCGAGACGAACATCGGCTCCCTTAGGGCTGAAAACGTCCTGGTGGCTGCCGGGGACGGGAGTAAGAGGTTGCTCGAGACCTTGGGCGTCGACCTGCCGATTAGGAACCTCCCCAAGCACGCCCTAGTCACGGAGGCGTTTAGACCAGTCTTCAAGCCCCTGATCATAGACTGGGCCACCTCATCCTACATCGTCCAGCTGTTCAACGGCAACTTCTACATTGGCGCCGACATACCCGAGGTCTACGACACGGTGGCGAAGGTGAAGCTCGAGTTCCTCAGGAAGGCTGCGAGAGTGTGGACATCTTACTTCCCCTGGCTTAGGGAGGTCTACGTGCTGAGGTACTGGACGGGGTACTACGACATGACGCCCGACCACCACCCCGTAATAGGCCCCGTGGAGGGCCTCGAAGGGGTCTACGTCGCCGCAGGCTTTAGTGGGCACGGGTTTATGATGGCTCCTGCCGTCGGCGAGGCCCTAGCGTCGTACATACTCGGGGAGAGGCCACTCGTCCCCGAGTTCGAGAGACTATCCCCTGGCAGGTTCGCGAGGGGGGAGCTTATAAGGGAAATAGCCGTATTCGGCTAAAGTAGACCTAGTGGTTTTCGATGCTCGTAGACAGGTTTGGTAGGCCTCTCACGAGCCTTAGGATCAGCGTCACCGAGAAGTGCAACCACAGGTGCGTTTTCTGCCATAGAGAGGGCCTTCTAAACTACGAAAGCGAGAGCGAGCTGGGGGCAGAAGACTGGGGCTTCGTGGCGAACGTCGCGAGCTACCTCGGTATAAGGGACGCTAAGCTGACCGGTGGGGAGCCGCTAGTCCGTAGAGACATAGTGGAGATCGTTAGGGAGATCGCGGGGAACGGGCTGAGCACCTCGATAACAACGAACGGTAGCCTGCTCGACAAGTACGCTAAAGGGCTCGCCGAGGCCGGAGTTGACCACGTGAACGTGAGCCTGCACTCCCTGAGGGAAGACGTGTTCAAGGCTATAACAGGCGGGGACCTCAAGCGGGTTCTCCAGGGTATCGAGGCCGCGCTACAGTACGGGACCAGGCTGAAGCTCGACTTCGTAGTACTGACGTGGAACAAGGACGAGGTCGCGGACCTAGTCGAGTTCGCGTCGAAGAGAGGGCTGGAGATAAACATGATCGAGCTGATCCCGCTCGGAGTCGACGCCGAACTGTACAAGAGGATACACGTCGAGTTGAGGGAGGTCGAGGGGTACCTAGAGAAGAGGGCGGTCAAGGTCGAGGTCAAGGAGTTCCAGAGCAGGCCAGTCTACCACCTCGACAACGGCGTGAAGGTCACACTTATTAAAGGCTTCTGTAACCCCGAGCTGTGTGCTAGGTGTACCAGGATTAGGTTCACCCCAGACGGGAAGATCAAGCCGTGCCTCTTCAGGAACGACAACCTCGTCGACGCGAGGCCCTACATCCTATCCAGGGACTTCCACGGGCTGGTCGAGGCGTTCAAGAGAGCTAATAGCCTGAGGGAACCCTACTTCAAGGTAGTCAAGGGGTGACCGCCTTGAGTATGGTGGACATCACCGAGAAGAAGCCAGTCTACAGGGAGGCTGCTGCCGAGGGCGTCATAAGGCTTAAACCCGAGACGCTCAGGTTGATCAAGGAGGGCAAGGTAGAGAAAGGAGACGTGCTCGAGGTGACCAGGGCGGCTGTTGCTATGGCTGTGAAAAAGACCAGCGAGCTCCTCCCGTTATGCCACCCTATCCCTGTCACTCACGTAGAGACCAGCTTCGACTTCCCGTCAGACGACGAGCTCAGGTTGACGGTGAAGGTGAAGACGGTTGCTCAGACGGGCGTCGAGATGGAGGCGCTGACGGGCGTCGCGGTAGGCCTCCTCAACGTATGGGACATGGTGAAGAAGTACGAGAAAGACGCGGAGGGCCAGTACCCGGACACCAGGATAGAGTACATAAGAGTGGTCAGTAAGGTCAAGACCTCGCCCTCTTCACCCTAGTCTCGTCGCCGATAATCCAGTACTCGCCGTCCTCCCTCACCTCGAGCTTGAATATCGGGGCCTCTTTCTTCACCCTGTCTATGATAACCCTCGTAGCTCTGTTGACCTCGTCCCTCCCTCTCCCGGCCGCGACGATGACGACTGTTGCCTCGCCGGGCCTCACCTCTCCCAGCCTGTGGAGGATGACCACGGCCTCTAGGCTGTTCTTCTCCGCCTCCTCTCGTGCGATCCTCTCGAGCACCCTCTCGGCGACCTCCTTGTAAGCCGTATAGACCAGCTTCTCGACCTTGAACCCGCCGACCCTCCCCTTGACGACCCCCATGAATACCTCTACTCCGCCGACTTCCTTGTCCACCGCCGTCTTACTCACCTCCTCCAGGATACTCTTGAGCCTGCCTGCTATGTCCCCTTCAACTAGCTCGGCTCTCACGATCAACGTCAACCACCCGAGGAAGGTGGCAATAACACTACCCTGTCTCCGTTGTAGACCACGCGCGACTCGGGTGCCGGCTCGTCGTTCACGAAGACGACGATGCTAAACCTCCTCCTCACCTCGAGGGGGACAAGGGTTTCCACCAACTCCCGCACGGTGACCCCCTCCTTGAAAGTGTACCGTCCCTCCCTGACGTAGTCCCCGAGAACCCCGTACGCCTTGATATAGACCTCCAGCACGAATCATACACCTGCGACGAGATCCAACCCCAAGTAGCCAACTATGTCTTTCAAGCGCTTTAAACCCGAGCAGTGGAACGCCCGCTACAACAACTTGGGCAGGACGCGGGAGGGCCCCCCTGTTTCCCCACAGCCCAGGCCCGAGTTGATCGAGTCGGTTTAAACCTTACGATAAGATACAGTAAGCTTTTAATTATAGACTGTTAAGTAATTATTTGACGGTGAAATAATGAGGGCGATCGACCCAGTCATAGCTACAGTTATTATTGTTGCGGTGACCATAGCCGTCGCGATCGCTGTAGCCCTCTGGATGACAGGCCTGGTCGGAGGCTTTACAGGCACCGAGAACCTCCAGATAGTCAACTCGTACGCGCTTGCGACCACAACACCCGGGCAGGGCTGGAGTATAACACTCACAGTAAAGAACGCGGGGACGACCACGGCTACGATAGACCAGGTCTTCGTGAACGGGATACCATATGATGCGATTACTTTAACTTCTGTTACCGGTACCGTAACGGTCACCAATGCTAAGGTAACCTTGACCGGAAATCTGCCACTGACTCTCTCGCCAGGTAATAGCACTACAATACAGTTGTTCATACCCTTGGGGACGAGCTCCGCGCTGAGCTTCTCGTCAGGGCAGCAGGTCGAGATCAAGCTACACACTGCGAGCGGCAAGACCTACCCTGTCCAAGTCGTCCTACCTTAACGGTAGTTCCTGAACCCCGATACGTTTTTACAGGTTTTTAATAACTCCTCGAGACATACTCCTATGGGGTGCTTGTTGACCGACGACCGATGCCTGATGATAGCCAGGTTCCAGCCGTTCCACTACGGTCACTTGAACGCGCTAAAGTTCTGCTACGAGAGGTTTGGCGAGGTCGTGGTCGTAGTTGGGATGGCCAGCCAGAGCCACACGCCGGAGAACCCCTTCACGGCGGGCGAGAGGGTCCTGATGATCAGGGAGAGCCTGAAGTGGAGTGGTCTACCGCTAGACAAGTTAATTACAGTAACGCTCCCGACACTAGAGGTCAGCAGAGTTGCCGTGCACTACGTCAAGCTCTACAGCCCCCCGTTCAAGCACGTCGTGACGTTGAACCCCGTCATACAGAGGGTATTCATGGAGGAGGGGTATACGGTGGTGGAGCCTCCCAGGCTGGCGAGGGAGAACTACAGGGGTAGTATCATAAGGAGGCTCATAGCCGAGGGGAGGAGTGAGTGGGAGCAGTTGGTCCCGCCGCCCGTTGTCGACATTATTAAGAGCGTTGACGGTGTAGAGAGGATCAAGATGCTCTACAGAGAGAAGCTGCCAGGCTACTACGCGACCGTGTAAGGGGTAGTACATGAGGTTCGTCTGCACCCTCTGCGGCGACTGCTGCCGGGCGAGCCCCGTAAGCCTACTGCCTCACGAAGACGTTATTCTCAGGGAACTGGCGGAGGCGCTCGGTCTGCCTTACAAGAGCTACAACGGGTACTACATGTACGACAGGGTATCGGGCTACAACCTGGCCTTCAGCTACGTGATGGACTTGGTTGACGGGAAGTGCCCTTTTCTCGCGGAAAACCTCTGCAGGATACAGAACGTCTACAAACCACTCATATGCCGCAGTTTCCCCTACATACCGAGACAGGTGAAGTACAACATCGACTCCTACAACCGAGTCGTCTACGCCACAGTTGAGTACGGGCTCAGCCTGATGTGCCCCGTCATAAAGAAGGACAGGAGCGTGCTGGAGAAGTACAGCGAGCTGAACCCCGGGATACTCTCAGAGTACATGCCATACGAGTACGACGCGGCAAACGAGATGGAGCGTATACGGAGCCTATTCCTAGCACTGCTCTCCACGCTCTGGAGGCTTGGCATTGTAGACCTCGAGCCTGGGAGGCCCGGCGCACCCTTCTACAACCTCTACTTGTTCCTGGCGCGGCACTACCCCGACTTACCACACATACTCAAGGTAGACCATGTCACGAAGAGGTTGGCGGAGTTGGAGACCTATGAGTGAGCAGCCAGGTATAGCCGAGCTTCTGCTACTAGACCTGCTAAGCGCGAAGAGGAGCGTCGGATTAAACGAGCTGTCGGGCGAGCTGGGGCTCGAGGGGGAAGAAGTCCTGAGGCTTGTCGAGAAGCTGTCGAGGAACTACATCATCAGGCTAGAGGGGAGTAGAGTATCGTGGTTCAGTGGGGACAACCCGAGGACTTTCAAACCGTGGGGCTGGATGCTCCAGTACAGGGTGGTCACGGGTTCGACCATGGCGGCGGCCAGGCACCTCAACCCCTGGAGCATAGTCGTTGCGGAGTACCAGCTGTCTGGGAGGGGGAGGTTTGGTAAGAGCTGGGTAAGCTCCTTGGGCGGCCTCTGGGTCACCTACAAACTGAGGGTCTCACCAAGGGCCGCGTCGATATCTTCCCTGGCTATCCCCCTGTACGTGATCGAGTCCCTTGAGAAGGCCAGCAATACAACGTTCAACGTGAAGTGGCCGAACGACATAACTTTCAAGGGGAGGAAGGTGTCCGGGGTACTCCTCGAGGCGGAGTCGATAGGCGAGGACATAGTACTCTACGTGGGGATAGGGATCAACGTGAACAACGAGCCTCCTCTACCCACCGCCGAGTCCCTCAAGAATGTCACGGGCGAACTCGTGGCGAGGAACAAGGTCCTGTCCGTTTTAACGAGCCTGATATCTAGAATCGAGCACTACGCTAGGAGGCCCGAGACGATAATGCACGAGTACACCAGCAGGCTGGAGACGCTAGGTAGGAGGGTAAAGGCGGAGACCGACGAGGGCACCATTGAAGGCGTTGTGGAGGACGTTGACGAGCAAGGTAGGCTGGTCTTGAAAACAGACGGGGGCGAGGTCCGCCTCGAGCCCTACAGAGCGAGGAACGTCAGGTACGTCGACTAGCCGCCGGACACCTTGGCCTCAGCGATGTACAAGCTGGGGGTTACGTAGTTGGAGTTTACCTCCGCGTCCGACCCCACCTCGACGAGCTTGCCGCCCAGCCACTCGTATATGTTCCCCGCCACGACAAACGATTTGACGGGCCTTACTCTCCCGCCGTCTACGAGTAGCCCGTGAGTGACTGTGAAGTAGACCTGCCCCGAGACGAAGTTGCTCATCCAGCTACCTATAGTCGAGTAGACCACGATACCCCTCTTCAACTCCCTGGTGAACTCCTCTAAGCCCCCGCTACCATTCTCGAGCACGACGTTTGTTGGAGCCGGGGCCGTGGAAGCCCCGGGTAGAGTCCTGAAGCCGTTACCAGTCGACTCCATGTTAAGCCTTTTAGAGACGTAGTAGTTGGTCAGAGGAGTCGCGAAGACCCCCCTGTCGAACACGGTCTTGGAGTAGACGCCAACACCTTCGTCGTCGAAGCTCCTAGACCCGTAGTGAAGCGGGAGCGTCGGGTCGTCGCGTACAGTGACCTTCTCGTTGAGCACGGGCACCCCGATCTTCCCCTTCAACGGGCTCCTGCCCTCGACGATGTTTAGGCCCGAGACAGCAGGTATAAGAGCTGCCGTTAAGACCTCGGCTGCGACCCTAGGAGCCAACACTAATGGGTACACGCCGGATTCTGGGGTAGCGGGACCCCGGAACAGAGTGGTGTAGTCAACAGCCTCTACCACTCTCTTCACGAGCTCTTCTTCAGCTATCCTCCTGCTCCCCAACGAGAAGTCGTACGTCGAGTCGGTCCCGCCGAACACCGACTTCACGCTCCCGTACGCCCCGAAGAGACTACACCTCTCGCTCACGTCTACACCGTTCGTGTTGACCACCCTGATGTTCACCCTGGCCAGCTCCACCAGCCCCTCCATGACGGTAGTCCTGTCCGCACCTACTACACGACCCCGCTCCACCGCGCTGTCCACTACCAGCTTAGCCAGCTCGACGGCCTTTTCCGGCTCCAGGTAGTCAAAGTGTTTAGAGTACGTCTCGGACCTGACCCCTCTATCGATTTTCGGCGGAAAGCCCTGCCAGTAGGGGTCCTCGGGGGAGCTCCTCACCGCCCTTTCCAGGTCCCGCAAAGCCTCCTCTAAACTCGTACCCAGGTCGCCGACGGATATCCCGGTCACCCTCCTCCCGATCGCCGCCCTCAACCCATAAATAGTCCTCGCGCTGAACAACACCGGCTTGATCTCGCCCGAGACGATGGAGACCGTGACCCTCTCCGTGCTGACGGCCGCGACCTCGAGCTCGCTCAGCCCTCTCCTCAACCCTTCTCTCAGGATCGCCTCAGGGTCAAGCCTAGCCTCCAAGAGCCACACCCCTGACTCTTACGTGGGGGCCCCCGTCGCCCACCCTGACCATCTGACCACCCTTACCGCAACCGCCGAAAACGCTGGTCTTGACCTCCAGGTCTAAGCCGACAGCGTCCACGTTGAGGAGCGTCTCCAGGATGTTCCCTGCTATCATGACCCCTCTAATCATCCCCTGTACCTCCCCTCCCTCGATAATGAAGCTAGGGCCGCTCGTGAAGGTGAAAGAGCCGGTCGCGGGGTTTACCTGACCCCCGGAGGCGCCGCGGCCCTTCAGGTACACCCCCCTCTTCGTGTCCTGTACGATCTCGAATGGGTCCCAGTCCCCCGGCTCGAGGTATATGTTGGTCTGTCTCACGAGTACGTTGTCAGCATAGGTCATGGACCTCCCGTTGCCCGTCGGACTCGCGTTGAAGAAGCCCGCTGTCTCTAGGTTGTGGAGGTAGCCCCTGAACACCCCCTTCTCTATCAGGTAGACCTTTACCTTGGGAGACCCCTCGTCGTCGTACGGCAGGTACACGCCACCACTAACCCTCCCGTCGTCAACTATTGAAACGAGCTCGCTGGCCACGACGCTACCCACTTTATTCTCGAGAACGCTCCCCCCGGACATCACTATGTCCGCCTCGGACGCGTGGCCGAAGGCCTCGTGGATGAGCAGGCCCACCATCTCGTTGTCCAGCACCACGTCGTACTTGCCGGGCGGGAAGGCCTTCGCTTTAAGGGCCCCTACTACGAGCTCGGCATTCTCCTTAAAGAGCCTCTCCCAGTCGAAGTTCTTGACAAACTCCCATCCTGCAACCCTGGACTCCCCGTGAGAGAGCCTCTCCATAGAGCCCTCGGCTTGTGCTACAAGGACACCGCCTACGCCCACCATCCTCCTCGTGAAGTCCACGTAGTCCCCTCTCGAGGAGGCGATCACCCTCCTGTCTTTTTCGAAACCGTACCTCAAAACAACGCTGGACAGCGCCCTCTCCTCTCTTAGAGTAGCGTGAATAGCCTTGAGCAAGTCCACTTTTTCCGACACGTCTACGTCGACCGGGTCGATCGAGTAGTCGCTCGCGACCCTATCCCTGTGAACGCCGCGGCTCGCCACCCTCGCAGGCCTGGACCTGCCCTCGAGGGCCCTGGCAATCCTGAGCGCCTGCTCCAGGGCATTTTTCAGAGAGGGCTCGTTGAGGTCGTTCGTAGACGCGTAACCGACGAACCCCTTGTAAAACACCCTGAAGCCGACGCCCCGGCTCTTGGAAACGGTCGACTCTCTCACCACGCCGTTGTCTAGTAAAATGAACTCGTATGTATGCTCCTGGTACCTGACATCAACGTAGTCCGCTCCCATTTCCTCGCCTTTCCTAATCCAGGACACGGGGTCAAAGCCCAACGAGACCATCTCAGCCAATAATAAACACGGAGTGAAGTTAAATGGCTTTCTCGTATAGGTATTAGTTGTGTAGCAGTTAGTGCGAGTAACAACCCATGATAAGAGACAGGCTCCTACTGGAGGTCAACAGTGAGCTGGTACAGCTCTACCCCCGCGCCGGAGCCTCCATTGTACACGAACACGTGGAGGAGTCCGTCGAGCCCGAGCCAGGTCCAAGCGTAGAGGATTTGAACCTACCGGAGGACCTGAGGCGGACGCTCATCAAGGCAGGCATAAGTAGGCTCTACAAGTTCCAGTACGAGGCCTTCGAGAACATACTAAACGGCTTCAACACGGTGGTAGTGGCTGGGACGGGGACCGGCAAGACGGAGGCCTTCCTCATACCCATACTAGTCGACGTCCACCGCAACCCTTCACCCCTGCCGAGAGCCGTAGTGACCTACCCCACCAAGGCGTTGAGCAGAGACCAGCTAGCGAGGCTCCACAAGTACTTGGTCTTCGGTAAAGTATCAGCGGGCGTCTATGACGGCGATACACCGGTCGAGGCCAGGAGGAGGATGAGGTCTCAGCCACCGGCTGTACTTATAACGAACCCCGACATGATACACGTAGGCCTAGTCCGCAGCCCCGCGATCAGGTCGTTCGTCGACCGTGCGAAGTTCTTCGTTGTCGACGAGCTCCACGTCTACGAGGGGGTGCTCGGCACGCACCTGAAGTACATAGTGGACAGAGTAAAGCTAGCTAGGGGAGGGCAGCTCCAGTTTATAGCCTCTTCAGGCACTCTCAGCAACCCCAAGGAGTTCGCCGAGAGCATCTTCGGAGTCGACGTAGTGGTCGTCAAAGGACCCAGTAGGAGGAGAGGCGGGGCCGTACACGCCCTTGTCTCGACGGGCTACTTGAGCAGGTGGACTATAGCGGCGGCCCTATCGAGTATACTCGCAAAGAGGGGTCTCAAGCACATAGTCTTCGTCGACAGCCAGCAGATGGCGGAGCTCGTGGCAAGGATCGGTAGGAGCTTCGGGACAGAAGTCTTAGTCCACAGGGCTGGCCTCCCACCCGAGGAACGTAGAAGAGTTGAAGAAAAGCTGAAATCCGGCGAAGTACTCGCCGTCGCGGCCACGCCTACTCTAGAGCTCGGAATAGACATAGGTGACCTCGACGCCGTCGTCATGTCATCGCCGCCGCCCAGCTTCACGAAGTACGTCCAGAGAGCTGGTAGAGCCGGTAGGAGGGGGAGACCCGGCTACATCTTCACGATATTGGCCGACGACCCCATAGACTCGTACTACGAGAGGTACCCGACCCAGTTCTTCAGCCAGGAGATACCACCCTCCGTCATAGAGCCCTCCAACATAGAGGTCGCAAAGGTCCACCTGATAGCCCACCTACTCGAGAGGGGGCGCGTGCACTTAAACGGCCTCCCACCCGTCTGGAGGAGGGCTGTCGAACTCCTCATAGAACAGGGGCTCGCGTACACCAGGGGCTACTACGCCTACCCCCGCCGCAGGCTCGCAATGGGCTTCCTCGAGGAGTACAGCAGTATCAGGAGCGGGGGCCCCCTCGTCGAGATCTACGACGAGGCGACAGGCGAAGTGTTGGGGTCCAGGGAGTTACCCCAGGCGCTCCTAGACCTCTACCCCGGTGCGATCTATTTCATTCAAACCAAGCCCTACGTCTCGCTGGGGGTCGACGTCGGGAAGAGGGCCGCTAACGTGAAGAGGCTGGGTGAAGACGTGGACTACTACACTAAGCCCTTGTACACCGTGGACGTGGTCGACTTCGAGGTCCTCGACGAGCGCGTCTCCGAGAGAAACATACCACTAACCTACGCTAACGTCGAGCTCGAGATCGCTGTCGAGGGTTACGTTGTCAAAAACGCCTTCGACGACAGAGGCGGCGAGAAGTACTGGCTCGACACGCCCCTTCGCTACTCCTACCCGACTAAAGCCGTCCTGGTCAAGTACCCGACGATCGAGGAGTGGGACAGGCTCGGCCACGCCGAGGCGTTCCACGCGATTGAGCACTCCCTGATCTCCGCCGCGAGAATAGTCTGCGGCGCCGGTTTGACGGACATGGGTGGGGTGAGCTACCCCAGCGGCGACATCGTGATCTACGATGCTGCGCCTGGCGGCAGCGGGCTTGCCAGGCTGCTTTTCGAGAGGTTCGAGAGGGCCGAGGAGATAGCCCACGACATCGTCTCGTCCTGCAACTGCGAGGATGGGTGCCCTAGGTGTATCTACTCCCCGTTCTGCGGCAACAACAACCAGGTGCTCTCTAGGAGGAAGGCCGCGTACTACCTAAATGGCCTGCTCGCGGGTAAGCTGGCCGAGCACGGTAAGCCCCTGGAGGCGAGGTATGGGAAGCCCATCGCCTGAGGCCCCCAAGTTTTAATCCCTAGATCAACCTATATTGAGCCGGTAGACGGAGTTGCGGATAGGCGTATACGAGCACAAGGCCAGGAAGGGGCTGATTAGAGTCAGTTTAAAGATCGTAGAGGGAGTAATCGAAGAAGCGACCATTACAGGCGACTTCTTTATATACCCTGAGGATGCCCTGTTCGAGCTGGAGGCTACACTCAGGGGGGCTAAGGCGTCTTGGGAGGAGGTCTCGTCTAGGCTAGACGAGTTCTTCAGCCGGGGCGTAGAGCTAGCGGGCTCAACGCCCGAGGACTTCAAGACGGCTTTGAAGAGGGCTCTCGTGGAGGCGGGTGTACATGGGGAGGCTTAGGGTCCTTTTCTACGAGACCCCGGACAACCCGTTCTACAGCCTAGCGTTCGAGGAGGCGATATTCCAGAGCGTCATGCGCGGCGCCGACGCGACGCTGAGGTTCTGGAGACACAGCAACGCTGTCATTATAGGCTACTTCCAGAAAGCTGACGAGGATGTGAACATCGAGTATGCGAGGAAGATGAACATCAGTATCGCGAGAAGGTTCACAGGCGGGGGAGCAGTGTACCACGACCTCGGGTGCCTCCTCTGGACGGTCGCCACGAGGGGCCCCGAGACGGGGTCTACCTCCTACCTCTACGACTACCTGTTGGAAGGCTTCGTGAAGGCCCTGAGAAGGCTGGGCTTCACTGCTGTACGAGAGAACGTCAACGACGTTGTCGTAACAAGCGGAGACAAGTCCTTCAAAGTGTCCGGGGCAGCAGGCAGTTTCAGGGGTGGTACCTACCTACTCCACGGCACTCTCCTTCTGAATACCAACTTAGAGGTGCTGTCGAGGGTGCTCAGGGTCTCGAAGGCCAAACTAGCCGATAAAAAGGTCAGCGACGTGAAGTACAGGGTCACGAACCTGGCGAACCTGAACCCCTCGATAGGCGTCCCAGACGTGGTCAAGGCCGTGGTCGAGTCCTACAGCGAGCTACTGGGGTTAGAACCATACTACGACCTACCGAGCAGAGAGGAGATCGACCTGGCCAGGAGACTGTACGAGGCCAAGTACTCGAGAGCCGAGTGGAATCTGCTCAGAATGCCCCACTCATACTTCGAGCTTTCCAGCACCTCATAGAGCCGTTTTTATAACTCCCAAACCCCTTATTACGAGTACTGGATGGGGAGGGAACCGAACGCCGAGTCGAATGACGAGTACTATCATACCGACAGTACGTTTTCTACACTCACACTTCCTTTCATGAACTTGAATAGCCTGATCAGCGGGCGCTTACTCACTACAAACACGATCTTCTGCTCGCTGTAGGGGTTGTAGAACCCCACCCTCCTCTCCTCGAGGACTGCCGGCTTGGGCTTGTTGTGACAGCAGCAGTCCTCGCACACCTTAGCCGAGTCGATATCAGGGTAGACCGAGTGGCAGTAGTCGCAGACGTAGTACACGAGCCCGTCAACCTTAACCGTGATCAAGCCCCCACCCTCAATCTTGGATCGGAACTAGACCCTTATCACTTTTTTCACGGGAGGACGACGTACAGGACTACAAGGCCCAGAGACGCCGCCGTGAGAAGAGCGGTGTGCACGGCCGAGCTCCTCGTTGGTAGGACCCCTTTAACACGACCCCCTACCTTGAGCCAGTTGTACTCCTCGACGAATCCGCCGTACTCCAACATTATGGCGACAGCTGGTGCCAGCCTCCTGTGGGGCTTCTCCCTCTTCAAGACGCCTATGTGAATGGAGTCGACGAGGACTCTTAACCCGTAGGGTATAGTGCGCCAGGTGAGCAGAGGGTAGTAGCCTGGGGCTCGTAGTCTCAGCAGTGTGTTGGCGACCTTCACCGGGCTGAGGGCTGCGGCTAGGAACAAGATCAGGAGAGAGACTGCTAGAGACCTGACCAGGACAACGACTGCGCCTACGGCGTCTACGCCAGGTAAGCCCACGTAGCCGCTTACATAAGCCGTGAGGGAAAACCACGCAGCTGGTATAAGTGAGAGTACGAGAGCGCTGTAGAGCCAGCTCCACCCTGGCCAGACAACGGAGAGAGGTAGAGTGGACCCCATCACGGCGAGCGCCGAGACGGCACCCGGCTTGGTGACCACGAGCAGACCGGAGGCCAAGTACAGTAGCTTAGACCACGTGTAGGAGAGCCTGAAGCCCTCCTCTCCCCTCAAGAAGAGGGCGCGGTAGACTAGGTTGACTAGAGTCGCTATAAGGCTCACACTACAACACCACGGTCGATTACTACTTTCCTCTCGACGGCCCTCACGAGCCTATCGTCGTGACTCGCGATGACCACCGTTTTACCCTCCTCGACCAGCCTCTCGACAACTTCCACGACCCTGTTGGCGTTGAAAACGTCCAGCCCTCCAGTCGGCTCGTCGAGCAAATATACGTCAAAACCGCCGAGGTAGGCCGATGCGATCGCTAGCCTCCTTCTCTCCCCAGAGCTGAGGTCCGCCAGCTTACTCCCCACAACCCCTCTCAGGTCGAACAAATCAGCTACTTCTCTAGCTCTGTCCTCGTCACCGCCCGCCATGTACACCAGCTCTTCCCACGGAGTGGGCATCGAGAAGTACGCCAATGGGTTCTCCGGTATGTAGATCGGCCTACCCTTCACAGCAACGCTACCTCTACTGGGTCTCAGGAGCCCAGCCACTAGTTTCAAGAGCGTGGTTTTCCCAGAGCCGTTCCTGCCCACTACCGCTGTAAGGGTGCCGGAGCCGACCTCTAGGTCGACACCTCTCAAGACCCAGCCGTAGCCAGGGTACTTGAACCACACGTCTTTAAGCCGGACAGCGAGCCCGCTGCCGCCCCCTCTCCCTAGCCGAGGGCTCTTCACCTCCCAGGCCCAGCTAAGCGAGTAGCCGTCGTACTCTACGACGCCGTCGTTCATCAGTACGAACCTCGGCCTAAGCTCTGCCCAGAAGAGTGGGTCGTGGTCCACGACTACAAACCCCTTTCCCTCACCAAGTTGCTGTTGGACGAGGCTCTTCATTTTCGACCTGCCGGCCTCGTCGAGGTAGACGAGGGGCTCGTCCATCACGATAACTCTAGCGCCCGTGGCAAGCGCTTCAGCCCACAGCAGTAACTGCGTCTGCCCCGCGCTCAGCCCGTACGTTATGAAGTCCTCCACGCCTCCGAGACCAGCCTCGTTTAGAGCCTTCAGGTCGCACTTGTCTCGCACGATAAGCTGAGTATAGCAGAACTCCGACATCACAGTGTAGCCTATTATCCCGTACCAGGGCTCCTGGGGTATGTAGGCTAGCACTCCCGCCAGTTCGCCCGGCTGGTACTCCTTCACGCTTTTACCGAGTAGGTGGACGTCGCCGCGGAGGTAGCCTCCACGTAAGGTAATAGTGTTGGTCAAAGCCCTTGCCAGGGTCGTCTTGCCTGAGCCAGACTTGCCTGTTACGACTACCAACTCCCCCTCGTCTAGCTCGAGGCTCACGTCTCTGATTCTAAAACCTCCGGCGTAACCAGCCTCGTCTATCTTGGCCTCTAAGAGCAATAAAGTTCCCTTTCCTGTGGATACTACTTCTGTTTCACGAAACCTGCCCTATATAGCCACACCGCCACCGGTAGAGAGATTATGACGCCTGACACGGCCTGCCCTATGTTTACGGGGACTTCGTACAGCGCGTTGATGGGGGGTCTACCCGTAAGGGGATTACTGACGAAGTACTCGTAGAAGAAGTAGCCGGCAACCATCAACGAGCCCGCGATAAGCAGGGCGAGGGGCTCGAGGGACTTCACTATGTACCTCGTCACACCGTAGACTACTACAGCCCCGAGCAGGACCGTGACGAGAAGCCAGCCGTACCATGGTATGAACACCTCGCTAGACGACAAGCTGAACCAGAGCCACGAAGAGGGCCCCAACATGACCCTGCCAGCCCAGTAGGACACCCCGTAGTACAGGCCCAGGGCGTAGACCGCGCCTACACTAGCGGCCGCGACGGCCTTCTGCCTGGTTCTCCTGAAGAGCCCTATTAGCACCCCTGCTAAGTAGCCCTCGGCGAACTTTATGACAAAGGTGGCGGGCGCGAAGATAGCGTACCCTGTGGTCAGATCGGCTAGAGAGGCACCGACGCCGCCCGCTACCGCCGCTACTATTGGGCTACTGGTCAGGGCGGCCAGGTAGATCATGGACTCCCCTAAGTTGAAGTAGCCTCCTGTGACAGGCTGGTATATCTGGAGAGCCACCGTGGCTACGTACACGAGAACCGTGAAGACTACAGCCTCGAGACCTCTCCTCATTCTCTGTCACCAAGGTATCGCTATGTCTTCACACATTTTAAAGTTAAAACTTTAAGAAGGGCTTTAAGTCACTTTTCCACGTAGTACCTCTTCCTACCCCCCTCCTCAACGACCTTGACAAGGCCCTTCGAAGCCAGCTCTCTCAAGTGCTGGTAGACAGCTTGAGGCGATATGTTTAAACCAAGCTTCTTCCAGACCTCGTACCCTGTAAGCCCGGGGTGGTTCGTTAACACCTCGAGTATGAGCCTCTTAGTCACCCCGGGGAAGACCTCTGTGAACTTAAGCCTCCTGGCTCTGGCGTATGCCTCCGGGGACTTAAGCCCGTGACTCGTGACTAAAACAACACTCTTGTCTAACGGCTGCTTCAGGAAGCCGGCGAACCCCACCGCGGAAGAGGCCTCGGCGAAGAGGCCCTCGCTGCGGCTCAACCTCTCGGCGGCCTCGATGGCCTGCTTCCTAGTCACAGTCACGACATCGCCGTTCTCTTCGATCAACCTCAGCACGTGCTCGTAGATGACCGGCCTGTAGTACCTGAGCCCGGGCAGGGGCTCCTCGCCACACGGGGAAACGTTATACAACGCGGAAGCGTACAGCGGTCTACCACAGGGCTCAACCCCCACGAGGAGCGGGACCTTTCCCATGACACCTAGCTCGACGAGCTCCTTGAAGCCCAGGTAAAGAGAGAGTAGTGTCAGCCCGCTACCTAGTGGCAGGTAGACCGCCTCCACAGAAGAGCCGAGCTTCTCGTAGATCTCGAAGGCGATCGTCTTCAAACCTTGAACGGACAAGTAGTTGAAGGTGCTTGAAGCGTTGTAAAGACCCTCTTTCCGGCTTCTCTCCTCGACGTACTCCAGCAGCTCGTCCAGGCTCTTATTGTCAACGATCACCCTGGCCCCAAACGACTTCATCAGTATGATCTTCTCCTCCTCAACCCACTCCGGGACGTATATAGTGGCGGAGAGGCCTGCCCTCGCGGAGTAGGCAGCTATGCTCGACCCGGTATTCCCGTCACTAGCCAACACGACTCTCCGCTGCTTACTAGACAGGGCGTCGCTCACCATCAAGGCAGCCGCACGGTCCCTGAAACTGCCCGTAGGGTTCCTAGTCTCGTCCTTGAACCACGCCACCAGGTCTCCTTCTACAGCTCTTCCAGCCCTAAGAAGGGGTGTAGAGCCCTCGCCGAGCGTCACCTTCTCCCCGATACCAGGTAGGAGGCTTGAGAACCTCCACACCCCCTCGCCCGCTTGCGTCTCCCACCTAGGTTTGTAGACAGGTCTCACGAGCCCTCCGCAGTGTGGGCACACGAGGTACCTCTCGTGTACATAGGTGCGCCCGCACCTCTCGCACTTGGCGAGTAGACTAGCCGTCACAAGGGCAGCCTCTTCTCCTCTTTCGCCACCCTGAAGATAATGCTAGTCCTGCTCTGCTTAATATAGGGGTGTTTAAGGAGCCACTTGACGAACTCGTCTAGCTCGCTGATGCTCTTGAAGGAGGCTATCACCGCGACGTCGAACTCGCCCGTTATATCGTAGACTGCCTCGACGTTCTGGTGTCTCGATATGTCGCTCTCGACGTCCAGTATGTGCTTCCCGTCCACGTTCAACAGGATGAGGGCTTTAACAGTGTACCCAAGCTTGCTGTAGTCGACCTCTACAGTAAACCTCCTGATAACCCCCGCCCTCACCAGCCTAGCCACCCTCTCGTGGACCGTCGATACAGGCTTAGCGAGCTCGTAAGCGATGTCCTTCAACCTACGCTTGGAGTCCTCCCGTAAAATTTCCAATATTTTCTTGTCAACCTCGTCGAGTAGCCCTGGATAGCTTTCGGGCCTCTTCCTCAAGCCCTGGAATCCCATTCATAAACTAGCATTTAGACTTTTTAAACTTTCCAGAGTCTTAAATAGGCCCATTAAACGGTGGCCGAGAGATGTTGGCGCACCTGTTGTTCACCGACTTGGCGGGGAAGCTTAGGAGAGTCACTCTGAGAATAGACGGGAACCCGGAGCTTCTAGAGGGTTTAGAGACGATAGTCGACGGCTCTAGTCTACTAGGCTTCCTGAGGGTCGAGGAGAGCGACCTACTAGTAAAGCCTGTGTCGAGTAGGCCTATCGTGACGAGGTACGTTGAGGGCAAGCACTTCATATCTGGGCTCTTCAAGAACAAGACCACGAGATACAACAAAGACCCGAGACTCGTAGCGGAGCGACTTGTCGAGTACCTCAAGGACGCCGAGCTCGAGGCACGTGTAGGCGTGGAGCTAGAGTTTTACATCGTCGAGTCGGTGGAGTCCAGGCTTACACCCGTCTCTCAGAGCCTGGACGTTAAACTAATCGAAGAGGCGGAATACCCCCAGTCCTCGCTATGGTTTGTCAAGACCTACGACTCTCCCGGAGAGGACAGAGTAGGCAAGCTGTTGAGCAGTGTCCTGGCAGAGCTCGAGAAAAACGAGCTCTACTTCAGTAAAGTCCACAGGGAGAACGGGCCTAGAGGGCAAGTAGAGGTCTCGACGCCCGCCGGAACGCCTATAGAAACCGGCGACTTCGTCCAGCTCTTCAAGTACACGGCGAGAGTAGTGGGTGATAGAGAGGGGTTCAGACCGGTCTTTCTCGCAAAGCCGTTTCCAGACGACTACGGTAGTGGAATGCACGTCCATGTAAGCCTTTGGCAGGGCGCCTCCAACATATTCGAGGAGGGGGGAGCGCTAAGCGATGAAGCGCTCTACTTCATAGGGGGCCTACTAGAGCACGCGGGTAGCCTGGCGGCCTTCACTAACCCGACGGTCAACAGCTACAGGCGGCTCGTAGAGGGCTTCGAAGCACCCGTCTACGTGTCTTGGGGCCTAGGTAACAGGACTACGGCTATAAGGGTTCCAGCCCAGCACCAGGGCAGAGTCGAGTACAGGCCGCCCGACCCCACGTCTAACCCCTACCTCTCAATCTCGGCCATCATCATGGCCGGTTTAGACGGCATCAGGAGGAAAATAGCCCCGGGCGAGCCGACGTCGCGCAACCTGTTCGAGGAGGGGGCGGGCTGGAGTACTTGTGGTAGAGTGCTCCCGAGAAGCCTAGAGGAGGCCTTAGAAGAGCTTGAATCGGACAACGAGTACCTACGACCTGTCTTCGACCGCGAACTACTAGAGTCTTACATCGAGTTGAAGAAGAGGGAGGCGAAGGCCTTCAGGTCTTACCCGACACCCGTCGACTACTTGTTCTACCTCGAGTATTGAGTTTTAAAGTATCCGCCGACTTTATCACAGTGTAGGCAAACAGCCTGGCAGGTGGCCAGCATTGAGCCATCTTCTGCTAACTCCCGTAGACGTGATTGTAGACAGTAGAGAGGACTCCAAGCACCCCGATTTCAGAAGGGCTCTGAGCATGCGGGGGCTGAGGGTCTCTGTCCAACCCCTTCCAGCGGGCGACTTCCTACTGCTCGCGCCCCCCGATAAGCAGTGTATTCTGGTCGAGAGGAAGACTGTGGACGACCTGGCCAACAGCATAAGGGACAACAGGATATGGGAGCAGACCAAGCTCCTACGCGAGGCGGCCGAGAAAGACGGGCACCAGCCCCTCATAGTAGTCGAGGGCTGGATCGGCGCCCTGGAGAAGTACAGGGGTTGGAAGATACAGAGCGTCCTGAGAGTTCTAGACACCCTAATGCTGGACTTCAAGATACCCGTCCTCAACACGCCCAACGCCGAGGCCACTATCGAGTGGATCGTGGCGAAGTCTAAAAGTCTCGGGGAGACCAAGGAAAAGAGGGTCTTGAGGATGAGGGTCGAGAAGAAGCCCATGGACTTGAACGAGAGGATCCTCTACGTTGTCGAGGGTCTAGCCGGGCCGACCATCGCGAGGAGACTCCTCTCCCACTTCAAGACTATCAGGAATTTAGCTAACGCCACCATATCCGACTTGCTGAAGGTCGAGGGTATAGGCGAGAAGAGAGCACAGGAAATATACGCGGTCTTGAACACGCCTTGGAGGGAGTCGTGATTGGACGCGGCTACACTACTCTTCACGCTCCTCTCCGCGTTGGTGTCCTTTGCCAGCTCCCTCGTAGGCGTGAAGTGGTGGATTGGTAGAGCCCACGCGATCGGTTTCGTGGGCAGAGACATGAACAAGCCAGGGCACGTAGAGGTGGCCGAGGCCGGCGGCGTGTGGGTCTCGCTCGGTGTCGCACTAGGGCTCCTGACCTTCATAGGGCTGGAGACCTACGTCTTCAACGACCAAGACCTCCTAAAGGAGTACACTTCACTCGCATTAATGCTCTTCATGTCGGGCTACCTCGGCTTCCTCGACGACGTACTAGGCTGGAAGAAGGGGTTGAGGGCGGTCTACAGGGTTTTGCTCATGGCCCCCATATCACTGCCGCTCGTCATCCTCAAAGTGGGTATACCAACCATAACGCTTCCTTTGATAGGCACGGTAGACCTCGGTCTGATCTACTACCTCGTACTGATACCTCTCGGCGTGACGGGGGCCAGCAACGGGTTTAACATGCTGGCGGGATACAACGGGCTTGAGGCTACACAGGGGATCCTGCTAGTCCTGTTCTCGGGAATACTCGGCCTAATGAAGGGGCTCGACGGCCTCTTCACAGCGTCGCTGATAATGGTGGCCGGGATAGCTGGTTTCCTGGTATTCAACAGGTACCCAGCCAAGGTCTTCCCGGGTAACACCTTCACGTACGCTACCGGCGCGTACTTTGCCGCACTAGCCATCCTGTTCAAGACCGTGAAATTCTCTCTAGCTCTTTTCACGCTCTACTTCGTCGAGCTAGCGCTGTTCTTGAGGGGGTTGAGAGACGGCGTCTACAAGGAGAACTTCGGGAGGCCCCTTCCAGACGGGAGCCTACTACCCCCCTACGACAAGTCCTATAGCCTCACTCACGCCGCCCTGAAGGCGTTGGTCAAGATAAGGGGGAGAGCCAGGGAGCCTGATGTGGTGTTGTTTATCGCGCTGCTCCAGACTCTAATCGGGGTTGCAGCACTAGTGTTGAGTGCGGCGGGCCTGCTCTCTTAGTACTTTGTCACATAGTCGGGGGTCAGACTCCTGTCCCCCGCGTCTCCAATGCCCGGTACAATGAAGAACCTGTGGTCTAGCAGGGGGTCGACCTCGACGGCGTAAACGGGGACGCCAGGGTGTTTGCTCCAGAAGTACTCAAGACCTCTCTTGGAGGCGAGAATAGTCGCCGCGATGATGTCGCGCCCACCCCTCTCCGACACGAGCTCGACGACTTTGGTCATCGTCTTACCAGAGGCGAGAGTAGGGTCTACCACTATCGTTGTGTAGAACGCGAGATCTGTTGCGATCCTCTCGTAGAATATCTCCACCTCGAGCTCCCCGTCTACAATCCTCCTCCTCGCACCCACGAGGCCTAGGCCAGCCCAGGGTAACGCGTCCCAGATCCCGTGCATCATCGGGATCGAAGCACCGAGCACACCTATTATGTAGACGGGTCTCGAGGGGTAGACTCCCTCAGCCTTGGCGAGGCCCGTCTCGACGAAGAGCCGCCCCCACTTAAGCCTCCTAGACACCTCGTAGCCGACTATGAAGCCCAGCTTCCTGACGGCGTCTCTGTAGGACCTCGGCGTCGTGTTTTTGTCTCTAAGAACGCTCAAGTAGTACTTCGCCAGCGGGTTATCTATTAAAACAAGCTCTCCCAACTAAAACACCGGGGTTGAAATATTCTCACAGCCGGCTTTTTAACAAACTCGCTTCGTCAAAAAACCGTGTCTACTAGTTGCTCCTGCCCGTGGATGCGTTTAGCCCTCGCTCATTAGCCTGTCGACAATGTTCTCAAAGTAGCTCCTCAACGGACAGTTCCTCACGTTCTCTAGAGACCCGATACAGTTGTCGAAGCCGGGATAGAAGGGCACGTAACCTAGGTAAGTTATCCCAGGCTCCTTAAACACGTCCGCCAGACCGCCTCCACCCATGTTCTCCACCAAGAAGATCTCCCTCAGCCCGGACTCCCGGAGCAGAGATATCATCTTCCTAACACTGCTCACCGATAAGGGGCTGGGAGTCGTCACTACCACCGGCTTAACGACCTCACCTAGTCTGTAGACTATGTCCATGTGCTCGTCGCTCATCCCCGGAGGCGTGTCTATGAACAGGTAGTCTAGCCCGTCTAAACGGAGGATGGAGATCAGCTCGAAGAGGGCCCTCGACACGTTCTCCCCTCTCAGGGGTAGCGGCGAGTCCCTTGTGAAAGCCGCCGGGGTGACGTAGCGAAGTTTCCCGACCAGAGCCGGGAATATGCCCTTTTCCTCCACATACCTCACCTCCCTTGGGTCAACGCCGAGCACTATGTGCGTGGACGGGTTGGTGAAGTCCAGGTCTACTAGACCCGCTCTCGCGCCTCTCTCGGCGGCGTAAAACGCCAGCAGAGACGAGAGTGTCGATTTACCGACACCGCCTTTACTGCTGAGTACAACGTAGGTCTTCTTAACCGCCATCAACTTATCTTTGACATGGAGTATTCTGAAGTCCAGACGCACCACCCCAGGCTAGCCAGGGACCACCTCGGCTACCTCCAGCCCTCTCCCCTTGACTACCTTGAAGTCTCTACTCCCGCACCTCGGGCACCTGGTGTAGGCGAAGACGGCCTCGGGCAGGAAGTGTATAGACTCCCTCACCTCCTGTCCTAGGTCACCCGGGTTGAAGGACCACTCGTAGCCGCACCTGTTGCACTTGAATACGGCCTCCTCGTCTTCCAGTACTACGTCTCCAAGACTCACGTTGTACAAACCGGCGAGCTCGCGTATCGAGAACAAGAGTACTTCCTTGTCGATACTCTGCAACACACCCACTCTCAGCTTCAAGGACTTGATCCTAGGACCGTAGACGCTCGCAACGTACCTTAAGAGCGCCTCCGCGAGGCTCCACTCGTGAACCATCCGGTCACCCAATGTGTAGATCTCTGCTCATAGTATATAAGCGAGGTACGCTGTAGAAGCAATGCCGATAACGAACGACAACACGAGCGAGTTGAACGGGTTTAGAGCTGTATACAAGAGTCCCGCCACGTATGAGGCGAACGCTCCTCCCAGGGTCTCGAGCGTCCTCTGGATGCCCGTAGCCCTACCTCTCAACTCTATAGGGAGGACGTGTGTTAGAGCCGAAGATATAGCTGAGCCGACCACCAAGCCGCCGGCGTTCGAGACTACCGCGCCCACGTAGACAAGCGCTATGAGCCCCCTGTTGATGTACGGGAGAGCTAGGAAGAGCTGGCCGAGGGCTATAAGAGAGCTCGCTACGACTGTCACCCTCCTGTTGTGCACGCTTATGCGCGCGGAGAGAAAGAGGGAGGTCAGTATCGAGGAGGCCGTCCCCAGCGTTGTCGCGACCCCCCAGTCTACAGCGTTCATACCAAGCCGGTTTATGGCGTAGATCGCCCCAAAGGTGTTGACCACTGCGAGTGTCAGCTGGTTGAAGAAGGCGGTGTAAACGTAGTACTTGATAGCCTTGTTCAACACTGGCCGGTAACCGGCTAGCTCGACCACCACGCCTGATAGGTCCTTGTCCCTCGGGCTGAAGGTCTCCTTCAAAGCCTTGATCCTCAGTATGGACACGACTAAAGCTATTACGCCCGATAGTACGAACCCCCACCTGATACCGCTAACGCCATACATGTCGTACAGGGCACCACCAACTACCGGCATGAACAGCCAAGGTAGGCTGGAGAACGCGTTCAAGACCATGAAGCCCTTCATGGTCTTGTCCCTCGGCATGGAGTCCATTAGTATAGCTGTTAGAGCCGGCTGGTAGAAGTGGCTCGCGTTGTCGACAACCCAGATTACTGTAAGGTACCTCCAGTCCGGTGCAAGCGCGTAGAAGAACTGCACGGTCGCGACCATGAAAGTGCCTATTATAATAGGCTTTACTCTACCCCAAATATCCGTCAGTAGCCCGCCTATCGGCAGGAACACTGCGAGAGCCACGAGGCCTAGAGACCTCATAATGGAGACCTCGATGTCGCTAGCACCCAGGCTCCTGGCGTAGACGGAGAAAAACGGCGTTACGATAGCGCTGCTCAGGGCGAATAAGAACCAGGATATCGCCATCACGCCGACGTTCCCGGACAGTAGGAGCCTCAGCTCCGCCAGGTAGCTCTTCACACTGCTCAAGAAGTTGGCACCTTCGAGTTAGAGGTCTAGACCTTCTCTCCTCTCAAGTACGCCTCGAGGAGCTGCTTCGCGTACTCGTAGCTGATCTTACCGTCTCTCACCATCCTGTCGGCGATCTTGTCGACGAGATCCCCTGTAGCACCCGCGGTTATGGCCAAGTTTCTAGCGTGCAACCTCATGTGGCCGCGCTGAATACCCTCCGCGACGAGCGCCCTCAGCGCGGCCAAGTTCTGGGCTAGCCCTACAGCCGCCATGACCTCGGAGAGCTCTTTCGCCGTCTTAACCCCCAGCATCTTGAGGGCTATCTTCGCTATTGGGTGCACCCGGGTAGCGCCGCCGACGGTGCCCACTTGAAGTGGTATCTCGAGGGACCCCACAAGGTAGCCGTCCTCGTCTATCTCCCACCTACTGAGAGGCTTGTAGACGCCCGACCTGGCCGCGTACGCGTGGGCGCCCGCTTCTATAGCTCTGTGGTCTTGCGCCGTCGCGAGAGCAACCGCTATAATCCCGTTCATTATACCCTTGTTGTGAGTGACGGCCCTGTAGGGGTCTGCCTCGGCTATTATACTCGCCTCGACTATCCTCTCCGCGATCTCTCTCCCGCCAACGCTTTCCGGGCTCGTTCTAGCCCAGGCCCTCACGATCCTTCTCGTCGCGTAGTTCGAGAGTATCCTTAGCCTCGCCTCCCCACCCGTGATCCTCTCGACGAGCGGGGCTATCGACTCGACGATGGTGTTGATCGTGTTGGCACCCATCGCGTCGACCACGTCTACGATGACGTGGACGATTAAAATAGGCCCCATCCTCGAATCCACGACCCTGACCTCGAGATCCCTGGGCCCGCCACCTATGCTGACGATGGTCGGGGAGCTCTTCTTCGCCTCTTCCAGTATCTCTTGTTTCGCTTCGAGGATCTTCATAGCCTTGTAGTGGGGTGCCCTACACCCGACTATGTGAACCTGGCCGATCATTTCCTGCGGGCCGGCCAGGCTCCTGATCCCCTCGCCCTCCCTCAACATCTTGGCGGCGTTGCTGGCGGCAGCGACAACGCTCGGCTCTTCGATGACCATCGGGACTAGGTAGTCTCTACCGTTTATCCTGAAGTTCACTGCGACGGCAAACGGGTAGGTCATGCCGCCTACGACGTTCTCTATCATGGACTCAGCTACTTCTCTCGGCAAGTTACCGAGGTTGCCTAAAGCCCCTACCTCCTCCTCGGTTAGACCGGCCCAGTCCGCAACGATCTTGAGCCTCTCCTTCATGTCGAGCTTGTAGAACCCCTGTATCCTACTAGTTCTCTCCACGCTAAACACCGATAAAAGTACTATCTCCGTCGCAAGGTAATAAAAGGGTCTAGTCAGCCTTCGACTTTAAAGCCCATGCCCCTCAGCTCCTCGTAAATAGACTCGACTAGCCTGACACCAAAGCCTGGGAGGGACAGTAGCCTGCTCCTAGGCGTCTTTGCCAGATCCTGGAGGGTCTTAATGCCGTGGTTTATCAAGATCCTCGCCCTCACCCTCCCGATCCCCCTCAGTCTTATCAGCTCAAGAGCGTCTTCCTTGACCCCGTACTGGACCCGCAACGACAGCCGGTTCAAGCGCGTAGAGAACGTGATGTTGCCTAGAAGTCTTTCGATCTTGGCGAGGGAGCCGGCGATCCAGGCGACCGTCTCCCTCATAGTGTAGAGGTCGCCTGGGCCTATCTCGTACTTGCTTGCTATCCTGTCCTCGTCTACCTCGTTTATCCAGTCTCTGAGAGCGAGCGCGTGGACGTAGCCCGTTATCAAATTGTCTATTTCGACCGAGCTCATTCTGCCCAGCCCTACCCTCCGCGCCAGGCTCGAGTTCAGGGCTTCGTCCTCGAACACCTCCACTACGCTGTCGGGTATGTATGGTCTACTCCTGACGTAGTCGACAGACGTCGTTATCAAGTGTAAAACGTCACGCTCGTCGAAGTCTTCCGGTCTGTACTTGATGCAGTAGTGGACCGTTAGCGGGTCGAGGTACGTGAACGACGTGAGCTTACCGAGTCTAGTCGCCCTGAGACCGCCCTCGTACCGCTCGACCATTCTCATCTCAACTAGCGCCCTTATCGCCCTCTCGACCTGGTTCGAGAAGACTTCTATGCCGCCGTACTGACGAGCCCCTAGTGTTTGGCTGTAGACGTCCATCACCTTTTTTAAGTCGCCCGCGTCTCCCCCGGCTATCAGCGACAGGGTGTGAATCCTCAGACTCCTCTCGCTGGACACCTTGCTCACGATGTTCTCGGGGCCCGAGTTAATGTACTTCAGGGCCTCCTTCTCGCTCTTCGCGTCGGCTATGATCGCCTCGCCGATCTCGTCGTACCTAGGTCTACCGGCTCTACCCGCCATCTGCTTGTACTCGAAGACCGGGATGTTCACCATCTTGGACGATGTAGGGTCGTATCGCTTTATCGAGACGATGACCCTCCTGGCGGGCAGGTTGACGCCCGCGGCGAGAGTCGGCGTAGCGAACACGGCGCTGAGAGCTCTAGCCCTAAAGGCCTCCTCGACGGCCCTCCTCGCCTGAATGGACAAGCCCGCGTGGTGGTAGCCGACTCCTTTCTCCATCAAGGCGAGCAGTTTTTCTCTCTCCATTCGACTGGGGCTCTCCGACAGCCTCTCTACGACCTCGCTTGTAAGCCCTCTCGACCTCGAGACACCGATCAACGCGGCCGTGGTCTCGGCTAGCTCTTCAACCCTCCTCCTGTTGTGGACGAACACCAGGACCTGGATGCCCTTCGATAGGGACTGTGAGATCAGGTTGAGTATCTTGTCGTCGAACTCGTCTTCGACGTCCTCCGACCCCCCGTCGGCAAAAATTATGCTACCAGCCCTCTTGTCGTAGTAGCCCTCTCTCAGCTTGACGGGACGCCACGCTACGTCGACCAGCTTCGCGCCGAGCCACTCGGCCAAGTCTCTCGGGTTCCCTATCGTTGCCGACAAGCCTATTACCCGCGCAGAGAGCGACCTAAGCCTCGCTATTATCATCTCGACTACAGGGCCCCTCTCCGGGTCGTTGATCATGTGGAGCTCGTCGACCACAACAGTGCTAACCTTCCTGAGCCAGAGCGGCTTAATCCTGAGGAGGCTGTCAAACCTCTCGTACGTCGCGATCACCACGTCTTTGTCTTCGAGGTCTTCCGCTGGGGAGTCGTAATCTCCTGTCGATATACCCACTTTGATTCCCAGCTCTTCGAGGGCCTTGAACTCGTCGTACTTCTCGTTCGCGAGAGCCCGCAAGGGGAGGAGGTACACTCCCTTACCCCCTTCTTGAACCGCCTTGACAATCCCCATCTCTCCTACGAGCGTCTTGCCACTTGCTGTAGGAGCAGAGACGACGATGTTAAGGCTGGAGAAGAGGCCGCTCCTAACAGCCTCCTCCTGCACCGGGTTGAGTACCTCTATACCCCTCTTAATCAACAGGTTGATGTACTCCTTCCTCAGCCCGTAGGACTCGAGCTCTTCGACCCTCAAAACAACACCTTACCAAGACCTCACTACTTCCTCTGTCTCTTAAAAGACGGGGCCCTTTCACAGGACCAGTTTTATCTCTCACGGTGGATATAATCGTTACCAAGGCTGGGTGGTCCGGGTTTGTCTAGGAAGCTGTTCCACAGCCTAGTGGGGCTCGATGAGGCCTTTAAGATAATCGGCTCCTACTACAGGCTCGAGCCGCTTGGAGTCGAGAAGGTCCCTCTCGGTGAAGCCCTGTTTAGAGTCCTGGCGCAAGACGTCTACTCGCCAGTAGACTACCCACCCTTTGACCGTAGCGAGGTGGACGGGTACGCTGTACGGTCGCTCGACACTTCGTGGGCCGACGAGCTGAGCCCGGTGAAGCTTGAGATCAAAGGGAGAGTTGAGGTCGGCGAGGTCCCCTCCCTGAGCGTTGAGGAGGGCGAGGCCGTGGAAGTGGCCACGGGCGCTATGTTGCCGAAGGGTGCTGACGCCGTCGTCATGGAGGAGCACGCCAAGGCCGGCGACAACGAGCTGACGGTCTACAGGAGCGTGTACCCGGGCGAGAATGTTAGCACGACTGGTAGCGACGTATCGATAGGCGACCTCGTGCTCCAGAAGGGCGTCGTCCTGACCCCCGAGCGCATAGGTCTACTAGCGGGCTTGGGTATCAGGGAGGTCGTAGTGTACAGGAAGCCACGCGTAGCTGTGTTCTCGACAGGGAGGGAGGTGGTGCCGCCGGGGTCTCCGCTAGAGCCGGGTCAGGTCTACGACGTCGACAGCTACCTAGCCGTGTCGTTCCTGAACTCCATCGGTGCCAGCGCCGTTAACCTAGGCATCCTGCCAGACGACGAGAGGACTATACGCGAGGAGATCGGCAAGGCGGTGGAGGAGTTCGATCTAGTCCTAACAAGTGGCGGGACGAGCGCCGGCGTCAGAGACGTTGTGTACAGGGTGTTCGACGAGCTGGGCGAACCCGGAGTCGTTATCCACGGGCTCAGAATTAGACCTGGTAAACCGACGGTTGTTGCCGTCGCGCGGGGCAAATTACTCGTAGGACTACCGGGGTTCCCTCTCTCCTGCTACATAGTTCTCCAGAAGCTGGTAAAGCCTATCATCTACAAGCTAGTGGGCTTGAGCTCGCCTGAGCAGGAGGTCGTGAGGGCGGTGCTACCGGTGAAGATCAGGAAGAGGGCGGGTTTCACGATGTTCGTGCCCGTGGGGCTTGTGTCCTCGGATAGAGGGTTCACCGCCTACCCTCTCCAATCGAGTAGCGGCAGTATAAGCTCCCTCGTGTACAGCGACGGGTTTATAACTATAGGAGAGAGCGTCGAGCTGGTGGACGAGAACGAGCCTGTGGAGGTCGAGCTGGTGAAGGGCTTAAAGCCCACCGCGAGGCTTGTCGTCATAGGCAGTAACGACCCCCTGCTCTATAGGCTCATCAGCGAGCTCGGACTGGCCGATAAAGCCAAGATAATACCTGTCGGTAGCATGGGCGGCTGGCATGCTGTGGCTAGAGGGGAGGCCGACATTGCCCCAACTCACTTACTAGACGAGGAGACGGGTCTTTACAATACCCCATACCTCGAGAGGCTGGGCTTGAGAGGGAGGGCCGCGATTGTTAAGGGTTACAAGAGGCTCATCGGCCTCGTGTTCCCCAAGGGCAACCCGAAAAACATCAGGAGTATCGAGGACTTTCTCAGGTCTGACGTTAGAATAGTTAACAGGAACAAGGGTTCTGGCGTACGCGGGTTCTTGGACATCGAGTTGAAAAAGCTGAGTGCGCGATTAGGCATAGGATTCGAAGACCTGGTCAAAAGGATCAACGGTTACTTCTACGAAGTTAGAACACACACAGCGGTAGCAGCCGCCGTGAGGCATGGAAGGGCTGATGTAGGGATCGCCGTAGGCTGGGCCGCTGAGCTGTACGACCTAGACTTCAAACCGCTGGGCTGGGAGGAATTCGACTTTCTAATCCCGGTCGACAAGCTTGGAAGAGGAGAAGTGGCCAGGTTCGTAAACGCGTTGAGAGACAGGGAGTTCATGGAGAGGGTTGCGAGCGAGTTCAAGCCTTACTATCAAGTAACAGACGCCGCTGGGAGCGTCGTGTACTAGAAGGCGCCATCCAGCGATTGCGTAGAGGTCTATGCACGAACTGGGTGCGCCCCTGCTGTTAACTCGCTTTGCCGCTCTTCACTTGGTGAGTAGGTACTTAACCTCCACGTGGAAGCTCCTGAACCTGTCAACGAACTCCTCTAGCACAGCAAGCTCCTTGAAGCACACGATCGGGGTCAGTGAGCCGAGTAGGAGAGGGCCTAAGGCTATTAGCTCGTCGCTCACACTTATACCGAGTCTGAGCCCGACTCGACGAGCCCCTATCTTCTGGGTCACTGACTCCACAACTATCTCTGCGTAGTTTTCTATACTGCTAATCGAGACCTTGACCTGGGCTAGGAAGAACGAGTTCAGGGCGCTGTAGAGCTCGAAGAGTACTACAGCGTAGAAGAGCGTGTTGTACGAGATCAGCGAGAGTATACCGGCCAGGATCGCCAGCGGGTACCACTCCATGTAGGTCTTGAAGCCCCGTTCAAACTCTAGCGTTGCCACCTCCAGCGCCTCGAGCCTAACTCCTGTCCTCTCCCACACGAGCCTGGCAAGCGTAGAGCCATACTCGTGGAGGCTTTCGGCCAACCGGCTTGTCGACGAGATCAAGTATACCATCATGACCGTCGTGAAAACGACACCGAGGAACCCGAACATGAGTGCTATTCTCAAAGACTCTTCTGGAAGCTCTAGCAACTCATTCAGAGCCAAGAAGAGGGCGTAGGCTGGGCTCAGCGAGCTTACGTAGAGCGACACTAGCACGGCTCTGTTAGAGGCGCTGATCCCCGCTAGCTCCCTGACAATGGAGTCCATTCTCTTGGTCAGACTCATAGTGAGCCCTTTTTCAAGAGCTTCTCAACGCGGGACAGAAACCTGCTCGCCTTGACGGCTTCGTGGGATACCTCCAGTAGCTCGCCTTCGTGGATTACGAAGTGCCTCCTCTTCACGTTATCTGGATTTACTACCTTGAATACCTCCTCGACCATCCAGTGTAGTTGAGTGCAGTGCATACTGCCGTCAACTGTTAAAACGGAGACCTCTTCATAGGCCCCTCTTCTAAGCATGCCTGCCAGCTTGAAGCCGACCATGTTCACGTGCTCTGCCTCTAGGCAGACCGACAATGGGCAGTAGCCACTCTCCACAAACCTCTTGTACACCTCCGGGTGCTCTACCTCGACGCACCTCCCCACGACCAGGATTTTCCGGCAGCCCCTGAGAAGTCTCGACTTGGCGTTCAAGTCGATGAGCCTTGGGGCAGTATATACCAATTTACAGCACCGTTCAAGATGTAATCTGATTACTGACGAGTAAAAAATATTATAGGGGTTTAACAAAGCAATATTTGGGAAAAACATGTCTGTAGTGAAGACGGGCCCAGTCCGCTTAAGCGGGTACGCTATCAAGTTGAGAAAAGTGGTAAACGCATCCGTGTCCACTGCTCTCAAGAACAGGCCCGAGGTCTCAAAGAAGGAAGTCCAGAAAAAGGTCAACGAGGTTTTGACAAACCTGAATAGGGTGATTTACCAAGTTCTCGTAGAGAAGTACATGGCGCCGAAGGACGCTATCGTGAACATAGAGCTCGAGTACGAGCTAGTAGACACCGAGTTCAAGATCAAGAACTTAAAAGTAGACCTGTACGAGCTGAACACGTCGATCTCAGAGGAGGCCACAGCCGAGCTAAAGAAAATGCTTGAAATAGGAGCCTAGTTTTTACCCACTTACAGGTCTACATTACTGGTCACAGTTTAGTGAGGGTAGGGAGATGTCAGACTTTGTCACAGTGGGTATTGTCCAAGCAGACCTGAGCTCGACGCCCCTCGAGAACGCGGAGAAGATCGGTAGGCTTGTGAGGAGTGGGTTCAAAAACGCAGACTTGGTATTGACGCCTGAGTACAGTATGGCAAACCCGTTGAAGGTCAAGGACCCCAATCTGTTCTACGACATAGCCGAGAATGTCGGTGAGAGTAAGTTCCTGGACGTCATCGAGAAGGTCGCCCGAGAGACGGGTTCCGTGGTCGTGACTCACTTTGTGGAGAAAACGGCGGTCCGACCGAGGACGCTTAGCTCGAGTATAATGGTCGTCCCCGACGGTTCTCGTAGGAGGCTGTACAGCAAGATCCACTTGTTCGACGCATTCGGCTACAGGGAGAGTGACTTCTTTGATGAAGGCGAGGTACTCAGCGAGACGTTCAACTTGAAGAACTTCAAAATGAGAGTAGCTATCTGCTATGACTTGAGGTTCCCCGAGTTGTTCAGGCTGTACGCACTAGAAGGGGCCGACATAGTCCTGGTACACGCGGGCTGGGTTAAGGGTTTCATGAAGGAGTCCCAGTTAGATTTCCTCGCCAAGGCTAGGGCGCACGAGAACACATTCTACCTGGTCTTGTCGAACCAGGTTGGCGAGCTATTCACGGGAGGTAGCGGTGTTTACAGTCCTCTAGGCTACAAAATCAGGGACCTAGGCTTTAAGGAGGCCTACGTCGAGGTAGCCCTTGACAGAGAGGAGCTTAAGACGGCGAGAGAGCTCGTGCCGGTCGTGAAACAGGCTATAACGAAATGGAGAGTAGAAAAAAATAAAAAGAGGAAGTAAGGCTTAAAACTCACTTAAGGGCTTCCAATCTCTTCATTATCTCCTGGTACATCTCCTCGCTCGCGAAAACAGCCTCGACCTCACTGTCTCTGACCTTGACTACGAGACCCTCAAGCGGGTGCTTAGGCGGGTCGGGTAAAGTGGGGTCGGGCTTCTCCTTACCGATGTACACCCACCTGACTCCACCTTTCTCGCTGCGCTCAATCTTGTACCAGTACCTGCCGTAGTAGTAGTACTTTGTCTTGACCGTCTCCTTCTCCTTCCTAACGGCGATGTGAACAGGTTTTAGGTAATAGCCCTTCTGGCGAGCCGTGTTGTTGTACTCGTAGATCTGCTGGAGGTAGTCCGCTATTACTATGTTCAACTTCTTGAGGAAGTCGAGCGACTCCTTCACCTTCTTTTTCATCCGTCTTACCGGAACCTCCATGTTTTCAGCCCATGGGAGTCCTATCACTTGTTATCAAAAACGTATTTTCATCATCCTATATAAATTTTAGCACAAAAAACTTATTAACCGTTTTTTTAGCTGGGTGTTATGTTTATCAAACGGCTAGCCTTGACTAGTACGACTATCAGGTGCCCTTCTCACCCCTTCGTCGTCGATTTGGACCACGAGTGGCGTTAGACCTAGGAGCTTGATTTTCTCGACTACGCTTGGAACCTTACTGGTTTCCACCAGTCCTATAACGATACCTCCACGGCCGGCCCCACTTATTTTAGCGCCGAGCGCACCGGCTTCGCGCATAGCCCACACTATGCTCTCCAGGACCCGCGAGGACACGCCTATGGAGGAGAGGAGCCCGTGGTTGATGTCCATCAACTCCCCCAACCTCGCGAAGTCCCCCGTCTCGATGGATTTGAGCGCGTCGCGGACGAGCTCCGAGGCTGCGTCGTATATCCTCGACATCACATTGGAGTACTTATCGTACCTGTTTAACACGTCTGCTACTACGCTACCCGTCGACCTCTTGATACCGGAGTCCGCTATAACGATCACGACGTCGTCTGGCCACCTCCTCTTAACCCTGTTGAAGACCCCTCTCTCGTACACCATCACGCCGCCGTAGGTCGACAGCGTGTTGTCCACCCCGCTCGGCCTGACGTGGTAGACCTTCTCCGCCTCGAACGAGACCTCCCACACGGCTTTTTTGTCGGGCTCTACACCCGCGAAAGACAAGAGTGCGTGCGTTGTGGACACGGCCACAGCGGCCGATGAGCCCATGCCGGAGGAGATCGGTATCTCCGAGTCGATTGTCGCGTGGAAGTCCCTCTTTAAGCCGAACCGCCCGGCCAGCTCCTCGACTACCCTGTACAGCCCCTTGTCGTTCACCGTGTTGGATGACAAGTCCAGCAGTAGCCCTAGCTGCCTAGACTCGACCCTGCCCTGTCCACTTGATACACACACTCTCGCGTATAAGGTCACGGCTGCGCCTATAGCCGGCATACCCTTGACGACGAAGTGCTCGCCAAGCAAAATCACCTTGCCCGGGGCTATAGAGCAAGCCATCCTAGACACTCAACTATTAAAAGAGGGGTGGCCGTTTTATAGGATTTGAGGAGCCTTATGAGCGGTGCGAGGCAGATCCAGCCAGTCTTCACCCTCCTCAACAAAGCCAGGGACAGGGTCGGGAAAATAAAGCACAAGATAATGGTGTTGAGCGGGAAGGGCGGCGTGGGGAAGTCCTTTATCTCCTCAATGCTCGCGCTAGCGCTAGCTGAAAAAGGGTACAGGGTTTCAATACTCGACGCAGACATACACGGCTCGAGTATCCCGACTATACTCGGACTCCACGGCATGCGCCACTTCGCCGACGAAGAGGGTATTCTCCCCGTGGAGGGCCCGCTTGGGGTCCAGGTCGTCGCGATCAATCTGATGCTGGACTTCCCAGACGCCCCGGTCGTGTGGCGCGGCCCCCTGAAGTCGAGGGCTATAACAGAGTTGCTGGCCAAAGTCAAGTGGCCGGAAGGGGACTTCCTAGTCATAGACCTGCCACCCGGAACCGGCGATGAGGCGATAACAGTCGTCCAGACGATAAGGGACTTAAGCGGGGCAGTGATCGTCACGGCACCAAACATGCTGTCCGAGGTCATAGTCTCGAAGGCCATAAACTTCGTGGTTAAAAACAACGTTAAGCTACTGGGGATCGTGGAGAACATGAGCTACTTCAAGTGCCCGGGTAGCGACGTGGAGTACAACCTCCTAGGGAGGAGCACTGGAGAAGAACTGGCCAAGAAGTACCAGACTAAGCTGCTAGCTAGAATACCCTTGGATCCGCTTATAGGGAGAGCACTTGAGGAGGGCGTACCATACCTGCTAGCCTACCGGGAGGGGGAGGCTGCCAAGGCAATTAGATCGCTAGCTGAAGAGATATTAAGGATTGTGCAACCATAAGATATCCGTGGATTACAGGACCGGTGGTAAATTGGAAGAAGCGCAAGAACTAGGCCAGAAAAAGCCCAACTGGATGTTGATCAAGGAGGCGTCCCTTGAGCTCGTCAAGTCCGGCAAAAACTTTTTCACGAGGAGGGACATCATAGGCATCGCGAAGCAGAAAGACCCCTCGAGGTCGGATATGAGCCTGGACTTCGAGATAGACCTCGTCACGGTGAATAGCAATAGCAAAGACAAGTACAAGGACCCGGAAAAGCTGTTCCTCTTCAGGGTAGACAGGGGCACGTACACCCTTTACGACCCGGAGATCCACGGCCCTATTGAGAAGTACATTGAGCTGGCCAAGTTCAGCCCCGCGAGAAAGCAGGTGATCGCGCAGGTGATCAAAGACCTGGAGGAGAGGGGGTTCGAGGTCTCGGAGAACAAGACGTCAAAGCCGCTCCTCCCCGACCTAACCGCGTGGAAAGACGAGAAGAAGATCGGCGTGTGGATCATCGACCCTAGCGCTGATAGGGCTACCCAGCTCAAGAACCTGTACCTAGCTATCGGCTCTTCTATGGTGGACCAGAGCTACGACGGCTACTTCATCGTGATGCCGCAGGACCTGGCCGACAAACTCAGTGACAGGATAAAGGGGGTTCTGGAGTCCTTCAACACGAAGATTATAATCCTGAAAGAGGAGAAGAAGTACACTCTACTTATTTAGGCTTGGAGGCTGAATGTTCTCGCTCTCCAGTTTCGTCTTCAGGAGGCTCCTAGCCTCCTCGAGAACCCTTCTAGCGTCGGGTGTCTCAGTCGTGTCGTACGATAGGGGTGGCCCCACGTCGATGTCAGCACTAGCCAGCTCCCGTATAGACGAGTCCAGCTCAGCGAAGTAGACGGCTAGGTCGGGTATTCTCGACTCCGGTATCTTCTTTATTTCGCCGACTATACTCGACACCTCGTCCGCTATTAGCTTGAAGTCCCTCATAGTGATGGCAAGGTCGATACTCAGGGAGACCTTCTCGAGAACCAACCTCAGCACTTCGAGCCTACTCCTCATCTTGTCGAGCTTAGCGATCTCCTCAGCGTACCTCTTAGCGAGGAAAGTTTCGCCTCTAGCCTGGAGGTCAACGGCCATATCCATGAGCTTGCTTCTCCTGCTGTTTATCCTATCGATTAGGGAGTCGAGACGCTGGATACTCGCCCTCACGTTGTAAAGCGCTGTCAAAGCCGACTTTAAAGGGTCAACTTTCTTCCTCCTGAGAACCAAATCAGCACACCACTCTAGTAATAGCCTAGGGCTTTATTTATAAAACAATAGGGCTGTGTAACCGCAAGAGGGGTGTGGTCGGCACGGTAGTAGTCGGCGTGTCAATGAAGGGGTTTGTGAGCGTGTGGGGGAGCCGTTCCGTGGTCGCAGAGTTCGGGCACCTGTCGTACAACCACAAATCCTCTAAAAGGTGAGGCGGGTAAAACGCGTTCATCGGCCGGCCCAGGGGCTGTGAACCCCGAATACAACAGTGTTATCTAACAAAGGAGCGCGGAGCTTCGGGGACGTTAAGCCTGTGAGGGGTAGACTACTTGGTATACCGTTATTACCTCGTACAAGTACGCTCCGTTAATGAACACCTTGTTCCCGTTCTTGTCGTAGAAGGGCTCGGCTATGATGGCGTACGGCCTGAAGTAGGGGCTGTTAGCCAGCGGCCTCTGTTCGTAGGTGAGGGTCTTAACAGACAGCACGCGTATGTAGGTGGTCAAGTTCAGCTGTTCAACGACTCCGCTTAACTGAGGGTACTGCGAGGTCAGGGTTGACACAGAGTCGGCTACACCGGTATACCATGTGAAAGTGACGTTGGCGTTCCACTGTTTGTTCAGGTGCAAGACCCCGTCTACTAGCATCCTGTAGAGTAGTGGTGCGTTAGACAAGTCGTCAAACCTCGGAGAGATGACAATGTTGTTCTGGAAGAGGTAAAGGTAGAAAGCGTCGCCCAGGTTCCTGTAGGAGACGTTCACACCCACGGACTGCAGCTGGCCTACGATAGAGTCCCCAATCCTGATCATCCAGATGCTCTTCGGTATGTCGTCGAGTCCCACCATGAGTCCTGGTATTACGGGTGTAACCATGTAGGAATTGTTGCCAGACGGCCTGAAGTTGAACACGTCGAAGACTAGAATGTAAGTGCTGTTCACCGGGGTGTGTAGGAGCTCGAGCAACCTCAACACCTCGGAGTCGTTCTGGGCCGTCAACGTGAGCCCTAGTACGCCTATCTGTGTAGTGTTCAGCGTTGAACCGTCGGCCACTGTGGGTCTTTGCCCCAAGACGCTTATCGGGTAACCGTAGTCCCACCAGGCCACGATAACCGAGCCTGGCGTGGTGTTCCTGATCACCTCTATCGCCTTGTACCACGCGTCCGTCCAGTAGGGTAGGGACGTGTAGCCCGCTTTAATACTAGGCACCACGTTGTTCATTTGGCTGTACGTGTTGTACCCCGCCAAGGCAATGTTCGCGGTCATGAAGAGCGTCAATAACAGCGACGCGTAGAAAACCTCGGGGCTCGTCTTCTTAACGTACATCCTTTTCTTGTCCCTTGCGTAGACGGCCTCGCTGGGGACCAGTCTAGATGCTATGACCCCGGCGAAGACCCCCGCGATCGTCAAGCCGGTCGTAGCCGCTGTCACCTCCATGTAAGCGGCGTTCATGTAGGCGTAAACTGCTAGCAAGAAGGCAACGGAGACCAGTACTCTGTCCGCCGTCCCCTTGTACAGTAGATACAGGGCCCCCAAGACAGCTAGTATGAAGGGCGAGACGAAGAAGAGCCAGTCAGAGTACGTGCCCCAGCTCCTCAGTATGGCCGAGATCCCCATTACAGCGAGAGCTGGTTGGTGTTCTTCGACGCTCTCGAAAATAGGGTTTGAAGCTATCGTCCTTAGACCCAGTATCCACGCGAAACGTCCAGGGATGTCGAGCCTACCAATGTACACCAAGGCGGCGCCGAGTACGACGAACAGCAGGAGGACTAAGAAATAGCCAGCCCGCTTAAGAAGTGGTCTCCTAAGTCCTAGTAGCCCATACTGATAGAACTGCATGGAGAACAGTAACGGTACAAGGGTAGAAGCCAGCAGGAGGGTCCCCAGGCCGCTCAGTTTAAAGGGCATTATTTGCAGCATCGCTGTTATCGCTGGCGAGCCGAGTACTATGACCATGGTCAGAGCCAGTATGGCGGTGTTCAGCAGGACAAACCTCGGGGTCGCGTCTTTAATCGAGAGTAGAGGGAGTAGTAGGAGGTAGGCTACGAAACCCCCTAGGACGTAGACGAATCCGCCCCACGACCAGCCCAGTAGCCCTAGTGCTAGCGACGTAAATACCAACAACGCTAACGTCTTGGCTGACAGCCCTTTAGCAGAGTAGCTCTTGTAAAACAGGACGTACAAGTAGAAGAAGAGGGTCGAGAACATTATACCTATGCCGTACTTTGTCGAGAACCCTATTATGCTCCTACCCGTCGCGGCGGGGACGAACGCGTAGAACGCCGCGGCAAGTAGCCCAGCCAGGTGACTGCCTCTCGTGAGCTCGTAGGCCGTCAGGTAGACAAACAGAATCGTGAGCACGGTGAATATCAGGGGCTGGACAACACACCAGTCCTTGAACGAGACCCCCGTGAACTTGACCAGGTTGTAGGACAGCGCCTCCCACATCGGTAGAGCCGGGTACTCTGTGTGCGGGAAGTCTCTGCCCCAGGGATACCAGAATGTGTGTGTAGCAGGGTTCTCGGGTGTCAGCGTGTACCAGGACAGTAGCCCGTGCTCGTAGATGTACTTGGCTTGCCAGTACACTACGAACGGGTCGGCCTCGTAGAGCTCCAGCCCGAAGTTTATCCCTGGGAGGGCCCTGATGTAGACACCCAGGGCTATCACTAGTGCTAGGAGACCGTAGACCAGTAGCTTGAACTCCTTCTCGTGTTCAGCCTTGAACCTGTAGACGGTTTTGCCGAGCCTGTAGCTGAGCTCCGACAAGCATCACACCTCACGTTCAGAGAGCGTATATAATGGGGTCGAAGTATAAAAAAGGTGTTCTATGGTATGAGGAGCGCGAGGACGGCTTTCTGAACGTGCTTCCTGTTCTCCGCCTGGTCCCAGACCACGCTCCATTTCCCGTCGATGACCTCGTCGGTGACCTCTTCTCCCCTATGGGCGGGTAAACAGTGCATGAATATGGCGTCTGGCTTTGCCTGCTTCATTAGAAGGCTCGTGACCCTGTACGGCTCGAGGTCCTTAACCCTCTTCTCCCTCTCTTTCTCCTGCCCCATGCTCACCCACACGTCGGTGTAGACCACGTCCGCGTCCTTGACCGCCTTCCACGGGTCTCTCTCTATCTCGAAGCTACCGCCGTACCTGGCTGCTGTCTCGTTAAACAGCTTCACTACAGAGGGGTGCGGGTCGTAGCCTTTAGGTGCGGATATGGTGATCTTCCCGCCTAGTATACCGACAGCCAGCATCAGGCTGTGGGCTACGTTATCACCCCCGTCGCCCACGAAGACTATTTTGAGCCTTGTAATGTCCCTCCCCTTCTTCTCCAAAATGGTGAAGACGTCTGCCAGCCCTTGCGCAGGGTGGTGGAGGTCGCTCAACCCGTTGATCACGGGCACTTTACTGTACTCTGCCAGTTTTTCCAGTTTATAGTGCTCGTAGACCCTAGCCATTATCCCGTCAACGTACCTGGACAGCGTTCGGGCCGTGTCCTCGATCGTCTCGCCCCTGGCCAATTGCATCTCGCCGTAGTGTAAGACTATCGCGTCTCCACCCAGCTCCTTAATGGCGGCCTCGAAGCTCACCCTAGTTCTAGTACTAGGCTTCTCGAATATCATGGCCAAGTGCCTGCCTGGAAGGAGGGGGATTACCCTCTCGCCCATCTTGTAACGTAGCTTAAGGTGAGCGGCCGTCTCCAGCATCACGGTTAGCTCTTCCTTCGTGAACTCGGCGAGGGTCAGGAAGTCCCTGTTTTTCAGGCCGGTATACAAACCCTCCTCCCCAATCCGAGTCTAGTCCAGGATAGGAATATAAAAGTCGATTAGACAGTGCGTGTGATGTTTAAACTCTAGTCCGACCTAGTACTCATTGATGGTTTTTATGAGGCCCGTCGTCAGGTCTGTGACCTACTTTGCCCCGCTGGTAGAAGATCCAAGCGAGTTGGAAAAAGTGCTTGTCAGGGCAGCGACCCTGCTAGAGGAGGCAGAGAAAGCGCTTGAAAGCAGAGGCTACAGCGTCTTCTCTAAACGGGTATCGCTCCCGCAGAACGAGCTCGGTCTATCAAGGGTCCTCGAGCTTGTAGACAAAACAGGTGCCGTCAACCGGGGGGTTCTAGTTAGCGTGGGCTCGCAACACATCAGGAGGGCCGACTTGGAGGACGTGACGCACGTCTTACTAAACGGGTTGTACACCAGTCTCCTCTTCGACTACGAGAGACCTCTCGACGCGTCTAAGACGGCCTCCACGATTATTCACAGGGTTAGCGAAGCAGACCCCTCGGCAGGTACGAGACTTGCCATAGGCTTCCACGAGAGGCCTCTCGAGACCCCCTACTTCCCCGACTCCACGAGCAGTGGAGTGGGGGGGGTCGGTCTATCGTTCCTCTACCCCGATTACCTTAGGAGGCTCGTGGAGACAGGAGCTTCCGTCAGACAGGCCTTCGACAAGCTGGGCGAGGAGGTCGACAGCGTAGTACACCTAGTTAGGAGTGTGACCGGGCTGAGGGTCGTAGTAGACTACAGTCTATCGCCGTGGAAGGAGAACAGTGTTGTCAGGCTGATGGAGACGGTCGGCTACTACGTGAGAAAGCCGGGCTTTCACTTCGGCGTCATGACGCTGAACGCGGAGATAAGGAGAATAGCTACCTCTAGCGGGCTGGCATCGGGGTTCAACGAAGTCATGCTGCCCTACGCGGAGGACGACTCTCTTGTACAGCTCGGCTCTAGAGGCGCCCTCACGGCTTACGACCTCCTGTCGTACACGACTGTCTGTGTCGCTGGACCCGACATGGTCGTTATCCCCTGGTCGATCGACGACCTCGAGATGTTCATCCTAGACGCGTACAGTGTATCCCTCGTGAAAGCAAGGCCAGCCGCTTTAAGGGCCATCCCCGTCACCAGAGAACCCACGGAAACGGTAAACCTGGGGAAGTTCGGTAGAGTCCCTGTTATCCCGTATTATCCGTGGAAGTAAACGTTATATACATCCAGCCCAATTAGATGACTCTACAGTAGGGTGTACGCAATGAGCGAGGCGTGGTTCCTAGGTCTACTGGAAGGGAAACACTGGCTATCCAACGCGGACTACGACATAGACACCGTCTTCACTGTCCTGAAGGCGGCTAAAGAGCTCAAAGAGATGTTCCACAAGGGCGTCAGGAAGGTCAACTGGCTGGACGGCAAGACGCTGTACCTGATATTCTACAACAAGAGCTTGAGAACTAGGAACAGCTTCCAGACAGGCATGTACCAGCTGGGCGGGCAGGCTATATACATCTCTCCAGACCAGGTGTACACGCCGACTCTACCAGAGGACATGGTGCCTTACGCCACTGAGGCGATAAGCGACGTAGCCAGAGTCCTAAGCAGGTACGGTAGCGGTATTGCCATCAGGATCTACGGCGACGCCGCGAAGTGGATCATCGGGAGAGGTCATAGGATCATACAGGAGTTCGCGAAGTGGAGTAAGGTCCCCGTGCTCAACATGGAGGACGACATATGGCACCCGTTCCAGTCCCTGGCAGACGCCCTCGCCGCGTTTGAGGCGCTAGGGTTCCCCAAGGACCTGAAAGGGAAGAAGGTAGTGGTGAGCTACGCCTACAGCGGCGGCTTGAAGCCGCTCGCAGTACCACAAGACGTGGCGACGACCTTCGCCATGCTGGGTGCCGACGTATACGTGGCTCACCCACCAGGCTTCGAGTTGCTAGACGACATCATGAACAAGGCCAAGAAGTACGCCGAGCACTGGGGTAGCGAGTTCAAGATAGTCTACAACATGGACGAGGCCTTCGAGGGTGCAACAATAGTCTACCCGAAGGCCTGGAGCCCCAAGGGCTTCTTCCCACCCTTCAACAGCAAAGTCGACAAGGAGGGCGCCACGGCGTACCAGAACAAGTTCAAGGACTGGATCGTTACAACCGAGAGGCTGGAGAAGGCCGGCAAGCCGTTCTACATGCACTGCGGGCCGGCTGACAGGGGCCAGGAGGTAACAGACGAGGTTCTCGACAGCTACCCGAAGAGCCTCTACTTCGAGGAAGCCGAGAACAGGCTCCACGTACAGAAGGCCGTAATGGCCATGACCATGGGTAGCAGGAAGTGGTAATCGAGCTCTCTTTTTTCTCCTTTCTCCTCTTTAATCTGCGTTCATAAAAACGCCTGTGTCGATGTCCTGGTGCTAGGAGTAGCCTGTCGATGCGCATCAAAGGTATAAACTACGGTCTAACCCTCTACTACTCGTACCTCTTACCCCTGTTCGAAGTAGAGGAGGTGTCCGGCGGCTTCGCCTTCGTTAAGAGGCATGGAACCTGCTCTGGGCTGACGTGCAGGTTTAGAAAGCAGAGCCTCGAGACGACCTGCCGTGTACCTCGGTCGTGCCGGCTAGACGAGGTGGAGATGCTACTGGGGCTTCGGAAACGCCCTCTATTCCACGAGTTAGGGGTGGCCACTAACAGTGTTGGTGTGGTCGACCAGGTTACACTGTTGTACTCTCCGGGGGACAGGACAGCTGTTGCCTACGCGATTCACCTGTCACAGAACACGGACTACCACGTAAACACCGTCAAGTGGATCAGAGAAATGCTGGAGAAGGGCTCGATAAATTCGAGATCCTACCAGGTGGCGGCCTTCCGGCTCATTAAAGCTAGTGTGGACCGCTCCACGTCGATCGGCGACCCGTACGCAGAGGCCTCCAACCTGTTGAACATCAAGGGGCTTGGTGTCAAGTCCGCGAAGGCCTACCTACTACACGCCTACGGCCTCACAGAGCACGCGCCGGTCGACAGGCACTACAGGAGGTTGCTAGTTCTCGGCCGGGACTTGAAAGCCCCCGACAAGGCTAGGTGTGCTAAAGCCGGGCTAAAGTGCTCGACCTGTCCGTTCTCCTCGCGCTGTTTGTACGGGGTGTTGTTCAACAGACTCGGCGCGTTTAACGGGGTAATCCAGTCCCTTGCTTTCATAGCCGGTAGCTTAGAGAGGGTCGGGAAGGACTACTTGTCGAGAACCCTTGTGGGGGGTTTCGAGCATCTCAGCGATTTATTAAGGACCGTGATAAGCTCTTACCTAGTCGAGAGGTTCGAGGGTATCACGGGCTCTCGATGCCGGGGCTAGACCCGTTTAAGCTGACAGAGGAGGTCTACAAGAGAGTAGTGAGAGTGATCGGAGGTGTTGAGGAGAGGAGGTACTACAGGTTCAGGGGAGGTAGGTGGTACGGTGGTATCGCCACAGGCGACGTCGTTGGATGTAACCTAAGGTGCAAGTTCTGCTGGAGTTGGAGGTACAGCTACTTCTCCGACAAAGGGGGTTTCTACAACCCGTCGAGCGTTTTCAGCACTATTACCGACATCGCCAGCAGGAGGGGGTACAGATACGTTAGGCTGAGCGGTGGAGAGCCAACTATCTCGAGGAGGCACTTAGTAGACCTACTGAAACTCTTCGAAGAGACCAAGTTCGTCTTCATCCTGGAGACGAACGGCCTCCTCATAGGGAGGGACGAGAGCTACGCCCGCGAGCTCTCTAGGTTCCACAACATCGTGGTAAGGGTCTCATTCAAGGGGGCTACACCCGAGGAGTTCGAAGTGCTGACCGGGGCCGACAGGAGCTACTACGAGTACCAGTTCAGAGCCTTGGAGAACCTGATGAACTCTGGTCTTAGACCAGGCGAGGACTTCTACCCGGCGATCATGTTAAGCTTTAGTACAGACGAGAACTACAGGGTCTTCAAGAAGCGGCTTTCCCAGACACACCCCGCACTAGTCGAGTCCATCGACGAAGAGTACGTCATCCTATACCCCCACGTGGTCGAGCTACTTAGGAGGAGCGGTCTCAAGCCCCGTGTCGCTTACAGGCCGGACGGCGTGCCCGACTTTATGATCTAGTTGAACATATATACGCGAATAAACAAAGCTAGAGCAGTATTTGATAATTTAAAAACTCCTAGTAGAATCACACTTAATCCAAGCAAGGTGGTTCGAATGCCCAGAGACGACAAGTACATGGTAATAGCGTTCGGAGGGAACGCGTTCCAGTCCAAGGGCGATAAGGGGACTCCCGAAGACTACTGGAGGAACGCATACAAGGCCGCTGAGATAGTGGTGTCGCTGATCGAGGAAGGCTACAAGATAGCGCTGACGCACGGGAACGGCCCCCAGGTTGGCATAATAGCCGAGTGGATGATGGCTGGCTTGAAGATGAAAGAGCTCCCCCCGATGACTCTCGACATCGCGGGTGCGATGAGCCAGGGCTGGCTGGGCTACCTGCTCCAGCAAGCCCTGTACAACAAGTTGCTTGAGAAGGGCCTGTTCGGCAGTAAGGTCAAGGGCGTCGTCACAGTAGTAACGCAGACGCTGGTCAGCAAAGACGACCCGGACTTCAAGAACCCCAGCAAGTACATCGGGCCCTGGTACGAGAAGGAGGAGGCCGAGAAGCTGGCTAAGGAGTACGGGTGGTTCATAAAGCCAGACCCCAGAGGCGGTTATAGAAGGGTAGTGCCTTCACCGGACCCACAGATACAGGTGGAGATTGAGGCTATCCGGACCCTGCTCGACAACGGGTTCATAGTGATCTCCGACGGCGGTGGCGGAGTACCAGTGTACAAGGACGAGAAAGGCCTGCTCCACGGTGTGGAGGGAGTCATAGACAAAGACCTAGGCGCTGAGAGAATGGCGACAGCCCTCGGTGCTAGCGTACTCATGATATTGACCGACGTGGAGAAGGTCTACCTGAACTTCGGCACCCCCAACGCTAAGCCACTGGACGTGCTGACCGTCAGCGAGGCCAAGAAGTACTACGCGGAGGGCCACTTCAAGCCCGGGAGCATGGGGCCTAAAGTGCTCGCTGGGATAAGGTTCGTGGAGAACGGAGGCAAACTCGCCATCATCGGCCACCTCTTCAAGGCAAAGGAGGCACTGGAAGGAAAGTCCGGAACCCGTATCATACCTGGCTAGCGGAGGTTTTAGACTGGAGACCCTCTTTTTTCTCTCTCCTTACTCTCTTTCCATCTAGGCTGGCCTGACGCGAGCGCGTGGTGTCTATGAGGGATAGGTTAAAGGGGCTCTTAGCACTGCTCGCTACCTCTCTGATTTGGGGCTCTAGCTTCGTTTTCATAAAGTTGAGCGTGTCGGATATCGACGGTGTAGCCTACACGTTTTATAGGTCTCTAATAGCGCTAGCGCTACTAACCCCAGCTCTCCTACTGGGGAGGTCTAGGTTTAGCAAGGGGAGCTTTAGAAAGGGGTTCGTAGTAGGCTTGTCCTACGTCTCGGGACTGGCGTTACAGGGTGTGGGGACACAGTTCACCACCCCCTCGATATCCGCTTTCGTCACAGGGCTAAACACGGTCTTCGTCTACATATACGAGTTCTTGAGGGGCACCGCCGATAAATTAAAGCTCGTTGCGTCTCTAGCACTCTCCACGATCGGGCTATACCTGCTCACGGAGCCGGCGGGCGAGCTGGGCTTAGGTGTGGTACTGGTTCTGATAGGTGCTGTCGCCTGGGCCGCCGAGATAGTGTTGGTGGGCGTGTACAGCGCTGAGCTAACCCAGAGTACTATCTCCTTCTTGTACGGTCTTCTACTGCCCGGCCTACTCATCACACCGTACGTGGCCTTACACACCAAGACCCTGCCCAGCCCCAGCACTCTCCTCTACATCCTATACTTGAGCCTGTTCTGCACCATAATAGCCTCCGTACTCCAGGTGGTAGGGCAGAAATACGTCCCTGCCTACGCCGCGGCAACCATCTACTTGTTGGAGCCGATATCGGCAGCCGTGTTCTCTGCCTTGCTATACGGGGAGAGGCTCTCGTCTATACAAGTGGCGGGAGCCTCCCTGATCGTACTAGCGATCTACATCGTCTCGAAATAGCAAGCGGGGGCTCAGGAGGTCGTTTAGGAGAATTGTTTATTTCCCTCCACGGTAAATTTGAATACGAGGGTAGAGTGTATGAGGGAGAAGGTCGACATCCTCGTCTCCAACTCGCTAATCGTGACAATGAACAGCGAGCGTCGCGTCGTCCCGAGGGGCTACGTCGCAGTGAGAGACGGAACGATCGCCGACGTGGGAGTCGGCGACGGGAGAGACAAGTACACTAGCGAGGAGGTTGTTGGGGGCGGCAGGTCTGTCGTAACGCCTGGCTTCATCAGCGCACATACGCACTTCTACGGGGCCCTACTAACGGGTAGCCCCTGGTTCGGGAAGATCGAGCCCCCCACGGACTTCATGCAGAACCTCCAAAGGATCTGGTGGGCCCTTGACGTGATGCTGTGCCACGACGAGGCATACGCAGCTGCTCTGATCGGGTCTCTAATGTACGCGAAATCCGGGGTGACCAACTTCTTCGACAACATAAGCGCGCCCAACTGTATAGACAGCATACTCGACAGCATGGAGAAGGCTGTCAACGAGGTGGGTATCAGGGGTATTCTGAGTTTCGAGGCGACTCAGCGAAGGAGCTACGAGGAGGGAGTGAGAGGCGTGAAGGAGAACGAGAGGTTTATAGTCAAGAACAACAAAGACCCGAGAAAGCTAGTTAAGGGCGCCATCTACCTGCACGCCAGCTTCACGGTAACAGACGACTTGTTCAAGATGGCGAAAGAGCTCTCCGAGAAGCACGACGCGCTCGTGGCAATACACGCGGAGGAGGGGCTAGTCGACGTCTACCACAGCATCGAGAGGTACGGCGTGCGGCCTATAGAAAGGATGTACAGACTAGGCTTCCTCTCCCCGAGAGTCCACCTAGTCCACGCAGTACAGGCGACCGACGAGGAGATCCTGATCATCAAAAAGACCGGGGCGCACGTTGCGCACAACCCGATGAGCAACATGCTCAACGCCGTGGGAGTCCCGAAGATACCGAGAATGCTAGAGCTGGGCATTAACGTAGGGCTTGGCGACGACGGCTACATATTCAACGTTTTCGAGAACATGAGGGCGGCCTACCTGATCCACAAAGTCTGGAACCTAGACCCCAGGTTAATGACGCCTCTACAAGTCGTCGAGATGGCCACAGTCAACGCCGCTAGAATGTTCCACCAAGACAAGGACCTGGGCAGTATAGAGCCTGGGAAGAGAGCCGACATCGTTGTCATCAAGCCCAGGACGCCGCCAACGCCGGTAAACGAGAAGAGCGTTTACGGCCACCTCGTGAACTCCTTCACACCGGACGACGTGGACACAGTGGTGGTTGACGGGAGGTTCGTCGTTAAGGAAAAGAGGTTCGTCAACGTAGACCTCGACAAGGCTTTAGAGAAAGTCCACAGCACTGTCGAAAGGCTGTGGGACAAGATGATGGCTGAAGGAAAGTACCAGCTAGACTACCTCAAGTAGTAGAACTCCTCTCCTGCGTATAACATATCATTTTTCTACTACACTCTTTCAACTAACTTGTTCCTCTTATAACCACGGAATCTGTTCTATTGGGAGTTCATTTTTTCTAGCCGAATATTAAGCTGTAATATCGACACATTAACGTTTTATGGCTGCTTGTGAAAAATTATATAAACCCTTAACAACTAATATTTCTAACAGGTGATTGCGATGGCTGCTAGAGAGCCATGTAAAAATGCGGTCAAAGTCAGGACTCCTTCGGGCAAGGAGCTCGAGCTGATCCCTAGGAAAGTCTGGCAACTGACCCCCAGCGGGAGAAAGGGCGTAAAGGTGGGGTTATTCCAGGACCCTGAGACCGGGAAATTCTTCAGGCAGAAGGTCCCGGACGACTACCCGCTCTGCGGCTAAGGCTCAGCCTTCGAGCTTGTTTTTTACCTCGTCCTCTCAACTACAGGTCTGAAACTTGGAAAAATATTTTACTTGAGCCTCTCTAAATCTATGATTTTAGAGGTGTGAAATTGCCTAGTCTAGAAGTCGAAATAGCCGGGTTGAGGTTCAAGAACCCCCTGATGAACGCGGCGTGCCCTGTCTCAAGAGACGCCGAAATGATGAAGGCCCTTATCGAAAACGGTGTAGGCGGGGTAGTAGCCAAGACAATAAGCGTTAAACCGGCGATTGTCCCCAGGCCTAGCATGGCGGCCGTAGACCGGGGTATGGCGAGAATGCAGATCTTGAAGACTTTGAAGCCGGGCGACATAAGGATCGTCAACGTCGACAGCGGCAACAACAGGTTCATCTACGGCGTGTTGAACGCTGAGCTGTGGAGCGACATACCGGCCGAGCACTACCTTGAACGCGAGTACCCCATCGTCAAGGAGTACGCCAAAAAGAACAACGTGCCGTTCATAGCCAGCATAGGCTACACCCCGGAAGAGCTGTCCAACCTAGGTCCGAAAGTCGAGAAAGCCGGGGTAGACGCGATAGAGTTCTCTACACACTACATTGGTAGAGACTACAGGCCAGTCGTCGAGGCCGCTAAGGCCCTCCGCGAAAGTGTGAGCGTACCGATCTTCGCCAAGCTAAGCCCGTTCACCCCGAACATACCCGAGCTGGTTAAAGAGCTAGAGAAGGTCGGTGTAAACGGCATAGTGGCAACCAACACGATCGGCCCGGCCCTTAGTATCGACGTCGAGACAGGGATGCCTATCGTGGGCGGGCCTTACGGCTACGGGTGGTTGAGCGGCCCGGCCCTGAAGCCGCTGGCGCTCGCCGTCGTCTCCGAAGTAGCCCTCAACTCCAAGCTCCCTATTATAGGCGTGGGCGGGATATCCAGGGGTGTCGACGTGATCGAGTACTTCATGGCCGGCGCGTCGGCTGTCCAGATATGTACAGCCGCACTTATTGAGGGGCTAGGGGTCTTCAAGAGGATCCTGAAGGAAGTAGAGGACTGGCTCGCCAGGCACGAGTACGACAGTATACTGGACGTGAAAGGCCTAGCACTCAAATACCTGAAGCCGGAGCCGCGCAGGGTCTGGGCAGAGCCGCCCATAGTAGACGAGAAGAAGTGCATCGGCTGCGGTTTCTGCGAGCAGGTGTGTAACTATGACGCCGTACACGTGCTACCGGACGAGAAGGGCAAGAGGATCGCGAGAGTAGACATAAACAAGTGCTATGGCTGCGGGCTCTGTACTAGCGTGTGCCCAACACGAGCAATAGCCTTCAAAGAGTATATTACATAACCTCGTTTTTATTTTTCTACTCTTTTAATCACCTACATAAACTCTGTTCTCTAATCTTCTCCTATGTCTTTTTTACTCATTTAAATAAATTTTTAACGTAGACTTATATACGAGAGCCTGAAATCATCTATGTACGGTGGATCAATGGACAGCACCCTCCTCGACCTTCCGACACTTAAAGACCTGGATATAACTAGACGCAAGGTCTTCATGAGGATAGACGTCAACTCGCCTATAGACCCCGAGACTGGGAAAATCCTGGACGACAGGCGGATAAGGGTCCACGCGAAGTACATCAAAGAGATAGTCGACAAGTACGAACCCGCCCTCGTTCTCGGGTCTCACCAAGGGAGGCCGGGGGAGCGCGACTTCACCACTCTAGAAGAGCACGCAGAGCTCTTGAGCAAGTACAGCGGTGTCCAAGTGAAGTTCGTGGACGACGTGATGGGGCCGGCGGCAAGGAGCGCGATTTCGGAGCTGAGACCGGGCGAGGTTTTACTATTGGACAACCTCAGGCTGGTATCGGAGGAGGTCCTAGAGGCCGCGCCCGAGGAGCAGTCTATGACAGTGTTCGTTAGGAGGCTGTCCGGTTTGTTCGATTACTACGTGAACGACGCCTTTGCTACCGCTCACAGGAGCCAGCCGAGCATAGTGGGTTTCCCCTTGGTGCTACCCAGTGCTATGGGCCCGCTCTTCGAGAAAGAGGTGAGTGCTGCCGCTAGGATCTTCTCGTCTACGTCTGGACCCCGGATCTTCATACTAGGTGGTTCTAAAGTACACGACCTTCTCAGAGTCATCGAGAACCTTGTGAGAAACAGGCTCGCCGACCGGATACTCACAACGGGGCTCCTCGCACAACTCTTCCTAGTAGCTAAAGGCGTGAGACTGGGCGATGAAAACGTGAGACTTCTAGAAGAGAAGAACATCCTCACCCTTATACCCCGGGCGAGGCTCCTGCTCATGAAAGGCGCGCCCATTGAGACCCCCGTCGACGTCAAGGCGCACAACGAGAAAGACAACACGGTCGAAAACGTGTCCATAACCAAGGTTACCGGAGTGGTAAAGGACATTGGCGAGACTACCCTCGAGATCTACTGCGAGCTTATTAAGGAGGCCTCGTTGATCGTCATGAGAGGCCCTGCTGGAGTAATCGAGGACAGCAAGTTCAGAGAGGGCACGCTGAAAATACTCGATGCCGTTTACAACTCCAGGGCATTCGTCGTCATAGCTGGTGGTCACCTGGGCGCCATGATCGACGAGAGCAAGGTAAACGACAGGATCCACGTCTCTACAGGGGGCAACGCTCTACTCCTCTTGCTGAGCGGAGAGGAGCTGCCCGCGATTAAGGCGCTCCAGATGAGTAAATCCATCTTCTACGGTGGTAAGAAATGAGGGCTCCCGTGGCTGTTAACGGTTACGGTACGATCGGGAAGAGGGTCGCCGAAGCGATAAGGCAGATGCCTGACTTGGAGCTGAAGGGCATCGTAAAGTACACACCCGACTACAGCGTCCTGGTGGCCTACAGACAGGGCATCCCGGTATATGTGCCGGAGGGAAAAGAAGGGTTGTTCGAAGAAGTCGGGGTCAAGCCATCCGGGACTATCGACGAGTTACTCGGGTCGGTCAGTCTCGTCGTGGACGCGTCCCCTGGTGGAAAGGGGGCGCAGAACAAGCGGGTCTACGTAGAGCGGGGCCTGAGCGCCCTCTTCGAGGGCGGAGAGAGCCCAGACGTAGCCGAGGTCAGCTTTAGCACGCTCTGCAACTACCGGCAGGCCCTTGGTAAAAAGTACATTAGAGTGGTCAGCTGCAATACCACGGCCCTGCTTAGGCTGATATGTCTCCTAGACAGACACGTCGGCGTCAGGAAAGTCAGAGCGGTTATCGTCAGAAGGGCTAGTGACCCAAAGGAGGACAAAGGCATCGTCAACACGGTGAAGCTAGACCCGCCCAGTATACCCAGCCACCACGCAATAGACGTGAAAACGGTTCTACCAGGCCTGGACATCGAGACAGTCGCACTCATAGTGCCGACGACGCTGATGCACGTCCACGTTGTCCACGTCCAGACCAAGAGGAGTACCAGCATAGACGAGGTCGTTGAGGCGCTGTCCAGTACTCCTAGGGTAGTTTTCCTGGAGGGCGCAAAGATCGGTATAGACTCCACCAGCAAGATCGTCGAGTTCGCTAGAGACCTTGGCAGGAAAAGGTACGACATCTACGAGAACGTGGTTTGGAGGGACATGGTCAAGGTGAGTGGAGACGAGCTAACTGTAGTCCAGGCAGTCCACCAAGAAGCAATAGTAATACCGGAGAACATCGACGCGATAAGAGCGGCCCTGCGCCTAGCCGAGAGCGCGGAGGAGACGATGAAGGTGACAGACAAGGTTCTTAACGTCGGTTTACAACGTTAAAAGCGGGGTGAGAGTATGTCTGAGGCGCCGACCTACGAGATCAGTTTCATGTTGAGGAGAATCCTCGTCCCCTTCGACGGGAGTAGCCTCAGCCTGAAGGCTCTAAACATAGCCGTCGACCTCGCGAGGCACTACGGTTCGCAGTTGACAGTCCTCTACGTGAAGGTGCCAGGAGAAACCGGGGACCCCCTAGACCTGGCCAGGAGCGCTGTAGGCAAGAAAATAACGAACGTTAGGTACAAGACTATAGAGCTCAAGGAGAACGAGAGCATCTCGTCCATCATCCTTAAGGAGGCCGTTGAGGAGAGCTACGACCTGATCGTCGTGGGGGCTAGAGGAAAAACGAGCTACTTCGACTTGAGCATCGGGAGTATACCCCTAGCCCTGGCAGTCAACTCTACGTCCTCCGTCTTGATTGTCAGGTAGGGAGTTTTTTCTTCTTCAGGTACCCGAGAGACGCCTGGGGGTAGTCCTTAGAGCCCATCTCGCTCAACAGACCACTGTAGAAGCTAGCTACACCGCTCGATACTACCCCGGGGTAACCTCTGCTCTTCAGCTCACCCGATATTATACGGAAGTCCTTGGCTGCCCCTGCCACCGTGAACCTCGCCTTCTTTTCCTCGGCGATCCTGGGCCAGTACCTCTCAAATACGCTCTTCAGCCACGAGGCGTTTGCTACCTCTATGAGCTTGTCGACAGCAACGTTGTACGCCTCGAGGATCTCCAGCGACTCGCCTATCAGGGCTGGAAGGGCCAGGGCTATGTTGTTAACGGCGAGCTTCAGAGCCGTAGCTGCTGGAATGTCACCCGCGTACACCGTCTTCGAGGAGTACTGCGACACTAGGGACTCGACCTCCCCGAGCTTGCTACTCTCTCCAGCTACCATGGATAACAGCCTGCACTCCCTAGCCTCGTCGACGCTCCCGAATACTGTCCCCTCGAAGTAGTCGACGCCGTGCTGCCGGAATAACGACGATATCATGAGACTCGTCTGGGGTGATATTGTCGACGTGTTGACGACGAAACGTGTCTTGACATTCTCGTAAAGTCTCTTGCTGACCAACACCTCTATGTTCGCCACGTCGTCAAATAGAGAAACTAGTGTATAGTCCGCTGAGGCGCCTTCTAGGGTCTCCACCGCTTCACAGCCTATCTCCTCGCATAGTTCCACTGCTTTACTCGCTGTTCTGTTGTAGGCTAGGAGCTTGAACCCCTTTCTCGCCAGGCACGTTGCGATCGATGAGCCCATCAGGCCGGTTCCTACAATTAAGACTCTCATCTCACAGTGCCTCCAGATAGTACTTGTGCAGCACACGCCGCATATCAACCTTACTAGGGGTCTTCAGGGCGCTGTTAAGAGAGACCTCCCAGTACTTGTCTTTGTCGCTGTGGTACATGTCGATCAGGTCGAGGAGTTTTTTCTTGAACTCCTTGTACTCGTTCTCGTCGACCTCCTTCGCCCTGGGGTCGTCGTATATGTTTATGAAGTCTCTGATGTCGGTTCCGAAGAACCACCCCGTCACGTTGTCTTCTATCACCTCCAAGGCGGCCCCGTCTCTCGAGGAGAGCACGGGGACTCCGTTGACGAGCGCCTTCATGAAGCTAGTCCCGCTAGCCTCCCACCCACTGAATGGCGTGAACAAGAGGTAGTCGCTACCCTGTAGTACCGTCCTTGCTGCGGGTACATCGTGGTCGCTTAAGAAGACGACGTGGTTTATTTTCAGGTGTAGGTCTCTAAACTTCCTAGCGTAGCTCAGCCCGTCGAAGTCCTTGGGGTGGGGCTTCCCGCCCAGGACGAACACCGCCTCGACGTCCGGGTTCTCCTCTATAAACCTGGCAACGAAGTAGGGTCTCTTGTACCTCGCCAGCCTCCTCGTCCAAGCTATGATCGGCTTATCGTCAGCGGACAGCTCGGGCTTCACGTTCCTCAACAGCGAGACAAGCTTTTTCCTGTTATCGAGCCTCACGCTGATCAGTAACTCCCGGCTCAACGCATTTTTGTTGTACGCTTCGTAAAGCCTCGGGTCCATCCACCTCTCGAGGCTCACCCCGTTTGTTATGGAGACTATTTTACTCGAGTGCTTGGCGAACAGCTTCTTTATCACGTCTTCCTGCTTCTTGGAGACTACGATCCCCTTCCTCAGCTTGCTCAAGGCGTAGTCCGTCAACAGTATGTTGTCCCCGAGGAAGAGGCCGAACTCCCTCGCGATCAGGCCTCCAGGGAACGAGGGGTGACCCCAAGGCCCTGGAGTGTGGATTATGATTCTAGCCCTGTCCTCAACGTTAAGTGCCATTAAGAGTAGTGCTGTGTGGGCCTCTTCAAGGTCTATCACGCTCGCGTTCTCTAACCCAATGAAGTCCCGTATGAAAGCGGCCGAGGCCTTAGCCAGCAAAGCGTAAACCAGGAACTGATTCTCGAGGGTGTCGGCCATGTAAACCCTGTCTGTGAGAGCCCTAGCCCAGTTCGGGCAGACCGCCTCGAAGAAAACGACCTTCGCTGTTTTGTGAGTGTAGACGAGGGGTTTTATGATAACCTCCTCTCCCTTTAACGTCACGGTGAACTCGTCCCAGGGCTGCAACTTAGCCAGTACGCTCGGGGACTGCTTCTCCGGCTCTGCTATTGGCTCAGTGCCGTTGAACTTTAGTCTGACGTAACCCTGCCTGTAGTATAAGGTGAGAGCCCAGTAGTCTAAGCCCATCTCCCCTGCTGTTATCACCTTGTCACCCTCTAGTACGCCGAGACCGCCGGCATACGTTCTCAGTTGGTCGATAGCGATCTCAGGAGTGATGCTCACGATAACCATTGTACCACCACAAACAGAGGCTAAAGTTTATGCAAGTCTCTCAAAGTATTTAAGCTGGACTTTATACACTCATGGAAAAGGTGTCTTGTACGAACTTCAGGGAGCAGGTCCTAAAGCTCCAGAAAGAAGTCCCCCGGACACTAGGTGTAGACGTCGTAAACATGCTATCCAGCTACAGTAGGGTTACCGGTTCGACCGGGCTAGTGAGGGCCGTTGAAGAGCTCAAGGAGGCGCTGGAGAACGCTGGGCTCCCAGCCAAGGTCTACAAGGTCGAGAACAACGCTAGGAGAGGCTTCATAGAGACCCCGTCTGGTTGGGACCCAGTAGAGGCGGAGCTGGTCATTAGAATAGGCGAAAAGGTCTTGGGAAGGTTCAACCTGCTAGAGCATCCAACTCTCCTGTCCGCTCATAGCCCTGGTGGGGAGGGCTGTGGCAGGCTAGTCGTGTGCGAGAGGGAGTGCTCGGGCGAGGTCGTGCTAACAGACCTCAACCCGTACGACGCTTACCTAACCGTTGACACCAAGCTCATCCTCCACTACGATAAGAATAGGTTCCACGAAGCTGTCCCCTACACGGGGTTGTTCCTAAAGGCTAGCGAGGTCAAGCACGGCAAGGTCGTCATGAACATACCCTACCGCCTGGCCACAGACTTGATCTCGAGGCTGCTAGTTAACCCTTCGCTGGAGGTAGAGGTTTGCTGGAAAGCGAGCGTCAAGTTCCACAGCGCCGGGCTACCAGTCCTGGTCTCTTGTGGAGGTCGCCCGACCACGCTTATTGTAAGCCACGTGTGTCACCCCAAGCCCGGCGCCCACGACAACGCGAGCGGGAGCGCCGCCAACTTCCTGGCAGCTTTCGCTAAGGTGAACATGAGGGACCCCTCCCTGGGTAGCGTCTGCCACGTGTGGGTGCCAGAGTACACGGGAACGGTCTTCCTGAAAGAAATCCTGGGAGAATTACCCGAACACGTAGTGAACCTGGACATGGTCGGCTCGAAACAGAATGTGACGGGCTCAGTCTTATCCGTAGTGAACCCTCCCCTGTTCATGCCGGGCAGAGTCTCTTCCGCGCTGTACGTCTCGGCGAGGAGCGTCTTAGATACCGTGGAGAGCTTCGAAGGTGTGCCCCAGCCGTCTGTCAGGTACGACATAGCTCCGTACAGCGCCGGGAGCGACCACGACGTGTTCATTACCTGGGGTGTCGACTCCGGGATGCTCAACGAGTGGCCGAGTAAATACTACCACACAGACATGGACACGCCAGACACTATATCGCCGTCTCAGCTGTCGAACACGGCTGTCATCGCCCTTCTCGCCTCCTACATACTGAGCGACCGTGGATTGTCCGAGAGGGCCAACAAGGCTTACCGCGAGTACCTGGCTGGGTGGTACAGCGTTAAGTCGGCTGTCATGGGGGTCGAGACCCCTTCACTAGGGGGCCTCAATGTCGAGTATAGAAGGCCGGCGGGGTTAGAGTCCCCGGTATCCATGAGATTCATATACAAGACCCTCGGCAGAGACACGTTCAACAAAGTGAGGAAGATTAAAGGGGCCTACTCGTACTTGACAGTCTACGCCCCTGTAGCCGAGTCCCTAGGGCTTAAAGACCACTTAGACAGGTTCGTAAGAGAGGGGCTCGTGGAATGGGGCAAGGAGGAGGCCGAGAACGTCGCCAAGGTTTGGAATGAGCTCAAGGCAGTAGTGGGGTGGTGACTTGCCTACAATCAGCGTGCGCGTGGACGACCTCTACAGGCTTCTAGGTGTTGAGCTAGACGTGAAAAGCCTGGTTCGGCTGATGACGAAGCTAAAGTGCGAAATAGAGGAGATGGCGGGCGGCAATTTAGTCTACGAGGCCAACCACGACAGGCCCGACTTGTTCAGTGCCGAGGGGCTCTCCAGGGCTTTAAAGCACCTGCTCGGGCTACCCGTTAGGAGGCCAACCGTGTCTGACTGCGGAGCGGCGGCTTACGCAGAACCTGTCCCCGGCAGGCCTTTCGTCGCTTTCGCGATCGTTAGAAACGTGGAGTTGGACGACGAGGCTCTAAAGCAGATAATCCAGCTGCAGGAGAAGCTCCACACCACTTACGGCAGGAACAGGAGGAAGGCCAGCATCGGTTTGTACGACCTAGACAAGGTCAAGCCGCCTATTTACTACAGGGCTGTCGACCCCGACAATACTAGGTACCGCCCGCTAGGCTACGGTAAAGAGATGTCTCTGCGGGAGGTCTTGGGTCAGACAGACAAAGGAAGAGAATACGGGGACATAATCGATAAGATGGAGAAGTACCCCGTCATAGCGGACTCTGAGGGCAGGATACTGAGCCTAGCCCCCATCCTGAACAGCGAAGACGCGAAAGTGACCACGTCCACACGGAATGTGCTGATAGACTCGACGGGGCTGGACCCTAGAGTAGTCGTTGACATGGTTACAATAGTGGCATACAGCCTGTTTGAGAGAGGGCGTAACACGGAGATCTGCCTTGTGGAAACCCGGTATAGCAACGGGAAGAAGATCGCCGCTCCGAGAGTCAAGGGAGTAGTTCAGGAGCTCACCATTGGGCAGGTCAATAGCCTGCTGGGCACGGAAATGAGCGTTAAAGAGGCGGCCAGCCTCCTGGGGGTGTTCGGGTACGACGTGGTCGAGACCGCCGGAGACAAGCTAGTGGTCCGCGCGCCCCCCTACAGGATCGACGTGCTGAGCTGGGTCGACGTGGCAGAGGACATAGCGATCGGCTACGGGTACGAGAGGCTGGGCGAAGAGGCTAACGAGTTGCCCCCTTCACGGGGCAGCGGTAGAGAGGACGAGGTAGAGCACTTATCCGATCTCCTCAGAGGGGTGCTGGTCTCGATGGGGTTTAGCGAAGTAGCAAACTATATGATGACCAGTGTCGACGTTGACGTTAGACTGTACAACAGGAGAGTAGAACCTGTTGTGGTGGCGAACCCCATAAGCGAGAGATTCACTTCTCTAAGGACGTGGCTAACAGCCGGCCTCGTGAACTTCATCGTAGAGAACAAGAACAAGGCGACTGAGTTCAGGGTTTTCGAGGTAGGCGATGTAGTCTTCGTTAGAGAGGGCAGGGTTTACGAAGAGAGAAGGGTTGGGACAGCTATTTCGTCGCCGGAGGCTACGCTAACTGACGGCCTCGCCGTTGTCAATACTCTCCTAAACGCGATCGGGCTGAACCCGGCGTTTAGAGAAGGTGAGGTAGACGGGTTGCTAAGGGAGAGGACCGCTGAGATCATCGTTAGCGACGAAAAAGTGGGGTTTGTGGGCGAGGTCCACCCGGAAGTACTGCTGAAGCTGGACTACGATAGACCGATAGTCGCCGTGGAGATCGACGTAGGAAAAATATTAAAAGTGCTCAGGAAACAGTAACTATTGACGAGGATGAGGCTTGGAAGGGATGACCGCAGGTGGGATGAATTGACGGGCCTTTCTGAGGGGCGGATGTGTTGAGCGGCTTCATAACTACATTGCTTGTCTCCGTTCTATTCCTCCTCGCCGGATACTTAGCAGAGCTTGCCGTTAAAAGGGCCTCATCGCGAAGGAACGTAGTATAACTGGTTCTCCCAAACTACTTTCGACGCAACCTTCTTGTCGACGAGGTTCTCAGCCGCCATAACGCCGAAATCCCCGTAGACCTCGCTGACCTCGCTCACCCTGAGGGGCTTCCTTAGAATGTGGTTGTAGACCTCGACAAACGCCTTCTTGGACTTAACGCGGTGGACCCCCTGGGTTCTCTGGCAGGCTAGTACCTCGACGCCTTCGCTCTCCAGCTTCTCTCTCACCATGTCCAAGACACGTCTCGAGACGGGTTTGATACCCTGGTCTCTAACAGGCCTGTCGATCGTCTTTAGGAAAACCCTTTTCGCCCCTATCCTCCTCGCCTGCACTATGTACTCGTCTAAGTACCCCCCCAAAACGCTCTCCGGCCCCTTCCTCGCCACTATGATCTCGAGCACGAGCTTCTCATACGACCTCGCTCTACTGAATAGTTCGTGTAGTTTCCTGTAGTACTCGCTCTTCGTCGTGTTCGTTCTGGGCTGGTAAAGGGAGTCCCATTCCATGTCGGCGACGTAGAACGGGATCAACAGGGTATCCACCACCTCGAGGACTTCGTCGACTGCTCTCTGGAAGTAGCCCGGTGTCCTCGTGACGAGCCTGGCGTTTACAGAGTCGGATATACGCCTCAGCTCTCTGAGTAAGCGCGCGAGGTCATCGTATAGGAACGGGTCGGACGAGCCGTAGACATAGATAGTGTTCACCTTGACCTCCCTTTCCGCTAGGTCCCGCGCGACTCTTTCGGCTAGCTCGCCCGTAGTGTAGCTTTTGAGAGCTCTCGCCTGGCGGAGAGAGTGGCACACCGCGCAGGCCATATAACACCCTCTCGAGAAACTTACCGGGTCTACTCCCAGCGAGGCTCCAAAGCACCTACTGGGGTGGGGGCCGTAGACGGGCTCTAAGATCAACCAGAGAACACCCTGCTATCTAGTAGAGCTAAGTACATCCCCTGGCCGTCTACCACGTTAGGCATTATCCTGTACGTGTAGTCGCTAGACTTAAACCCCTTATACGCCTTCGACAAAAACCTTTCAGAGATCCTCACAGGCTCCGCTAACCCCTCGCGGAGGACCTCGTCGACTACCGCCTCACCCTCTTCAGGTAGCACGCTACAAGTAATGTAGAGAACACTCCGGCTGTTGACTAGAGCCCTCCTCAACAGCCTAGTTTGGATTTTTGTCAGGCTCTTCAGCTTCGCCGGCGAAAACCTGACTTTGACAGTGGGGTCGGAGTAGACGGCCCCGCTCCCTGTACAGGGGGCGTCTACAATGGCCTTCTCGAAAACCCTGCTGTAGTCGACAATCGTGGAGTCGCCGTTTATAATCACAGCCCTGTCTAAGCCGCCGTACTTCGACAACACGTTGTACACGTACTTGACCCTCTTAGGCGAGTAGTCTACTGCCACGGCCGTGGAGTCTCTGTATAAGGAGAGTACCAGCTGCAGTTTGACGCCGGGGGCACTACAGGCGTCAAGGACGCTCCTCTCGTAGGGTCTACCCGCGAGAACGGAGAGTACGCTGGAGGCATCCTGGGGGACCAGTATTCCCTTCTCAACGCACTCGATCGACGAGACCGGGCTGTAGACGTCTCCTAAGATCTTGTAGGAGAGGTCTGTGTACTTCGACGCCTCGAACCTCAGGCCGCGCTTCACGAGACAATCCACGGCCTCCTTCACGGTGGCGGCCAGCGTGTTGACTCTCAACCACCTCTTCCGCGTGTTGAGGCTCCCCAGCACCTCCTCGAGCTCGCCTTCGTCCAGGAACTCCGAGAGCCGGTGGACGATGAAGGGAGTGTAGCCGTACTTGACAGCTAGACCCTCTAGCCCGCCTAGCCTGTCCGCGTACGACTCTATCTCCCTGCGGACGGCGTCGAAGTCGAACTTCCTTGATGCCAGGTAAGACGCTATACCAAAGGGTGTTTGGTTGAAACCCTCTCTACGAGCGAGCAGCCTGAGAGAGTGGTAGTATATTAACGTCTCATACCCTACCCTGAAAAACCTCCTGAGAGCTGAGGGTGTCAGACGCCTCTTGCCCGCTACAACCTTGAATGCCCTCTCGAAACCCACTCTTCTCGTCATAACTACGTGGAGAAGCTGCGCGGTCAGGAGCTTCAGTTCGTGGACGGATATCTCGTGGACACCCCCCGGTCTTTTACTCGGGGCTCGGTCTAACCACTACATCTCTCCCACTAGTCGTACCCAGGAAGTACGGTAGCGGTTTTTTGGCGACGCTTCTCAACAAGTCCAGGTCTTTCGCGAACAGCAGTCTTATGTCGTCTATCCCCATAAACCACATAGCGAGCCTGTCGACCCCTATGCCCCAAGCCACCGCCTTGTACCCTCCAGCACCCAGCATCTCCATAACCTCCGGCCTGAACACGCCGCCGGGGAACACCTCGACCCAGCCCAACACGGGGTGTTTGATATAGCCCTCTACACTGGGCTCTGTGAACGGGAAGTAGCCCGGCTTAAACCAGACATCCTTGATACCCAGAGCCGCCGCGAACTCTTTGAAGAAGTAGAGTAAATGCTTGAAGTTGACGTCTTTGCCTACGATAATGCCGTCGAGTTGGTAGAACTCCATACTGTGTTTCGCGTCCAAGTTCTCCGGCCTGAATACTCTGTCTATTGTGAACGCCCTGTACTCGCCGCCGCCCCTGTAGTATATAGTCCTGGCCGAGACGGCGGTACACTGAGTCCTCAAGACGAGCCTAAGGGCCCTAGAGGGGTCCCAAGTGTACTTCCAGCCCTCTTCGTGGACTCTCTTGACCACTTCTAGAGCTTGGGTAGGGACGTCTACCAGCGCCCTGTTCAGCACGAAGAAGGTGTCGTGTATCTCCCTAGCAGGGTGGTCCTGCGGCTGGAACAGTACGTCGAAGTTCCAGAACTCGGCCTCGACGTGGGGGCCTCTGACCTCCTCGAAGCCCATGGAGACGAGGATTTCACGTAACTGCTTAATGAAGTCCATGAAGGGGTGGGTTGACGAGTACTTAATACTTGGTGGCGGGACATTTAAGTCGAACTTCTTTACGACAACACCCTCTGCCTCCTTGTACTGGGATGGCAGTACGACCGTCAAGAGCTTGCCTGGGACGACATGCCCTCTCCTGATCATCTCCGCTAGGTCTCCACGAGCCCTGACCACGAGTACGCTCTTCCGCTTCGCGACGACCATTTTACGTCTCTTTAAAGTCTCTAAGTCCTGAGAGCTCACCCCGGTACCCCTGCTAAGATTCAATAACGCTGACCTCAAGTAGGCTGACTGCTCCCTCAGCTCTAAGCACCTGGCCTCGTCTCCAAGCACCACGACGCTGTTGGGTCCGACCTTAACGCAGTTACTCTTAACGAGGATTTGTAGAGCTACACTAGCGTCTTCGGGCGTCAATTTACTGTTTTTGGCCAGGCAGTCCACGAAGTCGCCGATCTTCGAGTTCAAGCACTTCCTAAACACCTTGAGGGCCTGCTCCTCGGGCAAGCCGTCGTTGAGGTACCTCACGCCGTGCTCGGTCAGCTCGTGCGATATCGCTTGTTGAGAGCTAAGCTCGACTAGGTTTTTACCCGCTAGCTCGGCCAGGTCCCTCATGACGTCTTCTGGGGAAAGGCCGATCCTCGAGGACAAAGTGTATACGTCAACGCTTCCAAGCTCCGCAACGACCCCCAAAATTTCAAACTGTTTCTTTGTGACGACAACCTTCTCCGCCAACTTGACACCTCTAGTTTAGCGCGCTTCCCACATCACATAACAATACTAAATGGGTTCCATCATATAGCTTTTAACTAGGAGCCTCGTGTACTCGTGCCTAGGTCTCAAGATCACCTCTTCGAAGAGGCCCTCCTCTACCACTCGGCCCTCTCTGAGTATGACTACTCTGTCTGCGAGGTATTGGGCAACCGCGAGGTCGTGCGTCACCAAGAGAACCCCGATCTTATACCTCTCGTATATGTCGTTGATCAAGTTCACGATCTGGGCCTGTGTGGAGACGTCGAGAGAAGAGGTCGGCTCGTCTAGTATTAGATATTTGGGCTCGCCGACGATCGCCCTTGCTATTAGGACCCTCTGCAGCATTCCGCCGCTCAGGCTCCTAGGGTAGAGGTCCAGCACTTCCTCGTGAAGCCCGACCAGCTTGAGAACCGACCTCACCCTCTCCTCTATTTCCTCCCGTCGCATACCTGTTCTCTCCAGCGGCTCGATGAGGCTCGTTCTAATCTTTACCCTTGGGTCTAGCGACCTGTAGGGATCTTGCGGGACATAGCCGAGTTTTCTAACGCTTCTCAACCAGGACGCCCTGTCCCTATAAATGTCTCTGCCGTCAACGACCACTCTACCCTTGACGGGCCTCAAGAGTCCGAGCACGACCTTTAGTAGGGTCGTCTTGCCGCTACCGCTTTCACCTATTACAGCCACCCTCTCGCCTGGTCTTAAACACAAGTTCACGTCTTTCAGTACCGGTGTAAAGCTTCTCCTTATCGAGAGAAGAGACCTGGTTACGCGATAGCCCGCTACGACTCCCTCTAGCTTAATAAAGCACTCTCCCTGATCAGGGGCCTCCAACACTTGACCACCCTCCCTTCAACCTCCCGAGCTGGTGGCGTTTTGACGCACTCGTCTCCTCTAACAGGGCACCTTTCGTAGAAGACGCAGCCCTCCAGCACTTGACCGGGCCTAGGAGGCTCGCCGGGTATGGACTCCAGCTTCTTCTTGTAGCCCAAGACGGGGACTACGCGTGTGAGAAGCCTTGTGTAGGGGTGTAGTGGGTTTTCCAACAGCTCATTTGCGCCGGACACCTCGACTATCTCGCCCCCGTACATCACTAGGATCCTATCACAGACCTTACCCGCCAACAAGATGTCGTGCGTTATCAAGACGATCGTGATCCCGTACAGCCCCTTGATCTCCCTGAACAACCTCATTAACTGTAGCTTGAGGTGCGCGTCTACGCTTGAAGTAGGCTCGTCCGCCACGAGGAGTTTAGCACCCGTAACAAGGCTTAAGCCTACGGCCACCCTCTGCTGCATCCCTCCACTGAGTTCGTGTGGGTAGAGTTCTAGGACCTCTGTCTTTAGGTTGAGAAGACTCAGGATTTCTACGACTTTTTTCCTCGCCGTCTCCTCTGTAAACCCGTGGGCCTTCATAACACGCCAGAACTGGTCCCACACCCTCATATACGGGCTTAGCGAAGAGCCGGGATTCTGGGGTATGTAGGACACTAACCGCCCTCTCACGCCCTCGTAAAACCTCAGCTCGTCCTTCACGACCAGTTTACCGAAAAGGTAGAGCAACCCTCTCGTAACGGTGTAGGGTGGTAGAACGCCTGCGATAGAGTTACCTAGGGTGGTCTTACCCGAGCCGCTTTCGCCGACTAGACAGCACACTTCGCCCTCTTCTATACTGAAAGAGGCGTTCCTCACCACCAACACCACGTTGTCGTCCTCGTCGAGGTAGCCGATGCTCAAATTCCTCGCTTCCACGGCTAGAACCACAACCTCCACCTCCTCCTCAACTTCGGGTCTATCTCGTCCCTTAAAGCGTCGCCTACCATGCTAAAGCCCAAGGCCGTTACCAGGATGAACAAGCCGGGGATGAGGCTGATCCACGGCATTTTCATTATGTAGTAAAATCCGTTCTGGGCTATTACGCCCCAGTCTGGGTAGTCCGGGGGGAGGCCGAACCCCAAGAAGTTTATCGCCGAGGCCTCTAATAGGACGCTCCCGAAGTCTGTGACGGCCTGGACCACCACGGGAGGACTGGTGTTGCTCAAGACGTGTCTAAAGATTATCTTGTAGCCGGGTAAACCAGAGAGCTTTGACAGCGTGACGAACTCCATCTCGCATACACTCCTAGCGTACACGTTCGCAACTCTTCCATACCAAGCCCACCACGTGAGGACCATCGCCATAACGACAACGTGTAGCCCAGGGCCCAAGACCATTCTGAGCGGGACCGCTATCAAAATGGCCGGTAGTGCCAAGAAGACCTCTATGATGTAGTTCAGCACGGTGTCGAGTGTTCCTTTGTAGTACGCCGCGAATACCCCAACTGTCATACCGATGGCTAGGCTTAACCCCACTACGAGTACTATCTGGAGTAGAGCTGTCGAAGAGCCTAGCAGAACCCTTGATAAGAGGTCTCTACCCTTGTCGTCAGTACCGAATAAGTGCGCTAGACTCGGCGGCTGCCCGGCCTCTCCCGTCTGGTTGATCGGGACGAACCCCCAGCCTTCACTCGGATAAGGGACCACGAAGGGTGATAGAAACGCCAGCACTGTAATGGCCGAGACGATAACGACCCCGACTCTGAACCTGGCACTCCTCTTCCAGGCCCTAGTCAAGTAGTAAGTGAGCCCCCCTAGCGTGGTAGCCCGCTGGCTGGGCGCTATCACAGTACCACCCTGGGGTCTATCCAGGACTGGACTATGTCCGTGATGGTGTTCGCCAGGATGTAGAAGACGCTGATGACTATGAGTATCGATGCGGCGAGTTTAAAGTCGTTGGAGACCACAGCGCTCACGAGGAGGCTGCCCAACCCCTCCCTGCCAAACACGTACTCGACGACCATGGCGTCCACGAGGCTGTACGCGAAGGCTAGACCCATTACCTGTGTTAAGCCGGGGACTGTACCCCTAAACGCGTAGGCCCATATAACCTCCCTCTTCTCGACGCCCAGAGCGACAGCCTGCCTGACGTAGTCCTCGCCCAGCGCTTCTGACATCATCACTCTCACGACCCTAATTCCTACCCCCGTGGGGTAGAGGGCTACGACGAAGGCTGGGGGTAGTATCCTCTTCAAAACGTCGAGGAATAATATAAAGTCGCCCTGAAGCAGAGTGTCTACGGTGTAAAAGCCTGTTATAGGCTTAAACCCCAAAGTTGCTGCTAGCTTCGCGTCTATTCTACCGTAGGAGGATACGCCTAGTACTTCGGCGAGTACGAGGAAGAGCGCCATGCTGGTCCAGAATGATGGTGTGTTCGCGATAACGAATCCAACTGATTCCAGGGCATCCCCACGAGGAGTACCCCTCCTAAGTGCCGAGTATACACCTAGTAAAACTCCTAGAGGTATACCGATCAAGTACCCGAAGATCAGAAGCTCGAGCGTCGAGGACAAGTGGGCCCATATAGTAGCCAAAATGGGGGTCTTTGTTGAAATAGACACACCTAGATTGCCCGTGAACACGTTGAGTATAAAGAGTGGTATTTGAACATAGAGGGGCTTATCGAGGTTTAGTTCGGCCCTAGCTACTTCGATCGCCCTTTCAGCACCGGGACCCCTGGGGTTGCCAGCCCACCTGGCGGCGGGGTCTCCGGGAGAGAATATAATGATAGCGTAGGTCACGACAATGACGCCGATTATCACGAGGAGGGAGTAAAAAACGCGTTTCAAGACGTAGCCCAGGCTGACGGCCAATTACTATGCCACCTTCACGTACTGGTAGAATACGACGTACATGTACAGCGGGTTGATCGCCTCCTCAGGAATGTCGAGTCTCGGGCTGTAGACGAATACCTTCACCTCGTCCCACAGGTTGACGGCCACGCCGTTGGAGAACAGTATCTCTTGGGCCTGCTTGTACAACTCCATGGCCTTCCCGTAGTCGACTCCTTCAAGAGCGAAGGCCTGGTCTATGAGGTTGTTGAAAGTGTCGTTCTCGAAGCCGCTCCAGTTCCACTCCTTGCTATCGCTGTGGAACAGGTTGTACAGGTAGTCGTACGGGGACACCGTTGTCGGCCACCAGTCGTTTATGATCAAGTGAGGCGCCGAGTCCGGGCTGCTCCATACCGCCTTTCCAGCCTCTTTCATTGACTCCCAGCTCGCGGGTAGAAGCCTTACGTTGACACCTATCTGGGCTAGCGAGGTCTTGAGTATGCTCGCGAAGTCCTCCTCCTCGAGGTAGTCGGCTTGGTACATGAACTCTATTGTCACGCCAGGCTCGACACCGCTTTTCTCCAGGTAAATCCTGGCCAGGGTGAGGTTCTGTTTGTAGGTCAAGCCCTCAACGAAACCCGGGAAGTAGTGTGGAACGTACCCGCTCCCTAGTAGCGCGTAACCCTTCATTGCCTGCTGAACAATCCTGTCCCACGGTATAGCATAAAGCACAGCCAGCCTGAACTCGGTTATGTTTGTCGGGTACCTCTTGGTGTTGAAAACAAGGAAGTAGCTGTGGAAAGTCGCGAACTTTATGTACTTGTAGCCCCTGTTGACCAGGTCCTCTATGCTCGTCCGGGGGACACTCGTCACTATGTCCAGGCTACCGCTTACCAGCCCATTGAATTGGCTCTGCGGGTCCGTCACTACTTTGATTATCACCTTGTCGGGGGCCTTGTCGTTGCCCACCTGGCTCCACCCCCACCACTTGTCGAACTTCACCAGGACGACCTGGCTGTAAGGGTCGTAGGACTCGATTATGTATGGACCTGTGCCCTCGTCGGTACCCTTGTTGAACCACTCCCTCAACCGTAAGTCGGTGGGGTCGGACACGCCAGCCTTCGCTAGGGCGCCCGGGTTGAAGATGTAGGCCGCGTAACTAGATGCCGCTATCAGGTCCAGTCTCTGTGGGTACTTCAGCTTGAACTCAACAGTGTACTCGTCGAGGGCCTTCACCTCGTCTACCGCGTCCCATATAAACCCCAGCCCTATCCCGTACTTCTCGTAGACTTCTTTAGCCCTCGTTACACTGAGGACTACCGCGGTCGAGTTAAACGGCGAGCCGTCGTGGAAGACCACTCCTCTCCTCAAGTGGAAGACCCACACCGTGTTGTTCTCGCTAGACTCCCACCTCTCTGCGAGGGCTGGTATAGTCCTGTTATGAACAGGATCGTAGTACAGGAGCGGCTCGTAAACGCTGCCCAGTACGACTAGGCCGGTGTCGTCCTCGAGGCTGGGGTCTATCCCTGTTATCTTGTCGTTGTACGCGTAAACTACGACCCTTGTTTTACTCACGCTGTGTCTCGTCGACATGAAGTACGCTGAGAGGCCCGCAACCACGACGATCACTAGTAGTGTGATTACTAGCGTCCTCCTCATAGAGCAACACTGTGAAACCCTAATCCCGCTAGGGTTTTAAAACGTGAACCTATCGGCCGCCCACGAAAATACCCAGGCCTTTTAGCCGCTGGACAGCGCGAAGGGGCAGGCTCTACAAGTATTTAACCTTCCACCTAACTAAGAGGGGTTTAAGCGGAGAGTGGGTGTCATGCCCTCGCTAAGGTACCTCGTAAGGGAGTTGAGCGGGAAAGACCTGATCTCCACGCTAGAGTGGAGCGACGAGGAGATCGACATAGCGCTGAAACTAGCAGCCGAGTTCAAACAATTAGCGAACTACTACGGCGTCGAGGCTATTCCCAAGGTGCTGGAGAAGAAAGTCTTCTACATGCTGTTCTTCGCGCCATCCACGAGGACGAGGGCGGCTTTCGAGTCCGGCATGTACTTCCTTGGCGGCCACGCAGCATACATTGACGCGACCACGACTAGGATGGCGTTCGGCAAGCAGGAGAAGGCGGGGGAGGCCGTTAAGGACGTAGCCGCTATGTACGACTTGTACGGTCACGGCCTAGGCATCAGGATCCTGGACAAGGCCATTGACTACCTGTACGGCGTAGGCAATTCCTATATAAGGGAGATGGCTAAGGCGGCGAAGATCCCCGTCATCAACATGGCCGACGACATGTTCCACCCGACGCAGGGCCTGGCGGACATATTCACCTTCATCGAGAGGTTCGGGAACCCGCAGGGTAAGAAGTACGTGATAATGTGGGCGTACAGCCCGGAGATCAGAGGCTGGTGCAGCCCCCAGGAGGACATGATACTATTCCCCAGGTTCGGCGTAGACGTCGTCATTGCCAGGCCTCCAGGATTCGACCTAGACCCCAAGCTCGTCGAGCAGGCTAAGGAGCTCGCCAAGGAGCACGGCGGCTCCCTCGAGGTCACTGACAACCTACAGGAGGCGCTGAGGGGTGCTCACGCCGTCTTCCCGAGGAACTGGGCTACGCCAACACTAGTCCAGGTCGGCTACAGCAAGTTCAAGGACGAGGAGCTCAAGATATACGAGAAGTACAAGAACTGGAAGGTGACAAGGGAGTTAATGGACTTGATGGACAAGCACGGAGCCTTAATGCACGTGCTACCGATATTCAGAGGCTACGAGGCGGACGAAGACGTCATCGACGACCCGAAGAGGTCTATAATTTACGAGCAGGCAGAGAACGGCCTGTGGACGAAGATGGCCGTCCTAGCGTTGACGATGTACGGAGTCAAGTAGGTCTCTCACAACGTTTTTTCTCTCCTCTCTTACTTCTAGCTCACTTAACGTAGTCCTCGAAGTCCACCTCCCTACCCTGCTTCACGAACTTGATCCTTAGCTCGGGCCTCACGTCGAGGCCGAGCCTTCTCAGGACCGCTAATACGGTTAGACCGTCGAGCTTGTCTACAATCCCCCTCTTCAACATCTCGTACAGCACGGAGACGACCGCGGGGTATTCTCTCGGGTACAACTGCTTCGTCTTCTCTACCAGTTCAAGTGCCCTGTCGTCGGACAGCTTACTATAGACCGCTCTCTCCGGGTCAACGGGCTGGGCGTCTCTCTCCTCCTTTTTCTGGGACTGAGCAGAGATGAGCCTCTTCAACATCTTCAACCTCAGTTCGTCGGGGAGTGTGTCGTCCAAGGAGCTACACCCTGCCCTCGTTCTGTACGAGTGCTTTAACACCCATATATAATCTGAGTAAAACTTATGAGGACTCACGGCTTAAAACCCGCTCTACTAAAGTCGTCTGGGAGAGCGCCTTACGAAACTAAGCCTAGAAGTTGTAGAGGTGCTAGGAAAGCGAAGTAGACAACAATGTTTACCAGCGTCACTATAGCGCCGATCTTCGCGAACTTCGTGAAAGTGATGGTGGTCCCCATTCTCGACTCGAGGTACTCTACGATGATTATGTTGGACGCCGCCCCGAGTATGGTCAGGTTCCCAGCTATCGTCGTGGACATCGCTAGCGTCAGCCAGGGTAGGTCTTGTTTTCCTGTGTAACCCGCCTCGTGAAGCTCGGTTATCATCAGCCTGGTGAAAGGCACGTTACTTATCAGCTGGCTCCCAACTACCGAGAGGGCCGAGATCGATAGAATACTGAGAGGCGTGTCGACCGGTCTTCCCGAAACAAACAGCGCTAGAAGGGGGTTTAGGAAGCCGCTCCTCCAGACCCCTTCCATGGTTATGAACATCGATATGAAGAAGACTATAGTGCCCCAGTCCACCTTGCCTAAAACCTCACGTGGGTTCTCCGAGAACACATATATGGCCGAGGCGACGACAAAGGGGATTATCCCCCTCTCCTCTACGTAGGGGAGACCCATCAGCTGTAGTAGGTCGTTAACCATGAGTGCGGATACCGAGACGGCCAGCCCTATACCAGCCAGGGCAGCGTCTCTCCTGCTTTCTATCGTCTCCTCTGGTACTAGGAGCACCTCGCTCTTCCGCCCGTTTCTTACGCCATACAACTTCATCAAGATTAGAGGCGTGACGAGTAAGTTGAGAGCGGTCGGGATGGACAAGTAGAGTACAAATTTCACGAAGGGCGCCGACATGCCAGACCTAACAGCGATTAGCATGTTCTGCGGGTTACCAATAGGTGTCATGACGGAGCCGATGGTCAAGGAGAAAGCCAGTAGAAGCATCATCATCTCGGATTCGACGCCGATCGCTTTCGAGATAGTGTAGGCGATCGGTGGGCCCATCAACGCGACGGTATCGTTGACGGCCATAGCTGACAGAAGCCCGAATAGTAGCGAGGATGCTACTATTAGCGACCTTCTCGTCTTGAACAGGCGTATGAACCTGCTCGCCACGTAGTCTAATAGCCCGGACCTCTCTGCTAGGCCTGTGATGCTAAACATGCCTATCAAGAACAGCACGACGCTGAGGTCTATCACGCTGTTAAGCTCGTCGAGCCTTACGAGGCCCGATGCTACAGCAATAAACGCCGTGAATGTCATGATACTCCATATAGGGGTCTTCGGCCTCTTACCCCGAATAACTAAGGATACCATTAGCAACACTACTATGAAACCGCCCGCCGCGAGCTTGACGTTCACTTCCTTCACCAAGCCTAACTATGAAGTGTGAGCTAGCTTAAAGGCGGGGCCTCCCGCGATGACCCAGCAAAGGGGTCCCGCGGGCGATTCTCTAATAAGCCTTTTAGACCCGGGCCGTCGGATAAAATAAAGTACCGGCGAGACCCGGGGGAACATGTTCGCGCTCTACGCTTCTATAGTCAAGAACCTCCGCGGGGTGGTCCTGTTCGATCTCGACGAAGAGGGTGGCTGGGACACTGTGGAGTGGTTGAGGAAGAGGTTCAAGTATAGAGATCTCGGCTTGACACCTAGACTCGTCGAGAAGTACAGGGGCAAAGTCGAGAGGTACCTTCAAGGGAACCCCTTCAGAGAGTTGACGTTACCCATTACAGGGCTTGATCGCATGGTGGAGCTCCTGGAGAACGGGGGCGTATCGCGAGAAGTCTCCGAGCTCTTGGTGTTCTCCTCCGTCTACATCTCGCCAGCTATGTGTATTGGCGAGAAGTACTGCGGTGAGGTCGCGAAGCTTGTGGACGAGGCCGTTAAAGTGTGTAAGGGGATGGGCGTAAACGATTGGAAGCTACATCTAAGAATAGCAGACTACTCAATACTCGACTGGTACGAGAAGTGCGTTAAGACCTCTATGGACGTGATCAGGCGGAAAGACCCGCGTCTTTTGGAGGAGGTACTCAAGGCTAGGGCCCAAATGATCGAGAAGGATAAGAAGAGGTACTGGCGGATCGAGTGCGGCGGTGGGAGGGTATTTCTCGGCTACGTGGACTTGCTGGGACTATACTATAGGCTCGGGCTGATCGACCGCGTCGACAAGCCCGACTATTCCACGAGCCTCGCAATAGTCCCCGTGGTATTCATACCTGGCGGCATGAAGTAGTTTATAGCATGGTAGTCTGCATTAGAGATCTGTTAGTGATGGGCTTGGTCGGAGTTCTCATCGTAGTACTGGGAATAGCAATCAGCCTCGTAGGCTTCCTGCTGATGCTGTTCGGGGCCTTACTTTCTGGGGAGGAGGAGAGGAAAAACAGAGCAGAGGGCGGGGGTGTTCTGATCATCGGGCCGATACCAATTGTCTTTGGGACGAGTAGAAGAGCTGCCCTAATAGCAGCGGTTATCGGATTGGTACTAGTGGCTGTAACCATAGTGTTCCTATTGTTAACCACGTGGTGACGGTATGAGCAGCCTAACACGCATAGGCCTCCTGCTCTTCGTGGCAGGTATTGCAATGTCGATTGTTGGGGTTTTACTAGCCCTCTTCGAGTCTTCGACGTCAGCTACCAACGTGTCGACAGGGTTCTGTGTAGTGCTGTTCTTCGTCCCGCTCTGCTTCGGCGCGGGCCCGGCTGGGGCTGTCCTGTTAATCCTCTCTCTACTGGTCGCTCTATTGATAGTAGCCTCTACTCTCCTACTCGTAGTTCTCTCGCGTAGACGCGAGCCCGCCCAGCCGCCTAGCCTACCGAGCTAGGCGGGGTGCCGGTTACCTTACGCGTCCCGCCCGCCGCGGTCTTTTCGATAATCCATCTTCTAACCACGAGCCCCATCGGCTGACCCAGGGCTCTCCTCGTAAACCTGCAAAACGAGCACTCGGTTCCGCTACTTATGAGGCCACAACTAGCACAGGCCTTCGGATTGGTTTGCTCTGCCGACCTCATAGACATCGTTCTCCTAGCGTGAGACCTGAGTAGCGAGATCTTGAAGCCGGGGGACTCCTCCTCGGCCCTGTCGAGCAGTTCTCTAACGTAGCGCTCGAGCCAACCCACGTGCTTGAACGGGCACTTTACGCTCACGAACGGTAACCCGTACAGCCTCGCAAAGCTCTCGATCTCAAACTCGTAGAACTCGTAGAGTGGCTTGATTTTTCTAGCGGCGAGCCCCGGCACCTCGTTGTTAACGGGGGAGATCTTGTAGAGCTGGTCGTAGTCCTGTAGCAGGAAGCTCTTCACTATGTACACGGCCATGTCGTCTGCGTGGTGAGCGGTAGCCAGCGCATCGTAACCCAAGTCCAAGGTGAGCGCGTTCAGTACGTACCTCTTCACCATGCCGCACACGCTGCAAGGGCTTCTTCTAGTCTTCGCGACGAGCTCGGGGATGCCGATACCGTAATCGGAGAGGTCTACGATGAGGTAGTCTAGACCGTGCTCTACACTGAACCTTCTCACCGTCTCCACGGATATCCTGGAGTACTCTCCTATGGACAGGTTCACGTGGACGACTAGCATTTTCGCGAGACCGGACTCGGAAAGAAGCTTGGTGAGGGTTACGCTGTCTTTCCCGCCGGAAACGCCCACGACCACCTTGCTACCTTTACCGAACATCTTGTACCTCTCCACGCTCCTCTCGAGCTTGCGTAGAAGGTACTCCGCGAAATGCTCCCTGCAGAGGTTGAGCTTGGCGTAGGGCAACCTCACAACGGCTTCCCTGTCGCAGTAGTGGCACTTCACTGTGACAACACCTAGGCTCAAGGCACTAACTTTTTTTTACATAAATGTTGATAGACTTATCAAGGTGCTGCCTAGTTTGGGCAATAGCGTCTCGACGGACTTCGCCATCCTCATCCCCGTGCTGAACGAAAGAGAGGGGCTGGAGAAAACGCTTAGAGAGGTAATCGAGTTGGGATACGACCCAGCCAGGGTTCTCGTCGTAGACGGGGGCTCGACGGACGGTACACCCGAGGTCGCGAGGAGTTTAGGAGTGAGAGTGGTTCGACAAGAAGGGCGTGGTAAGGCAGACGCCATAAAGTCCGGCCTAAAGTACGTAAACGGTAGCGTCGTTGTAGTCATGGACGGCGACTACACTTACCCAGCCGAGCACATCCAAGACTTAATAAAAAAGATCAATGAGGGTTACGACCTAGTCATTGGAGCCAGGAAACAAATCGAGAAAAGGGCCCAGAGCGTAGTATATAGGTTCGGCAACTGGTTCCTGACCAGCCTGTTCAACGTCTTTTACGGCGTAAAACTTAGCGACGCGCTGAGCGGCATGTACGCGGTGAGGAAGCGTGTCCTAGACGAGGTCGAGTTCGAGTTCAAGGACTTCAGCGTAGAAGCCGAGATCTTGTCCCACACCCTCTCGACAGGCTATAAAGTAGCCGAGGTCCCCATCAAGTACAGGAAGAGAGTGGGCGAGAAGAAACTCGGTGTTAGGCACGGCTTCACGATACTCTTAAGCATGTTGTTGCTAACGTGGAGGTACAACCCAACTTTCACCGTGCTCTTACTCGGAGCCCTGACCCTAATACCGGGACTGTACTTCGACTTCTACGTGTTCCTTAAGTACGTTCTAACAGGTGTCATACACCACATTAGGGCCTTAGTAGGGGCCATATTCACGACAACAGGTATCGTGAGCTTCTCCCTAGCGCTCTCGGTGTTCTACATGAAAAGAATGGAGGTTAGGTTGCTGAGGAGGATATCGCAGTACTGTCACGACTGAGTCGTGGAAGTTATCTGCTCCAACAACACGTTTTTATCCCTTGAGATACTTTCTGAATATGGGGGTTACCAATGAACAGGGATCAAATGGTGGGTTGGGGTCTAGTCGTTGTGAGCATCGTAGTCATAGTAGCCTACGGCTACATACTGTTCATGACCCCCTACTGGGTGCAACTACTCCAGTTAACAGCGATGATAGCTGTCTTAGGCGTGTTCGGAATACTGGCTTGGATCGGCTACACACTAGCCACCACACCGCCTCCTAAGCCAATTGAGGAGATAGAGAAGGAGATAGAGGAGGAACTAAAGAAGCTAGAACAAGAGAAGTCGGGGGCGTCTAGTTAAGCCGGCTATTAGAGCCGCTCTAAATCGCTACGGCTACAACACCTAGAGGTGTTTTTGCTGGTTCCTCGAACTTAGAGCATAAAACACCGAGACTGGATCTATTCCCTGCTAGGATGATGAGTTACTCCCGGTTAGACGGGTGAAGAGAACTTACCAGGCTGAAACCACACCAGAGAGCAAGAGGCTACCACTTAGTGGTATTCGGCGAGGGTCTCGAGTATTTGAATAACAGATAACTTTGCGCGATTATAGCAAATATGAGAAAGCGAGTAGTGGTCGACTTTGTGTCCTACGAGCACGTTAAAAACGCTATCGCGAAAAGTGCTTGCTTTACGCCCTCTATAGCGTCCTCAGCCTCGGCTCAACGATCCTCTCGATTGCTAGACCCACCAACACGAAGGCCAGGCTCGTTATCGAGATCAGGATGCCCGGAGGTAGGATCCACCACCACACGTCGTACCTGTTGGAGTCCCTTGCTCTACTGAGTACCGCACCCCACGTGGGGTACCCCGACCTTATACCCAGCACGCTTAGGCCCGCCTCGGTTAGTATGGCCGATGGCACCGAGAACACCATGGAGGCTACACCGTAGGCTGCTACCTGCGGTAGTATGTGCTTGAGGATCACCCTGCTGTTGCTCGCGCCAAGCGCTAGCGCGGCCTCAATGTACGGCTCCTCCTTGATGCTCAGGGTCATAGTTCTGACGGTTATCGTGAGGCCTCCCCAGCCGAAGACTATCAGGACCGTGATTATAGTCATCAGAACCATGAACGGGTTGTTGACGAACACCAACAACGCGATCTGACCCAGCAGTATAAGGATCGGCAGGAGCGGTATGTTACCTATGACGTCAACGGTCCTCTGGATCGCCTCGTCGACGTAGCCTCCGTAGTATCCGCTTATGACGCCCAGTATCAGCCCTATTAGTGTTGTCGCCACGGCCGCTGTCAAGCCTATCGCCATGGCAACGGGGAACCCGTAGAACAGTATGACCGCTAAGTCTCTGCCGATGTCGTCCGTGCCTAGCAGTCCGAAAGCCGAGCCCTTGAATATAACACGCACGGTCTTAACAGGTAGCCCTGGCAGCTGTGACAGCGGGGCCTCCGTGGAGTAAGACACAATGACGTCTGCAGTGTACGTCCCCGTAAGCGGCTGCGTCTGTATTTCGATGTTGTAGTACTTTGTAGTCGTCTCGAAGTCGTTTATAACTTTCGAGAGCGACGTCATCGCGGAGGACAGGGCATTCGACTGGTCTGGGGTGAGAGTGTTGTAGGCGACCGAGAGGGCGTAGGCCTGAGTCAAGTTGCCGAGCGCGGCGTATAGGTGTGGTACCATCTCGGAGGGGGTCCTCGAGGCCAGCGCCGACCTCAGCTCTGAGAGGGCTCTGCTGAGGCTTTCCTTGACCAAGTCAGAGCCAGGTGCGCCGGGAGTTACGCTGTTCGCGACTGTCTCTACCTGGTGGTATATCGGTAACAGGTCAGAGGACACGTTTCCGAGAGTCACGGTTACCTTGAGCTTCCCGAATATGTAGAACTGCGGGAAGCTCCTCATCAAAGTCACGATGTTGTTGATTATCCCGAGCCTCACAACGGACAGCAGGGTCGCGTTATTCCCTATAACGCTGGATAGCTGCGTCTCGTTTATGTACTTCGACCCGAGGGCCTCAGCTATTCCACCGTAGTTTGTCGTCGTCAACTTCACGTCTGTTGTCACGTAGAGCCCTGTTATGTTGCTAACGGTCGGGGTCGAGGTTGTCAGAGTAAACGTCAGGTTGTCTGGCCTCGTCAGTTTGAGGACTATTGTCGGGGAGACCACCTTTGAGGTCCCGTTTACCTGGACGTTGAACACGGCAACACCCTGTACTTTAGCGAGTATGTCTTGCGGGTACTGTGGCTGTGTCAACGTGTACTTGACCGTGTATACGTAGTACATGAACCCGGCTTGCTCCATAGACGTAGTGGGCCTAGTTAAAACGTTGACGCTCTGTGGAGCAACCGGCTGGCCCAGGTAGGCGACCCATGCTGGAGGGACTAGCATGGGGTTCTCGTCCCAGAAGGACGGGCTCTCCCACATGGCAAGCAAGTTAGAGGGCATTGTAACGGTCGCTACCGCGGATACCCCGACGAGTACGAAGAGTAGAGCGAGCCCTACTTTACCCGTGCCGAAACTCCAGACCTCTTTGAGGCCGCCCCACAGCGGCTTGACGAACTTCTGCCTTATTAACGTGGTTAGAGATGGTTGCTGGACCGCCATAGCTACCCCACCCTACCTGTACCTGACTCTCGGGTCTAGGATGATGTACAGTACTTCTAGTAGCAGCCTTGCCAATATGTATACTAACACTAGGATGAAGAAGACGCCCATCACGGTGTTAACGTCGCCTGTTGTGATGGCGTAGTACGTCAGTGTACCCATGCCAGGCCAGTCGAAGACGGACTCCGTTATTATCAGCCCGCCTAGGGAGCCCGCGAGGGCCAGTATCACGTACGTCACTATGGGCGGGGCCATGACCCTCACGATATACCTTCTGGCTATGTCCTTTTCAGGCAGCCCCTTCGCCTTGGCCACCATGACGTAGTCCTCTCGCACGATTCGCAGTACCATGGCCCTGATCGAGTACAACCAGGTGCTTAGGAACGCTATGACCAGTGTTATGACTGGGAGCGTCGCGTACCATGATATGTAGAGCGTGTTGACCAGCGGATTGCTCCAGAACGTGTTTATGTACGTCATCAAGGCTCTGTAGTTGGTCGGAAAGATCCTGAGCGTGTAACCGAAGACCGAGAGAAGGATCATAGCCAGCCACCAGACCGGGACGGCGTTGAAGAGCGCCGCGTAGCTAACTATGAGCCTGTCCCACAAGGAGCCGTGTTTATAGGCTATCCTTGGAGCTAGAGGTAGAGCTATTAGAGCACATACGAGCTCGGCCACGGTGGCCATTAGGATGGTCCTCGGTAAGACGCCCGCTATCACGGTTATAACGGGCTGAGGCGGCAGCCTACCTATCAACCCGGTTATGCCCTCCTGGTTAGTATAGCCGAAGTCGAACTTGAGGCTGTTGAAGACCAGCTTCCACATCCTAATGTAGGGCGGGACGGGATTGCCGTTGGCGTCTATGAGGCCGTAGTACTCCATCCAGTACTTCGTCATCTGGTTCTTGAAGTTCTGGATATCGGACGGTGACGCGCCCGGGTGCGTCCTAGCGTATATCTGGACATCGGACTGCACGTTTTGCGTAACAAGAGCCTCGTATATTTTTTGCGCGAAACCAGTGCCCTCGAGTATGCCGGCCGTTAGTATCACTATGAGTATGAAGGCTAAAGTTAGTAGTATTGCTCTCCTTAATATTACTCTACCGGTGCCCGGCATAGTCCTCACACTCGTACCGCTAATAAAGGGAATTAGAAGGAGTATTTATATGTATTCTCTGGGCAGGATTGTATTAGTGTGGGTCGAAAAAATATTTGTGTTTAAAATTAGGAAGCTACTTCTTTCTAGCTAGCCCAATACCGCTGACTATTAGAGTCACTACTACGAGCCCGAGAGTGGCGTATACTAGGTTCTGCAGCGTGGAGACCTGGCTCTTCAAAGCCTCAACGTCGCTGGCCGAAGCGGCTCCCTGTAGTGTCGTCTGCATGCTTGCCAGTGTGCTCTTTATGCTCGAGAGGTCGCTGGATATGGAGGAGAACTGGCTGTTTGCCGAGCTCTGGAAGTTCGTCAGTGTGGCCTGCGTCGTGTTGACCGCGTTAGCTAGGCTGGTCAGCACGTCCGAGACTGTCTTGATGTTCTGGGTTAGAGCCGTTACAACGGCCTGGATCTGCTGCCCTAGCATGGCTGTCAGAGTAGAGTTCAACTGTGTTAGCTGGCTGTTCAACTGGTTAATCTGGTTGTAGACGCTGGATATCTGCTGGTTCAGGGCGCTCTGTAGCTTATTCAACGCCTCCTGGTTCAAGCTCTGCATGTACTGGAGTGCTTCTGCTGTTGAAGCCGTGGTCAACTCTAATTTCTTCATGTCGGGCATCGCTACTATGTCAGAATAGGCTAGAAGTATCAGGTAGTAGGTAGTCTTGTAGTCCAGGTTGATCGTGAAGTCGCTTGAGAAGGAGATCAGGAACGCCGTCTGGTTGATCTGGGTTGCGTCGCCCGTCGACAGTATGTTGCCGGCTGCGTCCTTCAGTATGTACTCCAAGTGTAGCGGTGGTATACCGTTGACTACGACCGTCAAGTTGGCTGGGCTACCCGGCAGTATCTTACCGGGTATAACGGTGCTGAGAGTGTAGCCGCCTATCAGTGTCGTGATCGGCTTGCCATAGTACCAGTCGCCCTTCTTGAATGGGTAGGTCGGGTCTCTGAAGGCCTTGTATACAGCCGTTTGCGCGTCTTTATCGAACTTGTCCATGTAGAACGGGCCCTGGCTTATCCAGGCGTGGCCGTGGGCGTTGATCCAGTTCAGGTCAGCCTGTATCCTGGCGTTCCACTCGTCCATCGTGAGGAGGCCGTCCGCGTAAGCGTTGGCCTTCGCAAAGACTGTCTGGTTGTTAAGGTACGTGGCAAGAGCGTTCTTCACCAGAGCCACGTGGTCGGGGTAGACTAGGCTGAACCACTGGTATCCCTTCCTCTGATAGAGCACTAGGCCTGTCTGGTTCCTCTGGTCAAGTGCCAGCTGCCACGTCACGGTGTGGATCTCGAGCGGGTTAACTATGCCTAGAGTCGCCATTCCGGCTATGTAGTTGGTGTCGAAGAACCAGTAGTCTATGTAGACGATCAACCTCTTGTTCTGGACATCGAAGACCAGGCCCTTGATCATGTCTAGTGTAGGTTTCAGGTTGCTCGCAATCCTGGGCTCCAGCGCGCTGTACTTCGGGTCGTAAGTTATGTCGAATGCGTATGCCCAGGTGGCCGCGACATCGGCCATTGTGATCGTTATACCGTTGTGCCATTTAGTACCGACCAGCTTACTCAGGTCGAAGACGACCATGCTAGTAGCCTTAGTGCCGCTTGGGACGGGGACCCACTTCTTAGAGTTCACGTCCCACATAACGGCGTTAGATGGTACGTCCAGCTTGCCAGTGGGTCCCGCCGTAGTCACGACGTACGGCGTCCTGAACGGTATTGGCTCGCCGTTGAACGGGTGGTTCCAGGTCAACGGGTCGTAGGTGGCGTACATCTGGTCGAAGTAGTACACGCTCCCGATCCCACCCCAGTAGTTCCACGCGTCGCCCGATGTGTAGACCCACAAGTGGCCTATAGTCAGGGCAGGTTTACCGGTGACAAACGCCTCTCTGACGTTCCATATACCTCTCAGGCCGGCACCCAAGTCCAGAGTAATGCCCTGCACCTGGTTTGTGGTCACCCATGTGTCTAGCCTGGTGGCGATCCAGACCCTAACGGACTCCTGTATAGCCATCTCCGTTGCCTTCCTATACAGCTGTACGAACTCGCTCTGGCTGGTGAAGTTGCCCGTGTAGATCCTGAGAGTGAGGTCGTCTATCGTGGAGTTCTGGTAGTTCCAGAAGGTGGGCTCCTGCCAGCCAGGCATGTATCCGAACCACGGGGCGGAGAACTGAGCTATTGAGGCGGTATCCCACCTGGTTATGCCGCCCTTACCCCAGCCCTCCGTGTAGATGTGCCACGCGAATTCCATCGGGTCGGTGCCGTACACGGTGTTGATCGCGTCGGTGAACCTCATCGGCAACACGTTGACCGTGAAGCCTAGCAGTTTTAAGTCGGTAGCCACCATGTTGCCGATGTCGTACCTCTCGTCCTCAATTCTGATAATGAAGTTTATCGCTATCGGCTTACCACCGTAGTACCATACACCGCCGATCTTCTGGGCGCCCACTGACGTCAGGACGCTGGTTATGAGGCTGTCAGCATACGATGGGTCGTACCTGAACTCGTACCTCGCCACGATGTCGGCTATTATCGTGTAGGTGGGGTCGTACTGGCTCAGGAAGGTGTACATCGGTACACCGAAGCCCTTGAGGATCTGCGAGACTATAGTGTCTCTGTCGACCAGGTAGTTCATGGCCCACCTAATCTGCTTGAAGGCAAACGGGTTGATACTGCTAGTGTTGGGGTTAGCGCCCAGCTCGACGATCGTCTGGTTGCCAGAAGTCCCGAAGCCCACGATAGCCGCCAGCGGGACGCCGAGAGCAGCTGCGGCCTGCTTTATAGTGAGCGTACCGTTGAGCGTTATGACTGAGACTGGTGCTGGGTTGAGTATCAGGTCTATTAGACCAGCCGGCGCCTGCCATAGCACTGCGTTAGGGACGCTCTGCTGTATCTGCTGGGCCTGTAGGGGTCTCAGAGCGTAGTAGTACATGTCGATCTGGTTGTTTTTGATCGCGTCAGGAACCTGGTCTATAGTGACCCTTATGAAGGTGATCTGGTCAGAGGCTGGGCCTGGCTGAACCTGCTGAGCGACTCCTAGATTTGCTAGAGGGATTATAGCGATCAACATTAGAGCTAATAGTATAGAGGAGACTCTCATGACGAGTCGCATGCACTGCACCACATTTATTGAAATACGCGTTGAATATATAAACATTTTGTGCTTTGATCGACTCACCTACTTGTCTTCCACCTAGAATAAGTGTACAACGCCACTGGAATTGCTAGTAGTCCTGCGATAACAGGCATATTGTCTTTTAGAGACAAATACGTTGAAGAGCTGTCAACTCTCGCTGTCAGGAAAAGCACACGGGCGTACAAGACGGGGTGTACGGCAGTGTAATTCCCTATGAGGTGAATGCTCGTAGAGGAGCGTGGTCGCAGATACAGTTTTTCTTGGACGGGCGTTCCATTAGTAGAGACCGCGTTCAATACACCGTACACGTCGAATCCTAGATTGTTGGTCACAGTGACAACCGGGCTATCGATGTAGATTGAGAGATTCGAGTAGGCAGTCGCGTAGCCGGCCTGGTGGAAGAGGAGTAGGTAACTCCCGTTACCAAAGCTCACCATTCCGCTAGGCGGCATCGGGGCTAGATAGAAGCCTGGGAGCTTCACCAGTATACGTAAGCCCGTGTTCAACGATACACCGGCCGTACTCTTGTTGATGCGGATACACGTGCCCCCGATATCGTCGTAGAAAGAGAGGTTTGTGTAATACCTGAAAGACGCCAGCTTGTACTCTGCTGAAGAGTTGCCCGTGTATAAGTACACGTAGACCGGTACGTCGAGCGGACTACTTGTTTGGGGTTGTAAGTAGAGAGTCACGTTCTCAACATAGAAGCAGTAGTAAACATCCTCGTAACTCAGAGAAACGGACGCCCCCCCACTACTCAGGGTCACCGGCGGGGTAAACCACAGGACGGCGATTAGAAGAAGGTAAACTATTACTGGTTTAACGAGCACGGCTTTCAGAGTACGCGGGCGGGCCTGCTTCCGGCTTTTCTTAACGGGCATGTTTAGACCTCGTCGTCTCGATACATTTTAAGGATTATGAGAGAGTTAGTATTTATTGACACTGAAACCAGTTTGCCAGGTGGAAGATTGAGGACTTCAGTAACTTTTTTCATCGTCGCGATCGCGCTACTCGTGGGTTCGAACCTGCTGTCTATAGAGGCGTCGAGAGAGGTCCTTGTAACCAAGGAGTCTGTCTTCGACGTACTCGTCTCAAACCCTCCCCGCTTCTTCCACCTGCTCTCGATGCTCAACGAAACAGTCCCCCTTGAAGCCCCCTGTAGCTTGACTATCCACAACCGAGGCAATACCAGTGTCAGGGTAGCCATCACTCCTAGCAACATGTCCTCGATAAACCTGAGTATCCCACCCGGAGGGAGTACGACATCGTCTTTCGACGACTCGAACATCTACATAGAAGTCGCTGACCCGGGTAGTCTCGTGTTCGACTACAGGACCTCGTTCGAGACACGCCCCCACGCTATCCTCGTTATACCGGCGATCCTTCTCTTCGTGCTAGGCTCCGTAACACTGATACTGGGAGTCTTAACCTACGTTTACGAGAGAGAATGAGGAGCGGGCCCGCCGGGATTTGAACCCGGGACCTACGGGTTAAGAGCCCGCCGCTCTACCAGGCTGAGCTACGGGCCCACCCTCCCAATTCCTTAAATCAACGGGGCTTTTATATTTAACCCGCCTCTTCGTGGTTGCTTCCCAGGATACGCTTCAGGCGTTAAGAGTAATAAGATTTTTTGACCAGTTGATCGACTCTGAAAGGTGTCTGGCCCTGGTCGAGACTACACCTAGCCTCTACAAGCTAGTCGACGGGCTGTACATCTACCCCGGGCTCCCCTTCGCCTACTTGAGCGAGCTGAACGCCCTGGTCATGTCGGACCTCCACCTCGGCTTTGAAGAGGCCGCTGCGAAGGGCCTTGAGTACAGCCTGAGGGGGAGGAGCGGGTACGCTGGCGTGTTCCTGCCCAGGATCCAGTTCAGGCGCACCGTAGAGATGCTCGCGAGGGCTTTCAAGATTCGGAGGCCGGGTAGGGTCATCATAAACGGGGACCTGAAACACGCTTTTGACAGGCTACTGAGGCAGGAGAAGGAGGAGGTGTCGAGGTTGATCGACTTTATAAGAGAAGGCGGCGTCGACGAGGTTACGGTCGTCCGAGGGAACCACGACAACTTCGTCAAGAGGGTTCTCGAGGAAAGGGGCGTGTTAATCGTCGACTCCATCGAGACCAGCAGCGGGTTTCTCATCACCCACGGCCACTTGGACGTAGACCCCTCGCGCTACAGCCATGTCGTGATAGGGCACGAGCACCCCAGCATACGCTGCTTCGGGGGGAAGATGCCTGTCTTCTTAAGGATGCCGTTGACCGGCGGTGGCGAGCTAGTAGTGTTGCCTGCCACGGGGCCGTACCACCCGGGTACAACGTTTTCACTGTCGAGAGAAGACTACCTGTCCCCACTGATCAGGAAGTACGGCGTCCTAGAAGAGGCGAGCTTTGTAGCCTGGGTCGAGACGAGCTACACGGGCCTCGCCCTGTCAGAGGCCGACATCAGCAGGCACGAAAAGCTCATAGGGCTTAGCGAGTACAGGTTTGACAACTCCATTGTCACACTAGTCCACATCGAAAACCCGGTGCTGTTACAGGCCTTATGCGAGTTCTGAGAGTAGTCAGCCAATCGACCCTTCTTCACATGGTCTGCTTATGTCGGCCTCATCACTCAGGCAGTTACTCTGTACTTGGGGGTTTAAAAGTTGAGACGGGGGGTGAAGGCTTGGGAAAAAAGGTTTGTGTGTTTCCCCTACTTCTTCCTCAGGATCCCGGCTAGTAGACCCAAGGCTATTACTACGAGGACTCCTCCGATAGCCATAGTCGGCGTGTAGTCGTAGGTCGTCTCGTACGAGGTGGTCGTGTAGGTGGTCGTGGCGGTCGCGGTGGCGGTTTGAGTCACGGTCTGCGTGACAGTCGTTGTCGTAGACTGGGTCAATGTGACGGTGGTGATGGGCACGGACGGCATGGTTGGAGGCGGTGTAGGCGAGACGAGCTCGCCTTTCAGGTTCACACCGTACACTACAGCAAACTTCCCTGTAGCGGTGTCGTAGCTACTAAGCATCCTGTACTGGTCCTGGGCTGTTGGGGCCACGATGTCAATGACTAGAGGCTGAACACCCGCCAAGACGGCCTTGGGATCGGCGCCTCCCAGCACCCACTGGCCTGGGTCTCCGGGCTGGGCAGTCCTTACCTTCATGTACCCGAAGCCGTCGTAGCTGACCACCGCTACCAGGTAGACCCATTTGTCGGCGTTAGCTGAGTCCTTCAACAGGCTCACTGCAACCTGGGCGACGATCGTGTTGTTGTCAGCCGGGTCGACGTAGACCTTGAATAGGGTTGCGTTGTGGTAAGCGTCGGCTACTAGGCTGCCGGAGGAGTCGTATATCGCTGAGACCTGGCCGTCTGGTACCGGCGTGTCGCCCCAACCCGGCGCTAGGAGGATCGCGTAGTTCCAGCCGTTACCAACAGTTATGTTGAGGCCGAATGTCGTGGTGTTCTTCGGTAGAGTGGTGTCCGTGGTCAGCACGTATACCTGGACGTACTGCAGGCAGAAGCCGGTTGGGCCGTTCCACGGGTTGCCGCCCAGGTCCTTGAAGGTGGTCTTGAAGTACAGGTACTGCCCGTCAGTGTAGACGGCGTACTTGGTTATGTCGAACACGCCGGGCTTAAACACGTCGGCTGTCGGGTACTTCAGGCCTCCGTAGCCCTTATCGTCGCCAACGGGGTCTGTCACAGAGCCAAGTGGCTTGAGAGGTGGAGTTGTTGGGGTAGGGGTTGGTGTGGGTGTTGGAGTAGGTGTCGGGGTAGGTGTCGGAGTTGGAGTCGGAGTTGGGGTAGGGGTAGGGGTTAGAGTCGGCGATACAGTAGTAGTCGTGGTCGTCGTAGTAGTTGTCACGGGGGTTGTTGTAGGAGTCGTGGTCGGTGTAGTTGTAGGTGTGGTCGTCGTAGTAGTCGTGGTAGTGGGTGAGGTGGTGGTTGGCGACACTACTTGCCCTGTCAGTGTAACCATGTATACTGTAGCAAACTGTGGCGGCGAGACGCTGTAAGACGACAGCATGGACTTCTGTAGGTCGACTGCGGGTAGCAGAACGTCTATGGCGAGCGGCTGTACACCCGCGCTGATCGCGGCTGAATCGCCTCCACCGAACTGCCAGTCTTGAGCAGGCCCAGCTACTATAGGTCTAACTTTCATAGGCCCGTAGCCGTCGTAGCCCGCCAGCATGATAGAGAAGTACCAGTAGTTGACGAGTGTGTCTTTGAAGACGCTCTTCGAGACAACGGCCAGAACCGTGTTGTTTATCGGGTCCACAGTGACCCTGAACACCGTAGAGTTGTGGTAAGCGTCGGCTACTAGGCTGCCGGAGGAGTCGTATATCGCTGAGACCTGGCCGTCTGGTACCGGCGTGTCGCCCCAGCCCGGCGCTAGCAACAGAGCGTAATGCCACCCTGGATAGACCGAGACGTTTAAACCGAAGGTCGTCGAGTTGACAGGCATTGCCGCAGTCGTCTTAATGTATATCTGGACGTACTGTAGGCAGAAGCCGGCTGGGGCGGACCAGGGGTTGTCGCCCAGGTTGTTCACCTGTACCTTGAAGTACCAGTAGTTCGAGTCCTGGTACAGGTAGAACGCCTTCAAGTCGAAGACGCCGGGCTGGAAGACGGAGTTCGTCGGGTAAGTTATGTTGCCGGCCCCGAAGTCGTCTCCCAACGGGTCGTACAAGACCGCGACTCTAGTCGAGGTTGGTAGGTCGACGCCTATAGTTCCCATGTATATGTTAAGTGTGGAGGTGTAAGTCGAGTTGACGCCCGAGTACACTACTACAAAGTTGGATCCGATAGTCCTCAGACCTAGAGGTGTCATGTTGAAGCCGGTTGTAAGGATGATGGGCGAGGACACCATGACGCCGCTACCCAGCTCGTCGAACGCGAACGCGAAAATAGATGATGGCTTGTTGGCCAGCCATGTACTCACGTAGAAGCCTCTCGAGAAGGACAGGAACGGCATGTTCTGGGGGCTCATGAAGGAGCTCCCGCCTCCTGCCGACAGTATAACGGAGTTGACTACGGAGCCTGTCCTAGCATCGTATATCACAGCCACGGGATACCCTGTCGTAATACTGGTTCCCTTGATGTAGGCGACGGCGAACGTGGTTTGGCCCGAGACCACGTGTGGTCTCAGACCGACGTCGACGTTGATGTACGAGACTGTCAAGGTCGGAGTTATCTTCAGTAGTTTGACCATTCCGGAGCCGTAGGCATACACAGCCACGTACAAGTTGTTGTTAATGACTGTGTAGCCGTAAGGCCTGTAGATTGTGCTATTCCTCTGCGTGGTCGGGTTGTAGATGTACAGTACGTCGCCAAGGGTCTCGTTCTCGCCAGGTGTGACTATTGTGGGCAAGTCTACGTAGCTCCCGTCTGGCTTTATGAAGTGTATAGCTATGTCCCTGTTAGTTGTGTCAGTGTTGTTAACTATTTGGTGCATGAATACGAAGCCGTTGAGGAACGGGGCGATCTGCAGCGAAACGGTCGTGTAACTGATGTTTGCCCCAATAGTCGTGAACGGCCCTAATGTAATGTTGGTCACAACAGTGTCGCCCGAGAACTTCAATAAAGTGACATTGAACTGCGTAATTGGCAGAGGCGACGCTGTAGTGCCTGAGAGGAAGTAGGCTACCGCGTACATGTCTACGATAGGGTTGTAGGCAACCACGGGGTACTCTTCGTAGTACTTAGTAGCCGATACTGTGAAGGGGCCTACAAGCATCTTCTCGGTAACGTTGTACAGGTATACGTATAAGTCCCTGTAGCTCGCTGTGCTAGGAAACTCCGTCACAGCTATCAGAATCGAGTCCTTGCCGGCTACGGCATTCACGTCAATAGCTAAACCGGAGGTGTCGACTGCGAGCTGTGTGCCAGTATTGGTCGCCGGGTCATATATATACAGGCTCACGTTGCCCTCAGCATATGTAGGGTTAGAGACGTTGATGTAGGGGACGTAGACCTTACCACCGAACACCACTATAGCTGGCTCGATCGTCGCCGCATATGTGTAGTTACCAGCTTGTATCTCCTGCGTTACGCCCGTAGTAGACGCTGGAGGCGTGATCGGCGTGGGTGCCAGGGTGCTAGCTGTGTAAGATACGAGTGGGGCTACCAGGATCGCTAGTAGGAGTAAATACGATACCTTCGCGACAGGGCTACTCATTTACTACACCCATATTTATATCTCATAGAGGCGTAAGTTTTAACCTTTTTCTAAAACCCCTACCCCAGACTAAGTTTTTCCTGGTTAACAGTTTTTAAAAGGTTGATTAAATTTATACAATTCCTTTCTCCCAGATGAAGTCCACGACCTCCTCGTGGCTAGGTGCCTCGTGCGAGCCTAGCCTTGTGATTTTAAGGGCTGCAACAGCGTTAGCGTAAGAGAGCGCTTTCCTCAAGCTGTAACCCCTCAGTAGACCCGCGATAAACCCAGCTGCGAATGCGTCGCCCGCGCCAGTCGTGTCGACGACCTCTCTCACACTGAAAGCGGGGACCTCCTCCTCGACATCCCTTGTCTTGAGGTAGGCCCCCTTCTCCCCCCGTTTCACCACCGCGATCTCTGCCCCAGACTCCAGTACCTTGGAGGCAGCCTGCTTGTAGTCGCTTACCCCCGTCATGTTCTGGTACTCTTGTTCGTTGGCAAGAACTGCTCTCACCCTCTTCACGACTCTCTCTAACTCGCTCCAGGGCCTCTTTGATATCAGGCGCCCGGGGTCCCAGGAAGTCGCTACCCCGTGTTTCTCGGCTATATCGAGCACTCTCGTAGTTGTTTCTAGGTTTAGGCTCGCCACGTGAACCCATTTACTCTTCGATATGACGTACTCGCTGACCTCTGTGGGTGCCAGCTCTTCGGCTACCCCTTTATAGCCGTACATTATGATGTTCCCCCGCGAGTCGATCACCACGATGGTCACACCTGTGGGGAGTAGCCCGATCCTGAGACCGCTGATGTCCACGTTCTCCCTTAGAAGCTCGTCCACGATGAGCCTGCCGAAGTTGTCGAAGCCTATCTTGGCAATGACCGACGTCTTCAGCCCTAGCCTCCTCCCGGCTATTGAGACGTTCACGGCCGACCCGCCGGCGCCCCAGGTCTGCTTCTTAACGTCCGCCTCCTGGTCTGGCTGGGGGAACTCGCTTACTACGAGCCTTATGTCGACCAGGGCGTGCCCAACGGCCACGAGGTCTATGTCCTTATCGCTACTCAAGACTGCTTCACCAGCTCGAAGGCATCCTCCGCTGTCCTGCCTTCGTGGACTACCGCGGCTATAGCCCTAACCGCCCTGTCGGGGTGCGGGTGCCTGAAGACGTTCCTGCCCACCACAACACCGCTGGCCCCAGCCCTCATAACGCTCTCGACGTCACGTAGGAAGTCTAGGAAGTTCTCTCTAGCGGGCCCTCCGCTCATCAAGACCGGTGTACCAGCAGCCACCTTAACCACCTCTCTGAAGGTCGCCTCGCTGCCGGTGTAGTAGGTCTTAATGAGGTCGGCCCCGCTCTCAATAGCGGCCCTCACACCGTACTTGACGACCTCGACGTCGTACATGTTCCTGATACTCGGGCCTCTGGGGTAGGCCAGCTGTAGACACGGGATCCCGTACCTGTCCGCTTTCTCCTTTACACTGAACCACCTCTCGAGCATCTGGTCCTCGAACTGGCTGCCCCAGTACACGGTTACGGCCACAGCGTCCGCGCCGAGAGCGATCGCCTCCTCGAAAACGCCGAAGACGCTCTGCCGAAGCCTCTCGTCGGGTGGCCTCAGGTTCGTCTTACTGGTCAGCTTCACTATCAGGCTTGTTTTCCCGGCCCAAATATCCCATGTACGGTAGGCCATGGCCGGCAACATCATGATGGCGTCGACTCCCCCCTCTACGACCTTGGATATTATACTCCTAGGGTCGATCGATTCGGGCGGGAAGTCCGATGGGCCGTGTTCAACACCGTGATCGAAGGCGAAAACGACAGCTTTACCCTGCTTGAGAATCCTGGAGAGCCGCAGCTTCTTTCCTACTAGGGAGTACAACCGCCGTCCCCAATGGTAGAGTATGACTAGCATGGCATAATAACTTGTTCTCGCCGCTCCAACATAGTCATGCCACACAAAGAGCACCGGCCATGGCGAGAGTGCAGGGCTCTTCACAGGGAGACTGGGCTCACAGGTAGTGACCGGACACGATTATTAGTGTAGAGACGAGAGATATCAGGACATTGTCGTCTAGGTAGGGCGGGAACTCGAAGTGCTCGACTACCGAGGCTACAACGCCGGCTAAAACACCTAACAGACCCGCGTAATGGTAGCCTATCACCGCCGCAACAGCGAGCATGCCGATATTGCCTAGCCAAGACTTCGTCCTGCGACCGTACACCATGTTCCTTATAAGCCCTGTAACAGCGTCTCCGAAAGAGATAAACAACGGCGGCACTACAGCGTAGAACGGGTTTGAGGTGGCCACCCACACTACTAGAAGGGATGCCCCCCACGCTAAACAGAAGTTGACTTCGTACCAGTTCTCGCTCGTCTGGAACCAGTTAAGTAGGTGCCCCCTTCTGTGAGGGACAAGCAGGAGAGCCGCCAGCGCTAGCGCGAACAAGAACGGGATCAGTGGCGACGTGAATAGGTAGGGTGTGAGGGCGGCTGTAACCCCCCCGGCCAGCATGTGTATGATCTTCCTGTTGTAGTAGACGGCCACGTTGTTTTTAACTCCTCGTAGCACGAGTACGCGGTGGAGCACTTTAGTCAGCCAGAGGCTACCCAACACTAGCCCCAGTAAGAGGAGGGCGTAAACCACCTCCTGCGACGGCTGTTGCGGCACCAGAGAACTAAGCCAGTCCATTCGCAACCCTTGTATCCCTTCATCACAAAGTTTTGCTTAGAGGGGCCAGCAAATAAAAGTTTATCCCTTACCATTTGAGCTTGTACATGCTTGCCACCTGGCCGATCTAGCTCAAAGACAACAAGTTAATTAGACCGGGTTAGCGCTACTTTTCTAGTTAGATCGACTGAGTAAACCGGGTGGTATGGTGCCCAGTGGGCGGATCGTGGCCCTCGTTTTGCTAGCCGCAGTACTTATATCTCCTCTCATGTCGTCCTCGGAACTCGTCGGCTACAAATACGTGAGGACGGTCGTAATACACGCTCCAGCAGTTAGCTCGAGCGGTGTCGGGATCCTCACCAACATAACACTGAGTATCGCGTACCCGGGTAAGGGGCGGGTCTACTTTTCCGCACTACCGCTGACGGAGTTAGACACCCAGGCAGCAGCCCGCGTTGCCGCTTGGGTCGCCGCCAGCATTAGCGGTGCCAGCTTCTACGACTACGACTACTTCGTCTCAATGGAGGCGAGCGCGCCGGTTGTGGGCGGGCCGAGTGCCAGCGGGCTTATGACCGTGGGCTTCCTAGGCCTCTTCCTCAACACCACTATTAAGCCGTACGCTACAATGACGGGCATGATCAACCCGGACGGCTCGATCGGCCCCGTCGGCGGGATTAAGGAGAAACTAGACGCGGCCAAAAGTATGGGCTTCACGCTGTTCCTCATACCCTACGGGCAGAGGTACTACACGTACCCCGTTGTAAACCAGACGGTCACGCCGTTCGGCATAATCAGGCGTGTCACCTACGTCACCATAGACCTAGTCAAGTACGGGCAGGAATTAGGCGTGAACGTGGTAGAAGTTAAGACTGCCAGAGAGGCATTCCAGTACCTCACAGGCTATTCTATTGTCTGCCCTAAGCAGGCCGAGATCGCCCTACCCGACGTCGTGATAAGCACAGTGAATAATGTCACGTTTAAGACTCTAAACGAGACTTCGAACAACCTAGACCAGGCCCAGGCAATGTTGAAATACATAACAGCGAATGCCCTCTACTACGACTACGCCGTTCGGTTGATAACGCAAGCGAGAAACTATGCCGCTAACGCGACCCACTACCTGGCCTTAAACATGAATATAATAGCGAACTCGTTTGCATTCAGGTCACTAGTCTACTCTACATACGCTCTTTGGCTCACGCAGTATCTGAGCGGGAAACTGAGTTTCGATGACGCCGTTAAGAGCGTCAATGACACAATTAACGAAGCGTCCCAGCTCTTCGAGAAGGTACAGCCATTCGATCTCACATACTTCGGTCTGGAGGTGTTTATTGACAACCTGGCCTCGTACTACGACTCGCAGATACTGCTCTACACCGCGCTCAACTCGACTAGTCTCACCAGCCAGCTCTATTTGCTGGCCTACGCCTACAGCGAGGCGAGCTTACTCAGCGACTGGATGGGCCTCGTCGAGTCTTTGAAAGGGGGACCCCTAGTTAACGAGAGCCTAGTAAGCCAACAGGCTATGACCCTGTACTCTCTAGCCTCGACTACTGTACCTTACGCACAGACTCTCTCCAGCGAGACCGGCTTAAGCGTGGACAGCCTCACCCTGGCTAGTGACTACTACGCGGCCGCCCAGCAGGCCTTGAACTACAACGACACACTCGCCCTAATAGGGCTGAGCATCTACGCCTCAGCTTACTCTAGCCTGGCTCTCCACCAGATGTTCTCTCAAGGGCAGGCGATCACGAGAGACCTGGTGAAAACTGTGGGTGACGAGGCCTTCTGCCTCTTAGCGAGCACTAACTACTCCTCCATAATGGCGCAGATATACTACGAGTACGGCCTTGAAGCTTTGAACGCCTCCTCGTTGGACGAGGCGCTAGCAGCGTTCTCTATGTCGATCCTTTACTCGCAGGCAGTCGAGCAGATAGGTGCCAAAGCGACCAGTCGCATCTCACCCTTTACAGAAACACCGGTTCCGCTGACAACCACGACTATACCTCCTCTACAAACCACAACAACTGGGGGTGTAACCCAGACGCCAGCCTCTCCTAGGATGCCTTTGACCACGGCTGTGATCATAAGCGTCATAGCGCTAGTTTCCTTGATCATTGGCATAATTCTGCTTCTGAAGGGCACGAGGTACCCTAGGTGAGAGAGTTGATAGGCAACAAACGTAGCGTAGCTGTAAACATGTACAGGAGTCTTTTCAAGGCGAGCCTGTTTTTTATAGCAGGCCTACCGGCCTGGATTTCCGGTATATTGATCTCGGCGACCTCAGTAATACACATTGTCATGTACGCTCTTAGGGTCTCGACAACCATAGAGATCATCAATTATCTACCCGGCATTGCTCTCATCGAGACGGGCTCCCTCCTCCAGCTGGTCGGCCTCTACTACTTATGGGGTTTCTTAAAGTCGTCGTACTGGGACGACCACGTAGTGAGGCCTCTGAGCACGGTGGTTCTGGCGGGTTTTGTCGGCGGCGTGGTAACGTCTATGTCGCTAGCACTAATCCCTCTCTCATTTCTATTCATGAGCATAGGGTACATGGGCCTCGGTGGTGTACTCCTGAGGCTGTACAAGCTCACTAACATACCAGAGCTTTACGGTGCCTCTATCGTATTCCCTATAAGCATATCTACACTACTTACCTTGAGTATAGTGGGCTGGGTACTCGTCCTATCCGTCTCAGCGAGAAGCCCCCGCGCCTTGTAAAACCTCGTAGACTGTTGTCAGGTTTATACGCCAGGCAAGCCATCTCTTGAGATAGTCAGGTGATGCGATGAACATATTCTACGGGCTGTGGTGGTACAACCCCCTGGCAATGCTCTCCATAATGGTAGCGTACGTCCTCGGCATGCTGGTCATGATTCTTGGCTCGTACGTCGTAGCACCGAGACTGGCGAGCAGAATAAGTGGAAAACTCTCCCTGAGAACCTCGATGTTCCTGCTAGGGGCTATCATAGTAATAGGCGGTGTCGCCGGCTTACTCTTCCTCGCCGGGCTGGTACTAGCTGCTATCGGTGTCCAGGCCAACCCGGCTACCGGCCTCGCACTGGTCCTCGGCGTGGTCCTCATGGTCCTGATCCTAAACGGGATAACATACCTGATCTCACCGCTGATGATCAACATAATGTACAGGGCCCGTAGAGACGAGGAGCTTCAGAAGCTCGTGGACGAGGTGGCCCGCCAAGCAGGCTTCAAGAAGCCCCCGAAGGCCGTGGTGGTTGAAGGGCCTCCCAACGCGTTTGCCTACGGGAACTTCCTCGCCGGTAGGTGGGTTGCGGTATCTAGCGAGATGCTTAGGATCACCAGCAGAGACGAGCTGAAGGCCGTGATAGGGCACGAGCTAGGCCACCACAAACACGGCGATAACGCTATAATGCTGTTCATGGGGCTGATCCCCAGCGTCCTGTACTACTTCGGGCTCATACTGATCCAGGCGAGCTTCTACTACTCGGGCCTCTCGTCGCGGAGAGACAGGAGTAGCGGGGGTATAGTGTTCCTGGCAGCCGGAGTCGTGGCTATCATCCTCAGCTTCCTCATGCAAATACTAGTGCTGGCCTTCAGCAGGTTGAGGGAGTACTACGCCGACGCCCACGGTGCTGGCGTGGCTGGCGCTAGGAACATGCAGAGAGCCCTGGCTAAGCTCCACGTGTACTACAGCTACAACAAGTACGCTAGGGCGTCTCTGAGCGAGAGCAAGCTGAGAGCCCTGTTCATATACGCCTTCACGGAGGCCTACGCTAACCCCTACTACCCAGCCTTCTTACCCAGACCCCCCGGCGACTTCTCGGGCATTGACATAGACGAGGTAATCGACGAGCTGAGGAGGACTCAGACTAGCAGCCCCGAAGAGTTCTTCAGCACACACCCGCCTATCCCGAAGAGGATAAGGTTCCTCGACCGCCTAGCGACAGGATTCGAAAAACTCTAGAGTCAGTGTGAGCTCGAGGTCTTCATCTCTTTTTCCGAAGCTGCCCACTTCATCACTAGAGTGCTATATTTACAAGAGAGGTTTTATTCCTGTTCTTCCAGCCTAGGGCCTATTATACACCCGAGGTCTGTGAGCTCCTGGGCTATCTTCTTGGCAGCCTCCTCTACCTCCTTCTCCTCCTTCGCGCCCGTAATAACCATTTTACCGCTACTAAAGATCAAGAGAACTACACGCGGCTCCCTCATCCTGTGAATTAGGCCCGGGAACTGCTCGGGTTCGTACATGCTGTCCTCGAGCATGTAGGCGGCCCTCTCCAGGTTTACTAGTGCGTGGATGTCACCGCTAGCGACGATGTTCTGGATCTGAATCCTGGGTTTACCGGTTATCCTTATACCGTGCCTCGCCAGGATCCTTATCATCCTCTTCACTACTTCGATCAGCTCGTTGGTGCTCTTCGTACCCGTTACAACCATTTTGCCCGACCTAAAAATGAGCGCGGTCGCCTTAGGCTTGTCGAGGCGGAATATCAGCCCGGGGAACTGGTCTGGTCTAAATGTGATGTTTGGTATCTTTGACTCAAGGAGGTCTAGGTCTATTCCGTGTTCCAGTATTACGGTAGCGACGATGTTCTCGATCCTCGTCGTGGGCCTAGCAATAAACTCCATTAAAAGCACCTTATCACGAAAGATATCTATTAGTGAAGGTATTTAAGCATATTAAACGGTTGATTCAAGCCCTGTGCCCCTCCACGGTTAACATTGTTACACGTACCAGCGGATAGTCCGCAAGGGGCTAGGCCGGAAAAAGGGTGAACAGTATCCTAGATAACAAGGGGGATAGAAAGAACACGTATAACAGAAGTAGAACCGTTGCCTCTAAGTAGCTCTTCTTGAGTAAATAGACTAGCTCGTATGCGGCATTGTTCAACAGCCTCAGCTTCACGGTAGACGTTGCCATGTACAACCCTCTCGAGAACGGCTTCGAAACAAGTCTTTTAACGCCGTCTTTTAAGCGCAGTATCGCCTCATCAGTCAAGTGGACCGGGATGTAAGTTATGTGAGCCCTGACACCGGTCTCAGTATGCTCGTCGTTGGTAAGAACCTCTACAAGACCGTTAAACTCCCCCTCCAGGGCGTTCAACAAACGGTCTCTAGACCCGGGCGCCATGTTGTTCCCCCTGAAGAAGACCATGAGCACCGGGTCCCTGCCATCGCTACCCCGGATCTCCACGAACCTCGCTACTCCTTTGACTACCCCGGGGGCTTTCACGTTAACAGATATAGACCTTACCATGGGCCACGTGGGATCCCTCTTCCTAGTCTCCCAGGCGGCCTCGACAGCCTTCGCGAGGGCGTCTCCTAAACCGCTGGTGTCGACCCTGCCAGCCCTCTCCCAGTTGTGGGACTCAACTAGCAGCAGGTTGCTATTCATTCTTCTGAGCACGAGGTCCTTTAACTTCAGGTTGAAGGAGTATGGGAGGTCGTCGATCCCGACGTGGGGCCTCGACACCATTAGAAGCAGTAGTTTGTCGAAGACTAAACCGAGGACCCTCCACTTGTCGCTCGTCGTTATCTCGAAAGCGCCGTGGTAGAGAAGGCTCTCCCCCTCCTCGTTCACTAGTTTGACCAGGTGGGGTCTCAGCTTGGCTAACTCCCTTGTCGACACGACGTCGCGGTCGTGGCTGCCGAAGCCGTGGAATACGATGACGTTGTAGTTCTCGGAAAAAGTCCTCTCGAGCTCTTCGGGTAGGAGGCTGCTTCCTACATTAGAGAACGGACCGTAGTGTAGGCTAGTGTAGACGAGAAGAGTGTCCCCCGACCTGAGTACAGCGAGGTCTACGTCCCTGGGCGAGCCGACGCTCTCGAAAAACTCCTCTATCGACTTGTCCCGGTCTAGCCAGTTCCTCAAGAATAGCGTGCCGATGTCTGCGGCACCGTAGCCTCCAATCTTTCTTCTGTTGATCACCCTATACACCACGTAGTCTAATGCGGCGACTATAACAGCCCCTACCAGCGCGTAAGCTATCAGGCCCTTCTTTAACGTGGTGAGTACGGTGTAGAGGGGGACAGGTATCGACGATATCACGACGGGGATGCTGTATCGCACGAGCTTTGTTCCATCAAGGCTTAAGACCACTACGGATAGGAGGGACGCGGACGCCACCGCCGCTACTACCCAGCTCCCTAGGAGCCAGGCGTATATGAGGACGTATATTAAGGCCGTGAGGGACAGCCCCAAAACCCTCTTAGGTTTCCAGAAAACCGTCCCTTTTGAGAGGCGTGAGTAGACGTACAGTACAAGGAGGGAGACAGCGAAGTACGTCAAGAACGGCAACGACCCCTGCCCCATTAACACGACTATTGCCACCAGAAAAACTACGATAACTGCCGCGAGTACTTTCCAGTGCGGCAGGGAGAATAGGACGGTGTAGTACTTGCTGACCACCGACTTAGGCCTGTACAGCTTCAAGCCTCTGACCCTACTTCTTAAGTCTCGCTTTTGCCAAGACCACGAGAATAGCCATAAGCACTACGGATACGACCGCGATCTCTGTACCCGCGAGAGAGTTTACCGAGATGTAAATCAGCACCAGGCCGGCTAGGGCCGCTATCACGGAGATGATGTAGTCCACTATAAGGTAGATGATCACGATCAAGACAAGCGATAACAAGAGCGTGTAGAGTAGGTTAAGCCCAAGGTACGAGCCCGCTATTAACCCTATGCCTAAACCGGCGATCAGTGATAGAGACAACTTGAAGACCGTCCAGCCCACGAGAAACCCTATAACGAACAACACTAAGACCGCTACGATCTCAGCTAACTGGCCCACCCTCATTAAACTCAGTACTCTCAGCCCCAGGTAGGCGAGTAGAACCCCGAAACCCACACTAACTATAGTCTTGATAAGCAACCTCCCGGCAAACAACAGAGCTATGCCTGCCAAGAGTAGTACTAGGGCTGAGCCCCACTCGGCCTTGCTCAGCTCTATAGCTGTAATCGAGGTTAAGTTCGTTAAACCGAATCCAGGGTTCATGAAGACACCTTACTTACTACGTCTATCCCTTTACCAGGACGGTATAAAAACGTAGCCCTCCTACGTCACGTCAGGTCGCCGCAGCCACAAAAGGCCTCGTGTATCAAGAAGTGTAGCTCCTCTAGCCCCTCCTCCCGAACAGCCGAGACTGCCACAGCCCTGAAGGCGCCTCGCGTCTTGTTCACTAGGTGAAGGAACTCCGGGACAAGGTCCTCGACTAAACCTTTTGCCTCAAGCGTATCGAATAGTCGTGAAACGTCGGCATCTCTGTCTACTATGCTTTTCAGAGCACTAACGTTCTTCGCGAGGTCGGCCTTACTCAAGACGGGCACTACGTCTAGACCCAGCTTGACCTGTACGAGGAAGCCCAATAACCACAGAGTTATCGCGTCGGCAACGTTCTCCACGACTGACGAGTCTATCAGGTAAACGACGACCGTGTTGCCTCTTTTCGAGAGTTCGTGTAGCACCCTGCTACCGGCCGGCCTGAGGATGAAAGCCTCCAGCTGTCCAGGTGTGTCGACAAGGACTATATCCCACTCCTCGAGGTTGCTAAACGGCTCCTTAGACAACACCTTGTCGATGTTCTCGGCCACTAGCTCCGCGGCTTTAATGAACGCGCCGTTGGGGCCCAGCCTAAACTTCCTCATCACGTCCTCCAGCGTGAAGAAGCCTCTTATGTCTAGGGTTGGCCTGTACAGTAACACCTCTGCGCCAGGGTCCAGGTTTACGACGGCGACCCTAGTTATCAGCCTACTCTTCAACCATTTGTAGTACGATGCTATCAGAGTAGACTTGCCGGAGCCAGCGACGCCGGTAAAAACCGCTATCACCACCAAGTGCTCCCACCCGAGGGCGGAAAAATCTGTTAAATCTGTTTTAGGTAGCTTCCCCTTCCCCGGGCTTCTCGACTATTTTCTTCAACTGGTTCTTGTACATCTCGACGAGCTCGTTTGAGGTGGTGGCGTCTTCGGGGCCCTTGTCGTCTCTCCACCTGATGAAGCGTGGGAACCTTATAGAGATACCGGCATCAGCCCTGACCTTGCCCACCGCGCAAGTGTGGAGCGGTGAAAGGGTTAGCTCGGCACCTATTATCTCGGCGACCAGCTTTGGTACAACCCAGACGTCTGGCTCGATGTTCGAGACCACCCGCGCCGGCTTTTTGTCCACGGTGTGGGGCTTAAGTAGGTCGGGTAGCTGGTTCAGGTCCTCGTCTGTGAAGCCGCTACCCACTTTGCAGACGGTCTCGAAGACGTCCTTCTCCTCGTTGTACGCAGCCATGAGCAGGGCGCCGAATTTACCGCCCCTACGGCCCCTGCCGTAGAAAGCCCCGACCACGACGAGGTCTACCGTGTCTATCATCTCGCTCCTGTAGTCCCTCTTGAACTTGACCCACAGCCAACCACGTGTACCAGCCTGGTAGACCGAGTCCTTGTGGACAGCCTTGACCATGACCCCCTCCGCACCGTCACTTATGGCCTCCATGAAGAACTTCTCCAACTCGACAGGGTTTTTCACCGTGATGTACTCTGCTATATCAAGACCCTCGTTCTTCTCGACAACCTCTTCTAGAGCCCTTCTCCTCTCGGGCAGTGGTTTAATAGTGTAGTCAACACCGTTGAGGTAGAGTAAGTCGAACAAGTAGACCCTTACAGGGATCTCCTTCACCACAGACTGTACGTCGTGCTTCCTCTTTCTGTGCATCAGCTCCTGGAAAGGCTTGAACTCGCCCGTGTCCGGGTCTATCGCGACGATCTCGCCCTCGACTATAGCCTCCTCCGCTTTGACGCCCCTCCTGACGTAGTCCACAACGTCGGGGTACTGGTGAGTGATGTTCTCCAGCCTTCTCGAGAATATCACTACTTCGTCCCCTTTCTTGTGTACTTGCGCCCTCTCCCCGTCGTACTTGTACTCGACGTAGCCTACACCACCCACCTTTTCCAGTATCTCCTTGGGGTTGTTGTGCCTCTCGGCGAGCATGGGCCTGATCGGTATTCCTACTACTGGTTTAAGAGCCTTCAGTTCCTCAATGCCCTTCGTTGCTACTACTCTCGCGACTTCGCCTAAGTCTGCCCGGAGGTTGTACGCCCTTTCAATAATAGGCCTTGCAAAGGAGCCTCCCCCGAAGGCTACCGCCAGGGCGTCCATTAACGTTGCCTCGCCTACACCAAGCCTCAGCTTCCCCTCGGCGAACCTGACTATGTACCTCGCCTCCTTGGGGGACGCCTCGGCTAACAGACCAGACAAAAGCCTGATCTTGATGTCTTTACTCCCTTCGCCCTGCGCCATTGCGATCCTGGCAAACGTGTCATAGACCCTAGACACCGTCAGCTCCTTCCTAGTAGTCACAAACGACAAGAGCGAAGTAGCTCTCTTCTGCTTCTCTCTCACAGCTGAGATCAGGGACTCGGCGGCCTTGCCTAGGTCGCCTAGGGTCTTCGCGGTTCTCTCTACTACGTCGTCGCTCTGACCCGTTGCTACAGCAATAGCCCTGATGATCGACTTCTCGGCTATCCCCAGCTCGGGCAGGCCCTTCCAGTCGGGCCACAACCTCTCCTCGATGATGTACACAACCCGATCGATGATCTCCGGGGGCGTCTTCTTCAAAAGTGCGACTAGGATATTGACCATCTGAGTCCTGGCGGTGATGCTCTCCAAGGACTCAAAAGTGTCCGCAAGCACTTTGAAAGGTAGATCACTCGTACTACTCAAGCAAAACCACCTTGCCTACTTTTTCCGCAGTATAATATTCTCTAAAAGCCGTTAATAGATTTAAGCCGGCTACACGCCCGCCCAACATTCTCGACGACACTATAACGTAAATAAAGGACTAACACGACCATATGATATCTTGATGATGACTACCCGGCAAGATTGAGCCCATGCTATGATATGTCAGTGTTACTCTGATACGAGAGCAGGGGCTACTTTTTCATGTACTTGAGAAGGCCTTCAGCCTGCTTACCGAAGGCCTCCTCGACCACTTGTCTGATCGACCCTTTAAAGTCCTTCTCGATCTCGTCGCGTAACCCGGGGTTGTACAAGGCTGATGCTGGATGATACGTTGCCACCAGCTTCACTTTCAAACCTAGGATCTCAACTGACCTGACTTTACCGTGTTCTCGCGTCATGCTAGTCCACTTAAGACCCGCTAACTGGTACAAGAACCTCGCCGAGTGCCTCCCCAACGCGATGATAGCCTTGGGCTTTAGTAGTTTGATCTGCCTTACGAGGTAAGGCGAGCACGCTGCGACCTCCTCGTCGCTGGGGTCCCTGTTTTCTGGTGGACGGCACTTGACTACATTGGTTATGTACACCTTGCTCCTGTCCACCCCTATGGAATGCAGTAGCTCTGTCAAAAAATGTCCAGCAGCACCCACGAAAGGCCTACCCGTCTCGTCCTCTGTCCTGCCGGGGGCTTCGCCGACTATGAGAACAGGAGAGTTCACGTCGCCCTCTCCCGGGACGGGGTTCTTCCTGCTCGAGTGGAGCGGGCATTTTGTACAAGAGGCGATCTCGTGTATCAGCTTCTCCCAACTGTCTTCCAAGCAGAGCACCTTGTTCATGTTAAAATATCGGTGTCGACCGTTGATAAACTGTGGTGTGAGCACTATAAGAGCCCCGATTAAGGTTGTGAAAGTCGATTGTTCGCAGAAAAGGGGATTAGACAGCCCTGAGGGCAGCCAAACTAGTTCGTTCCATAGTAGGGGTGTCGCGGAAAAAGTCCTTCTCCTAGCCGAGTTCGTCAGCGAGAAGGACGCGGCGAAGATCGCTGAAACGCTTAGCACGATGACAGAGGACGCTACTATCGTTATTAAAGCTCTATCCCCCTTGAAGCCGGTGTGCGACTCCCTCGGTGCGTGGGGCGTAAAAGGCGTAGTTGGGGTCTACGGCGACCCGCGCGATGTTTTCGGGTTTGCAGGGAAGTACAGCTCAACGACAAAAAACCGCAACGTCGTCTACGTGGACTACAAGGTTGACATGACAACAATGTACAGCTACGTCGTCGGTAAGCTCCCGAGGCCTCTTAAAATGCTCTTGAAAGAGCCGTTGAGGTTGTTTAAGTTCGGTTTCGTGGGGTTCACAGGCACTTTGGTGAACCTTCTTGTCGCCAGCCTACTGTACTACCTGGGGATCGCTAACGCCATTGTATCGACGATCGTCGGTTTCGAGGCCAGTACGCTGTGGAACTTCAATCTACACGAACGCTGGACGTTTGTAGACCTAGCGAAGCAGAAGCCCCGCAAGGTCCTCGGTAGGCTCCTTAAGTTCCACATCTCATCGGCGGCGAGCCTGGTTACGCAAGTACTTCTAGTCTACTTGGGGACGATCGTGCTCGGTGTGAACTACACGGCGAGTCTATTGGCGGGCATTTTGGCAGGCTTTGTGGCTAACTACATGGTCAGCAGGTACTACGCCTGGGAGTAGGCGAGACCGCGGATTTACCCGGTGGAGCCTGTTTAAAAGCCTTGAATACATCAACTACTTTAAGGTGCCTACCCATGGGGCTTAAACACGGCAAGTTCATCTACGTCGAGAGAGCCGACGGATTCTACGTCAAGGTTAGACTACTCAGAGTGAGGTTCGGTAAGAAGGGTAAGAGCAGCGGCGACTTCAACAACCCGCAGAACTACGTGGTCCTCCCGTTCAAGACGAAAAAACCTCCGGCCTCAGCCGTTGTCGTGAAGGGGCAGGACCTGCCGGACGACGTAAGGAGGCTTGTAGACGCGGCCTAGGTGTGATTCTTGTCCCTAAAGAGCAAGTTGAGCAAGTTTTTCGGCAAGGTTTACGAGGAGGATCAAGGAGAATATAAGTTGTTTATCCTGTACGAGAGGGGAGAACCTAGATACGTCCTCTGCGTCGAGATGGAGGACAACTTATTGGTCGGTAAAATAACCCTGTTCTCGAAGGCCGCGTCGACGGACTGCTCATCTCTAGAGTACCAGCCGGAGGGGTTGTACGTCATCTCGACTGATTTGGACGACTTCGTGGAAAAACTGAAGAATAAGGCCGCCAGGTTAGCCTCTCTCGAGCACGTAGGCGTATAGCCCAGAAAAGCCGAGCCCCGCAACAACCACAAGAGCCTTCGCTCTCATGTCTATAGGCAGGAGGCCCGCTAACGAAATAGAGAACAATATTGCACCGAGTGAGCCCCTAACGGTTCTACGAGAGACATACGCCGAGGGCTCCTTCTCCAACAGAAGCCCGGTTAGTGTGAGCCACAAAGAGAGGACTAGTAGTCCAACCTCCAAGGACTGAGTCGCTGGCAGGTTATACGATGAGGCGATACCCGCGATGAGGCCGAACACTAGCGCCAGGAAGTCGTATAGGGGTTTGTACCTCAAAGGTATACTAGACCACCACCTTATTCAGCATAGACGCGTCCCTTATAAGCAATCTTATCACTCCACCGCACACCTCAACGTAGCCCTCTTTTAACACGCCGGGGACGTATACCAAGTCGCCGACCTCTACTGCTATATTGGTAGCCTTGAACTTGGGCCCCCACGTTTTCCAATACTCGTAGTAGTACCTCTCGGCGACACTTCTGGGCGTCAACGGCGGTACTACGTGGAGACTTGAGCTCAGGTAGTCGTCTCTAAGCCCTTTGACCACTGGCTCGACGCAGGAGGTGTTGAAGGCTTTTACCTTCTCTCTCAAGTCCTTGCCTTTAGCCTTGGACACGAAGTCTACGTCTATCACCGGCGGGTGTGTTAAGGGTGTGGAGGCGGGTAACAGAGTGTTAAAGTCTATCATCTCGCCCTTCTTGCTTAAAAGCCCTCCCGTCACAGCCGTGACGGTTACCTTTGAAAGGTAGAAGGGGGCGAGGACGTCCCCTGCCCCCTGCGCGTAGCGGACTTTCCCAGCTCCTAGTTTCGCGTAGTGTATCCTCGAGTACTCGTTCAACAGCTCGACGAAGTCCTCATCGACCGGCCTGCCGCTCAGCCCCCTGTAACTCTTGATGAACTCTACGGTCTTGACGTAGGGTTCAAACGGGTCTCTACCGTGCTGAAGCCACGTATTTGACCAGTCCACTACGACCTTCACTACTTCGACACCGAGCCTGTCGGAGGGGTCGACTGCGTCGAGGCCCCCGATCAAGGTGGAAGAAGCGGTGGGGTCTCTATTTTTGACTTCCGCGAGGGCTCTGTAGACCCCGCTCACGGCTTTGACTCTCTGGGCAATCCTGGGTTCGCCTATAGAGTCCAGCACCCTCGCTGCCTCCTCGAGGTTCTTAGCCGCCTCGGAGTAGTTCTCGCCTGCTGCGTTTACCAGGGCGTTGTTGATGTAGGCTACTGCGCTGAAGTAGCTGGTCGCAGTGTTCACGAGGCTTAGGTCCTCGTCCGACCCCGCTAGCTCGCTCAAAGCAGAGAGCTTGAAGGACTCCTCGAAATAACGCTTTGGGTCTCCGGGCTCCTGCCTTCTCAATAGACCTTTAATATCGACTAGGCCTAAGCTTATAGTCCTGTAGAACTCCGCTCTAGCTGTTGCAAGTCTCGGGGTTATCCTCGGCACGATGTAGGCTTGGAACAAGTGGTGCCTTGCGACCATGTCTGCTGTAGACGAGGATACGACCTGCCTGGGGACCATGCTGGAGATCCACTGCTTGACTTCTTCGAGCAGCCGCGAAGTGTAGTTCTGCGTGTCTACGATCTTGTTCCAGTAACCGCAGTACTCGCACCTAACGTACTCCTCACCGGGCTTAGGCTGGGAGAGCGGGGCTCCGCAGTTAGAGCACCTTAATTTAAATGTCTGGGCCACTCCTTCTATACCCCACTCTAATAGAGGATACGGAGACCCTGAGCATTTCGATCTCGGCCCTTAAAGCCGATATCTGCGCCATCAACCTCTCTTCGAGCTTCCTCATTTCCTCTAGTGCTCTTTCGTAGTAGCGCTTCGAGATCTTGTCGCTCAACATGTATATCGTGCCGTAGCACACGGCGCAAACAGCTACTTTACCTTCGCGTATCATCAACTCGTCTTCGCCACTGTACTTCTTGAGGATGTACTTCGTTGTGAAGGTGTCTAGATATAGAAAGTGGACCTCCTCGCCCTGGATAGGCCTACCGCAGACCCAGCAGCGAGTGGCCTTGCTAAGCTTGTTTATCCTGTCATTCGCTTTTTTAACAAATTCGTCGACGTTAGCGGCCAATCCGAGATACCCTAGCGCCTCTGAGTAGGCCTCTATAGCCTTGTCGGGGTCCTCCTCCTCCAGCTGTTTAGCGATTATCATCTTTGAGAAAGCCAGTAGCTTGTAGCCTATAGACTCGAAAGTGTCGTGGATTTTTACCAGGTCCTCGATAACGAACTTCCTGCTGCCAGCGGAAACGAATATTTTACCTACTTCTTCAATCTTCGACGCGTCCCCGGGACTGTAGTTGGACAGGTTTGACAGGTCGATCTCGGGCGTGCTGCGAAGTAGGGCTAGGTACTTGAGGTCCTCGGCGAGCTCGCCCGCTTTCACCTTCTTGGGTAAAGCCAGGTCGAGCTCGGACTCTGCCGGCAAAGACGAGACGGCCTTCCGGGCCTCTTCGATGTCCTTAGGTCCGCCTGTGGACAAAGCCTTGTACACCAACGCGTATGAAAGGGGTAAGTTTGCGATTCCTCTCAGCTCCTCCTCTTTAGACTTGGTGGCGATCTCGTAGGCTTTCATGAAGTGCTCTATCGCGTCGTCGATCTTCCCCTTGTTCCTAGCGTCGAAGGCCTTACTCATCTCTTCCTCAAACTTCTCTCGGTCGCTCTTCCAAAACTTCAGCAAGGCCGGACCTCACGCTACTCTCTCTTGAACTCCTCGAGAAGCTCTTTTTTCATTCTCTCGTACTCTTCTTGAGTTATCAAACCCTCATCTAGCATCTTCTTCAGCTCCCTCAACTTCTCTATGACGGGCTTGCCCTCCTTCGGCTGCTGTGCCTGTTGAGCAACCGGCTGCATGACGCTCGGGAGAGCGACAAGTGCCCCGAGTACCCCAACACCCGGCGACCTTCCCAGGGCTCGGAGGCTCTCCACAGTCCTTATAATCTCCAGGACCTTGTCCTCGTCGCCCTTTTGTATCGCGATCAGCAGTGGCAGCCCGTAGGTTGGGTCTTCTTTCTCCATCTTCTCCAACTGGGGTAAGGAGACCCCTGCTACCTTTACGTCGATCAGTTCCAGCCCCCTGCTCTTGAAAGCCTCGTAGACGTTCCCCGACTTCACCTTTACCTCAATGTCCCTGAGACTAGTGTACACGTCTATAGCGGTGTACCTCGATATTTCCTGCATGAATAGCTCGACAAAGTAAGACCTCAAGAACTCTGTGACCGCAGACGTCGTCAGAGAGGGGACCGAACCTGCTATCTGGGTCAAGAAGAGAACAGGGTCTACCACCCTAAACCAGTAGTCACCGTACATCTGAAGCTCGGTCATGTAGAGGGTGCGGGGGCCCAGCTTTACCCTCGTCGATAAGCCAAACCTACCCCTAAACTGCTTGGTCGAAACAAACACGACTCTGGCCTTAAAGGGTGTCTCGCCGTAGCCCATGACGAGGTTGTACGCCTTTGTCAGCAACGGAATGTTCTGCGTCGTCACAATGTGCCTCCCGGGGGGTAGCACATCGTAGACCTTCCCGTCCCTCATGAAGACGGCTACTTCGTACTCGTGGACTACGACTACGCTACCCCACCTAATGTCCTCGCTCGGGTAAACCCAGAGGATGTCGTCGGGACCCGGGTTAACCCACTCTATTACATTGGTTTGTCTACCAGACGTCGGGACCACCCCTACAGTAGCAGGATGTAGTTCTCCCTGCTATTAACAAGGGCTTCTACCTCGTCCAGCTCGCCCAAGACGTAGTTAAATAGCCCCCGTACTTCGTCTAAGCTAGACGCCTTACCAGACCTTTCCTTAACTTCGCTTAGAAGCCTCGTGACCCGCTCACCCAGCGATAGGTCGTAGTCCTGGAGCTTCCTCAATTTCTCTTCGTCAATTTTCACAACATTGAACAACGGCCTGTACCCGTGAGGGGCGTGCCTGACCTTCTCTGCGACCGAGTCCACTCTGTAGATGACGGACTCCATGAAGGTCGCGTCGCTGGCGGTAGCCTGTAGGAGGGCGGCCCTTGAGTAGAGCCTCTTGAGGTGTTCTTCGAGCTCTTTCAGTAAAATGTATATCCTCTCCCTAACGACCCTATCCGTCTCCCTCAGGACTTCTTTCTCCTTGTACCCCCTGTACCCCGGAAAAATCGCCAGTAGCTTCTCGTAAACCCTAGTGTCTGGTCCTGTCCCGACAGACATAGGATTCACTTTCAACAAATTCCAAGTGCATCCATCCAATATTAACCTTCTTATCCCATTGACATAGCGGTCGCGTGAGGTTTAATAGGTGTGGGAGACCATAACTCATACACGGAATTCGTAATGACACCTCCCATTCACAGGATAAACGCTGTGTCGACGCTCGTGGAAGTAGACGACAGAAGGTTTAATGCGACTCAACTATCGGTGAAAGGCACTGGAAGCTTCACCGTCGAGATCGGCCCCGGCGTATTCAAGCTTAGCGGGCAGGTCTTCGGAGATTTGAGGGTTGTCGACGAGGGCGACTTGGTAACAGTTGAGTCCGGCGAGGTGACCGTCAACACGAGGATCGAGAAGGAGGACTTCATTATAGAGGACAACGTACTGTACGGCTACTCGAAGCCCATGATAGTCTCGGTCACTGTAAACAAGGATGTGATCACTAAGTTGAACTACAAGTACTCGTACAAGTCCGCGAACATCAAGATCAGAATAGACGGTTGCTCCGTATACTTCAACGCGATCACCTCCCCCTTCCTCTCGGCGTGGTTGTATATCAACGAGGGCGTCGTCTACGTAGAGAAGGAGCTGGCCGGGCTCGACATCGCCGTACTGCGTAGGCAGGAGAGGAGGGAGGTAAGGGAGGTCATATCTCGGGAAGGGGGTCTACAACCCAGCTTAACCTGACGTACCTGAAACCCTGCCTCTTATGCCTGGTCGACCTGTGCAGGCTTAGTACTCTCTCCACGACACTAACCGGTAATCCCGTGGCGTTAGCTGCCTCCTCAACACCCATTCTCATGTCAAATAGAGCGTACAACACCCTGTCTATGTCCTCGTACTTCATGCCCAACTCCTCTTCGGCGTAGTGGTTCTCCCAAAGTGCCGGGCTACTCGGCTTACTGACTATTTTCTCGGGGAGCCCCAGATAGCGGGCGAGTCGCCTAAGTTGGGTCTTGTAAAGCGAGGCCTGTGGGAGGAAGTCGCTCGCCCCGTCGCCGTACTTTGTGAAATAGCCTATTAACAGCTCGCTTCTGTCGCTTGTTCCGACCACAACGCCGTTCAGTGCGTTAGCGTACAGGTAGAGTATGCTCATTCTGATTCTAGCCCTGAGATTCCCGATGGGGATCCTCTCCCTTCCGCTGATGCCGGGTAGTATAAGGTACGAGTCCACGACCGAGTCTATCGGGATAACCCTGTAGCTCACGCCGAGAGAGCCCGCTAGCTCCACGGCGTCTACTGTGTCACCCGGCTTGTTCACCCTGGTATCGGGCATTATGAGCGCTAAAATCCTGTCTCTCGGTGCGGACTTCGCCAGTAGGGTTAGCGCGACAGCCGAGTCTAGGCCCCCGCTCACCCCTATTACCATCATCCTTCTGCCCGTTTCATCTAGAAACTCCCGTATTCCATTGGATATTTCAGCCACCGTCTTCTCCAGGGGGAATTCGAGGAGATCCTCGACGCTGATCGTGGGGGTCTCTCTGGCTACCATGCCCCAACAGCCACCTTTACTAGACCCGCTCTCTAAGGCAGTTCCTCGAGTACTCCTCCTCCATGCCCCTCTCGACTACCTCCCCTCTCGGCGCCCTCTCTCTGAACACCCTGGCCTCGTAGGCGTAGACCTTCACCCCAGGGCTCAGCCAGCACGTCGGTCTCAAACCAGCCTTTAGGCACGTCTCGCTGAGAAACGTCTCCTCGTCCCAGCAGTACTCGATCGGCACCTCGGGCAGTAGAGTCCCCTGGTAGAACCTCCCGTACTCGACTATCAGGCCGTGCCTGCCTATTTTTACTTGCTTAACAAGGTCTGCTCGGTTCTCCGCCCTTAGCTCTACTGGTGGAGACAGGACGGAGACCTCCACGACTATGCTGTCTAGCTCCCACGGCTCAACGGGGTGGAAGCGTGGATCGTTTACCGCGGCACTGACTGCGCTCTCGATCAGGGAGTCCACAAGGCTATAGACTGGGGCCAAGAAGCCTATACAACCCCTCAGGCTAAGCCTGCCTTGGCTATCCGCAATCTCCAGAGTAGTGAAGGTCATGCCAGGTCTACGGAATTTACTGGGGAGATCTGTAGGGGGTTTGATCTTCTTGTTAAACCTAACAACGTTCTCAACCGCTTCCCTCGCGATCCTCACCAGCAGTACTCCTTCCTCGAAAGTCAACTCGGACGGCGACACGACGCTCATGGAGACACCTTGATCTTATATATCTTCGACAGCTCGTTATAGATTTCTCGCGCTCTGGTCAAAGCACTTTCGATCGTTCTCCAGTGAGATCCAACCCAGTACACGTTCCCGCACCTCGTACAGACCCAGAAGTCGTTGTACAGGCTGTAAACCCTATCCGGCACCTTGCCCTTAACCCTCTCTTTGTTTACCTTGACCAACTCCCCGTTACAAAGAGGACACCTGGTTCTCTCGAAGTCGACCGCGAGCCTGATGTTTGTCAGCAACGCTATTACAGCCAGACTCTTGGGAATGTCTCCGGGGTTCTCTATGTAGACGCTCCTCAGACCGTTCTTTAGTGCCTTGTGGTGGAGGGCTCTATCCCTCGTGACCACTACTCGGTCTTCGTCCTTAGCGATCTTTAGTATCTGCCAGTCTTCGTACCTCCTGTCGTACACGACGTCGTATCCAAGTATCCTAAGCCACCTGGCAATACTACCTAGCATCGTGTCCGCAATAAACCGCGGTTCGTCTTCGCTCAAGCTCTATCACTGAGCTGAACAGGTTATATCCCACTACGTCTACCCAGCTTTATTATTCTTGTGCCTCATCTTGCCGCAGTTATGGCGTAGAGTATATCTCGCTCCGTGACAATCCCCTGCAAAACACCGTTCTTATCGACTATAAGAACGCTGCTGACGTTGTTTGCCTCCATCAACCTCACCACTTCGCTAAGGTCCGTGTAAGGCTCTGCCGCGACGATCTTCTCCCTCATCACCTCCCTCGCCTCCACCGAGTTAGCCTCCCTGATGTCTCCGGTTACACATCTCTTGAGGGCCTCGTGTCCTCCGTAGTACTTGATTATGTCCATTACTGTGACTATGCCGACTACACTATTGCCCTCGAGCACAGGTAGACGCCTGAACCCGACAGAGATCATCTTCTCCATGGCCTTCTTGAGAGTCTCGCCCGCGCCTATAGTGAGGACAGGTGAGGACATCACCTGGGAGGCCCTTATACCGGACTCGTAAATCACCGTTAGCCTCTTAACTAGGTCGTGTTCGGTCAGAACCCCTACTACGCGCCCTTCTCTGTCGACAACGGGTAGAAAGCCGACGTTGTAGACCACCATCTTGTACAGGGCGTCGTATATCCTCTCGTCTGACCTCGCCGTGACGACATTCCTCTCGTGGATCGACTCCACAGGCTCCCTGTTGAGCGCTGAGTAGATGTTGAAGCTGTGCTTGTGCTCCACGATCTTGTGCAGGCTCCCGCCGCCCAAGTAGTTCACGACATGAGTAGCCAGCAATATCCCATCTACGGTGTCTCTCTGGGAGACTACCAGGCCCCTGAAGCCCTTTGACATTTCCTCGATCGCTTTAATAACTGGGGCCGTGGGAGGGATCTTGGCCACGGGTTTGCTAGCGATGATCTCGAGTTCCCCCTCGATCTTGTATATTTTGTCTGAGAAGTTCGGGGAACCGTCGCTCCTGAGCCACCTGTAGTGGTCCTGTCTCCTCCTCGGCTTTATAGCCCGTACGCCTATGCTCTTCACCTAGAACATAGTCCGCTTTTCAAACAAATAATCTTAAACTGCAACCCTCTCTGGTGCCACCTGCCCGTAGTTCACGCTTACGAATACGATGTGGCTACCTCTGATCAGTGCTTTACCGTAGCGCGCGATGGGCCTGCCGTCGGCTGATGTCTCCTCGCAGTCGCTCAACACCACATTCATTGTTGGATCCACCATCTCCAGGTTCCCTATGTACTCGTTGCCGTCCTTAACCCGGACGAGGACTATCTGGTTTATCGCGCTCCTCAACACCTTGAGTGGGGATGGGTTTCTAACGCCTCTTGGTTGGTTACTCAATCGACCACCTCGTTGACAAGGCCATCAAAGACATTATTCACTATTGCGACGTTTTAAACTATCTGTCGCCTGAGGCAACGTAGAAGTAGTCGACCCTGAAACCTATTTCGCGGAAAGCCCCATCCAAAGCCGGGGGCGGCTCCGAGCGAGACTTGTGGTGCCGGGTCACGACCACGACTTTCGCCACCCTTCTCAGCTCACTCAACGCCCTACTCCTGTCCTCCAAGTTGTCCCACACGGTGACCGAGTAGGCGACGTCAAAGTACTTGTCTAACGCGGGGGTGTTTTCTATGTAGGCCACGACAGGTATAAACCTCGGGTCGCTTGACCGGGAAGCCGCTATTCTGACCATGCCCTCGCTTGCGTCTAGGCATACATAGATTCTGAAGTCGTCTAGGCCCCTCTCCACCATGTAATTGTACAGTAGGCCAGTCCCGCACCCCGCATCCAACACCCTCTTGAAGCCGCCAAGCAGCCTTTTCTCTTCGATGAACCCGTACTTCGAGTACTGCTCTTCTCTATATAGAGCGTCGTAAGATGGCGCGGTCAAATCGTACAGCTCAGCCACTGAGGTACTTGGAGAGTCCTCCAATCCTACCACGCCTCTTGAGGTACTCTAAGACCTTCTTCGCGTCGATGTACCTCCACTCGAGCCCCAGCCTACTGAGCAGCTCGATCGCTGCGGGGGTAAAGGACTGGGCCACGAGTATTCCGCGAGGTCTGCTGCCCTTCTCGTTCTCGAGGGAAACAACGTACTTGTACAGCTGGTAGACAGCGTCCTTGGTGGCCGTGCCGCGCTTGACCTCGACAACCACGTACCTGCCCTCTGCGTCTCTGGCCAATATGTCGACCACACCCATACTAGTCCTGACCTCCCTCGCCAACACCTCTATGCCCTCCCCGAGAATACCCGGGTTCTCGAAAAGGTAGTCCCTGACCTCCGCCTCGTCGAAGTACGTTGAGAACCCCCCTCTATCCGCCAGCCTACCTCTCACCAGCACGCTGACTTTAGTGAAAGCGACTTTCAAGACCTCTCTGGGCTTGTCCCTGACGGCGACCAGGGACAGCCTCCCATCCGGCTCGATCCAGGCCTCTACGAGGTCGGTTCTAGGCTGGTAATTGACCGGTTGGAAACCAGTGGGCCGGTGGACCATTAACGAGCCGTCACTCTTGACTATGACCACTCTCTCCCCTGCGGAAAGCCTCGTGTAGCCCCTACCCTCGTACTCGACCTCGCACTCACCAATGAGGAGGAGCACCTCCTTAGACCTAACAGCGTCGATGACTTCTCTCAACGCGGACTCCAAGTCTGGCTCTTTAATCGCCTTTATCAATCCAGGCAACCAGAATAGACTATCGTGAGTGTGCTTATTTAAGTGGTCCAGATGAAGCTGCGGCTCATAGGCTTCGACAGTATGGGAACCAGGGGTATGGCAGCGTTTATCGACGTGAACGGCGTCACGATATTCGTTGACCCCGGCGCTAACCTGGCGCCTCGCAGATTTGGTCTACCGCCACACGAGGTCGAGCTGGAAGCCTTAGAGAGGGCTCTACACGAAATAAGAAGTCTAATGCTAGAAGCGGAGTACGTCGTCGTGAGCCATTACCACAGAGACCACTTCTTGTACAGGAAGGGCGAGGAGGACCTCTACACCGGCAAGGTCGTTCTAGTAAAAGACTTTACGAGGAATATCAACTTCAGCCAAAGAGCGAGAGCGTACGGTCTGTTCGTTACGAGAGGGGTGTCAAGCAAGGTCAGAAGCCTCGAGATCGCTGACGGCCGGTCTTTCAGGATCGACCGAGACCTAACCATAGAGTTCTCGCCACCACTTCCACACGGGTCAGAGAACACGAGGCTAGGTTACATAGTCTATACCGTTGTAAGAGCGGGCGGGAAAGTCCTTGTACATGCTAGCGATGCCCAGGGCCCGATGTCCAACGCGGGTGTTGAGTTCCTTAAAAAGGCGAGACCCAACGTTCTAATTATAAGCGGACCTCCCACCTATTTGAGAGACCTGAAGACGCCCGAGCCCGAAATAGAGAAAGGCGTCCAGGGACTGCTCGAAGTGGCCTCTTCAATGCCGGAAGGGTCTGTGATCGTAGTCGACCACCACCTCCTCAGAGACCTTGACTACAGGAGGGTTTTTGAGACGGTAGAGAGAGCATTATCGTTGAGAGGCGCGCGTCAGGTTAACGACGGCTGCAGAGTATATGAACCAACCTCTAAACCAGCTTGAAGCGAGGAGGAGGGAGCTGTGGGGTCGCCGATAGTAGTAATTGAACACCTCGAGGAAGCACTGAGCCCGTGGCTGATCTTAGAGTACAGGCACGCCAGTACTATCGCTGGAAGGGAGAACTTGGTCTTCACGAACGTGCCCCCAAACTACACAAGGCTACTCAGCAGGTATGGGAGGGTCGTCAACGAGAGCGTGGTGAGGCTGGTAAAGAGCGGCGTCCTAAAAGCGAGCGAGGTGATCATACTGGACCCCAATGCGTCTCGAAGAATCGAATACGAGGACTTCCTACGCGCTCGGTACTTCGTAGTGGGCGGTATCCTCGGCGATCACCCGCCCCGGGGGAGGACTTATACCAACATCACGTCGAAACTCCCCGAATGCGAGGCTAGAAACATTGGTGAGCAACAGTTCAGCTTAGACGGCACTGTTTACTACATCATGTATTTGTTCAGGAACAGGGGGATTGCGGGGCTGGGTTTCGTCGACGGTGTCACCGTGGAGACCGACCACGGCTATGTATACCTCCCATACCGCTACCCGTTAGTTGAAGACAAGCCTCTCCTGGCGCCCGGGCTGGAGTACTACATTAAGTACAGACGTCTACCCCCCGAGATCGCGGAGGAGATATACGGTGAGGGGTCTAGAGAAAAGTAGCATGGATGTCATAGACGTGTATGTTGCGGCCAGGCTCTACAACGACAGGCTCAAGGACTGTTACCTCGACAACTTCTACAGGGTTCAGTTCTACTGGTTGGCGAAGGTCAGGTGCAGGGAGGGTGTGGCAAACATTAAGCTGGAGCCAGGCGTTAGGTTCCACTTGTCAAATATAGTGCCCTCTGAAAAGAAGGTAGACCCTCTCGCGATATTCGTGAGGAAGCACCTCGACAACGTTAAGGTCCTCGGTGTTAGACAGGTTGGGTGGGAGAGAGTACTGAGAGTAGAGCTCGCCAGGGGGTCTGAAAAGTACAGCCTGTTTATTGAGCTTCTACCACGAGGCGTTGTCGTAATAGCGAACTCCGAGGAGAAGATCTTGTTCGCATCTAGACAAATGGAGCTCAGGGACAGAGTTGTAAAGCGAGGTGTAAAGTACCAGCCTCCTCCTGCGCGAGGGCTGCCTCCCTACTCCGAGAAGCTCGTGGAGGTCCTGCTAGAGCACGACACCCTAATCAAGGGGTTGACCCGTGGTTGGGGTCTACCAGGCTATGTTGCCGAAGAACTTGCTTTCAGGGCCGGGCTATTCGAGTTGAAAAGCGCGAAGCCTGGGGACATTGCGCGAGAGGACCTCGAGAACTTAGCCGGGTTGTACAACGGGGTAGTGAAAGAGGCCGAGAACGGCAAAGGCTTCCTGGTTTATGCCGCGTCCAATGAGCCTCTCCTGTTCACTTCGTTCAAGCCAAGCGTCCTCATTGAGGAGTACGGGCTGAGCGTCAAAGACGTAGACTTCAACACCGCTGTAGACACGTTCTTCGGACACTACGAGAGGAGGGTTGCTAGAGAGACTGCGTTGAGGAGAGTGGGCGAGAAGGCGGCCGAACTAGAGAGGGCCATAGACGAAATCCAGCAACGCATCTCGGCTTTCCAAAAAGACTTAGATTGGTACAGGAGCGTCCTGAGCACCATTTACGAAAACTACGCGCTAGTCGAGCAGGCACTCCTTTGCGCCCAAGAAGTCAGAAGGACTGTTGGCTGGGAGTCGGTACCGGAGAGGTGTAGCGGGGTCGCGTCCTACCAGGCCGACAAGGGGTTGGTCCTCGTAAAAGTCGGGGACTCCCCCCTATGGCTTGACATAAGGCTAGACCTCAAAGGAAACGTCATCGAGATTAAAAAGAGGATCGGCGAGCTGGAGAGGAAGCTCGAAACCGCTATGAACAAAAAGCGTGAAATGGAGGAGGAGCTGAAACAAATAGGCGAAGCATCGCTGGAGGAGCCCAGACTTGTGATAAGGCCTAGAGAGTGGTACGAGAGGTTTCACTGGACGATTACGAGCAACGGGTTCCTGGCTATAGGTGGGCGCGACGCCGACCAGAACGAGACGATATACAGGAAGTACATGGAGGAGAGCGACATATTCCTCCACGCCGATGTACACGGGGCACCGGTGGTTGTAGTGAAGACCCGCGGCAGGGACGTGCCCGAGACCGATATACGCGAAGCAGCGTATCTGACCGCCTGCTACTCGAAAGCTTGGAGGGCTGGTCTAGCGTCCATAGAGGTGTTCTGGGTGAGGGGAGGACAGGTCTCCAAGTCGCCCCCGAGCGGGGAGTACCTGTCAAAAGGCTCATTCATGGTCTACGGTAAAAGAAACTACCTGAGCATACCCCTCGAGTTGGCGCTGGGGGTCGAGAAGGTTGAGAGTAGCGTCTACGGGGTCTACTACAGGCTGTTCACGGGCCCTGAGGACCTCGTCAAGCGCAGAACAGTCTCATACGTGGTTCTGAGGCCGTCCAACCAGCCTGTCGAGACTGTTGCGAAGGAAGTCTACGGTTTGATCGTGAAGGGGCTGGCCAGCGAGTTCATCTCGGTCAACGACATAGTTGAGCGTCTACCGGGCCCCTCCGTGGTAGTAAAAACAGTCAAGACTTGGGGTTAATTATAAAATCTTTTGGTTCTATTAATTAAGGAAACAACCTGGGCTATTGGTGATTAAAGTGGCGAGAAACATAGTCGTTGAACCGATAAAATTTCAAAGCGTCAGGGACATGCGTGTAGAGCTAGTTGAAAGGAAGGGGTTGGGGCACCCCGACTACATAGCGGACTCGGCTAGCGAAGTTGCCTCGAGGGCTCTCTGCCAGTACTACTTAAAGGAGTTCGGGACGATCCTACACCACAACCTCGACAAAACACTGCTCGTGGGCGGTCAGGCCAACCCCCGTTTCGGTGGAGGCGAGGTCATTGAACCGATCTACATTATAGTGGCCGGTAGAGCCACTACGGAGGTTAGAACCGAGAGTGGCGTCGAGAGAGTGCCGTTTGGCAGTATCATCGTAAAGGCGGTTAGGGACTGGATCAGAGAGAACATGAGGTATCTAGACCCGGACTCACACTTAGTAGTAGACTACATGGTCAGGAAGGGGAGCGCCGACCTTGTCGCTGTGTTCGAAGCGGGTAAACGAAGTGTACCCCTGGCCAACGACACCAGTATCGGGGTCGGCTTCTACCCGCTTACACCACTAGAGCAGCTAGTCCGCGAGACCGAGAGGCTTCTCAACTCTCGCGATTACAAGAAAAAGCTCCCAGCTGTGGGAGAGGACATAAAGGTGATGGGTCTAAGGGTGGACAAGAAGGTGAGGCTGACCATAGCCGTCGCGTTCATCGACAGCCAGGTCAAGGACGTCGGCGAGTACTCGAACTACAAGCAACAAGTGGTCGAGGACGTCTTGAACCTCGCCTCGAAAGTCATGCCAGACTACAACGTGGAGGTACACGTCAACACAGCAGACATGCCCGAAAAAGGCGTAGTGTACCTAACCGTTACGGGGACTAGCGCTGAGCACGGGGACGACGGGGCGACAGGCCGGGGGAATAGGGCTAACGGGCTGATAACGCCTATGAGGCCGATCAGCTTGGAGGCTACGGCTGGCAAGAACCCGGTTAACCACGTCGGCAAGATATATAACGTGTTGGCGGAGCTCCTCGCAAAGAAAATATACGAGGCGTCTAGCGAGTACGTGAAAGACGTCTACGTGGAGATCTTGAGCCAGATAGGTAAGCCCATAGACAGCCCCCAAGTAGTCAGCGTTAAGATGATCCCGCTAGACTTCTCCAAGACCGACCTGCCCTCCCACATAGTCAGCGAGATCGAGGGTGTTGTTAACAACGAGCTAGACAACATCAGGGACGTCACGAGGCTGATACTCGAGGGTAAAGTTACACTATATTGACCTGTCGAAGCGCTTGACACCGAGTTTTTTCATGCGATCGGCTTGATACTCCTCAATGAGTTTGAGCACGCGATTAAGCTCGTCCTCTCTCTCCTGTTTCTCGATGTCGCTCCAAAGCTTCTGGCCTTCGCTAATGACCCTCTTCTCGACTATAACCACGTCGTTAAACTCCACGACAGGGTTGTACTCTATAATTGCTGCCGGCGTGTAGCTAATACCCTTCTTACGGGTCAAGACGACGATCTTGTTCGACTTCAAGTACTTGAGAGTCTCCTCATCCAACACCCCAACCTCGTCCACGAAGACGACGAGCTGTGGTGGAGTAACTTTTAGCGCGTCAGGGAGTTTTCTAAACCTTGGGACAACTAACAAGTTGCCCTCGGACACCTCCTTGAGGGCTTTAGACAACCTGTTCAGCGTCTCGGCCAGTTCGTCGATCTTCCTCTCCTTGTCCTCTACGCTCTTCCTCAGCTCGCCGATCTCGTTTGTCAGCATGTAAATCCTTCTCTCGCACTCCTCGTCCCACTTTTTACTGCTTAAGAGCTTTAATTCGAGCTCGAGGTCCCTTAAAGCCTCCTCTTTCTCAGCTAGCTTGTTCTCCAGGGACTTGACTAGGGCCTCCAATTCTACGAGCCTCTGTTTCAACGCTAGAGTGTCGCTTGACTCCTGTGTTCCTTGTCGCTCAATAAGGGCTACCGGCTTGGCGGGTGCCGAGGATTTCTTGAGCTCTATCTCGATGTACTTCTCTATCACTTCGTTTACAGGTCTTCCCTTCAGGATTTCCCTCAGTATGTAGGGCAGGCTGTTCTTAAATCTATAGTGTCTCGCGTACCTCCTCACCACCAATAGCTTTTCCGAGATCATGTTCAACGCCTTGTAGGCGGCCGCCACCGCGTCTTTGACGTGAGAGTCTTTTAGCTCTAGGTCCTTGTTCAGACTGACGGCTTTCTCGAGTAGCCTTTGCTTCTCGCTCGCCTCCAGGTCCCTGGGAGGCGATATAAGGACCGAGCCCGTCTGGGCCGCGATCTTCTCGACGAGGTCTGGTGGGCTGTTAACGTCGCTGGTGACCACAACGGGTATACCGTACTCAGATATGATGTTTACTATAGCGGACCTGTCTATACCCCTGTAGGACGAAGCGTGTAGAACCCTACCGTCGAGGTCTATAATGGCCAAGCCCGTGGTCATGCCAGGGTCTATTCCAACGATTACGGGCCTGAACGGGGTTTCCTTGTCCTCTTCCCCGACGAAGATGTCCGCTAGGGGTTTTATTACTACTTTCACCCCCTTGCTCTTAATAGGTCTCACCAGCCCATACAACTCACTGCGCGGAGCGTAGACTATGAAGACGCTCCTCTCTAGACCCCCCTTACTCCTCCTGATATATAGGTCGTAGTCTAACCCTTTCTCGTCGAGCACCTTCTTTATGTCCTTTGTAACCGAGAGTATCCCGGCCCTAATACTCCTTAGATACCTGTTCAGGCTCATACCTCCGTGGCTTACACTTCTACCCCGTGTAACAACGATTTTCGTCTTCGTGACACGCCTCCCGATCTTAAGACCCACACCTCTACTAGCGGCATACGCTATTATGCGGGCTGAGGACAGCGGGTCTGAAGTGTTCAGGCCGTCTAGGCCTAAACTCCTCTTGATCTCCTCGAGGCTCCTGAATCCTTCTACCCCTGCCGTGACCTGGACGATCTCCGTGGATTCTGGGAACATCTCGAAGAGCTTTAGCAGACTCTTTTTATCGGGGGCGAGCTCGTAGATGTTGTCGACGGCGACGATCGCTTTCCCGCACTCCCACGCAAGCCTAATTATTTTACCTAGAGTCGCGTCTCTCAGTTCCTGTTTGACCTCGTTGTTTCTCAGAACGACAACCGAGTACTTAGCCGCTTGAGTGGACGAGGGTGAGTGACCTGGCTGGATGTCCACGCCTATTACACATACGTCCTCCGAGCCCCTGTTAGTTGGACCCTCGAACTGGGACAAAATGCCAGCCCTTGGCGCACTGTCAGCCAACAAACATGCAAGTATTTCACGCCTTATTTAATAATTCCCGAAGTCTCGTGCCCCTCCCCCTCGAGGTTAGGTCGTGATATACCTAACGACTTCGTCCGGGTCCCCGCCGACACCGTACACTTTGCCGAAGAACCGCAGGATGTACTTGACATCCCTGCTGAGTAGAGGGAGGGCGTTGGGCTCCTCCTTGTACACGAATTGAGGCCAGTCGATGATGTAGGGCCTCTCTTCATTTTTTGACACGATTATGTTGTACTCGCTCAGATCCCCGTGGACGATGCCTACTTTCGAGTAGGCTATCCTCAGCGTCTCGAAGATCTGCTCCAAGACCTTCAATGGGTCTCTAAGTGGCGGCCTGCGGAACAGCTCGACTCCGTCGATGAACTCCATTACTGTCGCGTGCCTGTTGAAGCCATAGGGCCTAGGTACGTTCGCCTTGTTGCTATAGAGGTCGACCAGCGCCTTGAACTCTCTCTCGGCCGCGGCCTTGGACTGCTCAAACCACGTGGTTGTTGGCGACTGGGCCCAGCTCCTCAGAAGCTTCGTCCTCCTAAAGCTGGAACGGCCGATCCTCAAGAACTTTATAACCAGTACTTCTCCGCTGGGTGACATGGCTCTGTACAAGTCGCTCTCCTTACCGACGCCCACCTTATCGCCTATGGCGGATACAATGTTCTGGTCAACGAGACTCTTCAACGCTAGCATATCGAGGGCCAGGTAAGTCAGCCTAAAAGACCTAGAGGACCCCGTCAAAGCCGACTTTACTAGTTTGAGCTTGTGGAGCTTGTACAGCACCAGCGAGGCTTTCTCCTCGTATAACCTGGTCTCCCTGACGATGTCTTCTAGCGGGATAAGCTCCCGCCTCTTTGAGAGCCTCTCCATCGCCCTGAGAACCTTGAAGTCGTCCTCGTTCAACGATCTATAGATGAGGCCGAGACTAGGCATCAGTTGTAGTCCTCGCTATTTCGTCTAGGGCGTCCAGGAACCTGCCGATCAAATGCTCGTTGAAGTGGGGCATTACCACGACTCTCAACCCGCGGATGCTGGGCGCCTTGTAGACAAACAGGCCTCTCTCGGCCAGGTACTCGAGGAGAGCCCGGCTGTCCACCCTCCTATGCCTGAAGGCCATAATGGTGGTTTGAGGCTTGACAACCTCGAATCCGCGTAGTGAGCTAATCCTTTCGTAGAGGTCGGCGGCCACTGTATACGCCCATAGCGCCCTCTCCCTTAGACGCGCTGCTCCCACTGCTTTGACGACGGCCCAGATACCTGCTAGGCTGCCTCCGGGTCTAGTCCCCAGTATGCCGCACGTCCTCCCCGAGAGCGTGTAGGAGTATTCGAAGCAGCTCTTATCCAGGTACTCGTCGCTAGAGAACAGTAAGAGCCCGGCTGGTGGGGGGGCTGCCGCGAACTTGTGGAAGTCCACGGCGATGCTCGAGACACCCGGGTAGAAGTAGACGTTGTCTCTAAGAAGCCCCTTCTCGTACAGGAACGGTACGATCAAGCCCCCGTAAGCTGCGTCAACGTGTAGGTAGACGCCGTGCTCTGAAGCCGCTCTGGCGACCTCTCTCAACGGGTCCACTAGACCCAGCTCCGTGGTACCTGCTGTCACAACGATCGCGAAGGGTCTGTGAGCCCGAATGTAGTCCTCGAGCAGTCCCGGGTCGACCGGCTTGTTTCCTGTCGGGACTTTCACGAGTTTACAGCCTAATAGCCTGCAACCCTTCTCTACAGACAAGTGGACGGTGTCGGGTGCTAGAACAACACTACTCTCCCTCCCGTGGAGTTCCCTGGCGACAAAGAGCGCCACTATATTGGACTCGGTAGCGCCAGCCGTGACGTAGCCTTTGCCAGACCCATACAAAGCGGCTGTGAATTCGAGGACTTCCCTGTACATGTCTTTGAGAGGCGGGAAGAGCTCAACGTCCGCCAGGTTCGTGTGCGAAAAAACACTGAAGGCGTGAAGTGCTAAGGGGTCTGGCGTAGTGGTCATCGAGCCGAGTATTGATGACTCGTGTCTAGGGGTCTTGCTACTAAGGACGTGAAGATCCCTCAGTAGACCGGCTACTCTATTCTTCTCGAGGGCCGTCATCAACTCTCACTTTAAGAACTTGGACTCGAACTCTTTCAAGTACTTAACGCTGGCTGACAAGTCTATGAATAGCTGTCTCGCCCTCCTCACCTCTTCGACCCCTACCTGCTCCTTACCGTTCTCGCCGGCTATTATGTAGGCGGGCTCCAGAAGCTGTACAGCGTACCTCAAGCTCGTCTCGGTAGCGAGCCTGACTAGCTCCTCTAGAGCTTCATCGCTCAGCTTGATGTCCTCCTCTTCTGCTCTAATCTTGATTATCTCCCTCATCTCTTCAGAGGTGTAAGGTCTCGTTGGTATTATCAACAACCTGTCGAGGAGGTCCAGGGGGATACCGTGCGGGGACTCGATGTCCGTACCCCTTATCTTGGCCATCCCTCTATTGGTCGCGAGGATGATCAAGGGGGAGAACTCGCTCTCCATCGCCCTCGTCAAGAAGCTGAAAGCCTCGATATCGAGCATGTGGGCATCGTCTATGAACAAGACTCCGGGGACTATCTCGCCCTTATTGCTCTCGATCCACTTCCTAACCGTCTCGTCGACCTCTTTCCTAACCTCCGGCGGTATCTCCTTCTCGAAGGCGAAACCGAAGAAGCTTATCAACGCCCTCTGGGAGGCAACGATCGTGTCAAGCTCGTGCAGCGTAAGGGTTCTGACTATCTCTTTCTCCTTCTTGACCGGACCGCGAGGTATCTCGACAAGCCTCTTGGTCTCCACGTCGTACGTCTTCACCTCGGCGAAGTCCTTCGCCTTGCCCTCCCTGAAGACCCTGCCCGTCTCTGCGTCGATCCATATGACGTCACCCCTCCTAATCCCCATCTCGATTATTTGCTCGGTTATCTCCTCGCCGACTGTCAGCGGGACTTCCTCGTCCTTTGTCGCTAGTACTATGCGTGCTTCACGGGGTATGGTGAGGTAGGGTGCCATGGGATGCCTCACTCTCTTGACTTTGACGTCCTTGACAACGCCTTCGTAGACAAGCCTTCTCTCCCTTATCCTCACGCCTAGAGACCTGCGTAGAGCCTCCATGAGTATTTCCGTCTTTTTCTTCTCGCTACTGTAAATCTCGCTGCCGCTCATTATGACAAACGGCGTATCTTCGCCGAGCTCTCTCGCGATCGCAATAGCCAACGCCGTCTTGCCAGTACCAGGGGGCCCGACGAAGAGGATGCCCCTGCCACTCATCCTGCCCGACTTGATTATTTGTACTATAATGCCGGCTGCCTCCCTAGCTTCTCTCTGCCCCACTAACCCGTCCGCAACAGGTAGGGCCCTGCCCTTCTCGTCCAGTCCCAGCCCCCTTATGTGGCTGTGGGTACTGATCCTCGCCATCCTCCTGATAGTCTCTACTTTAATCTCTGGCATTGCTTACACCACCCTTCGCACTGGGTAGCTCAAAACCAATAATCAATACTCTCTATAATTAGAAGTGGTCGTTTTATTCCTTGTAGCTATCGAGTAGGGCCCTAATCCTCCTCGTTATCTCGTCACTCGAGAACCCTGTGGCCCTCAACGCGTTGATCTTGTAGAGCAGCAGGTCCTTGCCTATCTCTCCGTAGTTTCTCGCGAACAGCTTTAAGACCTCCTCGTCTACCTCCACGCTAACAGCGTCTACGAAGACTAGACCCTCCTTTTCGAGCGTGTAGCTGGAGACAAGCCTTGCGTAAGCGCTCCCTCCGTACTTGGCTGCCTCGAATAGCACCAGGTATGTAGCGTTGGTGACAACGATCAGGGTGTACAGCGTGATCGTGAGGGCGTCATACCCTTGTTCAAACGAGGTAGAAAGGCCCAACAGCCCGCCTAATATGTCCAACAGGTATGAAGACGCTGCGGACAAAGCGAAGAGGGGTACTGCAATAGCCCCCAGTATGAACGAGAGTAGCGGGACGAATAGACCGGAACTCGCGTAGCATAGGAGAAACGCTATTGAGGACAGAACAACAGGGGCGGCGAGTTGTAATCTCTGTAACCTACTGCTTCTGAGAGCACGAGCATACGTCTCCTCTAGGGTGTTCCCAAGGTCTCTCAACAGGGACGCTACTGCGGTGCTGTCGAAACCCCTCTCGACGGCGTATGCCAATTGCGTCACCCTGTAGAGGAGAAGATAGGCCCCGAAAACAACCTCGCGGTCCAAACCATATAATTGGAGTCTACTAAGCCTATCATATGCTTCCTTGACTCTGTCGACCTCGCTTCTGAGACTGGGGTTTTTCAACGCCACGATATCTAATATCCGGGCCACATCTATTCTTTCCAGCTCTCCTCTAACCTCTCCCAAACCTGACCATCACGCAACTGCTTATCTTCCAGACTATTAGAGATGACGTATCGGCTCAAATACTTCGCCGGTACAATGCTGCGACTCAATTTTATAGGCCGTGATAACGTAATAGGTACAAGGCGGGTGTGGCGAGTGTCTAAACCGCAACAACCACAAACCTCCAAGAGCAAGGAGCTAAAGATCGTTACAAGGCATGTCGTGACCTTAAGCGACGTCGAGAAAAGCCCTAGACTAATAAAGCTCCTATACATCACCTCCCAATTCAAGGACATAAGCGAAAAAGCACTGATACACCTCCTTTACCATATGCGGCAAAACGGGTACGACCTCGGCTACAACTTCGTCGTCATAGGCCAGACCCCGACGAGCAAGGACGTATCAAGCGACCTCTCAGTTCTCAAGTACCTCGGCTTACTAGAGGTGAACGAGAAGAAAAAACTGTCCGTGAGCAGCCTAGGCAGGGAGTTCCTAGGGAAACACCTTGAGACATCTCTTAAGAACGACAAGGAGGCCATAGAGAAGCTCGTCAACGAGCTCAAGACCAAAATCGCCCCGATCGACACGGAAGTCGAGATTAAGGTCAAGAGAAGGGCGTCCAAAGCGTAGCTGAGAGCTCGAAACCTCCGCTTCAAGAATGCTATATTTGGAGCTGTACCCTCTTGGGCTCCTTCTCCCCCTTCTCGTAGAACAACAGCGGGTTTAGTCTACCCTCCGCCGACAGTTTCTTCAAGAACTCGTTGTACCTGCTCGTGTGCTCGATGTCTAGGTCTATGAGACCGTAGAGTAGTACCCTCAGCTTCTCCCACAAGTCCACCAGCATCTCCCTCGGCATGTGAGCTGTGATGGCCGGGTCTTTCAACCACTGGTCGAAGGCCTCTATAGTCCTCATCATGTGCTGGAAGGCCATTCTAGACAGCAGTATCAGGGCGAGTCTATCGGCCTCTCTGTAGTCCGCCTCCGCCTTCTTGAACCCCTCCTTGACCTCCTGTTGCCTCTTAACCCATGCATCTAGGTTTGCGAAAATGTCCCCCATTACAGCCCACATCCAAGCTGGTTGTTAAGGTGTAATAGGTAGCTACCCTAATAAGCTCTAGCCCCCAATAGTCCTGGACAAGTTGAACGGCTTCCCCTCGTAGACTACGTGGCTGGGGAGCTTGTCTCTATAAGCCTCCAGGAATTTGAGGTCTGACTCGGCCTTCCTCTTCTTATCCGGCAACAAGTAGACTATACCGTTCTTGATCGGGTACCACCTACCGCAGTTAGGACAGTAGAGGACGCCCGTCTTGATGCCTACTCTTAAACACCTGTCGCACGGGTACTGCTCCCCTTTGACTACGGGCTTGTTCAAGTAGGCACAGTAATTACGGCATATAGGGAACTCCAGCCCTGTAGCGTCGACGTCTTGCTCCTCCGACTCCAACACCACTAGCTGGAGAGGGTGGTGTTTACACTCGACGCACCGTATAAAGTCTACGCCCCAGTAGCGCATCATGCTCTCGCCCCCGCTACTTCGCCGATGATCTTCTCTATCCTCTCAACTATCTCCCTAGCTTTACTCTCGCTCTCCGCCTCCAGCATCACTCTAAGGAGGGGCTCAGTGCCGCTTGGACGGACGAGCACCCAGTAGCCTCTGCTAATCACCTTGACGCCGTCTACGGTTATCTGCCTCTCGTTCTTGAACTCCTCCTTCACCCTCTCGACTACTTTCAGCGCGGTCTCTCTGTCCATACCGTACTTTTTCTTCAAGACGTAGACCTTGGGCAACATGCCGTACAGCTCACTAGGTTTAGCCCTGAGCCTCGCGAGCATCTCGAGGAACAGCGCCATAGTCATCCCACCGTCCCTAACGTACTGGTGCGGGGGGTACATGAACCCGCCGTTCTCCTCGAACCCGCACAACACGTCTTGGTGTTTCTTCATCTCGTGGGCTATGTCTACGCTCCCGACCTTCAACCACACCACACTGACGCCCAGCGGCTTAAGCACGTCTTCGATCACGGTACTGCTAGAGACCGCCGTGAATACCTTAGAGCCCTTCTCGCCCCGCTCCTTCTTCAGGTAGTAGGCCAAGAGCGTGGCTGTCCTGTCCCCCCACTGCACGACTCCGTTTTCGTCTACTACTATGACCCTGTCCGCGTCGGCGTCGTGTGCAAACCCTGCTACGGCCCCGTAGTCCTTAACCAGCTTCACAGTCTCCACGAGCGTCTCGGGCGTGGGCTCCGGGCTCCTGGCGGGGAAGAGGGGGTCTAGCGTGCCGTTGACGACCACGGCCTTGACGCCGAGCTTCATAGCGATCTTGGGCGTGGTCAAGGCGCCAACGCTGTTGACGGGGTCTACGACTATTTTGAAACCAGCCTTCGCTATGAGGTAACTGTCAACGAGTTTGACGACGCCCTCCACGTATATGTCGTTACACACCTTGAACTCGACGACGTCGTTCACTACACTCCTCCAGCTAGAGACCCTGAACTTGCTGTTTAGGTAGATGTCTTCGATTTCGTCTTCGTGTTCCCTGGGTATCTCGACGCCGTCCGGTCCGATCACCTTTATCCCGTTGTATTCCGGTGGGTTGTGACTCGCAGTGATCATCACGCCTCCGTCAAAACCCTCTTTTTTAACACAGTACTGGAGCGCGGGTGTCGGAGTGTAACCGGCGTCGTATACTTTGACCCCCGCCGACAACAGACCCCCTATCACGATACTCTTGATCATGTCGCCTCCAGCCCTAGAGTCCCTGCCGATGACGACTTTAGACCCCTCTCCAAAGTAGCTGCCTATGGCCTGGGCCATCTTCAAGACGAACTCGGGTGTTAGGGTCTCGTTGACGACGCCTCTAATCCCATCTGTGCCAAAGAACTTACCCAAGACCTACACCTGACGTTCAACCACTAATAAGAGGTGTTACCAAGTATTTTAATAAACTCTGGCAGAACCCTAGGCTAGGAGTGCCCGATGTACGTAGTAGTGCTAGCATCGCAGGGTTGCGACGACCTAGCCGAGGTCAAGAGATACAGGAGCTCGAGGAAAGTACTCATGTACACTAGAGGCGTCGAGAGGCTTGTTAGAGGGCTGGCGCGGAGTATAGACGAGGAGGTCGTGCTGGTGAAAGTCGGCGATTTCAGCGAGGAGAACATGCTCAAGCTCTACGTAATGTACCCACCGGAACTCGTTTTAAACTGCGATTGCTCATTTAAATTCACAGGCTACAGCGAGCTTGTTAGATCAAGTGGCGTAGAAGAGGTCAACATCTGTCTTGACAAAGCATAGACTCGTCATAGGGATAGACGAGGCGGGGAGAGGGCCTTTAATCGGGGATATGGTAGTTACCGGCGTAGCAGTGTCTAGTAGCGTAATAAATAAACTCGAACAGCTCGGCGTCAGGGATAGCAAGGCCTTGTCTCCCGGAGCGAGGTCCAAGGCAAGGGCAGCGGTCTTAAGCGAAGTTCCGGTGTCTTTCGTCTCGATCTACGTCCACGCCGCCGAAATAGATTCGAAGAACTTAAACACGGCCACGCTGGAGGCCGCCAAGACGGTGCTTCTCCTGATCCGCGAGTTGGCGTGGAGAGGTGGGGAGGTCGAGATCTATGTCGACGAGATAAAAGGCGGGGAGTCCAAGCTCAGACGTTTTTCCACAGAGCTCTACGGGGACAAGCTAGCGGTATTCGTCATGGAGCCAGAGGCCGACTCCAAGTACCCGGTGGTCTCCCTGGCGAGCATAATAGCCAAAACGCTTAGAGACGAGAGTATCCAGCCTGGTAGAGTCCTCTTCGGCGATTTCGGTTCAGGGTACTCCGCTGACCCGAAGACGGTTAAGTGGGTGACCGAGTACTCTAAGCTAAGCCCGCCACCGCTCATAGTGAGAAGGAAGTGGAGGAACCTGGAGAGACTTGCCCCCTCATGGTGGAAGAAGAGTGCTAGGAGCCTCCTCGACTACATTAAGAGGGGTGAGACCTAGATGGTGACGAACCTTCCAGCCGAGGCCAAGGCCAAGTGGCTGAAAGTACTCGAGGCTAGGACTCTAGAGGAAAAGATCAAAGCCCTCGAAGAGTTCCTATCCGCGGTTCCTAAACACAAGGGGACCGAGAACCTAAGGGAGTGGGCTACTAAAAGACTGGCCGAGCTGAGAGACGAGCTCGAGGAGAGGAGGAGAAAGGCTACCAGGCGGGGGGTAAGCTTCCTCGTAGAGAAGGAGGGGGCCGCTCAGGTGGTACTCGTTGGGCTGCCTAACTCGGGTAAGAGCCTTTTAGTCCACAAACTGACAGGTGCTAGAACGAGAGTCTCCGAAGTGCCCTTCTCTACGACGTCCCCCCAGGTAGGTATGTTGAGGTACGAAGACATATACTTCCAGCTGGTCGACTCCCCACCGGTATTACCGGGTAAAGGACCGTACAACACCAAGGTCATGGGCCTCTGCCGAAACGCTGACTTGATCCTATTGGTCCTAGACGCTACCAGGGACGTCGTAAGCGACTACCTGGCGTTGAGAAGGGAGCTGGAGTCGGCTGGGATACTCCTTTCGAGGCCGAAAGGTAGGGTGGAGATCGAGAGGTTCAAGACCGGGAAAGTGGGTATAAGGGTTACCATGATGGGCGAGCTCGTCAACGCCACCGTCGAGGACGTGAAGAAGCTTCTGGCGTCCTACAACATCTACAACGCGCACGTCAGGATTATGGGTAGCGTGAGTCTCGACGACGTCGAGCACGCGATCTTTGGAAACGTCCTATACAAGCCCTCGGTCACCGTGGTTAACAAGATCGATCTCGGCGATAAGGCGTTCGTCCAGGAGCTCGTGAGCAAGGCTGGCGTTCCAGGCGTGGTCGTAGGGGTGTCAGCACTGACCGGTGAGGGCCTCGACAAGCTGGGCGAGCTGATCTTCAGGGAGCTGGAGATCATCCGCGTCTACACAAAGTCTCCTCATGGAGGGGTCTCGAACAAACCGCTCATCCTCAAGAGAGGGGCGACGGTACTAGACGTCGCCAGGCGCGTCCACGATGACTTTGTTAAGAACTTCTACTACGCCAGAATATGGGGTCCTTCGTCGAAGTACCCCGGTGAGAAGGTCGGACTCGACCACGTGTTGATGGACAAGGACGTTGTCGAGATCCACCTGAAAGACTGAAGCCGAATACGTTGCGCTGCCCTGGGTCATCGGCTCGTCTACCCCTGAGCCGATCACGAGCTCAAGAGGCATGACTCGCTTCATCGCCTCACCAATAATGTTCTGCAAGGGGGTTTATGAACTAAGCTCACGTAGCTCCGTGTTGCTCATACCATATCTTGTAGGCCTCGATCATCTTCGGCGATATGCTCGGCTTCCTTCTGTTTATCACCTGGACGAAGTCCTCCATAGTGAGCCTCCTCTCGACGCTGCCCGAGGTCTTCCCGTCTTGCCTCTCGTTCAACTCCTCCGCGATGTTGTTCTGCACCTCTTTCACGATAGAGGCGATATCGGCGGAGCTGTACCCCTCGGTCATCTCGGCCAGCTTGTCTAGGTCCAGCTCGTCGGCTTTGTAGACGTTAGAGAGCTTGTCGATGTAGTACTTGAAGAGCGCCTTCCTGATTTCCCTGTCCGGCGGTGGGACGTACACCCTCTTCTCGAACCTCCTGATGAAGCCTATGTCGAGTTTCCACGGCTTGTTGGTGGCACCTATTACAAACAGTGGTAGCTTACTGTTTTCTTTCTCCTTCAAACCGTCCATCTCCATCAAGAACTGGTTCCGCATCCTCTTCTCGCCGCCGACCTCGTCGCTGTACTCTTGGAACAAACCGTCTACTTCGTCGATGAAAATGATGACCGGGGTACCGCTAGAGGCGATCTCCCTGGCCTTGTTGAACACTTTGGCTACGTTCTTCTCCGACTCTCCAAGCCACTTGCTCATAATCGTCGCGGGGCTCACGTTTATGAGCGCAGCGTTTATCTCGTTGGCTAGCGCGATAGATATCTCCGTCTTCCCGCAGCCGGGTGGACCAAATAGGAGTATGCCTTTGGGCCACCCGAGCGGGTATAGGTGTGGCGTCTTTACAGGGTAGATGACGGCCCTCTTCAGGGCCTTCTTCACGTCTTCCAGGTCGACTAGGTCGTCGAACTTCTTCTTGTTACTCCTCTTGTCCGGCATCAAGACCTCTACGTCGTCTTTAGAGGCGTCTCCAGGTGAGCCCCCAGCAACGCTGGCCTTTTCCATGTGTTTCTCCAGTATTTCGATTCTCAGCTTGTACTTGGCGATCAAGTCCTTGTAGAAGTCTGCGAGCGAGTTGTCCGGGTAGAGCGATAAGTACTTGGAGAAGAGCTCGATAGCGGCCTTGTAGTACTTTATAGCCTTCTCGTACTCCCCCTTCTTGTCTAGCTCGACCGCGAGCCTGGCGTACTCAGTGCCTTTCTCGACTAAGTAGTGCATGGCCATCGGGTACACCCCGAGGAAAAAGTGAGTCAGTTTAGTATCGCTTAACCTTAATTATTCCTTTCTCCTCTAGGTACCTCAGCGCTTCGAAGACCTTTTCCTTGCTCACCCTAAACTTAGACGTAAAGGAGGGCAGGTCTAAGATCCCGCCGCTACCCCTCAGCTCGTCGAGCACCCACTGAGCAACGACGTTTGTAGGGACGGGCGTCTCCACGGCCACTTCTCTTTTTTCTACTCGACCCTGCCTACTTGAGAGAGGAGTCTCCGTAGGTGGGAGAGGCGGTAACTGTGCGGGGGCGGCCGTTTTCGCGTCCCCTTGCGCCTCCTGGACATGCTTCTTAGGTAGCGGTAAGGTTAGCGTAGATGACCCCAGGTTGGAGACCGCCATTATACTGGAGACCTTCCTCTCGACCTCGTTGAGCATAGTCGTGAGCTCGGGCGCTATCCTCTCTACTTCGGGCCTTAAGTCTTGTAGCTCCCTTATGACCTCTGGCAACATCTTCATGGGCTCTTCGACTAGTGTCAGTGTCTCGAGCCTGTACCTCACCCTGACGAGGTCGTAGGTGACCTTCTCGAATATGGCCATTAGGCTAGAGATGTGCTTTATTTCCTCGTCGAAAATCGCTTGGAACTCCGTCTTCCCGTCCTGGGCGGCCATCTTAGACCTCTTCGCGTGCTCGTCTACGACAGCTTTAAGGCTCCTCTTCGAGGACTCCAGGCTGTTGATCATCCTCTCAAGTATGACTATGGCGTCGTAAAGGTTCTTGGTGGTGGGGTCTTTGGGTTTCAAGGCCCATATTATCCTAGACAGCAAGCCTCCCCGGGCCACAGCACTAGACATGGACAAGCTTAACACCCTGCCGTTGAAGATATGGCTTTAGGAAGGCTTTTAAAAAACCGTCGGAGTCTTATCCCGTTAATACTAGCCGCCTTCGATCACGACAACCGGCATGGGCTGGCCAGAGGGTTGCTGCTGAGGTTGAGGAACGGGGGTCGTCTTAATGGATAGGTCTACGGGCTGGCTTTCTAACGCCTCTATCTTGTCTAAGTGTTGCTTGACGCTCTCCTTCTCCATCTCGCAACTCTCTAAGTGTCTCCTGATCTGCTCGCTCGCGGCTTTGTAGGCTTTTTCAGGTATCTCGCCCGAGAGGTAGCTCACCTTGATACTCGTCATAGCCTTCTCTAGCTCGAGTATCGTGTCCTCCAGCTCGTGTATCCTCTTTCTGAGCATTTCCTTTACGTTCTTAGCGTCTTCCTTCACCTTCATCAGGCTCTCGTCAAGGGACTTCTTGAAAGAGTCGTAGGCGTGTTTCGGTAAGTCCTTCCTAGCGTTGAGCTCCTCTAGCGCCGCTATCCTTTTCTTAAGCCTCAAAATCCTGTTCTCGAGCTGAACAGCCATGAACTCCCACTCGGGTACTAGGACTATGTTCCCGTTCTCGAACCTAAACCTCTCTATGTCTACCTGCTTGAACTCCACATCGCCGAGGCTCACCTCTAGCGACCTTACTTTACCGTCCGCGTCACTGTAGAAGCCGACTACGTAACCAAGCCTTCTACCGTAAGGGTCTACAACTGGCTTACCCAGGTACTCGTCGATCTGGTCTACTACTATCTCCATACTAACACCTCTCGACCGACCAGTTATCCCCATGAGATCCGTTATAAACGACCGGGCTGAGGGAGGCCTAGAGCAGTAATAGAACCCGAGGCCTCCTCAGAAGCCTGGTGCCTGGCATCGCCGCTCGGCGTTCCACGCTTTTAACCGTCATCATCAAGATAGCGTAAGAGCCTCCCTCTTTTTAAATCTAACAGCCCGACTCTAGGGAGGGGAATGGCATGGGGCTAGGAGTGGCGTCCCAGGTATTCAGTGGTGTAGCTAACGCGCTATCGGGAGCCGGAGGAGTAGGGGCAGTACTGTTCTTCGTAGGGCTGGCAATAATACTGGTGATAGCACTGTCGCTGCTAGTAGTAGGACTCGTGAGGCTGATCAAGGCACTACCAAACATGAGCGTGAGTGCATTCCTCAAACTAATGGTGGTCACGGCCGCCGTCTTGATCGTCCTAGGGCTAATCCTTCCATGATTTTTTACGGCTAGGGCTTCCTCGGAAACACGGTGAAGCCCGGGTATACCGGCTTTTCGACCTCCTCCTCTATCTCCAGCAACCTGTTGTACTTGGCCGTCCTTTCACTTCTAGCTGGAGCGCCCGTCTTTATAAGCCCGGCTCTTACGCCAACAGCGATGTCGGAGATGGCCGTGTCCTCGGTCTCGCCGCTCCTGTGGCTTATTATAGTCCTGTAGCCCGCCGTCTTTGCCATGTCCACAACTGTGAACGTCTCGCTCAGGGTGCCCACCTGGTTTACTTTGACCAATATAGCGTTAGCGGCCCTTGTAGCAATACCCCGGCTGAGCCTTTCAGGGTTTGTCACGAACAGGTCGTCGCCGACGATGAGGATCTTAGAGCCAAACTCGGTCGTAAACCTAGCGAACGTCTCGAAATCCTCCTCGTGGAACGGGTCCTCGATGCTGACTATCGGGTAGTCGCTTACCAGCCCAGCATAGTACTCCAGTAGCTTATCGCTCGTGAGCTCGGCCCCCTCAACAACGTAAACGCCCTTGTCCTGCTTGAAAAGCCTAGAGCTCGCCACGTCGAGAGCTAGGGCTATCTGGTCGCCCGGGCTATAGCCCGCCGCTTTTATGGCCTCCATTAAGAGGTCTAGCGCGTCTCTCGCCCTCTCTAGTGGCGGCGCGAAACCGCCCTCGTCTCCCACGTTAGTGGCCATCGGCCCGAACTTGTTCTTCAGTATGTTCTTAAGCTCGTGGTACACCTCGACGCTCGCTCTAAGAGCGTCGCTGAAGCTGGTAAACCCGGCGGGGACGATCATGAACTCCTGGAAGTCGAGCTTGTTGCCGGCGTGAACCCCCCCGTTTATTATGTTGAGCATGGGAACCGGGAGCACGTTCGCCTGCTTACCACCTATGTACTGGTAGAGCGGTACCTCCATGGTGTGAGCCGCCGCCTTCGCGACCGCTATACTGGTAGCAACTATAGCGTTACCGCCGACTCTCGCCTTGTTCTTCGTCCCGTCGATCTCGACCATCTTCATGTCGATCTCGTACTGTTTTCTAGAGTCCATCCCTATGATCACGGGGGCTATCATCCTGTTGACGTTCTCGACCGCTCTCTTAACACCTTTACCGTGAAACTCCCTACCGCCGTCCCTTAGCTCGAGAGCCTCGTGTGTTCCGGTGGACGCACCGCTGGGCGCGTAGCCCACGCCTACTCCAAGGCCCTCTGTTACAACCTTCACCTGGACTGTTGGGTTCCCCCTGCTGTCGAGAACCCACCTACCCTTGACACGCTTTATTAGGAACGCCTCGTCATACTCTGAGTGGTAAACGAGGTACACTACACTCACCCCAGAGGAGTACGCTATGTCTCCAGCTATGGTCTTAGAAGTAATAACTTTAACTCTAGTAATGGTAGCCTACGTCCTGTTCACCAGTTTCTCCTACGAGAAGATAAAGAACAGGGCTATCTACGTGGCATACCCGTCTACTCTCCTGTACTTAGCACTCGTCGTGGTGTCGGCCAGGAGAGGGGAGGTCGCCTACCCAGCCCTAGTGGGCCTCGCTGTGGTCGTGGCCTACTGGTTGACAGGTAAGCTGGCCCGAGGGTTGGCATCACTGTTATTAACTCCATTACTCCTATACTTAGCATTAATCCTAGCATTAAGGGGTCTGCCATGAGTAAGCAGTTGTCGTGCCCCAGGTGCGGGAGCACCGACGTCGTGGTCGAGAAGACGTGGCAACTGGTATCACCGCTGCCGGACAGCGCTGGCAGGATAACGATAACCGTCATGGGCATGGTCAAGTGTAATAGGTGTGGACACAGGTGGAGGGCAACGATCAGCAAGCTGAAGGTCGGTGGAAGCGGTGTTGAGATCGAGGGCGGTAAAAGGTTCGAGGAGAAAGAGGAGAGGAAACCCAAAGAGATAGTACTCGACGTAGACGAAATCCTCCGCGAGGAGGGGCCTTGAGGGGCCTAACCCGGGCTGTTCTTAAGGCCCTGACACTTGTACTAGTGGTCGCCGTCTTAACACAAGTACTCCTGTACTTGATAAACAGCTCGCAGACGACGGTAGCCGTTGTAGAGGGCTCGAGCATGTACCCTCTCATGAGAGAGGGAGATCTCGTCTTCGCTTACCGCCCAGCGCCCAATGAAATCAGGGTCGGCGATATCGTCATCTACAGGGCTTACAACAAGCTGATCATACACAGGGTGATAGATGTCAGAGTAAAGAACGGGGAGTACTACTACGTAACCCAGGGCGATAACAATCCTATACCAGACTACATATACTTCGACGTCGTCGACGGGGTCCCTGTAGGAGTGTCCTACAGCAGGATCGTCGGGGTGGTCCTCTCGGTGGAGGGGCACACGTTTAAGGTCCCGTACTTGGGTTACCTCGCGATATGGTATCACGAGCTAGCCAAGTCCTAGGACGTCCCCCCTAAGGACGGCCTCGGCTACCTCCTTGACCCACTTACCGGTGGACTTAGACTTCACCACCTGCTTCAGGTAGTCTTGGAAGGAGACGTCCTCTCTCCTAGACCACTCCAGGTAGCCTTCCTTTAACCTCTTATACGCCTCGTAGTGATATCTACACATATTGCCGGACAACGCCTGCCTACCGCATATTATGCACTTGCTGGCCGGGGCGATCAGACCGAGCCTTATTGCCAGCTCCTTCCCGACACCGCTTTTCCTCGGCTCGAATTTCTCGATCAGCGAAGACAATGTCTGCTTGGCTTTCTCTACCACGATGCTGCGAGATGTCTTACCTGCTCTTATGTCCTCGAGGGACTTCTCGAACTCCCTTGTCAGCTCCACCTTGGTTAGCTCGGGGAAGAACTCCTCTATGACTTCGATCACCCCGAGACCCAGGTCTGTTATCTCGACCCCTTTAGAGCTCATCTTTAAGTAGCCCCTGTCAAATAGCGTCTCGATAATTCTAGCCCTTGTAGACTCGGTCCCTATCTCAACAGACTCCATCCACTTGAGGATGCTCATTTTAGTAGGCTTATTGGGGGGCTTACTCGACATTCTCTTCAAATCTACCTCGACGACCCTGACCAACTCCCCCTTCCTGAACACGGGGATCCTTCTCTCCTCGGGTGTGTGGAAGTAGTAGTACGATAGCCACCCTTTCTTGACGAGGTACTGTCCCTCGCTGTAGAACGTCTCGCCCGGGACGCCTGCGGAGAAAACAACCCGCTGCCTCACAAGCTCGTAGGGGCGGCTGAAAACCGCAAGGAACCTCCTGACCACTAGGTCGTAAACTTTGAGCATATCTGGAGGGAGGTTGTGCGGGGGCTTGACACCTGTTGGGTATATCGCCGGGTGTGCTGGGTCGTCTTTGGGGCCCTCTCTCGGTTTCAGGCGACCGCCTGTCTCGGATAACAGTTGGGCTACGAGGCTCCTGTAAACGGGGTTCTCGGCTAGTTGGTCTAGTATCGTCCTGTAGTTCAGCGTAGGCGGGAGTTTCTGGCTGTTTGTACGGGGGTAGCTTATCAACGCCTCTAAGTACAGCCTCTCGGCGATCTCCTGTGTTTTGTACGGGCTGAAACCATATATTCTGTACGCCTCCTCCTGGAGGTCGCCCAAGTTAAACGGGAACGGAGGTAGCACCGAGACCTTTTCCTCTGTGTAGTCCTCGACTTGAACGTGCTTCTTTTCTTTTATTAGAGAGGCCACCCGGAGTGCTTCACGCTGGGTTTCGAATACTCCTTTCTCCCTCGAAGCACTGACTCTCGCACTGTTTTTCTCGACTACTATGCTAAGCAAGAAGATTGGGTACGGTATATGGTGGTTTCTCTCGGTCAATTGCTGGGCAACGTATGCTAGTGTTGGCGTCTGTACTCTCCCAGCACTAAGTATTACCCTTTTGCCAACAGCCCTCTCGACAGCCGACATCAGAGCCCTGCTTATGTTTACTCCCCACAACCAGTCGAGTTCGTGCCTCGCTAGCCCCGCCTCTATCATCTCGTAGTCCAGCCTGGTCAGTCTCTTAAACGACTCTCTCAGCTCTGCGGGCGTCAAAGACGAGAACTTCGCCCTGAGGGCCCTCTTGGGGTCTCCCAGGAACTTTATTATGAGGAAGCCTATGACCGAGCCCTCGATGTCGTAGTCGCAAGCATTGATGTAGTAGTCCCTGCCCCTGCAAGCCTCCACGAGCGCTAGGTAGAACTTCTTTATGTACAGAGACCTTTTGTCGACCTCGAACGAAGGTGCCCACTCGTATGAAAAAACGGGGTAGCCGGAGAGCTTCGTTGATAGGTTGAAGATGTGCCCCGCCGCGCTTGCGACCGTCACCTCGAGACCGTTGCCCTTGTACACGTATAGGGGGATCCCCTGTACCGCGATCTTACGGTAGCTAGGCAGGACGGCAGACGCGATCTTGCTGGCAGCTTTAGGCTTCTCGGCTATAATGACGACCCTGCCTCTCAGTTGCCACAAGTCTACGAACGACGTCACATAGTCCACCGTGCGGGTCTACGGGGGGCCTCTGGTTACATCGGTACATGTTTATATTATGGGATAGGGGCTGTTAAAGCGAGCAAGACCAGGTACAGCGCTAAGTAGATCAAGTTGTGAGACTCGCTATACTGGTTAGCCGAGCCAGGGTGCTGGTACCTGCCGAAGAGGAGCTTGAACAGTAGAGCGATGATCCCTATCCACAGGTATATTCCGTAGAAGATGCCGAGCGACATCAATAAGGCAATGCTAGCCCAACCGGCGAGGTCGTACAGAGACGGCGACAAGTAGCTCCTGAGAACGTGTCCGCCGTCCAACTGCCCTATCGGGATGAGGTTTAGGAATGTCACCAGGAAGACTATGTAGCTTATGAACGCAAGCGGGTGGACGAGTATAGTGTAACCCTGGGGAACCATGAAGTACTCGAGTACCTGGAAAATCAGCGGGACCCCTGCGAGTGGCGACGCCAAACCTGCCTCGATCATTGACTGTGCTTGTTGAACAGTTAGGGGTTGCGATAAGAGGATTCCAATAGGTGCTATGACTAGCCCCGCCAAAAACCCGAAGAGGGGGCCTGAAATCCCTATTTGAGACAAGCTCTTCTTATCCGGCGGTATGGTCTTCATGCTTATGACAGCCCCGAAAGTGCCTATGAAGCCTAGCTGTATCGGGGGAGCCGGAATGAAGAACGGCCCCTCGATCAGCACGCCGCTCCTCCTGCTCGCTAGAATGTGGCCGAACTCGTGAACAGCCAGGGCGACTATGAATATGACAGTGTAGACGGCACTCCAGGCGACAACGTCAGCCGTGACAGTGTAGAAGGACGCCGATAGGCCGAGACCTGTGGCGAAGACTGTGACCATAGTGGCGAGCAAGAGAGGGATCTTCCACCTAGACCGCTTACTGCTGATCGGTATAATCCTGAAAACCGGCTTCTCGGACTTCAACTGTACTGCCATGTAGCCTTTCTTTACCAGCTCTCGATATACCCTGTTAAAGAGTTCTTCGCTCAATGGTTCTACGAGTATTACGTCTGCTACTTCGCCTAGACCAGCCGAGTAGTACGTGCTATAGCCTTCTACTCTGACCCCAGCTGTCGAGAATAGATTCAAGATATCGCTTAATATCGTCTGTAATAAGCTTGTTGACTGGTACGAGCTCTGTGCTTCCATCAACGCCCCTCCTCTTAATAGACATTGGCAACAGTCCTCTTATTAACTCAGCTATGGCAATCGCGACAGGGTCTTTTATGGGGAAAGATGAAATGTCGAAAAGGGGAGGGGCGCCGTAGGCTAGCTGGAGCGCTCTAGCCCCTACAACGCGCGCCACTTCAAACCGCGTGAGCTTGCTGTAGTAGAGCTTCTCGGTCTCAGACGTCGACATCTAGAAACACCGTATTTTCAATAAACACTCAGCATGGAGAACTGGGATTAGTTGTTTGGTTAAAAAACGTTTCCCTTAAAAGCTGGTCTTACCGAGCGATGTCTCTTCCTCTTCCTTCTTCTCCTTCTTCTCCTCTTTCTCCTTCTTCAGCGGGCTGGCGGCAATTATGTCGTCTATCTTCAGTATCGTGACTGCGGCTTCGGCAGCTGTCTTGATCATCGAGTTCTTCACAAGCAGCGGCTCAACGACGCTGATGGCGCTCATGTCCTCTCTCACAACACCATTTATGACGTCAATCCCAGCGTTGACTTTGCCCTCGCTGTGGTATTGCCTCAGTTTCATCAGGGTCTCCAGCGGGTCTAGACCGGCGGTCTCTGCTAGTATCAAAGGTATCTCCTCAAGGGCGGAGGCAAACGCCTCTATAGCCAGTTGCTCCTTGCCTCCGATCTTTGCGGCGTAGTCTCTAAGCTTCAAAGCGACAGCTATCTCTGTGGCTCCACCGCCCGGGACTATCTTAGGCACCCTCAACACGTTCCTCAGGACGTTGAGGGCGTCCTTCAAGCTCCTCTCTATCTCGTCGAGCACCATGTCGCTGGCTCCTCTTACTAGTATGGTGACCGCCTTCGGGTTCTTGCAGCCCTCTACGAACACCATCTTGTCGTTACCCACCCTCCTCTCCTCTACGAGTGCGGCGTAGCCTAGGTCTTCGGGCTTCAGGTCTCTCACGCTGCTGACGATTTTACCGCCGGTCGCTCTCTCGAGCTTCTCGAGGTCGCTCCTCTTAACCCTCCTCACGGCTAGTATACCCTTCTTAGCCAGGAAGTGCTGGGCTACCTCGTCAATACCCTTCTGAGTAATCACAACGTTAGCACCAGTAGAAGCGATCTTCTCCACCATGTCTCTCAGTATTCTGGCCTCCTCCTCGATGAAGGCGTTCATGAGCTCAGGGCTCGTGATGTTTATCTTGGCGGTGATCTCGGGCTTCTCCACCTCGAGAGCTGCGTCTAGAAGGGCTATCTTCGCGTTCTCCACCCTCCTCGGCATACCAGGGTGTACGACCTCCTTGTCGAGGACAATACCGTACACCAGCTGGGTGTCGAGGACGTTACCGCCCTTCTTCTTCTCTATCTTGACGTCGTCGACCCTGAAGTCGTACGTCCCATCCGGCTTCTTATCTGCGACGGTCAAAGCCGCGTCTATCGCCATGTTCGTCAACTTCTCGCTTACTAACGGTCCACCGATGTACTTGCTTGCTATAGTGGTGGAGACGACCTTCTTGAGCGTCTCTCTATCAGAGGGGTTGACCTTGAGGGCGATCTCGTCTAGTATTCTAAGGGCCTCCTTGAGGGCCTTTGTGTATCCCTCAATTATAATCGTGGGGTGGATGTTCTGGTCTAGCAACTCCTCGGCCTTCCTAAGGAGCGCGCCTGCCAGGACGACCGCCGACGTCGTCCCGTCACCAACCTCGGCGTCCTGGGCTTTCGCGACCTCTACCAAGAGCTTAGCCGCCGGGTGCTGAACCTCCATCTCCTTCACTATTGTAGCACCGTCGTTAGTGACGGTGACGTCGCCGAAGCTGTCCACGAGCATTTTGTCTAGTCCTCTCGGGCCTAGGCTAGTCTTCAGGACCTCGGCTAGAGCCCTGGCAGCCATGATGTTTGCTCTCAATGCCTCCCTTCCAACAGTCCTTTGCGAGCCCTCCTTCAGTATTAAGACTGGAATACCATACATTGCCATACTAGACTACCACCTGGGAACCAGTTCGCATAGAAGTGATGATATTACTTCTATATAAACCTTTCTCAGCGAGTTAATAAAGGTGGTGAAGTAGAGTAGAAACCAAGGGATTAGGCGTTGAGCGTCGAGCTGACAACCAGAGAGGAGCTTGAGCGGGCTCTATCCATTGAAGAGCCTGTGATTGTTGAGTACTACGACCCCGACGTAGAGGAGAGCAGGTTCTTCTCAGAGGTAATAAAGGAGTTGGGGAAGGTGGCCGACCCTAGGTTGCTATTCTGCCGTGTGAACGTCAAACAACACGAGGAGCTCGCCGATGGCATAGGAAGCGTGCCGGCAGTGAGGGTGTTCTACAAGAAGAGCGTCATCTTCGAACAAAAAGGGTGTTTCGGAGACCCCAGGCTCGACTTGATGGTTTTGAGGCGCGGGATTAGAGCTGTGTTCGAGAAGGTCAACCTGCGTTTCAGGATCTAAGAGGTCTCCTATATAGGTTGACTTCTACCCTCGATCTCCTCCACGATCAGCGCGACCTCGTCCGACTTCAAGTATACCTGGAACATAACAGTTGGCTTGGGAGGCCTGTACAAGGGGTGGTAGACCCCGTCCTCCCCGAGTAGCACGTATCCACGCTCGACGGCTAACCTGAGCTCGCCTACGCTCGCCGTCTTAACAAAACTATTGAGTTTATCGCTAAAGTCGAGGGCGTCTCTAACGTACTTCTCTGTTACGACGGCTCCGCAGACAAGACAGGAATAGTCCGGCATTACCGAGTTAAAACCGCACTTAGGGCACTGTACTGGTGACCTGATCCCATACTTAGTCCAAAGGTACTGAAGGGTGGCGATCAGGTCCTCCCTACCATACTCTTTAGCCAGCTTGTATAGCCTGCCGACCTCGGCGATGGCCGCCCTACCCCCACTGTAGACGATGTACTCGAGCTGCTCGCGTGTAGGTCTCTTTATCAGCTCAAGCATCTTTGCCGATACAAGCTCGTCGACCTGGGGCTTAAACCTCTTGATCCTCCTGAGAACCGTGTCCACGTCTGGTTTAGAGGAGAGACCCTGTGTAACAAAGTCAAGCACCTCTAATACGATCTTCTTGGAGGTTTCCTCGTCTAGACCTAGTTGAGAAAGCCCTAACGCGTCGTTAACGTACCCGTACATCTTGTCCAACAGATCGCCCGCTTCGAAAGTCTTCTTCCTGGTGGCTTTACGCCTCGTCTTAGTCTCGGACTTCTTCTTTTTCCTTACTTCTTCCTCTGCAGACTCCTTTTTACGAGTTCTACGAGGAATGAGTACCCCCTACGAGTACTCCCTACTAGAAGACCGGCTCTCGAGGGCTCCGGAGTCTCTCTCCTCTATGTACTCGGAGATCAGGTAGCTGAGTATCAGCTTAGCCACCGAAGACCTCTTCCTGAGCTTCTCCAGTATTTTCAGGTATTTTTCCGTTCTGTTCTTTTTACCGGCTTTACGAGCGAGCCTCTTCACAATGAAGTTCAGTATGTCCTCGTACTCGGACTCTATGTCCACCTTGTCCTCGTAGTACTCCTCGATGATCTCCTCGATCATGTCGCCCAGGAGCTCATCGGTCATGTCCATCAAAGTGTCGAGGACCGATTGTCCGACCACTTCAATTGCGCCCCTGCTTCATAACACGATATTAAGGTAGCATTCCTTATAAATTAAACTCCGTTAATAGGACTCGAACTCTAGTTTGTCGATCACTCTCCTAGATATCACACCGACCCTCATCAGCTCGTACTTAAACCCAGCACCCGTCTTGACGATCCTCAGTAAACCAGTAGTCCCTAAGTGGTATGGGGTAGGCGCGCTGAAGACCGTTATAACTCTCCTCTCGTGGTTGATCCTGTAACCCTCTACAGCCTCATGCCCTCGAATTATGAGCTTGACTTCAGCTATCTTAAGGAACTTGTCGGTGAACTTCTGTCCGTAGAAGAAGCCAGCTCCTCTCACAGACTCCACTAAATACGTCTCCTCGTCCACCGGGTCGCTCCAGAGCACCGTCTCCAAGTCTAGGTCGTCTAGCATAGGGTCTCCTACGGAGAAGGCCTCCTCGAGAGTGCTCGCATGGAGCGTCCTGAATGGGGGTCCACCATGTAACAGCACGGCCTCGCCTGGCAGGACAGCTACTACTGGTAACTTGTCGAAGAACTTGTATAAGAGGTGGAGGGCTTCGCTCGACTTCTCGGGCCCGAAGTACTGTGAGACCCTGTAAGGTAAGTCGTGGGGGTAGGGTAGCAACCACCTCGGGGGTTCATGATTACCTCGCAATAGGATAACGTCGCCCGGGTACCTGTCTTTCAACTCGAGCAGTAACGCGAGCGTTTCTACCTGGTAAGACCCTCTATCGACGTAGTCCCCGAGGAAGACCAGCTTAACCCCTGTGCCTAGTTTCTCCGGAATACCGATGGTCTCGAAAACCAGCTTGACGCTCGAGTAGTCTCCGTGTACGTCTCCGAGCACGTAGAGCTCGTTGAAGGAGTTCTCATCTATCTCCACGAGTCCGGGGATCCTATACCTCACACCGCCCCCTGTGTAGTTAAGTTTACTGGCTACCCGTCTGAGGGTCTCGGCGAACTCGCTGTGTGAGAGCTTAACGTCCCTGTACGATTTTAAAACCAAACTCAGCCCCTACGCTCTTATCAAGTAGATCTCATAGCTGGTGAAATTAAAAACGTCGTGACCAACGTCGGCGGCGTATAAGTGCTGGGGGCTGACCCAGACGTGAGATACCGATATGAGCGGGGAGCCCTCGATAACGTTCACCTGATCCACGCCTGTAACCACGTTTATCTTGACTAACTCGTTTAGCAGTTCCCGCAAGGTCGAGAGATTTGGCGCCGAAGAGACCATGATAGCGTAGCTTCCCCCCTGCCTGAAAACCAGCCTCTTCTTCGTCAGCCTCCCATCCACATGCCTATAGTAGTGGTTGAGGAAACTCGAGAAGGTGACTCCCAGCCCGACAAAGCCGTACAGCTCGGCCAGGGTGAGCGGTTTAAAGGGCGGGTTGTAATGTCTGAAGAGCGTTAAGAGCGTTACTTCGTCGACTTTGTCTAGCTCGGATACCGGCTCTCCTTCCGCAACTTCGTCGAGCCTCAGTAGCTCTATTTTATCACCGTCCTCTACAGGGACAAGCACGTCTCTGACTCTCCCGTTGATTACTGGCTTACAAACGTACCTCACACCGCTCTCCAGTCTCTCTCCTAGACCCCTACCATACACCAAGATAGCGGGTCTCGAGGTGAAAGAATAGTAAGCAACGTCGGGCTTCGCGCCCCCCAAACAAAACTTGGGAGGGATTTTCTGTGAGACGCTTATTACTGCGAAGTCCAGAAACCCTATTTTGTGCAACGCTACGTGGTAATACTCTCTCAGTAAACCTAGTTTAAAACCTCGTCTGACAAGCCTCGTCAGCTTCTCGTACGGAACGCTGATCTCGGCGCTGATCTCTTTCAGGGAGCGATACCTCAGCGACGCAGAAGACACTTCTCTCAGGATGCCGACTATGTCGTCTGGGCCTGCCATGGAAACACCCGAGAAAGCTGGCGGCCGACACGTATACCCGGGCCCTGTTCTCGAACGCGATTTGAAGTGCCGGGTGCACACCCCCTCCGCAGGTCGCGGGTATCAGTGTATGTGGGCTCAGTGGCTACCATTCAGATCATCCACGGTCAACAGCGGCCAAGGTTCTTCACAGCCCTATCAGCACGCTCGTGTATCTTCACCGGTCGTTCGATGGACCTCATCACATGCGTAGAGCGCTCGGCCAAATGCCTTCAAATCATTGACTTATCATAGACGGGAGTACTCCTCATCGCTAGCAGTTCTCACAGTATGTTTAATTCTTTGAGCCTCCTTTTAACGATATCCGCTACAACAGAGCCCTCGACTCTACCCCTAAGAGCCTTCATCGCCTCGCTCATAACGATATTGAAGGCTTTGTCACGCCTTGCCTTCAACTTTTCCAAGTTCTCCTTCACGATTTTGTCTACTATGTCGAGTACGTCGCTCTCGGAGACCCTGCTCAAGCCTAGCTCTCTAACGACCTCCTCGACGTCCCTACCGGGCTCTTTAGAGACCTCCCTTAGCACGTCCGGTATGGCGTCTTTCACCAACTTGCCCGTGGCTACGAGATCTATGACTTTCTCTATGTGCTCGTCCTCTATGTTCTCGACGCGAACCCCCTCGTTCTCGAGCATCCTCAACGTGTTCGCTATAGTCGAGGCGATCAAGACTGGCGGTACCTTCCCCCTCCACTTCTCTACAAGCCTCTCATAGAGGTCGAGCCTTATGTCGTTTATGACGCTGGTGGCTAGCTCCCTGCTCAACCCGTGTTCGCGAACAAACCTCTCTAGCTTCGCTTCGAACGGCTCGGGGGCGAGACGCTTCGCAGACTCGATCAGATCGCTCGTTATCAGTATAGGCGGGATGTCTGTTTCAGGGTACATTCTTGCCCCTCCGGGCCTAGGTCTCATGTACCTCGTCGTGCCGTCCGGGTTCGCAGCCCGAGTCTCCTCGGGAACGCCGTCGAGGGCAGCCTTAGCCCTTTCTAGGACTACCTCGAGAGCCTTCAACGCCTTGCTTCTCTCGTCGACCACCAGTACGAATGCGTCCCTCTCCGGGTCGGCTCCCAACCTTCTATAGACTTCGTTGACCTCTCCCACTGTTATTCCATACCCCGGTAGCTCATCGCTGTGGATCAAGCCCCCGACCCCAGCCCACACCCTCGCGTAGTCGGCTAGCTCCGTACCGAATCTTCTACCAGGCTGTAACTCGAGGCCGAGTAGACCCCTGAATCCAGCAAGCTTGAGCCCGTAGACTACGGCGTTCCTCTCCGTGAGGAGCCTCTTGATCAGCTTCGACTGAGTGTTCCTGAACAGGTTGGTCAAGTCTACGAATACTGCTCTGAGACCCTCTTTGTCTACTCCCCTCCTACGTAGCTCTTCTCTTATCTCCAGGAGCCTTAACTGCCTCAACACCTCGTATTCTACTACTCTCGGAATCATGTAAAGGTGTTGAATACCTTTGATCTCGACCTTGCCCCCACCGGCAACACTTATGTTCACATCCTGCCTGATCGAGCCCAAACCACGCTTAGCTCTACCCGTCAACCGGACTAGCTGACCTATCTTGAACGCGACTCTCCTAGCCTGCTCCGGGCTGTGAATATCTGGCGCTGTTGCTATTTCGACCAGCGGGATACCAAGCCTGTCAAGCTTATATTCAACCTCATACTCCGACTCGCCTACTTTCCTGGCCGCGTCCTCCTCTAGGCACAGGGTCTGGATACGCACCCTCCCCTCCTCGTCTTCGAGCCAGCCATTCATCGCAATCAGGCTGGTCCTCTGGAATCCGCTGACGTTGCTACCGTCTATCACTATTTTCCTCATGACATAGACTTCGTCTACGATTCTCATGTTCAGCGATAGAGCTACAGCTAGAGCTACCTCGAGGGCCTCTCTGTTCATCTGGTGAGGTGGTTCTTCGTCGGCCTCAACGAGGCAAGAGGCTGAGCGGGGGAAATCGTACTTGAACCTCCTGCCCTTCTTCCACTCGAGGACGGCTGCCGGGTCGACCTCGCCCATCTCGCTTCTGCTAGGCCTCAACTCCCTGTAGAAGACGTCTACCGCGCCCTCCTCCACTAGCTTGGTGGGGCAGCCACAGAACAGCTTCTCCCGCGTGTCCAACTGGACGTGAATCTCCAGCCCAACCCTTAGACCGAGCTTCTCGTAGTCGAGGCCTTGAACCACTCTACTCATACGACCACCTCGGGTAAAGGTCTAGCGTGTGCCTGTAGTTTATCTCGCCCTCGAGGTTGGTCAACATCCACTTCCTGACCTCCGCGATGTCCCTCGTCTTGCTGGCTAGAACCCACGAAAGCTTTACGTAGGCTACTTCCGGCAACATATCCTCTGCTGGAATAACCCCGGCTTCGAGGAGCCTGCGCCCCGTGGAATAGACGTTCAAGTTCACCCTGCCAAAGAGGCACTGGCTCGTCATTACAACGGGGACTCCGCTCTCGACGGCCCTCTTTATCGAGTCTACTAGCCTGTTCGATATATGTCCTAGCCCGCTCCCCTCAATGACTATGCCGTGGAAGCCCTTGTCGACGAGCATGTCGATTATCTCGTCCTGTACCCCGGGGTAGGCCTTAACCAAGGCAACCTTGTCATCGAACCTAGCCTCCAAGGCGGGTGTTCTCGTAGGGTCTCTACTCTTTAAAATCCTCCCAACCTGTTTGACCTCCAAGGTGTAGGGGTTCACTAGGAGTATAGGCTTGTCGTTAATCGACTGAAAAGCGTCCCTCCTGCTCGTGTGCATCTTCCTTACTTTAACTCCTCTGTGGACGGCTATCAGGTCGTCAGAAGTAGAGGCGTGCATTGCGACAACCGACTCCGCTATCGGCGCTCTTGACGCGGTTATAAAAGCGCCTTTAAGGTTTAGTATGGAGTCGCTGCTTGGCCTGTCACTACTCCTCTGAGAGCCGACGAACACGACGGGGACGGGCTTGTCCCTGATAGCGAAGGCCAGCGCCGCGGCGGAGTAGGACATCATGTCAGTGCCGTGAGCTATGACAACCCCGTTCACGCCTTGCACCATCTCCCTGTAGACCTCGTTCGCGAGCCTCTCCCAGTCGCTGGGAGTTATGTCTTCGCTGAACACCCTCATGACCTCTCTTGCCTCGAACACGGCTATGTCGGACAGGTCAGGGGCCCACTCCGTGATCTCCCTAGTCGAAAGCGCTGGGACGACAGCGCCCGTCTCGTAGTCTATCTTAGAGGCTATCGTACCCCCTGTACTCAACAGTACGATCTTAGCCTTGCTCTCTACGGTCCCCTCCGGCTGTGCTACCTTCTCTAGTCCGGCCTTCTTGGAGGTCAGGATTACCTGCGTCCTCTCGTCGACTTTTACTCCTATGTTGTAGCCGTTTTCCAGCTTTATGACAAGTATATCCTCGCTCGCTCTGACGGTGTACCTCGGCATCAACACTCCTTCGAATACCTCACCATCCTTCACAACTCTGACTCTATCACCTGGCTCGACCCCTATGCCCGACAACAACGCGGCTAGTCTCCCCGTATACCCGTGGTAGACAAGCACCATTTCCCAGCTCCCTAGCCAGAAAAACAATAGAGTTTCGTGGAGTAAAATAACTGTCGTCTAACACGTCTAGGGTTCCTAGCTCTAGGAAAAACCCTACATTACAGTAGGCTTAGAGGCCGGGGCCAAGACTCTCCTCGCGTACTCTACCCTGTTCCTGACTCTCGGCGGCTTGTTCTTCCTACCCTTGGGCGGGATCTTGGGCGTTTGGCTCCTGACCTTGCCCGCCTTCGTAAGTGAGCCGTGGCTTGGCATACATGACCACCGCTGTTTTACGCTACTAGAACTATTTGTTTTGGGGATATTTAAATAAGAGTGTTCTTAAAGTAGAATTAGAAGGTTAGGTGAAAGAATGGCCGCAGTTTATTTTACGCAGAACGTGCTAGGGGCGTTTTTGCTCGACGAGGAGGGGAAAAGGCTAGCAGAGAGCCTGTCGCCTTTCAAGACTAACGAGATAATAGACTACCTCATAGACCTCGAGGAGGGCAAGGTGACACAGCAAGCGAGAGAGGTGCTCGAGAAGGCGAAGTCTATGGGGTTCAACGAAGTAGTCGTGGAGACTATAGAGGACGGGAAGATCGCCAGCTCCCTTGGCTTAACTCCGAGAGTCGACGTGAGAGCTAGTGCGATAAGCAGGTTCAAGGAGAGGCTACAAGACTTGGCCGTAGAGCTGGGTTTGAGTAGTTCTACAGACGAGTTCTACGCGAGGTTGCACGAGATATCGCTCGAGCTGTCCCGCAGGAAGCTCAGGAAAGAGGCCCAGAAAAGAGACCTACTCGCGATCCAAGCTATAAGGGCTATAGACGACATCGACAAGACCATAAACCTGTACGTGTCTAGGCTGAGGGAGTGGTACAGCATACACTTTCCCGAGCTAGACGAGCTCGTCAAAGACCACCACGACTACGCAAGGATAGTCTACGAGCTTGGGGACAGGGAGAACATTAGCTACGAGAAGCTGAAGAAGCTTGGCTTTAGCGAGGAGCTGTCCACGAAGATATCCGAGGCGGCGAAAAAGAGCATCGGCGCGGACCTGAGCGATTTCGACATTGAGTACATAAAGACTCTCGCCGGGATCATACTAGACCTCTACGAGCTCAGAGAGACCCTCGAGGGTTATATCGACGCGGTAATGAAAGAGGTTTCACCAAACGTCACCGCTATCGTGGGTAGTAAGTTAGGCGCGAGACTTCTCAGCCTGGCAGGTAGCCTCGAGAACTTGGCAAAGCTACCTGCTAGCACAATACAAGTGCTCGGGGCCGAGAAAGCCCTGTTCAGGGCTCTAAGAACGGGCGGTAAACCGCCGAAACACGGCGTGATATTCCAATATCCTGCCATACACAAGAGCCCAAGGTGGCAGAGAGGCAAGATCGCCAGAGCACTCGCAGCAAAGCTCGCTATCGCGGCCAAAATAGACCTCTACACAGGCAGGTTTGTAGGGGACAAGCTGGTTAAAGAGCTCCAGGAAAGAATCGAGGAGATTAAAAACCTGTACGCGAAGCCGCCCGCTAAGAAGCCAGAAGAGGTTAAACCAAGCAAGAAAGGTAGACAGAAGAGGAGGTGAAGTGGTTTGAGCGAAGTGGCCACCATTAAACCCCACGAGAAGTACTACGGAGTTTACGTGGTAGAGCTCGAAGACGGGAGCATGAGACTGGCTACCAAGAACCTCGTCCCAGGCCACAGGGTCTACGGCGAGAGGCTCTTCAAGTACGAGAACGTAGAGTACAGGGAGTGGAACATGTACAGGAGCAAGCTAGCTGGCGCCCTCGCGAACGGTTTGAGCGAGCAACCGATTAGAGAGGGAGACTCGATCCTGTACCTCGGAGTCGCTACGGGCACTACTGCCAGCCACATCTCCGACATAATAGGACTGAAGGGCAGGATATACGGGGTGGAGTTCGCGCCCAGGGTCATGAGAGAGTTCGTGGCGCTCGCAGACGTAAGGAAAAACCTCTACCCGATACTCGCCGACGCCAGGAAGCCACAGCTGTATAGGCACGTGGTGGAGCTGGTCGACGGGATATACGCCGACATTGCCCAGCCAGAGCAGGCATCCGTGGTGGCGGACAACGCGGATTACTTCTTGAAGCACAACGGGTACTTGCTACTAGCCATTAAGGCGAGGAGCATCGACGTAACGAAAGAGCCGAGCGAGGTCTACAGGAGAGAGATCGAGACGCTGAAGAACAGGGGCTTCGAGATAGTGGACGTAGTCCACTTGGAGCCCTACGACAAGGACCACGCTATGGTCTACGCAAGGTTCAAGAGGTAAAAGTTTTAAGTGCACCCTCGGGCTTTAGCCCGGTGTAGTTGATGAAAAGCAGAGTACTAGAAGAGCTCACAGAGGAAACGCTCGGAACCCTCAGCCGCGCCGGCTTTATTGTAGAGGAGATAGACTACCCCGAGGAGGGCCGTAGTGTAGACGTCGTTGGTAGGTCTGGAGACAAGAAGGTAATTCTGAAAGTGGTTTACGACTCGGCTAGGGTGAGTAAGAGGGAGATAGAGGATCTAAAGAAGCTCTCCGCAACCTACAGATCGTCGGTTCTAATAGTGTCGGAGAAGTACTGGAAGACCGAGATGGAAGACGACGTTGTCTACGTTAGAAACGACATCTACGTTGTCAACAAAAACCTCCTCCGGGACTACCTGTTGAAAAGCAGTAAGCCCATAGTGCTCAACGTGAGAGGGAACTACCTGGTCAGAATAAGCAGCAAGGGGTTTGCGAAGAGGAGGCTAGAGCTGGGCCTTTCAAGGAGTGAAGTCGCTAATAGGCTCAACATATCTCGGGAGGCGGTGTACCAGTACGAGACCAGGCGCTCGATGACGTCTGTCCAGACAGCTATTAAGATAGCCGAGCTCTTGGGCGAGGAGGTGTTCGAGGAGATAGACCTGCTCAACGAGAGCGTGTTCGACCGGTACGATACCCGTTCTGAGAGCCCGCTCCTAAACGAGTTACTAAGTCTCGTGAACGTCAGGGACGCCAAGCTCTACTCCTTCACAACGACACCTGTAGACGCTGCTATTGTCAAGGACGAAAAGGCGGTCTCGATAGTGAGGTTGACGGGGTTCAGCAGAAGCGAAGTCGAGCTCAAGGCGGATAACGCTGTGAAGCTAACTAGCATTACAAGGTCTACACCGCTGTTCATACACGACGAGAGGAGGATTGAAAGGGTCGGGGAGGCTCTGAGAGAGATACTCGGTGAGTAGCTGGGGATGGGCTACACCCTCGTGATAACGGGCAGGCCCGGAGTGGGGAAGTCCACGCTTTTCAACAAGATCGTAGAGGCGTTAAAGAGCAGTGGACTAGCCGTCGCGGGATTCATAACCTTCGAGGAGAGAGATCCCACGGGTCTGAGAGTGGGGTTCAAGATCCTCGACTTGAAGTCGAGGTCGTGGGCCTGGCTTGCCAGGAGAGACAACCCGTCCCCTGTACGGGTCGGTTCCTATGGCGTGTTCGTCGAAGAAGCAAACAAGGTCGTCGAGATGGCCCTCAAAAAGGAGGCTGTAGTGAACAGCGACGTCATATGCGTGGACGAGGTTGGCCCCATGGAGCTAAAGCTCCCGAGCTTTAAACCCCTGCTCATCAGTGCCCTTAAACTGGGTAAGCCGGCTATCCTCGTAGTTCATTACAGGCTGTCTGACCCCGACATACTGAGGTTTATTGACAGGTCCGAGAAGGTAACGCTCACTCTCGAGAACAGGGACGAGCTAAACCGTGTACTGCCCTTAGTAGTCTTGGAGAAAGTCAGGGGGAAGAGACCGTAAGGACATGACTAGCAGGCTGTTAAGTAAAACCATCGTAGTGGAAGAGGGCTTAGCAAAAGTATACGTGCCCGACCTCTCAGAGTACGTGAGAGAGGACGGAGTAGTAGAGCCTTCCTGGATGCCCGTATTTTACAACCCCTCGGCTAAGTTCTCTAGGGATGTAACCGTACTCGTCGCAAAGACGTACTTTAGTGGTAGGGAGTTCTTCTTCCTCGACCTTCTCTCGGGTACTGGCGTGAGAGGGATCAGGCTGTCGCTTGAGGCGGGAGGTTTAGGGGTACTGAACGACGTGGACCCTCGGGCATACGACTACATAACCGAGAACATCAAGTTCAACAAGCTGGACGACAGACTCGCAGCGTTCAATATGGAGGCCAACGCTCTAGCCAACCTCTTGACCTTCACGGGTGTAGTCGTTGACTACGCCGATGTAGACCCCTACGGCTCGCCGATACCCTTCCTCGAGAGCGTTCTAAAGCCGTTGGGGAAGAAGGCACTACTGGGCGTCACAGCCACAGACAAGGGACCCCTGACCTGCGTGAACAAGGAGAAGACGCTCAAGAGGTACTGGTTAGAGTGCCACAGTGTCGACTTCGCGAACGAACTTGGGATAAGAGTTTTGACGTACGTTACAGCCTTGAGGGCCTCAGCCCTTAACTACGCTATCACACCCCTGCTGTACCTCAGTAAGGCCCACTACTACCGCGTCTTCTACCTGGTCGAGCGTAGGAACCCGTACGAGGAGATTTCTAGGTGTAAGGGGTACGTATGGTACTGCCCGGATACCCTTGAGAGAGGGCTCTCAAAGACCGGCGAGCCGGACTCGAGCTGCAAAGGGGGGAGGAGGCCCGTGGTGATCGGCCCCCTATGGGTGTGTCCGCTGGGCAGCAAGGAGTTCGTTGACCGAGTAGCCGGAAACCTCGAGAAGACACCCTATCTCGAGAGCAGAGACGTGCTGAAGTACGTCAGCTTGTTGAAGAGCGAGGTCGAGGTGAACGTCCCGTACGTAAGGCTAGATCTCCTCTGCAAGAGGGTTGGAGTCAACATGCCGAACATGGACTCACTCGTCGAGAGGCTGAGAAGCATGGGTTTCAAGGCCTCGAGGACGCACCTTGACTACAGGGGTGTGAAGACCGATGCCCCTCTAGACGTTCTGACAAGCGCCATAAGGGAGACGAGTGGAGCTAGTTCCTCGTGACTGGCTCAACGCGTGCTTTTGGTTTGTCCGTGTCTCAGGACCCACTCGTTTATGAACTGGCAGTTCACTGGGTCGTAGAACCCGCCTTCATAGCACCTGTTGATGAAGGGGCAGGATACGCACGGTATGTCGAGCACCTCGTCAACCAGCCTACTAACAACGAGCTTCCCGAGGCGCCCAGCCTGGAGACCCGTCTTCTGTACTCTGGTTAAAGTGTCTGCTACGAGTGTAATTCTGTAAGTCCTCTTACCCTTGTATGTAACGGGCTCTCTCTTAATGACTCCTTCCTCCTCGAGCTTCTTCAAAGCCTTTGACAACTCCTTACTAGTCAACCCAAGCTCTTTCCACAACTCGCTCTGCAGAACATCCTTGCCCTCGTTTGAGAGTAAGAACCCGATTATTCTCTCGCTTACTGAATCCTTCGACATGAAAATTCGACCTGTCACTGAAGTCGCTGTTGAGCCAATATTTTATTCTATCATTAGAGGCTTATAATTTGACATGAGAAAAACACGAAACCGTTAGAACTACATCGAGATCACTATGTCTAGGTTTCTGACTATCTCGCTATAGGAATTCCTGATCGCCACGTCGGTCAACCCTACCGTCCTAGCGATGTCTAGTTGAGTCCTCCTGTTCCCAGTCAGGATAGCGGCCACGTAAACGGCTGAGGCTGCGAGGCTTGAAAGCCCCTTACCGCTCACGAGCCCCGTGCTCGTGACTTCTGCCACTATTTTATTGGCGACGAACTCGACTTCTGGGGGTAGGTTGGAGCTCTTCACTATGTAGGAGATGATCGTTTGGGGCTCGTTCCTCACCAGTTTCTTGTTCAGGTTCTTGACGGACTCGCTAACCATCTTAATAGCATTCCACACCTCCTGCGGTTCGAGCCCAAGCTCGCTAGCAAACTGCTTAAATGGTCTTGGGTAGCCGTGGATCTTGTAAGACAGGTACAGCGAGGCCGCGGCCAGCCGCTTGAGCGTCTTCTCCTTAAAGTTCTTGCCTGCGACCGCCTCCCTGAGAATCTCGCCCGCCGTCTCGGCGACTGCGGTAGGCGGCTTTATCAACTTGACTAGGTCGTTGAGGTGCTTGAGCGCCTTCTCGACGACCCTCTCGCCCTTGCTAACCCTGACGTCTTTCTGTCTCGCGACCCAGCCCCTGCCCTCCTTCACGTGGTTGACGATCTTACCGGCTATCTCTGTCCCCCCGATACCCCTGTCGTGAACCCTGTTCGTGTAGGAGCCGCTTACTCTGGGGGTGGCCTCGTCCTTTATCAGAGTCTCAATACCGTAGTCGATAGGTCTCTCCTCTAGGACTGTTCCGCAAACAGGACAAACATACGCGTTCTCAGAGTAGTCGAAGACTATGTTTTGATTACCGCACACCGGGCATCTCAGAACGGCCGTCTCGATCTTCATCATTGGGTCTCTCCCCCTTGCTTCCTAGCGCCCCTTCTCTGAGCGGGCTCGTAGTACACGTTGTAGTCGCGTATTGTAGAGGCCAGGTCCCTAGACTCCAGTTTAACGATTACCCTGGGGTCGTCAACTCTCCCTACTATGTCGACTACTTTTCCAAGCCTCCGAAGATTGGAGTCGTACACGAGGCTGCCTATAAGATCCTCCCGGACGTTCACGGATGGCCTTACCACCAGGATCCCATTCTTGCCCACGACTTCTACGAAACCCAAGCGCCTCAAACCCTGACTGAACCTCCTGTGGTAATACCTTGTTGACACGGTATTTAACCAGGGACCCTATAATACCTACGACACAACCGTTTTTTGTAGTATTGTTTCCCTCAATCGGGTGTTGGAATAAGAACGTAATACACTATATATGAGATATAATCACGTAATACGACCTAATCATGTGGAGGGACGGGTTAAGCGGTCACAACCCTAATTTCGAGTAGGCCCCCTTCCGAGGACTGGGTTAAGCGTACTGGTAGCTGGGATATTGAAAGCTCTTAGCCCCTCATCTTCTTCAGCTCCATGGATAAGAGCTTGAGAAGCCTCGTCTTGTTAAAAACCTTGTTTACAACGACTCTACCAGCCTTCCTCCACATTCGAGGGTACTTCTTGTCCGCCTCGACCTCCACCTCAAACCCTAGGCGCCGGGCTGCTTTCTCGATCTCCTCTAACGTGGGGTTCGGCACGCAAATCGACTTTGGAACCCTCCTTCCACTGCTCCGAGAACTCGAACAATCGATGTAGTGAGGGTATATGACGACCTTTCTTTTCTCGTACTCCCTACTCACTACGACACCGTGTACTCTACTTTACCAGCACCCCGTTCAAAACTCCGTCTTGCCCTGGCCTCGAAACGATTTTGACCAGCCCTACCTCAGTCTTAACGACCGCACCTTTAACGATTATCTTAGACCTCGCTAACTGGGGGTTAGACGGGACATTCACGACGTCTAGGATCTTGACTTTCCTTACACGCTTCTCTTCTGGCAGGTAAACGTTGACATAGGCTGCTCTCTTCAGCTTTACCTTGGTGTTCCCGCCCACAGTCCTAACGATCTTCCTCTCCTCCTCTCCCGCCAGGGTTGTGTTGATGGGCGGGCCTCCTAACTCGTATTTCCTCTTGTCCCTGCGTCGTCCTTTCTTACCCCCCGTTATCTTTTTGAAGTCGTTACCTTGGTAGTACGACATCGACAGCACCTTCCTCTTTCTAGAGTTTGAAGCCGGCTTATAAACTTCTTTAAGTGGTAAACCTAATGCATAAAACCTGGCAAAGTTCAGGGAAGCAGAGACATGCGCAGATTGCTCGCCTCTTCTCAGAGAAGGCTGGAGAGATTCGCTTTCAGGGTACTAAGCTTCTTCGAGAAAAGAGTTCTTGAAGACGTCTACGAGAGGTGGCTGTGGCTCCAGATCAAAGACGGCCCGTTCCCTACACACATAGGCATAATCCCGGACGGGAACCGTAGGTGGGCCAAAAAGCGCGGTTTAGACCCTTTAACAGGGCACGAGAATGGCTACGAGAGGATTAAGGAGGTCTTGAACTGGATCTGGGAGCTCGGTGTGAGGTACGTAACGATCTATGCTATGAGTAGCGAGAACTGCATGTTCAGGAGCCGCGAGGAGTTCTATCACCTGCTCTCCCTGCTCAGGAGGGGAATTAGAGAGATACTGGAGTCGGGCGAGATCGATGAGAAGAGGATCAGAGTCAAGGTGATCGGAGATCTAGACATGCTCCCACCGGACCTTGTCGACGAGATCAGGAAGCTCGAGGAGAGGAGTAGCTCGTACAAGGACAGGACTTTGATGATCGCCGTATGTTACGGCGGTAGACACGAGATAGTCGAGGCCGTTAAGAAGATTATTAAAGAGTACGAGGCGGGGAAGGTCAGCCTAGACGAAATAAACGAGGAGACTTTCTCGAAATACTTGATGACCAGCGATATCCCAGACCCTGACTTGATTATAAGGACGAGCGGGGAAGTGAGGATAAGTAACTTCCTGTTGTGGCAGGCCGCCTACAGCGAGCTCTACTTCTGCGATGCTTACTGGCCCGAATTCAGGAAAATAGACTTCTGGAGAGCTATAAGGAGCTACCAGGCCCGCGAGAGGAGGTTTGGGAGGTGATCACGCCTCTTCGCTCAACTCGTCGGGGTTCGAGTAGAGCAACTTGAGATCCTCGAACGTGAGCTTCTTAACACCCGACTTCAACTTCTCTTCGACCTGCCTCTTCTTCTCCTCGATTATCTTAGAGGTCTTCGCTCTTCTCAGCTCTTCTACCTTCTTGTTATACATCTCCCTTAACTCCCCTAGTCTAGACCTGTACTTCTCGATTTCCCCGTTGATTTCGTCTAGCCTCTTCTGCTTCTCGTTTATCGTGTTCGTTAGGTCGTTAACAGCCTTCGCTTTCTCGGTCAACTCTTGCCTCATCTTCGTGAGACTCTCTTTAGCTTTCCCAACCTCCTCCGTCAACACGCCTATCTTGTTCCTCAGGTCGCTTATCTGTACACGCAGTGATGTTATGTACGCTCTCAGTTCCAGGTACTGGTTCTTCTCGTTTACAGCCCTACGCGCTTTCTCGAGTAGCCTCTCGTAGCGTTTTATCCTATTGATGATCTCGTTTTCCTGCTCGAGTGATAGAACTCTCGTCTGCAGACTCCACTCGAGCCTGTTTATCTCGTCGACGATGGCGCTTATAGGTATCCTGACCTCCTTGTTCAGGTTCTCTACCTCGATCTTCTTGCTTCTAGCTAGCTCTATAAGAGAAGAGTACTCCTCCTTCTTCGACTTCAGCTCCCCGATTAGTCTCCTCCTCTCCTCCACCAGCCCCTTGTACTTCTCCTTCAGGCCCTTGTACTCCTCCTTTAGTTTTTTGATGTTCTCGATCAGCCCTCTACGCTGGGTCCTTAGAGTTTTCAGCTCTGCTATTAGCCCGGCTCTCTGCTCTTTAAGCTGAGATATCAAAGCCCTCGTCTTGGAAATCTCGTCTCCTATTGCCGTAAGAGACGGGTCCCCGTTAAAGCCGTTCTCGGCCACTCAACGATTCACCACACTAGCTCTACTGACTATGACTCTAGCGTCGACGACAACCGCCCCACGGCTATAGGCTATTACAGGATTTAAATCGACCGAGATAATATAAGGATTATCCTCCATCAATTTAGAGAGCGATACGATCATGCCGGCGATAGCCTCCTTGTCCACGGGGGGTTGCGACCTGTACCCTTCGAGTATTCTACTCGCCTTGATCTCCCCTAGCATCTCGATAGCGTCCTGGTAACTGACGGGGGCCACTCTAAAGGTGACGTCTTTTAGAACTTCCACGAATATGCCGCCGAGCCCGAACATAATGACTGGGCCGAACACCTGGTCGCGTGTAGCTCCAATAATCACCTCTACGCCTGGCGGCATCATTTTCTGCACGAGGAAGCCTGTCAGCCTAGCCCCGGGTTGCCTCTCCCTGACGTTCTTCGCTATAGCCTCGCAAGCACGCTCGACTTCCTCGCCGCTCTCCAAGCCTAGTACAACACCGCCAACGTCTGTCTTGTGACTAATATCGGGCGAGACGACCTTTACAACGACCGGGTAACCAATCTTGTCTGCGACCTCCCTGGCCTCACGGCCGCTCTCCGCGAAGCCGTAGTCGGCAACTCTGATGCCGTACAGCTCCATTAACCTCATTGCTTCGTGCTCGAGTAGCTTAGACCTCCCCTCTCTCAGCGCCGCCTCGACGATACTGCCGGCGTTCAAGACACGCCACCTTGTATTCTAATTCGCGAGTAAGTATATAAAGCACTCAAAGCCCTCGCAAGCCTCTCGGGGGACTCGAACACCGGTATGCCGTTCTCCTCGAGGAACTTCTTGTACTTCAGCGCGAGCTCTCCTCCTATTAGGACTACGAGCAGAGGTTTGCCGTACACCTTGGCCTTCACAAGGTATTCGAAGAGCTCGCCTCTCAGGCCCGGGATCTGGGGTAGAGCTACTACGACGACCGCGTCCACGTCGTTTCTCGGCAGCAGCTCGTTCAACACGGTAATGAACCTCTGGTCGTCTGTATCACCGGTCAAGTCTATCGGGTTCTCGACTATGCAGTGAGGCGGGAGAACACTCCTCAGTCCCTCCTTGAGGTCGGGTGGCGTCTGCGGTACCTCGAGGCCGTTGAGCTCGATGGCGTCTGTTAACATCACTCCTACACCACCTGCGTCGGTCACGATGTAGACCCTCCTACCCTTCATCAACGGCTGCGTGGACAAGACCTTGACGAGGTCCATAATCTCGTCGAAGCTGACAGCCTCTAGAAGCCTGCTCTGCTTGAAGACCGTTACGTAAAGAGTGTAGTCGCCGGCTAAGGCTGCCGTGTGGCTGGCTGCGGCGATACCCCCTCTCTTGGTCTTACCCGCCTTGTAGACAACGACGGGCTTAACCCTTGAAACCTTCCTCGCGGTGTCGATGAAGTCTCTTCCCCGCCCTTCTCTGACACCCTCCAAGTAGAGGAAAATAACGTTGGTGGTAGGGTCTTCCGCTAGGTAGTTCAGCAGCTCGACCTCGTCTACGTCGATCTTGTTCCCGAAGCTTATGGCCTTCGAGAGGCCGTAGCCGTGGTGCGCCATCCAGTCAAGCAACGCCGACGCGAAAGCGCCGCTCTGGCTTATCACACTCACGTAACCCCTGGGCGGCCTCCTCATTTTGTCTTCTGGAAGGAAGAAGGTGTCAACACCACTCCAGTTGTCTAGCACCCCTATACAGTTAGGCCCTATCACCCTAATACCGTGTCTAGCGGCGACCCGCTTTACCTCGTCCTCGAGCATGGCACCCTCTTGAGTACCGGTCTCCCTGAACCCCCCGCTTATTATTATAGCGCCCTTCACGCCTTTGACGCCCGAGTCTTCCAGTACCCCAGGGACTGTCCTAGCGGGGGTGGCTATCACTACTAAGTCCACTCGCCCCGGTATCTCCTGCACGCTCGCGTAGGCCTTTAGCCCGAGGATCTCCTGGTAGTGCGGGTTAACCGGGTATATCTCGCCCTTGAACTTGTTCTTGAAGTTCTCCAGTATTACCCTGCCTACCTTACCCTCCTTAGGGGTCGCCCCCACGACCGCTACGCTCGAGGGGTTGAAGAAGAACTCGAGCACCGAGAGCACCACTATCACGTAATTTTGGGCGAGGTAAAATAAGATTTGTCAACTAATCACGAGTCAGAGAACGGGGTTGGGCTCCTCTGTGTAGTAGTCCTCGCCGCCCGCCAGTACCCTCTGTAGGGCTGCGTAGAGCTCGTCGAGACCTTCTCCCGACACGTTCGAGACTTTCACGACATCGAAGAGCATGAGCTTCTCGAGCAATAACCCTATCTCGTCTTTACTCCATATGAGGTAACCCGGCGAATCGAGCGCCTCGGCCAGACTGTAGGGGTCTTCAAGGTACTCGCCTATCTTATCCAGCTCGTCGCCGGGTATCAAGTCCGTCTTCGTCACCACGTTTATCTGCGGGTATGCCAACCTGGCGTGGACAGAGGCCGATAAGAGGAGCGACGACAACAGGTTGTTTGGGTTCACGACCTGGAGACCGTCGATTAGGAACAAGGAGGCTCTCCTGTTATCACCTATTATCGAGTTGAGTATGATCGGCCCCGTCTCCCTGAATGCGAACACCTCCATCTGACCCGGGGTGTCTATGATGAAGTAGTTTGGACGAAGCCCCTCGATTTCCTCTCTTAGGTCGTTTATTTTCAGAGCCAGCATATCCATCGAGGCTATGAGAGCCCCGTTGGGCCCGAGCCCGTACTTCTCCATGACCTCACGCGCGTCGACGTAGTCCCTCACGTCTACGTCCGGGTCATAGGGCAGTTTTTCCACGGCTGGATCGAGGTTCACGATCGCCGCGTCTAGGCTGTGGTCTTCCAGGTACTCGCGTAGACTCCCAGACAAGGTCGTCTTGCCACTGCCTGCTGTGCCCAGCACCACGATGTAGTATGGCATGAGCTACACCTGCATTAGATGTAGAAGAGCCTCCTACCAGCACTGCCCCAGTACTTCCCTTTGAAGTTCAGCTTGTACCCGCACTTGGGGCAGGTAAAGTCTTCTTTTAAGTTCCACTTGGTGATGAAGAACCCCTCTCTTTCGACAACAAGGGTGCCACACCTAGGACAATACGTGTTCTCTAGGGGGTGCCCCCACACGTTGCCTATATACACGTGCTTCAAGCCCTGCTCTTTGGCCAGTTTCGCCAGCTTCTCTAACGTCTTGGTAGGCGTAGGGGGCACGTCAGTCATGAGGTAGTCTGGGTGGAACCTCAAGAGGTGGAACGGCGTCTCGTCGCCGAGGTTTTCTACTATCCACTTGCTCAACTTTACTACGTCCTCTTCTCGGTCCCCGTAGACCGGTACCACCAGGTTCGTGATCTCGATCCACCAGCCTTGCCTCTTCATCTCGAGGATTGTGGAGTATATAGGGGAAGGGTCCCACACACCCATGAACTTCCTGTAGAACTCGACGTTGCCTCCAGCCTTGAAGTCCACAGTAGCAGCGTCCATGTAGGGCCCGATCTCCCTAACGGCCTCTTCGGTCATGTACCCATTTGTTACCATCGTGTTGAACAGCCCGTGCTCCTTCGCCAGTTTAGCAGTATCGTACATGAACTCGTAGAACACCGTCGGCTCGTTGTATGTGTAGCTTATCCCCTGACAGCCCAGCTGTAGAGCCCTCTCCACGACCTCCTCGGGTTCAAACGGCTCCCCGTATAGCCTCTCTCTCCTAGACTGGCTCAAAACCCAGTTCTGACAAAACCTGCAGTAGAAGTTGCAACCCACAGTCGATATCGAGAAAACACAGGCGCCAGGGTTGAAATGCATTAGGGGCTTCTTCTCTATTGGGTCAGGGTTGGCGGCTGTCAGTAGACCGTAGACTAGCGTGTACAGAATACCGTCCTTGTTATACCTGACGCCGCAGGCCCCGTACGCCCCGGGTACTATCACGCACCTCTTGTGGCAAAGATTGCACTTGACACGCCCTCCCTCGAGGCGCTGGTAAAACATCGCCTCTCTTACACCAGGTCTCTCAAGCAAATACACCTGAACACCCTCCAATGTGTATTGATTAGAGAGTCTCATAAACGTGTGGTTACGGTTTATTATTCCCGTGCGTTATTCCTCTCTTGGTGAGACCTCTTTGCTGATCGTACCGGGCTCCAACTTCACAAGGCAGTCGATGGAGCTGGCTAAGCGCCTCGGGGTAGAAGTGGTCGAAGTCGAGAAGAAAGTCTTCCCCGATGGAGAGGTCTACGTGAGGCTCAAGGGCCTGCCGTCCGACCTCGGCTCCACCTGCGTCGCAGTGGCAAACACCATGTACCCGAGTCAGGACACCGCTCTGGTCGAGACGCTCCTGCTATTAAACGCGGTTCACAAGGCGGGCGGGAAAGACGTTGTTCTCGTCGCACCATATCTCCCGTACATGAGGCAAGACAAGGTGTTTCTCCAAGGAGAGCCCGTATCAGCGGAGGTAGTCCTAGAGGTGTTAACGAGAACAATAAAACGGGGTCTGGTAGTCGATGTACACAACCCAGGTGTTCTCGAGAGTAGGCCCTGGACCAATATACTCGTATCCGACATGCTAGTAGCCCAGGCTTTGAAGTACGTCACCGACCCCATTGTCATGGCCCCGGACAAGGGGGCCTTGGAGAGAGCCGGTTTTGCCGCCAGCAAGCTGAACCTGGAGTTCGACTACTTGATAAAAGAGAGAGACAGAGTGACCGGTGAAGTCACTGTGAAGCCGAAGAGCGTGAGCGTGGCGGGGAGAGACGTGGTGATCGTAGACGACATAATAAGTACCGGCGGGACGTTAGCGGAGGCCGCTAAGTTCCTGCGTTCGCAGGGAGCACGCAGGATCGTCGTGGCAGCCACGCACGGCCTGCTGGTCGGTGGAGCCATGCGGAAAATGGACGAGGCCGGGTTCTCTAAAATAATACTCGCAGACACCTTAGGAGTCACTCACATCAGCCCGAGCATCCTTTACGTAAGCGTAGTGGAGAGGATAAGCGGTTTCCTGAGAGAGGTCTGTTTAGAGAGATGAGTACCCTCTACTACGTCTTGTCCGGCGAGAACGAGGACGTCTCGGAAAGCGAGCTCAAGACACTCCTGGAACTCTACGACAGTGGACACAGCGTCTTCTGCTGGCCGATGATATGCGTGGTGAGACACTCGAACGAGAGTGCTTGGGCAAAGGTTGCTGAGAGAGCCAGTAATGTGCGGGAGGTCGGCCAGGTATACGACTTCGAACCTCTACCCGGTTGGGAGGACGTGAACTTATTAGCCGGTAAGCTCAGGGACCTGGCGAAGGGCTCCGAGTGGATCCACGTAACACAGCTCCACGGTTACTTGGAGGACGAGGAGCTGAAGAGGCTAGAGGGGGTGTTAGAGGAGAAAACCGGGCTGACGACCAGGTACCGTCGGGGTCCCTCTCTAAGGCTCATTTTCTCGGGCGGGGTTGTCGTAGTGGGTAGGGCGCTGTTCAGGGCTAAACGTAGACCGGTCTATACGAAGGTCTTCGACAGGAGTTTCGCCATTACTCCGTCGCTCGCGAGAACTCTGATAAACCTCTCAGCGGTTAAAGAGGGCGGGGTCCTACTCGACCCCTTCGCCGGAACAGGGACGATAATCCTAGAGGCGCGCTCGATCGGGGTGATCGGAATAGGGTTGGACATAGACTGGAGTATTATAAACGGGCTCGCGAGGAACCTGAGGCACAACAAGAACCCTTCTATACCTGTTTTGTCGGACGGGACTCGCGCCTCCTTCGCGAACATTGACGCCGTCGTCACCGACCCTCCCTACGGTAGAGGGGCTAGCACCAGGGGGGTTGAACTACGGGAGCTCCTCGAGAACTTCTTATCCAGGTCTCTCGAGAGTTTGGTTAGGTGGGGGAGGGTCGTGTTCATGGTCCCAGCGGAGGCCGAGCTCGAAGTAGACGACATAGTCACGCGTGTAGGTGGTTTAATAAAGAGTAAACACTATATGTACGTTCACAGTAGTCTAGCCCGAGTAATATACGTGGTCGTACCGGTTTGAACGGTAGGATTGTTTTCCTCGGGACGGGGGCGGCCATACCCATCAATAGGGGTCTACCCTGCCTAGCCCTCAAAGTAAACTCGTCGATCTACCTGCTAGACGCGGGTGAGGGCTGCCAACACAGGCTTTTCAAAGCAGGGCTCAGCCCACTCAAGGTCAAGACCGTCTTCATAACACACGGTCACGGAGACCACTACCTCGGCCTCTTCGGCTTAGTACAGTCAATGAACCTGCTGGGGAGGGATAGCGGGCTAAACGTGGTGGCACCAGAGCAGGTAGCACACCTGGTTAGTAGAGTCCTCGAGAACATGTTGGAGAAAGTAGGCTTCGAGATCAACATCGTAGTTGGCAAAACAGGGGAAGTGTACAAGGAGGACGACCTCGAGGTAACCCCATACCCGGTGTGCCACACCGTAGAAGCCCACGGCTACTTGGTTAGAGTCGGGGACAAGACTGTGAGCTACACAGGCGATACCAGGCCTTGCCCCAGCATAGTGGAGTACTCGAAGAACGCGAGCATCCTAATACACGAGGCTACATTCGCGAGCGAGTACTCGGAGGAGGCCCTGAAGCAAGGGCACTCTACAGCGAGGGACGCTGCTTTAGCCGCTAGAGAGGCCGATGTAGGGTTGCTAGTGCTCACACACCTTAGCTCCAGGTACAAGGACGACACCGCGATTTTTGTTGACGCGTACAGGTTCTTCAGGAAGTCAGTCGTTGCAAGAGACTACATGACCCTTATTCTTTAGCCGTTCAACTCGTCAGCTCTATGCTCCCCAATTAGTTTCGCCTTACTGCTTCGGGATTTAAAGGAGATGGCTTTTACTACATTACACAGTCCATTTAAAACTTGAATACTACTCAAGGGCTAGCCACGGCTTTGGTTTAAACAAAGGAGTAAATTAATATGTACCTACTCCTTATACCGCGGTATTACCGGCTTATTATACATCGGTGCATTCTGATGCCAATCAAGTACGTGTGCAGCCACTGTGGTGAAGTCATTTTCGAGTTCAGGTATGTAGGGCAGGACTATTACGGTATCCCCACTCCTCAGGAGGTCTACAACCTATACGGCGGTGTATGCCCCCACTGCCACAACGAGCTGAGGATTCCCACAGTAAAGGACATCACGATCAGGCCCAAGCTCTACAGCCTCAAGCTGGCTAGAATACCAACAAGTATCTCTGCCAGTACTATAGCTGTACCAGCCCAAGGCAGCGCTTGACGTTAATCAGGTTTTCTTCGTTCACAGAGTTCTTGTACGCCCTAAGCTTCTCCAGCACAGCCTCCTCTTTTATGTCGAGCGCCCTCTTGAGCTGGTCGGAGTACTTGAACCTGTAGAGGAGGTACGAGACAAGCTGTGTTAGATTAGAGGGCTTACCGCTACGGCTCGCGGACTCCCAGTCCAGTACCTTCACGCCACTATCGCACACCATAATGTGCGAGCCGGGCCTGTTTAGCTCTCTATGATATAAGCCGTGCTTGTCGAGGAGGAATAGAGCGTCGATCACTCTCGACACTGCTCTCCTTACCCCCTCGACGTCCCCTCTCGCGATCAGCCTAGCCAGGTCCTCTTCGAAGGGGGCGCATCTGCTCGAGTCGAGGTACTCCATGAAAACGTAGTCGTCATCGTAGTAGTACACTCGTGGCGCGACTCCGAGCGAGCTCGCATAAGATAGGAGCTCTCCTTCGGTGGCGAGGCTTGCCCTGCGGCTATCCAGCCTCCTTACCTTTAGAGCGCCCAGCCCGTGTACAGCGTGTAGTGCTAGTACGACTATTGAGGTGTAACCTTTCCCCAAGATCCTGACCCCCTGGAACGGTATGCCCTCTTCGACTATGCTTAGAAAGCCTGCCCTTACCAGTCTCGAGACGCGGGCGCTCAGCTCAGCACAACTCGGTCTAGGGAAGCACAGTACTCTGGAGACGTAAGTGTCCTGCTTCTCTAACTCGTGCACTCGAGAAGCCAAGACTCGACCTTCCCCAGCGATGCCCGCAGGAACTCCTCGCCGTACTTGGAGGCTATCTCCCTGAGCTTAGCAAGTGTGAGCTCGTAGACGACGGGCCTGCTGGCCTTGAAGTGAGGTGATACAAGGTATTCGCGCTGTTTACTCTCTAGTAGTTCGACAGCTCGTAGAACAGGTCTTTTGGAAACCGACATTAACCTGCCATCCCTATCCAACCACAACTTAACGGACTTACCAATGTGCTTCGAGACAAAGTCTGAAACTCTGTCAGGCTCGGAGAAGGGCGGTCCCTCGTACAACTTGTACGCAGGTTTAGCGCACTCGTCGAGCTCTACCACTATGACCCCTTTCCTGGAGTCGTCTGTCCAGGCCGACGAGTGGTAGACCGCGAAGTCGTGCCCAGACAGTAGTTTTACACAGCGGTCTCTGACCCTGTCGACCTCGCCCCATACAACCTCGGGTGGGAGCGGTTTTTCGGACTCGACCTCGACTACCACGATACACCTACTGCCCAGCGACCTCTCGAGAGCCTCGACGTCGTACTCTACACGGTTTTCGAAGAAGGTCTTACTCGGGCGTCTCAGGAAGCACTTCGAAGCCAGTATGAACCTCGCCAGCTTCTCGAAGCTCACGGCCGCGGTGACGTTCCTTGCGTGGTCCACGGGGTCTGGCATGTAGATGACGCTGTCAGGGTACTTCTTCGTGAGTACTTCCACGGCTCTCCTGAACAGCCCCTCCTCGCCCAGAGTGTTCACGTACACCGGAGGCCTCCACTCGGATGCCGCGCGCAGTACGTTTAGGAAACCCCCATAGGCTATCACTAGCAGCTCCACAGCGTAACCTGAAAACCCCTTCGTCTTTATCTCGGCCCCGTACGAGCCGATACCCTTCATAAATTTCTTGAGCAGCCTCACGTCGTTGTTTAAACCGCCCTTTAGATGGGAGTTCACAAACTCCGTGTGGAAGGGTGTCCTGTCCACGGCCGTCCTTATTCGAGACGGGGAACTCAACTTGTAAGCCGGGACTATGTCTGCCTCGACGTCCTCCACGAATACTCTAATATAGGGGTGCTCGGCATACCTTATCTCGACCCTGCCGACGTCTCTTACAGCCTCCTTGATTAGTTCGAAGCCCTTGGTCTTCACGTCCGCGACAGACCAGTCCTCGGGGTACAAGACGAAGACGTCGATGTCTCGATCCCCCCTGAGCCAGGTGTCGTGCGCCACGCTACCCTGAAGGGTGACCTCAGCCCACACGTTGTTCCTTCTTAGGTGCTCTTCCAACCTGTTCTTGATGACCTCGTAAGCTCTTGCGATCTTCTCTCTCTCGTCGGGTGTCGGGGTGATCTCGTCCAATACGCTCTTCAGCAGAGTCTCGAGGTCTGTCACTTCAGCAACTCGACCTCGCACACGTCTTTATATATCGGCCCCCTTGGCGTGAGGAAGCTCTCCTTTAACACGACCCTGTCCGCTGTGAAACTCCCGAAGTCCACACCGGTAGAGGCCTTTATCAGCCTGACGAGCTCACTTATACCCCTATTGCTCCTAACCCTCGCCAGCGTTACGTGGGGGATATACTCCTCCCTGTCCGGCTGAACACCCAGCTTCCTTAGCTTCTCCTCGTAGAAGTCGTGTATTCTGGCTAGCTCGCTCGAGCCCTCTGATACCCCGGCCCAAACGACCCTGGGTCTATCAACCGAGGGGAAGGCGCCTACACCCCTAACATGTACAAGGAAAACCTGGTGCCTTAGGCTTTTCACGGCGTCGCATACACGCGATACAACCTGGTCGTCCACTTCACCTATAAACCTTATCGTGATGTGCAAGTTCTCCTCCTCGACAGGTTTGACGTCTGCCCCCGTAGACACGATCTCTCTAACGTACTTCGCTAAGTTAGCGAGCACCTGCTTGTCGCTTATGTCGACAGCTATGAATATCCTGTGTAACGGCACCCCAATGACACCCTCGCCGTGTAACTCTAGATAAATACAAGGTTTGATATATTTCGATTAATAGGCTTTTACCCCGTGGTCTGAGATGATACTAGTACTCTTGACTGGAATGCCTGGAGCAGGGAAGAGTATAGTTGTGAAGGCAGCAGAGGAGATGGGCCTGCCGGTTGTCAGCATGGGCGACGTTGTTAGAGAAGAGACCTTGAGAAGGTACGGGGTTATCACCCCCGAACTCATGCTGAAGACGTCTTTGGAGCTCAGAAGAGAGCACGGAGACGACTACATCGCGCTCAAGACCATGGAGAGACTCCCGAGGAAGAGCGGGATTGTAGTCGTAGACGGTGTTAGAAGCCTGGTCGAGGTTGAGACCTTCAGAAGAGCAGGTAATACAGTGATAGTAGCCGTACACGCCTCCCCGAAAACCAGGTTTAAGAGACTCCTTGAAAGAAATAGGCCAGGGGATCCTAAGAGTATAGAGGAGTTTAACGCCAGGGACTCCCTTGAGCTGAGCCTCGGGATCGGCTCGGTTATAGCCCTCGCTGACTACCTCATAGTCAACGAGGGGAGTTTCGAGGAGGCGTATAAGGAGGCTAAGAAGATATTAAGCAAGGTGGTCTCGGATGCCAAGGGTAACGGTGGAGGCCGAAGTACGTCCGACTGAAAGTGTAGAGAAGGTCAAGAAAGCGGTTCAGAACTTCTTCGCAGGGGATTTACTGGTTCTAGAGGTGAGAGAGGGCTGGTTCGTAGTGAGGGGGGTTTCGGACAGCATCGAATCCCTGCGTGCTCTGCGGGACAGGGCGAGGGCTGAGGGGATTGAGCCTGCTCTGAGGAGCTACCTCGTCAAGAACAGGAGGGGGAATACGACAAGCCTCATGCTACACAAACAAGCAGCGTATGTTGGCAGGATATCACTAATAGACACCCCAAAGGAGTCCCCCCTAGGCCCAATCACTATAACTATAGAGGGCGACGACCTAGACCAGTCGATCGACTACTTAACCAGCTCGTAGAAGTTCCGGCATCCTAGGTCAGTCTCGACTCACCAGTCTGAGCGGTACCGGTACTAGGTTCTCGAGCTCGTTCTTCGAGACCTGCGTGTTACCTGTTATGTACGATAGGAGCTCCCAAGTCCTCGGGTCGTTCAACTGCCTCACTATCTCCTCCATCTCCTCTAGGCTGGCGCCCGGCGGCGGGTAGACCACGTTGACGTGGTTCTCCGCGACGAAGACTGTTCCGGGTGGTACGAGCGCGGCCTCGAGCCTCAGCCTCTTGGGGTGTCCCGTGACCCTCTTCACGACTATCGCCGGGCCCCTGTCGACCCTCCCGCCCCACCTTATGTACTGGGGCCTCCGCCCGTTGCCTAGGACTAGCCTCCCGCCCCTTATGTTGTGAGACCAGACGAGGAGGACTCCCTGGCCGGGGTCGTCCATCAGCTTGTCCCTGTGCTGGTTCCAGACCACCCTACCCGTCTGAACCCTGTAGCCGAGCTCCCCCAGCGTCGCCGAGCCCTCAAAAGCCTTCTTGAGCTCCTCCGCCCTCTCGGAGAATATGAGTATACCGCTCCTCCTGAACACGTACCTCCCAGTGTTCGGGGCCTTCCTGAGGACGAGCACTTGGAAGGTGTGGTTGACCCCGTCGAACACGCGGGGGTCGTCGAGGACCCTCATGTAGGCTATGTCGGCCACCCTGACGACGTACTCCCTCAGCCTCCTGAAGTAGGCGCCGTTGTTCATCGAGGAGGAGACGACCAGCCCCAGCCAGCCGCCCGGCTTGAGGAGCCTGAGGGAGAGGTAGACGAAGAGGGCGTATATGTTGACGCGGCCCCACACCACCTCCTTGAACCTCTCCCTGACCCACCCCTCGGGTCTGAACTCGTAGTACGGCGGGTTGGTGACCACGACGTCGAACTCCTCCCTGAACGGTTTCGTCAGGGAGTCCACCACTTCCACCCTGGCCTCTGGGACTACCCGCTTAGCCACCTCGGCCAGCTTGGGGTCGACCTCCCAGCAGTAGAGCTCCGGCTCCACGAAGTACTCCCTGGCCGAGAGCAGGAACTCCCCGGTGCCGCAGGCGGGGTCGAGCACCCTCGGTCTCACGAGGCGCGGTATGCGCCTCAGCACCTCCTCCCTCAGCTGCCTCGGCGTGAAGAACTGTCCTCTACGCGACCTCTCCTCCAGTGGGACGGTCTCCAGTATCCTCAATGTCTCTGGGTGGAGTTCGCCGTATAAGTTAGCTCCCATTAGATGTACCCGTGATTAGGTTTAATAGAAGGGTGTAGACTAGTATAATAGTACTCGAGGGGCCGTCGTCTAGCCTGGCTAGGATGCCGGCCTGGGGGGATGCCCCGCCTAGCCGGGTTGTCCCGGAGCGCCGGTGGTCCCGGGTTCAAATCCCGGCGGCCCCATTACCTCAACGGGCTTTAACTTTACCCAGGAATTTCTCCTTGTCGACAACGTACCTCTCGTGCAGCCCTTTGCCTATTGTCTCGTTGTTGTACAGGGCTTCTACTTCGAAAAGTATCCTCTTACCGTCGAACTCTACAACTCTGGCTTTCACCACCACCTTACCTCCAAGAGGCGCTGGTTTCAGGTGTCTCACGTTCACCATGGTACCGACAGTTGTATACTGTGGTGGCAGGTGCTTCTGAACGCAGTTTAGACTCGTCCTCTCCATGAAAGCTATCATGCTCGGGGTGGACAGGACTGAGACCGTGCCCGAACCGATATGCGATGCTGTGTGTTTCTCCTCTACGACGAACTCTTCTAAGCACTCCTCGCCTACTTTAACCTGGGCGCTCATGTACACCTCCTTGCTTCTGGAGGTACCACTTGACTCTGCTATTCCACATCGACGGAGGAGTCCAGAGCACCCAGGCCGGCACAGCCTTAATCAGTTCGTAGGCCTCCTCCCAGGACTCGAGGCCTAGTCTACGGGCCAGCTCGTCTAGGCTCATGGGCGCTTTCAAGTACTCTCTCAACACGGCTAGCGTGTTCTCGTTGATCTCGACTTCCTTACCACCGACTTTGACGACGAACACCACCTCTTCGCTCATACCGTAAACACCCAAGTTTGAGGAGATTAAACGGATTTTATAATCTTTTACCTATAAATCTACCCGATGATGACGCGTTCCAGCACAGACCCGTGAAGAGCTCTTTACGCCCCACTGAGTGTTTCAAGCTGTTCCCGCGGACCGCCCCCAGTGGGTCTGCCTATAAGTCAGTACCTCGAAGTCTTTGCGAGCTTCCCGGGCATCGGCTCGTAAAGTTCCCCGCTGTTCTTGAGGTGCTGGATCATCTCGTAGACGAAGTCTTTCTCGAATCCCTTCTCTCTAGCCAGTTTAACTAGCTGGCTCACCTCGATTTCCGGCACCTGTTCGAAAGTCTCGTTGAGGAACCTGACGAACTCCTTCATTTTCTCCCGCTTACTCCTTGACACACCCGTCTCTAGCACGTCGATGTCGATGGTCTTCGACTCTATGTCGAAGCCGACCTTCCTCAGAGTAGCGTACATCAACCTTATAGCCTCCTCGACGTCTTCTATAGTGGCCTTGTCTTTCAGCGCCATTTTAGCGTGTGCCTCAGCCAACCTGATCAGGCCCTCTAACTGCCTGGGTGTTATCGCTATCGGTGGCGGCGTCTTCAAGTCTTCGCCCTTGATACCGCCCTTACGCATAGCCACGTAGAACTCCTCTATCAGCCTCATGGCTTCCGGGGTTAACTGTGGTCTAATGTACTTCCTAGCGTAGCTCACGTACTTCTTCAATAGTTGCGGGTCTATGAAGGGCTTAGCCTTCTCTATATCGCTGTGTACGCCCAGTATGTGCCTTGCGAGCCTCCTGTCCTTCTCGGGTAACGGGACGTCCTGAATAACAAAGATCAGATCGAACCTAGACAGGATCGTGGGCGGCAAGTCGATGTTCTTGCTTATAGGCTGGGTGAGGTCGTAACGCCCAAACCTCGGGTTACCCGCCGCGAGGACGCTGGCTCTAGCGTTCAGCCTAGCAACTATACCCGCCTTCGCTATACTGACGGTCTGCTGCTCGAGGGCTTCGTGTATTGCGCTCCTGTCCTCCTCCCTCATTTTATCAATCTCGTCTATGGCAGCCACCCCACCGTCGGCGATCACCATCGCCCCCGCCTCCAGGTAGTACTCGCCCGTGGTCTTGTCCCTCAAGACCGTGGCCGTCAGGCCGGCCGCCGTGGAGCCCTTGCCACTCGTGTAGATACCTCTCGGCGCTATCCTAGCCGTGTACTGGAGGAGCTGGGACTTCGCCGTACCAGGGTCTCCTACGAGAAGCACGTGTATGTCGCCCCTGATCCTGGTACCGTCAGGCATCACCTTCGGTACCCCGCCGAAGAGCAGTAGAGCGATCGCCTCCTTGATGTCGTAGTAACCGTAGATCGATGGAGCGATGCTGGCGACGATCTTCTCCCTGACCCAGGGGTCTCTGGCCAACTCTCTGATCTTCTCCTCGTCTTCTCGCGTGATCTCTATCTCCTCCAAGACCTTCTGCTGGACGTCGACGTGGTTTGCCTCTATGTAGAACGAGAAGACCGACCTACCCGCGGCCTTCTGTACCGCTTGCGTCGGCATCACTCTCAGAACCCCTGTTATGAGCGCTCTGTCGCCCGGCCTAGCAGAGTCCACCAGGTCGCCTGTCAACACTACCTCGATACTCCTCGGGATCTGGCCGGGCGGTATCTCCTCGGGCCTCTCCTGGACCACGACCTTCTGCCAGTCGACGAACTTGCTCTTCTCTAGGTCGATCTCGAACCTGCCCATCCTGCCGCAGACAGGGCACACGATAGGCTTCTCGATCCTCTCCCCCATCTCTCCGTGCTCCGGGAAGTCGAATTCGTGGGTATCCCCGTCTGGAGTTACGTGGATGTAGTGTGCTTTAACGAGCTTCGCCTCGACTCTCGTGACCCTGGTGACGATCCCCTCGACCGCGACGAACTTACCTATGTAGTCGCTCGTCAGCTCCCTTATCTTCAGCACTCTGGGCGGCTGCCTGATCCTGACGTAGACCTTGCCGACTACCTCCTTGTACTCCGGCTGCTCCTTCTCCAGGTACTCCATCAGCGCCGAGGAGAACTCCTCTAGTGCTTGATCGGGGTCTTCCTCGACGTGTCTGGCCAATTCCCTGTCATAGAGGATCACGTCGCTGAAGTCCACTACTAAGCTCTTTTGCATCATGTGGGTCATTCTGAATATTCTCTCTCTGTACTTGAAGGCGCCCGCGGAGTCCCTGAAGTCCTGCAGGAACTTGTAGAACTTCAATTTCCAGTCTACGGCCTTCTTGACCTCCTTGCCCTGCACCGCCTCGACCACGCTACTCACCAACCTTCTTCTTCCAGAGGGCCACTATTGCCCGCAGGGTCTTCAACAGGTACCTCTCCTCCTCGCTGAGCTTCTCCTCAACGTCTTGCTGTACGTCTGGGAGAAGCGAGTAGTTGACTAGCTTCCTGACCCGAGACTTCAGGAGGGAGTCCATCGCGTCCTCTATCTTCTTCAACTCCTCGAATTTAGACAGGTCACCCGTGGTCTTGGCTTCCTCGGTTAAGTCGCGCCTCGCCTTGAACATCGCCATGTAGAAGAAACCTTTCAGCTTGTTAGTGAGGGGCTTCGAGTAGGCAGTCTCCTCGTTGTAAGCTAAGACAGAGAGGCTCTCCACGGGTATCCTGGCGTCTTTTATCTTGACGTAGCCTTTCTTCGCGAGCAAGTCCGCGAGCCATCTCGGGACGGTGTACTCCCCACCTTTGACTAGCTCTAGAACCCCTTCGAAGGTAGTGAGCCTCAACCCGTCTCTGTAAACCTCGATCTTTACCGAGTCCTCCTCGAAATCCCTCTTGAGGAATTCCATTACTCTCCCAAAAACTAGCTCGAAAAGCATCCGCACCCACACCATTATCATATCCATTAAAAGTGGTTTATTTACCCAGTACCAGATAGAGATGAACGGGGGTCGATCTTATTTGAGCGAGCAACCCCTCCTTTTATGGGCTGAGAAGTACAGGCCCAGAACCCTCGACGAGGTCGTAAACCAGAAGGAGGTCGTGGCAAGGCTCAAGAAGTTTGTTGAAGAGAAGAACATGCCCCACCTACTGTTCGCGGGACCGCCTGGCACGGGGAAGACCACCCTAGCTCACTGCCTTGCCCACGACCTCTACGGCGATAACTACAGGCAGTACATGCTGGAGTTGAACGCCAGCGACGAGAGGGGCATCGACGTGATAAGGAGCAAGGTGAAGGAGTTCGCGAGGACGAGGGTTGCCGGCGAGGTACCGTTCAAGATAATACTACTGGACGAGGCCGACAACATGACGGCCGACGCCCAGCAGGCCTTGAGGCGGCTCATGGAGCTCTACACTGCGACGACGAGGTTTATCCTAATAGCCAACTACCCGAGCAAGATAATAGAGCCTATACAAAGCAGGTGCGCGGTGTTCAGGTTCACGCCATTATCCAAGGAAGACGTTGTAGAGAGGCTGAGGTACATAGCCGAGAAGGAGAACGTGAAGTACAGCACAGAGGCGCTTGAGACTATATACGAGCTCTCTGAGGGGGATATGAGGAAGGCGATAAACATTCTACAGGCCGCTTCGGCCCTCGGCGAGGTCACAGTAGAAGCGGTTTACAAAGTCGTCGGGCTAGCACACCCCAAAGAGGTGAGGCAGATGCTACAGCTGGCTCTGAGCGGCAACTTCACCGAGGCCAGGAGCAAGCTGAGAGAGCTGATGTTGAACTACGGCCTCAGCGGTCTAGACATAATCAAGCAGGTACACAGGGAGATCTTCTCCAGCGACATTAAGCTGTCCGACGAGGCCAGGATCATGATCGCCGACTACGCCGGCGAGATACAGTTCAGGCTCGTAGAAGGCGCAGACGACGAGATTCAGCTGAACGCCTTCCTCGCACGCCTCGCGTTCATGGGGAAGAAGTTCAGGCCCACATCGTAGGGTGGTTTATTGAGTGAGCGCTTACCGTGGGTAATCAAGTACAGGCCCAAGAACTTGGACGAGTTCGTCGACCAGGAGGAGGCTAAAAAGGCTTTTATAAGCTGGTACGAGAGCTGGAAGAAGGGCGAGACCGATAAGAAGGCTGCCCTGCTACACGGGCCTCCGGGGACCGGTAAGTCCAGCTTCGTACAAGCCTTCGCAGCAACCTACGGGCTTGAGCTCTACGAGATGAACGCGAGCGACTACAGGCGTAAGGGCGACATAGACAGGCTACTGAGAGTCACCGCCTCTTCGGGTAGTCTCAGCGGGAAGGGCAAGCTGATATTTCTCGACGAGGTAGACGGGCTGAACCCGAAGTCCGACGCCGGGGGGCTGGAGGCGATACTTCAACTAATCGAGAACTCTAAACACCCCGTTGTCATGGCGGCCAACGACGCGTATAACCCCAACATAAGGCCTCTCAGGGACGTGTCTCTCCTAATCGAGTTTAAGAGGCTGAGAGAAGGCGCCGTCGTGCAGTTGCTGAGCAAGATCTGCGAGAAGGAGCGAGTCCGCTGCGACAAGGACGCTCTAGACGTGATCGCGAAGAGGAGCGAAGGCGACTTGAGGAGCGCTATTAACGACCTCGAGGCTATCGCGGAGGCCTACGGTAAGGTCACGAAAGACCTGGCCATGTCCGTGAGCACATATAGGGACAGGGAGTACGCCCCGTTCGAAGTGCTGAGAAGAATGTTCAACGCCAAGTACATCTTCCAGGCGAAGGATGCCGTGAGCTCCGCCAACATAGACTACGACACGCTGAAAGTGTGGATCAACGAGCACATACCGACCTACTACGAAGACCCCGAGGAGGTCTCGAGGGCCTTCGAAGCCCTGAGTAGGGCGGACGTCTACATGGGCAGGATCATCAAATCCGGGTCGTGGGACTTACTGAGCTACGCTATGGAGATGATGGGGCCCGGGGTCGCCTACGCTAGAAAGGCGTACAGCGGGAAGTTCAAGGCGTTCAAGTACCCCGAGAGGTTTAGGCTGCTCTCCGAGACCAAGAAGGCTAGAGAACTAAGGGACAGCATTGCCGAGGCCCTGGCTAGGAGGCTGCTAACAAGCAGGGCTACTGTGAAGTCTGACGTCATACCGTACCTAAAGGTCATCTTCACGTCAAACCCGAAAATGGCCGCTGGCATTGCTAAGGCCTATGGTTTGAGCGAGGACATGGTCAAGTTCCTCGCGGGGAGCAAGGCCAGCGAGGTAATGTCCTACCTGAAGAAGCCCGCTAGAGCTAGGAAGACCTGAGCTTAACAATCCTCAGCCTACCGTACCTCTTCTCCTCGACTACCCCCTGCTCGACCAGCTCCACAACGATCTTCTCTAGGACTGAGAAGTGTATCCCGGTCAACCTAGACAGCTTCGTGATGTTCAGCTCGCCGTGCTTCCTAAGGGTTTCTATGACAAGTTTTCTCCTGTCGATCATTCTAGGTCGCACCAATCGCGATCTTCCTCTTGATCAAGTCCATGAGGTACTGCTCGAGCATGTCTAGGGGGCCGTAGTTTATACCTATGAGTGTCGTTCTGCCCTTCATACCTTTCCCGCTGGACTTGGCTTCTATTATACCCGCTTTCTTAAGGTTCATCACGTACTCGTAAACCTGGGTGTGTCTCCTGGGTTGCTGGCCTAGAGTCTCGCAGACCATCTCGTACTCTTTCTCGACATCGCCTATCTTGACGTACGGGTTGCCGGTCCTCCTCAAGAGCCTCACCGCCGCGAGGAGGACGAGCAGTTCGTGTAGGGAGCTGTAGTTTATCGCTTCGGACACGTTGACGATGTCCCTGCTGATTTTCATGATCGCCTTTCTCGCGTGCTCTAACGTGATCCTCTTAGCCCCCTCGTTCTCGGCCATTACGCCGGCTATCATCAGGACCTCTATGGCGTGCCTGGCGTTCCCTCCCCCACCCTTATCGCGCCCCTCGTAGTCGGCGATAAACTTCAGCACTGTGTCGTCGTACGTGCCCTCGTAGAACGCCTTACTGGCCCTGTACTTCAATATGTCGAGCAACTGTGCCGAGGTATAGGGTTCCAGCTTTATCATGTGGCGTAGCAGGTAGCTCTCGAGCGAGGGGTCTAGGAGGGAGAGCTTGGCGGTGTCCTGCGAGATGAAGACGAAGTTTAGCCTCTTGACAGGCGTCTCGAACACGTCGTAGGCCCGGACTATGAAGTAGACAGCGTCCCTTCCGGCCAGGCTCGCGAAGTAGTGGAACTCGTCCAAGGATATTATTGCGTACTGGTCCGTCTCGTCCAGGTGCGCTAAAAGAGCCTCGAACATCTCCCTCGCGGACAGCCCCCTCGAGGGCAGGGGGGCGTTTAGCTGCCTGGACATATCGGCTATCACGTTGTAGAGCGTTCTGTTACTGTGGCAGTTCACGTGAGCGTACTTCACCTTGTAGCCCTTGGTCAGCGCGTACCTAGTGAAGTCCCGCCCGAAAACCCTAGCTGTAGCCGTCTTACCCGTCCCAACACCGCCTATTAAGAGGACCCTCTGGGAGAAACTACCCGGCGAGGAGACCAGGTGCTTAAAGTAGGACGCTAACTCCTTTAACTCCTTCTCCCTGTGGGGTAAGGTGTCGGGTATGTACTCTGGTGTAAGGCTCTCCTTGCTCTTGAAAATCGACGGCCTCTCTACCTCCTCTTCTATTATCTTCCAAACGTCCTCGCCCAACGGAAAACACACCCGAAACTTTCAGCCTTCTAATAACACTACGTTTCCTTAAAAAACGCCTTGCACAGCCCTTTCCCCAACAGTATAGACTCCTTGAACACCATTATGTATAGACAAGTCGGAGAAGACTTGTCCACGGAACCCCCTGCCCTCCCAATGTACTCTACGGCCCTCCGCCACACCTCGCTCGAGACACCCCTTACACCAAACGACTTCACTCTCAACCTGACCCTCTCGCCAGGGCAAACGAGCGACTTGATCGCGGCCTCCAATTCCTCAAGCCCGGAGAGAACTCTGTCCACGGGAACGATGTTCTCCACAAACCCGTACTCTCCCCCTTTGGCCCTGTTGTACAGCGTTCTCGGCTCGGCACCAGAACACACGACTAGCACGTCGGGGAACCCCGTCTCCACGACGACGATATCGTGGTTCACCTCGAACAGGGCGTCGCCTACCTCCTCCTCGCACCAGGCTCTGGTGCCAGTCCGGCAAGTAACAAGCAGGGCGGGTCTCCGCCCTTCATTAGGACACTTCAGGGGCAAACCCCTCCTAACTTCGCTCGCCTGGGCGTCAGCGGTTTCCAAGGTAAGTTTTAAAAGCAAAACCATTTAATTAACTATGTTGAGCGGCGGTCGTCTAGCCTGGACTAGGACGCCGGCCTGCCACGCCGGAAATCCCGGGTTCAAATCCCGGCCGCCGCACTAGCCCTTTACTAACCCCTACGCGGTTCAGGCCCACCGAGTGAACGCGCGTTCCCTAGCTCGCATTAGCGGCTCACCTCTGTCTTCTACAGGAGCCGGGCGCTCGCAATAGCCGTGCGCCCCGTTGCACGCCCAGGTCGACCCATTGCTGCAATGTTTATGTGCTTCCACTCGATCACTACACGGTGGCCAAGGTGTGTATAGGTTTGCCCAACGTGTTCTTTGAGGTTAGAGGGCGGGTACCCGGCGACTTCCTGTCCTTTGTGGAAGAGGCGATCTCGGGCTTTTACAACGCGGTGGAGACAGCGCCAGAGATACTGGAGGTCTACGTGTTCGAGTCGACGTGGCTCAAGAGGCGGTTCCTGGAGGACGAGGCCCGAGATCTCGGCGTCCTAGTCGTAGGTGACTACCCCGTTTCACACGACGCGTGGCGCGGGTGGCCTAGGATACACCTGGACTACGAGAAACTGAAGAACCTGCAACCACGCACTGTAAGGGCCCTACTCGCGCACGAGTGCGCCCACGCTATACTACACGGCTCGCTATCGAGTTACTTGATACGTGTAGAGGGTTGGACAGAAGAGGAGCTAGGAGAGGGCTTCATAGAGGGCCTCTACCTGGCCTCGACCGTTGTAAAAGACCTTGAAGTAAGCGCGTTTCTGAAAGAGAGGGGTCTCTACGACGTGCTAGCGGACTACTACAGCTATGTTAGGGAGGAACTAGCGGGTACGGATTGTGAGGGTCTCCACGGCCTCTTAGACTTCGCGAAGCTCGCGACTCCCTGCGCCTTAATAGACTGCGACCCACCCCCGTGTAGACTGGCGAGGGGGTGTTGCGCTAAGCGCTGTGAAGATATAGTAGAGGTCTTACGAGAGGTCTCCAGGCTGAAGACGGGTCTCAGTGAGAGAGTAACCTTTCTATTAAGGAGGATAAAGGAACTAGTGGGAGAAGAGAGAGTGTGCTTGTAGGGTGGCCGATGTGCGGAGGGTCTGGGGTTGAACGTGGGGGATGTCATTCCTATATTAATCCTCGTGACCTGCGTACTACCCGCTGCTCTCTCGGGCCCCCTTTCAGTCCACGCAACTCTTAGCAGTACCCCGCCCAGCTCTTGCGATAACGGGGTTGGTCTCGCCGTCGTTAACGCTGTTGGAGTAGTGATAAGTGGACACAATATAACAAATTGCCTCTACGGCGTGTACATTGCTAACTCGAGCCACGTTACCGTCCGGGACCTCTTCGTCTCAGACAACGTTGTAGCAGTTGTCGTAGTGAACTCCCAGGACATCTCCATCGTGGACACAGTTGCGGTGAGGAGTCTAACCGGGGTCGAGATCGTTAACTCTAGCGTCACAATCTACAATTCTACGGTCGAGTCGAACATGGACGGGGTTGTCGTCTTAGCCTCCCCTAGTTTCACCATGCACGGCACCATAGTAGACTACAACACCGTGGGGTTGAGGGCCTACAATACCTCGACCGGGCTGGTTTACGGGAACGCTTTCATCAACAACACGCGCCAGGTGGTGTTAGAGAACAGCGTACTCGAGTGGAACAGCACCTACTACGGGAACTACTGGTCGGACTACAAAGGGGTGGACGCCGATGGAGACGGTGTAGGCGACCAACCCTACACCATCGACGAGTACAACGTAGACTGGAAGCCTCTCGTGCGCTACCCGCCGCCAATCGAAGTGCAGGTTAATACGACGACCACGACAACAACCGTCACCAGGGCGACAACGTCCACGGTAACGACGCCTACTACGACGAGAACAACTGTTCCCACGGAGAGCACTCACACCACAATAGCTACGACGACGGCTGGCACCGCTACAATTACGTCCTCCACAACCACTACCGCATCGCCGCCCTTGCCTACCTCGGTTTACACAACGGCGACCACTACAGTACCAACACGCCCTTGGCCGACAACCACCAGCGGAGGTACGAATACGAGAACTCCTCAGAACACAACCTCTTTTACGACACCTCAGTCGAGATACGCGACATACAGCACTTCTACTACTGTTCAATACTCACCGGGGGCCCCACCGAGTAATCCACAGACTACGACCCCTGCTACGAGCTCTGAAAACCCGAGCGGTGCGACTCTCCAACCCGTCCAAGCAACTGCTTACCTGGCCCTTGGTCTAGCCTTGCTAGTCGCTCTTTTAATAGCGAGAGGCATTACTAGAGTCCGGAGAGAGTAGGCAGTCTTCCGGGTGGTCTATTGACCAGTAAAGACGAGTTGGACAGGCTACTGGCCTTGTACAACATCCCCAGGGCTGGGTGGCTGATCAGAGGGGTGCCGGCCGCCCTCGCCGAGGATGTGGCTTCTCACTCGTACCTCGTAGCCGTCCTAGCTCTGAGAATCGCTCACGAGGCTAGAGGGTGCGGCGGGAACGTCGACGAGGGTAAGGCCCTGACCATGGCCTTAATACACGACCTGCCCGAGGCGCTCACCGGCGATATACCGAGGCCCGTGAAAGAGAGACTGGGCGACGTGGTGGGGAGACTAGAGGAGGAGGCTCTGGGCAAGCTGGGCTTCACTCACTTCAAAGACCTGTACGCGGAGGTGGAGTCGGCTGCTAGTGTCGAAGCCCTTCTCGTTAAGATGGCAGACGACCTGGCTACCTACCTGAGAGCCGTGTACTACCTCAACAGCGGGTTCGAGGGGGTTAGGGACATAGCCGAGAACACGCGGTCTAGCGTGGTGAGCTTGATACCGAGGCTCCCCGGGGGCTTGAGGGAGTGCGTACAGAGATACGTCTCAACCCTACTGGAATACAAAGCTAGGTGAGAGGGCGATCTGCGTGGAGACCGAGCTCGCGAAGAGGAACGCCGCAAATAGGGCGGTCGACATCGTCCTAGAGGGAGGGTACAGGCTCGTCGGTGTTGGTACAGGGAGCACGGTTGAAAAGTTCGTCGAGGAGCTCTCGAAGAGGCTTGAGGCGAGGGAGAGCGTCCTTTTCGTGCCGTCCTCTATTAGTACAGCGCTTTTGTTGAGGCAGGGGGGGTTCAGAGTTCTGGATGCCTCGACTGTCGACTTCGTGGAGATATACGTCGACGGGGCCGACGAGGTCTCGGAAGACGGCTCGATGATCAAGGGCGGAGGCGCGGCTATGACTCTCGAAAAAATACTGGCCTACAGTTCACTGTTCAACGTCTTCATAGTGGACTACACGAAGAAGGTCGAGAGGCTCGGCGAGAGACACCCACTACCAGTCGAGGTCGTCCCGCAGGCGCTCAACCTCGTGCTACACAAGCTCAAGTCGATGGGCCTCGAGGCGGGTGTCCGCGTATCTGGGAGAGGCAAGTACGGCCCCGTGGTCTCGGACCTAGGGGGCGTCATTGTCGATGTGAGAGTGCCCGAGAACGCGGACTTGAACGAGCTGTCTGAGACTATAGAGTCGATACCAGGGGTGGTGTCGACCGGGTTCTTCAAGGGGTTTACCGACCTGCTAATAGTGGGGTACAGTGACAGGGTCGAGGAGCTGAGGTTTACAAGGAAAAAAGGTGTTCACCTAGCTGAGTAGACACCTACAACGTCCCTCTCGAGCGCGTAGACTAGTGGCGGGTACGTGGTGGAGCCTACTGTTAGCCTGTTAAACCTGTACATTAGGCTTGCCCCGAGCTTGACGTCGTAGTACTCGCTCTTGGTGTTCTTCGCCGACGCGCTCGAAATAGACGTTATAATGGCGCCTGTGAGCGATACGTACAGCAGGTTAGCGACCATGCCTCCGAAGGCGGACACAGACTGCTTCATGTACGCCGTAACGGGGTATCCGTACAAGTTGGTTGCGTATGCCGACTCGTACGAGTGGGAGACGAACACCCTCATCACGTCCTGCGCGGGCACCGGGTTGCTTACTGTCGCCTTGCTTATGTCACCTTGCGGGACCACTATTTCATAGTAGTTCATTCTTATAGAGGAGCTCTCGGTCCTCGCCAAGAAGCTCGTACCCCACCTGCTCTTGAAGCCCCAGACCTGGTTTAGCGTTGTGTTCCACCAGACGTCGCTGTAGGCCTGGCTCCCCGAGGCGTACACGTAGTAGTCTGTTATGTAAGTGTACGTCGATCCACCCACCGTTATGCTGAGTCTAGCCGTGTTGACGTAGCTCGACGATACAGTGTAGACTACGCCTCCAGCTACGCTGAGCTGGTTCTCGACGCGAGAGAACACGGGGTTGTCGCCTAGGAACGTGTACGAGACGCTCTGGCTAGAGAGTTTGAGGGCTATGAACCCTCCCACAAGCCAGTAGTTCATGTTGTTGCTCACGGTTATTGACAGGTTGTGCGTCCCTACCAGGAACGGTAGGTAAGGCGTCACGTCGACCACGAACGGGTGGAAGGCGTAGGTGTCGATAGCGGGCACAGGCCTCCAGAGGAATGGCAGTACCCCTCCCGTGTAGATGTATGGGAACGCCTGTGTCACCGCGACCAGCCTACCATCGGAGTAGACCATTATGAACCTGTCCGTGGGTATGTTCGTCCACCAGAACTCGTCGTACGACGCGCCCTCGGCGTACAAGTAGAGGAAGGCCTGAATAGCGTTGGACGGTATGTTGACGACCTGCCACGCGACCGGCTGCCTGGTGCTCAGCGTGACCCACGCTATCCCGGAGGTGTTCCAGAGTGGTAGGACCGCGTCGGGGACGTCTGGCGGCGGTGTCCCGGGGTAGTAGAGCAGGCTGGCGTTGACTACGAAGTACCCTGTCAGCCCTAGACGGGGTATGACCCAGTTGTTGAGTATCATGGTGAAGTTGTGGGGCCCGCCTACCAAGACGGGGTACAGGTACGTCACATCCGCGACTAGCGTGTAGTTGAATCTCTGAGCTGTAGTCCCTATTAATAGAGGTATGCCGTCTACGAATATCCAGAGAGCTCTGTCGTAGTTAACCCCGGGCCTACCGGGGACAGCGCTCTGTAACGTGACGTTGACTCTCAACAGGATCTTTGAGAAGCTACCCGACGGGAGGCTCGCCACAGCCGTTGAGGGGACTGGCGGGTAGTTGGGGTCTGAGAGGTTGTTTGAGGCAGCATTCACCAATATCGGGACTTCGACGGGCTGGGCCGAGGGGACGTAGCCGGGGTAGTCCTGCCAGCTCCAGAAGCCCTGCGTGCCTACGCCAGGTCTAGTGTCTAGCCCGGCGTACAGCGAGTAGCCTGGGGGTATGATCGGCACCGCGTAGGCTTGCTGGACGACCCTCTCTGAGAGGGGGGACACTGCGAGGCTCCTGAACCTAGTACCTGGTTGTACACTGCTCGAGGCCGGGAGGGCCTGCAGGGCGGTTACAAGGAGGAAGCCCAGTGCCAGCACTAGTAGAATTCTCCGCATTACACCACCAAAGTGGAATTATCTCACAGTTGAGATTATAAGTATTGACCATTATCTGGTGTGTACGTCTACCAGCTGCACTTACGTGCTGAATACATACATAGCCTGACCGCACATGCGACGAGAGAGTGGAGGTAGGCCGTTAGGCTACGGGATTACTGCTGGACAACGGCCCGAGGACGGCCAGCCGGGCGCGGACTACTGCTTGGAGAGAACTCCTGTCGCCAGCCTGGCGTTCTTGGAGTATATGAGGAGCTCTTGCGTCGTCTCGATGAGTCTCCTAGCAGTGTCTATCTTGTGCCTGAAGCCGGGGAGAAGGGCGTCCGGGAAACTGACCTTCCTCAGGTTGTCGTAGACGTACTTCATCAAGCGGAGGACCCTCTCCGCCTCTTCGAGTTTGCCGAGGAGCAGCAGGTCGAGGGCGTGCCTCTTGAGCTCGCCGATAAAGTCCGCCAGCCCTAGCAGGTACGAGACGTGGTCTACGCCGATCTCGGCTCTGCTCGGCACCCTACCCTCGGTTATCGCGTAGTAGGTCACGTAAGCCTCTACGTACTCGACTAACGCCCCCTGTAATATTCCGCTGTACAGTATGTCGGGGTGGTCCGCGAGCACGCTCCCCAAGCTGGCGTAGACGTCTCCAGCTCTTCTGATGTTCTCGAGAGCCCGCGACAGGTCGCCTGCGTGTATTAGACGCGTGGCCTCTGTCGAGTACCTCAGTATCTCCCTAGAAGCCTTCAAGACCTGCTCTCTAACCTTGTCCTTAACCGAGAGGTATTCGATCGCCTCGTTTACCTCCTGTTCGAGCCCTATGGTAGACCACCACGTAGAAAGTAGAACGCGAGGGTTAAAAAATCCCGCCGGGGGGACTTGAACCCCCGACCACCCGGTCACTGCCGACCCACCCTCATCCAACCCCTAGCGGGGAGTTTGGTGGGCGGGTGACCCCTACAGCCGGGCGCTCTGCCGCTGAGCTACGGCGGGTTGGGACACCAGACCAATCTCATTATATAGAGACAGCCCTTTTATAAACAACGCCTGCGAGGGTGTAGTGGGCCCGCGGGGACTTGAACCCCGGGCCTCCGCCTCTCCTAGCCTTGCTTGTAAGGGCGGCGTCCTAACCAGGCTAGACGACGGGCCCTAGACTATGATTATGATGATGGAGAGGAGGGTTTTAAACTTGGGAGTAAGGCCCCTTAGGGGCCCGATGTTTAGAAAAAAAGGAGTTGTGGTCAGGGTTTTACCCAGCCAGCTTCCTGTGTAGCACTATGACCTCGTATATCGCGGCAGCTGCGGCAATCAGCGCTAGTATGAGTGTTACCAGCACGTAGTTGGAGACGGTGGACACCTGCGAGCTCAGCGCCGACTGGGCGGAGTCGATCTTGCTCGACAGGCTCGACTGGGCGGAGCTCACGGCGTTCGTGATAGCGGACTGGGCACTACTTATAGCGCTGCTCAGGCTGCTTGTGCTGCTGTCGATCTTGCTCGACACGGCGCTTATGGCGCTCGACATGTTGGCGAAGCCCTTGTCCACCTTGTCGCTTAGAGCCGACAGGCTGCTCGATAGCGTGTTCACGCTACTGCTCAGAGCGTTTACAGTGGACTGCAGCCCTGACACTACGCTAGACAGCGAGTCGACGGTCGCCCTTATCACGCCCACAGTGGTGCTGATTGTGGCCACAGTGCCGTTCAGGCTCAGTACAACACCCTGTATCGTGCCGACGGCAGTCTTAATCTCGGCCACGGTGCCGTTGATGGAGGTGACGACCGGCTGTAGGGCCTGTACAGTCGTCTTTATCGTACCCACGTCGGTCTTGATAGTCGCAATGTCGCCCTGTACCGAGGCCAGGGTGGCGTTAATCTGCTGTAGGTTCACGAGTATCTGGGAAACGCCGGCCTTTATAGCGATCACATTGTCTCTTATGAGTTGTATGTCGGCTACGTCGTTGAATATGCCTATGTAGGTCGGCGCAGACAGGCTACCGTCGGGCATTATCATCCTCAACTCGTAGATGCCGGGCTCTAACACAGGTATGTAGAGACCTGGGAACACGTTCGGCGACAGCACGTCGGTGAGGGTGCCGTTGGGTGTGATCCTCCAGTTCGACACGTGCAGGTTGACGCCCATGATACCGTCGTTGAGGTTCTGCTTGTACTTACCGTCGGCAATAGTGTCTAGTACTGTAGTCCTTATGGCTACGCCCGCGACTCCACCGGTGGCACCGTATGGTAGGCCTGTAGCCACGACCTCAGCTACGTACGGGCCGATAGCTACTGCGGGGTTGAGGTAGAACCCTGGTAGTACCTGGAACGACGTGATGCTCGTCTTAGCTATGTAGACAGCCTGTACCTGGTCGTAGCCTCCAGAAATCCTGCCAACGAACACCCATATCTTGTACATTGCTCCGGGTAGTGTCGGGAATATGAACCACGTCGAGAAGCTGCCCTTGCTGTCAGTCGTGGTGTACGCTACTAGGATACCGTCGGGCAGGAAGCTCGACAAGCTCTGCCCGTAAGTGGCGAAGTAGCTGGGGTACAGTAGCCTCAGGTCGACTGGTGGAACACCCTCGATGAAGACCAGTACTGGCTGGTTGGGGTCGAAGCCAACGCCGGACACTGTCACGTTGGTGCCGAGAGCAGTCTTCCACAGCTGGACCACGTTTGTGGGTGCTGTGACGTTCACTCCGCAGACCGTCATGCCCGAGACCAGGCAGTAGTACGGGCCTGCGAAGCTGCCCGAGACGACACCTATGCCTGTGGTGGGCTCAACTCCGACGATGCTTGTGTACGGCCCTACCGTGCCGGCTGGTGGCGAGAAGAATGCCGTTGGACCGACAGCTATGTTAGTCCTAGCCGAGAACCTCAGCTGGACGGGCGCAGTGATGTTCTGGGTCTCACCGATCTCGTGGCCGCCCCTCACTATGGCCGAGGGCATCAGGACTACCACAATGTTGAAGCCGTCAGCGTCCGGTAGGAGGTTGTAGCTGTCGATCTGCGTGCCGACGACGACGCTGGAGATCGTCAGGGTGTTCTCTGGAACGTCGACGTCGATGAATATGTGGGCTGGGACGCTTACAGTGCCAGCGGCAGTAGTGATGTTGCCTGGGGCGAACGCCCAGCCAAACACTATCACCTTAGCGCCGGGGCTGGTGACCTTGAGAGATGGCATAGAGGCGGCCGCTGCGTTGTAGTCCGTGGAGCCGAAGGCGCTCGTGTAGGCGTTGTAGTCATAGGCCTCTATGTATGCGTTGAAAGTGATCACGTCCTTGAACGTGTAGCTGTCGTTGGTCGACTCGGTGACTATGACCGTGTAGGTGCCTCCAGGTATGTGGCCTATGTTCAGGACGGCAGAGAACACGCCGTATGAGTCAGTGGCGGCTGTAACATTTATTGCTTTATTGTAGTTGTAGAACGAGTTCCTGAACGTGATGGATATTACACCCACATCATGGTCGAAGCCGGTGCCCACTACTAGCAGAGGTGTTATGTTCTCCTCAAGGTCCCTGACTAGCGGGCCAGACACTGTGAGCAGGGCGGTGTAGACGGCTGTGTTGGGGTCGTAGAAGAATAGGGCTGGTATAACGTTTATCGTGGTGCTTGCTGTGACATTGCCGTCGGTGGCTACTATCGTGTAAGTACCTCTGGGCATGTTCTGGACCGACCATATGTATGTGAACACGCCCCTAGCATCGGTCTGGGCAGAGCCGATCTGGGAGCCTGTCTCGTTGATGAAGATGGTCACGCCAGCGCCAGCTGTAAAGCCCACACCAGTTATGTTTACGATCGACCCTGGTATTAGGCCGCCCATACCGCCGGACTTTACAGTCGTGACGTTGAGTATCAGCTTGGGCACTAAGGTGAACGGCACGTAGTCGTAGGTGTTTGCCTCGAAGCCTGGGACGAAGGCGTACACTGCGTAGTTAGTCGCGTAGGGGACGTAGGGCACTACGAGGACGGCCTGGAACTTACCGCCCACTCCGACAGATGCCAGTGTGCTAGCCAGGACCTGGTAGTTGCCTGGGGCCGGCGCAGTACCTGTGTAGTTGACGAACGACACGTTGACAGAGTAGCCTAGAGGCGCTACGCCTGTGACTACGATGACGTCGCCGGGAGAGCCCTTAGTTGGAGTAACCTGTAGCTGTAGGTTGCCTGTGACTCCGGCTACTGCCACTATTGGCGTTACGATAGAGGCGAGTATTAGGGCGAGTACGAGCGTATAGGTTGCTCTACTCATTCCACCACCACACTCGGACTGATAATTGATAAAGGGGGTTGGTTTTTAAGGGTGCGTACACAACCTTAAACCGATCATTAGATCCTGTGCACAGGCCACGGGATGGGCTGCGCCCTCGTGGAAGTCCAGGTTTAACGCTAAGCCTTGAACTCCACGACGATTATGCCTTTAGAGACCTCCTCTCTCAGTATCGAATAGCCGAGCCCTGCTAGCAGGCCCTCGATAAAGCTGGCGGTCATACTTGTCTCGACCTCGCCCATGACCGTTGAGACGCACATAAGCTTGTAAGAGCCGCCCTGCTCGACTACCGAGACCTCGTTTAAGTCCCACCTGGTCTTCTCGAGAAAAGACCTCACGATGTCGAGCGACCCCCTGTACCTGTTCCTGATGTACAGCCCGTAGGCCCTCCCAGCCTCGTAGAACACCCTCCGGACGTCGTCGGTGCCGCCCGTCTTCTCCAGTAGGGTCTCCACCACTTCGTGGGGGACGAACACTGCCCCGAGCTTCTTTTCTACCTCTACTACCTTGAGGAGGTTTATCAGCTCCTCCATGTTGTAGCCCATGTCGAAGGCTTCTACTACCTGCCTCAGTACCCGGTCTAGTAGCTTAGCAAGCGACTCGCCTCTAGCGTAGGCAAGCCTCGCTAGCCTCTCCAGCACGTCCTCCGAGACGTATATTAGCTTCTTCCTGCTCGCGTCAGGCATTGCTCGACCTACCCGCCACGATCACCGTCTTACCCACTACCTCGCTTGAGTCCACCCTGTACCCGAGCCCCTCTAAGAAGCCCTCTACCATGGACTTGAACAGGTCTGCGTACTCCGGGCTGAACCGTGGGCTGGTGGCAAAAACCTCGACCCCGTCACCCAGCTCTCTGATCTCAAGCTCAGGTATGTCCCAGAATATCCAGGGCGCCAGGCTCTTGAACTGCGAGAGAGCCCTCTCGCCGTACTTTGCTTTAAAGGACTTAGCCATCCACACCCCCGCGTCCCTCCAGACCGCGTGCGCCTCCTGGCGGTTCCTGTAAGTTATTTTGACCATAGCCTGGAAGAGGTTCTCGAGCAGTAGCACGAAGCCCGACTCACGTATTTGCTTGAAGAACAAGAACTCGTTGACAACACCGGTGATCGAGTACCCCTCCTTCTCTGCCTTGATAGCCACCTCGAAAAGCTCGTTCACGTAGTCGTACAAGCTGTAGCCCCTTCTCCTGGCGATCTCCTTTACCGCGTCGATCAAGTCCTCGCGGGCCGCAAAAGTCTTCCTCCTAGCCGACACAAAAACCATCCTCAGGTATAGTTAAGTCGCCCCGAATTTAATAATGTAAGTTTGCGGAGGTCGAAGGCTGGAAACCGCGGTGTAGCGTGAAGGTTTAATAGGTTCACCAACACTATTCATCAACCGATAAAGGGCCCGGACATAGAGCGTAAAGCGATGATGAGCTTGGGCCATTAAGCAGGGGAAATGGCCCGGGTAGCTCAGCCTGGTAGAGCGCCGGGCTGTGGACGGCCCCTTAAGGGGGCCGGCACAGACCCGGAGGTCCCGGGTTCAAATCCCGGCCCGGGCCCTTCGTCTAACCCATTTGTCTTTGACCTTACAGCCTAATGGATGAGGGTGGACCGTTCTACTCTCCGAGACCTGTTTAAGGCGTGTTAAGGGGCGTCTCTGCCAGCATTGACCTGAAGATTGGAATAGCAGCTTAGAATTCAACGCCCCAGTCCCCGAGATGGAGCCCTCTAGAGTCACCCCGTTCCAGTCTTAGTCTCTGGAATGCCGTCTCTAAAGCCCCGCGTGCTCCTCGGGCATGTGCAACCTCGAGGAGCTCTGAGGGAATAGTGGGCGCCTGTTGTACGGGGGCGATACCCCTAGCTTCTCGACTTCGAGTAAGCAATGAGCATGGAGGAGAGGGCCGCTGCTGTGATGAAGCACCCTGCTCTCAGCGTGTTGGAGCCCACTAGGGGTTGAGCCGGTAGGAGGAGGATACCGCCGAGGCTTGTGAAGAATATGACCTGCCCGAAGCCGTGAGTCCTGTTGTTCACCCCGCTCCTCTCCGCGACATACGAGTACACTGACGTGTCTAGGAACGGATATATCGGGACCAGCCAGAGTAGGACCGGTACGATACCGCTCGTCAGGGCGAACAGCCAGTAGGTAACCAGGTAGGAGGCGCCCGACGCTATGTAAACGTTTAACGGACCATACTTGTCGACCACGCGGCCCGACACCAGCCTCGCGAAGGGGCTTATTAGGGAGCCTATGAAGCCGTAGAACAGCCCGTACAGGACGTACCTTGTCCCCTCGTCTACCTGTGGGAACAGCTCGTCTATACTCGTGCTAAGCTTTACAGCGCCCACTGCAAAGAACATCTCACGGGCGAATACGATTAGAGTTAAAGACGTGAGGAAGGCTGTCAGCCCCCCGCTCCTTAACCGCCACTCGATTTTACCGTTGCTATCGCTTTTCCCCGTAGGGCTCAAGGCCCAGCCCGCCACGAACGTGGTGGCGAACAGGAGTGCTATTAGCAGGAACACGAGAAAGGCCCCACCCATCTTGTACACGAGGCCAGATAGTAGGGCTCCGACCCCGAAGCCTAGCCCTGTCGCGACTGTGAAGCTACTGTAGGCCTTACCGTACTCGCCTGTTACGTCCTGGAACACGGAGGAGACGACGCTTGGCCACGACAAGGCCCACAAGAGGCTGGAGAAGCTTATGACAGCCGAGAAAGCGTACGGCTCCTTAATGAAGCTCGATGCGACGATCGGTAGTGAGGAGAGGCCCCCGATCAGAATGCTCTTTCGGCCGAGGCGCTGTTCCAGGAGGGCTGCGAAAAGCGAGGCCATGCTCATGCCCCACTCCAGACCCGCCAGCAACATGACAACCCTGCCTGCCGACAACTCGTCGACTAGGTACCTCCGTGTAAACGAGTAGTAGACTCCCCATCCCAGGGTATTCACGAAGGCGACAGCCGCGTAGGTGCTCATCTTGTCCTTGAACATTGCTCCACCACGCTAGTCGAGACTACCTCGTTGCGGCGTCTTTTAGCCTTCTTATTGTACCCGCCCGAGTTTAAAGCTGACTCAGCTGTAGACCTCGACGACCGGGTCGACCAGCCTGTAGTCCACAACTAGACCCCTGTCCGTGATCCCGATCTCGGGTACGGACGGTAGCGAGACGAACTCTAGCTGCATGAACGGGTTGGGGAGGCTCGACCCCAGAACGTGCCTCGCTATGTACTCAAGCCTGTTTAACCTCTCCACTACCTCCTCGTAGCTCCTTGTCGACATCAACCCCGCGAACTCGAGAGGAAGCTCCGCCAATATCTCGCCGTCCATTACGGCGACGAAGCCCCCACCTATCTCGCTCAGCCTCTTCACGGCGACGTACATGTCTGAGGGGTCTACGCCGACCACCACTATATTGTGGTGGTCGTGCGACACGCTTGATCCTATCGCTCCCTTCTTCAGGCCGAAGCCCTTCACAAACCCCTTGCCTACGTTGAGCAACCCCTTGTGCCTCTCTACCACTGCTATGTGGATGATGTCGCGCCCTACGTCCCCAACCACTACTCCGCTCCTGACCTCGAGCCACTCCCTCAGCTCCTTCTTGAGGATCTGTCCGGGAGTCACTCCTATCACCCGAACCAGGGCCTTTCCACTCTCTGAGCCGGCTTTTACCACAAGGTCGCCCGCCTTTAGAGCCGGGTTGACTCTCACGGTGCTCCTCGCCCACTCGGGTATCTCCACTCGCGGGACCTCGAACATGAGTCTACCCTCTTGGTAGACGACCTCGCCGTCGAAGACAACGGTCCTAATGCCCAGCTTCTCGAGGCTGTCCACGACCACCACGTCCGCCTTACGGCCTGGCGCCAGAGAGCCTATTAAGTGGTCTAGCCTGAAGTACATGGCGGGGTTTATAGTCGCCATCTGAACTGCCACGACGGGGTCTAGACCCTCCTCAATAGACTTTCGTACATTGTAGTCGATGTGCCCCTCTCTCAAGATGTCCGTTGGGTGCTTATCGTCAGTGCAGAACATCAGGAGACGGTGGTCCCTGAGCCTGCCCATCAACCCCTTGATCACGTCGGCGAGGTTCCTCTCGCTACTACCCTCCCTCACCATGACTGCTACACCCCTGACCAGCTTAACAAAGGCCTCGTCGCCAGACACGACCTCGTGGTCGTCTGTTAGCCCAGCTGACGCCAGAGCGTTAACGAAGTCTTCCTCTACCACTCCAGCCATGTGACCATTAGACCTCTTCCCGAGCCTCCTAGCCGCCTCAACTCTCCTCAGGTAGCCCGGGTCTCTCAGTACGTTCTGGTAGTTCAGCTCACCAAGCGAGACAGCGGAGTCTTCTCTGAGCAACTCCTCCACGTCTCTGTCCTCTAGGACAGCACCCGTGGTCTCTAGCCCTGGTGCTGTGGGGACCCTGGATGGGACTTGTACGAATACCCTGATCTTCGACATCTTACTCATCTCCACTAGTAGCCTGACACCCCCTACCCCGAGGACATTGGCTATCTCGTGGGGGTCTGCCATGAGAGTGGTGACGCCGTGCGGTATGAGGAGGCGTGCTAGCTGCTGTGGGATGAGTAGTGTGCTCTCTATGTGGATGTGGGAGTCTATGAAGCCGGGTAAGAGGTAGTATCCTTTAACATCTAGTACCAAATCGGCCTCTCTAACTTTCTTAGTCAACCCGATGACCCTGTCCTTGTAGATCTCGAGGTTTCCCTCGACAACGGTACCGGTAAACACGTCGACGACACGCGCGTTCTTCAGGAGGAGGGTCGGCCTCCTCTTACCAGCGGCCGCCTCAAAGTACTCGATGAGGCTCTGCGCCAAGAACGGCACACCACTGTATACAACTGAGCTTTAAAAACCCGTGTAGAATAATATAGATAACGGCGGGGCAAAGCAGCGGGGTAGGGCAGCCAGGTAGCCCGCGGGGCTCATAACCCCGAGGTCGGTGGTTCAAATCCACCCCCCGCTATACCCCTGCCGCGAGGCAGGCCCCGCCGTTACCACAAAGTCTCTTCTTGCTTTTCTCGGCTTTCCCAATCATCTCTGTCGCAGCTTGTATTACAGAGGAAGAGAAAAGTGATGAGAGATGAATAAAATCTACTTCAAAAGCTCGACTATCTTCTTGGCGGCCTCTAGCCCGGCTTGATCCTGGGCCTCTACGCTACTGGCACCTATGTGAGGGGTCAAGACCACGTTGTCCAGTTGGAGTAACGGGTGGTCTTTCGGCAACGGCTCTTGCTCGAACACGTCTAGTGCTGCACCTGCTATCCAGCCTTCTTTAAGGGCTTTTACTAGGGCGTTGGTGTCGACTACAGCACCTCTAGCCGTGTTCACTAGAATAGCCGTCTTCTTCATTAACTTCAGCTTCTCCTCGTTGATCAGGTGCGTCGTCTCGGGCGTCAAGGGGACGTGAAGGGAGACGATGTCCGCCGCCCTGAGCAGCGTGTCTAGGTCTACACACTCGGCGTTGAACTCCCTCCCAGCCTCCCTGTCGCACTGTTTATCCGTGTAGATGATCTTCATGCCGAACCCGTAGTAGCAGATCCTAGCCACCGCCCTGCCGATCCTGCCGAAGCCGACAATGCCTAAAGTCTTGCCCCTCAGCTCAGTGCCCACCGCCTCGTGCTTAATCCAAATGCCTTCTCTCATCTTCCTGTCGCTTAACGCGATCTTCCTCAGGAGCGCTAACATTAAGCCCACGGTCAGCTCTGCAACAGCCTGCGTGACCGACTCGGGGGCGTTCACGACTTTTATACCCCTGCTCTCGGCAGCCTGGACGTCGATGTTGTCGAGGCCCACGCCGGCCCTGGCGATCACCTTCAACTCGTCGGCGGCCTCGATAACTCTCCTTGTTACTCTAGGCTTGCTCCTCACGATTATCGCGTGGAAGCCCTTGATGAGCCTGGCCAGCTCCTCTTCGCCGGGCTCGTGTACCTCGACTACCTCGAAGCCCTGAGACTTCAAGTAGTCTACTGCGCTCCTGCTGATCTTGCTCGCGACGAGAACTCTGTATACCAAGCTCTTCACCTCTTGGCGAAGCCGAGGGAGGTCAGTACCTCCTTGAGGTTCTTGAACAGCTCTTCTATGTCCTCTTGGGTGATGTAGCCCATGTGCCCTATCCTGAACGTGATGTCCCTGACCTTACCGTAGCCCTTGGCTATCTCTATCCCCCGCTTCCTCAGCTCCTCATATATCACGGGCCCCTTGACGCCGGGCGGGTTGTAGACTACCGTTATTGTGGGGCTATAATAGCCCGGCTCAGCAAACAGCTCTAGGCCTAGCTCGAGGACTCTTCTCCTTATAGTCTCGGCCCTCTCGGCGTACATCTTGAGCCAGGCCTCTTTTCCGCCCATCCGGTCGATGACCCTGAGCATCACGTCCAGCCCTATGACTATCGAGATCGGCGGCGTTGTCGGGGTCGACCACTGCTTCTCTAGGAACTCCCTTATTTCTAGGAGGTCGAAGTACAGGCCTCTCTCAGGTATCTTCTTGGCCCTCTCGAAGACCTCCTCGCTGACAGCCGCCATGGCCAAGCCTGGCGGAAGGCCGAACGCCTTCTGGCTACTAGCGAAGACTAGGTCTATACCCCACGCGTCTACTTTTATGTCGGCCGCACCCATCGCCGACACCGCGTCTACGAAAACCAGCTTCCCGTGCTCCTTTGCGACTTTAGCCAGCTCCCTCAGCGGGTTGAGGACGCCGGTGCTCGTCTCGTTGTATGTTATCGTGACGGCCTCCACGTCCGGGTTCTTTTTCAGCGCGTCGTCCAGCTCCTCTGGCTTGACAGCCTTGCCCAGCTCCTTCTCGAGGACAACGGGTATCCTCCCGTTCCTCTCCACGGCTTCCCTGTACCTGTTCCCAAACTCGCCTATCACCGTTACTAGGACCTTACCTCGGGGGGATATCGCGTTCCTCACGCTGGCCTCCATGAAGCCGGTCCCACTGGAGGGTATCAGCAGGACTGTGGCCTTGTCGGCCTCTAGGAACTTCTTCAGCCTCAGCGTAGCGTCCTTGTGGAGCTCCTGGTACTCCTTAGACCTGTGGCTGAACATCTGGAACTTCATCGCCTCCAGCACTTCCGGGAAGCAGGCCACCGGCCCTGCTGTGAACAGCCTCATTTTCCTAGGCCACACCAGCTGCTCTACTTCTCTTACAACGTCTAAGTACATGGGATCCCCCACCGATTACGTGATATCGGGTGCAAGGTATATTTCCTTTACTGCCTCCAACGTAGAGTACGGGCATTACTCTGTAGAGGTGGAATGAAAAGGTTGTGGTCCCAGTCGCTCCACCTACATCACACGTTCAGTCCGTCTCTGCCAGGTCATCCCACGTGGTAAGATTTTCAAAACCGGATTATATATGGTGTAGTAGGATGGTAGCATATGAAGGTCTACTTGAAGACGAGGACGGGCAAGTGGATACTCGTCAAGGGCTGGCTAAAGCAGGTCTCCACGAGGTCTGGGAAGAGGACTCAAGGCTACGCCTTACTGGGCGAGGAGACCGACCCTCCCGAGGTTGAGGGCGGGGAGGAACTGATAATCCCTGCGTCGGGCTTCTCGAGACTATTGTCAAAGGTCGTCAACGCGGGGGAGGGCGTTGTAGTAGTCGAGCAAGTGGATGCAGAGCACCTACGCGTGCGGGGTAAGAGCGAGGCTGTGAGAAGAGTCGCAGACATAGCGAGAGAGCTGAAGATTGTGGAGTAGGGCTCCTCCATGAAAGGATTTAAATACGCCCGATCCAACATCCTAATAAATTAACTACAGCCAGACCTAGGTTTTGTTGGAGACGAGGCGTTTCAATGGATGTTCTGGGGCTGAAGAGTGAGGTAGGCTGGATAGGGACAGAGCTAGTCCGCTTCCTACGGGAGAACATAGGTAGGGCTGAGCTGGGCGTAGAGATTGGAAGAGGGATTACAGGGGACACGACTAGGAAGATAGACTTGATGGCGGAGGAGTATCTCGTAGACCTCTTCAAATCCAAGGGGATCAACGCGTGGGTCTTGAGCGAGGAGAGAGGACTCTACGAGATCGCTAGAAACCCAGACTACCTGGTCCTGGCCGACCCACTCGACGGTAGTTTGAACTACGTGCTTGAGATACCCTTTTCAGCCGTCTCTATAGCCGTGTACCCCATGAGCGAACTGAGTTACGGGAGGGTTGTCTACGGTTTCGTCTCCAACGTATTCAGGGACGAGAAGTACGAGTACTTAAACGGAGTTGTCTACTTGAACAACGAGGAGTACAAATTCTCAACGAGGGGTAAGGGGCTGATCTGCATCCACACGATCAACCCAAGGCTAGTAGAGAAGATTAGAAAGTTCGTCTTAGACAAAGGAGGGGTCCCGAAGTTGAGAACGCTGGGCGCCGCCTCGCTGGAAGTCCTCTATACGGCTATAGGCAAGATGGAGTACTACATAAACGACGTCGGTAGACTGAGAATAAACGACATCGCGGTAGGGCTAGCTGTAGCGGTGAATAGGGGGTTGAGGGTCATACTGAGGCCTCCGCTCAATAGGATCAACCCAACGACCATAACCGTCCTCGACGAGGTCTGGATCACGCCAGGCGAATATGGGCCGTGAAGAAGGTTGGTTCACTCCGTATTAGAGAGCTGACAACCTAAACCTCGAAGACGCGGCTGAGACTCGAGGACAAGACCCTAGCGCCCCTCTCGTCTACGAGCACGTCCTCTTCTATCCTCACCCCGACGACCCCGGGTATGTAGACGCCTGGCTCGATCGTGAACACCATGTTCTTCTCTAGCACGGTCTCGTGGCCCACCCTCAGGTAGGGCGGCTCGTGGACTACAACGCCGATCCCGTGTCCGAGTCCGTGTATAAACCTCTCCTTCAGCCCGTGCCTCGCCATCACGGCTATAGCCCTCTCCGCCACCTCCCCTGCCTTAACGCCCGGCTGTACGGAGTCGATCGACTCGGAGACCGCCTCGACTACCACGTCGACCAGACGCTTGAACTCGCCCGGTATACTCCCAACCTTTACAACCCTAGTGAGGTCGCTACACCTCCCGCCGACTCTCACCCCGACGTCTATCACTATTAGGTCGCCCTGCTTCACCTTCGCTGTTGTAGGTGTGTTGTGGGGGTAGCTGTTGTTGGGAGAGGTGGATACTATGAGAGGGAAGGCGTAGTCCTCGACCCCCATCCTCCTGACAGTCCCCTCGAAGACGCCCGCGAGCTCCGCCTCGGATACTCCCACGTCGACGGCGTCGACCACAGCCCTAATGCCCTGGATCGTGACGTCGACGGCCCTCTTTATCAGCTCTATCTCCCAGTCTTCCTTGACCACCCTGTACCTAGATATGTCGTCCGACACGTCGACATACTCACCCAGGCTCCTCATGACGACCCCCATTAAAGGTGATGTGAACCGCGCGTCGAGCCCGACCTTGCCACCCCCAGCAAGGGTCTTAACCAGCTCGGCCCAGTCCTTGTCGACGACACGCGCATCAGACGGCTTAAGGGTCTTCGAGAGCCCGTAGACCTCGACACCAGAGGTCTCGAGGGAGTCCCTGTACCTGTAGTAATCTAGGAGCGGGGTGTACACCTGCGTAGACCTCCTCCGGCGGTCGTAGAACAGTAGGACGACCCCGTCGGCCAGGGACTTAACACCGGTGAAGTACTCGACGTTCTCCGGCGACACTATAATGACGGCGTCCAGCCCGCGTCTCTCCGCTATCTCCTCCACTTTCCAGAGCATGCTCCTCAAAAACAGCCCCTCAGCGTACAGTATTCCTGCGTTATTTTAATAACGCTTTTCTCGCCGATCTTAATAAGCGCTAAATCGACTAGGTTTTACAAGTGAGACCATGGCCCAGGTGGCGAAGACCGAGAACGGCTACCTTTGCAGGAGAGACGGTAGCCTTATGTACGTCGTCTACGAGTCGGAGAAGACCATGGACAACAAGCTTAGGGTCTCCATAGCCTACAAGTGCCCTGTCTGCGGCTTCAGAGTGGAGGCGGAGACGCTGGAGATGACGAGGGGGCGGGACTCGTATACCTTGACCAGGACTGTCAGGAGGCTGCCAGCCTAGCAAGCGCGAGTCGCGCACGCGGCGTGTACAGCCAGAAAGACCAGTTTACCAGTTTTCTTTAATCAAGCATATCGCATAAAAATTAATTTGGTCGAATATTTTTATTAAGAGGCGTTTAAATTGTTCAGAAGGAAGGTAAAGAAAACAGGGAAGGTCATCGAGCTGACTTTAACAGAGTCGCCACACCCCCTCCCCGCGGTGAGCTGGGAGTTTCCCCCAGGGGAATACGTTTTAGGCCGTAACCCCACATGCGACGTCGTGTTACTTGACTCTACCGTGTCGAGGCTACACGCTAGGATATACTTCAGTGACGGAGAGTGGTTTATCGAGGATCTGGGTAGCACTAACGGGACCGTCGTTGACGGGGTCGAGATCAAGGGTAAAGGGCCGGTTAGATTAAAAGACGGTAGTAGAATCACCGTCGGGAAGTCCGTGCTAGTCGTTAAGTTCAAGTAGGGAAAGATGGAGTATGGTGCTCAAAGAGTACGCCAATATCGAGGAGCTGAGCGATGTCCTAGGCGACCCCCTTCAGATATCCAGACTTCTACTCAGGATTAAGTTCGAGGTAGCTAACAAGAGGGCGCCGTTTAACGAGGCCCTCAGCGAACTCGAAAGGACGGCTAAGTCGAGCATCAAGGACTACCAGGCAGTTTACTTCCTGCTGAGGCACGAGGAGAGGAACAGGAACATAAGGGGCGTTCTCGTCGGAGACTACGTGATAGCTTTGACAGTCGAAGAAGGCGGGGTTATCAGGCTAAAGGGGAAAGCCGCCTTCAGCGAGGTGGCGACCTCCTATAAAGCCTCGAACCCGGTAATCAGGGTTAGCTACGCTAGGATAACACCCGACGTTGTAAAGGACACCCCCATCGAAAACTACCTGAGGGAGATCATAAGCAGGGTGTCCGAGGAGAAGCCGCCTAACATATGGGTGGGAAGGCTACTCTACGACTACAAGGTCGTCGAGGCGGTGTCGGACAAGGGAGGCTTCACCTACGTTCTGAAAACCGTGGGGAAAGATGGGCTGACGTACGTCTTCAAGATACCCCGGGACAAGCTACCAAACGGGACACTACTCGCTCTCTCGGGTCCCGAGAAGATCAGCGACTTCATGAGGAGCTACATTAACGTGCTGCAGATATGCCACCCTGACAAGGAGGAGATCGTGAGGTTTTTGACGAAGGTGGGGCTCGGGGAGGCCTTGTACAACGAGCTCAGCCTGTATAAGAAGTACGTCCTGTGCCCCCACGGATTCATACTCACCCAGGAGACCTACGACACCGACTCCTACATCGATAACCCGCCTGTGGTCATAGAGCCCTACGCCGACCTAGGCGACTTACACGACTACGTCAGCAGGAGAGGGGCGGACGCGAAGTTCGTCGCCAGCGTGGGGCTGAGGGTCGCGGGGGCTCTAGCGCTAGCACACGCGCTCAGCATACTACACCTCGACGTGAAGCCGCACAACATCCTACTGAGGAGCGACCCTAAGGAGCCCTACGGTGTACGCCCTTACATCAGCGACTTCGCTAGTACGGGTAGGGCTGTTGAGGGGTGGTATAAGCCCACGAGGCTCACACCAGAGTTCGCGGACCCGCTATCCCTCCTTGAGATGAGGGCCGGGTTTGACTACGACGTGTACTCGCTGGGGTTGACCCTTCTGACAGCGCTGACCTCCAAGAAACTCCCCCACAGGACGCTGGTCAACCTCCTAGCACTAAAGTACGTGTACGGGATGGACATCAGCGTAGAGCCATTCCTCCTCGACTACCCCGCGTTGGCCACTTTCCACAAGGAGGTAGAGCCTTTGTTTAAGAGCCTGGCCGAGGGCAGGGCCAGGGTTGGAGAGCTTGTCGAGAAGGTGATCCCGCTGGTCGTAGACCGCGACAAGATATCCATGGACGTGCTGTCGAGAGAGGTCGACAAAGACCTCTTCGCACTCCTATCCAGAACCATCACCCTTAAGAGAGAGGACAGGTTCAAGAACGCGCTGGAGTTCTGGCTGAGCTTCAAGAAACTACTACAGGATAAGAAGTGGGAGGACGCGATCCCCAAGCCCCCGTGAACCACAAGACAACCAGCTACGCCATGCAATATTCTAAGAGAACGTGGGGTTTCCAAGCCGCGGCCGGGATTCGAACCCGGGACCTCTGCCTTACCAGGGCAGCGCTCCACCAGGCTGAGCTACCGCGGCTCTCTAATTGTTAATGTTGTAGCGAGATTTAAAACTTGCTAGCCTTACAGGGCTTACGTGACAGTTTAGCTCGTCTTAGCAGCTGTCCTAACGGCTTTCTTGGGCCTCAGCGTACCCACCGAGTGGCATCTCCGGCACTTAGTCGCACCAGGCGGGTTTAACGCGCCGCACCTACGGCATACTGTCTTGTTGAGCGCTCTGTCGAAGACGATCTTCAGCTTGACTGGGTCGTTGATCGGCGTAATCACCACCTCTAGCGTCTAATTGCTCGAGGGGGTTTAAAACTTAAAGCCCACGCCCCTCAGCCTCTCGGCTATGTCCTCCGACTCCTCGGGGAAGCAGCTTAGTGTAGCCTCGAGTAAGCTCGTGTTCAGCCTACCGAGCTGCCTGTAGTAGTTTCTAAGCTTGTCCAAGTCTACTCCCTGCCTAGCCTTCAGTACAAAGTACTGCTCGGGGTGTAGAACCCTCACTTTGACCCCGTCTATAGAGGCCTGTCTCGTGTTTGCAACTACCTCATCCGGTATATTGAAGTCCATTATGTTCTCGTAGAGCTCGACCTCTACAGTCTCGCCGTCGACGTTGGCAACGAGCTTTAGTGTGCCCAGCTCTGTTAAACCGACCTCCCACCCCTCCTCTGCGGCTAGGCTCCGGTAGAAGTCCTCGTTAGCGACGGGACTGGGCTCTACGACAAACAGGTCCAAGTCGCCCTCGAAAACGTCCTTGTTTAGAGCGAGCTCTACAGCTGTACTACCTATCACAACGAACTCTACCCCTCTCCTACTGATTTTCTCGGCTACCTTCGCCAGGGCCTTCCTACTAAAGGACACTACCACCACCTACTCTACGCTAAACATCCCCTCGGATACCTCATTATCGGCTATTAAGGTTTTATGCCCACCCGTGGTATATTACGAACCCAGCGAAGCCCACCAGCTACCGGGTCGACTTCTTTATTCTGTTGAACACAAGGTGATACAGTGAGACACTCGAAACAATGAAGCCGTGCACTCTCGAAGGTGCAGGAAAGTCTCCAACTGTTATGGAACTAGTCCGGCCAGCGTAAGTAGAGTCGACCGTGAAGATGGTACTGTACCTCGAGAACGAGTTGGGCTCTTCGACCGGCCCCCGACAGCCAAACCGACCCCTCCACAGCCAAAACCCCTTTAAGCAGATCGACATAAGATCGTAATACAAGAGCAACCGGTCCACTGCTCGACCGTTACGAATATCCGAGATGCCGTTTTGGAGCGAGAAGTCTCGGCTGGTGCTTCTCGGCTAGCTACGAGTGCGGGTGCGCCTGAGCGACCTGGGTGGCAGTATCTTGAGCCCCGCCAAAAACAGGTAGTACACTAATACGGCGATCACTCCGAGTTTAAGCAGTACTCCCAGTGGATCGAGCAGGCTCACGGTGGATGGTGGGACGAACGGCTGGCTGTTTAGAACTCTTTTTATGGCCTCTAGCGCGGCGACCGTGGAGTCAGGGGCTGTCTCGCCAGGTGCTAGAAGCACCCTGACATATAGTTGAGAGGTGGCGGACCCATCTCTTATTGAAACAGGGAACAGGGCGGCTGCTACCGTACAGCTCGTATTCCACCTGCTAGCCTGCACGAGATACACGCGTACACCGTTCACGTCTTGAACCCATGACCTAACAACACTGTACCCCTCCAAGCTCAGGTCATAGCTCCACGCGTGAAGGAGTGCGGGTGTCTCGGCGACCTCGATGACCGATTGATAGGGTACCCTATTATAGCTGAAAGCTACGTACCTCACATTCAGTACGCCTAGTAGGCCCGCTCTACCAGGGTCGCTCCAGGCGCTCTCGACCTGGAAGCCCTCGAAAATGTAGTTCTCGGGCCTTGACACGAAGTCCCAGGCGCCAACTCCCGGAGAAATTATTGTGTAACCCCACGAAGTGTTAATGGGGCTTAAAACCGCTACCAGAGCCGCGAAAGCGAGTAGTAGCAGTAGTACTAGACCGGTTACAGCCCTTACGCCCGCGTCGGATCCTCCACGAGAGGTCTCCTCACTGGGCGTGCTCCCAGTGAGAAAAGTCCCGGAAGCTAGGTATACGGCCGCAATAGACGAGGCCGCTACATAGACTATGGTGGGAGTGTAGCTGAGAGCGCTCCAGGCGAGAGGGGCGCCCTCATACCTTACCGCCTCGACCAGGACGACCGCTCTCAACACTTCCCCGACAAAACCGATCAGGAGCCCTAACGCGATAGATAATAGGGCGAGCACGCTCTTCCTCCTAAAACTCAAAGTTTTCCTAGAAACTAACAAGAGCACCACTGGCAGCAGCGCGATCGTCGACGTGAGGGGGGCGTACCCGAGGCGTATTGATACCAGTGGCACTTCTACAGGCCCGTAACTAGTGTGGACTGTGATCTGCCCGAAGCCGTCCTCGTAACTAAACGTCGAGCCGGTTATCCCCGCCGCGATCTCTCCCGCCACTCTCGAAAAGATTCGCGCCGCGTTGTCGAAGGAGCTCACCGGGATCGGCGCTAATAGCAGCACTGAGAGGTAGGGTGCTAGGGTCCTTGCGCTCGTCGGTGTGAATATGAACAGTAGTGTGGAGAGAACGAGCAGGCTAAGGCTCAGACCCCAGTAGAAAGTCATGTACTCACCTACTAGAGGGGCTACCAGGTAGAAGAACGCCGAGAACAAGGCCAGCAATAGTGTCGCGAGGACCTTGCCAACGCTGACCTCGAACCTGAAGACTTCGTCTCTCAAGGCCATGTAGAGCGCTAACACCGCGTTGACTAATGCGATTACCAAGTAGGAGTGTACGTCGCTGAGTACCACTGTGGCTACATCCCTAACGTAGTCCCTGTAGAGCGTGGAAACAAGGAGAGCGACTATGCCAGCTACTCCAGTTAAACCGATGAAGAACGCTCTGCGAGAGGTCGTGTCCGGGGGTGTACTTTCCAGCCCTGGCACATCCACCACGCCGCGGGTCTAAGCTGAGCCTCTGGATAGGTCTCCCAGTTGCGGGTAAAAAAACACTTTTGAGCCTCACGCCCGCCCTTTAGAGCCCTTGAGAGCTCTGTCGGCCTAAGGCCGCCTCGGCCTCTACTGGAAGCACCTACAGGATGCAGACAGCAATATACATGGCATCGTGAACAGTATATCAACAACCAACGGAGAAGAAACTCTAGCGTCTACTCCGTTGAAGCAGGCGGCATACTTTGCTCTCACTCTGCTCCCTGCTAATAGCGGGTTAGGCCTCGACGGGCCCGCCGGGACTTGAACCCGGGACCTCCGGCTCCGAAGGCCGGCGCCCTATCCAAGCTAGGCGACGGGCCCTAATCTAGTAGTGTCTCAAGAGCTGTAATTAACTTTTGAGGACTGCTACGAGCAGTGCGGGGGGTGGGATTCGAACCCACGCAGGCCTACGCCATCGGGTCCTAAGCCCGACCCCTTTGACCTAGCTCGGGCACCCCCGCTCTAATTATTTCTGTTGATTCTTCCACGGGTTATAAACGTGAGCGGTAGGGTTGCTTCTAACCTTCTCGACTTCCTCGAGCGCTCTCTTGTAGAGGCTGTCGCTGAGCGCCTTGCTCCTCCACGCCTCTTCCAGTTTATCGAGGTCTACCACCTCCGGTCCGCCGTCTCTCCTGACCACGACGTCTACCTCCAGGTCCAGATACTCGACTACCCCCTCCCCGACGTCCGGGGGCGTGTTGATGTTCACGTACGTGCCCAGGTAGTCTGAGCCCCTGTAGTAGTTGTGGGATATGGTCCAAGACGACGTGTCCACTACCATGTAGTCCACGTCCCCGGGCTTCTTCTCCACGCCCAGCCCGTCGTAGACACCGCTGGACCTCATCACCCTCTTGAAGACGAGGGTCAGCCCTCCCCGCCCGACCTCCACCTTCTCTAGCACGCCCGGCGCCAGATTCACGACCCCTCCGTCCGGCTTAACCTGCCTGAACGAGAACTCCCGCCCGACCTGCTTGTACACCAGGTAGCTGGAGAGTAGGGCCGTGCTCTCCCTCGTTATCGCCTTATTGGACAGCAGGTACTCGGTGTAGTCCACTACCTCGTCTAACCCCATGTACTTCAACTGGTGGTGCCCTATCGCAGTCGGGGCGACCCTACCCCTCAGCTCGTCCAGCCTAGCCTTGGCAGGCGACGTCAGGTATACTAGGGCTATGGACTCGCCCTCGTACAGCACTCCCACGTCGCCCCCGCTCTTCAGCTTCGCCTCGAAATCCCTCAAAACCCCGAGTAAAAAGTCGATCTCTCTGGACACCTCGTGCGGGTCTGCGTACTGGCTGTTGCTCCTGAACCTCACGCCTAGACCAGACCCCACGAGCTTGGATACCGCCAGAGCCGAGAGCTCTGCTTTCTTCGCCGGGTCTCTGATGAACTCCGAGAACTCTATCTTTCCTCCTTTAATGAGGGAGACGTAGAGCCCGTCGAACCTCAGCTCCCTGGAGACTACGGCCCTCTCCCCTCTCCTAAACGAGGGCCTTGCAACGGACACGACCACGAGGTCGCCCTCTCTTCCGTGGCACGCGCGCAGAACCCCCTCAACCCCGCCCGGTAGCTCTAGTATACACCCGCCCTCCTCGAGCCTGCTGACCCGCGCCCTCACCACGGCGTGGAGACCGGGCCTCCCCCACCAGACCACTACGTCCCGTAGCTCCGCGGTTATCGAGTCCAACACTTCTCTGACTCCTTCAGGCTTGCCGAGGACTACGAGCGTGCTCGGCTCCTCGGAGTCCTTCACAGTGACCTCGGCAGGGGAGGTGTCGAAGGGTATCCCCAGCCTCTCCCTGATCACTCCCGACGCTTGTACGACCCTGAAGCCCCTCAACAAGAACAGGTAGGAGAGCGCAGTTGACGAGATACCTCTGACTCTGACGCTCGTCAAAAAGGTGAACCCCGTTCAGGACCGGCTAGTCGTGTATTGTCTCCAGGATCGCGATGACCTGCCAGATCTTCGTCCTAGCGGACAGGGGCATGTTGGGGTCCTGGCTGACCTGGTCCAGCACGCTCACCGCGTTCGCGGCCTTAACGCCCGGCGTCAGGTTCTCGCTCCTCAGGTAGTTCAGCGCCTCGGTGGCAGCCCTCCTTATGTTCCTGGGGACAGCCGTGTCGTTTATGATGGAGAGCAGCAGGTATATCGCGTTGTTGATCTTGGCAGTATTATCGGGCACCCTCGCCACGGAGGACACGCCGACCACCCCCACTTCTCTAATGTGTAAACGGCGATTAAAACAGTGTAGGGGCACCGCCCCGAAGACTGCCGCGTGCTCCTGGCCCGCGCGGCGCGGGTCGGCGCCGAGATAGAAATAGAGCGCCCGGCTTATAGCCGGGAGAGGCAGATGTGAACGGGTGAAAAACTGTTTGAGTTAGGCGGTGGAAGAGAAGCTCACGCCTATTACGTAGGACGCCGTTTGTCCCTAGATGTTCACTCCAATCATTTTATATGGATTCATGGTCTCATCTAGGGACTTCCGCCTCGCCCACAGGGCTCTGGGTACCCGTGTGGGCTCATGGGCGGCTGTCGAGCCCAACGGCACGGGGCTCCCATCTAGGTTGAGGCCCGCGGGGCTTGGAGCAGCACTCACACCGCCCGGGCGGCCAGGTAGCCTCTCCAACACTCGGCCCCGACCACCTGTAAAAAATTTTCCTCTACATTACTTATAAACGTTTAACCCACGCTCTCTTGGAAAATCTAATGGTACGCTTTGCTGGTGGTGTAGCGGGTCGTGAGGGTCGCGGACGTACAGGAGAGGCCGACAACGCGGCTGGGGAGGGGGAGGCGTAGGCAAGGGGGATCGTCGAGTACCTGGGATCGAAGCCCCGTGCCGAGGGGCCTCGCTGGCGCTAGCTTGCAATTAAAATCCTCTATAGCTATTTGGTATCCATGTGTGGTCTGACTTGGTGGAGGCTGAAGTAGACCCTGTCAAGAAGATGGCCGAGCTTATCAAGGCCGGGGCGGTAATGCTGGCCGAGACATGCCCTTACCCGGGCTGCGGCCTACCTCTGTTCAGGCTGAAGACGGGCGAGGTGGTCTGCCCCGTCCACGGTAGGGTCTACCTGGTCAAGACCGAGGAAGAGGCCAGGGAGGTGAAGACCTCTGTGAGCCTGGCCATGACGCTGGACAGGATAGAGGAGAGGGCCTTGATGGAGATGAACGCCATGCTGAGCGAGAGGGGGGAGATAGACCCCACCGAGCTGATAAGGTGGCTTGAGGTCGTCGAGAGGGTGAGGAGGATCAAGAGCGTCATCGCGTCTAGGCCTTCCTCTACGAAGTGAGCCGGTCGAGCAGGGGCCTCACCAGACCCCAGACGTCCCGGAAGACTTCCTCGAGCCCCCTGCTGGAGTCGACTACTACCAGCAGGCCTTCTCTGACCATCCTCAAGTAAACCTCCCTGACCCTGGAGAGGAAGTCGACCCTCTCGTACTCGGGGAACCTCGACGGGGCCCCCTTCTTCCTCGCCAGCCCGAGCGAGGGCTCTACGTCGAGGTATACCGCTAGGTCGGGCCTCGGCGCGAACCTGTTCACCTCCAAGACCCACTCGTATGGTGCCCCTGAGGCGGTCTGGTAGGCGACGCTACTGTAGAAGTACCTGTCGCACACGACCACGGCGCCCTCCCTCAGAGCCGGCTCTATCACCGTCTTCCAGTGTATGAGCCTGTCCAAGGCGTAAGCAAGCGCGTCGACATAGGCGTCCCTAGCGCTGGAGTACTCGCCTTTAACGGCTCTGACGATGCTCGAGTCGTAGGGCTCGTAGGTGTAGGTTGCCCTGTAACCCAGCTCGCCAAGCCTGCTTATGAGGATGTTGGCGATGCTCGTCTTACCCGAGCCGTCCAGCCCCTCGAGGACTAAGAACAGGCCTCTCCTACTCGAAGTGTAGCTCAACGTAGTCTCTCCCCTTCTCGTGTACGAGCACTGCTCTTTTAGAGCCCACCTCTTCTAAAAACCCTTTCCTGACCTGGAAGAGGGGTATATCCGCCATGATGCACCCCGTAATGATGATGGGCTCGGGCTCCTCAACCAACATGCAGCTCGGCTCTCTCCCGTAGTACTTCAGCGCGTAGATAACGTAGGAGCCCACCGTACTCCCGCGCCCGCCCCTGAAGGCCAGCGCTACGCCGGCTATCTGCTCGCCCACCTCCTTGAGCGTGCCGGTCGCGGGGTCTACCTCTCCGAAGAAGCTGATGTAGTCGTTGTAGACACGGAGGGGGGCCCGGCAGTCCCCGTCCACCAGGACTCTAACCCGCTCTCTCACCGTAGACAGCCCTTATCACCCCCAGGGTGTTCGTCAGGTAGTACTTTGCTTTTAGTTGCTTACTCAAGTAGAAGACCGCCTTACCGGAGTTCGTCACGAGGTGGTCGAACACCCGCGTCAGCCTAGAGACTACAGGGCAGGTGCCAGCGGCCACGTCTACGCCCAGCCTACGCAACCGCAAGACCTCGCTGTAGTGCTTCTCAAATACCTCTACAGGTATTGTTATTAGGAGCCTCCTGTCTCTGGGTAGCACACCCCGCTTTACGACTTGCCTGTATACCTCGAGGAACTCCCACGGGTAGAGGTGGGGGCATCCGAGGTAGCCCAGTACGCTGCCACCGCCGGGCTCTACCCCCGTGTACTCTTCCACGTCGTCCCACTCCACCTCGACCCTGTCCACGAAGTCTGTTGAGTAGAATCCCCTGGGCGTCACCCCTTCCAGGACGACGAGGGCGTGGGAGCCCGAGGCGGCGGACGCGGCGAGCATTATCTTCAAGTCCGCCAAGCCCTGTCCAGCGCCCCTGACGAGCGGTATCTCCCTGACCCTGTAGCCCAGCCACAACCCGAGAGCTCCCGGGTTCCCTCTAACGCGTGGATCCCTAACGTGGACCAGGACTCTCGCGACCCTGTTCTTCGGGTCGTGGAGGCCCGCGTAGTATGTGAAGCCCGTTAGCGCGGAGGCCAGCGCTAGCGGTCCCCCCTCCCGGTTCGTGCTCGCTCCGAACACGCTGTTGGCCACTGCGACAGCGCTACTCTCGCCCCAGGCTAGGAACTCCCCCTGAGCCGGGGGCCTGTGGTAGTACGGGATGCAGGTGAAGACCGGTTTAAACCCCATTTTGATTAGGGAGTCGTCTATCACAGCCTGTTTCCCGGCGTAGGAGCCGTCTATCAACTCCGATAGACCCGAGTAGTCGACGCACCCCGGGTTGACCGTGGTGTATACCCGAGCCCTGCCTCCCCCGAGAAGCAGGCTACGGACGAACTCTAGCCCGGGGTCTAGGATGTTGGAGTAGGAGACGCCGGACACGTGGGCGTGGGCGACCTCGACCAGCCTCGTGGCCCCCAGCGCCTCACCCGTCTTGACAATTATAGACATTGCCTTCGCGACGACCCAGCCGAACTCCCCGTTCAACATCCTCTCTTGTTCGCGCGTCAGGTACATTACATTCAACACCGCTTAAGGTACATGATATACCGACCCAGATGATAAAAGTGGAGTGTTCCCCTGCCCCGGACCCACGCCAGCTTCGTCTCGAGGAGTTGGCAGATGGGTGCATCCCGCAAAGTTTTTCGTGTAGTCTCCACTGTATTTAATCTATTTTTACTACCCCACCGTAATACCCCTAGTAGGGTAGGCGACGAGTGCCGTTCACCACGTACCATCTAGTCTCAGGGTTTCTGGTGGGGCTCCCGCTTAGAAGGAGGGTCCACTTACCGACCCTCTTGGTCGCGACGACTATACCAGTCGACCTCGGGTCTGTCCTCCTAGTCCTTGGCGGAATAGACGCTAGACCTCACGGGTTGACGCATAGTTTCGTCGTCGCAGCCCTTCTAGGGGTACTCACGGCTATCGTTGTCTACGTGCTCGACCGCTACTTGAAAGTCCATAAGACCCTGTACAGAGCATTCTACCTGGCTCAGGGCGACGAGAAGTTCCACAAGTATATCGCCGGAGGAGTTATCGGCTCGCTCCTCCACGTGGTTCTAGACGCGCCGTTATACGAGGACATGAGCCCCTTCGAGCCCTTTGTCTCGGGCGTAAACCCGTTCCTCCTCTCGGGCACTCAAATAACGCGGCCCCTATACGACTTAGTCCTGTACGCCGGGCTACTGGCGTACCTCGTATTCTTCTACGAGATGTCGAGAAGGGCGCTGGGCGGACCAGTGGCAAGGTTGCAGCTAGGTGTCCTTGTTATCTTACTAGCCATATTACTCGCCCCCACCACGGTCGATGTCGAACTCCTATTCAGAGAGCCCGAGGCGTTTATACCCCTGGGTGTTGGGGTTCTCGGTGTAGTTCTCGCCGTGCTATCTCTCGTGGAGATGAGGTTGATGAGCACTGTACGGGCAGGCCTTGTACTCTCGGTGACGGCAACCCTTCTTGCCACTGCCTGCGCCAACCTGGGAGGCCTGCTACTCTCCTCTACGACCGCTACTCTGGTCTACACTGGAGTCGCTGCGATAATAGTTTTGTTGAGGAGCCCGCTGACCCGTATCCGCATCACGTTTATGAATAAGTCTCTTAAAGCCGTAGACCTCCTATTGATGGGGTGGTTGAGCGCGTTGCTAATTGTGGGGATCCCCGTCTTCGTCGCGGCCTTGTTTACAATACTGGCAGAGTCGAGAAGGCTGGCGGGCCTAGAGCCTCTGGCACGCCTTCGATGAGCGTGCCCTTCAAGCCGCTACGTGTACGCGTCGGTCTCTAGTACTCCACGTACTCCTCCTTGAAGTCCTCTGTCAGCCTTATGGTGGAGGCCCTCACAACTCTCACGGGGAGTTCCGGGCAGGGGGTTCTAGCGAGTAGTTTACCCGCGTCGAAGTCTATCTTCTCCACGATGCCCGGGCACTCGCTGCCCTTCCCGTCGGAGAGCGAGACGTAGAGCCCTCTCTCGAAGCCCTGCGGGTAGACTGCCAGCTTGTCTCTCCCCAGGCTAGCCGACAACTCCTCGTAGACTCTCCTGGTGTCGCCTCTAGCCACCACGAAGTACTTGCCCCCCAGTACACTGCTGTACACCACCCTCTCGTCGTGTAAGTCGACTCGAGCCCCCTGGAGCAGGGGCATGTCTACGAAGACCAGCTGGTCGAGGTCGTACTTCACCATGGACGCGTTAGCGAAGAACTCCCTGTACCTGTCGCTCCGGTACTCTCTCCTCTCAGACCTGTCCCTTACCTTCTTCACGCTGGGCGAAGGGGCGGGTCTGTACTTGACCCCCAGCCTCTCGAGGGCCGAAAAAGAGGGGTCTGAGCCGCCCACGTGAACCAGGTAGTCTGGTCTCACCTCCACCACGAGCTTGGTCTTGTACAGGACCGCTCCGACCTCCTTCACCCAGCCGTCAGTGTCGACCACAACGGGTGTCCTACCCTCGCCGACAGCCTGCTCCACCAGCCTCTTGACGTAGTTGACTATCGCGTCCGTGCTTCTCTGGGGCTTGTTGTCCCCGACAAAACACATTCTCACGGGCTTTAGCCCCCTGTTCCACAGGGTCTGCTCGCTCGGGTAGGCGAGTGATACGTAGCCCGGGGGAGCAACGTCGGCTTGGCCTACGTCCGCGTCTACGAGAGCCGGCCTCATCCCCCTCTCGAGGGCCTTGTTGAGGAGAAGCGTCGTGAAAGAAGACTTGCCGGAGTCTACTTCGCCTACAACCACTACTACTGTAGGGCTGCTGCTCACGATTTCCTCGCTAAGCTTAACCCACTCGAAGTAGGCCTCGTTGTCCTCGAGCCTCTTAATCTGCGCCTCGTTGACCATGCTCAAGTCAAGCTCCGAGTCCTCGAGGGCTACCACTGCGTAGCTCTTCAGCCTGTGGATTATGACCCTCTCTCCTACGACGACCTTCTTGCCCAGGATCTCTACTGTGCCCCTCAAGAGCGTGAACGCCATCGGCCCGAACAACTTGACGCCCTCACCTTTGTTCAGCTTAAGAGTTGGCACAGCCGCTCACACCACTCGTAGCGGGTTTCACCAGGCCTTTTTACATGTGATGGTAACTTGGTGGGCGTCTATTAAGCTTCCTACAGGAGGAGAATTCCAATAGCGGACCCGCTGTTAGGGCACGCCGACCCTCCTATACTTGGACCACGGCTCATTGAAGGGTTTCGTCGCGATCACTATTAGTTTGTCCCCGACCCCCTCCGGGCTCCTTGGGTCCAGCGTACTAGCCTTGGCGTTCCTCAGCACGACGACGTCTTCGCCGGGCTTGCTGCGCGTCGCTATAGCCCACTCGACCTGTAAGGGGTCGTCGACGTCTATGTCCTCGTCTACGACTACGACCACTTTCATGCTGGGGTGTCCCGTCAGGGCCGCCAGGGCCGCGTTGAGCGCCTCTCCCCTAGTAGACTGTTCGATGGCTATGACCCCTATGAGCCAGCTGCCGCCGCTGACAGCCAGCCGGACGGCCCTGACGCCCGGCGCCACCCTCTTGACACTCTCGTAGATCGGCGGCTCTCTCGGGAGGCCCATCAAGTAGAAGTGGTCGCTTGTCGCCGGCACTATGGCGTGGTACACCAATCTGCCCTGGGCGTTAACGTAGTAGGCAACGGGCTTGAAGACGTTCTGCCTCCTCCTCTCGTCTACTAGACCCAGGATGTCGACGAAGGGGCCCTCCCAATCCTCCTCCCTGGAGATGACCCCCTCGACAACCAGCGAGGCGGTGACCGGTACAGGTATGTTGAACACGGGGGTCTTGGCCACCCTGTTCACCCCGCTTAGGGCCGCCCCTATTCCCACCTCGAAGACGCCGTAGGGCGGGCTCATGGCGGCCGCGATCTCCTGGTAGACGTCTAGGCCGAGCACCATAGCCACGGGCAGGTCTCTACCCGCCTCGAAGGCCTTTTTCACCATGTAGTGCAGGTGCCTCGGGACGATCCTGAGCGTTGCCCTGTCGTCGTCAATGTACATGACCCTGTGGAAGCTCGAGTTGCAGACGCCCTCCCAGCACGCTATGAAAACAGCGCTGGTCAGGTAGGGGCCCCCGTCCTCGCGGTAGAACTTGATGAAGGGGAGGTCTCGTAGAGCCATGTCGGCTCTCCTGAAGCTGCCGGCGAAGTCCACAACCTCGAGATGTGAAGGGCTGTAGTACGCTCTCAGTAGCTTCTCGTACAGCTCGGAGTCGCTCCTCGCACCCACCAGCTCGTATACGTCTCCCCGGTCTCTCAGTATGTTTGAGACGCACTCCCACTCCTTGTCCTTGAGCCTGAACACCACTCTCTCCCGCCTGTGCCCGTAGACCGCCCTCGTGGGCTCGTATTCGGGGTCTAGGTCGCCGGCAAAAAACGTGTCTTTTCGCCCCTTTATAGAGTCCACTAGCGAGGCGAGCATGGTCAAGTAGACGCCCTCTACACTCATCAGCTAACGTAAACTAATATCTGGCGGGGCGGAGACTTAACCTTATCTGGCGTCGGTAGCCGGAGGTGCTACAGCACCTCGACCCCCTGCTTCAAGGCTATCCTCAGGGCTGCCAGGACGTCCTTATTGCCCCTGAGGTACTGCCTGTTCACGACGAGGCCCTTCAAGAGGAGCCGGGCGCTAGCCCTACTGTGTGAGGGCGTGGTGTTGTACTCGCTGACGAGCTCTACTCTAACACCCGGGACCCTTATCTTGACGTCTCTGGCTATCTCGAGCCCCCGACCGTGAGCCCCCACTCTAACGATGACGGATGTCGCCGGGACGCACTCTACCAGCTCCCTCACTTTGCCGACCAGGTCGTCCATAAACCCCCAGTCTACTACAACCGAGTCTCCTAGAGCTATGAACGCGTGCCTCGAACCCGGGTCGACCCCTATTGTCAGGCTGCCGTACTCGCTCTTCATGAGAGAGGCGAGTACGGCCTTCTCCAGCCCTCTACAAGTCCTCTCCGGGTCGTAAACAACCGCTAAATCCCTCCTGGCGCCGACCTCGTCTCTTATCTCGCTAGAGTCCGTGTAGACGACGCTGTACTCAGGTACCTCGTCGAGCGTGTAGTAGAAGGAGAACTTGATACCCCTCCTCCTGAGCTTGTCGACGACTTCTCTAAACCACTTAGGGTCGTATACTGCGACTACCAGGTTCCTGTACAGCAATACAACCACTTCTATTATTAAAGGATACAAGAGTAGATTATAGGTTGTGAGCGATACAAAGACCCGTAGCCATCACCAGAGGTTTCGCGGGCTTGCGCGTGCCGACCGAGTTGAGGAGGCTGGTCTCCGGGTCTCCTACAACCCTCTTCTACGGCCCGGCAGCCGCTGGTAAGACGAACATATTGATCAGCCTGGCTAGAGAGTTCTGCGTCTTCGGGAAGAGGTGCGTGTTCATAAGCACCGAGGGCACCCTCCACTACGACAAGATAGCAAGGGCCGGCGTAGGTTTCGGGAACGTAGAGTTCGCGGACGTGGTGGACTTCGACGTCTTCACCGAGCTGCTCCTCAAGCTCTCATCGGCAACGGTATTCAACTACATCTTCATAGACAGCATTAACGCCCTCTACAGGCCGCTCGCGACTAGGGCCGACGTGCTGTCCAAGTACCTATTTACTCTCGCCAAGCTCTACAACTATAGCCTCAGGGGTGGTAGAGTGGTCGCCTCTGCGCAGGTGAGGGTGGGGGAGGACGGCGAGTTGGAGGCCTCGGGCTTCAAGCTGCTAGACTACTACTTCGACACTATCTTCCAGGTCAACTTCGAGGGCTCCAAGAGGTTTATTAGACTCGAGAAGCCCCCTAACAGGGAGCTTAAAATGTACTTTAGGGTAGGTGACGAGGGTGCTGTATTCTACTGACAGCGCCCTGGTGGCCCTAGTCGAGTTCGTGCTCATGTACTACCTCTCCCCGATGGTGGCAAACAGCGCCCCCGTCCTAGTCAGGGGGAGGACGCTCATCGACGGGGGCAGGCTGTTCCTGGACGGTAGACCGGTCTTCGGATCCCACAAGACCTGGGAAGGTTTCCTCGCAGGGGTCGTAATGGGTTTTACCTCTTCGTGTACTGTAGGCCTGGTTTTCGAGAGCCTGCCCCTCACGTTCCTCAACATGGGCGGCGTAGTAGCGGCATTACTAGGGGACCTGGGAGGGGCGTTCGTGAAGAGGAGGCTGGGTATCGAGCCGGGAGAGCCCCTACCAGTTGTAGACCAGCTCGACTTCGCCCTCGCTGCGACGCTACTATACCTCCTCCTAGACGCGGGTTTCGCGTCGCGCCTAGACCTCGTGGTAATGTCTCTGCTTATTATACTCGTACTCCACTTGCTGACAAACAACGTCGCCTTCGTGCTCGGGTTGAAGAATAAAAGGTGGTAACGTTTTTAACCATTAATAAAATGGTAGTTGAGGAGGGTGCTTACTCGTGAAGATACCCAAGGTTATTGTGACCTACTGCCCGAGGTGCAGGAGGCACACCGAGCACACCGTGACGATCTACAAGCACGGTAAGAGGAGGAGCCTAGCCGAGGGCGAGAGGAGGTACGCCAGGAAGAAGCAGGGCTACGGTTCCAAGAGGAAGGCCGAGCAGAAGAGGTTCGCCAAGACGACCAAGAAAGTCGTGCTGAAGCTGAAGTGTAAAGAGTGCGGCTACACCCTCCACAGGGAGGGTATTAGGCTGAAGAAAGCCGAGCTCGTAGAGGTGGCCAAGTAGTGAAGAAGCGGCTAATCCCGGTACCCCAGCCCAGGAGCAGGTTCTACAGGGTTATCTGCAAGACCTGCGGAGCGGAGAACGTAGTCTTCAGCCACTCGACGTACCCGGCGAGGTGCAAGGTCTGCGGCACGGTCTTGGTCAAGCCGACCGGGGGCCGGGCTATCGTACTCAAGGACAAAGCCGAGATAGTAGCCGAGCTAGGCTGAGACGCGACCCGCTCTTGTCCCAAACCCTCCCTGCTCGACTGTTCTCCGTTGCAGGCCGTTGGAGTCGGCGCTGCGCCTGCTACACAAAATTTTAAAGACAAAACTACATACCGGCAATTTAGGGAGGTGGTGTTTGCACTATAAGGCCGTTCTAGCCGCATTAGCTCTCATACTTCTCAGCCTTCTACCAGCCACAGTAGTCTCGTCTTACGCGCAACCAGGCGACGGCGTCTACTCGGTTAAGTACATAGTGGTCAAGGCCTCCCAGGTACCGGTGTTGATCGGCTGCAGACAGGACAGTCTGAGGGCAGTCACCTATCTACCGGGCGGGGGCGTAGTACACGGACGCGTCTTCATCGCCCCCAGAGAGTTCGTCGCGTCCAATAGTACGCTAAAGGGGCTGATCGAGATCCCAGTACTCGGAAACGGCCTGGTCGACGCGGACACCGTGCTTATGGTCCAGCTACTCGTACCTCAAGCAGGGAAAGACCAGCACGCGGCGGACCAGCCTGGAGTAGGAGAGACCTTACCATGGCCGGTTGAGTACGCGAAAGACAGGGTTAGAAGCAGGGCGATTGTACAGGTAGAGCCGGGCAGCCTCGTAATCGACCCCGCTAGGGGGCTAGAGTACGCTCAAGCACCGATGACCCTAGGGCTCTACTGTGATAGCGACCCGAGGGGCTCTAACGCTGTCTTCGATAATGACGTCCTCCAAACTCTGAAGTACGCTGTTGAGAGGGGGGTGTTCTCGTCAGTTAAGATAGTCAAGGAAGAGCACTTTAAGGGGTTTGTTGTGGACCTCAAGAAAAACTCCATTAGCGCTGTGCTCCCTGACAGCGAGCACGATACAGAGTCGGTGAGTAGTCAAGGCCTGATCGTTATTGGGGGCGGTGGCGGGCCAAGCCAGCTCTATCAGTTTGTCTACCCGCTCGTACCGCCCGAGTTCGCGAAGTATTTGGCGGGGGGCATCTCCTACGACTCCGTCTATCTAGGTCCCTACGTCTACAATGTGAAGCTGAATATCAAGTTCTCGGCGGTTAGCCCCGGTAGCGTCTTAGAGGTGAAGTATGTGCTCAAGAACATCGACCCCGCGACAGGCCGGGTTTTGAGCATACTCGAGTCGAAAGACTTGTTCTTCGAGGCCCCTACAACGCCGACCCTTATTACGTTGTACCCGTCCAACGTTGATTACTACGGTAATTTGAGCGTAGACATCTCGTTGAACACGTGGGTGAAATCGTCGGGCACGTTACAGAGCGGGGGGAACGTCTCGCTTAGGACGCTGTCCGTCTACGTGGAGAAGCTCTACCCCGAAATGCCGATACCACAGACGAGGAGGGCCGTGCAGGTCTTGTCTACAGGAGTCCAGTCCAGCCTACTGCCTTCCAACACTAGTGGCTACTTCAGGGACGCGGGGGCCTACTTCTACGTGCCCTACACTATCTCGCTGTCGTCCACGCTTATCAACGGGCAGTACTTGAACTACGCTACGGGCAACGGTAGTGTAAAGGTCAGGGTCGTACTAGTCGACGCCGGCCCCTTTGGTACTCCAACACCGTTCAGCGGCTGGGTGGCCATATATGTCGACAACTGGCTTTACGTCAACAAGACTGTGTCCAGCCGCCTCGTAGGGAGCGTATACATAGCGGACACCTACACCGAGGTACCGGTCGAGCTGGCCCTCGCGTATTTCGAGATGGCGGCGGGCCCTCTCCTGACTATTACAGTTAACGCGACAGACGTTTACGGCTCCCGGACGTATATAAGGGCGTACGTCGACGCCTGGGTCGAAGAGTGGTACGCTCCAGAGGTGTGGAACCGTTTGTCCCTAGATGTTCACTCCAATCATTTTATACGAGTTTATGATCCCATCTAGGGACTTCCGCCTCGCCCACAGGGCTTTGGGTACCCGTGTGGGTTCATGGGCGGCTGTCGAGCCCAACGGCACGGGGCTCCCATCTCCGAGTAGTCTCGCGGGGCTTGGAGCACTGCTCCCACCGCCCCGCAGGGCTTTGAGGAGGAGGTTCCAGACGGCTACCACGTCCCTGTGCCAGTACTCGCCGCCCTTGGTGCACCTCCCAACCCTAGACCCGTCCTCGTAGGCGATCTCCGAGCCGTGAACCGGGCAGAGCCTAGAGGTGTTCTTGGGGTCTACATAGACTACCGGTACGCCGTGCTCTCGAGCTTTCTCCTCGATCGCCCTCTGCACGCCTCTAAAGGCGGCTTGGAACACCCTGTGCCTCAGCTGGCTGTCCCTTATCCTAGAGACCATCTTCTCACCGGGTCTCATCCCAAGCCTCTCGAGGACTACGGCATAACCTCTTCTAGAAGCCTCTCTCACAATTATGTTCGCAATCTTCCACCTAGCATCCAGCTTCTTCCCCCTTTCATTAAGCTTCTTCAGGGTCTTCCTCTTGGTTCTGGACTTCACACCGTAGAGCTCATCGTACTTCCCCTGAACCCTCTTCCTACGGTAGTAGTAGCCGAGGACAATTCTCCCAATGTTTGTCTCGAAGAGATATACAGAGCCGTCGATTAGTGCGGTGACGTTGTTCTCGTTAACGTCGACAGGTATGAAGCCACGTGGTCTATGCTCTTCAACATCCTTCGCAAAGGTTAGGTAGATTATTAATCTTCTGCTTCTCTTATCCAGCTTAATCTTTGCCTCGGAAGCAAGACTCCAGCCCCCGTTAATGTACCTCCAGTACTGCTTGTGTGGGTTGAGCTCAACGGATACCCACCCCCTGTGGGTCGCTATCCTGACGACCGTGTAACCCTCCATCTTCCACAGGTGGTCGTCCAGCCAGATAGAGACGCTGTTGACCTCAGGGAATTCTTCTTCAGTCAACCGTTTCTCCCTCAGCTTGAGAAAACTCTTCGCCCTCGTGGAAGCGTCTTGGCAGACTGTGTATGCGTAGTGGGAGGGGAGATGTGGGTAGAGGTTTCTCAGCTCGCGGTACTTTGATGCCTTCAGCTTGGTGAAACTCCTCACCTTGCTCCTCACAGCATACATTGTAAGTTGCTCGACCATGTTCCGGTACATGCCCTCGAGCTCGGCGAAGACCCTGAACAGCCTCCGCGGGAGAGGGGGCGTCTCGACGGCAACGGTTCTAGTTACCCTCGTCTTTCTCGACCTCTTCTAGGAGCTCCTTGAATTCCTCGAGAAACCTCTTTTTCTTGTGGCTTCTAAGCCCGTAGAGCTTGCCCGCGAACGATGTGACAATCTCTATTAAGTCCTCGACTAGCTCTCGGTGAGCGTCCTTAGGCTCCTCGCCGAGGACAACCTCTATCCTGACCCCGTACTGCCTGAAGAAGTACTCGAGGTACTCGAAGCCGAACCTGGTCAGCCTGTCCCTGTATGCAACGACCACGACGCCCACTTTTTTATTGACGACGTATTCGAAGAGCTTGAGCAACCCTCTGCGGTCTGCCTTCAGCCCGCTGGCGACGTCCGTCAACACGTCGACCACCCTATACCCCTTCGCAGAACAGTATTGCGTAAGGTACTGTACCTGTCTCTCTAGGTCGCTCTTCTGGTCGCTGGAGCTAACGCGGGCATATACTACTGCCCTGACCTCTCCCGCCGGAATGCCTTCAATGATCCTCCTGACCTCGCTTTCGGGAATCCTGTACTTTCCGCCAGCAGTCCTAATGGCTTTAATTCTGCCTTCCCTAACCCACCTAGAGAGAGTAGAATAGCTTATGCCAAGCCTCTGGCAAACCTCTTTAGGTCTAAGCAACCTCTCTGAAATAAACAACACCAATAAACATAAACAAAACCAAAGCTTATAAACCTTACGATCCATTATCAACAACGAAACAGCCCTACAACCCGTTCCCCTGGATAAGCAACCAACCCCCTTCAATCCAGGTGATCGCGCAGGCGATAGTGGGCGACCCGAGTTATGTTGGGCATCCCACAACCGTACTCGGCGTAAGCTTGGCGGGTATCGGTCTAGGTGTTGTCACGGAAGAAAGCACGTGGATGGCCTTTGAGATAAAGGCCTCGGGGGTGAGAACGAGCAATCTCGCGAGCAGCGTAGGCTCGTTAAACCTACGAATCAGGATGCCCCTCGAGATGGCCCGATACGTCGATCACGCCGGTGGCTTCGAGTGGAATGTCTCTGTGGGAGGGGCAGAGTTTATCCTACAGCTGGCTGGTATTATAAACTTCCCGATATCTCTTGCCACCAGTGTTCTGGAGTTCTTTGGGTTGGTCAGGTCTGAAACAGCGTTTTTGGCTAGTAGCCTTTTCGCCATTCCTGACCTACTCTTGGACATTATATCGAGGGGTGCCACCAAGGTTGTCAACATCCTCAACATCCGCACGTGGAGCGACGGACAGTTCTACTACGTTCTCTACGGGTGGTCTTCTGGGCCTCGAATCGTCGACTGGGCCTCGCTTAGGGTTGTTTTGCCCTCCGGGAGGGTCGCTATCCCGTCCAATAGATCGTACGTCATCTACGTGTCGGGTAGCGTGAACGGGAAGGAGCTCGGCGAGTTTCCTGTGAACGTGTACTTGTTGCCCCCTCCCATCCCAGAGTACTACGAGCCTGGTGGTGTGAATGATGTATTCAAACCCTGGTGGTAGTCCCAGGCTACTACTAAACATTCTCGAGTACATCGGGGTCGTCACTCTGCTTGTTCTGCCCGTGTCCTTCGCATACTCGTTCGTGATTAAGAGCTACTTACTAGCGTTCCAAGACGACAGAGTGCTACCATACGCGACGGGTCTTGAGTTCACCCTGGCACTCTTACTCCCAATCCTTCTCCTGCCCCTCCCGCTATACATGGCCGCTAGGGAGGAGGCGCTCGTGCCACCCGTAGTGATACGTATAGTGAGGAACACTGCCTTCGCGTTCGCGCCGTATACCATGTATTCTCTAGTGGGAATCCTGTTGTCAGCCTTCGGTATTAGGAGGTTGATCGACCCCGTTGTCTCGTTCTTTATCGTGGGGGTTATCCTCTCGCCGATTCTAGGGCTCCTTGTTTTGGCGATCTTCTTCCTCGCGCCGGCTCTCTCGTGCTTCATAGTACACTACGACGGGGAAGTAAGGTGGGGTGCCTACAGGTACCTCTGGAGCATCGTCAAGTCTATGTGGGCCAGATCGCTGGCAGGCTCCCTGCTAGCCCTATTCGCATCGGCTATTGTGGGCTGGACTCTCCTCTTAACTCTGGCACCCCTCGTTCCCAGCTTCTTCCTCGAGAAGGTCGTAAGCTACACAGCGTACGACTGGTGGATAAGGGGCTTACTTGACAAGTACGTCCTGAACTACCTCAGCGTTGCCCTGGGCATCCCGAACATTCTAGTCTACAGCGCGGTAGCCATAGAAGTCGTGAGAAGTGAGTGTAGGCCGGTCACAGCCCCAAGCGCGTGAAGCCTCCAGCAGAGACCTTATTTTAACGATTGGTTTAACCCGAAGTGCGGGGGGTGGGATTCGAACCCACGCAGGCCTACGCCATCGGGTCCTGAGCCCGACCCCTTTGACCTAGCTCGGGCACCCCCGCCCCGTTAATATATTTATCTGGAGACCCGTTTTAAGCAAGGAGGGTTTGCCTAAAGCGCCGGGGGCGGGATTCGAACCCGCGTGCCCCGTATGGGGCAGTAGGTCTCTCGCTCTAGCCGGAACTCGAGCCTACCCCCTTAGGCCGCTCGGGCACCCCGGCTCAACATATTCTATATTGTTAGAGTGGTTTAAATCGCTCGTTCTACTAGGGACTTCACGAAGCCCGTGAAAACGGGGCTCGGGCTCAGCGGCCTGCTCTTGAACTCCGGGTGGAACTGGACTCCCAGGTAGAACCTGTGCCCCTTCAACTCGACCACCTCGACGAAGCCCTCATCGCTCCAACCCGTGGGTTTGAGGCCCGCCTCGCTGAGCTTGTCGACGTACTTGGGGTTCACGATGTACCTGTGCCTGAACCTCTCGTAAACAGGTGTAGTACCGTAGAGCCTCCATACCAGGCTGCCCTTCTCGAGGTTCACCTTGTGGACGCCTAGCCTCATAGTCCCGCCCAGCCTGCTCACGCTCCTCTGCCAGGGTATCAAGTCTATAACCGGGTGCTCTGTCCCCGGGTCTAGTTCCGTGCTGTTAGCCCCCTCCAAGCCGAGCACGTTCCTCGCCGCCTCTACTACCATGAGCTGCATGCCGAAGCATATCCCCAGGACGGGCTTACCCTCTTCTCTGAGCTTCTTCAAAGCCCTAATCTTGCCCTCAGCCCCCCTCTTCCCGAAGCCGGGCAGTATGACGGCGCCGTCGTACTCGTCGAGGGCGTCCAGGCTTACGAGGCCGCTCTCTATGTCGGTCGACTCGATCCAGCCCAGGTTAACCCTCGCACCCACCTGGGCGGCAGAGTGCCTCAACGCCTCCACGATGCTTATGTAGCTGTCTCTGACCTTGGTGTACTTCCCCACCATGGCCACTCTAACTTCCTTACCGGCACTCTTCACCTTCTCGGCCAGCGAGGACCAGTCACCTAGGTATGGCTCCCTGTAGTCTAGCCTAAGCACCTCTGTCACGTACTTCAACAGCCCCTCTCTGTGTAGGATAAGCGGCACCTCGTAGACGGAGGAGACGTCTGGGTCGCTGAACACCGCCCTCTGAGGCACGTTGCCGTAGAGGGCTATCTTGGCCTTCTCCTCCTCGTTCAGCATCCTGCCAGACCTCACCACTATCGCGTCTGGCTGTATACCGATCCTCCTGAGCTCCTGGACGCTGTGCTGGACGGGCTTGGTCTTCAGCTCGCCAGTAGATATGATCGGGGCCAGGGCCACGTGGACGAACACCGTGTTCGAAGGGCCCTCCTCGAGCCTCATCTGCCTAATGGCCTCCAGGAAGGGGAGGCCCTCTATGTCCCCAACCGTACCTCCTATTTCGACTATGAGTACGTCTGAGCCACGCCTCCTAGCCACCTCCCTGATCCTGCTCTTGATCTCGTCTGTCACGTGGGGGACGACCTGGACGCACTGCCCCAGGTACCCCCCTTCCCTCTCCTTCTCCAGGACTGAAAGGTATATCTGCCCCGCGGTGATGTTGTTCAGCCTCGACATGTCCTTACCTAGGAACCTCTCGTAGTGGCCTAGGTCGAGGTCTGTCTCGCCACCGTCCTCGGTAACGAAGACCTCTCCATGCATGTAGGGGTTCATAGTCCCAGCGTCTACGTTCAGGTAAGGGTCTATCTTGACAGCGTCGACGTTGTACCCAGCTCTACTGAGGAGCAATCCTATAGAACCCACTATAACGCCCTTGCCAAGGCTCGAGAGGACTCCTCCTGTTACAAAAATGTACTTGACCAAGTGCCCTTACCTTAATTAGCCTTACGTTACTTTATAAACTTGAAGCCAGATATGTTGATACATGGTCGACAAGACTTCTCTAAAGTACGTTACATGGGATGAAATACACAAAGCTCTAGCAGTGCTGTCCAGGAGAGTTAGGGAGACTTTCAAGCCGGACATACTAGTGGCGATCGCTAAAGGGGGGTACATCCCGGCCCGTATACTCTCGGACTTCCTTAACGTCGGCGAGATAGGGTTCGTGGAGATAAAGTTCTACAAGGAGATCGGTAAGACGAGGGAGAGGCCTGTTGTCTACCAGTTCTCGCTCAGGAACATCGAGGGTGTCAACGCTCTACTAGTAGACGACGTCGTCGACTCGGGTAGGACCCTGCAGACGGCGACAAACCTCTTATCGAACTTCGGCGCGAGGGAGATCCGCAGCCTCGCCATATACGTCAAGAAGTGGAGCCCGGTCCTGCCCGACTACTACTGGGAGGTCTCAGACAAGTGGATTGTCTTCCCGTGGGAGATATGTGAGACGGCTCGCGAAGTCGGCGGCGGCAACCTGCCGCCGGAGGTAGGTGTTGTAGAGCACTGCTACTAGCAGTGCTACAGCACGAGAGCCGTTATCACAGCCACCGACAAGACCGTCAGTAGTACCGAGTAAACCACGTAGACGCCCTCGTCGAAGACCATGAGGCTGAACATGTCCATTACCCTCCACAGCTCCATGTTGGGCTCCTTGATGTGCACGTGAGCCCACCAGCTGGTCGGGAACATGAAGACCCAGAACGCGATGTAGGCTATGTAGACTATTGATGCCACCGTTCTACGCCTGGACCCGCCCACCTGCAGGGCCGCCAGCCCTATCCCCGGCACGAAGTACTGGTAGTTCACCCTCCAGTACGAGGTCGTGAAGGCCAGGTAGAGGAGGAAGGCTAAGAGGCCCGCGTCGCGCTCTCTGGTACTAGTGAGCCAGATTGCCACCAGTATGTTTAAGACCAGGTAGAAAACCCACCAGTACGAGACGACCCACTCGTAGTCACCCCCACCGAACTGGTGCATGTATGTGGCTAGGCTCGACAGCCCGTTGAAGCTGTACACTATCGGGTAAGTGTACCCTGGTTTCAGCGAGGCGAGCACCTCAAAGGCCTTGGACAGGGTCTGGCTGTAGTAGGCTGCAAAGGGCGCGAAGGGCGATAATGCGCCCAGTACGAATGCCGCGAGGCCGGATAGCCTGCTCTTTAAGCACTTGTCCTCTACCAGGCTGGAGACCAGTACGCCTAGTGAGGCGGGGGCTACGTTGGGCTTGAAAGTCGCGGCTAGCCCCGCCAGGGCCAGGCTCGGCAGGCGCCTACCCGACCTGTACAGGTAGAGGGACGCTAGTATCATGCTTAGAGGTATTTGGTCGAACATGCCGTAGACCGAGGAGGTGTATATGACCGCGGGGTTCAGGTAGTAGAGGGCAAAACCCACTAGCGCGGCCCGGCCGCCACTGTACCTGGACAGAATGAGATAGACCAGGGCGCCTGACACGACGTCGAACGCTACAAACAAGCTCTTACACGCGACCACCCACTCGACGGGGACGTAGACGTAGTAGTTCCCGCTATTCCAGTACGCCAGGACGGGTTGTCTAAGTAGAGCCCTGAGAGGTGCTAGTAGCAGTACTAGCTGGGGGCCGTAAACGTAGGGCCAGTTGTAAGGCCACCCCTCCTCCGCGTAGAGCTTCGCGTCCGCGTACTTGTAGAATTCGAGTCCGTGTCTCAGGAAGGTGTCGGAGAAAGAGGCGAACTGTGCTATATCGCTTCCCGAGGTGTACGGTACGAAGACCAGCCGTACCATTAGGCCTGCTACCAGCATCAGCGAGAAGGCGTAGTCCCTAGCGAGCCCCCTCAACATCCAGGAGGACCCGTGTACTAGTGGGGCGGCTGTAGCTAATAAAAATTAAAGCAGCTCACGGCTTGACGCTGAAGTACAGCCTCTTCTTACCCTTACCCTTGTTCTCTACCCTGAGCAGGACTATCTCGCCTATCTCAAGGGTGTTCTTGACGTGCGGCCCGCCATCGGCCTGTACGTCTACCCCCGGTATCTCCACTATCCTCAGCTTCTCGACTCTCGGCGGCGCCCTGGAGGCCAATTTCACGATCCCGGGTATCTTCATGGCCTCGTCGTAGGGTAGCCAGTACACCTTCACCTCGATGCCCCTCTTCACGACGTTGTTTGCCATCTCGACAGCCCTCTGGAAGAGCGCCTTGTCCGCCGACTCGAGACTGTAGTCGTCGTAAGCGTACTCGGGGCTGACGTTGCCGCCCGTGATCAGCGCGTTGTACTCGCTGTACATGATCGCCGATATTATGTGCGCCGCCGTGTGCAACCTCATCAGCCTGTACCTCCTCTCCCAGTCCAGGACCAGCTTAACGACGTCGCCTGGCTTCAATTGGAGGTCGCCCGCGACCTCGTGGGCCACGTCGCCCGTGTCTCGATCGTAGTACACCGACTCCACCCGAGCCGAGGACCCGTCCTTCACAATAAAGCCCTTGTCGTTGTCCACGCCACCGCTCCGCGGGTGGAAGATCGTCCTGTCTAAAAAGACCTTGTTCCCGACGACATTAACGACTTTGGCGTCCAGCTCTTTGATGTACGAGTCGTGTTGATACACCAGCTCTGTCAAACAGGCCACCCACCACTCGTTTAACAGTAGCCGGGCGGGGATTCGAACCCCGGTCACGGGGTCTCCTCCCTGTGTGAGGACCAAAGCCCCGCATCCTTGGCCGCTAGACGACCCGGCTACTGGTAGGAGATATTACTTGCGTAGCTTATTAAACTTGGGACAGAAAAGTTTATTAACCCCCAGGATAAGGGTTTAATAGAGTGTGCTTAGGTGATCATATTTAAACTTTACTCTTCTAGGGGGTGACCGTTTTGAGCGGTGAAAAAACCTCCTCTACTCCTAGCCAGAGCCCCAACGTTTCGAAGTGCCCTCCTAACAAGATCATTTTCGACCACGGTAAAGGCGAGTACGTCTGCCTCGAGACCGGCGAGGTGATCGAGGAGAGGGTCATCGACGAGAGAGCTGAGTGGAGGGCCTTCACGCCGGAGGAGAGGGAGAGGAGGGCCCGCACGGGCGGGCCTATTACGGGTACTGTGCACGACATGGGCTTCGCGACGTCAATAGACTACGCTGACAAAGACGCCTCCGGGAGGAGGATCATAGATAAGAAGGCCCAGCTCCAGAAGCTAAGGAAGTGGCAGGCGAGGACCAGGATTCAGAGCAGCGTGGACAGGAACCTCGCCCAGGCCCTGAACGAGCTGGAGAGGATCGCGGAGCTACTGAACCTCCCCACGCACGTGAGAGAGGAGGCTGCCAGGATATACCGCATGGCTGTCGAGAAGGGCCTGGTGAGGGGCCGTAGCATAGAGAGCGTTATAGCCGCCGCGGTCTACGTAGCCTGCAGAGAGGCTAGGGTCCCGCGCTCCCTCGACGAGATAACAAAGTACACGAGGATACCCAGGAAGGAGATCGCGAGGTGCTACAGGTTGCTGCTGAGGGAGCTTGGTATCAAGGTCACCGCAGTAGACCCAATAGACTTCATCCCCAGGATAGCCCACGCCCTAGGGCTGAGCGGCGAGATAATAAAGAACGCCACGGAGATCCTGAACAAGGTTAGGAACAAGGGGGTGACCGCTGGTAAAGACCCGGCAGGGCTGGCTGCCGCAGCGGTCTACATAGCCGCTATAACGGCGGGCGAGAAGCGTACACAGAAAGAAGTGGCCCACGTTGCGGGGGTAACCGAGGTCACAGTAAGGAACAGGTACAAGGAGATAATCGACGCTCTGGGGATCCAGGAGAAAATGGAAGAGTGAGAGAAAAACCTTTTTGCTCAGTCTACTATAATCACGTTCTCAGGCGGGAACCCGAACTCGTTAACGAGGATCTCCTTGACTCTGTGCCTGTGGTCTCCCTGTAGCTCTATAACACCGTCGTCTCTATAAGTTCCTCCGGCTGCGAGCTTTGTCTTTAGCGTCTTGGCAATACTCTTCAAGACGTCTCTTTCCTGAGGTAGGCCTTCGATCACCGTCACGGCCTTGCCGAACTTCCTCGTGTCAACCCTTATCTTTATGATCTGCTCCTCGCGCCCTAGTTGCTCGCATATCTCCGGGGGTAGCCCACCACAATCCAGCTCTTTTGCCACCATTACTTTATCCAACCTTTGATCCGAGGTGTTCCGTATCTACTTTTATACTAGTAGCCTTAAAAACTTATTTAAACAATAAGAGTCTATCCCGGGGACGTGCCGGTTGGTCAAGTACGTGTGTGGCAGGTGCGGCTACGTATTCGACGAGGAAGAGTTGAGGGTTTACAGAGGTAGGATCAAGTGCCCGCGCTGTACGTACGAGGTCATCTACAAGATCGCTAGGCCTTATAGGCTGGTCAAGGCCGTCTAGCCCTTCTCTAAGAGGACACCTCTATCCATCGAGTAGGGCTTGTCCGCCACTGCCAGGTCTTCGAGGTCGTGCGAGACTATGACTGTGGGGACTCCGAGGGCCTTCACGAGCCTCGCGATCTCCTTTCTCAGCCCCCTCCTAGACTCCACGTCTATGTTAGCGAAGGGCTCGTCTAGCAGGAGGACGCGGGGGTTGGACGCAAGCGCCCTGGCCAAGGCTACTCGCTGCTGCTGCCCGTAGGAGAGCTCCCGTGGCATCCTATTCTCGAGGCCCCGGAGGCCTACGAGCTCCAGGACTTCGCTCACCTTCTCCTTGTCGGGCCTTATCTTCCTACCTCTCATGGCGTAGGCTATGTTCTCATAGACGCTCATGTGCGGAAACAACAGTAGGTTTTGGGGGAGGAAGCCGACCCTCCTCTTCTCCGGAGACTTGTTGACCTCGACTCTCTTATCCGCCTTGAAGACGACCTCCCCGCCTATCACTATAGTGCCTCTCACCGGCCTGATAATGCCCGCTATCGCTTTCAGGAGCGTGGTCTTGCCCGCGCCGTTCGGCCCCTGTATCACGGCGATCTCGCCCCGCCCCACGCCAAGGTACCCAACCCTCACGCTGAAGCCCCCGACCAGTACGAGGAGACCCCTGACCTCGAGACCCTCCTCAACCACCACTCCTCATCACCCTGGCGAGGATGCTTATCGTCAAGGATACGACAACAGAGAGCAGTATCATCGCCAGGGCCACGTTGACGTTACCAGTGCTCATCTCGACGTATATGGCGCCCGGGAGGGTCGCTGTCTTCCCCAGGATCATGCCGGCAACCATGACTGTAGCGCCGAAGTCGGAGAACGCCTTCATGAAGCCCATCAGTATGGAGGACACGAGCCCCCTCCTAGCCAGGGGTATCACCACGTTGAAAAAGGTGCTGAAAACGCCGTGCCCCAGCGTCCTCGAGACGTGCTCGTACTCCACGCTCACGTTCTTGAAGGCGTCGGTCATAGGGGTGATCATGGTTGAGAACGCAAGTATAAACTGGACGAGGACAGCCCCGTTCAACGTGAAGAGCAGGTTGAACGCGCCGTTTAAGGCTCTGCCCACGCTCGTCTGGACGATGAACAGCAAGACAATGCTGCCTGTGGCGACAGGGGTTAACATGAAGGGCAGCGATAGTATCGACTCGACCAGAAGAGGCGTGAACCCAGCCCTCCTCGAGAGCAAGTAGGCGACGACGACCGCTAGCGGCGTCGCCAGCAGCGTGGCGAGCGAGGCCGCGACTAGGCTGAGCGAGAGCGCGCTCTTGAACTCCCACGACGTGAATGCGGCTACCAACGACCCCACACCAGAGCTAGCTACTACGCTCCCCAAGACGTAAGCGACTACGAGTAGCGTTGTCAATAATATTATTAACATGCCGATGTCCACGTACACCACCGCTCTCGATTAGACTAATCACCGAAAGTTTATAAGCGTAACAACACCATAGGAAGTAAACAACACATTGCCCTCTCGGATGTGAGGACGTATGAGGTCAATTATCTTATTAACATTAGTTCTAGTAGCGGTGGCCGCTGGGACTCTCTACTACGTCTACCAGTCCAGTACTCAGGGTAAGACCTCGACGCCCGCTCAGACGACGACCCCGCTCACGTCTCCTCTGGCGGGCGGTGGCACGACCTCCACTGCTCCCTCTACAACCACTACCGAGAGAATAGGTGGGGAGATAGTTGTTGACGCGGCACCTATAGCCAAGCCGATCCTAGACAAGGTCGCAGGCGTGTTCGAGAACCAGACTGGTGCAAGAGTACTGGTCTCGTACGAGGCCTCCGGGAATATCTACACGAAGATCGAGGAGGGCGTCCCAATAGACGTGGTGATTTTCGCGTCTGAGGACTGGGGTGTTAAAGCCCTTAACAACGGGTTAGTCTACTCGACCCCCACCACGGGCCTCGGCTACCAGGTTGTCCTAATCTACGTCAGAAGCACAGTCCCGTACAATATAGCGTGTGTGGACGACCTAGCCAAGTACGACGTGAAAGTTGGGATCCCGAACCCGCAGGCCGCGCCGGCTGGGGCTGAAGCCCTGAAGATAATCAACCAGAGCCCCAACGCTAGCCAGATAATGGACAAGATCGTCGCAGCCAAGGACATCGCCGAGCTAATCACGTGGTACAAGTTGGGCAGCGTCGATGCTGCCTTCATATGGAACACGTTCAACTCTACGCTGGCCAACTTGACTAAGACCGTGATCTACCCGTGGAGGTGCGGCTATAACACTAGCGTGTACTTCTCACCGGTCTACGTGTCGAAGACTAGCAAGAACGTGGAACTGGCTAAGAAGTTCGTCGAGTTCCTTTCGTCAGACTACGTCAAGAACGTGGAGAGGCAACAAGGCTTCTTCGCCACAAAGGAAGAGGCCGAGTCCTTCATAAGGTCCACTTCAGCGTAGGTACAGCCCTATAACCTCTAATATTATTTTTGACGCCAACACAGAGGTGACGCCTCCCGGGTCTACTAGTGGGTTTACCTCCACTACGTCTACACCGACCAATCTGCTGGAGCTTGCTACTAGCTCTCTTACTAGTTCCAGCAACTCCCAGGGTGTCAAGCCGAGAGGCTCGGGGTTGCCAACCCCTGGAGCGTAAGAGGGGTCTACGACGTCCATGTCCACGCTGATGTAGACTGAGCCTAGCTTACCCGTGTTCACCCCTCTCCTGGCCTCTAATACGTCCAGTACTCTGACGTTGTCGAGGTCTTTGACGTACTCGGCCTCCTCAGCGCTCAGCGCTCTCGAGCCGATGTGCACGACCCTGAAACCCTCCTCTACCAGCCTCCTGGCGAACGTGGCGTGGTTGAGCGTCGAGCCCAGGTACTCGCTCCTCATGTCGAGGTGGGCGTCGAATATTACGACTGTGTCCACGAGGTCGCCCAGCGCCTCGACAATGGGTAGCGTCACGAGATGCTCCCCGCCCACGAACACCTTCAGCGAGTCTGGGTAGTCCTCTCTTACCCCCTTAGCTACCGTCTTGATGTTCCTCAGCGACAGCTCCACGTCTCCCTGGGGTATGACGATGTTCCCCAGGTCGGTCAGACCGATATGCTCGAGGCTCCTCCTGCCGAGCAGAGAGTAGAGCTCCAAGTTGCACGCCGCTTCCCTTATACTATCGGGGGCAAGCCTCGAACCGGGCCTGTACGTCGAGGTCGAGTCGAGGGGGGCGCCCACTATGACGGTGCCCGGCTCTTCCTTCTCGATACAGCCGAACGGCTTGGTCTTCGTCAACAAATGCCTCCAGCTCATGTAGACACCTCGCGTGATTTGTCTTTATATTATCCGGTGATTTAATATGAATCCCCTAAGGTGGGCGGTAATTGAGCGACGTGTACGATAGGCTAGCCGACCTAGCAAAGAAGAGGGGGTTCTACTGGGTCTCCTACGAGATATACGGTGGGCTCGCCGGCTTCTACGACTTCGGTCCCGTCGGCGTGCTCCTGAAGAGGAGCATTGCCGAAGAGTGGCTTAAGACCTTCGTCTACGCCTTCGACTTCATGGTGGAGGTCGAGACGCCGGTCATAAACCCCCAGGTGGTGTTCAAGGCCAGCGGGCACGAGGACCACTTCACAGATCCCATAGTCGTGTGCACGAAGTGTGGGAGAGTGTACAGGGCAGACCACTTGGTCAAGGAGGCGACAGGCCTGAACGTGGAGGGGGCCAGCATCGAAGAGATCTGGAGGGTGATCGTGGAGAAGAACGTGAGGTGCCCAGAGTGCGGCGGCGAGCTGTCCAAGCCCGAGAACGCACTCCTCCTCTTTAAGACCGAGATCGGCCCTTACAAGGGGCAGTTGGGGTACTTGAGGCCCGAGCTCGCCCAGGGGATGTTCGTCGACTTCAAGACCGTGCTGAATATCGCTAGGAACAGGCTGCCGCTCGGTATAGCGCAGATAGGAAGGGTTGCCAGGAACGAGATATCGCCTAGACAGGGGCTCTTGAGGCTGAGGGAGTTCACTATTATGGAGCTGGAGTTCTTCCACGACCCTTCCGAGAGCGTTAGAGAAGTAGAGGAGTACCTGCCTTACGTTGAGGGCGAGACGTTGAACATTGTGACAGCAGAGAGCCGCGAGAGGGGTGTCGAGGAGCCTGTCACGGTCACTGTCAGGGAGTCTATTAATAAAGGTATAGTCAAGAACCCGTGGCTAGCCTTCTGGATGGGGGTCGGAAACAAGTTCGTCAGGTCACTCGGCATCCCGCCCGACAAGACGAGGTTCTTCGAGAAGTTGCCGCACGAGAGAGCACACTACTCGGCTCAGACGTTCGACCAGGAGGTCTACTCGGCCAAGTTCGGGTGGATAGAGGTGGCGGGTTACGCCTATAGGACGGACTACGACTTGAAGAGGCACATGGACTACAGCGGTGTAGACATGTTTTACTTCAAGAAGTACGAGAAGCCCGTCGAAGTCGTCAAGAAGAGGGTGATCGTAGACTACAAGGCCCTAGCCGACCGCCTAGGTGAGCGGTTCCAGGAGGCGTTGAAGGTCCTCCAGGGGAAGAGCCAGGAGGAGCTGTACGAAGAGCTCTCGAGCAAGGGCTACGTAGAGGCGGGGGGCTTGAAGATAGGGAGGGAGTTCTTCACGCTGAGAGAGGAGAGGTCCCTAGTCCACGGTGAGAAGATCGTACCCCATGTAGTGGAGCCCTCCTACGGGGTTGAGAGGCTACTGTACGTTCTCCTGGAGTACTCCTACAACGTGGTCGAAGACAGAGTAGTGCTGAAGCTGCCGCCCAGGTTAGCGCCTTTCCACGTAGCCGTCTTCCCGCTCATGGCCGGGAGCAGAGAAGAGCACAAGGCTATGGCCTCGTTGGCGAGGAGTATCGTCCAGAACCTTAGGGAGGGGGGGCTGCGCGTGGTGTACGACGAGGAGGGCAGTATAGGTAGGAGGTACGCTAGGGCGGACGAGATCGGGATCCCCTACGCTGTCACGGTAGACCACCAATCGCTCCAGGACGGCACAGTCACTATCAGGTTCAGGGACACGCGTAGACAGGTGAGAGTGGGCGTCGGCGAGTTGTACGATACCATACTTAAATATCTCAGAGATAATACTATGATATGACTTTGAGAGATGACGCGTCATGAGCCAAGAGAGTGGGGAGGCTGGGGGGAGCAAGCCCGACATAAACAAGCTGCTCGCAATAGTCCCGCCCGCCAGCGAGTTGAGGAAGAAAGAGACCAGTATTAAAGAGAAGAGGATTAGGGTCCAGTTCGACTCCAGCCTAGACCCCTCTAAGATGAAGATCCCCACAGAGCTGGCCAAAATGCTCGGCGTTAAGGAGGGAGACGCGGTAGAGCTCGTTGTAGCAGGGAAGAAGAAGTTCACCTACACAGCCACTCTGTTCGAGTCGAGCGACACCAACGTCGTGTATGCTCACCCGGACGAGTTGACGAGGCAGGGGGTCGCAAACAACAGTATAGCCACGGTTAGAAGGGCTCACTAGCTTCGTAGAGGACAGCCTATAGTAATCTAAAGTCAGGGTGTTTCCTGGGTGGGGTCTGAAAGCGTGGACGTTCTAACAGCGTTGAAAAAGCTCGTAGACGACTACGAGGAGATCTTGGACTTCGCCAAGGCCATACCATATACAAGCGACAGGAGGCTCATCACCAGCTTTATACAGAGGCTCGCAGACGCGGTAGAGAGGACGGGGCGGCTCGAAGCCGAATACAGATTAGCCGATGTGCGCGACCCGACCCTGTCCAGGTATGTCCAGACCTACTACACATACTTAACCGCCGTCTCGATACCTTACCTGAAGGACCTCCTCTCCGATGCCGTGCTTGAGCTGGAGAAGAAGGGGCTTGTAGAAGAGTCGGCGAGTATAAGGAGGCTCCTCGAAAAGATAAGCGCTATGCGTCTACCCTAGAGGGTGGCCGCGGCCCGCACACGAGCCCCAGCCCGTGTTCTACTCGGTTAAGCCGATCCTTTGGGCTATATCGTAGACTAGGACGGGCCTCCAGTACTCGCCCTGGGCCGCTTTAACAACGCCTATGATCCATAGCACTACTACGAGTAGCCAGAACAGCGCCGACAACACGCCAGCGAGGATGCCTAGGTGTACAAGGGAAAGGAAGAGGTCTACTATCCACAACACCACATAACCGGCTATCACCAGGATGAAAAACCCTATGGAGAGGAACGACCAGTGCTTAACGTATTTCAGGTTGGGCCTGAGCACCAGCGCTAGCACCGGCCCCACTAAGGGTATCAACCACGCGATAAGACCCCAGAACTTCTCCTCCTCTTGAAGTGTCATTTATTCCTTCCTCCTCCAACTTACCTACAATAGGCAAAACAATTAATAAACGCTTCTAAAGATCTTGAAGAGCCGCTATTACTGCTGCCCGCAGAGACCCTTCTTCCTCATCTCCCTGTATACCTGGATGAGCTTCGCTAAGACCTCGCTACGGAACTCGCGTAGCTTCGCCTTGGGCGGCGTGTTGCCCGTCACCAACACTATGTAGTAGTTCTTGTCGCTCTGCTCCTCGACCAGTACCTTGAACTCGCCTAGCTCGCTTAGAGCCCTCCGGGCCGACTCTAGGACCTGGAAGGGGTCGCAGTCGACGGGGAACTCGAACCTGACTTGAAACCGCTTCTCCTCCTCGACCTCCTCGAGGACTATGCTCCCCGAGAACAATGTTGAGTTAGGTATCTTGACTAGCTCGCCGGAGTCGAGAACTACCTTGGTGTACATCAACCCTACTTCCACTACGACGCCCTTCAGGGACGGGACCACGTAGTCCAGGCTGAAGGCCTTGTAGGCAGGGAACGTCACGGCCGAGACCGGTAGGTTGGGGCTGCCGATCCTGACCCTCGAGCCGGGCTTTATAAAGCCGCTACCGAGAATTATCAGCCCGGCGAACAAGTTGGCTAGCACGGGCTGGAGGCCCAGACCGATCACGAGGCCCGAGAAGGTGGCGCCGGCAAGTATGCTCTCGCCGCTGACACCTAGTATGGCCAGTATTACGACGCCGAGTACCACGTAGCCTACTATCAGGAATACGTTCCTGATCAAGTAGGCTTCTCTTCCTACGTGCTTGACCCTCGCGAGTATCATCGATGAGACCAGCTCGATAGAGGACACCCCGAGTATCAGGGCCAGGGTTACCTGGATGATGGGGTAGTAGTTGACCACGACAACGCGGATCTCCTCGGGGAGGATTCCGGGCTGCCTTATCGCCCAGGCTATAATGCCGACCACTATAATCAGCAGTAGCAGGTACACTAGCTTTCTCAAGTCTCCCACTAGCCTAGGTTTAAAGAAGACAGGGCCCTATAAACAAGTGCGTGAGAGAATGTGTAGGCTCATCGCGCTCGTAGACCAGCACCCGGACAACTACACTCTCAGTAGACTTGCATGGGCCTTTGTCGAGTCAAGCAGGTTCGACGAGTACTTGTCTAGGTTAACTAATGGCAGGACCTACTCGCACGACGACGGCTGGGGGTTGGCGGGAGTTGGTGTTGTAAGGTCGGACTTCGCAGTAGTGTACCACAGGAGCCCACTGCCGTTGTTCAGCCCCTCGAGTATCGTGGAACTACAACTCCTACTGGACAGGCTGAAGCGTTACGACAGCATCTACTTTATAGCCCACGCCAGGAAGTCCGGTAGGAGCGAGCCCTACGGCCTGGAGTACACGCACCCGTTCAAGTTCGAGCTAGGGGGCGGCGTGTTCTGGTTTGCTCACAACGGGGGGCTCGACAAGAAGTCTCTGGCTAAAATGTTAGGGGTTAACCCGTGGGTTCACGTAGACTCCGAGCTGGCAGGGATGTACCTGGCGAGGCGATTGTCAGAGTGCGAGAGCGGGCTCAAGGACTGCCTCCTAGACGCCTACAGGGGGCTGGCCAAGTATACCACGAGCGGGTTGAACACGCTTCTCTTGCTACTGAGCGGCGAGAACACCAGGCTGTTTGTCACTCACTTCTTCAAGAAGACCGGTGATGGGGCGAGGGACGAGGCTTTGAGGGAGTACTTCCAGCTGTACCTACTCGAAGACGGGCATCTTAAGGCCGTGGTGAGCTCGACTGTGACGAGGTACTACGGAGGTGGCGGTTTTAAACCGCTCGATGAAGGCTTGTACGAGCTCGGCTTGAGCGGCCTCCGCAGGGTCGGCGACATTTGCGTGGAAAGTTGAGTGAAGCTTAAAAGAGTTGTTCACGGAATATAACTATTGCTTGATGGTGGTTACCACATGAGCAAGACCTACGAGACGCTTGGAAACTTGAAAGTGGGCAGCTTCATAGTCATAGACAACGAGCCCTGTAGAGTAGTAGAGATGTCGAGGGCGAAGACGGGGAAGCACGGGAGTGCCAAAGCCCACGTTGTGGCGATAGGCCTCTTCAGCAAGGCTAAAAAGACGCTGGTCGCACCCGTGGACACGCAAGTGGAGGTCCCGATCATCGAGAAGAGGGTTGGGCAGGTCATAGCCGACATGGGGGACAAGGTTCAAGTGATGGACTTGGAGAGCTACGAGACCTTCGAGGTGGAGAAGGAGTTCATAGACGAGAAGATCAGGGACAAAGTCCAGACAGGCGTCGAGGTAGAGTACTTCTCGATAATGGGTAGAAGGCTCATCGTTAGGTTGAGGTAGCTCACTGCAGGTCTGGTATGAAGTCCGGTTTTGCCGCCAACCTGATCAGCGGTATTGTCAGCCCTGGCTTCGGGTGTTTCGAGAGCTCGAACCTGTCCTCGCTTAGAGACGCCACTATATAGTTGGTGTTCTTCAAGTCCTCGGCCTCTTTACCCTCGGCTATGTAGTAGTAGAACACGGGTATCCCGTAGTACTTGTAGTAGTCCCTGAACACCCCTAGAATCCCCAAGACCACCTTGTCGCCCGTCTCGAACCTCAGGATGTAAGAGGCCCCCTGGGGCATGGAGATAGCGGCGGCGAGCCTTACGAGGTCAGCTAGGCTGCCCAGTTTGACCGGCACCACCTTCTCCAGGGACTCCCCCATAAATGCTGTACCTCTTGTACAAGTGCCTGTAGAGTCTATAGAACGTCCTGGAATTTAAACCGATAGTCCTAGGCGCAGACCTAAGGAGGCCTTTGGCTATCACGATAAACGCCTCCTCTAGACCGTAGTGCTTGTAGATTATCTCGCCCTCGGGGTTGATCATTATCGTGGGGAGAGCGTAGACCGTGCCGTCCCTCCTCACGAACCTGCTACCCGGAACCAGAACCCACACCCTGTAGATCAACGCCAGGCTCTTCGACAACTCGATGTAGTTCTTAGGCGGTTCTACCTGCGGGAGCGCCACTATAAGCAGGTTCGCGTTGTTCTCCGTAATGAACCTCGCTATCTCGGGGTAGAATAGCTCGTCTTCTATTAACGTGTTAAAGACGAGCCCTTTGTCTACGAACATCGGCAGGTCCACCCCCTTAGAGAGACCGAGCCTCCTCTCCTTCTCGTTGAGCACGAGCTTCCTGCGGGTAGCCAGGCCTTCTTCGAGCTCCCACGAGGTGAAGGCCGTGGAGACGTATATCTTGGAGGAGACCCTCTCGAAGTAGCCTGGGAGGACGATGCTTACGCCGTAGTGGTCTGAGAGAGTGACCAGGGTATTAATGTAGCTCGACTCCCTAGTCAGAGCGAAGAACTTGCGTAGGTCGTCTCTTCGGATCACGTCGTATAACTGGATAATGGGGCCGTACGGCTGCATGTAAGGCAGGACAATCGTGGAGACGTTGTTCTCGCTTGCGTAGAAGACTATTTTCCTCGTGGCTTCCAGGTTGAGCCTCAGCCCGGCCTCGTGGACGCTCAGGTGAGCTACGGCCAGTAGCCCCCCGGAAGGCGCCTCCTTGCCCCCCACAAACTCTACTTTCATCCACCGGGTCCTCGCGGGGACCTATTAGCTCTCCCTCCCGCAGTAGAACGAGTACCTGTCCCTGAGCTTGCTCAGAAGTTCGTCGTTGTTCAAGACCAGGCTGTGAAGCTCGCTGTATATCGCGTTGAGCACGCTCGAGTAGTCCTCTTTACCGGTTGCTACGTCGTCCATTTTACTCTCCAGTAGCCTCGTAGCCTCAACGCCGATCATCGGGGTTTTAGTCCAGCTCGTCCTCCCCGAAGCGTTGTGCGGGAACAACTCTTTGAACAAAAACTCCGCTACCATCTTGCCCTTTTTAGCCACTATTAGCCTGTTCTCTCTAATAATCACGTAGCCTCTCTCCACGAGGGTAGACAGGATTTTCGCGTAAGTACTCGGTCTACCGATCCCTTTCTCCTTCATCCACGAAACGACCTCGTGCGTTTTCGGGAGTGGGGGCTGAATGAATACCACGTCTTTGACGACCAGTTTCACCGGCGTCTCGACCTCCGGCAGTCTGTTCTTGGGGTCTACAGTAAACGGCTTGTACATGTCCAAGAAGCCCGGCTCGACCACGTCTACGTAGTCGGTTTGCTCCAGCGAGGCTTTTTTCGCACACTCGCCCTCCGCTCCGTCCTTTAGACAAAACTCCAACTCGTACTTCTCGGCAAGAACCTTCGCCGCCTTCATCTGGCTGGCAATGAACCTCCTGAATATAAGGTCGTACAACTGGTAGTGCTCCCTCCTCAACTGGATGGGGAAGTCCAGCACTCCCTCCCTTACAAGTTCCCTCAGGCGCTCGGCGTCGATGGGCCTGGTGGGTCTTATACACTCGTGTGCCCCGCCCGTACCCCACTGCCTGGGCTTGAACAGGGCTGTGTCACCGTACTTCTCCTCAATGTACTGCCTCGCCACAGCCAAGCCCGCATCGCTTACTCTGGTGCTGTCGGTCCTGTGATACGTTATCAAGCCTACCTCGAACAGTTCCTGTGCGATATTCATGGCCAAGGAGGCCGTGAAGCCCAGGGTTCTCGAGGCTTCCGCCAGCAGGGTGTCTGTCGTGAACGGGGGCGGGGGATCCACCTCTCTCTCATCGTGCCTCAGTTTTACGAGCCTCACCTCCACGTTATTTATGAAAGACTTCGACAGCTTATCTCTCACCCTCTTAGAGGCGACCTTGGGGTCCCTGCTACCTAACTCCCTCTTAGAAAGTTCCCTGAGGATACCCGGGAATCCCCTCTTCTTTAATGGTATCTCCACCCTCTTCTCGACGCCGTTGTGAGAGAGTATCACTGAGAGCCTGTACCCTCTAAGCTTACTTTTTTTCATCACACCTTCGAGTATGTACATGAGGACGGGGCTCTGCACCCTCCCTGCGCTCCAGTTGTAGTTAGGCCTGCAACAGTCGCGGACGCTCTTGATCCCCCTCTTGGGGTTGTGCATTTCTTCGTAGCAGTATTGGACCCACAGGTACTTCTGGAGGATAGCGGAGAGCGTGAAGCCGACCCACCTGTCGTCGAGCCTCCTCACGATCTGCGCCTTCACCATGTTGAGGTCTATGTCCTCCGGGTTCGCAATGGCGTTCAGGATCGCCCTCTTCGTGACCTCGTGGAACCTTATCCTCTTAATGTTCCTGTTGTAGGGCCTTAGTAGTACCGTTAGATCCCATGCTATCTTCTCGCCCTCGGTATCCGGGTCTGTGCCCACTAGGACGAGGTCTACCTCCCTGGCCAGCTCTCTCAGCACGTTTATCACCTCGAGCTTCCGCAGCGCTATCTTGTCGCAGAGAGCCTGTTCCTGGGGCTCATCTGTGAACTGGCGCCCGTCCTCGCACTTCTTGATGTCCGTGTAAATCGGGATGAACTTAGACCCGTCTCTCAAGATACCGTAGACGCTCTCGTCATCCACGTCTCTCCCGGCCAGTTTCTCGAATATTAGGTCCCTGTTCTTGCTCGCTACTAGGTCGTATACGTGCCCCCCGCTTGCGACGATCGTGAGGATGTAGTTACCGGTGGCCACTTCGTAGGCGAGCAAGCCCTTGCCCAGGATCCTGATGGAGGGCCTGCCGAAGAACCTGGCTATCGTCCTAGCCTTGTTCGGGGACTCGACTATCAAGAGCGTGGACTTGACCAGCTGGTGCACCTTGCTCTCTTTCACCTCCCCCTTCATGACCCTCAGTACTTCCTCCCTGTCCCTGTCTATCTCGGACACCACCGCGTCCAGGTCCACGTCCTTCAAGTCCTTGAACTGGAAGTCTTCTAGAACCCACCTCAGCCTCCTAGCGAGCCCCCTAAGAAGCCTGACGTCGTCGACCACAAGCACAGACAGCCCCTTCGTCAGCCCGCCGGGGTACAGCCTACTGGTTCTACCGCTAGCTTGGATGTAAGTCGTGTAGTCCGGTATCATGATGTACTGCTGCCCGTCCTCCGTCACCAGCGCGACCTCGCCCACGCTGCTCAGCTTGCTCCTCACGTCCTCCCTAGACAGAAGCCTCCTGGCGTACTCGAGGGCGGTCGTCAAGTCCCTTAGTAGGGGGGTCTCCTCGACCTGCTCGCCGCTGAGCTTCTTCCTGAAGTCCTCCCTGACTCTGAAGAGCGCTGCGCCGCTGAGCCTCCTGAACCTAGAGGACAGCCTGCCAAAGATTTTCTCCAGGTCGCGTTTCTCGTCTCCTTCAACGACCTCTAGAAGGGCCGCTATTAGCCTCAACAGGTCTATTGGGGAGACGTCCTCGAGCTTGCTGCTGAACTTGTGGCGGGGTACTCCAGCGAATACTGCGTACCTTACTCTAGCAGGCATGTCAAGCCCTCTCACCAGCGTCCCGTAGTAGACCGCGACGCCGACTAAGACGTCTACATCCCCTCTCTCGAACTCGGAGAGTATCCGCGGCGGCCTCTTACTGTGGAAGGACTCCGCTTTAACACCGCGCTCCCTCAACAACCCGGCTAGTTTATCGGCGTACTCAACGCCCTTGTCGACGGGGACGAAAACGAGCCCGCCACTACCCAGTTTCGAGACCAGGTCTATGACTGCCTCCTCGACACTCTCCTCGGGTACAGTGTACGTGTCCACTATATTCCTCAAAGCCTCGGGCCTCGAGCCTGCCACGAAGCCCATGAAAACCTTGAATAGCTTCGGGTAGACTCCTCGAGGCCTACCGGTCGCGGTGTTCACCACTAGTACCGTGTCTATTCTCCTCCTTACCTCGCTCAACTTCTTTTCCAGTTCCTCGACTTCCTTCTCGAGCTTCGACCTTTCATCGTCGCTCAGCCTCCTAGCCAGCCTCTGCGTCGCCCTGACAAGCCTAATACCCTCCTCTATCTCGTCCTCTGTGATACCTATCAGCCTCATCACGGTGGACACGGACCGCTTGCTCCTCAAGACCGCGTCGACGTCGTCCATTACTACCAGCTTGTACTTGTGCCTGCTCAGTACTTCGACGTTGTCCTGGAGGAACCTGTTAGTCACTAGTAGCACGTTGAAGCTACCCTCTTCTATAGCCTTCATCGCCTTAGCCCTCTCCTCCTTCCCCATCCTACCGTAGACGTAGACTATTCTCACGCAATCGCTCCCGGCGCTCTCTTCCTCAGTGCAGAGGCGGACACCCGCGTTCTCCGCGAGCTCTTTGACCCTACTAATGGACTGGGACAGCAGTACTACTGTGGGGAAGGCGACTACTACCTTGTACCCCCTGTTCTTCGAGACCAGGTAGAGCGACATCACGAGGGAGAACAGGGTCTTACCCATACCCGTCGGCGCGACAATGGTGAAGGAGACCCCCCTCAACACCCGCCTAGCCCACGTCTTCTGGGCGCTCGAGGGCCTCGAGCCCTTCGTAGCCCTGGCGAAGAACTCCTCGAACTCTCTAAGGGCCTCCTCCTCCTCGAGGAGCCTCTTCAGCCCGCCCTCTCTGTTGGCCAGCCTCTCGTAATACGTCTTGAAGAGGTCTAGGTCCTCCAGCCCCGCCCCCGACTTGTCGACCATCTTCTTAAGCTCAAAGAAGTCCTCGTCTCTCAAACACGACTTGCAGGGGGCCCTGTAAAAGAGGCGTAGGTCGTCGATGTCCCTACCACAGTTAGGACACGCGTGCCTGTAAACGGCTATTGGCTCGTCCAGCCTCTTTAAACCAACCTCCATGGAACCAGCCATTGTTTTCTATGTGATAAACCGTTGAAGGACAGCTTATATAACTTTCCTCCTACAATGGACAAGCAAAAAACTTTTAACCGACAACCCCACGCGTCTTCACGACTTTGTCCGGGTATATCACGATACCCTTGTCTGTTATCTCGAACGGGTGCCTCTTCAGGCTGTGGCTGGTGCCCCTCATCTTCCAGACGATAACGCTCCTAACCAGCTCCCCATCGACCTCGTCGAGGTCGAGCCTGACGATACCGTCCGCCGCGTGTTCTACACCCGGGCCGCCAAACCCCCTCTCCGTCACCGAGACCTGTGACACCAGCATTGACGTGGTGCCTGTACCCGAGAGCACCTTCTTCAACGACATTATCACGCTCCTCGCAACTGACGGTTTAGTCAAGTACAGCGTTGAGACACTGTCTATCACCACCCTCATCGCGTTCACGTCTTTGATAGCCGTCTTCACGACGTCCACGAGCTCGCCTACGTCTGTCGGGTCTTTGACGACGTACTTCTCCCTCTTCGCGGCCTCCCCGATCCCCCCGGTGAACGCGTCAACTACTGCGAAGACCCCTTGTTGCTCGTACTGCTTTACATCCCAGCCGAACTGCTTCATGTTGACCCTGACCTGGACCGGGTGCTCCTCAAGGGCCACGTATACGCCCGGCTCGCCCATCTGTAGCCCGTTCCACAGGAACTGGCTCGCCATTATAGTCTTACCCGTGCCGGGCCCGCCGCTCAGCAGCACCACGTTCCTCTTCGGGATACCGCCGTTCAGTATCTCGTCGAACCCCGGGATACCCGTCTTCACTCTCTCGACCATCTCTGACCACCGCCAGAGCCGCAGCATTAATCACTCTGGAAAAACAGTATTAAAAACCTTGTACCGTGGAGGTGGTCTGCTCGTCTCAAACCAAGTACACGCGGGTAGACGAGCCCGTTCTCTACGTGGCTCGCTACTCGCACGCCGCGACCGGGTGGAGCTCGCCTACGGGGTGTTAAATTATAATAACGGATTATCGCCCTAATTACAGACTGGACTAGAGGTGCTTCTCCGTGAGTAAGACCGGTGAGGTTAAGCTCAGGGTGCTAGAGGCGAGAACCAGCGACGTGGGCAGAAAGATCGCGAGGATGGACGAGAGGGTCATGAGGAGCCTCGGTGTAGAGTCGGGCGACTACATCGAGGTCATAGGGCCGAAGGGCTCTGTGGTAGTGAGAGTACTGCCCGCTAGACCCGAGGACGCGGGGAAGGAGGTGATAAGGCTGGACGGCTACATAAGGAATAAGATCGGCGTCGGGATAAACGAGTACGTCATTGTGAGGCCCGCTAAGATCGAGCCGGCTACAAGAGTCGTCTTAGCACCCGTGGCGCCCGAGGGTTACGGTTTCTACGGGATCTCCCTAGACCCGAGCTACGTGAGGCGCCTCCTGCCGCCCTACACTCCTGTGAGCAGGGGGGAGATAATCGTCATACCGTTTTTCGGCATGGAGTTGAAGATGGCTGTCGTGAGCACGCAGCCTACGTCGAACGTGTACATAACCGATAACACCGAGATAGTGATCAGAGAAGAGCCGGTGAAGGAGGAGGCCGTAGCAAGGGGTATACCCAGAGTCACCTGGGAGGACATAGGCGACCTGGAAGAGGTCAAGGAGAGGATCAGGGAGATCGTCGAGCTCCCCCTTAGACACCCGGAGCTCTTCAACAGGCTGGGTATAGAGCCCCCGAAGGGGATACTGCTTTACGGTCCCCCCGGTACTGGCAAGACGCTCCTAGCCAAGGCGCTAGCCAACGAGATCGGGGCCTACTTCATAGCGATCAACGGCCCAGAGATCATGAGCAAGTTCTACGGCGAGTCGGAGGAGAGGCTTAGAGAAGTGTTCAAGGAGGCCGAGCAGAACGCTCCGGCCCTGATCTTCATCGACGAGATCGACAGCATAGCGCCGAAGAGGGAGGAGGTCGTAGGAGAGGTCGAGAAGAGGGTCGTAGCGCAGCTACTCACGCTGATGGACGGTTTGAAGGAGAGAGGCAGGGTCATAGTAATAGGCGCCACTAACAGGCCCGACGCGCTGGACCCGGCTCTAAGGAGGCCGGGCAGGTTCGACAGGGAGATAGAGATACCACCCCCCGACAAGAGGGCTAGGAGGGAGATCCTCGCCGTCCACACCAGGAACATGCCCCTCGCCGAGGACGTGGACTTGGGTAAGCTAGCCGAGATCACGCACGGGTATACAGGGGCAGACCTCGCAGCGCTAGTCAAGGAGGCCGCCCTCGCGGCGTTGAGGAGGTTCGTGAAGGAGGAGAGCGTCGACCTCAACCAGCCTATACCGGCCAGCAAGCTCGAGAAGCTCAAGGTGACGATGGGCGACTTCCTGAACGCGCTTAAACTCGTACAGCCCTCGCTAATCAGGGAGGTCTTCGTCGAGGTACCTGAGGTCAGGTGGAGCGATATAGGAGGTCTAGAGGACGTCAAGCAGCAGCTCAGGGAGGCTGTCGAGTGGCCGCTCAAGTACCCGGACGTCATTAGCAAAATGGGCATAGAGCCGCCGAAGGGCATCCTCTTGTACGGCCCTCCCGGCACCGGTAAGACCCTGCTGGCCAAGGCCGTGGCGACGGAGAGCGGTGCCAACTTCATCGCCATAAGGGGCCCCGAGGTGCTGAGCAAGTGGGTCGGCGAGTCCGAGAAGGCGATAAGAGAGGTGTTCAGGAGGGCCAGGCAAGTCGCTCCGTGCGTGGTCTTCTTCGACGAGATAGACTCTATAGCGCCGGCTAGAGGGGCGAGGTACGACAGCGGCGTCACCGACAGGATCGTGAACCAGCTGCTTACCGAGCTCGACGGTATACAGCCCCTCAGGAAGGTCGTCGTGATAGCGGCTACCAATAGGCCGGACATACTAGACCCAGCGCTACTGAGGCCCGGCAGGTTCGACAGGCTCGTCTACGTGCCACCGCCGGACTACAAGGCTAGGCTCGAGATCTTCAAGGTGCACACGAGGAGAGTCCCGTTGGCTAGTGACGTTAACCTGGAGGAGCTAGCGAGGCTGACGGAGGGCTACACGGGCGCCGACATAGCCGCTGTCGTGAGAGAAGCCGTGATGCTCGCCTTGAGGGAGAGGCTCGAGGCCAGGCCTGTAGAGATGAAGTACTTCCTCAAGGCGCTCGAGGTCGTGAAGCCGAGTCTGACGAAGGACCAGGTAGAGGAGTACGAGAGGCTCGCTTCGGAGATCAAGAGAATGAGCAGTGTCGCTAGACGCGCCGCCCCATCTCCATACGGTTAGACGAGGCCAGACCAGTTGGCAGGAGAAATACCCTCGTCGTTCAACAAGCTTTTGTCCACTATTGGAAAGAGCGAGGAGTTCCTAGTCAAGAGAAGGCTTAGGAGCCTAGTCGCCATATCGGGCTCCGACAGCGAGAAGCTGGGGCACCTGGCCGCGAGGGCTATCTCCTACCACGAGCGGGTTAGGCACAGGTACGACAAGAGGAAGTACACCGGCCTGTACGTCTACCACGACGAGTTCCCCGAAGCCGAGTCCATGAAGGAGGTCTTCGAGGGGCACGCCAAGAACTTCAAGTACACTAAGTTCGAGCTCGACGTCTACGAGAAGTCTGAGAAGTACCTGGGCAAGACCTACTCCTACCTAGTACTAGACCTGACCAGGGACCTGAAGCCTAACGACATAGGCAAGCTTACGGGCATAGTCGAGGGAGGGGGGCTCGTAGTACTCCTTACGCCGAGCTGGGAGGACTGGGACAACCACTTGACGATATTCAAGCAGAACCTGACCGTGCCGCAGTTCCCGGAGCCGCGCCACGTTTTCATAACCTGGTTCAAGAGCAAGCTACTGGAACACGAGGGCGTGGCCGTATACGACTCCGACAAAAACAGAGTGCTGAAGAAGTTCGCTCTAGACAAGGAGAAGTACAGCGAGGCGGCGAGCCGGGACATAGTCATACCCGAGGAGACGCTCTTCCCCAGAGAGCTCTACGAGCTCGCGCTGACGAACGACCAGGTGAGGGTTGTCGAGCTGATGGAGTGGTTCTACGAGAAGCCTAAGGGCAAGAAGGTCCTCGTAGTCACCGCGGACAGGGGTAGGGGGAAGAGCTGCGCCGTGGCAATAGGCTCCGTGGGGCTAATACACCTGCTGGCCAAGGTCAAGCCCAAGCCGAGGGTGCTAGTAACCGCGCCCTCACCCGGCGGCGTACAGTCGTTCTTCACCATGGCCGCCACCGCCCTAGACACGCTGGGCTACAAGTACGACGTCGTGAAGAAGGGCGGGGACGTCATAGAACTGAGGAGTAGCAGGTTCAGTATCGAGTACTGGGAGCCGCTCTCGGTGCCGAAGATCAAGGCAGACCTCGTCGTGGTAGACGAGGCCTCCGGTATACACGTGCCCATGCTGTACAAGATATGGGAGGCCCACAAGAGGACGGTCTACGCGACTACGATCCACGGCTACGAGGGCGCGGGCAGGGGCTTCTCTGTCAGGTTCTTGAGGAGGGTGAAGAGCGACAAGTCCACCGAAGTACTGGAGTACGAGATGACGGAGCCCATACGCTACGGTAGGGACGACCCCGTGGAGGTGTGGTCCTTCAAGACCCTCCTCCTAGACGCCGAGCCAGCCGAGCTCGACGAGATAGACCTGAGAGACATCGACGAAAAGAACCTCGTCTACATCTCCTACGACCCCTCGTATCTATTCAGTAAGAGTGGTGAGGAGGAGCTAAGGCAGCTGTTCGGCATATACGTCCTAGCCCACTACAGGAACGAGCCAGACGACCTCGGAATGCTGGCTGACGCCCCGCACCACTCGATCAGGGCCGTCAAGACCAGGTCGGGGAAGATCGTCTGCGCTATCCAGATAGCTGAGGAGGGCCCGATACCGGAGAGCATGGTCGACGAGCTCTTGAAGGGGGGCAGGATACCCGGTAACATAATACCGGACAGGTTCCTGAAGCACACCAGGCTCCGGGAGTTCGGCGAGTCAAAGGGCTGGAGGGTCGTCAGGATAGCGACACACCCCAGCGTCCAGGGGAGGGGGATCGGTAGCTGGGGGCTAAAGAAGCTGATCGAGGAGGCCTCTATCAGGGGCCTGGACTGGGTCGCCTCGGGCTTCGGAGTAAACGAAGAGCTACTGAAGTTCTGGGTCAAGAACGGGTTTAAGGCGGTTCACATAAGCCCTGACAGGAACCCTGTCAGCGGCGAGTACACGATACTCGTCGTCTACCCGTTGAACGAGAGGACGAAGGAGTTCGTCGAGGTGTCTGAGAGAGAGTTCAAAGCCAAGCTACTACTCAGCCTACCGATAAACTACAGGGACATGGAGCCGGAGGTCGCGAAGCTACTCGTCGACTCGACGCCCCCTATACTCGAAAAGCTGGACAAGAGCTGCCTCACCCCTATACAGCTGGACAGGCTCTGGGTCTACTGCCTGGGCCCTATGACTTTCGAGGCGGCGGCAGACCTCATGTTTAAACTAGCCAACCTCTACTTCTCGCTCCCGGCCGGGTCGAGGCCCCAGCTTACACGCCTCGAGGAGTTTGTCCTCTTAACGAAGGCACTCCAGGGGAGGAGCTGGGAGGACCTCGAGGAGATGCTCAAGAAGCCGGCTAAGGACCTCCACAAGGCGGCACACGACATAGCCTGTAAGATGTTCGAGTTCTTGACGGGGGTTAGACCAGAGGACTACAAACCGGGTATCAGGCTCGGGGACTACGGCGGCGGTAGGCTACTCTTCCTCTAGCTCCTCTTCACCGTAGAGCTCGAGGTTCTTCCTCAGCTCGGCCTCCAACATCTTCCTCATGACCGACGCTGGCAACGCGAAGTCTTCACGCGAGAGAGCGTAAGGCCCGACCACGACCATCCCCCTCCCGTCCACAATGTCGACCTCGAAGACCCTCTTGTCGTGGTCTGTCTGCCTCATCTTCTCGACGACTATGAACCTCTTCAGGTAGCCGCCGACAAGCCTCTTCCTGAACCTTATTATCCCGTCGGCTACGTGCTCTACCCCGAACCCGAAGCCTAGGCTCGTCGTCACGGCGTACTGGCTCGTGAGGACCGTCGTGAAGTCCCACTTGCTCAACACTCTCTTCACGTGGTAGCTGTACTTCCTCGCCATGGCTGGCTTGTCGAGCCAGAACGCGCTCATCGAGTCTATGACCAGCCTCGTGTGGCCGTGTCCGAGGTACTTCTTGGCCTCTATCACCATATTCACCAGCTCCTCGACGTCGAGCTCTCTCAGGCTCCAGGCGTCCCCTCTATCCCCCATGAGCGCGTCGATCACTACTAGGTCGCCCCTGTTTATGGCCTGGAGGAAGTCCATGTTGAACGCGGCGGCCTGCCTTATGATGCTGGCCCTGCTCTCCTCCGTAGTGACGTAGATCGCCTTCTCGCCGTTCACGAGGCCGGCGTTGACGAAGTGTAGCGAGAAGACGGTCTTCCCTGTACCCGGCTCGCCGACCACGGCCACTGTGAAGCCCTTGGGTATCCCGCCTCTCAGGATTTCGTCGATTCCGCTTACACCCGTCGACAGCCTCTCAACGGGTGTAGACACCGATTATACCCCCCTTGTCTGTATTCTTGTTCTAGAAGAGTATTTACTTTGACGCGCCCGCGGTGTAACGAATGACTATCGTGGCTAGAGTGGACCCCTTGAACCCGGACGAGGGAGTGATCGAGAGGGCCGCCGAAGTCATCCGGAGAGGGGGCCTCGTCGCCTTCCCCACTGAGACGGTCTACGGGCTCGGCGCCAACGCCTACAACAAGTCCTCGGTCCTCAGGATCTTCGAGGTGAAGCAGAGGCCGGCTGACAACCCCCTTATTATACACGTCGACAGCCTCGACATGCTGCACGAGGTCGCAAGGGACATACCCGAGGAGGCCTACAAGCTGATGTCGAAGTTCTGGCCCGGCCCCCTGACCCTCGTACTGCCGAAGACGGACAAAGTCCCTTACGAGGCGACGGGCGGGCTTGACACGGTGGCTGTCAGGATGCCCGCGCACCCCGTCGCGCTGAGGCTGATCTCCAGGGCTGGGGTCCCCATAGCCGCTCCAAGCGCGAACCTGTCCGGTAGGCCTAGCCCGACGAGGGGCGAGCACGTCGTCGAAGACCTCTACTCCAAGGTGGAGATGATCATAGACGGCGGCGAGACTCTCTACGGTGTTGAGTCGACTATTGTAAACCTCCTCGTGAAGCCCCCTGTTCTGCTCAGGCCGGGCGCTTACCCGGTCGAGGAGATCGAGAGAGTGCTGGGGGTCAGAGTACACGTGCCGGGCTTTGCGCGCGGGCTCTCAGAGGCTGAGAGAGCCCTGGCCCCAGGTATGAGGTACAGGCACTACGCCCCGGAGACCCCGCTGCTCCTCGTCGAGACAGACAGGTACGACGCGGACGGCCTCGCGAGGCTGACCCTTAAGGTGGCCGAGCTGGCGAGCGAGTTCAAGGAGGGGAAGGTCTGCGTCCTAGCCTCGAAGGAGACCCTGGCCCGCTACAGCGGGTTGGGCGCCGAGGTCCTCAGCCTGGGTAGTAGGAGCAACCTCTACGAGGTCGCGCACAACCTCTTCAGCGCCCTGAGGAAGATCGACGAGCTGGGTTGTAGAGTAGCCATCGCGGAGGGGTTCCCCGAGCAGGGGCTCGGCCTCACCATAGTGAACAGGTTGAGGAAGGCTTCGTCGAGGCGTTTCTTCACCTGAGAAACTTCACCTCTAGCTTGTAGCCGGGCAGGTACCTGGCTATTACACCCCCTATCTCCCGCGCGACCGCCTCGTTTAGTTCCCTGGACTCCGCGTAGACCCTGACTTCTACCAAGTTGTAGCCGGGGTAGAAGTGGAGGCTCGCCACGAACCTGCCCTGGTACATCACCCTCATGCTGTACGAGTGCCTCTCGGCCCACAAGCCCCTCTCGCGTAGGTCTCCTATCATCTTGTTGAAGACCCTAGGGTGTATGCCCTGCGGGACGTAGCTCAAGGGCGGGCGCCTCTTAGTCAAGGTATATTACTCGAGGAGGGGATAAGTATGACTGAGTGATGTGGCTCGAAAGGCCTGAACCGTGATGACCCCGCGCAGGCCTGACACCAGGACGCTCGTAGTGGGCTTGACCGGCGCTAGTGGTGTGAGGTACGGTCTGAGCCTCTTAGGCAACATCTCCCTAGCCAGGAGGGTCTACGACAAGGTCTACGTCGTCTACACGGGTAACGCCGCCGCGGTGGCCCGCCTCGAGGAGGGCGTAGAGCTGCCCGAGTACCTGGCCAGGCTCGGCGGCCTAGACGGGGTCTACCCCAGCAGCGACCTCTCCTCGGACATAGCCAGCAGTAGCAACCTGGTGTCCACCGACATGGTGGTAGTCCCCGCCTCTATGAGCACCATCGCCAAGATAGCCCACGGCATCCAAGACAACCTCCTCACACGCGTCGCCTTGGGGGTCCTGAGGCTGAGGAACAAGCTAGTCTTGGTACCGAGGGAGACGCCCCTCTCCCCCGTGGACTTGAGGAACCTCTACGAGCTCTCGCTGATGGGGGCTGTCGTAGTCCCGGCCATGCCGGCCTTCTACATCAAGCCCAAGAGCGTCGACGACATGGTCTTGTTCGTGGTCGGTAAAATCCTCGACGCCCTGGGGGTCGAGCACTCCCTCTACCGGAGGTGGTCTCCGGGGGGCTAGGCTACCTCAGCCACCTGTCGTCGACGTCCTCTATCGCCTGGATCTCCCTGAAGAGCTCCTCGTCCGAGACGGGCTTGACCTTCTTCTCTAGCGCTTTAGCGCACTTCCCGTCCGGCAGTAGCGCGTTCAGCCTACAGGACGCGTACTGGCACTCGCCCCCGATGCACTCGCCGCCGGTCAGCCTGCACATCGCGACCTTGAACGTCTTCCCCCTGTAGGACTTCGTAGTCACGAAGAGCGCGTTTCTCGTGCACTTGAAGAGCGGGCACAACGGGTTGCACTTGTCGTCTATCGGCATGGGTACCTGCCGCTCAGCTTGCTGCCTGGGGTTGAAGCCCCCTTCTCTCCCGGGTCTTCTCCAAGCCAATAAAAAGCACCTCGACGGCTAGCCCTGCTACCCACCCTACGTTTTGAAACATGTCTATCCATATTATTAAGGCTTCCACCAGCTAAACAACAGGTAGTTGATATTGTTCTTCTCGTCGACGACCGCTACTATGAGCCTCTTCCTCACCGAGTGGAGGAGCCTCCCCATCCTCACTATCTCGATGGGGTCTGTCAACTCGTCTTTACTGTACACCTGGACGCCGTAGGGGGCGTGGTCTATCCCCGGCCCGTGCCTGTACACTAAGTAGTCGCAACCGAATTTGAGGCCCCTCCTCACGACGAACCCTCTCTCCCTCAAGTCCTTGTAGACGGCGTAGAGCTCCCTGAACCTGTTGACCCTCTCTAGACCGATCGAGTACAGCTCCTCCGGTGAGAGAGGTGCGGGTCCGCCGCCTCTATTGGCGTAGACCCTCAGGAGGTTTTTCTCGAGTAGGTAGAGCGCCTCTATGAGAGAGAGCTCTAGGGGTGCCTGGTCGCTCCTACTCCTCGGCTTCTCGATCCCTAGGAGGGAGCCGTAGTACGAGCTCCAGTATACCGCGGAGCCGCAGGCGGGGTCGGGTACTACCACCCGGTTGTGTAGCAAAATAGAGAAGCACTTGGTCACGTCGACGCTGTCTTCAGGAGTGCTAGGAACCGTATCTCCTCACCGATGAGCTTGGCGAAGTCGCATATGTCCTCGACGAAGTCGACTATCTCTTTACCGACCATGAGAGCCACTATGTTCCCCGAGTGGAGGGTGTACAGGCTGAAGGTGGTGTTCCGGTACGTCTCGTCCGCTAGAGCCTCTAGCTTGCTCACTTCGCTGCAGTTGCTCAAGCTCTTCCTGGGGTTGAGCCTCAGCTTCTCCAGGGAGTCTCTTACCAGGAGCATCTGCTTCCTCGCGGTCTTCACCAGCTCGACCACGCTGTCGACTATCTTGTTGTCCAGTCTTATGTTGTTCTCCTCCAGCAACATGAGCCTGTACCCTGCGCCGTCGGACAACTGGGCTATCTTGTCCAGCCCCTGGGCCACAGCTATGTAAGACCTGGCGTTCATTAGGGCTTCTCCCAGCCTCATGAGGTACTCCAATATCAAGACCTTGCCTTCCTCCACCTTGTTCTTTAGGTCTCTTATCTTGGGGTAGACCCTCGAAACGCTGTTGCCCCCCGCGTAGGCTTTCACGGCCTCCTCTAGTACTGCCAGCACGTCCTCGACGTCTCTCACCATCATGGTCAGGTAGTCTATGCTGTTCATCTCTGCTATCGACGTCTCTGCTGGCATTATTTACCCCGTGTAACTTTACATGTCAAAGGGTATATAAAGAACTCCAAGTGAGCCTATGAGAGTCGCCGTTGTGGACGCGCTAGCGAGGGGCAGGGGGTCTAGGTACTCCACCTTCGACGTCGTGGGGGCGGGGCCCCGCGTCGTGGCGGGCATTGTAGCTACCCTGGGCTACAGCGTGGGGCTGCACACCTACGAGGACGTGTTACTCGGGGGAGTTAGGCTCGACAGGGTGGACGCCGTCATGATCAGCGCCATGTCCACAGACGCCGGCGCCGTGAGGGCCCTCTCGGACTACGTCAAGAGGAGGAACAGTAGAGCCGTGGTAGTGGTGGGCGGGCCCATAAGCTTCTCTTGGAGGAGGCTACTGGAGAAGGTCGGTAGCGTGGACTTCGTCGTGCTGGGGGAGGCCGAGCCAGTCCTACCCGTCCTCCTAGACAAGATGCGGGAGAGCGGCGTCGGGGGCTTCGACCCCAGGGGGGTCCCCGCCCTAGCCTACAGGTCGAGCAACGGGGCCAAGCTGACCACGCCGCACTTGTACGCGGCTGTCGAGGAGATCACTAGGTTCGAGCACTGGACTAGAGTCGACCGCGTCTACAGGCCTGTCAAGGTCTACAGGTACTACGTCGAGGTGGTGAGAGGCTGCAGCAACTTCTACAGGCCCCTGCTAAGGGAGCTCGGTTGCCTCAAGTGCATGCTCTGCCGCCACCCGGACAGTGCGAGAAGGGTGAGCTGCCCCGTCGACATACCCCCCGGCTGCGGCTTCTGTAGCGTCCCCTACATGTTCGGCGCCGCCCGCTCGATCCCGGTGGAGTACGTGAGGAGAGAGGTGGAGGGCCTGGTCGAGAGCGGCGCTAGGAGGGTCGTGCTGAGCGCGCCCGACTTCCTCGACTACGGCAGGGACTGGCTAGTGAAGGGCGTCCTAGCAGACCCCTGCAACCCCCCAGCCAACGTGGACGCTATAGAGGGGCTCCTCTCCGCCCTCAGCGACGTCGGGGTCTTCAAGGCCGGCGAGGGCGCCCTGATGATAGAGAACATAAAGGCCTGCCTGGTCGACGAGGGAGTGGCGAAAGTCCTCGGCAAGTACCTGAGCGGCACCACTGTCCACATAGGGCTGGAGACAGGCGACTTCGAGTACAACAGGGACGTACTAGGTAAGCCGATAGGGCTGGAGCACGTTGCGAGGGCCTCCAAGCTCCTGCGGGAGGCGGGCCTGAGGCCCTACGTATACTTGATGTACGGGCTCCCATTCGAGGGCGCGGGAGTGTACCGTAGGACGCTGGAGGGGCTGAAGGCGCTGTCCGAGACCGGCGTGGAGAAGATCACCCTCTACAAGTACACACCCCTCCCCGGCACAGCCTTCGAGAAGCTGGGTAGGCCGGTCTTGTCTGGTAGCGAGAGAAGAGCGGTGGAGGAGCTGAGGAGGGCGGTCAACGAGTACAACCTGGTAATGAAGAAGAGCCTGCTCGGCAGCGAGCTGGAGGTCTACCTGCTCTACAGCAGCGGGAGGTTCTACGGGTACCCGGTGAAGCACGGGCCCGTGGTCTTCGTGGAGGGCGTCCAGTCGGGTAAGTTCAGCGGGTGTAGGGCTGTCGTGAGGGTGACTAGAGTCGGGGAGAGGTACGTCGTGGGGGGCCTCGTTAGAATAGCCTCCTGCTAGTAGAGGGCCCGGGGAGTGGGCCCGCGGGGATTCGAACCCCGGACCTCCGCCGTGTGAGGGCGGCGTCCATACCAGGCTAGACGACGGGCCCTAGTTATTTTCATGGGTGTTCACGGGTTTAATAAACGTGAGCGCTACCCGCCTACTTCCCCCCGCTCTTCTTCTCGGAGAGTACGAGCTCGGCGAACCTGTCTCTCACGGGCTCGTAGGCCTTCCTGTAGAACTCCTGGGGGTCTAGCAGGACCCTCTCGGGGAACCTCCTCACGTACTCCACGGCGGCCTCCCAGGCCTTCTCGTACGGGATCCCGGCCCCCTCGATCTTGTAGGCTATGTTCCTGTCGTAGTCCTCGGGCGTCTGCTCCACTCCACCCATTGTGTAGTAGCCGCGGGGCGAGACCTGCGCCCTCTCGCCGCCCAGCGAGTCCCAGCCGAGCTCTTCGTCCCTGTAAGCGCTCCGCGCCGAGTCGCTAAAGGCCTCCCTGACCTTGTTCATGAGCCTCCTCGACGAGGGACCGTAGTACTTCGCCCACGCGTAGAATATGGCCCTGTTAAGGCCCCAGCTCTTCGCCTTCTCCAAGTCCCCCCTCAACACGTAGTAGCGGGCCGCCTGCAGCAGCCCCATTACCTGGAACCTCCCCAACCTAGGCACGTTGACCGGCTCCTCGGGGATCGGCGGCACCGCCTCCGCTCTTCTCTCTACTGGCTTCTCGACGGCGATCCTCGTGTGCTCGCCCCTACCCCTCTTACCGAGGGCTTTAAGGGCCTCCTCGACTAGGGGGTCCGCCTCCCCCCTCCTGAAGCTCCTCCACGCCTGGGGGTCGTGGCGGGGGTTTGAGGGGTTGGACCACTCGGGGTCGAAGCCGTCTATTGCCCCGGGCTTGAAAGCCACTGCTACCCTGTTCTTCTCCCTGTGGAGGCTTAGAGGGGCTGTGAAGACCCTCTTCGGGTTCACGATGTTCTCGACCTTGACGCAGCCGCCGCAGCCCTTTATAATCTCGAGCAACTTCTCCTCCAGGCTCACGAGAGTGTACTCGACGAGCGCCCAAGCCGCCTCCACGGGGCTGGCCCTCCTCAGCGAGTCTTCGATAGCGTTCTCGTTGACCCTGACGTGGAAGCCGTTACCGCTCCACAAGACGTACACGCTGTCCTTGACGCCCCTGTCCTCGAGGAAGCCCACTATGGTCTTGACGACCTCGACCCCCCTCCTCCACGCCACCCCGAAGTCCTCTCCCTCCAGGTCTACGTCTATGAAGGGGGTCGCCCTCTCGACGTTGAGCTCGTAGTCGTCCTCGACGTCGCGCCTAGACTCCAGCCTCTTGAACACCTCTATACTACCGTAGACGCTCCTGGGGTTCAGCTTGACGTACTTGGAGAACAAGACGTAGACGTCCGAGGGCCTCGACAAAGCCAGAGGCCTGTCGCCCTCCCACCTAACCCACTTCTTGCCGACCCCCTCCAACCCAGCCCAGCGCCCCTTGAGGAAATCGAAGACCTCCTCCTGCACGCTCCTCCTACTGTAGTAGGCGAGAACCGCCAGCGACAGAAACAACCCCTCCAACAGACTAATCCTAGCCCGTACCATGAAAAAGGGTGGGCCTACCTAGCCTTGTTACAACCGCGGGCACAGGAGAGGCTTTTGAAACGTAGCGTGAAAGGCCGCCTTGTAACGGGTTAACACCGACTATTAAAGCGCCTACCTCGGATCGAGAAGATAGGGTAGTTCTATGAAAGCGGTGATGGTCGTTGTAGACGGCTTATTCGACGAGCCTTCGCCGTCTCTAGGGGGTAAGACGCCACTCGAGGCTTCCGAGACCAGGACATTACGCAGGCTCGCCGAGAGATCCGTTCTCGGAGTTGTGGAGAACGTAGTTGAAGGAGAAGTCACAAGCGACGTCGCAGTAGCCAACCTCCTGGGTCTCGAAGCCTCAAACCTGGCCAGGGTACCACGCTCAATACTGGAAGTGGTGGCTGAGGGGACAGACTTTATTGATGGTAACCTAGCGCTTCACTGCAACTTCGCTACACTGGATACGCATACCATGAAGATAGTTGACAGGAGAGTCGGCAGGTCACTCACGCGAGGTGAGGCCAAGATCCTAGAGAAGGACATAAATAGCAAGGTGAAGCTGGTAGGCGCCGACTTCGCTTTCAGGCACATAGTCGACTACGTCGGTGTTTTAGTACTACGGGACGAGAAAATAGAGTTATCCGACCAGATATCGGATACCGACCCCTGGCGAGAGGGGGAGGAAAAGGTCCTGAAGCCTTGTAGACCCCTGTCCCAAGACGGGTCGGCTGTGCGAGCCTCGATTCTACTCAACGAGTTCACAACGAACGTCATTAGAGTGCTCGAGGATCACCCGGTAAACACCTTCAGGAGGAGGAAAGGGTTGTTGCCGGCAAACTCTGTCATATGTAGGCAGCCGGGGAACAGGCTGCCTAGAATCGAGAAGAGGTTCGCCGACTTGTTCGGGTTAGAGGGCTGTTTCCAGGCAAGGTTACCGACCGAGAGGGGGATCGCTACGCTACTGGGACTAAGACCTCTGCAACTACCACTAGTAGAGCCGTTTGAGAACTTGGGAGCCTACTACTACGAGAGAGCCCGTATAGTGGCTGAAAAGCTGAGGGAGTGCGACTTCGTGTACGTGCACTTGGACGAGGCCGATGACGCTGCCCACGACAGAGACCCGTTGAGAAAGAAATTTGTCATCGAGACTTTAGACGAGTACTTCCTAGGCCCGCTATACGACGCACTAGCAGACACGGACGTCACACTTATCGTAACAGCCGATCACTGGACTTCCTCGAGGACAGGGCATCACCTGAATAGACCACTACCAGTCCTAGTACACAGTAGGAGGTTCGCGGAGAGGGCGGGGAAGACTTTCTCCGAGAGGGTGATCGAGGGCGGCTATGAGTTCTGGGTCAACGCCAAGGACTTCTTAAAAAAGGTGATCTTCGGCTTTAAGTAGACAACGGACAGGGGCTACTCGACGAGGAACTTTATGTCTCGTTTACCTATGGTCAGGAATACCTTGTCACCCGGCTTTATAGAGTTCGCGAAGCTGGTCGGGACGTACGTTATCAGTTCCGTGCCCTCGACGTCGATATACACCTCGGTGTCCGAACCGTAGAACAACTTATCGACCAATTTTCCCTCTAGTACTATCTTGTCGCTCTCGAGCTTTTCGGGGCGCGTCACCGAGACGACTACGACGTCGGGCCTCACACCCACGTACAGTCTCCCGCTTGTTGACGGTATATTGAAGCTTTTGGTTTCAAACTTCCTACCAAACATCTCAATATAGCCGTCACCCACTTTCACCTCGAAAATATTCTTATACCTCAAGAACCTCGCCACAAAGACCGTCCTCGGATCTTCGAACACGTCGTCGGGCGAACCTAGCACCTCGATCCTCCCCCTGTTCATTACAGCGATCCTGTCGCTCAGGCTAAAGGCCTCGTCCTGGTCATGAGTAACATAGATAGCCGTGACACCGGTCTTACGCTGGATGTTCTTCAGCTCTCTCCTAAGCTCTATCCTGAGCAGCGCGTCAAGGTTGCTTAACGGCTCGTCTAGGAGTAGGACGTCTGGCTCTCTGGCTAGAGCCCTAGCCAACGCGACTCTCTGCTGCTGCCCTCCGCTTAGTTGCCTAGGATACCTGTTCTCCATGCCCTCCAATTTGACTAGCGCGAGGAGCTCCTTCACCTTCCTCCTAATCTCCTCGTGACTGTATCTCTTCAACTTGAGCGGGAACGCTATGTTGTCGAAGACGGTCATGTGGGGGAACAACGCGTAGTTCTGGAAGACGAAGCCGACGTTCCTTTTCTCCGGCGGTAGGTCGTTGACGACCTGCTCGCCTATGTATATGGTTCCCTTATCAGGCTTCTCGAAACCTGCTATCATACGGAGGGTGGTAGTCTTGCCACAGCCACTCGGGCCCAGTAGAGTGAAGAACTCTCCTTTCCTCACCTCCAGCGTTATATTGTCGACTGCTACGGTTGTCCCGAAGGTCTTTGTTACCCCGGTCAACCTGACCTCCTTCACCTAACCACCTCGATATACCTCGCGATCGCCTTACGAGACAGGTACGCAACGAGGAAAGATGTAATTACGCTCACGACGATCACCAGTAGGATTATCGCGCTTGCGTTCCAGGCGTTCTTAAAGAAGTACTGGAATATGGCGATGGTCACAGTCCTGTACTGCCACGGGGCGAGCAGGTTAGCCATCTCGAAGTCGCCAAAAGATACTGCGAAAGCGAGTAGCATGGCGCCGATCAGTCCATGGTATATGTTCGGCAAAATGACCTTATAAGCTGTTGTTAAAACACCCGCTCCCAGGCTCCTAGACGCCTCTATAAGCGTCTTCATGTCTATCATCTTCGCTACGCTGAACAAGTTCCTGAAGACGTACGGCGACACGATGGTTAAGTGGGCTGACACGAGGATCCAGTACGTTCCGCCGATGAACGTCGGCCTGTACACCTCGTATATCGCGAGAGCCAGCAGTATTGCCGGGAGCATAAGGGGTATGAGCACCGCGACCTCGATGAAAGTTGACACCCACCTACTCCTCTCTCTCAAGAACAAGTACAAGATGACGAGGAAGTATACGGTTGTCGAAAAGACAGAGGTTATACCAGCTATTAGGAGAGAAGCGTACAGGCTCCTCAAGACGAAGGGGTCTTCGAATAAGAATTTGATATTGTTTAAGGTCCAGACCTCGGGTAAGATGGAGAGCTCCCATTTTAAGGCGAACGCCCCTATAACCGGTATAAACGATACCAGGAATATGTATGCCACTACTAACACCAACGTTAAATAACTAACTGCTTTAGCGACCACGTATACGAAATCTGATAGACTCAAACTACCCCACCTACTACTTTCTTTAGAAGCCTATTGTAAACCAACGCCAGAGGGATCGTTATTATAGCTATATTCATGGCAAGCGCGCTTGCGAGGTGAGGCTGATATTCTACGTCGCTAATCAACATTATGATCCTTAGAGTTATCAGGTTTCCTCCTCCGCCCACAAGAGCGAGGGCGGTGCCATACCCGCTAATAGCAATAATGAAAGCTTGAATGAAAGCCGCTATGAGTCCCGGAGCAACTATGGGTAAAACTACCCTGAAAATAGTCTGAAATACGTCGGCTCCCAGGCTCCTAGAAGCCTCTATAATCGACCTATCTAGTGACAGGAACACTCCACTCAACGTTATAGACGTGAATCCTACCAGGAAAGATTGGTATGCGAGTATCAAACCATTGTAACTCCTTACGTCGAAAATGCCCGGTAAATACACTCCAAAGTACTTGAGGAGCATGCTCGTTACTACACCTGAACTACCGAAGAGTATGACGAGAGAGAAGGCTATGACGAGACCGGGGTAGATTATAGGTAGTAGGAGAACCGATCTTATGATGTCTCTCACCGTTGGAGACAAGAACGTGAAGGCGTAAGCTAGTAGTGAGCCGAATAGAGTGCTTAAAACAGCTGACTCTAGAGATATCACTATGCTATTTCTTATAGCGTCGAGGTACGATCGATCAGAGTATATTCTGATGAAATTACTTAAAGTAAGCGAAGACCCGGATTGATCTGATAGGCTATAGTAGAGGGAAACACTGAAAGGTATAAATATGAAGAAGACGAGTATGAGCATGAAAGGAAGCAACAGTAGGGTGTCTAGCAAAAAACTCTTTATATACGGGTTAACCATTTGTATCCTTCCTCGTCTACTATTAAACTAGTTTACCCAGCTTTTCAACATCCAGGAGTATCAGCGATATAGCTGGTAGCATAAGACCGGTGTTGACTAGTAGACCAGGTAAGGCCGTATTAGCCGACCCAGCTACCTTCATGTTCTTCACGTATTCCTCGATCAGAGGCAGCGCTTTTTGCAAGAGGTACGGGTTTATCTTCAATGACGGGTCTTTCTCCAGAGGGTCGCCGAGAGACGCTTTGAAGCCCGGCATTATAGCGGAAGCTATTGGCAACACCTCGGACTGCCAAGCATTTGAAACGTCTTGCAGGACTTTCGATAGCGCTCTTTCATCGATAGGCACGGCTTTAGCGTATGCTTGGGCAGGCGGGAAGAGTTGCTGAATAAAGGCCGGCGGCGTATAGTCTGTCCTAGATGGTTTGGCGAAAGCCAGTGTTATCAAGAGCGAACCTAGGTCTGACATTATGAAGTTGAAGAACAGTCTGGCGGCGAAGGGGTGAGGTCCTCCTCTAGCTATTATCATGGCGCCAGCTCTACTTACGGTTCCATCCTCGGGGATGATGACCTCCGTATTCGGGAACCCTGGTGAGTACTTGTATGTTAGACCGTTGTAGTCGAAGTTGATTAAGATTGGGACCTCGCCTTTCTGGTAATCAGCTGTTGGAACAAGCGGTGGGACGTACTTTATATTGCCTATTTCATGCAGTTTCTTGATGAAATCTAGGCCGGGTCTCCAATTATTTATATCGCCCCCATTAGCATAAGCTGCTGCTATAATGGTTATTAAGCCAGTTGCGGTTTTGGTCGGATCTTGGTAGACTATCATTCCTTTATAGACAGGGTTCAATAGGTCCTTCCACGATTTGGGAATGGGGACGCCTCTAGCCTTCAGGTAGTCAACGTTTACAACGAACGCGATAGTACCATAATAGGGGGCGATCCAGCACCCATTAGGGTCTTTAAAGACTCCGGGCACAGCATCAAAGTGGGGGGGTATATAGCAGTCCGTGAGGTTTTCTTGAGCAGCCTTTATCGCGTATGGAATAGCCAGATCTGCTACGTCGGCGTCAGGGTGTCCCTTAGCAGCTTCCAGCGTTGCAACTACTACAGCGCTACCCATGTCTGTGTCGGAGTGTTGAATACCGTAGAGTTCGGTGAAGGTCTTCCACGCAATACCATAGTGAGCCCAGCCCGGCGGCATACCGTAGCTAAGAGCTACACCTTCCTGAAGAGCGTACCTGACCAGGTCGGCTTGGCTTATCTGGTCGTACCGGGTAGGTGGGGGAGGTAATGCAGCGGGCGCTGGGGCGGGCTTATATAGTAATACAAACGCTATTGTTTCCACTATTATTATCAGTACTAAGATAAGTGATACTAGCTTCCACTTCTCCATACAAACACCCGTTGCTTCTACTTTCTCTCCTTGATTATTCTCAGCTGGGGTTCTATATAAGATTGCAAGAAAATGGGACTTATGTCTAGTTGAAACCAGGATTTCAAGAACTCTTTTAAGCGTAGCTGGGTTGATGCGTAATTGGGGTTCTAATGGATAAGGCAAGGGTTTTATACAAGCTAGCAGACGCCATAAAGGACGAGAGGCTTAGGGGGCTAGTTTACAAGTACTTGGATAGAGTTCTTAGTTCAGCTAGTAGTGTCTGTGTGAGTTTTGACGAGGCTCCAGGCGAGATCGAGGAGCACCACTCCTACCCAGGCGGGTTACTAGACCACACTATTAGCGTGACACGTATATCCGTATACATAGCTGACCTCTTCAAGGAAGTATACGGTTATGACATTAATAGGGACCTCGTCCTCGCGTGTGCTATCTTACACGACTTGTACAAGGTCCTAGAGTTCAAGTACAACGGAGTGATGATAGAGAGGTGCGAGCAGTACTACCCCCACGACGCGAGGATCTCAGGTGAGATACTCGCGAACGAGGGGCTTGTCGAGCTGGCTAAGTGTATCACCGAGTTGCACGGCTACTATGGCTACACGAGTTTGGAGTCTCTTGTTGTTGGTTTGTCGGATATTCTCGACGCGAAGTTCCACAGCGTAATACAGAGTAAGATCAGGAACTACCTCGCGAGGAGAGGTAGAGCAGACATTAGATCGTTCTACGAGTTCGTGAGGAGCAGAGAGTGGTGTAAGAAGGGAGTGATAGAAGAAATTATGTTGACGCCCCCATGACAGGCTAGGCATGCTAGGATTAGACGGGGGTCTGTTATGGAGCGAGGTCGATGTTTGTATTGTATGGAGGGCAACAGGTGTTGAGAATCGTCTTCTCGAAGCTTATACTTGGGACATAAGCTTGGTCAACATGCCCTCTAGTATAGGCTCTTCTACGTCTCTCGGACACTTCCACGGTGGTACATTAGCGTAGCCGAGGCTGGCGAGTTCGTATCCCTCTTTCAAAGCCTCGATCTTGTTCTCGACATATTTTACTTTACTCGACTCTAGCTCTTTTATAACACCGGCTAAGAACTCCTCGTCGTCGTTACCCAGCTGGAGAAGGAGTTGGATATCCTTATCCTTGAGTTTTTCCTCAGCGAATACTAGCCAGCTTTTTAACCTGCTCTTCATCAGCTCCTTAAAGACCCGGTCTGCGTACGATTGATCAGTGTTTATCTTCTCATACTCGTTCTCTTCGACGACTATCGTGTACCCGCCACTATTCTCTATTTTCTCCACAAATTTCTGCAACTCGTTTTCTTTCATCACGTGCTTCTTGTTGAGATAGTAGGCTTCAAAGTAGTCTTTTCTCCTCAGTATGGGGACGAAGTACTTGCCGCTTATGTCTCCACCGTAGATCAAGTAGTCTACTTTATACATTAGCGACGCGTTAACGAACTTCCTGAAAACTATTGTAGACCCGTGGAAGTCGGAGGCGTAGAGTATCTTTAGCTGGGGCAAAAGCTCACCTTATGTTAAACTTCTCTTCGGCCTCCGAGAACACCTCGTCGAAGATCTCCAGGGCCCTGTTCAGCGTCTCCTCGCTTATCACTAGCGGTGGTGATAGGGCGAACCTGTTACCTAGGTAGCCCGCTCTCTTGACTAGCATACCCTTCTGCATCAGCCTCATGGTCATCCACTTAGTCTCCTCGGTAGCCGGCTTCTTGCTCTGCCTGTCTTTGACGAACTCGACGCCTATGTACAGGCCCTTTCCCTCGACGTAGCCTAGTATTGGGTGCCTCTGCATCAGGTCTTGGAGACCTTTCAGGAACTTCTCTCCTTTGACCTTAGCCTGGTACGCCAGGTTCTCCCTCTCTATTATCTCTATAGTCTTTAGCGCTGCCGCACAACCGAGCATGTACCCCGCAAAAGTACTCGAGTGGGCGCCGGGCCCCCAGCTGTCCATTATCTCCGCCCTCCCTATTACGGCGGAGAAGGGGAGACCGTTGGCTATAGACTTGGCCACCATCACCAAGTCGGGCTCGACACCCGGGTAGTGGTCTACAGCCCACATCTTACCCGTCCTAGCCCACCCGGTCTGGATCTCGTCGACCATGAAGAGAGCGTCGTACTCCCTGGCCAGCTTGTACAAGCCTGGCAACCAGTTGTCTGGGGGTATCATGTAGCCCGCCGCGCTCTGATAGGGCTCTATCAGGAATCCCGCTACATTAGTCGACTTGCTGAGCGGGTCTCTCAGGCCGTAGTAGGTGTGGGTGAACATGTACTCGACAATGTACAAGCAGTCCTCCGCACACTCCTCGCACGTTTCCGCCTTCGGGTTACACGGGCACCTGTAGCAGTAGGGGAAGGGTATCCTCACGACGTTCATGTCGGCACCCATTAAGGGGTAGTTCTGCGACCACGTCGAGAAGCTGGTGGTGAAAGGTACTGTCCCGATCGTCCTGCCGTGGTAGTCCGCCCACTGGGTTATTATGATCGGTCTACCGGTATAGTACCTGGCCAGTTTTATAGCCACCTCGTTCGCGTCAGAGCCAGTTAAACCGTAGAACACCTTCTTCTTGAAAGAGCCGGGCGTTATCTGGACGAGCTTCTCGCCGAGCTTAATCCTAACCTCGCTGAGCATCTCCGAGTACTGGACTAGCCTGTTGAACTGCTCTATAATGGCTACCAGTACTTCCTTCCTGTGGTGGCCCACGTTGTTGACCGCAAAGCCGGCCATCATGTCGATATAGCGCTTACCATCTGCGTCGACGATAATGGCGTCATCTACGGCCTCCTCGACTATAGGGGGTGCGTCGTACATGCTGAAGGGCATTGCTCCAAGAGACTCTACTTCGAGTGCTCTCCTCAGCAACTCCAGCGACCTTGGGCCGAGCCCCCACGTCACGGCTTTCTTCAGGATTTCCTGCGGGTCTGGTATCATCTTTAGCTTTTTCTCGATAGTTTCAAGGATCTTAGTCAAGCGCATCGCCTCTACTGCAACACGTATTGATTCGGGTTGGTATTAACCGTGAAACCCAGTAGAGGGTACCGTTTTTTGGAGGATATGGGGAAACTATATGAACTCAAACTCGCTCATTACACTCTTCCTGGCCTCATTAGGTAGTATCAGGACAACGTGTAGTCTGTTCCCCAACTTCCCGACGAGCCTTTCATAGACGTCCCCAAAGGTCGCTAGCAAGAAGACGCCTACGACATCGCACTTCTTGCGAGCCGCGTACTCTGCTAGAGTCATTACCGTAGCCCCTGTCCACGCTATGTCGTCTACGACTACTACCCTCTTGTTCTTCAGCTCTCTGCCGAGGGGTAGGGTGATGTACCTCTTGATCCTAGGCCCCCACGCGTAGACCGGCGTATACTTGTAGGGTATACTGTGGCCACCCCTTATGATAATGTCCCTCAGGCCGTAGACGACAGGTAGCTTGAGGCGTGAAGCTATGGCTTGGGCTAGTGCTAAACCCCCGCCCTCTACGGTCAGGATGTAGTCGAAGACCACCCCTCCAAGCTCCTTGAGAAACTCGTAGACCGCGCAGTCGAGGAGCTCGTTGCACTTGAACAGCAGGTTGTTCATCTCTGGGAACGGGTATGGTTGCCATATTAAGCAGTCTCTGATCACGCTCTTGTAGTCTACGTCCCTAAGCTTCTCACCGAGCTCCCTCATTCTAGGCCTACTAGGCTTTATGTGCATGTTAACGTACTTGCTCAGCGTGGTCAAGTCGACACCTAGGCTGCTGGCGAGGTCTTTGAGCTTCATAGTTCTACGAGCCGCGTTGACCCTGCAGTAGAACTCTGCCTCAAGCATTAGGTCTTCTATTCTCCTGGCTACAGACAACTCCAACCCTACTCTACTAATCCTCCAAGCTCCTTATATACTCTTTTCATTTTTCTGTATACCTGGAACAGCGCGTTGTATGCCACAACTAGCTCTGGCCTAGGGCTATACACTTGCTCGAACTCTATGAGTCTAGGGACGTCGCTGAACTTGATCTTCCCGGCGCCTATTGCGGCCAGTAAAGCTGCTCCGTAGGGAGACAAGTCTCTCACGCGGGGCTTCTTGACCTCTAGACCAAGGATGCTCGAGGTTATAGTATTGAAGAGGTTCGAAGAGGACAGACCGCCCGAGACGACTACTTGTCTCACCTCTAAACCGAGTCCACGCGATAACTCCAAGACCTCTCTCGCCCAAAAACCTATCCCCTCGTAAGCCGCTTTGAGTAGATCGAGCCGTGTCGTCGAGAGGCTCAGCCCGTAGACCAGCCCTCTCGCTGATGAGTCCCAGTCCGGGCTGCGCGAGCCTGTCAAGTAGGGTACTAAGACCAGCCCTGAGGGCTTGTCTAGGCCCACCTCCTCTTCGACGCCCCTCTCTAGACCAGCGAGCTCGAGCACCTTGTCTACCGTGAGACCCGCAGACGGGAGCGAGGCCTCGAGCACGAACCAGCCGGGTAGCACGTGGTAGTAGGTCTCGAAACCTTTCTCGTAGTCTAGTACTGGTCTCGCAACGGGTATGTCAACGCAGGCAGAAGACCCCGCCGACAAGGAGACCGTGCTAGACTCGACGACACCTCCACCCAAAGCTGCCACGACGGAGTCTACGCCGCCTAGGACTAACCAGATACGCGGGTTCGAGACGTGTTGGAGGACTGTGTGGGAGGCGGCCGGCTCGAAGAGCTTTGACTCGTCTAGCCCGAGGAGCCCCAGAATCTCGTCGTCGTAGAAGCCTCTTATGTTGAACAACTGGGTCTCGGAGGCGCTCGAGTAGTCCGTGTACGCCTGCTTCGTTAAGTTGTAGACAACGTAGTCTTTGAACTGGGCGACCCACCTCGCCCTCTCTAGTACGGAGGGCTTGAACCGCTTAATCCACAGTATCTTAGCCGGGAAGAATATGGGGGATAGACGTAGGCCGGTCTTGTAGTACCACTCCTTCTCCCCCATTAGTTTAGCAGCCTCGTCGAGCACGGAACTGGCCCTCGTGTCTAGCCATACAATAGTCTCGAGGCTTCTACCCTGTTCGTCCATGACTACGAGCGAGGGTGAGTGCCCGCTGAAGCCCACGTAAAGGTCTCCGCCCAGTTTACTGGACAGAGCTCTCAGCTCGCCCTCGACAGTCCTTAACACTGCTTCCGGGTCGTAGAGTACGCTACCATCACTAGCGAACCCTATTCTGAGCTCGCGTGATAAAGCGTACACTTCCTTAAGCGACTCGTCTAAGACGACAAACTTAACAGAGGAAGTCCCCAAGTCCACGCCCACGAAGTACTCCAACACATACCCCCTGAGTACTAGTCTACTATCCTCCCTTCTCCTCGAAAACCCTCAACTGGTAAACCTCAAAGGGCTCATTGCATTATATACTCCAAAAGTGCTCTGTAAGACTGGCTAGAGGAGGTGTGTGGAGTGAGGCTAGTAGAGCTGAGGGCGGTCAAGGGGGGGCTTACAGGGTTCGGGGAGGCCCTGCCCTACATCAAGGAAATACTCGCTTCTTGGAGGGCTCCCCCGCTACCAGTCGACGGGGAGCTGAGGGCTCTAGACGACGCCCTGTACACCGCGCTCTGGTCTCTCGGCCCCCGCTTCGTACCCGTGGACGAGCCTGCGTCCCTTGACGCCCTCGACTTCTACTACAACGTTAAGGGGGACGCCGCGAGGGTCTACGACTCCGTGCTAGACCTGGCCGTGAGGGACGCCCCGACCCCGCTCGTGAAGCTCAGGAGCCTCAGCGACGGGAGGGTGAGGGTCTGGGCGAAGCTCGAGTGGTACCACCCCTTCAGCCTGAGTATCAAGGACAGGATAGCCTGGTTCATGCTGTTGAACAACCCCGGTGTGAGGCCCGGGCTCAAGGTTGTCGAGGCCACGTCGACCAACACGGGGCTGGGGCTCGTCGGGGTCGCGAACAACCTCGGGCTGAAGGCCAAGGTCTACCTGCCCCAGACAGCCCAGAGGTGCGTCGACTACATATTCGAGCTCATGGGGGCCGAGGTCGTGAGGCTGAAGGGGGCCTTGACCACGGAGATCCTCGGCGACGTGAGAGAGACGGCTAGGCGGGAGGGGCTGCTACACCCAGACCAGTTCGAGAACGACCTGAACGTCATAGCTCACCTCCAGTACACGGCGAAGGAGGTCGACTACCAGGCCTCGCAGTCGGGCCTGAGGATAAGGGGGGTGGTGGGGGCCCTTGGGACCTCCGGCCACTTGTCCGCCCTCTCGGTGTACTTCAAGTCTAGGCTTGGGGGCGTGAAGGTGTTCGGGGTCCAGCCCGCGAGAGGCGACTTCATACCGGGCATGAGGAGGGTGGAGACGGGGATGAAGTGGGTGCAGCTAGCGGGTGTAGACGGGGTCCTAGAGGTCAGCCTAGACGAGGCGTTCCAGGAGGTTGTCGCACTGGCGAGGAGCGAGGGTTTGCTGGTCGGGTTGAGCGCCGGGGCAGTACTCAGGGCGACCAAGGAGCTCACGCGTAGAGGGGTGCTGGAGGGCGACGTGGTAGTCGTCCTACCCGACCACGGGCTGAAGTACGCCGAGCTACTCGAGGCCCTCTACTCCAAGGTCTGCCCCGACGTGGCGGATTACAAGGGCAGGGTCGACTAGAGGCGTGGTCCATGGCCGACGTCTGCGTTTACGGGACTGTCTTCAACAACGCCCGCTACATCGAGGAGTCGATCAAGTCGGTCTACAGACCGAACTACACGATAGTGGTCGTAGACTCCTACTCAACTGACGGAACTTGGGAAAAGCTCCTCGAGCTTAAGAGAGACTTCAACTTGAAGCTCTACAGGTACAAGTCTAGTAGAGGGCTAGGCCGGCAGATCGCGCTACACAAGTGCCCGGAGGGGTCTATAACGGCCTACTTCGACCTAGACACCGTTTACAACACGAGTTTTCACAAGGTCATAGAGGTGGCCGAGGCCCACCAACCCGTGTACGCTATTGGTACACTGGCCGGAAAAAGAGAGCATATACTATCTAGAGGCGGCTGGAGAGATTTGATGAATGGGGAGGACTTGGAATTCTGTGTTAGAGTAGGCTTCTCGGTCGCGGTCCCAGTAATGGTCGGGCTTAACGCTCAGCCGGCTCTCATCGATTTCAGGAGGGAGAAAAGGTATACCAAGAGTGTTGTGAGTTACGTGGGCAGGGTGGTAAGAAACAACATCGACTACTACAGAGCCCTAGGCTTAAACCCCGCCGAGCTGCTTGTTTTTAAAAGGAAGAGAGACGCCCTTGTATTCCCGTTTTACACACCCTACGTATTGATCAGAGAACCGCTCAGGTACATCAAGTCGGTTAATAACAACGTGGCCTTCGAGGTCAGCGTCGTATCTAAGATGGTTAACCCCAGGGAGTATGGTATAGACGACTCTCTCTTCCTCGTGGGCGTCAGCCAGGAGACTCTCGAGAGGCTAAGAGACCTAGGTGAGGTCGACTTGGTTGTTAAGGGTAAGATCGGTAGAAGTATTAAGGTAACACGTGAACGAGCACAATACAGGGTCGTCTACATAAAAGATCCGAGAGTCTTCCACTACGCTGGAGCACTTCTCAAAGGAGTCAGGTCTGTAGAGGTGTTAGAGTAGTGGAAGTGGTTATCGTACACCCCCTCCTCGAGATAGGGGGTGGCGCCGAGAAGCTGGCGATCGAAATGCACCGGGCTCTAGCCGAGATGGGCTTCGAGAGCAGGATCGCGACCTACTACCTGGACTGGGAGAGGCTGGCCGAGGTCGTCGGGCTGCTCTCGCCTGGTTTCAAGCCTTTGATCGAGGCGAGGCCTCTGCCCCCGACAGCCGGTATAGTCGACCTTCTCGCGAGGGCTTTGACGGGCGACCGGTTGACGAGGCTGAGAAGGGCTCTTCTGACCGGTGTCTTGGTGAAGCGCATCAAGAGAGAGGCGGGCGGGGACGTCGTCGTGGACACCGCCTCGCACGTCCCCACGCCCGTTGACGTTGCCTACATACACGTCCCGCTCATAACCCCCAGCGGTAGGAGGGGGTTCGTGTGGAGGAGCTACGAGACCCTGCTTAAAAGGCTGGCCGACTCGGTCACGGGCAGGCCGAGGCTCGTCTTGGTCAACAGTAGCTGGACGCGAGCGGTCTTCCACAGCGTTTACGGGGACCAGTTCAGGGTCGAGGTGGTCCACCCGCCAGTGGACGTCGAGTACTTCGAGAGCCTGGACGAGAAGAGGGAGAAGGCCATCGTAACCGTCTCCAGGTTCAGCCCCGAGAAAAACCTCGGCAAGGTCGTAGAGGTGGCCGGCGCGCTACGGGACTACGACTTCTACATAGTCGGCTCCGCCACGAGGAAAGGCTCGAGGTACGCTGGCTACCTGAAGAGGTTGGCCGAGGAGCGGGGGCTGTGGAACGTCCACGTGCTGCCTAATCTGCCGAGGAGTAGGCTGAGGGACCTTCTACGGACTGCCTTGTTCTACCTCCACCCCCCTTACGCGGAGCACTTCGGTTTATCGGTAGCCGAGGCCGTCTCGGCCGGGGCCATACCGATAGTGTACAGGGACGGCGGCGCCTGGTTCGACATCGTGTCCAGGATTAGCCCCGCCCTGGGCTACACCGAGGTAGGCGAGGTCCCATCTATTGTGAGGAGAGTCGAGGAAGACCCCGCTTTAGCTAGAGCCCTGAGAGAGAGGGGTCTCAGCGTAGTGCGGGGCTTCGACTTCGAGTCGTTCAAGAAGAGGCTCTCAAAGGCCTTCCTTTCGTGCTGCCCACCAGCCAGGGGCTCGTAAATAGGCTTCTCCGGGAGTATTGTGCCTTGGCATCTCATACCTCTTCTCCACCCCCGCTAGCAGGCTTCTCACCTCCCTTGGCTCCAGCCCGCTCTTTATAGCTGCGACGGCGAGTCTCAGACCCCTAGCAAAGCCTCCTAGTCTAGGGTTACGAGAGTTCCTGGAGTAGACTTCATAGACGTGCGAGAGCAGCTCTAACTTGTTCAAGTCGATTTTAAACCTATACAGGCTGACACCGTAGGGTAGTAACCCGAGCTCTACGCCGATCATGTAGCTTTTAGTAGGGATTACTGCTCTAGACAATGACTCGCCTCTTTCCACGTGTCTCACGATTCCGCCCTTGAAGCGTGTCGCGTGTAGTCCCTGCCTAATGTAATGTAGGGCTAATAACTGCTCGTTGCGCAAGCCCCTCACAGTGTAGCCCTTCAGCTCGAACCCCTCTATGTAGTTTCTCGACTTGAAGCTCAGGTTAACGCCTCTAATGTCTACTGTTAGGACGTACTCGCCCTCCCAGTCATGTTTTTGGTAGAGTTTCTTGAGTGCAGTCAAACCAACGTTGCTAATAAACACGTCGTAGTCGTTCATGTTTTCCAGGAGCGGCTTATTAACGCCGAGAACCCTCTTAGCCAAGAAGGCTGCCAGGCCTGCGCGAGAGGCCCAGACGGTTTTTTCTACGACGAGCCCGCTGGTGATACCCACTTTACCATGGGTGTTGTGGAACGCGACGTGGTCTTCTACGAACCTCGAACTGGGCACGGCATCGTCGTCTGTTACTATGGTGAGGTCGTACTCCTCCGACACCCTGAAGATCTCGTTCATTGCTTCCTCAAAGAAGCCGCTTTGTTGTACTCTGACCTCGATGTCCAGCTTGTCCTTATATTCGTCTACAATGTCGAGTGTCCTGTCCCCCGGGCTCGGCTTGTAGACTACTAGTGCACGGAAGCCCCCTAGGGTCTGGTCGCACAGCGCCTTCAGAGTAGAGCGGATAACATAGCCTGTCGACGCATTCCTGTAAGTAGGTATGGCGACGAGCACTCTCAAGTCTTGAGACCACCTATCCAGAGACTGGTGAACGGCTAACCGTGGGGTGTTCCTCTCCCTATCTCTTCAAGCAGCGCCCTAACGGTAGCAGTAACGCTGGCCGTGGAGTTCATAGACGGGCTGAAGCCCAGCTTCTTCAACTTGTCTATTCTCAAGGCTATGCGCTTCACGTCCCCCGGCCAGCCCACGCCGTGGGCCACGGGCTTGTAGACCAGCTTCACCCCTTCCAGCCCCATCTCGCTCAGTACTATCCTCACCACGTCGTTGACGGTTATCCAGTCTTCGTTCCCGACGTTGTAGACGGCGAAGCCCTCCCCCGCCCTCCGCCAGGCTAGTAGGGTGGCCTCGACTGCCTCGGACACGTGGAGGTAGCTCCTGGTCTGGGTCCCATCCCCCAGCACCTCGAGCTCCCTGGGGTTTGCCAGGAGCTTGTTTACCAAGTCCCATATAACGCCGTGCCTCAGCCTGGGCCCCACGATATTCGCGTACCTGAGGGAGACGGCCCTGATGCCGTAGAGCCTGGAGTACGCGTGCATCAAGTTCTCGCAGGCGGCCTTGCTGGCGCCGTACACCGAGACGGGCCTCACGGGCTCCTCCTCACCCACTGGTATGTGGCCCGGCTCCCCGTAGACCGAGCTCGACGACGCGAAGACGAGGTCTCTAACACCCCTCCTCCTCATCGCCTCGAGGAGGTTGAAGGTCGCCACCACGTTCTCGCTGAAGTGTACCTCGGGGTTGGTGGTGCTGACCCTCACCTCGGGGTTCGCGGCGAAGTGGAAGACTGCCTCAACACCCTCCACGGCCTTGAGGGCCGTGCCGGGGTCCTTGAGGTCGCCCACCACTACTTCAACGGAGCTACTCCCCCTGTGCCTCTCCAGGTTCTCGAGCCTGCCGCTGCTGAGGTTGTCGACGACTCTAACCCTGTACCCTTCGAGGACTAGCCTGTCGACGAGGTGGCTGCCGATGAACCCCGCTCCCCCCGTGACCAGGACAAACCTGCTCAACCGAGCACACCGCTGGTTGCCTGTCCGCGTGTACGCTAGCTAGATTAGAGGCCCGCTCGCTAATAAAGCTTCAAAAGACCGCAAACCACGCAGGTACCCCCAGAGGATCGACCACTGGCACCCTCCCCGCATTAGGGGCGGGGCCGGGTGCTTTACCGTCGGCTGGGCGGATGGGTATTGAAGTGTATAGGCTCATCGCCCCGGGCTACGCGTAGCCGCGCGGCCGCTCGCACGCGGTGGAAGGGCTCAGTAGGAGGCCCTCGTCAGCCTCCACTTGACCGATCTACCGGCTCTCTCCGTCAGCATGTACTCCAGCGCGTTGACTAGGGTCGACCTGAACACGCTGTCCCTGAACAGCTTGCGCGCGTAGGCACCGGCTAGGTAGGAGACCGGTATCCTCGAGGGTAGCTCCACTAGCCCGCTGTCCACCAGCTCGTTCAAGCGTGTGGACGCCCTGAGGGAGTCCTCTACCCCGAGCTCTCCCGCGAGGTCTAGGGCCCTCTTGTTGAGCCACTTCTTCACCGTGAAGTAGTCTGCTAGGAGGTAGACGTGCTCTTTGTACACCGCGTGTGCTGCTGTGACGACTACCTCTGCCTCTTTTGTGAGGCCCCTGAGCTCGAGGCCCTCCCACTCGAACTCCTCCGTGCAGCACTCGAGGAGCTCCTCCCCGTCTAGGTAAACAACCCACGCGAAGGAGGGGTGCGTGTAGAGGTCTACTATAGCCCGCCCCCTCGTCATCGTGACCGTGTACTTCTCCCAGACCTCGACCCCGAAGCCCCTAGACGCCAGCCTCTTGACCGCCTCGGGTAGCTGCCGTGCGTCGACCAGGACGTCTACGTCGACCGAGACGTGCTCCACCGGCTTCCTGAACTTGTGTAGCGCGTAGTCCAGCCCCCTCAGCGCGCCGGCCACCTCCCCCACGACGCTGCTGAACCGCTTGTACCTCTCCTCCTCGCGGCGACTCGCCTCGCCCTCCACGCCCGCAGACCTGAGGAAGCCCAGTAGCACCTTGTTCAAGCCAGCCGCCTCAACCAGCTCCCCCAGCTCGCCCTCCCCCGGCTTCTCCAGGCCCTCCAGCGCCCTGACCAGCCTCAGGGTCCTAGAGCTCAAGTCTATACAGCACCTCCGCGGCTGTCCTGGCCGGCCTGCTACTAGAGGTGTCCACAGTGATTGAGGCGATGTACCTCGCTAGTACAGTGTAGTAGGCGTACTCTGCTTTAAGGAAAGAGGGCGGCACGTCGGCCCTCCTCCTCAGCACGTCCAGCCTCGCCGTCAGGACGACGGGCCTCTCCCTGGAGGCCAGGGCTAGCAGGAACCTGCCGAGCGCTGTCCCGAGGAAGCCCTCGCACCTCAGCGTGGCCGAGACCCAGACCAGGAAGTCCAAGACGCCCCTGTCGCACACGACGACGTCGCTGAAGAGGAGCCTCAGCCGCCTCGCGAGCAGCTGGGGCAGGAACCCCGTGAACTCCAGTAGCGCGAACAGCCCCCTGAGAGCCGGCGGCACAGAGAGCTTGTAGTAGGGGTTGTCGGCGCCGCTGAAGGTCTTAGTCTTCGAGAGGAGCCTGTAGAGTAGCGAGACGTGGAGGTGGCTCCCCCTCAACCAGTGGGTCGAGGCCCTGTGAGAGGCCGCCAGGTAGGAGGACAGGGCCCTCGCAACAGTCGTCTTACCGCTACCGTCGCAGCCCGACAGGACAACAGCTCTACCCATAGCAATCAGGTTTCATAGAATGTCCCGCCCGGAATTAAAACAGGGCGGCCCGCCACTCGGTAGCCGCGCTACAGCTACGCTGTCCCGCCGCCACCTGCTCCCCGAATAGCCCGCTCTTCCAGGCGGGTGTCGCCTCCCGGTCGGCCCGTGGCGTATTCCTGGGCCAATACTCGGGGGCCCTATTTAGCGGCTCCTCGCCTACGTGGACACTACACCGCTCCGGGTCACGAGTCCAGGCGGCTACCCGAGTTTTCTCAATGCGCTTCCGAAGTCCTCGACGAAGGACTCCCAGGAGAAGTACTTTCTGGCCACTTCCCTTATCCGGGACTGCTTGAAGCTATCTATGTTGTCCACCACGTACACTAGCGAGACCAGGTAGGCCTTGTAGTCCTCGCCGCTCCTCACGTAGGGTTGCCTAGCGCGAGAGCTTCCATTATAGCATCTCGGGCTTTTTCGACCCTTGTAAAGCTGTTTCAAGCGGTTTGTATCGTGGTGGAGCACTAGACTATCCGCGAGTCTTCTTTACCGCGAACAACGCTGCCGTGGCTGTGAGTAGCACTACCAGGGCTGATACTAGTAGTATGCTCGTGTACCCTCCCCCGCCGGCCTGGCTGCTTGTTGTGTCCGTGGCTGGAGTAGGTTTGGTAGTAGCCGTGTTTGTAGCGGTCTGTTGCGTGGTCGTGGGTGTTGTAGTGGATGTGGATGGGGGTGTCGTTGGCGTCGTCTGCGTTGGCTTCGTGGTTGTCGCCGTGGTCGTGGTTTGCTCTGGGGCTACTAGTGGTCTCGCCAACGGGTATTTGTCTAGTATCTCGATGCCGGTGGTCGTTGGTATAGGGTAGGGCTGGTCTGTTATACCGTCGCCGTCCAAGTCGGGTGCCTTGTTGTTAGACCAGTAGTTGCCCATCCTAATAGTCTCGTTGTACCAAGTGTTGCCACCGCTCTCGTCGGCCGCCTCGTAGTTGTAGCAGAGCCAGAAAGTGTTGCCGTAGATAGTGTTCTGGCTAGTGTACTTCGACATGTACACTCCGACGTTTCCAGTCCTGTTGATTAAGTTGAAGGCTATAGAGTTCCCCCTGCCGTTCGAGCCGTGAACCCCTCTACCTCCCGAGAGCGTGTTGTTCAGTATCAGGTTCCCGCTACCGTAGAGCTCTATAGCGTGACCCCCAGCGCTTACGGTGTTAGCCTCGACGACGTTCCCGTCGCCGACTAGGTTGACCCCGTTACCCGGGGTCGTAACCTGGTTCCGCTCGATAACGCTCTGGCTGCCCCGGACGTCTATCCCCCCGTTGAGCACCCTGTTACCCTCTATTAAGTGGCTCTTCCCGTCGACGAGTATACCCGCTGCGCTACCGGTGATGTTGACCTCGTTCCCCCTCGCAATATTACCCTCGCTCAAGGCCCCGCCGACGGCCACCCCGACCCCCTCGGAGGCGACCCTGTTGAACTCCACGTCCATTCGGCCGCAGTAGGCTACAGCAGCCGCGCTCTCCGAGACAACGGTGTTGTAGAACAAGCTGAGGCTCGTGCAGTAGCCGTAGACGGCCTCTCTCCCCGAGCGGATGCTGCTGTACTCGATTAAGGCACTAGCCTTACTGTCGGCGCTGCCGACTTGGACGCCGTACTTGTAGCTTTCGACTACAATGTTGGTGAGGACGGCGTCGAGTCCCTTGACTAGGACGGCTACCGAGCCGCCCGTGCTCTCGTCGAGGACTATCTTGAGGTTACCAAGCTTCACCCCGTTAGCCGAGACGACGACCCCGCCGTAGACTACCACGGTCTCGTTGCTCTCGCCGATGACTGTTACACTCTTAGACACCGTGAAGCCCTTGTAAGAGCCCCTGGACACTAGTATGACGTCCCCCATAGAGGCGTGGTCCAGGGCGGCCTGGATACTCCCGTAGTCGCCGGGGACCCTGATAGTCGAGCCCCTGGCCACGACCGGCATGGATAGCAGTAGTAGGATTAGGACTAGGCAAGCTGATGACAAGGGTGGCCTCAAAACCTAAAACCACACACCGTTGGGTGGATCTACTAGTGTACTGGCTAATAAACACCTCACACTCTTTTTCCTATCAACGAATTGCGTTGTTTGCGGCCGCTTAGTGTACCCGCGGATTAAACAGGTGTAGGCACGATGCCTATGTCCAAGCCCGCTCTCTTAAGGAGCTCGACAAGCCTCACACCCGGTGCCAGGAACGCTAGCCCATGGTCTCTGGCAGCGGCGTACGGGAGGGGGTCTATCCCGTACGTTGAACACCAGAGCAACACCCGCCAGACACGAGGTCTAGGCCTCCTACGAACTACGCTGCCGCCACACCCGGCTGCCGGGGCTTCGAAGGAGCCCGAGACGGGCTCTACTGGCGGTTGGAGTGTGTACGCTGACTGAGAGGCCCCCAAGGTGATAGAGTAGGCGCTGCCGTCGGCGCCGGCCGGGTGAACGAAGAAGGCTGTCGAGGGCTTTGCTCACCTGAACTTCTCGGCCTCCCTGAACCCGGGGCACTTCTTGTCCTTCTCGCTCACTATGACGCCCTCTCTTATCGGCCAGTCTATCGCCAGTTCGGGGTCGTCCCACCTGATACACCTCTCGTGGAGTGGGCTGTACTCCTTGGTGACCAGGTAGAGGAGGAGCGTGTCCTCCAGCGCCTGGAAGCCGTGGGCGAAGCCCGGGGGTATCCAGAGGGCTAGGCCCGGCTCCAGGAAGACGCCCACGTGCCTGCCGAACCAGGGCGACCCGGCCCTCACGTCCACCGCCACGTCGTAGACCCTCCCCTTGACCACGTACACCAGCTTGCCTTGCTCCATGGGCTCGACCTGGTAGTGTAGCCCCCTCACCACGCCCCTCCTAGAGTAGCTGAGGTTCACCTGTGCGAAGCCCGCGGGGAGGCCCCTGGAGGCGAAGTCGCTCCCCTTGAAGAGCTCCGCGAAGAACCCCCTGCTGTCCGGGAAGACCACCAGCTCGACGAGCACTACCTCAGGTACACACGGTCCGCACCAGACAAGTTTGTAGTCTTTGTTTCACTCCGTGTATTTGTTGGGGTTTTGTTTAAGAACTGGGGATTCTTTTGAGGTGAATCGCGGTTGGTGATATGTGTTTCTGAGATCCCGCTTAGTAAATTATTGTTAGCCCTGCTTGTAATTGGGTTTCTCTGGGAAGGTCACCTCAAGTTCAAGTTCATGCTCTACTGAAGTGAATATATTTCCTATTCTTGCCTCCGGTAGTTTGAACTTTTTGCACACTTCCACGTCCTCTTTAACAGCTTCAACTAGCTTGTTCAAATAATTAGGCCAGTTACTCACTATTGCTGCGACCTCTACGGAGTCGCTGTCCACCTGTATTTTAACGTCCTTACACATTAGGATTGACACTGGCTGGGGCTTGGCATAAGATCCTCTACTATCAACGGAGAAACCAATTTCGATCAAATCCCCTCTTGGAGTCATGCTTAGCCTACTTAGCATTTCTTTAACGTCATCCACATTACGCGGCCAACTATCGTAAACTCCCAACGATATCATCAAAATCAGGGAGATCAGATCCTCCGCGCGAATAGCTTTTTGCTCAAACCTACAAGTGTTATTAATAATGTAGCTCTCTACCTCTGCCGGCTTCAGAATATTATATTTAGCATCTTGATCTTCGCTTCTTCGAGGGGTTTCGAGGAAATTGTACGATGCCTTGACGTGTTTAATCTGGTACTCCCCTCTGGGAAGTCTAATGCTCACAGGCTTTAAAGGCATGTAGATGCCTTTTTGTGAGTCTTCGCGCCACAAATACTTGATTGCCACACCCCTGTCTGTAAGCACATATATTTGAGCTTCGCCAGGCTCCTTGGACAAGTCCGGGTCTACAACAACCTCAACCTCGTTAACCTCGAAGTTTTCTAGAGTTTTGAAGAGCAATGATCCAGCGCTACACTCGTCCCTTGTGTCTGAGCTTGGAGTGAAAGACCGCTGTGGGTGTTCAAGCTCTACATCGTTTTTGAGCGTACGTAACACCCTCATTATGAGCTCCCCAGACTTACCTAGGTAAGATTTAATTAACTCGCTCAACTCGTGTTGCTTGCTATAAGCCTCGATTTCATGCGGTCTATGATCGTAGGGTAGGATCTTAGCTAGTAGCTCCGCATCCTTTATGCTAAGTTTTACCTCACATATATTATCAGGGCCTCCAGCAAACTGGCAGTGGTGAACAAGCTCGTGAGAGACGGTCTCAAGGAATTCATCAGCAATATTCCCACCTGATCTTAACAGACACGGTAGAGAAACCAGGATCCCCCTGCTAACTGGATCGTACCTACCGCACACGATAAGCGTACTTTCGCTTTCTTCTTCCCGGAACTCCTTCAGAGAAAGCAACACCTCCACCCCTGGCAGGTGAAGAATCCTACACGCACTGGAAATCTCCGAGGTTAACTCTCGAGAGGCATCGACGAGCACTTCGAGAATGCCCTCAGCGTTTCTAAGAAGCTCTTTTGTCGGTGTTCCCACTAATGACCCTCGGTGTTCTATCATGGTCTAGCCTTTTGGGTCCATGGTCGCAATCTCGCTATTGTTACTGTCGGTGCTTTTGATTAACTCTAGTGACTGCGTATCATGTGTGATTGCCGTTAAAGGCTTCTTGACTGACAAGGTAGTTAGATAGGCACAGCACACCCGCCTTTGATCAAGCTTTTCACCAATGAACACTGGGTCTTCAGCTCTGTTGCTGAACTACCGAGACATCATCAAGTCGTTACCAAGGAACTTATATTGAAAGTTACCAAAGCCGATCGATACGAAGACTATTCTAGCGAGACCCTTACTTGTAAAGACCTTGATTATATCAGCCACGTGATCAATAACCGCGTTGTTAGTCTCTTCGTTGCGAATTCTAGGGTTAACGCCTAAAACCGTGGCATTGGTTAAACCATAATTACTAGTCGAGTAGTTGCAGAGCAATTTCAAGACCTCCCACAAAAAGATAAGTAAAGAGTTGAGAAACGAACTATATTCAACACAACTCACTTAGCATGATAGGTAATGGGATGCCGTCATTGGCTTCACGCCGTTGATAAGCTTCTTAGCCTGAGCCCTTAGCAGATGCCAGCATCTTCAAAGCACTCAGCGCCAGAAGACGACCTCAGTCTCGGCACGGCCCACTTTCAAAATCTCACATACTGCTGTACAATCGATGAATCGAGCTATGTTAGGAGCTTTAACATAATTCAAGCTTTAAAATGCTAAATACCATGGGATGTTTTCACTATCCCTAATCCTAGCTTCTCACAGACTTCTTGAACAACATCATCAACACTCCTTCTAACATCAACTACAGGTATATTCATGTAATTGGCTAAGAGAAGATATAGCCTCCTCTTAAACTCAAGCTCTTTCAACGACACTATATCTTTCTTCCTCTCAACAGCAGTTTTTACATCAACATCTAAGACAACGGAGTTAGAGATCTTGGAGTGCATAGATAGATACAGCCGCAAAAGACGCCTGCTACAGCGCCTTGATTCATACAAGGAGTCTACTAGCGCGTCTAGAAAGAACCTATCGTAAATAACAACTTCAACACCTCGTACGAGAAGTAAAATCGTGTTAAATATGTAGTGAATGGCTAGGTCGAGAAATAGCAGGTAGGGGTAAAGAAGAGCTGTAACGGGGTCTAGGCGAAACACGTGTATTAGAAACCAGCGTCTAGCAACAGGGTGGTAGAACTTCACATATAGTCCTCGAAGCCTTGAGTAAGCGTAAAGAACATACAGGGTTAGGGCTCTCCACCTAAACCAAATAACTTTAACTCGTAAGCCGCGCCTCCTATGAAGTGCCGTAATGTGTGATGCTATCGTTGATTTGCCGGAACCGTCAATACCCGAGATTATGATCTCTCTCATGTTAATTTAGCCTTTAAAGCCCAGATTATCTTTTCATAGGAGAAATTATTATGAGCATACTTATGTGCTGCGTCGCGAATTCTCCAGTAGAAATTGCTATCGTACTCTTCATATAAGTATTCAAAGGCCTTAACAAGCTCCTCAACAACATCCTGAGTATCAACTATGAAGGCACACTTCTCAACATCCCTGTGAAGGACGGAAGCAGCATTTTTAGTTGCTATAACAAAGCCGCCTGCGCCCAGTGCTTCAAGTAATGTTAGAGAAGGGGTTATGTGAACAGGTCTTGTATAGGGAAGTACGACGTAGGAACTATAAGCATATTTGTAGGCAATCTCCTCGATTATTTGTCTAGGACTTGAAGCACCCTCTTTAACACGCTTTATTGGGTTAGTTATAACTATGTAAACATCGCCTCCATAAAGCTTAAATACTTCTTTTGTCCCTTTATCTTCACTAAACGAGTCTATGATAAGCTTAGCTCTTGCTTCAGGTCTCTTAATCCTGAACCTTTTAAATGCTGTAATGACCTCCTTAATCCCTCTTCCTCCCTGAAATCTTCCCATAAGCCTGAAGGTTACGCGACCTCTATCGACACTCCTCTCTCTGAGAACCTTAGATCCTTTCTGTAGGAAAATGCTGTGAACTGGTGGTAGAACCTTAATTAATTTCAAAGAACCTCTGTCTATATCACAGCAAGGATTTAGAATTACTACCTCGGAACTTTCATCTTTTAATCTTAAGCTTTTTAAAACTTTTTCCAGGTAATTGAGCGAATAGGCAAATGATATAAGCTTACTGTTGTAACCACTAATCTTATCTAAAATCCTATTCTGAATTATTGAAAACGATGGATGAGGTTTCCAGGAGAGCACTACGACTTCGGCCTTCCTCAGACCTCTCAAGACTGCGCCGATCAGCTCATCTAATGGGTACATATTGTCATATACTTCGATCACAGTATTTACACGCTTAGAGAGGTAAGCATAGAGACTAGATATTACTAAGTTAACGCTTATACCCCCCTGATTTACGTTAGTGACATGTACTTTGTCGGGTTTCCACATAAATGTAAGAAGATTGGAGAGCTCGAGAAAAATCTTAGCATGGCCTTCTAAAAAGTATTCTGCATGAAAGCCACTAAGCAGTAAGTCCATATCTTAAAACCTCCAGAAACAGCCTCTCTACTTCCCAGTAATACCCTTTCATATCGACCCTTCTAGCTCTAAGATTTGCAAGTATAGTTGAGACTGAAGTTAGTAGTAAGTATTTAATGGGGATCCGGGCCTTTCCATACTGAAATATGTTTGAAATAACATCCTCATTGTTTAACATAGCCACTAGGTATGAATAAAACCTTCCAATATTCAAATACGTTTTTACGTTCTCGACAGAGGCACTCATATTCATTGGGTTTAAAATAAATAATTTCAATAGGTCACCAAGTGTAACCCAACCCTCGCTTTCAAATATGTGAGCAATCAATATAGCTAAGTCTATATCCTCTCTGATCACGGAGATTTCCAGACTGTTTACAAGCCTTACTACCCTCCTTGTTGTGGGACTAGCAAGAGAGACGTCTAGTACTTTAAGACCTCTCCAGCCTACCTCGTTGTAAATATCTACTTGTAGTTCCATGTCATTTAGCAATAATGTGACACCCTTCCCAGATTTTCCAATGATGCTCTCTACTTGAAGCTCTCTACTTAGATGCTTAACCACAGCTTCTAAGTTTTTCTTCTCGACAAGTATATCCACATCGTTACCTAAATGAGTTATAAATGGATGTACTTTTATCAGCGCGTAACCCTCTTGGGGTAAAAGCGAAATCGCTTTAAGGATTTCCATAAACTCAATGTATTTTTTACGTATCTTAGGGTTTCCATGAAGTAATAGCAAGTTTATCTTGGCATTTTCAAAATACTTCCAGTCATTACTTCTATGTTTAGCAAAAACTACTGTAGCGATTCTTCTTGCTAAACGTTCGTTTGTTAACTTTCTGATTGCGTTCTCATAGAATTCGTCATATGAGGTGATTACAATCATCTTCTCTTCACACTTCCACAAATCCTTCTCTTCATTGTTTCAGCTGTGATCACGTAGAAGAGAATACTCTTGAGCAAGATTAATATAGGTAGTCCGATTATCCCGACTACTATCTGTTGATGAGGTTCACAATTCTCTGCAAGTTTCTCTGTTAATATCGTGAGAACGGCATATGTTATTAACAGGAATAATATAGGTGGCCCCAGATATGTTGTAAGGAATCCCATTGTTATTACTGTTAGAGGTGCTACCAGGAGAGCTGTGAGGTAGTCTTTATTGATCACTAGTGAATCATAGCTATTGTAATACCATCTAAGTCTCTTGTAGATGAACATCGCATCAAACTTCTCATACACGTGTCGCACGTCTTTGACAAGCACTTTATCGATGTGATAATGCCTTAGCGATTTTCTATGTAGGGCTACTAGGTTGGCAGGCCCTAGATCATCTAATAGCGAAATCTCAGGTCTACGAACCCTAGCCTCCATAAGCAAGAGGTTTCTCTGCCAAATGTAGAGGGTGTTGACAAAACCGTAGTCTCTGTTAAAATGTAGACCGCCCCTGAGGGTAGAGAGGAATTGTTGAGCATAGAATAAGCTTCGGCAACATCTTGATATCACACTTTTCGATAGAAAGGAGACAAAATATCCCTTGCTGAGAAGCGGCACCACAATCCCCATGAAATCCCTCTCCAATACATTATCTGCGTCTATGAAGAAGACATAATCTCCTCGCGCTCTTTCCAAGCCACTTAGCATTGCAATACCAACTCCTCCCCTAGACCCCTTCACCAACTCTACATCTACGTTGGAAGACCTCAAGCCCTCGACACATTTCTTAACAAATACCTCGTACTCAGGATCACTATCATCGACTATTATTACCTCGAAAATCTCTTTGAACCTCTGCACCGAGATGCTCTTGCACACCTCTAGTAGGTTGTAAGATTCATTCCTTATGGGCAAAACTATTGATAGCAACTTTGACACGCAGGACACCTGTATGAGTTTTAAGAGCTTTTCACGAATAGGAAATTGCTGTTATGTCTATCCTTTAGTCTAAACCCCAATTGCATGAAGGCGCTTACCGCTTTCACATCTCTACCCAACAGTTCTACGAATAGGTACTTGGTTTTACTAAGAGTTTTCACAATCCCCGGCAGAGCCTCCATCACATGTCCCTCAATGTCTATTTTCAGGAAGTCAATTCTCTCCAACCCCTCAGTTATGTCGTCGAGAGTATTTGTTGCAACAACATATTTCGGTTTGCACTTTGTACTCTGCTTTATTATATGTGCTGTTTCGAGCCCTAACTGAGAGACACCTCCAATGGGTATACACATCTCGGCATACCCCTTACTTCGGCTAATAGCACTATTCACTAACACCACTTTATCAGAGTATTCATTCAGCCTTACATTGGCCATCAGAGAAAGGAAGTTGAGCAGCAAAGGCTCTATAGCTACAACCCGTTCAACCTCATCCTTCTTACAAGCAAACACCGTGTACTTGCCTATATAGGCACCAACATCAACAACGATTCCTTTTGCATAAGGTAAGAACCATGTTCTAAGCTCATAATCTTCTTCTAAAGCGACATGGAACAAGTCAGAAGTGTTAGCCCTCACTATAAAGTAGGGAGCGCATCCATGCTGTTCCTCTAATCTTCTTGAACCCCCAGAAATTAATCGTATGAGAGAAAATAGCCCTTAGTAGCCCAACCATGGCAGTCATATTTACAGCGTTCACATTCTATATAATCATGAACTTGCGTATAACAGCTTGAAACTTAGCTTAAATGTTCACGCGTATTTTGAAAAGTCCTGAATCATATACTATGTCACTTTTGCTATTCAAAATGGACTCAACACTATTAAAATCTAGAAACAGTGTATTGTGATACACAATGTATTTTTCCAGTGGGGACTCTACATAAACTCCATTATACACCTTTTCAACGAATTCTTTCACAAACCCTTTAGATAATAAATATGCGTTTAAACTAGCTTGCCCTCCAATCAGATATGTACAGAAGGGGATAGCGTGTCTTAACTCCATAAAGGCAAAATGTATCGAACCTGAGGGAGAACCTATGCACTGATGCATCTCGTAATACTTAGCCATAAACGCAGCAGTAATAATTTCATTGGTGGAGTGTACTATAGTTACAGGGTTATTGTTTGTTAAGAACTCTAGTAAAGCTATATGTGATAAATAAGGAACTATTATTAGCAATAGGAGCATTGAGGATTTGATGAAGAATCGCATACGTGGAGTGACGTTTTTCACAAAAATCCGAGATAGACTTGCGATAGATGCAGGAACCAACATTACCATGATAGTACTAGTGAAATATAGTAATCTATGGAGAAAGGACCCCGGAATAAAGTTTAATGGAAGTGATCCCACTAATGCTCCAGCCATAATTATTAAGACTCTATTCTTGAGCGAGTCCCTACTTTTGACCATAGCGATTACGTATATTAACGTGAACAACCCTAACATGAATAAACTTATATAGCGATAAATAGCCATAGCCTTGTAGAATAAATCAACATCATATATTAGGACTGTAGCTACTGGTGGCAAAGACTGTAGTTTGGCTTCACCAAGGAGTTCCACTAACACGGATCTAATAAGGCTCTCAAAGTTCAAGTTCCATACTATGAAGAGGATGATAACACTTATGGAGAGCAACGGTAAACCCAGCAATTCTCTTGATCTCTTAATTAGTACGAAGAGCATCATAGCCGACATTACACTAACTACGATTAACGAAGTTAAGGGATGAGATGTTATTATGGTTACCGATAAAATCAGTAAGGTTATTAGATCTCGTACCGCTAGTTGATTCTTAAGAAGAGTTGAAATAAAAAGTAAGAATAGTGTAAGCGCGTATATTTGTGGGCAGAAGTGCAGTATCTTATAAGGATCGATTGTAGCATAAGCTATTATTGATGCTAATGCAATATTTTGAGCCCTCATTGGAAGTATCTTCTGACTGGCAGTGAGTATTGCTAAACCAAGCAGAAGATAATTTGCTACCATAAGTAGAACAGGTGCATCAAAGGAAGTCATACCTACAATATTAGAGAAAATGCCCTCTAAAAGCCATGTAGAAGGCCAATTGAAATAGCCACTCAGTGCAGACGCTTCTTCAAGTGATGTAATCTTACCGCTCACCATAAGTGATCCTATTGAGAACTCTAACCTAGGTTGATCTCCCACAACAAGCCCAAAAGCTAGGAGATTTAAAATTATGATCATATGCCACATGAACGTTAGAAGTACGGCAATAAAATTCAAATAGCGATTTTTCATTAGAAGAAAAATGCTTAAGAGAGCAAGGGTGACAAAAACTTTTATAGAGAATAGACCAGGATACAGGATGTAGGTTTTGCCATTAGCTATACTCTGAGATAAAACGTTATAGTTGATTACAGGGGTTGAGAATAAGATCTCCAACGAAGTAATCAGCAAAGCAAATAACACGATTGCCTTAACGTCTCGCTTCATCTTTGATCACGAAAAGGACTTAAGGATCTTGTTAACTCTTTCAGCCACCTTTGACGGGTGGAAGAGTCTCCTACTTATACTGTATGCTCTATGAGATAACCTTTCGTAATTATCTACCACTTTTCCAACAGCCTTTACAAATGCATCCTCAGAATCTTCGCTAAACCCAATAGCGTAGCCTAATTCAATATGCTCCTTTAATGCAAATGCCTCTCTAACAACTGAGGGCATGGCAGAGGCAGCAGCTTCAGCTACAGGTAGACAGAAGCTTTCCCAATAAGATGCTGTTACTAGTATATTGGAATGCTGATAAATCTCTAATAACCTACTACCGTCAACAAAGCCGTGGATAAAAATCCTGTTGCTTAAGCCCTGTCTGCGAATCATATACCGGAGATAGTTTAATAAGGAGCCGCTACCAACTACGTGTAGCGACACGTCACCAAAATCTCTTAGTACGCTAGGGAACCACTCAATTAATTTGTGAACCCCCTTCAACCTTTCCAGTCTACCAACATATAACAATCTTAATTTTGATGGGTGTGATAGTCTTTGAATTCTCTCTTCACCTAGCTGGAAGTATTGTTCCATAACGGGATTATATATTAAGGCGATTCTTTTTGGTTTGAAGACATCTACTATTCTCTTGTACATATACTTTGATATAGCAGCATAAGCTCCCACGCTTCTAGAAACAAGGTATATCTCTGGATATGTTGCAAGGGCCTTCATATCTAATGGTTGAAACCTAATAACTATAGGTTCAAGGAATCCTTGTGGAATCACCAAAGTTCGCTCTAATAACCTTCTACTTTGTAAGCATAGCAATTCTGGAGCAGTAGATATTATGTAGTCTGGTTTATATACATCAACAACGTGCCTAACGAGAGCCTGCATTACGTAATGGTTAACTTTGCAGTTGAAAACTATTATTTTCGTATTTAAAGCTTTTTCAACATTTATAAGACTAGCTCGAAGAATAGGGTTTGCAGGGAATAGAGTTTTCGTGTAATCATTAAGGTATTTAATGAAGTAAAGAGCATTAGAAGGGCCCCCTATTCCAAAGCATGGTGCTATAATTAGTAGCTTCGGCTTTGTCATTTTTCTTAACCCTGCATCTAATCTAATGATTTATGACAAAACATATAGTCAGGCCGAGTCTTGAAACACACGTATGAAAATTTCGTTAATAAGTGTTTTAACGCGTAATACGTATCCTTCCTAAACTCTATGAGTATTGCTGGTGAGCACTTGTCAAGACACTCTATTCCTCCTTTTAGAACATCTACCTCTGCACCTTCAACGTCGATCTTTATTATGTCCGGGCATCCATAGGTTCGAACTATGTCATCAAGTGTTAAAGCTTGAACCCGCTGAACGCTAACATGTTTGATTGGTCTTTTAATGGTGTGACGCCCCGAATACTCACTTAAATATAATGATATTTCGCCCCTAGTATCAGATAGAGCAACATTTAACAATACAATGTTTCTCATTCTGTTTAGAACCACATTATACTTAAGAACATGATAATTTAGTTTAGCAGGTTCTACACATACCACTTGCCAACTCGGCTTAAGCTTAGCCATCAGAAGACAATATTTACCTATGTGGGCTCCTACATCTATGAATAATCCCTTATGTTTATTCTTAACTTGGCTTAAAACTTCATGCATGTTTTCTAACTCAAAATAAGGTGATAGTACATTTAGGGCCTCTAAATCGGGAACCAAATATATTAAGTTTAGCGATTTATCGAAGTAAAATGCTCTATTACTTAGTATGCACTTTGAGATTATTTTGTGTAAATGTTCATTTACGATTTTAATAATTCTAGTTGAACTGATAGGATAAGTAAACCATTTTATTAGAAGATCTATCAATAACCATATAGCAACTTTTTTAGAATTTATTCTTCTAGTTAGCAGAATCGTATTTAGGAGCTCAATCTTTCTATATTGTAAAAATCTTGCAAATTTCATGAAGATCATCGGTTTGCCTTGATAGTAAAGAGGCTGCCACCTTTAGGTAAAGTTTAGCTGTAGAATGCCATGATGGAACTGCTACACTGTTAACATGATAATCTCTTTTAACCCCCTCAATTAACTTAAGAGCTAGACTACGTGAGAAATCATATGATTCTATATTCGCCAATAGATTGTTCAAGTTTGCTAAAGCTAAGTACTCTGGGTTCCCACCAACGTTTGTTGCTACCACGGGTGTTCCGCATGCCAGCGATTCTGGGGTGATTAGAGGGCCTCCCTCCGAGTACGAGGGTACTACTGTTAGGTCTGCCGCGTTGTAGAGTAGGGGTAGTTTATCTTGTTGCACGTAGCCCAGGAACCCCACGTTGTTCTCGAGTCCAAGGCTTTTAACCATCACCTCAACGTACTCTTTGTAGCTTTTAGGGCCTATTCTACCGGCTACCAGAAGAGTTATATTCTCTCCGTAAACCCTCTTCACCATCGCAAGTGCTTTTATAAGCATGTGGGTGCCTTTTATCGGCCCGGGGTTCACATGGAGCAAGACCTTGTCCTTGAGCTTAACTCTAAACACCTCCTCAACCACTGTTTTAGCATAGTCCTTGTTCATAGGCTTAAACAAGTCCTTATCAACACCGTTTAAGATAGAGAAAACTCTGTGACTCGGCACACCAGCGTTCACGAGCTCCCTCTTCGTGTTCTTCGATACAGCCGATATAAGCGTGTTATTTAGCTGGGCCACGGTTCTTAATTGTGATATTTCAATATCGAATGATAAGCGAATACCCATCATATACCTGATTTTTTCAAGTCCAGCAATTGGATGGTACTTCATGTACTTCAATTCATTAAAATATGTTCCATGAACAGTAACTATTATGGGTAATTCTGTTTTCAGGAAACGTGAAATTATCGATAACCATCCTGGATGGATCATTATAGCATCCGGTTTTTCGCGTGTTACTATCTTCTTTATTTTCTCTGAAACAGCTAAAGCGTAGAAGTAAGAAGAGAAGGGGGGTAACATGAGATTCACGTTAAGTATTTCCACGTTGCTCTCCTCAAGTGTTTTCAAGATTTCGGGTGAAGATCTTTCAAATGTTACGACTATGTTCTCTACACCGATCTTATTAAACGCTTTAACTAGGCCAGTAACTACGTTAGATACTCCTCCAGGGATAAGTGGTTGAACAATATGTAAGATTTTCATTTAGTTTGCACCGAGGTTAACAGTTCTTCGTATAAACGTCTCGTGATAAGTTCCTCGTTAACAAGCTTTCTACCCCTTACCCCGCGTGACAGGCTCTCCTCTCTGAACATGTGTAGTATAGGGTTATTGGGTGTGTACACGCAATCCCACCCCTTGAGAATCAGTTGGATGCCCACATACTGCTCATTGCCAGGAGCTCTTCTCAGCTTTGGATGCTCTGGGAATTTCGCGTTCTCTATGGCCCCCTTCCTAAAAGCCATGTTTACTCCCCTAAACGGTAATGAGTAGCATTCTTTGCTCGGTATGCAGGGGCCGTGCTTAACGTAGTAGTCCTTGCCTATGTAGACCCCGCACCAGTACTTCTCTAGGATTGGCAGTGGTTTCTCGAATAGCGGTCTTGTTAAGTATCTATAGAGTTTCACGTGAGCCCTGTCATCGGGTGTGGGCATCAACCTGAGATTTTCAAGGTCAATGTATATATCTCTGCTGGAGACGCATCCAACTCCGCTTCCGTAAACCTCGAATAATTTAACGTATCTTTCAACCCACTTCGGCAGGGCTATTGCATCGTCATCCGTAAACACCACTATATCCCCTGAAGCAGCTTTTCTACCCATGTTCAAAGCCCTTGTAAAGAAGCCTTCCACCTGCTCAAGGATCACACACCTCAGGCCATGACGTTCACACGTACTCTCTAGGTATAACACATTCACGTTCTTAGCGACTATCACAACCTCGTAGGGTCTAAGGGTTTGCGTAGATAGGCTTTTGATGAGATACTTTAATCTCTCAATATCCGTCGTCGGAACAACAATAGAAACTCTGTCCATAGAAGCCTTAATCAGTTATCAACTCGAATATCGGAGATTGCCGAAGATAAGTAGGTTGTTAACCGGCATTGCTGGTATAGCAAAGCCAACCATCGGCTAAGCACGACTCTAACCTTGCAACCCCCTCTAATGAGCCTATCGACTAGATGGGTGGCTGTGGACCCTACTACACCAGCAGCTAAGAGTACTCTGCCCATACTGTCATCTAGCTGTGTAAATGCTTAGTAGCTTACTCACTATCTCATCCCAGGTAAACACCGATTTCCTACCCTCCATCCCCAACCTTACACTTAACTCCCTATCTTGCACTAATGCTATCATAGCTTCGGCAAGCGCTTTGGGGTCTCTGGGCGGTACTAGAAGCCCGTTAACCATGTGCTTAACCCTATAGGGTATGCCACCAACCGAGGAGGCTATAACAGGCTTGGATCTCGCCCAAGCCTCTGATATAACCATTGGGTAGACCTCAACGTAATCACTTATGCTAGGTAGGACAACACATACCGACCCGTCTATAGCCCCTACCTTATCCTCCTCGCTAATGAAGCCCGGGAAGAGCACGTATTTATCCACGCCTAGACTACGCGCTAGCTCTACGTAAGGCCTTTTATCGCCAGTTCCTGCAATGACCAACCTGAGATCCACTTTACTAACAACTATGCGCATAGCCCTAAGCAGCACGTCGATACCCTTCAACGGGTGAAGCCTACCAACGTAGAGCACATAGTCACCGTCTACGCCGTATTTTTGCCTAAACGATTTTCCGGCATGATCATGCTCTACGAACCACTTTGGTACCCCATCTGGTACGTACTCAACGTTTACACCGAGTTTACTCTCAATTAACTCCTTGTCCCTGAGACTACGAGCTAAACGGATATCAGCAGAGCTCAAAGCTCTCTTAAGCATGGTATCAGAGTATAACGAGCCTAGTAGTCTAATCAAAGCGCTCGGGTGATCTTTTAAAGCGTCAACAGCCATGAAGTGCATCGCTGTTATAATATTAAGTTTCTTAGCCTGCTCAATCACCTTCACAGTAAAGAGGCTGTTTTGACTGTGGCCGTGCACAACGTCAGCATCTCTCAAAACACTTCTTGGAACTTCGATAGGGTATGTTAAATCCGGGTATCCAAGTCTAGTAGACTTAACCCTGTGAATATGCACACCGCTAATAACCTCCTCTCTAGGCCTACCCTCAGCACCGTAGTTGCTTGTCACCACGTGAACCTCGTGGCCAAGCCTAGCCATGCCCTCGGCCAGCGCCTTAACCACGTTTTCCAGGCCGCCGACCACGGGCCAGTAGTGGTGAAATATGTGTATTATTTTCACGTTAGCCCATCCCTTATTCCTTTTAGTACTGTTTTGATGTAATGTGGCCTGTATAGTGTGAGTATTACCGCTGTGTTTAGCATATACCAGGTCTTAATCATTGGCGACTTAACCCACTTGGCGATGAATTTTGTGTGGTTCCTGCTTTTCCAGTACATCCTCTCCCTCATGCTCATCTTCGGCCTGTCACCGCCTTCTTCGAGGGCTAGATGGTACACGTAGGCCCGGGGTACGAGTATTAGTTTGTAGCCCAGTTTCCTTATCTGCATCTGTAGGTCGCTCTCCTCCCTGAACGCCGTCGGTGTTTCGAAAACCCTGCTGTACCTGACCCTGTCTAGCAATTCGCCGCGTATCATGAAGAAATGTGTTAGGTATTCTGCGTATCTTGGCCCGTTCCTCACGTCTAGGAATATGTAGCCCGTTATCTTCGTTACCGCGTCTGCTATCGGTATTGGTGTGTTTAGGAAGAAGTCCGGGTCAACGGCCCTCTTCCTCAACGGAATTACTCTACCACCCACCGCGCCTACGTCCGGGTACCGATCTAGATATGCTTTCATCATCCTAACGACATCTCTACCTGGTAACAAGTAGTCGTCATCGACCATTAGACCATATCTACAATTGTTCCTGAATGCCAACTCTAGTAACTTATTTCGAGCATTTACCGAACCAAGCCTGCCCTTATTGAGCACATAAGTAACCTTGTCATCATACTTCGAGAGCACACGTTCATACTTGACTAGTGTATCTTCGTTTGAAGCCTCGGCAACTACAATAACACCATCGACACCCCTAGCCTCCAGCCACCTAGGCAAAGTCATACCAACGATACTAGGCCTATCGTACGACGGCATCAATACACAGGCCATAACCCGCCTCCAACCCCATTGTAAGTCACCGCATAGACCTCACGGCCCTTACCGGTTATGTACTCGGCTACGTGCTTAACCACGTCCTCGACACCGCCGACCACGGGGTGGTAGAAGGGCGCTACGTGGACTATCTTCATTTCCTCGCTAATACTACGATTCTCCTTGCTAGTGATGGTATTTTTGAAAATAGCTTGTCTAGGTGTGCTAGCTCCCCAAGTTCTACTTCTGAAGGTACACTCACCTTGACTACTGTGAAGCGCCGGTATTGGAGTAGCTCTCTTAGAGCTCTAAACGCTAAGGGCTTCGTGTGCCCGCTAGGGTTGGAGAATCTCCTCGCCCTCCAGGATGCACCCACGTTGGTAACTCTGTATGCTACCACCTCTCTATGGGTGTCGTCTCGGGCTCTCCGACTTTTTCTGCTACTATGACGATTAGCTGTCTTAGTGATGGTACTAGCTTTACGAGGGGGTATGCTAGTAGTCTTGCCGCGTTCGTTCTGGTCGGGTTGGCAAGCGCGTGTTTAGCCAAGTTCGGGTAACTGGGAGGCGAGAGGTGTTGCCTAGGTTCCCTGACGTCGACGTACGTTAGATCGTTTATTGCCGAGTAGTAGCTTCTAATTATCTCGAAGCCGTTTGCGGCGAGTAGTTCCTCCACCTCGTTTTTCGTATACTCGTGTACGTGAACCCTGTACTGTGGTTGTACACCCGGTAGCAGCCTTAGCCTCCCGAATAGGGGTTGCTGTCGAGTATTTGGTAGTATAGCTAGCCGCGTTAGGTGCTTCACGACTTTCTCTGCTTTCTCCACACTAGTTCCTTGGTCCACAGGTTTCTGACCATCGCGGTTATTAGGAAGGCTTGTGTCGCTGTCCACGCCCTGTAGGGCTTGTAGAGGAGTAGTAGTGCCCCCAGTGCTAGTGTGGCCGCGGGGAGTACCGCGCCCGCGGCTGCCGAGGCTGCGAGCAGCGCCGCCGCCAGGAGTAGCAACCAGGGGTTCACCAGGTGGAGGTAGGCCTCCGCTAGGAGCACCGCCTTGAAGCGCCCCGGGGCCCTCGAGCCCCTCAGCCGCCTCAACGCCTTGGCGAAGCTCTGCACCAGGTGCTGCGCCCTCCTGGTCCTCCAGGCCGCGTAGCCCCTCCCCGGGACGTACTCCACGCAGGTGAGGCCCTCGGGCGTTATAGCCCTGAACCCCGCGAGGGCGGCCGCTACCGCCGTGTAGCTGTCGTCCGCGCCGACGTCCGTGGGGAACCCGCCGATCTCCTCGAGAAACCCCCTCTTGAACGCCGCCAGCTCCCCGTGGAAGACGGGGGTTGACCAGGCCTTGCTCTCCGCGAGCCTGACGGTGTTGTAGAAGCCCCTGTAGGCCTCCTCCACCCCGGGCACAGCCCCGCCCCCCGGCAGCTTGAGGCAGGAAACCGCGGCCACCCTCTCGTCCGACAGCCACTTCACGGCCTCGCTCAGAGCGCTCCTCGGCCAGAGGGAGTCCGCGTCCGTCACCACCACGACCTCGCCCCCCGCCCGCCTCAGAGCCTCGTTGAGGGCGGGGGCCTTCCCCCTCCTAGCGGGCTCGACTACCACCTCCACCCTCAGGTCCCCGTGTCTCCCAGCCCACTCCCTAGCGGCCTCCGCAGTCCCGTCGCCGCTAGCGCCGTCGACCACCAGCACCTCCAGCAGCTCCCTCGGGTAGTCCTGCTCGTAGACGTTCTCCAGCTTGCCCTCTATCAACCCCCTCTCCATGTACGTCGGGACGACGACCGTCACCCGGGGCCTGTAGCCCGGGTCAAGCCTCAGGCCCCAAGGGCGGCCGAGCCACCTCGCCTTCAAGTAGGCGTAGTAGGCCAGGGGGAAGGCGAAGTGGGCCAGGGAGAGGGCCAGGCCCGCCGCGCCGAGGGCGTCTACCAGCCCCATGGACTCCCGAGGGCTACCCCTCGCCCCCGTGCTCCTCGTTGGGGGCCTCCAGCTCCACCACCTCCCCCCTCCCTACGGCCTCGGCCACCTCCTCGATCGACAGCAACCTGCCGGGTGCCTGCCTCGGGGCTAGCACTCTGAAGCCCCTCTCCCTCAGGAGGCTGAACGCGCCGGGGCCCACCTCGCCGACGACGACCGCGCCGACGCCCCTCCTCGCCAGCTCCTCGACTATGGCCCTAGCCCTCCCGTACCCCTCCCTCCCCAGCCCCGGGTTCTCGAAGACCTCGACTACCCTGTAGCCCCCCTCGCCGACCTCCACCACTGCGAAGTGCCTCGCTCTCCCGAAGTGCGGGGACAGGAGCAGCCCCCTGCCGGTCTTGACTACAGGCGAGGCGAACCTCATACCCCTACCCGTAGAACCTGTAGAGGGTGGGGAGGTTGAGGTAGAATATGCCCAGGGTGAGCAGCCTCGAGGCCTTGGACACCAGTTCCCCCAGCCTGCCCCAGCCCTCGGCCAGGGCGACTATAGCCCCATAGAAGAGGGCCCTACCCCTGAGCGTGTAGAGCTCTATCTCGAGGAAGACCTCCCTCAGGACCGCCCTGAGCGTGGGGGACTTGACCACCCCCCACCTCCTCAGGGCTAGCAGGAGGCCCCGGCTATGTGCCGGCAGCCTCCTCCAGGCGCCGTGGCGGAGGGCCTTCCTAAGGTACTTCTCGACCACGGAGCCGTCCACTCTCTCCGGTAGCAGCACCCTCGCCACAACCTCTCTAGCCCTATACTCGACCTCCCTACTGAGGCCCTCGACCGCCCTCTCCAGAAGGCCCTCCGCCACGAGGGTCATGAGGTAGCACACCAGGCAAGACATCTTGATGGAGGCGGCGAGAATAAAAAGCTTTCACTGGAAGCGGGGGCCCCCTAACTTTCGCCCCACTGGGCTCCTCAACAGCCGGCCTTAGGGTAGGGTGGTCTAGTGGAGGAGTTCGTCGCTGCCTCTCTAGCCCTCCTAGCTACGCTCGCGGGCTTCGGGCTCGTGCTGGCCTCGGTCATCAACGCCGAGGGGGCTCTCAGCGGGGTGGAGTACCAGTGCGGGAGGCTCGCCTACGTGGCCTACAGCGGCGGCTACGTGTACGCCTACTACCAGGGATGCCCCGCCGCGCTGAAGAGCGGGGTCGAGGCCTACGTCAGCGGGTCGTGGACACTCGTGGACAGGCTGGTGGACGGGGCGCTCGTGAGGGCCCCTAGCAGCGACGGGAGGCTCGTGCTCGAGACGAGTAGAGGGGCCCTGGTGGCGTCGCCTTGAGAGCGGTCAGCACAGTGGTGGGCCTCTACCTCGCCCTCATAGCGATGGTAGTCGTGGGCCTGGCGGTAGCCGGGAAGCTGTTGGAGTTCTCGAACACCTTCGACTACGCCGCCAGTAGAGCGGGGGGTGCGCTGGGGGAGGCCTCGAGCCCGCCCCTGATGACGCTCGCCCTGTCCGGGGACACCCTCTACCTGAACGTCACGCCCCTCAGGCCCTTCACCCTCAAGCACCTCTTGCTGGAGTACTCGAACGGGACCGTGGACGTGAGGGAGCTGGACCTGCCGGTCCTCAACTCGACGCTGCTACCCCTTGTACGCGGCTACAGCGGGGAGGTTTTCAGGCCCATCCTGGTGACGGGGAACGGCGCCACCTACGTCTACACGCCCGGTAGAGACCCCCTACTCGCCTCCCTCAACCCTGCCCTGGCGGGGAGGGCGTTCATAGACCGGGACGTCGTGGACTCCCTGAGAGTTGCCGGCCCCCTAGTGTGGGGTCCCGCGGGCCTCAGAGAGGTCTACGACCCACTGAGCAACTCGCCCCTGCTGGTACTCTCGGGCTCCAGCCCCCTCAACTACACGAGGGTCAGGCTCGGCACGCAACTGACCTTGTACCTGACCGTGAAACAGGCTGGCTGGCCATACAACAGCTGCCCCGCAGTGTACTTCGACATCGGCGGCTGGGCGGTCATCCCCTGCTCCCTCCAGGAGGCCGGCTTCTTCGACAAGGTCTTCTACTACAAGAGGCTGGACCTGGGGGGCTACCCCGTCGACCTCTACATAGAGGTCTACGGCCTCAGCAAGGGCTACGTGTACTACTGGTACCCCAGCCTGGAGTCGGGCACCACCATACCCCTGGCGTCCTTCTACGTGGCCCTCAGGTTCAAGCCTGCCGGCCCCTACGCCCTGCTACTCAACGGGACCGCCTCTGTCGAGGTCCGCTTACCCGCAATAGTCTTCCCCCCGAACCCCACTGTGACCGTCCCCTTCTACGTCCCCGGCACCAACGCGTGCGACGCTGTGCTGGACGACTACCTCGGCCTCCCGACCCTTACCCCCGTAGTGCTCGCCCCCTACTCCACCTTCATCTCGAACGCCAGCCTCAACGCCTACGTGGTCAAGACAGGGGTGTCGGGGGGCTTCAACTCCACCAGGCTGTACTCCTTCACCAACGCGACCGTCATATCCTCGCTCCCGGGGAGGCCCTTCTACACGGCCAACGCGGCGGGTGTCTTCTCCACGAGCGACTACCTTGTAGTCCTAGCGGCGGGCACCTACTTGTTCCCGCCGCTCACAGAGCAGGTAGCCGTAGCCAGCGTAGCCGTGACCCTGGCGCTCGACACCCTCACCGTGGCCCCACCCCCCTACGTCGCCGCCCCCGTCCCCGAGTCCTTCAACGCCACTGTAGAGAGACTCGTCGACTACAGCCCCCCACCCCTCCTCCAGAAGCCGTGGTACACGCTGGGCTACAAGGTCGTGTCGGACTACCTGACTCCGAGGGCCCTCCTCAACGTCAGCGCGGCTGGGGGAGTCCGAGTAGAGCTCGGGTACGGGTCGTCCACAGTCCTCTACGCGCCGACCCGCGACCTCATAGTACTGGACACGCTCGCGCGCACGCCGGTGGAGTCCTCCTGGAACCTGACGTGCACTGGGAGCAGCGTCCCGTCTACTGTCGGAAGCCCGCTGTACTTCAACTTGACCGCCTACGCCGTGAGACTAGGCCTCCCAGCACCCCCCGCCCCTATAGTCCTGTCACTCTACAACGGCTCAGCTACGTTGAGGGTGTTCGTCTCCCCCGCAAGGCCACCGGTAGTACTGTCGTACGGGGGGTACGATCAGCCCTTGTACGCCTACGCTTACAGGGGCTACAACGTGACGCTGGTCAACACGTACAACGCCAGCCTCCAGGCCGTACTGGTGAGGCTGCGCCCATGGAACGGGGTCTTGGTCTACGACATGGGTTCCAGCCCTGTACTGAGCTTTGTTCTGAGCCCTGGCCTCAACAGCCTCGAGCTCCCGGCGTGGCTCGAGAAAGGGTTCTACGCCCTAGTGGTTAAACCGGTAGATGAAGCGACCCCGGGGGTAGTCAGCGGCCTGTCAGTCCTCTACGTTATTTAAACACCCAATTCAAGGAGCCCGCGGGCGCCCCTCTCCGCGCCGACCAAACACGTTTAAATAATTGCGTGTAATGATTTTATATATTGGCGAGTGCGCTATGTACGCGTTAACGAAGGTACAAGCCGTACTGATCGTTATCGTAATCGTTCTAGCAGCGATAGGCGTGGCGATGTACTTCGCGACCTCTAAACCCTCAGCGCCCCCCACGACCACCCCGCCCGCGACGACAACGACTACTACGACCACGACCACCACTACGACCACCACGACAACGACTACTACGCCGGCCGTTCCAACCCTCACCATAGGCAACACTACTATCAGGGTTTCCAGCGACCTGGCAAACTTCGTCGCCGCGTGCAAGTCCGGGAGTATACCGGCTGGCAGCGTCGAGATAATATTCGGCCACGCCCTGGCTAGCAACGAGATACCGGCCTTCAACAAGGTTATACAGGACTTCATGAAGGAGTACCCGTGCATCAAGGTCACCGTTAAGCCCTACGCCGACATGAACTCCCTGAAGTCCGCTGTGATAGCCGCCGTGGCCGTGGGGCAGCCGGGCGCCGGCCCGGACGTTTTCACGTGGGCCCACGACTGGATAGGCAGCTTCGCCGACGCCGGTAGGATAGTCGCCCTGGACAAGTACCTGCCGCCCGAGTCGATCCAGGACATCAGGGCCCAGCTCCTACCCGTGGCCGGCGCGGCCGTCACGTACAAGCTCAAGATGTACGGCGTACCATACGCTGGCGAGGCCATAGCCTTGATCATAAACAAGAAGATGGTCTCGACGCCCCCGACCACATTCGACGAGATGAAGGCCATAATGCAGCAGTTCTACAACCCGGCGCAGGAGAAGTACGGGCTGGCGTACCAGATAGACCCCTACCACATATACCCGTGGATAACAGCGTTCGGAGGGTACTGGTACGACCAGTTAACCGACACGATAGGTGTCAACTCGACGCAGACGAAAGAGGGCCTGGTATTCTTCATCGAGAACATACTGCCCTACCTCTACTACCAGGACCTGGGCGCACCCACTCAGCCCAACCTGTTCTTCACCGAGAAGGCCCCAATGATCATAACAGGCCCCTGGAACCTGGCCGGCATAAACCAGACCATCGGTCTTAACAACGTGATCGTCGAGGCGATACCGCCGATCATCGTAAACAACACAAAGTACATACCAAAGCCGTTCAGCGGTTTCAGGAACATGTACATAACAGCCCTGGCTGAGCAGGGCGGCAAGAACAGGGTGCTTGCGTCCATACTCTTCACCCTCTACGTCGGGCTCAACGACGACGACCTCAAGACTCTCATGGTCGAGAACGGCTACGTCCCCGTCAAACTGAGCGTTCTACAGTACCTCGAGGCCAACAAGGACAAGTACCCCATCGTCTACGGCTTCGCTCAGGCGGTCATCAACAGTACCCCGATGCCGAACTCGCCCAAGATGGACGTCGTGTGGAACGTGGGCACCTACCTGAACGCCGTCATAAACGCGTACACCAGTGCCATGAGCGCCGGTAAGCCGCAGAGCGAGGCTATACAGGCAGCCGTAGCCCAGGTCGGGCCGCAGCTAGACCAGGCCTACGCCGCTATAGTGCAGGCCCTGTCTACGTTGACCACGTAGCTTTTTTCCCGACTTCCCATCGGGGGGTCAAGATGCCCTCTCGCAAGACCAGGGCCGAGGTACTCTACCCTAGGAGAGTAGCCTACTCTCTCGTCGTCGCTAGTATAGCCCTCTACCTGTTCTTCTCTGTATGGCCAATCCTATTCTCGATAGGGATAGCCTTCACTAACGCGAACGACGTAAACATAGCCCCGAACCCACAGTTAGTCGGGTCGATCAACAACGCCATAGCGTGCGCGGAGGCCCTCAGAGACAACGCGTCGTACGTCGAGAGGGCCGTTGGCACGGTCAAGCGCGTGGACGAGCTGTTGACCTCGATAAACCAGAGCCTCGCGAACATATACAACATGGTCTCTAACGGGACGAGCCCCTCGAGCCTCGAGTACCAGCTGGCGGTCTCAGACCTCTACAACAAGGCGAACATGCTGCCGAGTATACTGAGCGACTTCGAGAAGGCGTTCAACTGCACGGCCCTGGGGTACCCCACGGACAAGACCATTATCAGCTCTGCCGTAGAGTCTAACCTGACCAGGCTCATGGAGCTCTCCTCTTACCTCCCCACGCTACAGGACCCCAACAGGATACTCAACTTGACGTCGATGGGGCTGAGCATCGTCTCGGCTAGCGAGGCGTACTTCAAGTCCATCGAGACGGACTACAAGGGCTACTTCAACTCGGTGATCAAGAGCCTAGAAGCCGACAAGTACGGCGTGGAGATGCACTTCGCGGGCTTGAGCAACTTCCAGAAGCTCTTCACGGACCCCAGGTTCGTCTACTCGCTCTACAAGACGCTCCTCTTCGTGGCTACGAGCGTCCCCTTGAAAGTCTCCGTCGGAGTACTACTGGCCTTCCTGTACTCCACGCCGCTAGTCTACGGTAGGAGGGTGTGGAGAGGCCTGCTCCTTACGCCGTGGGCTCTACCGATACTCCTCTCTGGAATGATGTGGAAGTACATATTCTACCCCAGCGGACCACTGGGCGCGGCGTTCCACCTAGACATAAACAACAACGAGTGGCACGCCTTCCTAGTCTACAACCTGTTCGAGGCCTGGCTAGCCTACCCGTTCATAATGACCGTGACAATGGGGGCTCTCTCGGGCGTCTCCAAGGACTTGATCGAGGCATCCTACATAGACGGGGCCAGCCTCTTCTTCAGGATGAGGCACGTGGTTCTACCGCTGGTATCCAGGCCCCTGGTACTAGCCACAATACTGACAACAGGCGCCTCTCTCCAGGCCTTCATGGTGCCGCTGCTCATAAACGGCGGCGGGCCCACAAAGACTATAGCCGTCCCCTACCTCGGCTCCGCAACAGGGAACGCGAACGAGGTTCTGCTACTCTTCGGCTACGACAGGGTGACCATAGACAAGCAGTACGGCTACGCGGCGGCGACGTACGTGGTCGTGGTCTTGATAATACTCGCGTACGTAGCTCTATGGTTCTACTACAGTAGGAGGGGTGGTAGAGGGTGGTGAGGTCTATCACCTTCACTAGCATAATGCTGAGAGTCGCCCTGACGGTAGCCGGCGTACTGGTAGTCTCGATACTACTGTACCCGGTAGCCTACGCGTTCCTCATGTCGGTCCTTGGGAAGGAGGGGATATTCCTAACCAGCCTCAGCCAGCTGGAGGAGTACGGGGTGGACCCATGGAGGTACGTCCAGGTCCTGAGGGACCCGGAGTTCGTCAAGTCTCTCGTCACGAGCCTCGTCGTAGCGTTCCTCACCATACTGATATCGGTCATCGTAATCACGCCAGCCGCCTACGGGTTCTCGAGGTTCAGGTTCTGGGGCAGGGACTCCCTGCTCTACGTCTACCTGATAATGAGCCAGGTGGGCGGCGGCTTCGGCATCATGGCGACGGTGGCGCTGTACATATTCCTGCTGAGGCTCAACGCCATGGGCGTACCGGTGCTGGGGAACATGTTCGTACTCCCGGTGATCTACAGCTCCGGGCTGGTACCTTTCATGACCTGGTTGCTGAAGACCTACTTCGACAGCCTACCGAAGGAGCTGGACGAGGCCGCCTTCATGGACGGCGCGAGCTGGACTACGATCGTGTTCAGGGTGATTCTGCCCGCCTCCAGGTCGGCAATCATCATAATAACCCTGTTCGCGTTCATGAGCGCCTGGGGCGAGTTCATCCTAGCTAACTTCCTCGGCGTCAGCACGCTGGCGCAGTACATCTTCCAGACCGCCTTCGGGGCCAGGGGACTGGAGCTCCCGGCCAGGTTCGCCGCTAACGCCATACTCTTCGCTATACCCACGATAGTGATCTACGTAGTGGCGCAGAGGTACATCGGCGAAGCGATGAGAATGGGGGCTGTGCGAGGCTGAAAAAACTAGACTATAAGCTTACCTGTTTTTTTATCGAATACCAGCACCCTCCTCGGGTCGATTAAGAGGTACGCCTTGTCGCCCGGCTTGAACCTGGTCTCCCCTGTCAACTTCACCTTGACGAGCTCGTCGCCCAGCCTCGTCGTCGCAATGGCCTCGGAGCCGAGGTTCTCCACCAATTCGATCGTCGTCTCTGTCACCGCGACCTCCCTCACCCTCTTACCCGAGAGAGCCAGGTGCTCCGGCCTAATACCTACGTAGACCTCGTCCACGCCTGCGCCCGCTATCTTGGAGGCGATCCCCGGCTCGATAGGTAGCGCGACGCCGGGGCACTCGAGCCTAAAGGCCGTCTTAACCTTACCCGAGCCCATCACACCACCGGACAGCTCCTCGGGGACCGCGTACTCAACGGACTCGACCTCCCTCACCCTACACGGGAGGAGGTTCATCGGCGGAGAGCCTATGAACGTCGCCACGAAGGTGTCGGCCGGCTTGTGGTACAGCTCGCTCGGCGACCCGACTTGGAGGACCCTACCGGCGTTCATGACAGCTATCCTGTCCGCCATGCTCATGGCCTCTACCTGGTCGTGCGTCACGTAGACCGTGGTTATCCCCAGCTTCATCTGGATCTTCTTTAGCTCGGTCCTCATAGCCACCCTCAGCTTCGCGTCCAGGTTGCTTAGAGGCTCGTCCAGCAGCCAGACCTTGGGCTTCCTCACCAGGGCTCTCGCCAGCGCCACCCTCTGCTGCTGCCCTCCACTCAACTGCGACGGGTACTTCTCCAGGTGCTCTTTAATGCCCAGGAACTCGGCTACGGAGACCACGAGGCTCCTTATGTCGTCCTCGGTCAAGCCGACTTGCTTCTTCCTGGCCCTCAGGGGGAACGCTATGTTGTCGAAGACGGTCATGTGGGGGTAGAGAGCGTAGTTCTGGAACACCATGGCTACGTCTCTGTCCTTGGGGTGTACGTCGTTCACGAGCCTGTCGTCTATGTAGACCTCCCCCTCGTCAGGGGTCTCGAGCCCGGCTATTATCCTCAGAGTGGTGGTCTTACCGCAACCAGACGGGCCGAGTAGAGCGAAGAACTCCCCGTCCCTTATGTCGAGGTTGACGTGGTCTACCGCTACGACCCTCCCGTACCTTTTAACGACGTTGACGAGCCTAACCCTAGCCAACTAGACCACTCACCCACAGATTATTTGTGTGAACGGGTGTGAAAAAACTTTTGAACTCAAGCTACTTCGCCCTCAACCCGAGGAGCACCGCCGCTGCCAAGACGACGACCACTACTACGACGATTACCCACAGCTCAACTGCTGGCGCGCCCGCGGGCGGTGTAGCCGGCGTAGTGGCAGGTGGTGTGACCGGTGTTGTAGTGGTTGTCGTCGTGGTAGTCGTAGTAGTGGTGGTGAAGGTCGTGGTGGTCGTGGTCAGAGGCGGTGTGGTCGTGGTAGTTGTAGTAGTCGTAGTGGTCGTTGCCGTGGGCGGGGTGTACGTAGTGTACGACGGGCCGAAACCGACTACGACCGCCAGCTTCCCGGTGTTAGGGTCGAAGGAGTTGAGCATCTCGTACTGGTCCTTGGCAGTCGGGGCAAGGATGTCGAAGACGAAGGGTGCCACACCCTTCGCCACCGCCAGGGCGTACTTGCTGCCAGTACCGCACACCCACTGCTCCGCGTCCACGCTGAAAGCCCTCACCTTGGTAGCCGAATAGCCGTCGTAGCTCGTGACGGCCACAGCGAACCTCCACTGGTTGACGTTGGACAAGTCGAACAACATGGACTTCGGTACTTCGGCAATCATAGAGTTCGAGGTCGGGTCGGCGTACACCTTGAAGCCGTTGGTGTCCTGGGCTACAACCGTGTCGTTGTAGTAGTAGAGGGCCGATCTCTCGCCCTTGGGCACCGGGTCCGTACCCCAACCAGGCACTAGTAGGAGAGCTATGTGCCAGGCGCTATCAGTAGACAGGTTGACGTTCAGCCCGTAGGTGTCGGTCCTACCCCCGCTCATAGTCGTGTGTATGTATATGTGTACGTACTGTAGCGACCAGCCGTTGGGCCCGTTCCACGGGTTGCCGCCTAGGTTAGCTACTGTTACCGTGAACACTAGTTTGTCCCCAGCGTCGACGACCTTGAACTCCGTCAAGTCGAAGACCCCCTTCACGAAGACGTTCGCTTTCGGGTAGACGTAGCCTCCCGGCCCGTCATCGTCTCCGACAGGGTCTTTCATGTCGAAGACTACCGCTCCTCCAACCGCACCTCTCGGCACCTGCACCAGGTAGACCAGCCCAAGCCTGGTCGAGGAGCCCACATACTGCCCGTTCGCGTAGGAGGTGACGGTGATGTAGACTCTGTCGCCCTGGGTGAAGTTGAGCGTGCTCCAGGGGACTGCTACGTTTACTAGCGTCCCGTTGTCCTGGACGAGCTTGCTCGAAGCCGTGCCGACGGTGACCCAGCCTCCCCTACCGTCCGCCTTCAGCACCACTGCGCTGCCCGTCGCCTGGTCGACCTTGACAGCGTACACCAGGTAGACGCCTAGGTCCGCCGTGCTGTTCTCCGGGTAAACGTTGTAGCCGGGGTTGAACGGCGAGAGGCTCACCTTGGGGGAGGGCATGTAGAAGACGGCCACGCTGTTCGTCGAGGCGGTTGTGAAGTGGGCCGCGAGGTAGAGGTTACTGCCGTCAACTCCCACGTAGGCGTAGTCCACGAACCTGGGCTCGACTGGGAGGGCCAGCGCAGTGCCCGCGGAGACAAGGCTGTTCCAGTCCGAGAGCTTGTTGCCCAACGGGCTGGACGGGACCGGCTTGGGCACGTCCGGGTTGAGCCAGCCAATGGGCTGGCCGTCGGGGTACGCCGTCACGTTCAGGTAAGCCGGCGGCGTCAGGCCCGCCTTAAGGTAGGCCTCTCTCAGGAAGCCCTTGAAGATCGGGTCGAAGGTCTGCGCCGAGCCCGTCTCCTGCCCGTACCACCACCACCAGTCGCTGGCCTCGGCCCTCAGAAGGTACTCCGCGACGTCCTTGCTGACCTTGATAGCGTCCACGAGCGTTGAGACGCCTAGTTTAGACAGGATCTCGTCTCTCGCCTTAGCCAGCCACATCCAGGCCACGTTCTCCTGCCTGTCTCCGATCCACATTGCGAGGTTGCCACCCCAAGAACCCTCGGGTATTCTCCCGCTGACCGTCTTCACGGGTAGCATGGAGTAGCCGTCGCCGTAGCTGTCGGGCGGTATGTTGGATATGTCCTTCCCAGCCAGGTCGAAGTACTGGTACTGCTTCGGCGGCAGCTCTTTCGCCGTGCTGGAGTAGAGCTTGACGAACTCGCCTGGAGTAACGGTCTTAATGACGCCCTGGCTCTGGAGCTGCTCGAGCGTACTGTAGAGCTTGTTCAGGAAGTCGTCGCCGAAGTTGATGTAGTTCTCCCACGGGTTCTCGCCGTCGAGTGCTATGACTACGACCCTGGGACCGGCCGCGCTAGACGCTGACGCCTTGACCCTGTTCACGAGGTCGTTTACAGCCGAGTCCGTCGCCCAGGCGCTGTACTGGAAGCTTATCATGTTGCTGATGTCCGTGTTCCTAAAGAATACGTATATCCTCGACCCGCCGTAGTCGGCGTACCAGGGTACGCCGTAGTTGTTTATATCCGAGGCGTCCACGCCCGTCGCTGCGAGAATAGACTGGTCGGTGACAGTCCACGTCATGCCGGCCGAGGCGAACGCCTGCAGTACGTAGTCGTTCACCGCCTGCTCAGCCGGCCAGACGCCGACGGGAGTGTAGTTGAAGTACGTCTTGAAGAGCTCTATGCTCCTGGTTATGTGGGCTACCAAGTCGCTACTCCAGCCGAAGTCGGCTATGAGGGGTGCCAAGGGGTGGCTGTATGGCACTGGTATGAGCTCCGCCTGCCCCTTGCCGGCCAGGTCCCTGTATATGCCGGTTATCTTCGACATTATGTCCTTCTGAACGCTGAGGACGAGCTTCAGGTCGTCCCTTGTGAACATGGGGTTGGCCGAGGACTTAGCCCTCTGCATCAGGTCGTATACCTGCGGGTACTGCTCCCTGGCGACCTGGGGGTCTATCCAGAACAGGTTGAAGAGGACTGCTAGGTCTATCACCCTCTGGGAGGAGTAGTTGCCCGCAGTGAACTGGTTCGCCACGCACTTGATGAACTCCTGTTGTGTCAGCGGCTGCGCGCTGCAGATCTGGAACGCGGACTGAGCCGCGTTCCTCAGCTCCGTGTACCTAGGTATGACGTTCACGATCCTGTTCCAGTTTATGTCGAAGAAACCGCCGGGTATCTTGATCATGTTGTATACGTCCTCGGCTGTCAGGTTCTCGTTGTTCGCCACCTTGTAGGCGAGTATCTGGTAGCTGTCCATCCTACCGGTGGTGACGTAGTCGACCAACTGGTAGAGGAGCGAGCCCGAGAACGTGAAGGTGACCTTGATGTCCGGGTATTTAGAGAGGATGTACGCCATCTTGTAGTAGTTACCAACGCTGTGCATCCTAACCCAGGGCAACACGAAGTAGGTGCCGTCGGGGCTGTAGTACCAGGGCTGGTGGTAGTGCCATATGAAGGCTACGTATATAGGCTGGCTCTCGCCGACCATCACTGGTTGTACAGACACTAATATAGACATAATGAGGACGAGTTGCAGAACTAACAGTATTTTCCTCAATATACCACCCAATTTTATCTTGAAGCCACAAGTTTTAAAACTTAAATTGTTTTTGTATGATGAAACGCTTAAAACGTTTGTTTAAAGAATTAGTTATTTAGGGTTCCAGAAATAGTGTAGATACGGGTATTTATGGAGACGGGCTTCTCCTGGTTTTGTCCCAAGTGCGGCTTTAGAGAGGAGTTTGGCAAGTCCTACTACTACAAGTGCCCGAAGTGCGGTAGTCCGCTGACGATCTCGACTAACAAGAGGTACGAGTTGTCCGAGGGGAAGGGCCTCTACAAGTTCAAAAGCGTTCTCCCCGTCCTCCCGCACAAGTACATCGGTGAGGGGGGGACACCTCTAGTCGAGGTCGTCGAGGAAGGGGTAAACGTGTGGTTTAAACTCGAATACACGAACCCCAGCGGTAGCTTCAAGGACAGGGGTACGAGCCTCTCACTCGCGTACGCTAAGAGGCTGGGGTACACGAAGGTCGTTGACGACTCCTCCGGCAACACCGCCATATCCATATCGCTCTACTCCCGAGTACTCGGACTGAAGCCTGTCCTCTTCGTGCCCAAGACCGCGCCGGAGGGTAAGAAGAGGGCTCTCAAGTTCCTCGGGGCCACGCTCTACGAATCGGAGAGCAGAGGGGCGGCGAGCGTGGACGTGGTCAAGTACGTTGAGAGAAACCCCGACGCGTACTACGTGGCTCACACCTGGAGCTACTTCTACGTGGTGGGCGCCGCCACCATCTCCTTCGAGGTATTCGAGGAGGCCGGTGTACCGGACTACGTGATAGCCCCCATAGGCTCCGGAGGCCTACTACTAGGGCTGGCGCACGGCTTCAGGACGCTACTCGAACAAGGCTTGACGACCAAGATGCCCAGGGTGATAGGCGTACAGGGCTACAGCGTTCAACCGGTCAGCGTGGCTCTCAAGGGTGTCGAGACGCCCGGGGAGGACTCCAGCCTAGCCGACGGCATAATGGTCCCCAACCCTCCCAGGCTGGGCGAGATCGTGGAGGCGATCAAGGAGACGGGTGGAGACGTCTACCTGGTGGGCAACAGCGAGATCCGGGAGGCGTGGTCTAGGCTGATAGACCAGGGCTTCCTCGTAGAGCCGACCTCGGCGGCCGCGTACGCGGTGCTCCAGAAGCTGAAGACCAGGCTCCAGGGCAAGACAGTACTGGTACCCCTCACCGGCTCGGGGCTGAAGATAATATCGCAGGCCTAGCCCACGGGCCCGGCCCCGCTAAGCCCTACACAGGTTGACCACCAGAGCCGTCCCACGCCCGGCTCAGCCCCGTTGACCCATGAACGCCAGCGTCCGGGGTTAGGTTGCTCCCTTCCGGGCCTGGCCAGGTTCCCCCGGCTAAGGCGGTTGACCCCTCTCCTCCGAGAGGGGCTCCGCCTCCGCTAGCCCCATGGGGCGGGGGTCACAGCCTACTGCGTGGGGGATGGTGGGCCTGTGTAGAGCCCAGCGGTTATCTGGCCCCGTGTTACAGGGCCCTACCCGCGGCCCGTGGGCGATATTATATTTTGTCACACAGGCTTAAAAACACGCTAGGGTAGAGGGGCGAGCGAAAAGGCTAGGGCGAGCAACGAGACCGCGTTGACTAGGAGCGCCGCCTTCTTGAACCTCCCGCCCAGGACCTCGAAGACAATCCTACCCCCGTCCGTTATGAAGAGGGGGGCTGCGTTCAGTATGGCGAGGTTGAAGTTCACTAGGTAGAGCCAGAAGAATGCTCTCAAGAGCTGGACGGCAGGGTAGACCCCGACTACGCTGATTAGCCAGCTCGCCGGGGGTGTGGTCACGTACACGCCCAGCTTCCTCTCGGTAGCGTTCCTCGCTATGGAGACGGTCTCGACCGCACCCCTGGGAGTCAGGAGCGTTATGTTCAATACCGTGGCAGTCGCGTTGGAGAGCAAAGACCTGAGGTCTTCCACGCCTCTCGGGCTAACCCCGTTAACGCTCAGTAGGATGCTGTAGGGCTCGATACCCGCTCTGGAGGCGAGGCTGCCCGGGACTACACCGGTGACCAGTACACCGCTAGGCGACGCGGCGATATTGAAGAGGGCTAGGCCTAGCAAGCCGAGGGCCAGGTTCGCGGCCACGCCGGCCGCGAGGACGCTCGTTTTAACGAAGCGGCTCGACCTGTTGAAGTCCGACTCCTCGATCTCGGTGAAAGCCAGGGGTATGAGGACGGCTACGGCGAGGCCGAAGGACTTCACTCCTACGTTGTGGCTTACCGCCGTCTTCCCGTGGAAGAGCTCGTGTAAGACTACCGCAGCCCCTAAGGCCAGGACGAAGTAGGCAAGGTCGAGGCCCGTAATGTCGACGCCGGGAACGAGGACTCTCAAGGCGCCCGTACCGTTAAGCTTCGCATCGATACCACTGTACACTACCAGGAAGAACCACGCGACCGAGACAGCGTACAAGGCAACCAGTAGTATAGACGCCCGCCTCCAGGCTCTACTGGCTCCTCTCACTCTCCCGGCGCGGTAAACGAGTACACAGCCGTACATCAGCCGTATACGCCTCGACTCGAAGAACTCCCTCTTGTGGTAGTAAAGCAGGTTTAGAGTAGACCAGGCGGCCAGTAGACCCCCAAGCACTGTGAGAGCGGTGTTCAATACTGCAACCCTTACCAGGCTTCTTAATAAGTTCGGAACATCTGCATAGTAAGATGAGCGCCGCTTATAAAAGTGTATTGGAGATGGTCAGGGAGAAGGTCGAGAAGAGGCCCGAGTACCGGGAGGTCGAGTACACCCCCGACCACTGGATGCTGCTAGCCGAGTTGAGGAGGGCCGCAGGGAAGTTGATGAGGGTACTGGCCTCCCGCGGGCTGTACTCCGTAGTCCACGGGAGTATCGCCCGAGGCGACGTCCACGAGAAGAGCGACATCGACGTCTTCATACCCTACGTTATATCGTCCTTCAAGCTCGAGCAAGTCCTGGAAGAAGCCGGGCTGAAAGTCTACTCTAGGACCATCATCATGGCCACGCCTCAGAGCACCCCTAAGGCGTACTACGCTCTAGACCCCGAGGAGAGGGTCGTCATTAGCTACCCGCTCGCAAAGCTGAAGCCCCGCGAGATAGAGTTCTACAAGTTCGGGGGCATGCTCGAGCTCGAGGAGCTGGAGAGGGGCGCCCGGAAGCCGGGCGTTAACAAGAAGCTCGTCCTGATAGTCCCCTCGGAGAAGGGCCACCTAGAGGCGCCGGTGACAGGCTTCGAGAGCTACGTCGCTAGGGTCGTAGGAGTCAGCGTCGACACCGTCCTGGAGAGGGTGAGGGTCTTGACTAGGAGGGACGAGGTCGGCAGGACGGGCGTCTTCCTGAAGATAAACGTGCCCTCTACACTGAGCATCGAGGAGGCCTTAGCCGAGGAGACTACTAGGAACCAGTACCTGCGGAGGGCGCTCGTCGAGGCCGACCTCCTCTGAGGTGCCGGGATTGAAGATCCTCGAGGCAGACGAGAAGAAGGGGGTCTACAAGGTCCTGGTCGAGGACGAAGAGGACCTCTGGGCGCTGAGGAACATACTGAGAGAGGGCGACCTAGTCGAGGCTGTTACGACCAGGGAGGTCAAGCCCGGGGAGGGAGGTGAGAGCCGGAGGTTCCCGATGGTGCTCAGGGTGAGAGTGAAGGACGTCGAATTCCAGCCTTTCACGGACAGGCTCAGGATAAGGGGGGTCGTCGTCGAGGGGCCCGACAAGTACGGTGTCGTGGGTAAACACCACACACTCAGCATAAAGCCCGGGGACGTCGTGGTCTTCGTCGAGAAGGAGCTCGACGACTTTAGCAGGAAGTTCCTCGAGACCTACTCGAGGAAGAGGAGGATACTCGTCGTAGCACTAGACTACGACGAGGTCTGCATATCCCTGGTGTCGGAGCAGGGCGTGAGGGCTGTGAGAGAGTACTACACCAACCTGCCCGGGAAAGACGCTGTAGAGGAGTACGAGGAATCTGTCAGGAGGGTGATAGAGCAAGTCGTCGAGGAAGTATTGGAGTACTCCAGGACGCTCAGAGTAGACGGCGTCATAGTAGGCTCGCCGGGGTTCCTGAAAGACGAGGTAGTAGCCAGGCTGAAGAGCAGGGGGCTCGACAAGCCGCTGTTCGCAGACTCCGTATCCTACGGTGGTTGTAAGGGCGTTGACGAGATACTGAGGAGGGGCGGCGAAAAGAACGTAGTGAGGGAGCTGAACATAACGACGGCCGTGAAGTACTTCGAGGAGTTCAAGGAGGCCGTGACGCGAGACCCGGAGCAGGTGGCCTACGGGCTGGAGAACGTCGCGAAGGCCGTGGAGCTCAACGCCGTGAGAGTACTGCTGGTATCCAGCAGGCTCCTCTGGTCTAGCGAGGGGGGCGTAGACCCCAACGCCGTCGTGCTCGAGGCCTTCAAGAGGAGGGCCGAGGTCTACATCGTGCCCCCAGACTCCAACATCGCGCCGGAGCTGGAGGGTTTCGGCGGCATAGTAGCCCTCCTCAGGTTCAGGCTGCCGCTGGGCTGAGAATACCGCGCCCAGCAGTGGCCCTCGTTAAGGTTTATCACGTTCGAAAACATGATTAACCATTGTGAGGTCTAATAATGAAGATAGAGTTCTACATGCTCGACGACACCTACGAGGTCGTCGGGAACGAGCCTCACGTCCTCATCTACGGTGTTACCAGGGACGGGAGAAGGGTCGTCCTGAGGGACAGGCGCTTCAGGCCCTACTTCTACGTCGTATTGTCGCCCGACGCCGACCCCAACACCGTCGCGAAGAGGGTCAAGGCCCTCTCCGAGACGTCCTCGCCCATTATAGACGTGGGCGTCGTGGACAAGAAGTACTTTGGCAGGCCCGTTAAAGCCCTCAAAGTCACGACCGTGATACCGGAGAGTGTTAGGAGGTACAGAGAGAAGGTCAAGGGCGTGCAGGGGGTTGCCGATGTCCTCGAGGCGGATATCAGGTTCAGCCTGAGGTACGTCCTAGACCACGGGCTTAGACCGTGCGGCTGGCACGTCGCAGAGGTTGTAGAAGTCCCTAAGAAGCCCGGCCTGAGAGTAGACGCCGAGTACGAGGTGACCGGCCCGATCGAGACGCTAGAGGACTCAACCCCGCCCCGCGACTTGAGGATACTCGCCTTCGACATCGAGGCGTACACGAAGACGGGCAGCCCCAAGCCCAGCCAAGACCCCGTCATCATAATTGGTGTTATGAACGACAAGGGGGAGCTGAGGTCGTTCGCCTCGGACGGCCTAGACGACAGGAGGGTGATACAGGAGTTCGTCAAGTACGTTCAGGAGTACGACCCCGACGTAATCGTGGGCTACAACTCCGACGCCTTCGACTGGCCGTACCTGCTGGAGAGGGCCAGGAGAGTAGGCGTCAAACTAGACGTCTCCCGCCGGCTGGGCGTGGAGCCCCAGACCAGCACTTACGGGCACGTGAGTATACAGGGCAGGCTCAACGTGGACCTCTACAGGTTCGCGGAGGAGATACCCGAGATAAAGGTGAAGAGCCTCGACGTGGTCGCGGAGTACCTTGGCGTAATGAAGAGGGGCGAGAGGACCCTGGTCGAGTACACGGACTTCCCGAAGTACTGGGACGACCCGTCGAAGAGAGGAGTGCTCGTGAAGTACAACCAGGACGACGTCAAGTCTACTATGGGCTTAGCCGAGAAGTTCCTGCCCTTCGCGATGCAGCTGTCCTACGTAACGAGGCTCCCGCTAGACCAGGTAGGCGCGGCGAGCGTGGGTAACAGGCTAGAGTGGTTCCTGATGTACGAGGCGATGAAGGCGGGGGAGCTGATACCCAACAGGGAGGAGAAGGAGGCCGAGCCGTACAAGGGCGCTGTAGTCCTCCAGCCCGTTAGGGGCATACACGACAACGTAGCCGTGCTAGACTTCTCCAGTATGTACCCCAACCTGATGATCAAGTACAACGTGGGCCCCGACACCATTGAGAGGGCGGGCGAGTGCGATGTCGAGACCCACAACATCGCGCCCGAGGTAGGGCACTGCTTCAGGAAAGAGCCGCCCGGCTTCTTCAAGGACGTCTTGACGAAACTACTCGAGCTCAGGAAGTCCATTAGGAGCGAGATGAAGAAGTACAAGCCCGACACCGTGGAGTATAGGATACTGGACGAGAGGCAGAGGGCTATCAAGATACTTGCCAACGCTACGTACGGCTACATGGGCTGGGTCGGGGCTAGGTGGTACTGCCGCGAGTGCGCTGAGGCCGTTACAGCCTGGGGTAGGGCCACGATCACCAACGTCATCAAGTACGCGGAGGGGCTAGGCCTGAAGGTCATATACGGCGACACGGACTCCATCTTCGTCAAGTACGACAAGGAGAAGGTCGACAAGCTCATCAAGTACGTGGAAGAGGAGCTCGGCTTAGAGATCAAGATCGACAAGCTCTACACCAGGGTCTTCTTCACAGAGGCGAAGAAGAGGTACGCAGGGCTCCTCGAGGACGGGCGCGTCGACATAGTGGGCTTCGAGGCTGTCAGGGGCGACTGGGCCGAGATAGCCAAGGAGGTCCAGGAGGAGACAACCGAGATACTGTTGAAAGACGGCGACTTGAACAAGGCCATCGAGTACGTGAGGAGCGTTGTTAGCCAGGTCAAGTCCGGGGGCGTACCGGTGGAGAAACTCGTGATATGGAAAACACTGACTAAGAGGCCCGAGGAGTACTCGGCTGAGGCCCCCCACGTGTCGGCCGCTAGAAAGCTGATGAAGAGGGGCGTCCGCGTCGACGTCAACGACAAGATCGGCTACGTGGTCGTGAAGGGGTCCGGCAAGATATCCGACAGGGCCGAGCCGTACATATTCGTGAAGGACCCCAAGTCGGTTGACGACGCGTACTACGTAGACCACCAGATAGTACCCGCCGCTATGAGGATACTCGAGTACTTCGGGGTGTCCGAGGCGCAGTTGAAGAAGACTTCGCAACAGGCCCCAAGCCAGAAGAGCCTGCTAGACTTCCTGAAGCAGAAGAAAAACTAGCTATGTGAACTCGGAGAACGTCAGCACCAGTACTTCGGGCGGTTTAAGGGTTATCTTGCCCACTTTGGCCCCGACGAGTATCTTAATGTTTTTCTCAACCGCCTTGTCCAATAGCCTCTGCGTAACGATACCGTCGAATACGACCGCGTTTACCGCGCCCTCCTGCACGTTTGACAGCTCGTCCACCAGGTCTCTAGTCGGTATCCTCTTTATCTTACCCCAGTTACTGTCGTACAAGATAGCCTCAAGGGTGCCTACCAGGGACTTTATGTCCTCCACGACTGTGGAGGGTATCACAACCTCCTCCCTTGTTACCTCCTCGGTCTCCTTCCTCAGCCTCTCCTGCGCCTGGAGTAGTTGCTGAGCCTCCTTAACACCCTCTTTCGATAGCTCCTCGAGGTAGGTCTTGTAGTCTACAGCCTTGCTCAAGGCCTCCTCGATGTCCTTGCCCGTTAAGTCCTCTACCTCCTTGCCAGGTGGCGCTCTCGCGACCAGGTCCACCTTGATGCTCCTGAGCAGCTCTCTCAGTATCAGGTCGCCTATGTGGTCCCCGTCTACGAAGACTATCGTCTTCTTCTTCCTAGCCAGCTCTTTAACCGTGTCGGGGACCTTCCTCGCGCCGCCTATCGCTATGACGTTGGTCTTACCATACCTCAGAAGGTTTATGACGTCGGCTCTCCCCTCGACTATTATCACCGTATCGGACTTGTCGACGTCCGGGCCCGCCGGGAGCTCTTCTTTACCGTAGGATATAGGCTCGGGTACCCTCAGCAGCTCCTGTATGTCTCTCAGTATCTCTTTTATGTCAACGGTCTTTTCCTTACCCCATCTCCTGAGTATGTCGACAGCCCTGTCCATTATCTTCTTGATCCTCTCGATCCTCAGGTCGACTATCTCGGTTACCTCGACTTTGGCGTCGTAGGGGCCTACTCTATCGACGATCTCTATCATGGCCGCCAGTAGCGCTGTCTCGACTCTGTCGAGGTTGCTCGGTATCTGGATCTCCCCGACAGTCTTGCCGCCCTGGGTCTTTATGTTCACTACTATCCTCCCTACCCTGCCCTTGTCTTGGAGTGCCTTCAGGTCGAACTGCTCGCCGAACAACCCCTCCGTTTGACCGAAGAGGGCGCCGATTATGTCGTGCTTCTCCACAACGCCGTCTACTTGGACGCGTGCCCTGATAAGGTACTTGCTCATATACTCCACGCTACTAGCCAAACAGATCTCAATTCTTAATAATGTTTTTAAAGACCTAAATTAAGGTGGTTTAAGCGACGCTCCTTCAGACTATCCTAACCCTGTTGACCTTCTTGTTAGCCCAGCTATACCTCCTAATCCTCTTACTCCTACCGAATCCGCAGGCAGCGCAGTAGCCCTTGGCGACGTTGAAGCTGTGCCTCCCGCACCTCCTGCACCTGATGTGCGTCTTGCTCCTACCGTGTTTACCCATCGCAGTGGTTCCTTTGACCATGGCTCAGACCCTCAGGCCTGGAGAGGTGATATGAGTACTACAGTGTCTCCTCTTATAACCAGTGTCCCGAGCTTCCTGCTAGAACCGTCTCCTCTGACCTCCTCGGCGTCGTCGAGGACTATGTTCAAGTGCTGATCGTAGCTCCTGAGCTTCCCTCTTATAGAGACCTCGCCCTTCATCTTGATCAGCACTATCTTGCCGACGTTCTCTTCGAGCAGCTTGTACGTTGTCTCGGCAATCATGAAGTCATCCCTAGACCAGGTATCTAATGCGTGTTAAAATACCTGAAACTCTTTAAATACTTGACTAGCAGGTTTACTGGAATGCTGCGGCACCCGTTGTCTAAAAAGGAGAAGAGGGGCCTACTCCAGGAGGTGTCGGCCAAGTTCGGGTTTCTCGGGCTGGATGTAGAGCAGCCTCTCGAGCACGGTAGAGACGAGGACGGGGAGTACATCATAGTGGGCAGGAGCATAGCCCTGATCAAGGCAGGGGGCAAGTGGTTCCCCGCACTAAGGTATGTGCTGGAGAGGGGTCTCAAGCCGAGCCCGGGCATCTACGTCGACAGAGGCGCCACCAACGCGCTCCTCCGCGGCGCCGACCTTATGGCGCCCGGTGTGAGGAGGGTCGAGGGCGGCTTCAGTAAAGAAGACGTAGTCTTCGTATACGACGAGGAGTCGGGTAAGCCCGTGGCCCTCGGCGTCGCGCTCTACTCCTCAGACGAGCTTAAGTCGCTGAGCCGGGGTAAAGTAGTGAAGGTGCTCCACTTCGTCGGCGACAAGTTCTTCGACAAGAAGGTCTAGCACGCGAGAAACAACAGCGGGGTACCGGCTGGGGAGCGGGTTTAAGAAACATCATTCTTTAAAAAACCGTATACAGCTCTAATTAAAGAGGTGGTTTAGATGCCATTCGAGAAAGGGGACTTCCTGTTAGTGGACTACACTGTGAGGGTTAAAGAGACGGGCAACCTCGTCGACACGACCGACATGAACACGGCGAAGCAGGAGAACATGTACGACGAGACGAAGGTCTACGGACCGACGCTAGTAGTCCTAGGGAAGGGGTGGATCAACCAGTATGTCGAAGAGGAGATCATGAAGATGGGCGAAGGCGAGGAGAGGACTATTGAGGTCCCGCCTGATAAGGCCTACGGTGACAGAGACCCGAACAAGGTAAAGGTCTACAGCCTTAGAGAGTTCACTAAGAGGGGCTACGAGGTGAAGGTAGGAGACATAGTCGAGACGGAGTCCGGGAGAGGAGTAGTCAAGAGTATAAGCGGGGGTAGGGTCGTAGTAGACTTCAACCACCCTCTAGCCGGCAAGGTGCTGGTGTACAAGGTCAAGGTCGTGAGGAAGCTCGCCGACGCCAAGGAGAAGCTCCTCTACCTCGCGGTTAGACACCTGAGCATACCGGGTGAGGAGCTCAAAGTAGACTTCGACGAGGCGTCGAAGAGAGTGACGGTGGGCCTCCCCGGCAAGTACATTAGTAGGAGAGACCTACCATACGCCAAGATAAGCCTCGCCACGGAAATCCTAGAGACGTTCAAGGACACCGTCAACGAGGTCGTGTTCCAAGAAGTGATCGCCAGGAAGACCGAGCAGTCGCAGAAGAGCTAGGCGACGCCGGTCTCCTTAACTAGCCTCCAGGCGGCCTCCCACGCCAAGCCGTTTTCGCCGAGTATAGTGTATCGCTCAGGCCTAATTTTGTGGGCGATCGTTAGAGCCTTGACTATGGTCTCGGCTGGAACGCCTATCTCGTCGGCTCTCGTGGGCAGGCCTATCTTTCTCATGACGTCCCTGACGAGCCTCCACTTCTTGTCCCCGTACAAGTAGAGCATGAGTATAGTCCCGAGGGCGACCTGCTCGCCGTGTAACGCTCGCCCCGGGGCTAGTAGGTCTAGCGCGTGGCTGAACAAGTGCTCGCTGCCGCTCGCGGGCCTACTCGACCCAGCTATACACATGGCGACCCCGCTGCTAATGAGAGCCTCTACGAGTATCCTCACGCCCTCCTCGCTACCGCTGGCGATCAGCTCGTGGTACCTCAGGACGTGCTTAGCGCTCATTAACGCTAGTTGTGCGGCGTACTCGCCGTAGTACTCCCCCTTCAGCCTGTGGGCGAGCCTCCAGTCTTTGACAGCCGTGAATTTCCCCAGTAAGTCCCCGACCCCGGCTAGTATCAGCCTCCTGGGCGCCCTAGATATGACGCCCGTATCGGCGATAATAGCGCTGGGCGTCGTCGCATATACGCTTGTCGGCCTCTCCAGGCCCCTCAAGCTAGCGAAGGGGCTCGCGATGCCGTCGTGACTAGGGGCCGTGGGGGCGCTCACCATCCTGGCACCCGCTCTCCCCGCCGCGAACTTCGCTAGGTCTATAGACCTGCCTCCGCCGACACCCAGCACGAAGCCCACGTTCTCTCCTCTAGCCTGCTCCGCGATTCTCTCCGCCTCACCGACGCTGGCCTCCCCGGCCTCGAAGACCCTCACCCTGAAGCCGCTGGCTTTCAGGTTCTCCGCGACCTCCCTACCGGCGATCTCGAAAGTGCTCCTCCCCGTGACGATGCCCACTAGGTCGCCGGGCCGGCCGCCCAGGGCCTCCAGGACGCCGGCGGTCTTGCCGAGCACTCTACTGCCGACGACGACTATAAACGGCAGTTTTATCTCGTGAATACTCAAGCCGACACCCTTTAGACATACGTTTATATAAGCTTAAAACCCGATTCATAACACCATAGAGGTGTCCTCTACTTGAATACCGAGAGCAGAACAACGACTGTCGGCCTAGTAGTGGGCGACTACGTAGTGCTGGCCGCCGATAAGAGGGCCACCGGGGGCCCCATGGTGTACCACAAGAGGGTCAGGAAAATACACAAGATAACCGACTACGCCGCAATGACGATATCCGGGCTTGTGGCAGACGCGCAAGTACTCGTCGACGAGGCGAGGTACATAGCTAGGCTCTACGAGCTGGACTACGGGAGGAGGATCGCATTAAGGTCCCTCTCGAACTACATGTCTCTCATACTCTCAGCGTACCTGAGGTACGTCCCCTTCATAGTCCAGCTCCTGCTCGGAGGCGTCGACGAGGAGGGGCCCTCGCTGTACTACCTGGACCTGTACGGCTCCATCTCCAAGGAGAACTACGCTTCCACGGGCAGCGGGTCGCCGGTGGCTTACGGGGTTCTAGAGAAAGAGTACAGGAAGAACATGAGCCTCGAGGAGGCAAAACACCTGGCGTTCAAGGCTGTAGAGGCGGCTCTGAGCCGGGACGGTTTCAGCGGCGAGGGCGTAGACGTGGTGGTCATAGGCCCCAACTACTACACCGAGGAGACGTTCCTCTTCGAGAAGAAGCTCTTGTCCAACCAATAGGCTTAAAAGTATAAAAGTTAATTAACGTCTTATACAAAGATCCACACAGAACCACAACTTCTCCCCGCGTAATTAAGGGTGTGTAGGGAAGTGACTTTACCTAGCGACATACTGGACAAGAACAGGAAGACGTTAGTGGAGCTGCTATTGAAGGAGATACCGCCCGAGCTCAACCTGGCGAGCATCGAGTTCGAGGGGCCGGAGATAGTCCTCTACGTCAACAACAGGCAGGCAATAGTAAAGTTCCTAGACACCATAAAGGCCATCGCCAAGAAGATACGTAAGAGGGTCGTGGTCAGGGCCAGCCCAGACGCGAGGCTCCCCCCTGAGGAGGCCAAGAAGAAGATCCTCGAGCTGGTCCCGAAAGACGCGAACGTCGACCCCAACAGTATAGTCTTTGACGAGACCCTCGGCGAGGTCTGGATTAAAGCGGAGAAGCCGGGTGCGATAGTCGGCAAGGGCAACATCATAAGGCACTTCATCCTGGCAGAGACGGGCTGGAGGCCCGTGCCCCAGAGAGCATCGCCGCTAGAGTCCAAGATGTTGAACACCATTATGTCCAACATGCTGAAGCAAAGCAAGTACAGGCTAGAGTTCCTCAGGAGAGTCGGCGAGAGGATTCACAGAGACGTGATCTTCAAGAACAACTACGTTAGGGTCACCGCTCTCGGGGGCTTCATGGAGGTGGGCAGGTCCGCGATCCTCGTCGAGACGAAGGAGAGTAGAGTGCTACTAGACCTCGGCATTAACGTGGGCGCTCTACACGACCCCCTCAAGGCTTACCCCGAGATCGACCTCGACGCTATCAGAGTAGACGAGCTCGACGCTGTTATCGTGACTCACTCGCACCTAGACCACGTGGGGGTAGTGCCGCTGCTCTACAAGTACGGCTACAGGGGCCCGACGTACATGACCAAGCCCACTAGGGAGCTCTCGGCGATCATGGTCCAGGACTTGATCCAGGTCACCAGGAGAGAGGGGAGAGACCTCCCCTTCGGCGAGAAAGACCTGTCCACGATGATACTCCACACTATACCAGTAGAGTACGACGAGGTCACCGACGTAGCGCCCGACATAAAGCTGACGATGTACAACGCCGGGCACATACTGGGGTCCGCTATAGTCCACCTCCACATAGGCATGGGGTTGCACAACATAGTGTACACGGGAGACTTCAAGTACTCTAGCACCAGGCTGCTGGACAAGGCGGTGAGCGAGTTCCCTAGAGTAGAGACTCTAATAATAGAGAGCACTTACGGCGCCACTAAGCAGCAGAGTAGGCAGGCCGCCGAGCAGCAGTTGATAGACATCGTTAAGAGGACTATCGAGAGGCGCGGCGTCGTCCTAATACCTGTCTTCGCCGTGGGTAGAGGACAGGAGATCATGGTGGTACTAAACGAGGCTATCGAGAAGAAGATGATCCCGCCCGTAAACATATACATCGAGGGCCTGATAAACGAGGTGACAGCCATACACACCGAGTACCCCGAGTACATGAGCAAGAGCCTGAGAGACGCCATATACAGGGGCGAGAACCCGTTCACCAGCGAGCACTTCAAGATCATAGAGGGGGACGTCGGCAGGCCCGATATCGTGGAGGACAGGCCGTCCATAATCATGGCGACCAGCGGCATGCTCACAGGCGGGCCCGCCGTAGACTACCTCAGGCTGATAGCCAGCGACGAGAGGAGCTCCCTAGTCTTCGTAGGGTACCAGGCCGAGGGGACGCTGGGAAGGAAGATAAAGGACGGTATGAGGGAGATAACGAACGTCGTCGAGGGCAAGGTCGAGGTACTCAAGATAAACCTGGAGGTTCACAGCATAGACGGCTTCAGCGGCCACAGCGACCAGACGGAGCTCGTCAGATACGTGCTGAACATCAAGCCCAAGCCGAGGAACATAATACTGAACCACGGCGAGCCCAACGCTATATACACCTTCGCGAGGCTTATATCGCGGGCTGTCAGAGACCCGTCGTCCGGCTACCAGACCGTGCCGAACATCTTCACACCAAGCATCCTAGACAGCGTCAACCTAACTGTCTCTAGATAGCCTCTACCGGTGGAGTCTGTGAGCCGGGTACTCTACCCCGGGAGATTTCAGCCGTTCCACAAGGGGCACGCGTACGCGCTGGGGTGGCTCCTGGAGAGGTACGACGAGGTCGTAGTAGCCGTAGGCAGCGCCCAAGAGGGCTTCACGTGCCAGAACCCCTTCACGGGCGGCGAGAGAGTCGAGATGATCAGGAGGTACACCAAGTCGCGGGGGATAGACGGCAGAGTCTGGATTATAACAGTCCCCGACATAAGGATGCCGCCGGCCTGGACCTCCTACACGCTCTCTCTATCGCCCCGGGTCGAGGCCGTGGCCTCGGGGAATCACCAAGTGCTCGACCCGTTCAAGTGGCTGGGGCTCAAGACCGTTGAAATACCCCTCGAGAAGCCCGAGCTCTACAAAGGCACCGTGATCAGAGGGTTTATGGTGAGAGGGCTGGAGTGGAGGCACCTTGTACCAGAAGAGGTGGCAGGCTTTGTAGACGAGATCGGCGGTGTCGAAAGAGTCAGGAGAGTGTGTAGCGGTGAGGGTCGTTGAAATAGACGGTAGCATGGGGGAGGGAGGGGGCCAGATACTCAGGTACAGCCTAGCCCTGTCGGCCCTCACACTAAGGCCTGTGAGGATCTACAACATCAGGGCTAAGCGGGACAACCCTGGCCTAAGGCCGCAGCACCTAACAGCCGTTAACGCCTTGAAAGAGGCCACCAACGCCGTCGTGAGGGGGGCCGAAGTAGGGAGCACGGAGCTGTACTTCGAGCCCAGAGAGAGGAGAGGCGGCTTCATGAGGCTCGACATCGGGACTGCCGGCAGTATAAGCCTAGTCATGCAGGCCATGATACCGGTGCTACTCTTCAACGAGAGGGAGGCCAGAGTCCAGATAACGGGGGGCACCGACGTCGAGTGGAGCCCGCCCATCGACTACATGAAGCACGTCTTCGCGTATAACATGAGGCTGCTGGGGGTCGAGGTGAAAATAGACGTGTTGAAGCGGGGGCACTACCCGCGCGGCGGGGGCTTAGTCGAGTTCTCGGTGAAGAGGGCTGCCAGCGTGCTAAAGCCGGTCAAGCTGGTCGAGCACGGGGGTATCGTAGCGGTCAGGGGGGTTAGTCACGCCGTTAGGCTGCCGAAGCAGGTCGCAGAGAGGCAGGCCTCTAGCGCGGCCAGCGTCGTGACGAGCAGGCTCGGTGTCAAGCCCGCGATCGACCTAGAGTACTACGAGCCGGGCAAAGACCACCACTTGGGCCCCGGTAGCGGCATCGTGCTGTACGCCGAGACGAGGTCTGGCACTAGGCTGGGGGCAGACTCGCTGGGGGCTAAGGGGAAGCCGGCCGAGAGAGTAGGTGCCGAGGCCGCGGAGGCTCTCGTCGAAGAGGTCTCGACAGGCATGTGCTTTGACAGGCACATGGGCGACATGCTCGTGCCCTACCTCGCCCTAGCGGGGGGCCGAAGCGAGGTAGGAGTGTCTTCTATAACACTCCACACCCTGACGGCAGTAGAGGTCGTGAGGATATTCTTCCCAGAGGCTGAGATCAGAGTTGAAGGGGGTCTGGGCAAACCCGGTACTATAAAGGTCAAGGGGGTCTCCTACCAGCCGTAAGCCTCTCTAACACTACTCTCTTCAAGTAGTCTAAATTCAGCTCTTTCAGGGCCGAGACTCGTACTAGCCCCCCGGGCACCTTCTCGCCGAGCTCTCTCGCTAGTTTCTCGAGCTCGTCTTCACGCAGGGCGTCGACCTTGTTCAACACCGCGATGACGGGCTTATCCCCCAGCAGGCTTCTCACGGTGTTGTACGTCTTCAACTGCTGTTCGAGGCTGTAGTAGCTGTTCGGGTTAGCGTCGAACACGTAGATAGCCGCGTCGGCGAGGTACTTGACTGCGTAGACGGCTTTGAGCTCTATCTCGTTCATCTCGTCCACGGGCCTGTCCAGTATACCCGGTGTGTCGACGAAGACGACCGTCCCATACTCGCTCTGCCAGTGCCCGACTATAATGGTCTTGGTCGTGAACGGGAACATCCCTATCTCTGGCTTAGCCCGGGTCAGCTTGCTTAGGAGAGTGGACTTCCCTACCTGGGGCATGCCCGCTATGACCACGACGTAGTCCCCTTTAACACTGGGCATCTTGGCCAGCTCTGCGACCCCCTGCTTTACTCTCAGGACGTCCCTGTTGAGCCTCTTGTACGTTGAAAGGCACCTACCCAAGCCTTCTCTAAACGACGCGACCGCTTCCCTCCTCGTCCTGGCGCTTTTCAACCTGCTAGCGTAGTCCTCCTCTATCCTGCCAGCAAGCCTGCGGCTCCTCCTCAACTTGCCTAGCAGTGCGTCCAAGTCTAGCCTAGTGTACAACTCGAACAGCTTAGCGTAGAACTCGCCCATGCTCTTAACTAGGGAGACGGCCTCCTCTACCCTCTCGAGCTCCTCTCGAACGGTCTCGCAGGAGACTCTGAGCTTAGCTGTGAGAACCCTCCTGATCTTCTCGTCGCCCACGAGCCTGCGAGCTCCCACACTCCTGTCGGTGATAGACCTCATCCTCTCGTCTACTAGAGCGTAGACCTCTTTGAAAGACCTCACCCTAACCCTCTTGAACTCCTCCAGCGAGACCACCGCGTGGCCTCAGTCACGGCTCCGCTTCACGCTTATGGAGGACGTCTGAAAACCCTTATTTAGCCGATAGCTCGTAAGTGCACTCACGCCGCGGTAGTGGTGCACTACCTTGGTCTTGTCCAGCGGGAACCTGAAGGTCCACTGGCTTCTCAGGAGGCCGGCTCGCATGGAGCTGTTCAAGGTCGGAGGCGCCGGCTTACACACTAAAATGGTTAGAGAGAGCATGAGAGACGGGAGGATAGGCGTCTACGTTCACATACCGTACTGCAGGACTACATGCCCCTTCTGCCCCTACTTCAAGACCCTGCCGAGATCAAGGGACGAGGTCGAGAAGTACCTCCGCGCCGTCGTGGGCGAGATAGACATCTACGGGAGACTACTCGAGGGCGGAGGCTACGAGGTCGTCGAGATACACGTGGGCGGAGGCACGCCGAGTCTAGTACCAGCCTCCTTCTTCAAGGAGCTCTACGAGAAGCTGTCAGAGTACTTCACCTTGAAGACGAACATCGGGATGGAGGCGAACCCCGAGGACCTAACCAGCAGCGAGTACGCTGGTGAGCTCTACAAGAACGAGGTCGGCGAGGTGAGTATAGGGGCCCAGAGCTTCAACGGGAAGGTCTTGAAGGCGCTCGGCAGGAAGCACACGGTCGAAGACAACGTTAGGGCTGTCGAGAACGCTGTCAAGGCTGGTTTCAAGTGGGTTAACGTAGACTTGATGTTCCTTCCGCCTAGTATAAGAGGCTACGTGGAGATCAGCCCGAAGGAGGGGTTGGCCATATTCGAGGACGACCTGGAGAGGGCTCTCGAGCTAGGAGCGCACCAGATAACGTTTTATCCCACAATAATCCCACGCCACTCACCAGGTTTCAAGCTGGTGGAACAGGGTAGACTAGCCCAGGACGAGAGACTAGTCGACATGTTCGTGGAGAGGGCCCTGGACTTCGCGGAAAACAAGAAACTCAGATTAGTCAGGGTGTACTCGATCTCGAGGGAGCAGTACGAGTACGCGACCGTGAACCTGGAGATGGTCGGCCCACTCTTAGGCCTTGGCGCAGGGGCGTGGAGTAACACGGGTCTCTACCAGTACATCAACGTGCACGATGTCCAGTCATATGTACGTCTAGTGAACGAAGGTAAGCCGCCGGCAGCGTACTACAGGAGCCTCAGGAAGTCCACTATCGCTTGGAGAGTCCTCTTCGACCAGTTGGGTAGTGGAGTGGTCAAGACAAGGCTTTTCAACGAGCTAGGTGTAGAAAAGATCCCCTACAGTATTAGGGCCTTCCTCGAGTTGGCTACTCTAGCGGGGCTCCTGGAGAAGAGAGGTGGAGACTACTACCTGACGAGAAGAGGCGTCGTCGAGGTCTACAAGTCCGTCATAAACTACGTCGTCGAAATACCCGTGAAAGCAACAATGATCCTCGAGAAGTACAGCAGGCAGGAGAGCATGCCGGATAAGATAGTAGTTTAGAGTAATGCCATAACAGACTGACACAGTAAACTCCTTGCAATCTCTAAGAGGGTTACTTTTAATTGGTTACCTAGGTAACCTGCATGTTGTTTGACCTAAGACCCAAGGAGAAGAGAGAAGAGTTATACGGGCGGGAGAAAGAGCTCGAGGAGCTACACAGGCTCACCGAAAGTGAGTGGGTTGTAGTCCTCGGCAGGAGAATGACGGGTAAGACATCGCTCCTAAAGGTCTTCTTAAACGAGGTGGACGGTTTGTACGTGAACCTCGCTGGAGTTAGGAGTATGAGAGGGTTTGTCGAAGAGTTGATGAAACACGCTAGGAAACTGAACATAGAAATAACCATGGGGCCTCTGACTATAAGCTGGACAAGGCTCGCTGAGGACGTCTTCTCGAAGCTTGAGGGCAGAATTATCGGGTTAGACGAGGTGCAGGAACTCCCACGTAACTACATGTTGAAACTACTCAAGAAGGTCTGGGACACTTACGATGTAAAGCTCGTCTTCACGGGTTCCCTGGTGGGAGTTATCACGGGGCTACTAGAGCCCACGCCGCAGAGCCCCTTGTATGGGAGGCAGCCGGCGAAGATAGAGCTCAAGCCTTTCCCTAGCGATGTCGGGGTCGAGTTCCTGGAAGCAGGCTTTAGAGAGTTCGATATGAGGCCTCCTCGGCTTGAGGTGGAGGAAGCGGTGGAGTCGCTAGGAGGCTACCCTGGCTGGCTTGCTTACTACGGGAACATGAGGTGTGTCAGGGGTCTAGGGCATAGAGAGGCCCTAGAACAAGTCTACTCCGATGGAAAGCAAGTCCTTATCCAGGAGCTCAAGAAGTTCCTAGCGGGGAGGAAGAACCCGGAGAGGTATGTCAGGCTCCTCAAACTTCTCCCAGCCAAGTGGAGCGAGCTCGAGACCGCGCTAGGCATCAACGCTAAAGTGCTCTCAGACATGCTAGACAGCCTAGAGAGAGCCATGATCATAGAGAAAAAGGGTAACACTTATACGATACCCGACCCTATAATGAGAAGACTAGTCTTAGAGCTCTGAAAAACGCCCGCCACCCCCCTCTCGGCGGTGGGGATGAATCGCGCGAGCGTTACGAGACTGGACGGGGTGTAGGTTAGCGCGGTCGCTTGACACGTTGTCTACTTCTACTCTTTCCTTAACACGACTATCTTGCCCTGGCATTTGGGGTCTCCCAGGCTCCTGGCTACAGGCGGGCACTTCGGTATGAGTATGAAGAACACCTGTTTGCCGAGGTCTACCTCCGACAAGTACTCGTAGTGGCTCATGCCCTTGGCGACGACCACGTCTGCTTCCTCGACCAGCCTCCTAGCCTCGTCGCCCAGTTTCTCCAGGTGTACTGTGGAGCACCTGCAGCCGTAGGACGCGATGCGGTCTAACACCCTGTCCAGCCCGATGAGTGCGGCGTCTTCTATAGTGACGTCGTTCTGGAAGCCCGGCTCATCCTTAACCAGGCCCCACACCGTGTTGCCGTACCTCTTGACCTCCCTGATCAGCAGCGTGTCGTAGACAGCCTCGCCGGCGTTGTCGAAGAGCCAGAGCACGCGGAGCCCGCCACGCGAGACGGCCTCGTAGAGCTCCCCCGTGTCGTCTATGCAGAACTCGTACCCCTCCACCAGGCCCGGTGTGAGCGCCTCCGGGCTGATGTGGTTATGCCCAGCTACCCCGAGGTCTATCAAGTTGCCTAGAGCCGATAGCTTGACCAGGTACCTGAACCTACTAGGCCCATCCAGCCCCGCAGCGTAGTCTTGGTGGAGGCCCAGGCTCTTGACCGCCAGCTCGTTCAGCTCTCTCTTGACCTTCTTGTAGTAGTCGACCACGCTGGGGAGGAGGGTTGTCAACGTGTTGTACAAGTCTGTCGCTAAATGCGTCAGCTCGGCCTCGTAGCCGAAGGACGACTCGGCCAGAGAGAGGACTCTCCTAGCCGTCTCGAGCTTCTCCTCGCTGCTTGCCCCCGAGCTCTCGACCTCTCTAAGCCTGATGGTCAACAAGCAGCGTAGGCACTCGAAACTCGGCTTCATGCTAGAGACCCCGAGCATTGTCGAACGATAGACTGGTTACCGGCGCTAACGGGCCCGCCGGGACTTGAACCCGGGTCCTCCGGCTCCGCAGGCCGGCGCCCTATCCAAGCTAGGCGACGGGCCCTACTTAACTCTCATCTATTAGGCCCAATTTTAACTTGCAGAGACGGCCCCGCGGTTTTCAAGGAGTCTTTCTATCCAAGAGCCTCTTGGCTTCCCTCGAGTACAGGTCTGCCCGGTAGAGCGGCTCTGGCAGCTTGTGGCCTAGGAGGGTTTTCTTGACGAGTCTCACGGCCTGCTCTAGTGTAACGCTGTAGCCTATACTAACGTAGAGCTCCGAGCCGCCGTGCTCGACTACGACGCCCGCCTTCACGCCGTGGGCGTACACGTACCTGATACCGCCCTCCACCTTCTCCTCCCCGTATAGCCTGCTCTTCGCCACTCCTACGCTGGGAATCCCCGTCACGAGCCCGACGTGGGAGGCTATACCGAAGCCCCTGGGGTGTGTTAGACCGTGGCCGTCGACCATTAACACGTCCGGCTTCTTCTCGAGCTCCAGCAGTGCTCTTATAACCCCCGGCGCCTCTCTGAAGGCGAGTAGCCCCGGTACGTACGGTATACCCGCTCTTACAACCGCGTACTTTTTGTCGACCACCCGCATTTCGTGTAAGTCCATTAGCACCGCAACGCCGACCGAGAGGCCCCGCGTATACGAAGCGTCCAGCCCCGCGACAAGCCGGGCCTCGTCTTCGCGGAAGAGAGGCCTCTCTACGCTCGCAATGACCTGTTTAAACAGTTCTCTCTGTAACCTGGTCGCCCTGCTGTAGTCGAACAACTCCACCATCTAGTGAGAGAGTGTGGGTGCCGGGGAAAAAAGGGGTTTCAGGTTTAGAAGCCGGTCGTGATGACCGCGTTGTACGCTATGCTGAAGACTACCAGGCTGTTCGAGGTAGTGTTGTAGTAGTAGAGGCCTGTCGCGTGCCACGTCCAGCTGGGTAGTACCATTACAGTCTCGACGTAGCTCGCCGATGAGACCGTGTAGGACGCGTAGTAGTTGATGCCGTTGCTCGAGGCGCCCAGGTAGTAGCCCTGGCCCGCCAGCACGGTAGCCGTTGAGCCGTTCTGGAACGTCCTCGTGCCGAGAGGTATGGTACTCAGGCTTGCGCCGGCTACACTACCGTCTGTGACGGCGTAGGCCTTAGCGCCTAGTAGCGGGAACATTATCGAGGGCGCGGTGAAGTAGGCTGTCACGCTCAGCCCGCTGGCGGTCTGGGTCTTGACCTGGTAGGCCCTCACCACGGTTATCTCTAGCGTGACGGGGTCGTAGAGGAGCCTACCGCTGTAGCTGTTGAAGGCTACCAGAATCCTGTAGAGCCCGCTCAAGACGCCCGGATACGCGTAGGTCACCGGTATGATCGTCTCCCCGTAGCCCGTCGGCGAGACCGTTATCCTGTAGTGTGCGAGTATATCGGTGTAGGCGTGTAGCGTACTCCACTTCACGGGCGCGTAGAGCCTCAAGACACTGCTCAACTGGTCACTCGGGCTCGGGTTGTACACGTAGCCTATCGACGCCGCGAGCTTGTAGCCCGAGAACAGGTTGAGGTCTCCTGAGGGCAGCAAGGGGCCTCCCGGCGGCTGGACCAGTAGCTCGAGGGAGGTGGCGGGCCCGCTAGACCACCTGGCCATCAGTAGAATGCCGGCTATCCTCGGGTCTGACACGTAGACAGGTATCATCCTCCAGTCGAGGCTCTCGGTGTACCTGCCGTAGGCAGGGTCTGCGAGGCCGACCGGCGTGTACGAGTCGTACGACAGCACTGACTTGAAGCCGCCTAGCCTGACGTACCACGTGGAGTCTAGTACAGCCGGTACGACTACTGTGGCCGGTATCACTATTATCTTATTGGACGTGTACACCTGTATCTTGAAGTCGTAGACTCCTGGAGGCTGAGTCGAGGGCACCACTATTCTACCCTTTATAGAGCCCGTGCCGTTGACGTAGGCGTACGGTAGACTGAACGACACTAAGTACGACGGCGCCTCCTTGTACACCCTAGCAACTATACTGACAACAACGGGCGTGGGGGCGGGGACGCTCGGGTTCGGCCTGAGCCTCAGTACAAGGTCTCCTTTAACTCTCTGCATCACGTTGCCCACGGGGATCCTGTCCTCGGTCGCTACCCTAGCGTCCGTGGTCAGCCTGTACATGCTACCGTTGTAGTAGTCGAAGGCGTCTGCCCTGATCATGTAGCCGTTGCTCGAGGGCAACATACCGTAGTATGGCGGGTTGTAGGACAGGTTCTGGAAGACTATGTAGAACTCTACGTAGTCCGCGTCAGCGAAGTACATTCTAGGTAGTACGAAGTACCTCGTGGTGAAGTAGTACACGCCGCTGTAGACAGGTACCTCCCTAACGAGCTGGTACCACACAGCTCTCGCGAAAGCTGGGCCCTGGCCTTTCAGGTTTATCGTGAAGTCGTAGGAGGAGCCCGGCGGAACTACAGCGTACAGCGCCGTGTCGGCTAACATGCCCGCTATAACACCAGTGTAGCTACCGTACACGTTAGCGTAGTTCTCGGTGAAGGCCGCTGCTATCGGTTGCGTCAAGTACGCGGTCATGCCCCCGCTCAGTATCGTGGATACCAGCTTGTACGCGTCGACCTGCCCGCTGCCCTGCTCCAGGGCGGGGTACTTCAAGTCGTTCGTGCTGCTCTTGAGCAGCACCTTGAGCTCTATGGGGGAGGGGACATAGCCGTGCTTGGACATGTAGGCCTGTACGCCTAGGGCTAGGACGCCGCTAGTGAAGGGTGTCGCCTCGCTTGTACCGCCGAATAGCGTCAAGCCCCCGCCGGCGCCCTCGTTGTAACCTCTCACGCCGTAGCCTCTACCGTCGACCGTCCTGACGCCGGCCCACTCGAACGCGCCTACGGCAGCGACGTCGGGCTTCGGGTAGCCGAGCGCGTTGGGCCCTCTGCTACTGAAGGGTACTATATCACCGCTGTAACCGGGCGGGAAGCCGTACAACCTGAAGTACTCCATGTTCGTGGAAGCGGCAACCTCTATTATCAACAGGTCAGCACCGGGTGCGGATATAGTCGTGTAGCCCGGCCCGTAGTTCCCAGCCGCGAACACTATGGTTACGTTGTGGTTGATCAGCAGGTTGACGGATATTATCTGGTTGAAGACTGCCGACAGGTAGTCCATGCCGGGGCCTTGGTGGCCCCACCTAGCCAGGTTTATGTAGCCCCAGCTGTTGCTGATTATGTCGGCCCTCCTCACACCGCTGGGCACTGGGAAGAGGGCGCTGTAAGTCGGGTCGTAGACCCAGTCCCAGCCGCCCAGCCAGTACTCGACCGGTATCAGGTCTCCGAAGAAGAACCCCGTGCCGGCAGATAGCTTGGCCTCGGGCGCGACACCGTATAGCTTGTACACGCCGCCGTAGCCTGTGTAGTTGAGCCTGCCCCTAGCGGCAATAACCGTAGCCACACTAGTGCCGTGCCCCTCCCAGTCCGTCAGTATAGCGATGTAGTTGCCGTTGGGGTCTAAGCCGGGGTACTCGCCGGGCTGACCGAACGTGAAGGTGGGGTACGAGTAGGTGTAGTTCGCTAAACCGTACGAGTCTATGTAAGCGCCCGCTATCACGCCGACGCCGAAGTCTATAATGCCGTCACCATTGAAGTCCCTGCCGACCACGTCGTTTACGCCCAGCTTGAAGAGCTGCTCGTCGTTAAAGCTGTAGTCTAGCCAGGCGGGTTTCGGGGCAGCCCATAACACTGTGCCCAGCGTGCTGTTCTCCAGGCTCCTCATTGTCGCGGACAAGGCGTAGAACGCCGAAGACAAGTCGAACATCACGGCGTTGTACACTCCTGGAGTGTCGGCGTCCACGAGTAGAGTGGGTATCCTGACTCTTACGTAGTAGCCTGTGAGCGAGTCGGAGAAGAACCACTCTAGGAAGCCGAACTTGTAGACGCCGCTCTTACTCACAGGCGGAGCCGTGTAGTTGACCGTCACCCTTACTGCGTATACGTATGGATACCCGTAGAGACCGGAGTAGAGGGTGCTGAACACTGGGACGATAGCGCCGCTCGTGTTCAGGTAGCCGTTAGCGTCTCTCACAACAGTAATGGGCGTCAGCGCTATGTGCTCGTCGTTGACTACCATGAGCGGTGTACCGGAGGAGTCCCTCGCGACCGCGTCTAGCCCAAGCTCGGGGTTGGTGAAGTCTACACCGGTGTCTACTATGCCAACTATCACTCCCTTACCTTTGTAACCGTAGGTGGACCACTCCCTCTTCACGCCTAGTACGTCTAGGCTCGAGAAAGTACTGTAACCGCCAGCACCAGCGACCTGGCTGGGGCTCTTGTCCTCGAACGCCATCGACTTAAGCCTGGCCTGATCCGAGAACAGCTCCTCCAAGGAGGGTGAGGGCATGATACTCAAGACGCCGGGTAGCCCAGCTAGCTTGACGAGCCCCTCTCTCGAGACCGCCACGTGCGCGACTACTACGCCGTTGGGTAGCGGGACGTAGTACTTTATCTTAGCGTACTCCCTGACGTAGGAGAGCGCCTGCTTGTACGCCACGAGGATGAAGGGCTTGTATACCTGTGAGCCACCGCTGGTTACGACCTGGACGCCCGGCTCCTGCGCGTCTACAACCTTGGGGCTAGGGCTATCGAAGACCTCTAGCAGGCTCTTCACGTCCGTGACCCTGCTTGGAGGCAGGGTTGCTGCCTGGCTCACCGGCACTACCGTAAGGAGGGGTAGTACTACTATAGCCAGGAAGAGTATAGGGAAAACTGCCTTCACGCGTATATTCATATAGAGGTACACCTATCCCACTCGACTAATTATTTTAGGCTTGAGTCGAGTAAATAAATTTTCACCAACGGCCTTAGAAAAGCGGAAGGGTCTTCCCTCAGCGGGTCGTGGACCTGGCCAGCAAGTGTTCCTCGCTCTTAATACCCTCCCTAGTTATGACTAGGACGTCGACGCCGTCGCCCGACAAGACGTCCCTCTCTATAGCGGCCAAGACCGCTTTGATAGCCAGGTTCTTCGCCTCTTCGAGCGGCATGTCCTCCCTGTAGCTCTGCTCGATTATGCTCAGAGCTAGCTGGGAGCCCGAGCCCAGCGCAGTGTACCTCTCCTCTAGCAAACTGCCTACGGCGTCTAGCACGAAAAGGCTCGGGGCCTCGTCGAAGCCGCCCACCACTGCCTCTGTCAGCATGGGGAAGAGCTTGTAACTGTAGAGGATTATGGAGAGCAGCTTGGCGAGGCTCCTGGTCTTGATCTCCCTCCCGTGCTCGAGCTCGTAGTTCCTTGCCTCGGTCTTGAGCACCCTGTACAGGAAGTTCATGTCCCCTGTTAAGCCCGCGAACCCTACCGCTGTGTGCTCGGTGATCGGGAACAGCTTCCTTACACTCTTACTCAAGATGAAGCCGTCGTAGGTCATCCTCTTCTCGCCGGCCAGGACCACGCCGCTGCTGGTCTTGATCCCGATTACTGTGCCTGGTAGAACAGCCTCCAATACAACCACCTTGCTAATGATAGACTTTACAAGGTTAATAAACGAACTCCGCTCAATACTTTCGCTCAACCCTCCCCCTCCCCTCGGTTGAAATCTCCTCTAATAACAACGGCTAACGTATGCTAGCTTGGTGTCGCAATGGAGAAATGCCCTGTATGCGGGTCCAGCCTCGTCTGGGACTACGAGGAGGGCTTCGTGGTCTGTAGCTCGTGCGGCCTCGTCGTAGACAGGGTTTACGAGTACGCCCACGCACCTGACACCGAAGAGGGCGAGGCAGTACGCGGGCGGAGGCGTGGCCCGAGGAGCGTGATCGACAGGAAGACGTACAGGTTCAGGCTCAGGCTGTACAACAAGGCCTACAAGATCGCCAAGGAGAAGCCTTGGATGGTAGTCGACACAGACAAGGTCCTCGAGACAGGCAGGTTTGTTAACACGGTTAAGAGCAAGGCGTCTATAGCGGCTGAGAAGAACATTGAGAAGGAGGGGGTGAAGACCTACGTGGAGAGAGGGCTCGAGATCATTAGGAGGGAGAACCCCGCCCTCCTCTCCAGGAGTCTTCGCGGCAGGTACGCGCTAGCGTATATGGTGGCCTACGCGGCTTCAACGAGAGTAGTGCCCCCCGAGGACTTCGTAACCAAGGTGTTCAACATCAGCAGTACGAGCTACAAGCGCCTCAAGTCGATCACCGTGAAACTCCTGGGGAGGAACGGCGGCCTCTCTCAGATGCCGGGAGTAGTAGTCGGCGAGGTTCTCTCCTTGGATACCACCGCGTAGTGTAGGCTGAGCCCCCTCGTAAGACTCCTCTCAGCTGAGACAGGTCCGCTCATCTCTCGCGTTTTAGGGGTTCATCACCAACTACTACGAACGCGATACACGCTATTAAGCTTCTTCAGCGGAAGCAAAGTATTAAATGAGTCCTCGCTCATTAATGCATCAAGCCTTAAAGGGATGGGTTTTGAGGCTACTTCTAATACACGCCAAGAGGTTCTCGTACAAGGTGAGGGAGCCGGCTGTCAAGGAGCCGGAGAGCCTCGGCGAGGCGAGCGCTACAGGCGATTTCGAGAACGCACTAGTAGTCTTTTCGACAGTGGAGCAGGGCGACGACGAGAGTGTCGCGGAAAGGGCTGCCAGCGAAATCTACGAGACGGCCTCCAGCCTCAAGCCCGGTATTGTAGTGGTCTACCCCTACGCCCACCTGTCGAGCGAGCTGGCTCCCCCGCCAGTAGCCATGGACGTCCTCAGGAAGTTCGCCGACAAGTTAAAGGAGAGGGGGCTGAGGGTAGAGAGAGCCCCCTTCGGCTGGTACAAGGAGTTCGCCTTGGAGTGTTACGGCCACCCCCTCAGCGAGCTGTCCAAGACCATAAGGAAGCAGGAGACAGGCGTAGTGAGGCGGACTGTGGAGAAGACCTTCTACATCGTCACCCCCGAGGGCAGAGTGTACAACCCGACCGAGTTCGACTACTCGAAGTACCCCGACCTGAAGATCCTGGTGGACAAGGAGGTCTTCGGGGTCGAGCTGGCGGGCGGAGAGAACAGGGTGAACGACTACTGTAGGAAGTTCGGCTTCGAGTGGGAGCCGATGAGCGACCACGGCCACATGAGGTACGGGCCCCACGCCGTGGTTATAATGGAGTCCGTTATGAGGTACAGCTGGCAGGTCGTGAGGAGCCTAGGCATCCCCGTCTTCAAGGTTATGGGCAGTAACATGTTCAACCTGAAGGAGAGGCCTGTCCTAGAGCACGCGCTCTTGTTCGGGGACCGGCTGTACGAGGTCGCTGTAGACGAGGACAGGTACGTCATGAGGTACGCTGCCTGTCACCAGCAGTTCGCCATGTTGAGAGACTGGGTCATAAGCCACAAGGACCTGCCATTCGGCATGTTCGAGGTCGCAGACAGCTACAGGCTCGAGCAGAGAGGCGAGCTCAACCTCTGCTTCAGGCTTAGGAAGTTCTACATGCCGGACCTCCACATACTGACCAGAGACCTCAGGGAGGCCATAGAGGTGTCGAAGCTAGTCCAGGAGAAGATTATGGAGGAGGCAAGGAAGGTCGGCAGGAGGTATGTAGCACTGTACAACGTCTCGAGAGACTTCTTCGAGAACAACTTCAACGACATAGTTGAGTACGTCAAGAGAGAGAACTACCCAGTCCTGGTAGCCGTGATACCGGGCGGTATCTACTACTGGGTTCTCAACGTAGAGTACCACATAATAGACAACATCGGGAGGCCTAGGGAGATAGCGACCTTCCAGATAGACGTAGGCAACGGTAAGAGGTTCAACATAACCTACACGACACCCGAGGGCGAGAAGAGGCACCCGGTGATAATCCACACCGCTATCATCGGCGGCGTCGAGAGGTACATCTACATGTTGCTAGACACCGCTGCGCTAGAGGAGAAGCAGGGGAGGACGCCCAGTATACCCACCTGGCTAGCCCCTGTACAGGTTAGAGTAGTACCGGTCTCCAAGGACTACGTGGACTACGCCGTCAAGGTGGCCCAGGCGCTGGCTGGCGAGGGCTACCGGGTAGACGTCGACGACAGAGACGAGAGCCTGGGGAAGAAGATCAGAGACGCGGGGAGGGAGTGGGTACCTTACATCGTAGTGGTAGGCGAGAGAGAGGTCAAGAGCGGGACGCTCAGCGTCAGGGTGAGGGCGACTAACGAGACTACCACTATGTCTGTGAGCGAGCTCACCGCTAAGCTCGGTGAAGAGGTCAAGGGGTACCCTAGGACAGAGCCCACGCTGCCTCTCCTGGTCAGTAGGAGGCCGTTGGCGAGCTACCAGCTGTGAGTAGAGTAGCCGAGGATGCCGCCCAAGAAGTTTCTCGGGAGGCACATAATCTTCCGGGGGGAGTACGCGGAGAAGATAATCGAGGGCTCTAAAACGACGACTATCAGGAGGGGTATTGTAAGGCCGAGATACAGGCAAGTAGTGATACACGCGGGCTCGCGCCCGATAGCCCTAGCTAGAGTCGAGTACGTGTACTACAAGAGACTGAGAGACATCAGCGAGAGCGAGGCTAGAAGAGACGGGTTCGAGAGCAGAGCCGAGCTCGTGAGCGAGTTGAGGAAGATCTACCCTGGTATAAGAGACGACGAGTACGTCACGGTCATCGGTTTAAGAGTTGTTAAAAGGCTCGACAGCGTCGACACCGGTAAGCCATTCGGCGGCTTGGAGCCGGTTGTCCTAGCCCGGATAGCCTTAAGGTATCTCTCAGACGTGCTAACGGACTCGGAGGCAAAAGTCCTTTTTGACCTGACCAGGACAGGCGATATAGACCTGACAGCTATTAGGGTACTGGGCGATGTTAGTAAGAGGGGTGCTGTCGTAGACGTTTTAAACCGGGCACTAAGAATCTTGGTCGAGAGGGGCATACTGCAGGAGAAGGGGTGACCAGGAATACCCTACTGGCTACTAAAGTGTAAAGAGTGCGGCAACACGTGGAAGCTAGAGGTAAGCTTCCCTCTCAAGAAGGAGTTTACACAGCTTTTCCACTACTGCCCATACTGTCGCCGGAACACGTTCCACGAGATACTAGAGTACCGGGAGGAGGTAGAGCCCAGTTAACGTAAATAGCCGGTTTAAAAACAGCTATTACATAGTAGGGTGGTCGCGTGAGCGAGGGTGGGTCTTCTAGCAAGGTCGTTTACGTGAAGGATTTACCGGGCGTCAACCCCCAAATAGCCGAGAAGCTCGAGTCGGCCGGGTACACTACTGTTTGGGCTCTGATAGTTGCCAGGCCCGAGGAGGTTTCGGAGAAGACCGGGCTACCCCCCACAACGGTGTCCAGGGTCATCGACTCCGCGAGGAAGGTCCTCGGGCTGACCTTCAAGACGGCCAAGGACGTGAAGTACGAGAGGCTGTCTATAAAGAAGATAACGACGGGTAGTAGAGAGCTCGACAACATCCTAGGCGGAGGTGTTGAGACAAAGACCATTACCGAGTTCTTCGGCGAGTACGGCACGGGGAAGACCCAGATATGCCACCAACTCAGCGTGAACGTGCAACTACCGCCCGAGAAGGGGGGGCTGTCTGGGAAGGCGGTCTACATCGACACCGAGGGGACTTTCAGGTGGGAGAGGATCGAGGCGATGGCTAGAGCTGTGGGCCTGGAGCCCGATAAGGCTATGGAGAACATATTCTACCAGAGGGCGTACAACAGCGACCACCAGATCAGCATAGTCGAGGAGCTCTTCAGCTTCGTGCCCAAGAACAACGTCAGGCTCGTGGTGTTAGACAGCGTGACGAGCCACTTCAGGGCGGAGTACCCTGGTAGAGAGCACCTGGCGGAGAGGCAGCAAAAGCTCAACGCGCACCTGCACCAGTTAATGAGGCTCGCAGAGGCGTACAATCTAGCGGTTGTCGTAACGAACCAGGTGATGGCCAGGCCCGACGTGTTCTACGGCGACCCCACCGTGGCCGTGGGAGGGCACGTACTAGCGCACACACCAGGTGTGAGAGTCCAGCTGAGAAAGTCGAAAGGTAACAAGAGGATAGCCAGGATCGTCGACGCCCCCCACCTACCGGAGGGGGAGGCGGTCTTCGTAATAACGGAGGAGGGTATTAGGGACTCCGAGGAGTGAGGTCTAGAAGCCCCTTACCAGGAACATTATGAAGCCAAACAATATGTAGACCACTAACGGGTGGCCGTAAGAGGCCCACACTACTTCGTCGTGTTTGACCAGCCCCCTTTCGAGGTACTCGCCGATTCTAGACCTCAACTCCGAGTCCTCTATTTTCGTTACTCCCTTAAGCCTCCACTCGACTCCCAGGGGGCTCTCGAACGGCTCCTGTAGAGGCACGTAGTAGTCTTTCTCTAGTAGTTCGCCTACTGTAATAGGCCAGCCCGCTATCGCCAAGAAGGCCTTGTCCCACGCGCTGAAGCCTTTTGGAACCCTAAACCCGAACCTGCGTAATCTCGCAGCAAGAACAGCGTAGTGGACCGCGATCTGGAGTACTAGGGCGTAGATTAAGACCGAGTAGACTATAGGAGGCACGGGGACGCTGTATCCACCTAGTAGAGTGGGGTAGTTGAGCGGCGAGGAGTAGGCGACGGCGATCGACGTGACCACGTAGAAGTCGGCCGGCCCCACGAGCTCTAGCCTCGCCAGGACCAGTAGCACTAGCGGGACAGGCACCACGGACAGCAGGGTGTAGAGAGCCTGGGCTTGGAAGGGCACGAGGTCTTTCACCAAGTAGAAGTTCAGGAAACAGAGGACCACCGACACCGCTAGGAACAAGTACACGAGTTTATCCGGGATGTCCCTCTTCTTGTAGTCGTAGACGGAGAAGGGGGTTAGGAAGAGCAACGTAATAGCGTACTCGACTACTGCGAGTAGCGAGAGCTCGATCAAACGGGACCACTCCCGTCCGTGGACAGCGTTTTTGTTGATTTACTACACATATAATCCGCCTTGAGCTAAAAATATGCTATGCGACGGGGTGCCTACATTTGAGGATACTCTGGTCGCCCTGGAGGTACCAGTACGTCAAGACGCTGGCGGGCGCGCAGGAGTGCCTCTTCTGCAAACTGCAGGGCGCGAGGGACGACGAGGCCTATATAGTCTACAGGGGGCGGTTCAACTTCGTGGTGTTAAATACCTTCCCCTACAACACCGGCCATGTAATGGTGGCGCCCTACAGGCACGTGGACAGCCTCGAGAAGATGAGTGACGAAGAGCTTTTAGAACTGGTGCAGCTTGTCAACAAGAGCATGGCCGCGATAAGGAAGTCCCTCAACCCCGAGGGCTTTAATATAGGGGTTAACATAGGCAGGCCCGCCGGCGCGGGTGTGCCGGGCCACGTCCACGTCCACGTCGTCCCGAGGTGGACAGGCGACAGCAACTTCATGCCGGTAGTAGCCGAGACCAAGACTCTCCCCGTGGCCTTATCCGAGGTCTACAAGTTATTAAAGGAGAATTGGCCTAGTTAGAGATTGCATGAGGAAGTCCTCGATCGCTGAGGAGTGATGATAAAGGGGTTGGCTGATTGAGCGAGGTTTCGAAAAGCGACCTTGTCTTGGTCGAAAAGTACGTTTTCCTGGGTAAGACGAGGTACAGGATAGCGCTGTCGGGCACGAACATAGTCTTCAACGTGGAGGCGTCCAGCGACGAGGAGGCGTACAATAAGGTGCTCGAGATCGTTAGGAGAATGGGTATAGACAGGAGTTTGCTCGAGTCTATTAGGGCGAAGGTGAAGAAGAGCTAGGCGAAGTCGCTTAAGCCGGTGCTCTTCCTCTTCCTCGCCTGGAACTCCTCGCTCGTCTTCTCCAGGACGATCTCGTACAACCTGGCCTCGCCACCACCGGGCTTCGGTCTCAGGATCCTGCCCAGCCTCTGTACGAACTGCCTCCTAGACCCCGTGCCGGAGACGATTATACCGACGTTCGCGTCTGGTATATCCAGCCCCTCGTCGCCTACTGTCGTGACCACGAGTATACCCGACTTCGCGGACTTGAACTCCTCGAGGGCCCTCCTCCTCTCCTCCCCGGGCGTCTCGCCTGTCAGCAGCCAGGCGTTAAGCCTCTTCGCTAACTCCTCGGCCTGCTCGACGTACTGTGTGAAGACTATGATCTTGCCCCCCTTCGCGAGCTCGCTTCTGGCGATTTCAATAGCCTTCTCTATTTTGGCCTTAGACTTTGCGAGGATCCCCCTGATCTTGCTGTGAACCCTGAGCGCTTCGGCAGCCGACTTGTCCCCTCTAGACGCGTCGTCCACTAGTTGCTCAAACGTTCTGCCCGCAGCGTACTTCTCAAATACAGTCCTCAACTCGAGGTACTCCTTCCACTCGTTGGGAGGGAGCCTGGTCTTCACCGTGTAGACCACGTACCTCGCTAGGTAACCCTGCTCCGCCAGCTCGCCGGGCGTCTTGTAGTACACTACTCCCCCGAGTAGCGGGAACAGCTCTTCGTGCCTCCCGTCCTCCCTGTACGGGGTGGCCGACAAGCCCATCCTGTAGGGTGCCATGGCGTGGACGGCGATGAACCTGAACTTGTCCGCGGGCAGGTGGTGCACCTCGTCTACTATTAAGAGGCTGTACTGCGGTGCTATCTCCTTGATCATCCTGAAGCCTGTTTGGTAGGTTGTTATCGTGATGGGTGCTATCCTCTTCTCCTCGCTGTAGAGCAGGCCTACCATGTGGCTGGGCGTGTTCGTGTACTTCAGTATCGTCTCTCTCCATTGGACAGCCTGCTCTTTCGTGTAGGTAACAATGAGGGTTCTCTCGGAGATCTTCGTGATGGCCGCCACCCCTATGAGCGTCTTCCCGGACCCCGTCGGCAGGGCTATAATACCGGTGCCCTTGTTCTCGAGCCACTTCGCGAGAGCCTCTTCCTGGTAGTCTCTCAGCTTTACGTTGACGAGCTCGGGCTTGAAGGGTAGTTCCTTCTTAGCCGTCAAAGCCTGCCTGTCCTCGATGGATAAACCCGACGCCTCCACGACCATCCGGGCTGTATGTAGCATGTAGGGGGGTAGCCTGTACACGACAAGCCCGTTCTGCACGCCGAGCCTCCTAGCACCCATCTCCCTCAGCTTGTCCTTGACCCTGCCCACGACCCCCAGCGGTACTCGAAACAGGACGTAGCCGGACAACGAGTCGTAATCCACCGATACACGGAACTTATCGAACTCGCGTCTCAGCTCCTCGATAGATCCCTCGACCTCTAGCTGGAGGTCGTTGACCAGGTTGAGGACGTCCTCGAAAGTGTAGCCGTTCAATACTGCCTTGTCCACGTCGATCTCGAAGGAGACACTGCCCCCCGTTCTACCAATATAATTGGCTACCTTGAGTAGCTCCTGGAAGTCCTCTTCGCTGAGCCACTTGCTCGCTCTGACTAAGACCACTACTCCCTCCCGCCCTCGATAAATTCTCTCTCCTCAAATAACGCCTTTTCGACTCTTATATCAGAGGGCTCTCTGTCCCCGCAGAGCATGAGCCGCGCCGGCTTGGCGAATTCGGGGGAGAGGTAGAAGTACACTCTACTACCCTTTTTCACGACGGTCCGCGAAAGCGCGAAGAGCCTCTCGACCAGCTTATCGAATGGGTGCTGTTCGCTCACCGAGACTCTAGCCCCCCTCACACCGACCTCGAAGTAGTCGCCCTGGAAAGTTATCGAGGAGACCACGCAGTACTCCCACTCGCTACAGGAGCCGCAGACGAGGACGTAGTCCAGCCCTTCTAGTACGCTCTCAAGGAGCTTCTCGTATACCGTCTCGTCCCTGATACCGAGCTCTGTAAACGCCTCGTCGAACTTTAACTCGACCAGTTCAACCCACCGGTCGTAGCGTGGGTTTCTCCTCATCAAGGTCGGTACTTAAGACCCCACTCATCCCACTTTGAATAAGTTTTTATTTAGCCGTATTAAAGTTATCATAGACGAGAAGGTCGGTAGCATGGTCAGGAGTTCTATAACCTCGATAGTCGTGAGAAAGCCCCTCGACAGCGAAGTATTTCAAATGATGAGCAACATTAACAGAGTCTACGGTACAACGAAGGCCAACAGGATGAAAATCAGGCTATTAGCTAACGAGATGCTACGACTCCTGAAGATCAACCTGTCCTACAAGGACCTCTCTATGCTCACAGGCATACCGGAATCCGTTCTCTGCAGGTACGTGAGAGGGAACATAATACCCAGCTACGAGCAGGCCGTCAACATACTCTCGAAGCTGACCCTCTCGATAGACATAAACCACCTCCTACGAGAGCTTGTCGAACACGAGAAGAGCACGCTAATAGACCTGTCGAGGGTCCTCAAAGACCCCTACGTCATCAGGCTGCTCTCCATAGTCCTACTACTAGAGCTGGTCCCGACGAACATCACTAAGATCGTTGTGACGGCTGAGTCCGTGCTACCTCTAGGCACACTCCTGGGGATGGAGCTTGGGGCGCCCATTATACTGGTCAAAAGGAGGAGTTACCCGGGCGTCCAGTACTTCAGCTCTATAGTCGTGAGGACCCCGAAGGAGGCCGAGGCCCTCTACCTGGACAAGGACATGCTGAGTAGGAAAGACTTCGTCCTCATACTGGCCGACGTCGTCTACTCGGGTAAGACCATGAGGGCTGTAATAGACATGCTCGAGAAGGCGAGGGTGACCGTATCGGACATAATAGTGATACTAGGGTTAGGCGAGATGTGGAAAGAGAGGCTCAAAGACTACCCGGTTAAAACTCTCACTATAATACCGCCGCCCGTCAGCTAGCCCTTGAGGAAACACTTTTATACGCAGAATGAGGTAAGAACTCCACAGGGACTTTCACAGTTGACGATCGAAGTTTTGAACCTGCACAAGTCTTTTGGGCGCAAAAAGGTTCTCGAGGACGTGTCTTTCAAAGTATCTAATGGCGAAGTAGTCGGGTACGTCGGCCTCAACGGGGCCGGTAAGACGACCACTATTAGAATAGCTGTCGGGGTGCTGCCGCCCGACTCCGGGGACGTCGTTGTAGACGGCTACTCTGTGACCAAGGAGAAGAGGGCCGCCTCTACAAGAGTCGGCTGGGTTCCCGAGCTACCTATCTTCGAGACAGATTTCAGGGCGCTAGACTACTTCGTCTACCTCGCGGGCTACTACGGGATTACTGGCACAGAGGCTAGGAAGCTCGGCAAGGAGCTCCTCGAGGAGTTCGGGTTGGGTAACGCCCTCTACATGAAGCTGTCCTCCTACTCCCAGGGGATGAAGAAGAGGTTTGCCCTAGCCGTGTCTATGATGAACGACCCGCCTAACTTCATACTCGACGAGGTCTTGAACGGCCTAGACCCGCAGGGGATCGCCTTCTTCAGGGAGTTGACTAAGGAGTTCAGGAAGAAGGGTAAAGCAGTCCTCTTCTCATCCCACATACTGAGCGAGGTTGAAGACATAGCAGACCGAGTCGTCTTCATACACAAGGGTAGGATAATAGGCGTACACGCGATGGAGGAGATCAAGAGCAAGGCTAGCCCGGGAATCTACCTGGCCTTAAGCAGAGTGGACGAAAACACGCTCAGGATACTCGGCAGGTTCGGCGAGCCCCTCGTCCTGGAAGGGGGTAGAATCCTCGTTAGGAGGCCCATGGGCAGCGTGGAAGAGATAGTCGCCGAGCTCGTCAAGAACGGTGTCGGTGTTTTGGAGGTTAGGAGAGAGGAGAGGAGTCTCGAAGACTTCTTCTTCAGCTTGATTAAGGAGGCCGAGAGTCCGTGAACCCCGTGCTCTACGACTTCAAGAGAGGTCTTCTAAGACTATCCGTAATAGTGGCACTATCATTGTTTATCCTAGCCGGGGTAGGGCTCGCCTACTTAACCTCTAGCACCCTGGCCACTACGCCCGGGACTACTTACGTCGCGCTATATTCGTATGTAAGCCCCGCTAGAAATCAGTTCTACCTCGAGGCGCTACTGCTGACGCCCGATCTCAAATCGACGGAGGGGGGTATATTCTACGAGCTGGATAATTTCACGTTTTCCAAGCCTAATACGCCACCCGAGACCACTGTCTTAGATAGCGGCGTGGTCACCGGGTACGGCAAGATCTCCGTGCTCAAAAACTTGACTAGCCCGATCGGCCAGTTTGACAAGCAGTCTAGCCTGTACTTAAAGGTAGATGTCACGACTAAGACGGGTAGCTACTCTTTCACCACATCGTATAGTAGACCATTTACTCTCGACAACGACACCGTCTATGTGGCGAGCTCAATCCCGTTCAGCCCCCCAGCCGACTGGGCGTTCTACTGCCTGAACGAGACTTCGTTCCCTATTAAGGAGTTAATACCCCAAACGAGACCTCCTGGGGTAATAGTTCTGACTCCACTACAAGGCAGGACGTTGTCGGACAAGTACCTTGATACAGCCTTCTTACTGGTGAGTCACGGGCAGGGCAGGTACGAGCTTGTATCTGTGGTCCTTCTACTAGACAGGGACAACTTAACTTACGAGCTCTACCTGGTACCGAACTCCACAAGTCTCCCAGACAAAGTTGACTACGGCAACCTCGCCTCCTACCTGATACCCCTCGGCGAAGTCGCGCCAGGCCTGAACTTGGTCAGGTTTAATGTAGGGAACTCTAGCGAGCTCGAAAAAATAGTGTGGGATTTCCAGAGCGTCACGACGACTACTGGCGAGGACATAGTTGGGTCACTACACGTGTTGTTAGTGGCGCGTAACAGCAGCTGCGTCATAGTCGGCTACGCCAACTCGATGGTGTCCACAGTGAGCAGTGTGCCTATGGGTAAGATCGTGGCGGGCGTCCTGGCCGGGACGGTAGGGTTGGCCCCGTTCTCGATGTTCTTCCCTATCCTGATGATATACCTAGCGTACGTATACCTGGCTAAGCCCAGGTCGTCGGGCTCCCTCGAGTTCCTCCTGGCGAGGCCTATTACCCGTCTGGACGTCTACATAACGAGGTTTGTAGCGGGCGTACTAGTGGCTCTGGCGTCGTCCCTGCTGTTCTTCGCATCAACAATGCTGACACTGCAAGCCTTGATCGGGGTTTACTTCGACCTGTACTCCTACCTCTTGCTCTTCGCCGGGCTGGCTGCTTCCCTGATAGCGTTCTACAGTGTTTGCTACGCTATCGCGAGCTCTACCAGGGGAGGAGCCTACATCGCGCTAGCTGTGGCAGCGTACTTGCTATTCACTATACTCTACCAGATCATAGTGATCGTGGTAACTCAGTTGCAGGGGATAGGGCCTGACCTCTACGAGAGGCTCCGGGTGAACATGTACATATCGTACTACCTCTCACCTCTGGGCCCAACATCTTTCTCCCAGTACTACTTCGGGATCCACAACGGTCTCAGCATCGAGCCTAAAAACGTGGGGTCTGTCGTTAACCCGTTACTGGTTGTAGCCTCGGCAGTGTTGTGGGTTATTGTACCCTTCGTAATAGGCTGGTTAAAATTCAGGAGGGCTAATTTGATCGGATGATCAGCAGTCTTCCTTATCATTTTTTAAAACACTTGATCGACTAACATTAGCGTCACTAGTCCAGTAGCAGTGTGTAGAAGTCCGGGTGTTGAAACACCGACCAGTTCTCTAGGTAACTAACTATGAAGAAAACCACAGCTCTAGATAGCAGTTTGTTTGCTATAGCTTATAAAAGGCGTTTACAAATTAAACAAGTAGCAAAGGGGGTCTCATGAATGGTTAAGATAGAGGAGCTTGTCCGTGTAGACTCCAAAGGCAGGATCACGATACCCTTGACCATTAGAGAGGCGCTAGATATACGGGAGGGCATGTTCGTGGTGGTGGTCGGGGACAGAGACAAGAAGGAGATAGTCATAACACCCCTCCCGGTATCGGCGAAACTGGTTAGACTATTGATGAGGATAGAGGACAGGCCTGGAGTGCTGGCCGAGATAACGAAGTACCTGGCGGACTACGGTGCCGATATTGTGATGACCAAGTGTGTCGTGATCAAGAGGGGCGATATCGCCGAGTGCGAGATCATAGTCGACGTCTCCAAGACAGACATAAAGCAGCCGAGCTTGATAGCGGATAAACTGAAGATGTTGGAGTCGGTCAAGAACATCGAGGCCGTGTGGTTCACAGGGTAAACCGTAATGGTAGTCAAGGTAGGCTGCTGCGGGTTCCCTAAAGCGAGGAAGAAGTACTACGAGTCCTTGAGCCTAGTCGAGCTCCAGAACACGTTCTACGACCTCCCCACCGTCGAGTGGGCGGAGAACCTCAGGAGCGAAGCTCCGAGAGACTTCGAGTTCACCGTGAAAGCCTGGCAGGCTATAACACACCCCCCGACCTCACCCACGTGGAAGAGGATGAAGAAGAGGCCGAGGGGCGACCTCGCGAACTACGGCCTGCTAAAGCCGACAAAAGAGAACCTCGAGGCACTAGAGGAGACCCTGAGGGTCGCGGAGGCTCTTGGGGCCAAGGTCGTAGTTTTACAGACTCCGCCCAGCCTCCCCTTCAACGAGGAGTCCGTGAGATGGGTCAGGGAGTTCTTCAGTAAGGCGGGCGAGGTTTCGCAGGGCTTTGTTTTAGGCTGGGAACCGAGAGGAGAGTGGGCCCACTCGGCCGAGCTACGCAGGGTCGTCGAGGAGTTCGGTATAGTACACGTGGTAGACCCCTTTAGAAACAGGCCGATTTCAGAGAGGGCGGACGTGGTCTACTTCAGACTCCACGGTATCGGCCCCGGTGAAGTGAACTACAGGTACAAGTACACCGACAGCGACCTGGAGAAGCTGAAGAACATCGTATCCGAGTACAGAGACAGAGAGGTCTACGTGCTATTCAACAACGTCTACATGTTCGACGACGCTCTCAGGTTCAAGAAGGTACTCCATGAAAGCGGGTTGTAGGACTCTCAGCCCCCGTTTTCAGACAGGGTTCGTTAATCTTCATCCTGGCATGTCGTTGGATAGGGCGCTCATCACTAGTTCATAGTCTCCGCCTCCGCCTTAATAGAGATTACCTCTCACGCCAAGCTCCTAACGTAGGACGATAGGGCTTCAAGGCTCTTGCCTATCGAGGTTGTTAGCTTGTCGAAGCCTTCTCTATCAGCACACACGGTGAAAACAGAGGAGGGAGGGCTCGCGAGGTCTCTCAACGACCCTCTCAGGGCGACCCTGATTAAGACGCCCCTAGGGCCGCACCTTATGTAGAGCTGCACCCCCTCTATGGTGTCCGAGCACGCGACCCAGTCTTTCACTTTAACGAGGGGTTTGGTACACGGGCACTTGGACGCCCTAGCCCAGTACTCGAGGCACGCACTCCTAACGTACTCGTTGGAGCCCGCGGACTTCACCTTGTACATCACGTCGTGAACCGACCCTACCTCCGCGGATAGTAATGCTATTAAAGAGACGGGTGGGAGTACTTCGACTCTAAAACCCATCCCTCTTAGAGCACGGGCTAGCTTGGGTAGCGCGACCTCGCTTACAGCGTCCACGTAGAGTTTGACTAGAAGCGTCGCCCCCAAACGCTACACCCTATCAGGCAGGGATAACCTCCTCACCGATCAGGGCTCCCCTATCATCACCAAAGTTAGTTTCACTGGTAGACCACTTAAATTGGTTACAGGGCGTCAGAAACACGAGCCGTCTTCACTACTCCGATAAGTGGCGACTCATCATCACAACCTAATATTGCTATCCAAATTTATTAATCTACCAGCCAATAGTGTTCTTAGCGTGTCTGTGATGATGGGCCAGCCTAAGAGGCACGTCAGCGTCCTGATCAACGCTATCAGCATAATAGTCATAGCTCTCTTGACAACTCTGCTACCGGCATACAGTCTACTGATATTCTTCGTCTTCTACATGTTCGTCTTGTTCATCGTCTACAGGTTCACAATGAAAACCGGTAAAATGCCTCCGCCGAGCGAGCTTGGAACCCCTTTATACAAAGAGTCTAACGCCATGAAGGTTGCGGTCTCAGACCCGGGCCTAAACAAAGACCTAGGACAGCAGTTCAAGTTCCTCATGGTGACGATCGCGATCTCTATACTGGCGATCTTCCTGTACTCGCTCTACAACGGGTTAGCCGGCGTAGAGTTGGTGGGCTACCTCCTTACTGTGACAGGGAGTAAGTTGCTCTCCAACTTCCTGAACTACGTTACAATGTACACCTTGATCTTTGCCATACTTTACTCGCTGAGGTGGGCCGTCACGAGGAGGATGACCTACGTAAACTTGATCATACCCTACAGCTTCGCGGTGTATAGGAGGGGCATTGTCGTAAACAACAAGAACTTCATAACTCTAGACCACAACCTCTGCTTTACTTTAAACAAGCAGAGGAGGTTCATCGAACTACTAGACCCCCGCTCCAAGACCTCTAGAATCAGGCTCTACACTGAGACTCCCACGGCTTTATACGAGAGGCTAGTCGAGGTGGGTTTCAACGAGTGTAAAGCATAAGTGTGTTGTGTGCGGGAGGCCCTTCCCGGAGGGGCAGGGTATCGTAGTGCAGTACGGCGACCTGAGACTCGAGTTCCACAGTAGCAAGTGCGCCAGCAAGTTCTTTAAAAGCCTGTTGGAGAGGGTGGAGCCGCGCGTCTTGTCCCCGTACATCAAGAGGCTGATCGAGGAGTATAACGAGGTAGTCGAGTCGAAGGCCAGGAAGAGGATGAAAGTGATCTAGAGGCGTCAGATCGCGGTAATTTCGTCATCCATGCGTCATCTGGGGGCAAGTGTCTTCATCCAGGCTATAACTTCTGCAAATCAGGCCTTTAAACGCGTCCTCACCTGTCGGCCAGGTATAGAATGGCGTCGACGAGGCCGAGGAAGTACAGTGTCGCGTGCTCTCTGCACTTCAAGGGTATCTTAAGGTTCACAACCTCCCTCCCCCCAGCTGAAACCTCGAGCAACCTATACCCGCCTGGTTGCGAGACTAGCCCTGGCTCGCCCGTGTAGGGCCGGCCAGGTTTCGCACCGGCGTAGTGGTATGGTGCCGTGTAGAAGCCTGTCGCGTGTACTTCTTGGCAATCTTCTTCTACGACTCCCAGTCGGATCTCGATGTTCTCGTCTAGAGTGACAACCCCACAGTTGTTCTCCAGCACACACCCCTTGAGAGCCTCGGCGACTGCTAGTAGAGTCCTCGCGCTAACCCACTTCAAGTCCAGCCACGTGTCCCTGGCCGTGACGTAGGCTACAGGAACCTTCGAGATCGCCGGTAGAGTCGCGGGGTCCACGCCACTTACGACAATAGCGAACGGGGGTACGGCAACGTCGACTGCCCTCTCGCCTAGGCGTGCCAGTATGACGCCCGGTCTGGTCGTGACACCGACTCTACTCTGGTCGTCTAAACTCTTGAGAAGGGCCGCCAGCTCGTGCAGCGTTAGCCTCCAGGCCTCCAACACCACGCTACCCGCTAACACGCGTGGCAACATACCACCGCTGTTTTAATACAGGTCAGCTAATCCCATGACTCGTGGGGTAGTTATGGTCGAGCAGGGAGTTAAATTCCTCAAGAAAAGAGACTTCTTGTCGTATGTAGCCCTCTGCCTAGACCGCAGGGAGCCGCTGAACATAGGGGAGGCTGTTGATACACTGAAAGAAAGGTTTTGCCTACCAAACAAGACCGCTTTAAGCATAGTTAGGAAGCTGGTTAAGAGGAGCCTGCTCGTTAAAGTCGGGGACTTGGAGTACAGGTGTGTAGACCCCCTTGTTTACCTCAGGGGGCTCGTCGAGAAGTATTCGGCTGTGAGGAGGGGGCGGTCGAAGATGGCCTGTTAATGGGCGTTCGTTAAAAATAGTGTTTGCTAACTACGTCGTACAGGCGGTCCTTTACTCTTTTACCTTGATCTTGATCTCGATGATGCTGACCCTGCTCTCCTTGCCCTGCGGGTTTGTCACTGTCTGGCTGCCGATCTTTATCTCCTCTACGTCGACCTTGCCTGGCAGGAACCTGTTCCTCACTATCTCGACCGTGTCCACAGCCTTGCTAATGGCTCTGCCGCGGGCTTTCACGTATATCTCTTTGATGCCCTGGTGTACTAGAGTTAGTACAGCTATTACATAGTTCATTACGGGCTTCTTACCAACCAACACGGTGTTGGCACTTTGTGGTTGGACTGCCATTTCCTTCACCCTTTTCTGACTTAGGTGTATAGCTGAAATCTATAACATTAAGAGAACCGTATAAAAGCTTTACTATCTACGCGGTGGAACCACAGTAATACGGCACCACGCCTCTTTAAACGAATTCTTCTAGCGGTATAACCACATAGGGGCATTAAAGCAAATGCTGAAGTTAAACCCGGTGTACTCTTCTTCTTGCCCTGTTTGCGGCGGAGACGCTTACTCCGAGGAACTCGAGGCCACGGGTGTCTGCAAGCTGTGCTCTAGGCGGGAAGGCCTAGAGGGTAGTCTAGAGGCCTTCTTGAACAGCGAGCTCGAGGACTTCAACGGCTTCTTTGAAAAGGCAGTGGGGTCCCCGATGTGGGGTGGTCAGAGAGCGTGGGCGATGAGGTTGCTGAGCGGAGAGAATACGGCAATAATAGCGCCTACAGGGCTGGGGAAAACAACGCTGCTCGCCGTTTTCGCAGTGTACTCTTCGGCAGTGTACAGGAAAAAAGCCTTGTTCTTGGTGCCGACGAGGGCTCTAGTCGGCCAGGTGTACAATAAACTGGTGGAGATCTCCGAAAAGTCGAAGACCGAGTTGAGAGTAGTGGCCTACGACTCGAAGATGTCGAAGAAGGCACGCGAGAGTTTAATAAGAGACATAGCGAGCGGCTCCTTCGACGTACTAGTCGCAACCAACAGCTTCTTCTCCAGGTACGAGAGCGCCCTACGCGACTCGCGTGTAGACATCGTGATAGTAGACGACGTCGACAGCCTCCTTAGAAGCCAGAAGAACATCGTGAGGCTCCTCAGGGTCGTCGGCTTCGACGAGGACGTGGTAGGTCTAGTGAAAGCTAAGATGAGCCTTCTCTGGAAGCTCCTCGTCTCAAGGGCTCTAGGGGACGACGAGGAGTACATGAAGCTGGCCGGAGAGCTGGTAGAGCTCGAGAAGAGAATAAACGAAGCCTACAGCAAGGTGGGGGGTAGGCAGGTCGTATTCTCGTCTGCGACTGGGCGGATGAAGGGGTTGTACTCCAGGATCCTGAGAGAGCTGCTGAGAGTGGACATATCGGGCGTGACTGTGTACGGTAGAGACGTAACCGACTCCTACCAACCCGTGGTGTCGTGCAGGGAGGTAGTTGACATTGTCGGCAGGCTGGGTAGAGGCGGTATCGTCTACGTCAGCCCAAGACACCCGTTAAGGGGCTTTTTCGAGAAGTGCGTTGAGGACCTGAAGCAGGCAGCCGCTGGTCTAAGGGTAGAAGAGGCCTCTCCTTCGTCGATCGAGAAGCTCAGGAGAGGAGAAGTCGACTTGATCTACGGTAGCGCGAACTACTACGGCGTCAGTGTTAGGGGTGTGGACGCCCCGGAGGCGATCAAGTACATAGTCTTCTTGGGCACGCCACTGTTCACGTTGAAACTAGAGGACTACGCCTCCAGTCTGAACGGCCTACTCCGGCTCGCCATACTAGCACGGGACAAAGGGGTTGACGCTGGAAGCGTGTTGCAGGAGTTGAGAGCCTACGTGTTGAAGCTCTCCCCGAGCGAGCTGAGGCTGGTCTCCCAAGTGCTCAAGGGTAAAGTTGACCCCGACTCGTTGAGCGACTACTTGAGAAGCGTGGTCTTGAGGCTGGTCGAGATAAAGAAAAGGCTGGTAGAGGTCGTTCGCGAGATTGTGGCCGCGAGCGGGGTGGTCGAAGCAGGCTCCCTCACTCTCACTTACACCGAGAGCGGGGTCCTCGTACTCATACCAGACCTGATGACGTACATTCAAGCCACGGGTAGGGCTAGTAGGATGCTCAAAGGCCGCATGACGCACGGGTTATCGGTGATATTCGAGCACGCCCAGCTGGTGAACGTGGTTAGGGGGCTCGAGGCGCGCCTGAAAAGCATATCGAACGACGCCCTCTCGATCAAGAGTCTGGACCAGCTAGACCTAGGGAGAGAGCTCCAGTTGATCGAGTCCACGCGGAGGGGTGAGGGTGGGGAGTTCGGCTTCAAGAGTATACTGGTCGTCGTCGAGTCACCTACCAAGGCGAAGACGATAGCGAGCTTCTTCGGCAGGCCGTTGAAGAGGGTTGTAGGCAGGACGCCCGTGTACGAGATCCCGTTTATAAAAGACGGGCGTGTAACCCACCTAGTCATAATGGCTACCAGAGGACACCTGTACGACCTCACAACCAACCCGGAGCGAGGTCTACACGGTATCGTCTTCAACGGGGACGCCATATCTCCCGTCTACGAGACGATCAAGAAGTGTTTAATCTGCGGGGCCCAGTTCACCTACGGGGACTCTTGCCCTAGGTGCGGGAGCAGGGTGTACAGCGACGCCTCGGAGACCATCGCATCGCTGAGAAAGGTCGCGAGGGAGGTGGACGAGGTGTACATAGCGACCGACCCGGACGAGGAGGGGGAGAAGATAGCGTACGACGTTTACCTGTCTATAAGGTATCTCGGGAAGAAAGTGTACAGGGTTGAGATGCACGAGATCACCCTGAGAGAGTTCTTCAGAGCCCTGGAAAACAAGAGGAGCGTCGAGAAGAGGCTCGTCGAGGCCGAGATTTACAGGAGAGCCTTGGACAGACTCGTCGGCTTCAGCCTTAGCACTCATTTGTGGGAGAAGTACAACGCCAGGTTTCTCGGGGCTGGGCGCGTACAGACGCCCGTTCTCGGCTTCATTATACAAAGAATGAGAGAGTACAACGAGTCGAAGTGCTGGAAGGTATCTCTCCAACTAGACCTCCAGGGAGGACTGTGGGTAAACGCGTGTCTCGACGACAGGGAGGTCGCTGAGAGAGTAGCCTCTGCTAAAACTGCTACATTGGTGAGGAGGTCTAGCACTATACAGGTCTTCAACCCCCCGCCACCTTTCACGACAGACGACTACCTGGCCGCGGTGTCGAGAATCGGTGTCACTGCCGGTGTCGCGATGAGGGTTGCCCAGGACCTCTTCGAGATGGGCTTGATCACGTACCACAGGACCGACTCGACACACGTGTCGTCGACCGGTATTGGCCTGGCCTTGAAGTATCTCGAGTCTAGGAACATGTCTCACCTGGCCAACCCGAGTAGCTGGGGCAGTAGTGGCGCCCACGAGGCGATAAGGCCGACAAGGCCTCTCGACGTCGACATGTTGGAGAAGTCGGTCTCCGAGGGCGTCGTCGTGTTGACGAGGCCGATCACAAGACTCCACCTGAGGGTCTACGACCTCATATTCAGGAGGTTCATCGCGAGCCAGATGAAGCCCTTCAAGGCTGTTGTGTCAGAGTACGCTGTTATCGTGGACGGGTTCACCCTGTCCGAGCTGAGACTCGTAGAGGAGGTGGTAGAGGAGGGCTTCAACCTAGTGCAGCCGCCCAGACTGGTAAAGGTCGGTGTCGACGTGGCCACCGTAGGGGTAGCGTCGAAGAGCGTTGTTAGGGGGAGCCGAGTAGCGCTGTATAGCGAGGGCGACGTCGTCTCCTTGATGAAGAAGACCGGCATTGGGAGGCCCAGCACCTACGCGAAGACAATCGAGAGTATCAAGCGGCACGGCTACGTCGTAGAGACGAAGAAGAAAAAGAGGCTGGTGCCGACGAAGTTGGGCGTAGAGGTCTACGAGTACCTGTCATCGGAGTACCCGTCCCTGGTAAGCGTCGACATGACCAGGAGGATGGAGAGGACGATCGACGACATAGTCAAGGGGGCCACTAGCGCCCCCCTAGAGATCAGTAGAGTCGTCGACGAGCTGGAGAGGCACAACCTGATACGACGCCCGCTAAAACCCGCATACGAGGCCACCACCATAGCCTGACCTGGCCAGGTGATCCAGTCGAAGCAATGAGGGCGAACCTGCGGTTCCCCCCTATTTCCACCACACTTTCTGGCGTAGACTCTCCCGAGGCTCGACACTGCAGAGCCGGCTTCTTGACACACAGGTATTTACTTACTAGGCTACGATTTCAGCCGCATAAGCGTTTCTCGATTTTCTTTTGTCTACCTTTATACAAACTTATAGATGTGGTCGTTTCAACGATGACACTTCCTGCAGTTGAATTATAGGGGTGGGTGAGCTGGCCAGTTGTTCCACTTGACACAGACCTGTAAAACCACAGGTCTCCACGGTGGATCGACTGCCGGGTACAGTGGTTGCAGTTGAAGAGGAGGGGTAGAACGACCGGTTCCTGCGGCGCTCATCCATTCAGCAAAATATATAATACGGGGGTGTCTAAAGCTAACTCAAGATATGGTGACCTGGCGTGTCTGCCGGCCAAGTTAACAAGGTCATCAACGTGAGGAGGGGTAGTATAGACGACTACGTCATAGAGGCTATAGTAGGCTTCCAGGAGGGGCCTGGCCTCGTGCTGCTGAAGGGTAGGGGTCCGTACATCTCGAAAGCCGTGGACGTGTATAACGAGCTGGTTCACAGGCTTGGAGACGGCCTCGAGCTGGTGAAGGTGGAGATAGGGAGCGAGAGGGTCAAGGGACGGGTGTTCTCTTATATAACCATATCCTTAAAGAAGAGGTTCTAGTAACATAAGCTTAAGGGGCCTATAGCGAAATAGAATTGTGGGGCCGGGGAGCCCGCTTCGCCCCGTAAGGGGTGAGGAAACACCGTCCACCGGGCGACACCGCGGCTCCGCAAGGAGCACGGGTAGAACCCGTGGCAACGGCACAGAAACGACACGGCCACCGCTCTAATGGCGATGGGGCCGCGCGAGACCCCCGGCGACGGGGGTCTGGTAACCGGCCGAGGACGGCGGTGGATGCGTTGAAACGGCCGTCCCGCGGGGTGTAAGGCCTGGGGCCGGTGTGACCTGTCGCCGGACCGGTACAGGCCGCTTAGTCCAATGCGGGCGAGAGACAGAAGACGGGTTAATCCCCGGCCCCGTCAACAGGGGCTAACGCCCCAGTACTCGGCGACAACCTTCTCCAGCTCGGCAGGTGTACTGGCCTTATAGTACTCCTCTAGAAGCTCTCTGTTAAGCTCGTGGAACGTCCGCATCCACTTGAACAACCCCAGTAGCTTCTCGTAGTCCTCCCTGAAACCCGTTATGTAGAGTGCTGCCGCGACGGCCTCTACACTAGATAGTACGCAGGGCTTTCCGTAGTTTACGGGGTTTGCCGCCAGGAGAGGTGGTAGTTTCACGTGTATTCCACGTATCCCTCTGAAGACGTCGGGGTGGAGCCTCTTCCAGCTCGCGTCGACTACGACAACACTGCCAGCCTCCAGTTCACCCCTCAGCCAGGCCCCTAGTACTTCCCTCGAGAACGGGTCTAGGACGACGCCCCTCCTCACCGAGCTAGGTCTAACTCTCTCTGCTAGCCCTTTCCTCACCATTTTAATGGACGTGTTCTTCCTAGGGTCGTCCTCTCTCTTGTAGATCACGAGTATTCTAGGCAAGGTTTTCAACGACAGATATTTATTTTACAACAGGATTTTTATAAAATGGGGGTGTGAAATGCCCAAGGCGACCGCGATAGTACTAATTCAGACCGAGATCGGCGCCGAGTCGCGCGTCCTCGACGAGCTTTACAAGATTCCAGAGGTTACCGAGGCCTACATTGTTTATGGGACTTACGACGTAGTGGTTAAGATCGAGTCGGAGTCCCTAGAGAAGATAAGGGAGATAGTCACAAACAAGATAAGGAAACTGCCCGACATAAGGACCACAATCACAATGATCGTGGTCGAGGAGAGAGTCAAGAGTAAGAGCAGTTAAGGTCTGCTCTAATAAGGCACTCTAACAGTTTTTCACAGCCATAAACCCGATCCTGCGTAGTTGTCGTAAAGGACGCGACCACCTCCTGAATAGTTGAGTGGAGTGGACCGGCCGGGACTTGAACCCGGGACCTCCGCCTCTCCTGCGACCTCGGTTGAAGCTAAGGCCTTGCAAGGGCGGCGCTCTTCCAGGCTGAGCTACCGGCCCGCTATTATTTTAATGGATTTCTACATGGATTTTAAACTCTCACCTTGTCACCTTTACGTTCTTCAACTCCTCGAGTAGAGCTACCGCTTCCCCGCTACTGAACAACCTCCTCCTAATGTCCTCTAAGAGCTTGTTAAGGCTCTGCGCGGTGGCCTTCTTTAAGTCCAGCGGGTGTAGCTTGCCCTCGACGTAGGCCCTCTCCAGCTCTTTGTAGTCGTTGTAGACGACCGTCCCCCCGTACTTCTCGGGTCTTTCGACTACGAGGCTGAAGCCCTCCTGCTGGAATAGGAGGTACTTGTTCAACTCCATTACAGGGTTGAACTCGACCACCCCCGGTGGGCAGTAGGCCTTCATCACCTTGGACTCGACCTCCTCGGGACTGTCGTGGATGAATATAGCTGTCTCGGGTTTGCTCTTGCTCATTTTAGCGTCGGCTAGCACGTCGTCTACGTCAAGCCCCTCCATTCTCCGGCCCGGCCCGCTCAGGCCTGTCAGGATCGGCGTGTGGATGGCAATCGGCTTCTTGAAGCCCAGCTTCTCTGCGATGTCGCGGGCGAGCATGTGGGCCTTCCTCTGGTCCATCCCGCCCAGGGCTATGTCTACTCCCAGGTAGAAGATGTCTGTGACCTGCATTAACGGGTATATGACCTTGGAGGAGTCCAGCTCGGCCTCCTCGGCTCTACGACCCATAATCGTTAGCGCCCTCTTCACCCTGGCGAGACTCGTCGCCTTGGCCGCCTTGAGCAGCACCCCCCAGTAGTCCTCGTCGGAGACCAGCTCCTCGGCGTCTACGAACCTGATATTGGACTCGACCCCGACCGCTCTCAGGACGTGCCGGACAAACCTGGCGGCCTTTCTTATCATATCCATGTCTCCCCCCAACTTGTCGTTGATGTACGCGTGCCACGTGGCCTCTAGCACCGTGAAGTCCACGCCTATGCTCGTCAAGTCCCTCACCTTGAACATCCATATGAGCCACCCTACATGGACTAGCCCGCTCGGCTCGAAGCCCAGGTAGCCCGTCACCCTCTGCCCGCTCTCCAACTTCTGCGACAGCTCCTCGGGCAAGACCACTTCGAGGGTGTTCCTGACGGCTATGTCGAACCTGCTCTTGGACAAGGCTGTACACCACTATTCTATAACACCACTATACTGCGTCAACTTAAATAGGCTAGCAAGGAAACACTGTCCACTTGGTGATGACGAGACCTAGAAGCCGACTCGTGACGACCCACGCAGGACTGAAGAGAGCGAATGTACCCCGCCCCTGACACCCGTGCTCACTCGACCTCTACGGGTCTTTTACACGGGCTCTTTAGGCGGGGCTACTAATTAGTATTGTTGAAAACCTTTTTATCTCAGGCTCTCTAAGGGTACTGCAACTCGTCGCCTGGCCTCAAGACTACTACTCTAGAGGGCGTCGTAGCCTCCACGAGCTCCTTGAACCTGGCCGGGTCCTCCTTTATGACGGGGAAGGTGTTGTAGTGCATAGGCACTACGATCCTAGGCCTTAGTAGTTCCACCGCTTTAACGGCCTCCCTGACACCCATCGTGAAGTGGCCGCCTATGGGTAGCATGGCTACGTCCGGGCTGTACAGCTCGCCGATGAGGCTCATCTCGTAGAAAAGCCCGGTGTCTCCTGCGTGGTAGAACGACACGTCTTGCCCTTTCACGACAAAGCCGACGGGAGTACCCTTAGAAGAGGAGTGCGTGGCAGGCGTCATCACTATGAGGAGGTCTTCGATTTTCAGGGGGCCACCTATGTTCCCCCCTATCGACTTAAAACCTCTAGACTCTGCTTCCTCGGCCAGCTCGTAAACGCCGACTATAGTCGCCCCTGTAGCCCTGGCGATCTCGAAGGCGTTCCCTAGGTGGTCGCCGTGGTCGTGCGTGACCAGGATGTAGTCGACCTTCTTGCCCTTGAAGTAGTCTAGCCTAACAGGGCTCAAGGGGTTGTCGATCCACGGGTCTACGAGCACGGTCTTCTCCTTACCGTCTAGGCCTTTCAAGACCACCTCAAAGGCGCTGTGGCCTAGGTACTTGATGCGGGCCATGAGAACCCCCATGTATAAAATACCCTCCGTTACGACATAAAATGTTCAAGGTGGTTAAATGGACGAAGAGGAAGTGAGGAGCTATATCAAGGCTGGGGAGATCGCCAGGAGGGTCAGAGAGAAGGCGGAGAAGATGGTGAGGCCAGGTATAGGGGTTCTCGAGCTGGCCAGAGAGCTCGAGAGGGAGATCGTCGAGCTGGGCGGCCAGCCGGCGTTCCCGGTGAACATAGGGATTAACGAGGTAGCGGCTCACTACACTCCCACTCCCGAGGACGCGGGTGTCATACCAGACGGCTCCGTAGTCAAGGTAGACCTGGGGGTCCACGTCAACGGTTACATAGCCGACACGGCTACCACCGTGTGCTTCAACCCGGCTCTCGAGGGCCTCGTCGAGGCTACCAGGAGGGCCCTAGAGGAGGTGGTCAAAGTCTTCAAGCCGGGTGTGAGGGCGAGGGAGATAGGCAGAGTCGTGGAGAGGGTTGTGAAGTCCGCCGGCTACAAGCCGATAGTCAACCTGAGCGGCCACAGCATGGACCTCTACCTCATCCACAGCGGTAAGACCATCCCCAACTACGACGACTTGACAGCTCTGTGGAGGATAGGGGAAGGGGCTTTCGCGGTCGAGCCGTTCGTGACAGACGGCTCGGGCCTCGTGAGGGAGGGTAGCGAAGTCACTATATACGCTCTGAGACCCGTTAGGCGCGTGGAGCTGACCGCCCCCGAGGGGGACTTCTACAGGCGCGTCTACGGGGAGAGGAGGACTCTCCCCTTCACCCTTAGGTGGTACCCGGACTACTACAGCCAGTCGCAGCGCATACTGGGCTTGCTGAGCAGTAAGGGCCTGCTCGTGAAGTACCCCGTCCTGGTCGAGAAGACGAACAGGCCGGTTGCGCAGTTCGAGCACACGTTCCTCGTCCTGGGAAAGGACGTCATTGTAACGACGATGTGAGGCGACCGGCTTCGCCGGCTTTATCTTAAAAACTCTCTTAACGAATAGAGTTCTTAAGTCAGTTGATGCCGAATGAACGGAGACACGATCTCCCTGATAACCCAGATAATCTGGCTAATAATATTCATACTGTTGATCACCGGGCTAAACACGAAAATCCAGATGAGAATTTGGGCAATGGACATTAGGAACAAATTGAACTTGATCAAGAGGATCATTGACGAGGACAGGGTCCGCGTCGAGAAGATGATCTCCAACTTGGGGTACCAGACGCCCTCGGTCCTCGTAGGGAGGGTTCTAGACTTCTTCACGATAGAGCCCGTTAGTATCGAGCCTATAGACATCATAAAGAGACTGGACCACATGATAAGAACTAGTGAGGCGACCGTAAGGAGGTTTGTCGAGAGCTCTCTACCAAACACTGGTAAATTCGAGAGGAGCCTTGTCGAGACAAGCATCGAGGTGTTAGCGGGCCTAAACCTTATATACAAGGTGATAAGGCACTACCTCTTAACCGGCGAGAAAGAGAACAACTGGGTTCTTCTAATGCAGCTAGAGCTTCTAATGCCTACGATTATGAGGTATGTCGAGACCTACCATATGGCCCTAGACCCGTTCATGTCCGGGAAGCCCGTTGGAGACTCTGCCGGCCCCCTCGTAGTCTACAATCTACTCGAGAAGTCGAAGGTCGTGTCGAAGAGGGTTATCGAAGACACCAGCGTGTTCGAGACCTGGCTAGAGGACAGGAGGGTCTTCTTCGTGAAGGCCGAAGGGCCGGGTAGCAACGTCGGTCACCCAGGGGCGGTAATAAGAAAACTGGTGGAGGAGCTAAAGGGCAACGTGGACTTGATCGTGACGATAGACGCCGCCCTAAAACTAGAGGGAGAGGAGACAGGCTCAATAGCGGAGGGTGTAGGTGCTGCCATCGGAGACCCCGGCCCCGAGAAGATCGCGATCGAGAGGGCCGCGGCCGAGTACGGGATACCCTTGAGAGCGCTAATCGTAAAGATGGACTACAGGGAGGCCCTCACCGTTATGAAGAAGGAGATATTCGAGGCTTCTAGGAAGGCCGTTGACTACGTCCTCAAGCTTATCAAGGAGGAGACCAAGCCGAATGCCACCGTTATAGTAGCGGGTATAGGCAACACCATAGGGGTGCCTATGTGATGAACACGCTGGATCCATACACTTTGTTCATGATCGTGCTTACAGTGCTATTAATAGTCTACATGTACCTGGAGACCAGGAAGAGGCCTACTAGGACAGAGTACGTTACGCGTGAACTACTAGTCTGCGAGGGCTGCGGGTTCCAGGTAGAGAGGGACTTCGAGCCAGGCGACTTCATAGGGCTCGTTAAGGGTAAGTGCCCAAGGTGCGGGAGGGAGCTCAAGATTAAGGGGATTTACTCGGTCGATAAAAGTAAGATTTTAAAAGCCAGCTAGCCATCAGAAATAGACGGCCCGACCCGGCCATAGCGGTTGGGCAACACCCGGTCTCATATCGAACCCGGAAGTTAAGCCAACCGCGTCAAGGTGGCCGTGAGGTCCGAGAGGCCTCGCAGCCACCTTGAGCCGGGATCGGGCCGCTCAGCCTTAACGCTTCTTTTGGATTCTCCTTCTTAGCTCCTCAATTCTCTTGATCGTGTTGAAGAGGGGCCTGTGAGCTAGGATACTCACCGATGCGGCTACAGCTGTTGTCAGCGCGAGGAAGCCTATGACGAAGATGTAGCCGGTGCTCACGAGAGTTGAGGCTGCCTTGCTGGCTTGTGCTATGACAGGGTTTTCAACGGTGTTTGTCTGGGTCACCGTCATCGTCTGCGTCAGCGTTGAGTTGTGCCCGACCGTGATGGTCTGCGTCAGGGTGCTGTTCTGTAACACCGTTGTGGTCACTGTGCTTGTGAAGGTGTTGTTGACGTAGATGGTCTGCGTCAGGGTAGACGTCACCGTGGATGTCAATGTGGTTGTGGCGGTCGTCGTCTTCGTGACCGTGACGTATACTGTTGTCGCAGTGGTAGTGCTACTGACCGTGGACGTGGTAGTAGTCGGAGGGGGCGTGACAATGTTCCCGGAGGGCGGGTTCACCGTGACCCCTCGGTAGCACGTCCTCGGCGGGGGGTCTAGCATGACTTGGCGTATTGTACTGTTGTAACCCGTGTTCGACTGGGGGTCGTAGACAACGATCCAGATACTCGAGGTGTTGGTGACGACCGGGAGTGTTAGCGTGGTGTACAGGTCACCGTAGGCTCCAGTCCCTAATACTGCGAGGTGAAGGGGGTTGCCCGGTATGTTGGGGTATACGGCGAGTATCTCGTAGATCTTGAAGGGGGCGAGCCCCCTGGCGTACACGTATATCTGGGGTGGTGAGGCCACCTGGTTGGTTATTATGCTCGGCATAACCGATACCGTCACGTTACCCACAGTGTTGTTGCTCCATAAGTCGACAGCCCAATTGTAGCCGCTTATAAAGACATTTCCCGACGCGAGTGTGCAGGCGTAGACGAGTTTACTGTCGCTCAGGCTCCTGAGCGAGACTATAATGGAGTAGGTGTTGGTGGTGTATATAGTGTACCCGGACAAGTCTGACGACAAGTAAAAGGGTGCCGTGCTATTCGGGTATATGACCTTCGTGTCGCTGGCGACCACAACGCCGTTGAAAACGAGCGTGACGTTTAGCAAGCCGCCGATGTCGTTGTAGTTGAGGACAACGCCTTCTATCGAGACGTAGGGTCTCCACAGGTATATGTCGGAGCCGTTGAAGAACCCTACAAGGCTACCCGTGATAGTGTATATACCCTCAAAGCACAAGCTCTGGGAGACCGCGTGCCAGGTAGAGCTGAGCGTGATGGCTAGCGCTAAGGCTATGAAAACGATCGCGAGGAACCTCCCCATGCTACCACGTTTCAGCGCGACAAACACTAGGTATTTAATGTATAAGGGGGTTACTTAAATAAGATTCCTACGTGTGGCGGGTTTGAAAACGAAGATCATTGTGACTCTTGGCCCGGCTACTAAGTCCTACGACATCATAAAAAGGCTGATTAAAGAGGGCGTGTCCGGGTTCAGGATTAACTTCAGCCACGGCGACGCGAGCGAGTGGGATTTATTTGTCAAACTAGTCAGGGAGGCGGCTAGCGAGCTCGATCAGCCGACCTCGCTTATAGGGGATCTGAGAGGCCCGCAGATCAGGATAGGCGTCTTAGACCAGGGGGCTCTCAAAGTAGAGCGAGACCAGGTTTTGAGGTTTGTCTTCGGGGAGAGAGCCGGGGAGAAAGATGTCCCGGTAAGGTCTAAGAGCCTCTTCGAGACCGTAGAGGTAGGCGACACGATACTGGTTGGAGACGGCGAGTGCATCCTACGAGTTGTCGAGGTAGGAGACGACTATTTCCAGGCGAGAGCTCTCTACGACGGCGTTATAGGGTCGGGCAAGAAGATCGTTGCGAGGGGCAAGGAGCCCAACGTGCCTCTCCTGTCCAGCGAAGACGTCTCGTTGGTCAAGTATGCTGTGGACCGCGAGTTCACGTTCATAGGGGTTAGCTATGTTAGGAGCGGGCACGACATCAATGTCGTGAGGAACCTCATCGAGGGTATGAAGGGCTCTACGGGGATAATAGCGAAAATAGAGACCCCCACAGCGTATAGGAACCTAGCCGAGATCGTCAGGTCGAGCGACATGGTACTCATCGCGAGAGGAGACCTCGGCTTACACTTCGACCTAGAGAAGCTCCCCACTATACAGAAGGAGGTGATCATCGCCTCCGTCAGCTACGGGAGGCCCGTCATAGTAGCGACCCAGATCCTCGAGTCGATGGTAGAGCAGCCTAGGCCGAGTAGGAGCGAGGTAGTAGACGTCTATAGCGCTGTCCAAGACATGGTCGACGCCCTTATGTTGACGAACGAGACGGCTGTCGGAAAGTACCCTCTCGAGACTGTTAGGTGGTTGAAGAAGATAATTGAGTCGGCAGAGGCCGACATCAAAGTAGAGCAGGCCAAGAGTATCAGGGACTCGCTGGGCAAGCAGTCTCTCAAGGACAAGTACGTCCACGGCCTGTTGTCTTTAGCTGAGAGCGTGGAGGGTAAAGTGCTTGTCTTCTCCAAAACCGGCTCTGTACCCCCGCTGATAGCCAGGATGAGGCCCCAAGTCCCTGTGATAGTCGGCACGCCTGACAGAAGACTGGCCGAGAGGCTAGCGCTATTCTATGGTCTCAAAGTGTACGACATGAGCAAGACTGTTCAGGGCGATGTCGGTTATGAAGAGGGGATTGGGTTGCTGGAGAAGCTCGCCAGGAGTAGAGGAGAGCTCTCAATCGGGGACGTCGTGGCGGAGTCTTTCGCTAGGCCAGGCGAAGAGATGCACGAGATCCTAATCAAAAGGATACTGTTTTAAGCCGCCGGCGGGATTTGAACCCGCGTCCACCGGCTCTCCCGACCTCGGCTACACCGGAGCCATACGAGGCCGGCGCTCTACCCGGCTGAGCTACGGCGGCTCCGCACCGGAATTAATAAATTCTCACGCGGATTTTATAGGTTTCACCACTGGCCGGTGACGGCTTTAAGAGCGCTTACAGCCATGTCCCTTATAACCGAGTAGGGGTCTTTCGCCTTCACGATCGCCGACGCGACTAGAACGCCGCTCGTCCCGTACCTTATAGCCGAGTACACGTCTTGCCCGTCCGTTATGCCGGCGCCCGTCAAGATCACTACTCTACTATTGACTCTCCTGATGAGCTCAACGCTCCTAATAATGACTTCTGGTTTAGCCTTACTCACGCTAATACCCGTGCCTATAAGCTCAGGTGGCTCGACAGCGACATAGTTGGGTTCGAGAGCGGCCACGGCAGCGCCCGTCTCGGGCTCGTCGGCGCAGACAAGCGTCTCCAACCCGAGCTTAGCGGCCCTCTTGACCAGTAAGTTGATGTCCGCAAGTTTGAGCCTGTGCTCGCTGTGGTTCAGTATGACTCCGCTCACACCCGCCTCTTTGAGACCCTCGAGCGGCATGAAACCCGTAACAGCTCCCGGCTCCACGGGGTCGGCGTGTTGTGCGAAGACCCTTACACCAGACCCTCCTACCTCCTCGACGACCCTCCTTATCTCAGTGTAGGGCGGGGCCAGAACGATCTCGACTCCACCGCCCAGTTCTTTCACCACTCTAACCGCGTCCCGAGCAATCCTTAAAGCATGCTCGCCGAAGCTCTGGGGGTAGTAGGCCTTGTAGTTTACGACTATAATAGGCTTCAGACGCCCCCACCTCTAGGTGGAGTGATCAATGCCTAGAGGAGTAAAAAATTAGTCGTGTTCCCCGCTTAACATCTCGCTGTGTCTCTTCACGACCTTAACTTCCTCGGTCTTGACGAACCTGTTCTTGAGCTTCTCAAGCACCTCTGGTAGAGTAGTGTACTCCATCTCCTCTGGTCCGAGCCTGTGCGGCATGAAGGGCCCGTGCCTACGCATGTACTCGGCTATCTGTATAGCCAGCCTCCTAGTCTCGTCGAACGCCACGTCGTCGAACAGGTCGGCCGGGCCTATCAACCTGCCTTTGCTGATGTTCCAACCGAGCGCTAGTACCCTGGGCGGTCCGTCGAACCTCGTCACCCTGGCGTACCTCATGGAAACCGGTACTAGGGGGCCGTGGTGGCTGCCCCTCATCCAGCCAGCGACCAGGTGAGGGAACGCGAACGCCTCGAGTATCTCGCCCGCGGCTGGTAGCCCGGATTGCGCTCTAACGATCGCCACGGGGTCGTCCTTGCCAACGTACTGGCCCGCTACCAGGTTCAGCCTCTCGACACTTACTACGGCAGCGAGTAGGTTGTCTTCTTTCCTATAGACCCTCCTAACAATGTACCTGCCGGGGGTGCCTATCAGCGCAAGCAGGTCGTAGGACTCCTCGGGCGTCTTTAACAGGACGCTCTTGCCCTCGTATACGTCGAACACCTCGAAGACGAAACCGGCATGCATCCTGGGGTCGATGACAAGCCCGGCGGTGTTGAAGGGGTCGGCGAAGATCCTGTACATGGGTAGGTTGAAGGCGCCGGGCTCCGTCTTGTCGGCGTGGAAAGTGATGACCGGCTCGGCTTTCCTCTCCTCCATCTCGAGCTCGGCAACACCCGGCCCAAGCCCTCTAACGTTGCCGCTGAAGGCGTCGCTCAGCAGGTCCTGGCCCGCGGCGTAGAGTTTGAGCTCCTTGGCCACCTTGGTAGCGGCCTGGAACGCGTCCCAGGCGAGCCCGTGTATGTCCGGGTGGTCTGGTCCCTTGGTGTGAGTCATTATTAGCTGTATGTCGTCTCCAACGTGGGTGACGTAGAAGTCTATTAGCAGCCCCTTCTGCTTGGCCTCCGACAGGACTTTGGTCGCAGCCGCGAGCTGGTCGGGGTGCGGCATGTAGTGGCCTGATATGCTGCCAACGTCCGCCTTTATCACAGAGAGTGTAATCTTATCTGCCATGATACCACCTTGTTTAATTGAGTGCGTCAGGTGGGTAATAAAAGTAATCCCTCTTTGCCAGCCTTGGTTATTTAAACACTTGTTTAAATTAGTCTGGCAGGTAGTACTCGCCTCTGGTTTTCTGCTCCCTGTCGAGGTACGAACCCGGCTTGTTTATCCTGGGCCTACCCGTCTCCGGGTCTCTTCTAACAGTTACATCAAGTTGCTTAAGAAGGTTGTTGAAGCCAGTCCTGATATCAGACGGCCTTAACGCGACGCCTTCAACGCTAGGCTTACCCGTGAAGACCATAATCTTGTCGCTCACGTAGTTCTGGAACAGGAGGTCGTGTTCGACCACTATAGCGGCCTTCCTCTTCTCCTCGACCACCCTCCTTATCAGCCTAGCAACACTGACCCTCTCCTCGACGTCTAAGTACGCGGACGGCTCGTCTAGCAGGTAGACGTCGGCTTCTCTGGCCAGCGTAACGGCCACGGCCAGTTTTTGTAGCTCTCCCCCACTCAGCTCTGTCACCTTCCTGTCTAGCATCTTGTTCAAGCCCAACCTCCTTGTCAACTCGTCGTAGAGCCAGCTAGTGGGGTCTACAGCGTCCTTACTAGCGTCTGCCAGGTTCTCCTTGACGGTCTCGAAGCGGAAGATAGAGGGGGAGACTTCCTGGGGCTTGTAGCTGATCTTATCGGTGCCTACGAGGATCTCCCCTTCGTCCGGCTTAACCACGTCCGCGAGCATGTTTATGAAAGTGGACTTGCCTATCCCGTTCGGGCCGAGTACCCCTAGTACTTCTCCGGGGTGCACCTCGCCCTCCTCAACGCTAAGTCTGAAGCCGCTGCTCGGGTAGACCTTGTAGAGGTCACTCCACTTGAGTATAGGATACTCCTCGGGCAGCTTACCCCTGTCGGCTACTACTACCCTGAACCTGATCTGCTCCTTCCTGATCCTGACGTTCTCCGCTGGCAGGTAGCCCTCCAGGTAGAAGTTAATACCGTTCCTAACGCCGTACGGCTTGCTCACTATACCGTACACCCCGGGCTCACCGTACAAGACCGCCACGTAGTCGCTCACGTAGTCGAGTATCATGAGGTCGTGTTCGACCACCATGACGTAGACCTTCGACGGGTTTAGGAACTCCCTTATAGCCGATGCCACTCTGACCCTCTCCCTGACGTCCAAGTACGAGAAGGGCTCGTCAAAGAAGTACGCGTCGGCGTTCTTGACAAGGACAGCCGAAATAAGGAACTTTTGTAGCTCGCCGCCGCTGAGGTCTCTAACGTTCCTGTCCATGACTCCCGAGAGCCCCATCTTATCGGCGAGCTCTCTGAACAATCCCCTTTCGTCGGCCTTCTCTAGGAGTTCCCTGACACTCCCCTTCAGCACCCTTCTCGCCGCCTCTATGTACTGCGGTTTAACGGCAGCTCTAAGATTGCCGTTGGCGAGTTTCTGGAGATAGGCGTTTATTTCAGTACCTCGAAACGTCCTCAGTACCTCGCTCCAGTCTGGGGGGTTGGAGTAGTTCCCCAGGTTAGGCTTCACCTGGCCGGACAGTATCTTAACGCTCGTCGTCTTACCGCTACCGTTCCTCCCAATAACCCCGAGTATCCCACCGAGTGTTAGTGGTGGCAGCCCGTACAACTTGAACATGTTCTCGCCGTACCTGTGTACAGTAAACTTTTCCAGCTCGTCGGGTAGGTTCACAATGGAGAGAGCGTTAAACGGGCACTTTCTCACACATATACCGCACCCTATACACGTTACCTCGTTTATTACAACGTGTTTACCGTCCTGGCTCAGCTCTATGGCCTTTACTTTCTTGCCCCTGTTAACCGGGCAAAACCTTATACACTCCAGCGTACACTTGTCGGGTTTGCAGAAGGCCCTGTCTACTATCGCGACTCTGACCAACGGCTCTCACCTTAATTGCTTATTAGCGAGTTAAGCATGATCCAAGTCTGATAGTAAGGAAGACGGGTTTAATATGATGAGTGGTGACGGCTCGGATAAGTGAAGAGTCGTGCTAGTCTGACTCCTCTTCCTCGACTTCCTCCTCCCTCATGCTCTCGAGTAAAACCTCGTAGTACTCCTGCAACATCTCCCTCTCATCGGGCGTCAGAGCCGTAGCCTTAGCCTCGGTAGCCTTAGCTGTAATCGTCCTCTTACTGGAGTCCACGACGTACTTGATACCGTACTTCTCGAGGTCTTTCTGCGAAGCCCTCTCTTCGTAACCGCACCTAGGGCACTTCAAAACGTAGTACTCCTCTTTACCCTCCCTCTTCTTAATAGGCATCATTGCTGCGCCACATCTAGGACAAAACTTGACCAACCCTCACACCTTACGTTAGTTAATCTTCTATCACTTACTTAAGGAACCTTATTAAATGCTATCACCGGCAGTAGCGGCGGCCCCCGTCGAGCTAGTGTACATACAACACGTCCTCATTTAACGACTCTCCCGCCGAACCGTTTTACTTAAATATCCTTACTCCACAAATACTTCTAAGACGTAAGGTGGAAGACATGTTGTGGCTTGAGGAAGAGTGGGAGGAGTGGGAGGAAGAAGAAGAGGAGTGGGAAGAGGAAGAGTGGGAAGAGGAGTGGTGAGCCTACAAGAGGTCTAGTAAAACAGCAACGTTTTTTACAATGTTCGTGATGTCCTTTGCGATGTCGGTCTTACGAATCTCGTATTCCGAGCAGTTTGAGGGCCTGGGGAAACCACCTGTAGCCGCAACTACGAGATAACGCTCTGACTGCGAGTAGGAGACTCTAAGGTTCTCCAGTAGGTCCTTCAACTGCTTAAAGCCTGTCACCAGCGTAGCGAGTAGTAAACCCTTGTGCCTTATGCGTGTGAGCAGGTTTTTGTTCATGTAGTAGTGAGCTAGCCCTTGAACCAGCTGAACGTCGTTCCCGACTAGTTTAGAGGGGATCAGGGCCACAGGTAGGTCTGGTGCTAGACCTAAGTCTTGAAGCTCCGCGTCTATGTCCTCGTTTTTCTTCCAGCATTGGTAGATCCGCGCTTCGAACTCTTTACCGAAATACCTAATTGACAGGAGACCAGGCTTCGGGGAGTAAACTTCGAATACCATTAACACAACCTAGGCTGGGCAGGTAGCACCGAGGACTCTAGCCTGCTTCACGAGACAGGCTCTTCGACGGTCTCAACCCTCTTCTCTCTACTCCTTATAGCCACGAGGTGAGTTATGTAGCCTGCGATCTTGTTTCTCAGCTTTTTAGACCTTGTCGAGATGAGCTTCGACACGACTTGTTTATTGGACTCGAAGTCCCGTGTGAACAACTGAGGGTAGCTGTCCAGGAGCTGCCTAGCCACCCTCTTCACCAGCCTTATCCTGACTTTCCCCACGCTAAGCACCTCGCCTCAGGTACTGTCTAACAGGGAATACGTTAGGGTGTTTTAAATTTTTAAGCAAGAGCCGACGACCCTTCGAGAGCCCCGACCAGCTGGGGTGCTATACGCGATTCATTAATATTCACCGGGTTGCATAATGAAGTTCCGGTGTTCCGATTTGAAGAGCAGAGTCAAAGACTTAAGTCTAGCCGAGCAGGGCAGGCTAAAGCTCGAGTGGGCAATGAAGCACATGCCTGTCCTGATGAGACTCAGAGAGGAGGGTAGGGATAAGAGACCCCTAGCAGGTCTGAGGATAGGAGCGGTTCTACACGTTACTAAGGAGACCGGGGTTTTAATGATGGCCTTGAAAGACTCTGGTGCCGAGGAGGTGGTCTTAGCTGCCAGCAACCCGTTGTCCACCCAAGACGACGTGGCGGCCTCTCTCGTAGAGTACGGTATAAAAGTATACGCTTGGAGAGGCCAGTCTAGTGAAGAGTACTACTGGTGTATAAGGCAGGTCGCCGAGAGCAGACCGGACGTTGTTCTAGACGACGGTGGAGACCTCCACGCAATGCTCCACAGCGAGTACAAGAAGCTGGGGGGCGAGATAACGGGAGGCACCGAGGAGACGACTACCGGTGTCATAAGATTAAAGTCGCTTGAGAGAGAAGGACTCTTACTCTACCCCGTAGTAGCCGTGAACAACGCGTACACCAAGTTCTTGTTCGACAACCGCTTCGGCACTGGTCAGAGCACTTTTGACGGGATAATGAGGGCAACCAACATCCTAGTGGCTGGGAAGAACGTCGTTGTCGCAGGCTATGGTTGGGTCGGTAAAGGAATCGCGCTGAGAGCGAGAGGGTTGGGGGCTAGGAGAGTCATAGTAACAGAGGTCGACCCTATTAGAGCGCTAGAGGCAGTGTTCGACGGCTTCGAGGTGATGCCCATGTCCGAGGCGGCTGGTATAGGGGACGTATTCGTGACAGCCACAGGCAACAAGGCTGTTATTAGGAGAGAGCATTTCGAGAAGATGAAGGACGGAGCCATCTTGGCGAACGCGGGTCACTTCAACGTCGAAGTATGGATACCGGACCTGGAGAGCTTGTCGGTCGGGAAGAGAGTGATCAGGGAGAACGTGACAGAGTACACTCTACGAGACGGGCGTAAGCTGTACTTGTTGGCCGAGGGAAGGCTTGTCAATCTAGTAGCGGCAGAGGGACACCCGAGCGAGGTGATGGACATGAGCTTCGCGAACCAATACCTCGCTGTGAAGTACCTACACGAGAACAAGGGGAGGCTCGAGAAGAAGGTCTACAACCCGCCGAGAGAGCTAGACGAGATGGTGGCCAGGCTAAAACTAGAGACCATGGGTATCAGGATAGACGAGCTAACCCCCGAGCAGGTCGAGTACTTGAAGTCCTGGTCTTATGGGACCTAGAGAACGCGAAAGAAGTGGGCCCGGGGGGATTCGAACCCCCGACCACCCGGTTATGAGCCGGGCGCTCTACCGGGCTGAGCTACGGGCCCACGGTTCTAATCAATCAAAGTATTTATTCGGGGTTTAATAGCTTTAAATCCGTTGTCCTCCGCTCACGTTTTCTTTACCGATAAGATGTACTTGAACGCGGCGTCAGCCGCAATAGCCCCGTCTGCGGCAGCGGTTATTATCTGCTCGAACCTGTACTTGTAGGGCCCACCAGCCGCGTCGCCTGCCACAAACACGCCTTCCAAGTTTGTCGACCTGTCAACTTTGACGACAGCGTGCCCTGTCTCGTCTACCTCTAGCCCGATCTTCTCGAAGAACCCGCGTGGAGGTTTCAACCCTATCTCGACGAAGACCCCATCTACCTCGATCACCCTCTCCTCGCCGGTAGCCCTGTTCTCGACTCTCACCGCGCGTACCCGGGTGTCGCCTATTATCTCTTTGACTACGCTGTTCTTCAAGATCTCTATCTTAGGGTTGTTCAAGGCCTTCTCCACGTAAACCCTGAAAGCCCTGAACTCGTCCCTCCTGTGTATTAGGTACACTTTCGAGGCCAGCGAGGCGAGGTATATCGCCGAAGTCAGCGCCGAGTTACCCCCACCGACCACCGCCACGATCTTGTCCTTGAACAAGGGGCCGTCGCACGTGGCGCAGTAGGAGACTCCTCTACCACTGAACTCCTCCTCTCCCTTCACATTAAGCTTCCTCTTCTCGCTACCCACCGCTATAATCACGGCGTAGCCGCACAGCTCCTTCTCACCGGCAGTCTTTACACACCATAGCTTGTCCTTCCTGTACATGTCTACGACCTCGTCTTGTATGATCGGAACGTTGTATTTCTTCAAGTGGTTAACAAACCTGTTTACTAGCTCTTCTCCCGGTATGTCGGGTAGTCCAGGGTAGTCGTCAACAATAGTCGCCTCGGTAACGTATCCACCCACTAGTTTTGTTACAACCACAGTTTTTAGTTCGTACCTAGCCGAGTAGAGAGCAGCCGTTAAACCGGCGGGACCGCCGCCTACGATCACAACGTCGTACACCTCTTCTCTAGTGGGTGCTTTAACAGGCACGATCTTGAGCTTGAAGCTCACGTTAAGCACCTCTTTGTCTTAACATGGGAGAAGAGCGGTTTAAAGCTTGATTTAGGATTAATACGACGTGGTGTTCGTCCTCATGGAGTACGTGGAACTCGGCTGGAGCGACCTTAAAATATCCAGGATAGGTCTCGGCACGTGGCAGTTCAGCGAGACGTGGGGGCTCGTCGACTACGAGAAAGCAAAAGCGGTAGTAGCTAAGGCTGTAGAGCTTGGCATAAACTTCTTCGACACGGCCATGGTATACGGGAGAGGCATGAGCGAGACATTCCTAGGCAAGGCCCTTAAAGAGCTCGGGGTTAAGAGGGACGACGTGGTGATAGCAACAAAAATACCTGGAGAGTTTTTACAACCGGAAGACGTGTTTAAGGCCGTGGACAGGTCGCTTAAGAGGCTGGGAGTCACATACATCGACCTACTTCAGATACACCACCCGCCGACCCATCACAACTTCCCGACCTCGAAGTACGCTAAGGCCCTCGAGAGGCTCGTGGTACAGGGGGTTGTAAGGTACCTCGGCGTGAGCAACTACCCGATAGCACTGATAGAGGACCTCAGGTCCAACTTGTCGGTAATAGACATTGTAAGCATGCAGTATAGGTTCAACCTCGTCGAGAGGTGGTCCGAGGAGGAGCTGATACCCTACGCCGAGGCAAACGACCTCACCTTCATCCCCTGGAGCCCGCTCGCTAAAGGCGCGCTCTCGGGCAAGTACAACTTGGAAAACATCAAGCAGTTCACAGACCTGAGGAAGAACGAGCCGGTCTTCCACGAGGAGAACTTCGTGAAGGTAATGCCTCTCGTCAACCTCTTAGTCGAGGTAGGTAAGAAGTACGGTAAAACACCATCCCAGGTAGCCCTGAGCTGGTTGATCAGCTGCAGCCCGGTTATCGTGCCAATACCAGGCGCTAAGACCCCTGAACAAGTCGCTGAGAACGCGGGAGCTGTTGGCTGGAAGCTCAGCTACGAGGACTGGAGGGCCATCGACGAGTTAAGTAGGAGTATAAAGATCACCTACGTGACCTGGTAGAATACCTTGTACATGAATATAGACAGCAAGGCCAGAGCTGGTAGTTGAGAAGGGACGTCCTTTAACCTGACGAGCTTCAGCCCAGTCAGCTCTTTTTTGCTCGGCTCGCTTTCACCCGACGGGAACACTATCAGCAGGCTCCCGTTCCGGGCTTGGCGTATCTGGATCGCCTCCAGCTCGGCTCCTTCATCGCTGTAAAAGTACGCTTCGCTTGGTCTCAGGAGCTCCAGCGCGTCGCCGAGCTCGGGGAAGACCATGAAAGGCTTGTTAAGCTTAACCGATACCTTGAACGCCTCCGGAATCCCTATCTGGGCTGCCGCCCCAATAGGCTTGACTATAACAGGTACTACCTGTGCTTTCTGCGAGAATGCGTAAACCGTCTTCACGAAGTCGACCGCTCTCTGAACACTTGTGGGACTGTATAGTCCTACGTAGACCATAGCCAACCCCGAGCTACCTCCGCACCTCTTGTTTAACTGGAAACTCATGTATTGGTTGTTTTTAATAACCTGTCGCGCTTCTTATAACTCCCGGAGTATCTCGTAGACGAACAGGGCGATCGCCCTGGATAACGGGATTGGTACGGCCTCGCCTACCTGGTTGTACTGCTCGTCTCTACCCCCGTAGAAGACGAAATGGTCTGGAAACCCCATGAGCCTCGCCTGCTCTCTTACGGTAAGCAGCCTGTTCTCGAAGGGGTGTATGAAGCGAGATGAGCCGAGCACCGTCGGGGCGACCTCGTAGGGGTCGAGCCTGATCAAATTGGGAATCTCTCCCACGGCGCCTTGGAAGTATATGAGGGCCTTACCGTGCTTCAGTTTTGCCACCTTTTTAAGTTTCCTCCAGCTCAGCTCAGGGGGCGGGTCGTGGTTGGGGAGAGAACTCCCGGGCGGCGGCATCCCGCTCAGTGCGTCTATCACTCTCACCTTTTCGTTCGACTTCGGGGGTTTTATCTCGACGTTCGATATGAAGACCCTTCGCCTCTTACTTGGGTTAGAGTAGTCCTCGGCGTTCAGTACATTGAAGTATAACTTGTGATAACCGATACGCTTAAACTCACGAGTTAAGGCCTCTCTCAGACCACCCTCCATTATCGCAGGCACGTTCTCCATTATGAAGACTCTCGGCTTCAACAACCCGACTATCCTTATGAAATGTAGAGTTAGTTGCCCCTGGGGGTCGACGTACAGCCGGTTAATCGGGTCTCTCTCCCTCCTCGGGTTGGCGCCAGTGAACGGCTCACACGGCGGGCTGCCAATGACGAGCGGGATGTCCAGATCTCCGAGCACGCTTTTCAGCGTTGTGTAGTCTACTTCTTTAATGTCCTCTACCAGGACTAGGGGGTCCGGTATGTTAGCCTTGTAAGTTAGAGCCGCGGGCTTGAAGTTGTCTACTGCTAGAACTGGTTTGTAGAGCCCCGTCTCGTAGAAGCCCCAGGCAAACCCTCCTGCTCCAGAGAATAGGTCGACGAATTCTACTTTATGTCTCAAAATCCATCACTGTGTATGTAGTCCAGAAGTTTGTCGAGAGACTTTAGCTTCTCTCTCAGAAGGGCGAGCTCACTGTCTTTGTCTACTTCCATTAACAGGGAGTTGTCGTTGGGGCAGTGAAAGTCGTTTATGAGGGCCTCGTCGTACCTGAACCTCCTGTGGCATGTCGGGCAGATGAAAAAGGTGTTCTCCTCAAGCTCTCTTATTCTGGTTGCCAGCTTCTCCTTGGACTTCCTCAGTCTTGAGACTATGAAATTGGCTAGCGCATCTCTATTCAAGACCCACCCGTGTAAAACCTTGTCCTTGTCTTTTACCTTGACCGGTACAACTACGGCCTCGTCTGACAGCTTCTGGAGTATTTTCCTCACTATGTTCGACTTTGTGTTCAGGTCTTTACCAGCCGTCTCCTCGATAATCAAGCCGTTGTTCGCCAGCATGAACTCCAGTATTCTCCTGCCCTCCTCGCCCATCATCTTCTCAACGATCAAAATCGTTACTTCAACGAGTTTGTCCTCCCTGGGCACTCCGCTCACAGCTCTCTCTGTCGCCAACTCTTAACACCTTTTTGCCTCTAGGGGTCGGTGCTACTACTAGTTTTGCTCCACTAAATTTCCTATGTAGTTCTTCTCCCTTATAATACCTATCTAGGAACACGGCGAGTGCTGCGACCTCGGAGTGCGGCTGGTGACCTATGGCCACGTTGTAATCGGCCAGCTCGTAGAATATCCTTGGGACTTTCTCGGCGCCTACCACGACCAGCAGGTCTTTACCCGACCCCCTGATCTCGTCTATAACGTTGTCGACGTGTAAACCGTACATTGTCAAATGAACTACAATACCCCGGGACTTCCACTTCTTAACGTACTCAACGGAGTTCACGCCCATGATGACCTCGAAAGGGCCGCCCCACAGATCCACGACTTTTCTAAGAGACCTCGCAACACTTTCGTCTACAACGTCACCAATAACTATCCCGTTAGCCCCGAAAGACCTCGCGACAAGTCCCACGTGCGTAGTGACTCTTTTGTCTCTCCCGGGTCTGTGACCTAGTCTCAGCACGTAGATCTCGACCATCTCTCACATACCTCTAAAGACTCCGACTATCTCGCGCTTAAGAGCGTCCAAGTTGATTCTTTTCTCGGCCGAGATGGGCACAATCCTAGCCGCATTCACCGCCGATTTAGACAGCTCTCTAACTAGCTCTTCAACCCCGTTTTCGTTGATCAGGTCTATCTTGTTCAAAGCGATAATAATAGGCTTACCGTGGACACCTATATCGTTGAATATTTTCAATGAGGAGTCAACTTCGCTAATAACTCTCTTTAAAGGCTTTGATGAGTCCACGACAAGGACGATCAAGTCGGCGGCTGTTACCTCTTCGAGTGTTGCGTAGAACGCCTCGGTGATCTCGGGCGGCAGGTCCCTTATGAAACCGACGGTATCTGTCACAACCATGTGAACCCCGTCGATATTCAGTTTCGCGGTCTTGGGGCTCAGAGTGGTGAAAGGCTCGGGTCCTACGGGCATGTTCTTCCCGGTTAAGGCATTGAATAAAGTGGTCTTACCAGCGCACGTATAGCCTGCAATCGCTACGTGGGGGACTCCCTCTCTCACCCTCCTTTCTCTCCTGACCTCTCTCACCCTCCTGATCTCCTCGATCTCTCTTCTTATACGGCCCTCCCTTCTTCTGAGAAAAGTGTAATACTTCTCGTAGCCGTACCTGCCAGGTCCAAGATACCCGGCCAGCTCGCCCAGCTTGGACTTCCTGATGAAGTCTCTCACGAGCGGGAGCATGTGTTTGATCCTCGCGAGCTCTATCTGTAGGAGAGCCTCTCTACTACCGGCGTGCTGGGCAAATACCTCGAGTATTAGCAGAACTCTGTCGACAACCTCCGTTTTCACCTCTCTGAGTATGTTAGTCACCTGGCTTGGCCTCAGTATGTCCATGACCACGAGCCTGTCGGGCGGGTCATCTGCTAGTTCCTTGAGCTTGTCTTGTTGAATGTAAGTCCTAGGGTTGGGCCTCTTGACGAAGTGGACCTGGTCTACGACTCCATACACCGTCTTGACGAGGCTTAGCTCTTCATCAACAAAGTCGCGGTACTTACTTGGTATGAATACGACTACTCTCCCTGTCTTCACTTCTTGCTCACTCTGATGAGGTCGCCTACGGTAAAGTAGTCTTCGTCCCCCCTCCCCGTTTCCAGCGGCTCTTCGGCGGTTCTCTCGATCAATTTAATACCCAGCACCTTCTCCAGTCTCCTAGCCAGTTCTAAGCTGGGTTTAAGCCTGCCCGACTCTATTCTCTTAATAGTGTTCTCGCTCTCTTTTATCTTAGAGGCTAGCACAGCCTGCGTCCAGCCGAGCCTCTCACGAGCCTCCCTAATCCTCTTGGCATAGTCCTCAACAATCTCGAACTCCTCTCCAAACCCTCTACCAGCTCCCGTCATAACTCTCTTACTCCGGGAAGCAACGACCAGCGGCTTCTTACTCTCTTCCACGTAGGGTTTTGCCTTACCGCTACTTACGAGCTTGCGGTAGCAGTCGGGGCAGACTTGTAAGACAGAGCCCTCTACAACGACCCTTCTGCAGTCCCTCTCATTCAGTACTTCTCTCCCGCATATCTCGCAGTAACAAGGCATTTAGATAACCTTAAGACTTCTCTCCCTGAAGACTCTTAAATACTATTGAGTCCGGGTTTTAAAGACCTTCTTAAAACCGATAAAAGGAAAGGGAATTTTCATGTTTAGTGAAGACGTGCGAGAAGACGCAGCTGAAGCCAGGCTACCCGATGAAGACTACATTCGCTACCTAGAGAGCAGGTTGAAGCAGCTGGAGAGCGAGGTTAAGAAGCTCAGTATGAAGGTCAATTATTACAAAGCCGAGATCGAGAGGCTGTTGGCCCCCCCTCTGATAGAAGGTGTTCTCTTGTATTTGATCGATGGAAACAGGGCCGTTGTAAGGAGCACTACTGGCCCCAACCTCATCGTCCACGTATCGGAGAACGTGCCTCGTGAGAGGCTTGTCCCCGGCGTGCGTGTTGCCTTAAACCAGAGAGGCTCGACGATAGTGGACGTCCTCCCCGAGTACGAGGATCCGTACGTGCAGTCCTTCGAGGTAATCGAGAGACCAGAGGTGGCTTACAACGACGTAGGCGGTCTAAAGGAGCAGATCAGAGAGTTGAGAGAAGTCGTTGAACTACCTTTGAAATCCCCCGACTTGTTTAGAGAAGTGGGTATAGAGCCCCCGAAAGGGGTCCTGCTCTACGGTCCGCCCGGGTGCGGCAAGACCCTCCTAGCCAAGGCCGTAGCTAGAGAGGCGGAGGCGACATTCATCAGTATTGTAGGTAGCGAGCTAGTACAGAAGTTCATAGGGGAGGGGGCTAGGATCGTCAAAGAAGTATTCAACATGGCTAGGAGGAAGGCTCCTGCTATAGTCTTCATAGACGAGATAGACGCGATCGCGGCTAAGAGGATAGACATCGGTACTAGCGGGGAGAGGGAGGTTCAGAGAACTCTTATGCAGTTGCTGGCGGAGATAGACGGCTTTAGGCCCCTGGACAGAGTCAAGGTGATCGCGGCAACGAACAGAGTTGACGTGCTGGACCCCGCTATACTCAGACCGGGCAGGCTAGACAGGCTGATAGAGATCCCATTGCCCGACAAGCAGGGGAGATACGAGATTTTCAGAGTTCACACAAGGAGGATGAAACTTGCAGACGACGTCGACTTACACGAGCTGGCGAGCAAGACCGAGGGTTTGTCTGGAGCCGAGATTAAGGCGATCGTTACGGAGGCCGGCTACAACGCTATCAGGTCGGGTAGGAAGGTTGTAACGAGGGAAGATTTCGAGCTCGCAGTGAAGAAGATTGTGGCGAAGAAGAATGTTAGGAGGGGTATTGTAGAGGAGAGGAACAACAGCCTCCACGTTATCTTCTGAGAATCGTACAACCGAAGTTTTTAACAGGTACTTAAACGATCCTTAATCACCATAGTACCTAACGTGACAGCTCATGATCAGGAGGAGGCTAAGCGACCAGGAGCTAGAGGAGCTGAGGTACATAGCCGGCCTACAGTTCGGAGTGGGCGGCGAGTTCATACCTGAAGGGGCTGTGGGCGAGTTTAGTAAAAACACCTTGAAGCTGAGGAGGGTAATCGTCGACGATAAACCTTACCTGTCCATCAGAGCCTCGGACTACAGGTTTAACCTCCACATACCTTCAGGACTGGTTCTAAACCGGCTGCTCCCGCAGCCCCGCCTACGAGTGTACGTAATGGAGAGGTACTCGGAATTCGTGGCCAGCGGTGGTAATGTGTTCTGTAAACACGTGGTGATGGCCGACCCCGATATAAGGCCCGAGGACGAGGTCTTGGTCGTCGACGAGAAAGGTAATCTGCTGGCAGTAGGCCGCGCGGTTAAGCCCGGCTGGGAGATGGTTTTTTATAAGTGGGGTGAAGCAGTTAGAATAAGGCAGGGTGTTCGGGAGTGAATATCGTACTGCTAGAGAAGATAACCGATGAAGACCTGCAGGACTCGATATTCATAACAGGCTTCCAAGGGTTTGGCATGGTGGGTTATTTGACGAGCAGGCACCTTGTTTTAGAGTTGAAGTTGAAGAGAGTGGGCTTCGTTAAGACGAAGTACTACCCGGAGACCACCATATACACGAGGGAGATAGGTGTAGTCTACCCGTTCGAGCTGTATTATGGTGTTGTGGAAGGTAAGAAGCTCCTCGTACTCCTGAACAACGGGACACCGAGTGTACGTGATAGGACTAACTACGCCGACCTGGTCGCCAGGTGGGTTAAAGAAAAGAAGGTCTCGACCGCAATACTCGTGGGGGGTCTAGACCCTAGTCTCAGAGAAAGCGAGGAGGAAAAGTACAGGTGGATCCCTGTAGGCGGTTACGAGGGCAAGCTAAACGCGCAGCTACTCGAGAACAGGCATATCATCGGGCCTCTAGCCCTCTTGATAATGTTCATGGACGCTTACAAGGTACCTGGTGTAGCGATCTTCGCCTACACGGAACTCTACAGACCAGACCCGAGGGCTAGCGCGGCCGCGGTCGAGGCCATAGGCGAAATGCTCGGTTTCAAGATCGACACTACGAGGCTACTCGAAGAGGCTAAGATCATAGAGTCGATCGAGGCTGAGCGAGAGAGAATGTTAAAGACGATCGAAATGGAGGAATCAGAGAGGAAGGGCCACCCAATATACCTGTAAACTCTAGTGTGCCGCCCCGGCTTCTCCTAACGCTAGTACGTTGAGCTGTACTTCTACGCCAGAGCCTTTTAACAAGTCCTCTATTATCCTGGCGAGCCTGAGCTCTACGTTGCTTGAGTTCTCTAAAACACCTATTTCAACCCTGGCTATCTTCTTTCCTTTGACCAGTTCGAGGACTTTGGCGGAGACCTCCTCTAGTACCTTGTTGCCTAAACCGTCCAATACCCCTTCCTCGTGTTGGAAGTAGGGGTACGTGTTGGCAAGTTGGATTGGGAATAGGCCTAGGACGGGGTGTACTATGAAGACTTTGTCGCGGCCCCACTTCTTCAACGAGTATTCTCCTAGACTTGCGAAATCTTTGCCGGCGGCCACCAATAGGACTATACTGTCGCTTACGAGTACCTTCTCAACCAGCTGCGAGCTCTTCGACTCGATAGCTCTCACTCTCGGGTTGTAGTAGGAGTCCTCGTCCAGGATCAGAAGGGCTGGAGCGTCTGGTTTGGATACGGGGTTGAACCTGAGGAGTACGTCGGCGTGTCTCTTGACTACTTCGAACGCTCTACGCAGGCTAGGGTGCGTCTTGCTCCTCTCTTCCAGTAACTCCCAGAGCCTCCCCTCTCTAATGCTCTCCTTTACAGTGTTAAGTTCCTTCTTCAAAGTGTACAGGTTGTGGAGCGCGATAAGTCTCGTGCGCTCTTCGCTAGGTAGCTCCAGTAGATCCCTGGGGGTGTACCTCGAGCAGACCGGGCAGTTGCAGGGCAGGTATGTCAGTTCCTCGACCCTCCTAGTCCCACCAGGTAGCATGTACCTCCCTTCCCGCGCGTAGAGGATGTAGCTTGCGGAGTCGAAGAGGTCTGCCCCCAACGCGACGAGGAAGGGTATGATCATCGGGTGCCCTACACCGAACACGTGTATTGGTTTACCTGGTGGCAGGACTCTCTTGACTAGGCCGACATACTCTAGGAGAGGGCTGTAATCGTACTTCTCCAGTAGTACTGTAGGCGAGCCGAACGCGAAGATGTGGTAGGGGGTCCTCCAAGCCCTTACAGCGGACTTCTTGAGTAGGTCGGGGTAAGGCGAGCCTTGTATAGGTAGAGCCCATAACTGGTCGCTGTCCATTATGAGGGGGAGTGCCTGGAGAGCTCTTCTCCAGGTCTCTTCCACAGCATTGTACGCTTCGCTCCACGTCATTTTAGTCCCCGTCGGCACATCGAGTATGACCGCTATGTCGCTACCGATACCCTTCTGATAGCTCACGATAGTTGGGTTGTCTACCTCCACGTCGCCATATACGAGTACTTGATAACCCCCCGAGTCGGTCATTATCGTGTTGCTCCACTTCAGCTCTTCGTGTATGTCCTTGACGACGCCTTTGTTCCTCTTGTAGAACAGGTAGGCGTTAGTTATGATCGCGTTGAAACCGGTCTCTAGGATCGTGTTTAAGTCGACGTCCTGCCTCACCGGGTCAACAACAGGAAAAATATATGGTGTCTCGATAGACCCGTGTCTCGTTTTCAGTCTACCGATTCTCCCCGCTAAGTCGTACTCTCTCACGTCGAAGTACTCCAATACTATTCTCCCTTTAGCATCTTACGCCTCGTTTCGAGGTACTGCTCTAGCAGCCTGTATAGGGTCTCTGCTATGGGTCCGGTGCCCTCGACACCCCTCTCGCTCACCCTATAGCGCCCCTGGACTTCCACGACTCTGGCCTCGGGTATGATCTTCACGAGGTGTTCAGGCAGCTTCATCTCCTTGATGATGATGTTCTTGAATTCCTCTGGGTCGAACAAGGGTATCTCGAGCACTATTATCTCGCTCAACCTCTCGCCTTTCACTATCACCTTGGGGTACCTGTTACCTTTGTCGTCCACAGCGTTCTGTAGGAGAATGTTCAGGGAAGGCGTGTCGAACCCCACGAGCCTACCCTCGTAGGACCTCCCGTCGGCCAGGACGATTTTAACTCTCTTGTCGATCAAGCTCGTCAGCTCGCTTGTAAGCCTCCTCGACGCGTCTAGCACGCTCATAAGACCACCTTCAGGCACTTTAACCTATGTCAAAGTGGTTATTTTGAATATTTCTCCCCCTGACACCCTAATAAGCGTCCTTTCAGCGTTGACGCTGGGTTAATACTTAAAAATATCTCAACGACTTAAATAGAGCATGGTCTTAGTCCATTAGACTAAACTGTGGCCTGGTACTATGCTTCAGAGGTATACTTGCTCAGTAGAGGACATCGAGAGGCTGAGGTATCCCGGCGTTTACAGGGTCAAGTTCAGATGCGGGGATGTGTCGATAGAGCTAGAGTTCCACGAGAAAGTTATGCCCCCTCTGAAGAAGGGGGGTAACGCCACGATAGTTCTGACAGACAGCAGAGAGGAATGCCTACAGCACTACTTCTGCGGTAAAGGCAGCGTAGTGTCTAACAGGAGCATAGGTGATACGTACAGAGCCGTGGTCTCGATAGGGGGCTTCCTACTCGTGTTGAAGTCGGCCCAGCAACTAGACCTCAAACCTCTCGACGAGGTCTACACAGGGGTCTCAGTCAGTTAGCGGCCGTCCTTGAAACTTTCGGCTGTCACCCCAGCCAATACGTGCTCCTACTTCAAGGGGATGGTTCTTGAAGTACTACGTCTTGAGGCTATACAAGTATATGGGCTCCAGGGACGAGCTCGTCGAAGACGAGCTGAGGAAGCTAGGCGAGCTCATAAGGAGTAGAGTTAGTAGGAACAGGTCAGCGAAGTACATAACAATGAGCGTACTCGGGAGGAACAGAGCTGACGGGATGCTGATCATAGGGGTGAACGAAGGTGAAGAGGCGGAAATACAGCTCATAAGCGACTACATAAAGTCCAACTTCAAGCACATAACCGTAGGCGAGGTAAAGGAGTTCGGGCGGGGAGACTCGCGAAGTATACTCGAGACGCTCGTAAATTTTTGAAGAGGAGGGAGAGCGTAGGGGTAATACACCCCACGTCGCTAGGGGTGGCCCCGAAATACCCGGTCCAGGAGCCCGTGAAGACCAGACAGATATCTGGCGATGAGTGCGTCGTCTTAGGAGAGGTAGTGAACTCCATCCCCCCGGTTGACGCGTGCGTCCCCGTAGAAGACTTAAACAAACATTTACTGGTAACCGGCGCGACGGGCTCGGGTAAGACGTTCACAGTCGCTACACTAGTCAACCGGCTAACTACCAGAGACAACCCGTTTAACTACAGGCCGCTTGTACTCGACTGGCACGGGGAGTACGGTCGCTTGCTGAAAAACCCCAAGGTCGTAGACCCGTTTCAGTTACCAGTCCCCCTCTTGGGGGACGAGGACCCTAACGCCTCCGTCGACTTCGCTAGTCAGGTGCTCGCCTTAACACCCGCCCAGGAGTACGTCTTGCTCAAGGCCTTCGAGAACCTCAGGGGTTGGGACCACCTGGACTTAGCGGGTGTTATCGAGGCGCTCGAGAAGATGGTGGACGAGTCTGGGTGGTTCAGGGAGAGCCGTCTCTCGCTCGTGAGAAAGTTGAGAAGGCTCGTGGTAGGCAAGTACAAAGGCCTGTTCAGGGAGAGAAAGGCTGGGTTCCTCGATAACACGAGAAGCCCCCTAGTAATAGACCTGTCCAGAGTGGGCGATCTGACCATTAGGAGGGTCTACGTGGCCGCCCTCCTCAAGAAGATCTTCGATATGGCTGTCCGTGGCGAGTTCGGGGTCAGCAAGCTACTCGTAGTCGTGGAGGAGGCTAGGAACCTTCTAGGGAAGGAAAACCACGTGGACGTGTTAGTCAAAATGCTAGACGAGGTGCGGAAGTTCGGGGTTGGTCTCGTAGTGGTGTCCCAGTCGCCCTCTTCACTCGTGGAGGACGTGATGGTGAACACCTCTACTAAGATCGTCCACTCGGTGAAGTCTGCCGTGGACTTGGAGGTGTTGGATGGAGCGACTAATATGCAGGTCGAACTAAGAGAGGTGATACCTTACCTGGACAAAGGGGAAGCGGTTTTGTTCTCGAGCCTGTACAAAAAACCTCTATTGATAAAAGTGGTTTAGTCTTCCTCTTTCTTCTCTTCCTCGCCAGGCTTCTTACCGGTCTCGGCGCCTTTCTCTTTCGCCTTGCTGGCAGCTATCACGTCGTCGATTCTCAGTATTATCGTAGCGGCCTCTGTACCCGCCTTTATCGCGTTGGCTATGACGCTCACCGGCTCTATTACGCCTCTCTCCATCATGTTGACGAGGTCGCCGTTGTTTAGGTCCACGCCAGTCCAGGCGCCCTCTTCTCTCTCGTGAGAGGCCCTCAGTTTCATGATTATGTCTACCGGGTCTAGACCCGCGTTCTCGACGAGCGTGACAACCAGCCCTTCTAGAGCCTTTGCGAAAGCCTCCACGGCAAGCTGCTCCTTGCCGCCGACCTTCGTGGCGAATTTCCTAATGTGCTTCGCTAGTTCAGCTTCTACCGCCCCGCCTCCCGCAACGATCTTTCCGTCCCTTATAACGTCCGCAACCGCGGACAGGGCGTCCCTCATACTCCTCTCGGCCTCGTCTACGAGCCTCTCTAGACCTCCCCTTATCACGATGCTGACGGACCTCGGGTTCTTGCAGCCCTCTACGAACACCATCTTGTCCTCTCCGACCTTCCTCTCCTCTACGAGTGCGGCGTAGCCTAGGTCTTCGGGCTTCAGGTCGTCGATGTTGCTAACTATCCTCCCACCGGTCGCTCTCTCGAGCTTCTCGAGGTCGCTCCTCTTAACCCTCCTCACGGCGAGTATACCCTTCTTAGCCAGGAAGTGCTGGGCCACCTCGTCAATACCCTTCTGAGTAATCACAACGTTAGCACCAGTAGAAGCGATCTTCTCCACCATCTTCTGGAGGATGTTCTCCTCCTGCTCTAGGAAAGCCCTCAACTGGTTGGGGTCGCTAATTCTTATCTCGGCGTCTATCTCGGGCTTCTCTATCTCGAGTGGGGCGTCTAGTAGCGCGATCTTCGCGTTCTCCACTCTCCTCGGCATACCAGGGTGTACGACCTCCTTGTCGAGGACAATACCATAGACGAGCGTCGAGTCTAGTAGAGCCCCGCCGTACTTCTTGATTATCTGGACGTTGTCCAGGTCAATGTAGTACTTGTCGCCCCTCTTCTCGACGATCTGCTTTACCGCTTTCACGGCCATCTCGGCGAAGTAGTCTCTGGCGTCGTGCACGGCCTTACTTGTTAGAGACGTCTTTGCCACCTTCTTGAGGAGCTCCTCGTTGTTTATGTCTATCGGGACCGCTACCTGGTCTAGCAACTTCAGGGTCTCTTCCATGGCCTTCCTATAACCGCTCACGATCACCGTCGGGTGTATGTTCTTAGCCAGCAATTCTTCGGCCTGCTTTAGTAGCTCGCCAGCGAACACCACCGCCCTCTTAGTCCCGTCGCCGACTTCGTTGTCCTGGCTCTTAGCGACCTGGACGAGCATCTTGGCAGCGGGGTGCTGTATCTCGGCCTTGTCTAGGATCGTAGCGCCGTCGTTCGTGATCGTGACGTCTCCAAGGGCGTCGACGAGCATTTTGTCCATGCCCTTGGGTCCATAGGTCGTCTTGACCATCTCAGCAACTGCCCTAGCAGCCATTATGTTTGTACGGAGCGCGTCTCTACCGGCTGTCCTCTGAGTTCCCTCCTTCAATATTAACACGGGTATACCGGTCGGCTCAATTGTCATCTACTTCACCTGTGAGGAACACGATCCTAGAGGAGTTGATGATAAGACTTCTATATAAACTTAACTTCGGTCAGCGAGGAGTTAACGAGTACTGCCCAGCCAACGCTTCACCCTTGTACTCCTCCACGCTCCACGACTGGATCCTGTAATACTCGTTTATCACCGGGTCTTCGATCACCACCCTAGGGTCTACACCGTCGTCTAGTAAAACGATGATATTCATCCCTACTACACGCGCTCCCTTGACACCCCTAATCTTGAACAAGTGTATCAATGCCGTCGCTATACAGCCGGGGCAGCCAATGCTTTTGATCCTCATTACAAGCTTCTTCATATCGTTCACCAGAGTGTATTCGTGTCTAAGACATTTGAAGCAGCTGATTAAACTTACCTTATTTGCTTACAGTGAACGCGTCCTACTGCTCCCCAAACTCCCTCCTGTAATTGTCCGCCAGGGTCTGGCTCCAGTTACCCACGTCTCTTAGCCTGCCAAGGAAGAACCTGAGGACGGGCGGCTCGTAAACCCACTCGAGCCCCTTGACTACGTCTCTGTTCTCGTAGAGCCATACAAGCCTGTCCACGAGGTACTCTACGTGGTTTCTCAAGTAAGTCTTCCTCGGGAATGCCAGCCTCATTAGCTCGAGGGCTGGGTACTCCTCTCTTCCGTCAGGTAGCCTGTCGTTAGATATAGCACCTCGCTCCATCCCCCTGATGCCGGACGCTATGTAGAAGGCGGTCGTTAAAGCCCCCGCGGGGTACCTATTGCGGGGGACGTTTTCTAGGAACTTCAGTGCGTCAACGTGGATGCCGAGACCGCCTGGCGGTTTAACGACGGGTACACCCGCCCTATCCAGCTCCCTTACGCCGTTCTTTATAAGCTCTATCTCGGACCCTATCAACTCTTCTTCGGCTAGCTGCCTTAGACCCACTGCGAGAGCTGCGATCTCCTTGACAGACATACCGCCGTAGGATAGGAAGCCTTCGAAGACCGGGAGTAGTACGGCTATTTTTTCGTAGAACTCTCTATTGTTTGTAGCAAGTAGACCCCCTCTAACCGAGCCCGCTTTACGTGCGCTCATGTAGAATACGTCGGCGTGACTGGCGAACTCTTTAATTATCTTGCCGAGGGGCCAAGACCCTAGTTCGCGCTCCTTTACGAAGTAGGAGTTCCAGTCTATCATACTACCGTCTACGACCAGCGGCACGCCATACCTCTCGCAGATCTCTTTGACCAGCTTAATGTTCTCCATCGAAACAGGCTGGCCGCCTAGGAGGTTCGCGAGCGCCTCGACCCTGACGAACGCCGTCCTCTCGCGGTTGCGTGCTAGGAACTCCTCCAGTCTCGCGGCATCCATGTTGCCCTTGAACGGGTGTTCACTGGACGTGTCGAGTGCCTCGGGGATAGGTAGCTCCACTAGAGCCCCTCCGGCGAGCTCGACGTGTGCTCTGGTCGTAGTGAAGTGGAAGTTTGTGACCACGAAACTACCAGGTCTTACGAGCGTCTTTGCTACCAAGTGCTCAGCGGCCCGGCCCTGGTGGACTGGTAGCGTATACTTAAAGCCGAGCACCTCCTCCACCGCCCTCGCCAGCTCCTCGTAGGTGTTGCTACCGGCGTACGCGTCTTGGGCGCTGACCATGCCGGCCAGCTGCTCAACGGTCATGGCGTTAACTCCGCTGTCTGTCAGCATGTCCAGGAACACGTCGTCGGCTTTCAATAAGAAGGTGTTAAACCCTGCTTCTCTAATAGCGAGCAGCCTCTCTTCCAGGGACGGGAGCCTAATCCTCTCTACGACGCGTACTCTGAACCCTTCTACTCGAATGTAACCTCCGTTCCTCGATCTTACCTGTATAAATAGGCATCACCGAAATATGGTACACTATTATGTTTGAGTATATAACTCTTACGCTACATATGGGGGAGGCAAAAGCCCTGCGGGCTAAAGGCGTCTTCCGGCGTAGGTAGCTCCTTCCTCACCTTCTCGAGCAACCTCAGGTAGTACCCGAGGTCTACTTCCTCGGCGCCGACTCTCCCATCGTAGACGGCGAGACCGCTCTTCAGCGCGATTAACTGGTGCGACGCGCCGTCTCCTTCCAGGACGTACCTGGGCGGCCTCTTGTAGGATCCTCTCGCGCGCCTAGACCTGGTCATGAGGAGGAGCCTAACGTCGACGTTCTCTAACAGTCTCCTCTCGTAGTCTTTCACGACGTCGTAGGCGGTGCTGAGGGCCTCGGCCATGCTCAAAGGGTCTCTCGCCTCGGCCAACTTACTCAACGCTTCGAGCTCTGCCTGTCTCACGATCTCGGGGGTATCCCTTCTGACGGCTAGTACACCCTTTATCTTCAAACCCCCCTCGTGGAGTAGCCCGTAGTACCTGTTGGCTACACCCCTGCTACCGTCTAGTTCTCTGGGGAGATACAGCCACACGTAGTAGGCCTCCACCTTAGTCTTGTAACCCGTAGCCCCCTCTATGGCCGCGGCCAGCTCCGCGCAGCACTCCGCGTCAGCTACGCCACCTATGAACAGGCTGTCTACAATGGCGTGTACTACTTTGTAGCCTCTCCTAGCGACCTCCTCCGAGGCTCTCTTCATTATCTCTCTACTAGTAGCCGTGACAGCTTCGTGCGCCATTATAGAGCCGAACAAGCTGTTCCTGTAGCCTAGGTAGCCGAAGCTGGCGACGAGGAGCCACTTAACAGCGCTCCTCCTTTCATAGTACAGTTCGTCGCCTGTAGCCTTGTAGAGCTGCTCGTAGAGCTCTTTCAGCTCTAGCAGTATCTCCAGGCTCATGGGCACGACCCCTCTCCTGTCTACGCACACCTCTTTAGCGACGTAGTCTAGGCTTACTTTGCTACCGCAACCGGGGTCGTTCACAGTCTCGCCCGAGATGTTCAGTTTGGCGATGATAGACGGGTAGAGGCTCTTGAAATCGACCTGGCACACCCCCCAGTAAAGGCCCGGCCTAGGCTTAAAGACCACGCCTCCACGGTCGAGCAGTATCAGGTCTGTTATCCGCCTAAAGTGCTCGGGCCTAGAGTGGTCTTTCCTGACGATGTACTTCAAGTCTCTAGACGCGAGCACCTCGATGGTGGTCAGTAATCTACCTATCGTAACGTTGTTCATGAGGCTTAGTGGTGTGAAAGACAGCCTTGACCACTCGAAGTACTCGTGGGGGCTGAAAGCGCCTCCTAGAACCCACTTCCCGACGTACTCCTTCACCTCCGGGTACATCGACGCGAGCCTGAGATAAACGCTGGGCTCGGTGAACGCTAGTTGTGGCCGGTGCTCAGCTATGTAGGCCGCTAGATCCCTCACAGTATAGAACTTGATGGGGGTCTTACCGCCGACTATGTAGGCCCCGTTCCTGACGTCCACGACCATGCTCCTGAGACCCGGGTCTCTCTCGCTAGGTCTCCAAGCTATGGTCAAACCCTTGTTGGCCTCGCAGACCCTGGTTAGAGGTCTAACACCCCCCTTGTACAGGGACTCCACCAGCGGGTGAGGGTACTTGTTGACCGGCCTCAAGCCCCTCTTCTCGGCGGTACTCGTGATCCTTCTCAGCTCGTGCAAGCTCTTGACGGAGAAGACCACTATCTCCTCCCTACCCCTGTAGTAGGGTGGTGTAAACCACTCCTCGACCCACGCGTTCTCTACTATACCCTCGTAGACAAGCTCTCTAGATACAGCGTACGGGTCGGGCGCCTCCATGTAACCGTAGAAGTGCAGGTCGACCGGCAGCTCCCTGACCAGGCCAGAGCCTTCGTCGAATAGCTCTAGGACCACACCTCCACTAGGCGACGGTCTTGCGTCTAGGATCCAGAGCCCTCTCTCTTCGCTGTTACACTCACTTACACTGTTTACCTTCATACTCCGCCTTTAACTCCGCTATTACGAGTAGGAGATGGAAAACAAGAGGCTCTAAGGGGTCCACGACGCCCTTGTACGACAATAGGGAGGCCGAATAATCAGCCCTCTCGAGGACCTCCTTGACCGCAGCCCTAGTACAGGGGTCTAGTAGTGGTAGTAGGCTAGACCACCTCTCCAGGTACTTGTCGACGAGGTCCTTGAGAGAAGGGGTTGTCCTACCCAATCAGCCCACCCTCACCCAGTTCAGTAAGCTAACAGTGTCGACGGGAGCCGTCTTCTCCTTGAGTAGCTCGACTCTAAAAAGCCTCCTCAGGCCGGCGGGCTTCGCGGGGTGTTTTACGAGCTCTGCTACCACGCTCCTTCCCAGCCTCTTGACTCTGAGTATAACCTCAACTACGTGGTGGTGCATACTACCGCCCTCCGGCATCCTCGACCCGAACCTCGTCGTGGTGTTAAAGATGAGGACGGTGTTCTCCGCCGATACCCTGTTTATAAGCCCCGATATCTCGGTGGCCTCGTAGTAGGTCGAGGGGTCGTCTCCTAGGAAGTTGTAGGGGTACAGAAGGACGACCGTGGAGTCTCTTACACCTATTAGGCTCTCTAGTATGCGTACGACATCCCTTGTTTTGAAAGCCCTGCTAATACTTACAGCCGTCAGTCTACAGTCGAAGACCCTACAAAACGCCTCTATGAGGTCTGTCCTGATACCCCCGAACTCTAGAGAGACAACTACGTAGACCTGGCCTCGCCTACTCTGTATGGCTATAGACCTGTGAAACAGGTAATCTAGAACGTAGGAGTCCCCGTAGAACTCTATACTCCAGTACCTGCCGACCGGGTTCAAGAGGTCGTCTATCGGCTTTAAGCCTGTTATAATCACTTTCGATGACCTCACTATACTCAGCTCTAATAAAGAGGGGTAGAGATGACCGAAACTTTCATTCTGTCCTAGGCTAAACGTTATTTCTTAGCGTTCACAATATTAATGGTTGGTGGTCTTGTTGGAGGACCTCGTGAGGCTTTTCCAGGAGTACTCCGAGGTAGAGAAGAGGTACGCCGAGGAGCTCAAGTCCATAACGAGCAAGTTCAGGCACCCGCTACTCAAGGCCTTGATAGAGAGCGTCGCGCAAGACTCCCTGAAGCACTCGCTGATGTACCAGGCTCTAGCGGAGATAGCAAGGGGTGGGCTACCGTTCTTAACGGAAGAGGAGCTGGAGTACATCAGGGAGGGCATCGTCAAGCATATACAAGCCGAGGCGGAGATGATCGCGAAGACTAAGAAGCTCCTAGAGGAGAGTAAGGAGCCCTACTCTAAGTTGATACTGGCGGCGATACTCGACGACGAGAAGAGGCACCACACACTCCTACTCGATATACACGACAAGGTGGCTGTGAAGGAGAAGTTCGGCGAGGAGGAGTTGTGGGAAGCGGTGTGGAAGGACAGCCCGTGGCACGGGACGCCGGGTGGATGATGCCTTAACTTAGAGGGAAGCTACACCTGTGTTTTAGTCTATCCAGTCGCCGCCCTCTATCTTACTCGGTATGTACGTATCCGCGAGGAATTTCAGACCCTTGCTAGCCATCGCCTCTATCTCGAGCTTGTTTAGGGTCTTGAAGAATATACAAAGTTCTCTGACCCAATTCGGAGTTCTAAACCACGGGTAGCCCGTAAGACCCTCCTTCTTTTTGAGCTTAGACCTGAGCTCGGAGCCTTCTACGCACTTGTCGGCGACATCGTACCCCACGAGCTCTACTGCGCGCTCGATGTCGCGTTGTTTCGCCTTTATAACGTAGTTCCTCCTCTCGCTCTCCGACAAGTAGGGCTTCTTCTTCTTGAGTTTGCCGAGAGCGGTTTTAGTGAACCCGCCTACCTCCTTAACTTCGTCTAGAACCTCGCGGAAGACCTCGTCACCGAAGACGTCCGTCATGGAGACGCCTATAAACCTGGCACTAGGAGTAGCGAGCCTCTCGCTCTCGTAGGAGAGGGTTATAGAACCTATCTTGAAGACGCTGTAGATGTAGAAACCGTAGGGGTCGCTGTCAGTCAACACGTAGACAGGTAATTTTAGCTCCTCGTTGAGTCTCCTAACAAACCTCCTCGTGGCCCTGTCGGGCTGCCCGGCGCTCGTGACTAGTATGGCTCTGTACTTCCGCCAGAACCCGTACCTGTGGAGCTGCTGGAATACGGCGTCCTTCTCGACTACCAGCACGTACTCCGCGTCCACGTCTTTGAACTCCACCAGGTCGGGGGTGGGCTCGATCGAGTAGGCCCCGTGCCCCATCTTGCTCAAGTCTATCGTGTCATCGCCGCTCCTGATCACGAGGTTCCCTACCACCTTCCCCTTCTCCTTGCTTAGGATGAGCATCTCCTCTCTCAGGACGTTCATGAAGACCTCCAGGTCTCGTATGACGCTGTCGGACTCCTTCTGTTCGTCCCATGTGTTCTCGTGCACCAGCTTCCCGTCCACGTCCCTGTACCCTATGCTGTGCTTACCCCTGTAGTACAAGTCACGTATAGTGGGGTACTCGTTGTTGACTAGTGCCTCGTATATTATGGAGGCCATTAAGAGGGTCTGCATGAACTTCCTGGCCTCGTTTACGTCGATGAGCGACCTCCTGAGGACGTCGGGGCCTAGAAGGAGCATTTTGTTCTTCTCGTCGTAGATAGTGTTGGACAGGACCCTCTTGGGCATGACTAGGGTCGGCTTCTCGCCCCTCTGTATCTGGTCTAATATGATCTTGAACTTCTCCTTCAGTACGCCTATGGCGTTCATCCTCGCCCTAACGTCTACACTCGACATGGATGCCCCTCCTAAGCACCTATCTCGACGCCCCTGATCACCTCGTTGATCTTGTTCTCTGGTATACCCGTTTTAGCCGATATAATCCCTACGAGCCTCTTTACGAGGGTGCCCTTGTCGAACCCGTCACCGGAGAATATGACCTCGAGAGACTTGGCGATCTCCGGTATATACTTGGCTAAGTGCACTACTTTCCTCTGCGTCTCCAGCTCTTTCTGTTTAGCTGTTAAGTACCCTCTGAGCCTCCTGGCTACCTCTGAGATGGCGAGCTTGATCTCCCTACGGACTTCGGGTACGTCTGCTATGCTCTCTTTGCCAACGCCCTTAAACGGCACTTTCGTGCTACAAACGTGTACCAGTAGCACTAGCTGGGCTGGGAAAGCCACCATGTAGTTGTCCCACGCGATGTCCTCCTTGACAACGCTAGTTATCACGTCGCTGCCCTCGTCGTACAGTAGCGGTATCTTGTTCGCGTACCTCAGTAGAATTGGTTTGTCGGCCTCGCTGAGCGGGACTTTGCCGCCGTAGGCTATCCCCGCCTCTACTATGAACGGGTGCCCTTCGTAGGTCGACGGCTTCCTCGTCACCGCGTCCACGAACTCCGGCTCGAACATCCTTGTGAGCCCCGCCTTTATGACCTCAACACCCAGGGGTGATATAGCCGAGCTTGACGGGGGTTTGAACTGGTCGTACGACTTCATCGTGTTGATCAGCCTGAGGAGGTCGTTCTCCTTCAAGTCCCTCGGGTTTGAGGACGGGTCTATACCCGCCTTCGACAAGAGGTCTTTAGCAGTTACTTCGCCTACGCTCTGAAAGTTCTCGACCAGCACTTCGAGTATCGTCGGCTCCTTGCTGGACTCTATGATCATTTTCAGCATTTCCAAGTCCACACCGTAGGGGTGCGGCTTGACCTCCTTTGGGGGTCTAGGCATAGTCTCTATGACCCTCTTGTACAGGATTACCTCGTTGTCGGGAGTGTACATGACTACGTTAGCGTAAGGTGTAACGGTAGCAGTCCTGTTGATGTACTCTTTTATCCTGGCCTTGGCCTTACCCCAGTCCCCCTCGATCGTGAGGGACACTATTGTGCCGTGCCAGTCTCTCTGCTTCCTCCAGCTACCTCTCTCCAGTACCACGGGCTCGTTCTTGTTGATGTCTATCCTTATCTTGAAGAAGTAGATCCTCCTGTACTCCCTCTTGCTCGTGATCACCTCGATCGGTCTGCCGGTAGTCATCTGCCCGTATAGGACGGCCATCTTAACGCCCAGCCCGTACATGCCTCTTGTTTGTCTCAGGACGTACTTCGAGCTGAACAGCACCCTGCCGAAGGCGTTCGGCACTATATCGGGCGGTATACCTATACCGTTGTCCTCGACAGTTACTCTGTAGAACTCCTGAACAGGGTCAGCCCTCTGGATCACGACCTTTATATCGGGCAGTATCCCGTGGGAGTCGGTGGCGTCGAGAGCGTTCTCGACCAGCTCTCTGACTGTCTGGTATAGTGCTCTAGCAGGGTTGGCAAAGCCGGCTATCTCCTTGTACTTGTAGAAGAACTCCGCTGGGCTGATCGCCTTGTACTTCTCGACGGCCTCGCTCGACAAAACATCCCCACCTTACTTCCTTTCCGTAAATCCACCAATAGACGTCTTTAAACTAGGGGACTAAGGGGGTTAGTTTCGCTGAACCCCGCGACCACCCAGCTATTTAAAACTATTCTTAACAACCTGTTTAAAGCCACTCCTTTCGACTGGGGTGTACGGGCTTGAAGGGCGTAGAAGGTCTCGTAGCGGCGGCCCTACTACTAGTGATAACGGTAGCTGGGGGGCTACTATTGTACAACTATGTAATGAACTACCTGTCACTTCCTCAGCAATACGTTAGCTTGAAGGTGGTGTCCGCAAAGATAGTAGTGCTAGACTCGACATCGTCTATGCTGACAATACAGGTCAGCAACCTAGGCAACATACCCGCTAACATCACAGGCGTTACCGTGTACACAAGAGGTGGCGCCTACTCGGTTTCATTATCGAACCAGGTCCCGGCTGGAAGCACGATCGCCATAAACGTCGGTTTAAACAGCACTGTCACGAGCGCCGTTGTGGCTTCCAGCCAGGTCTACATATCCGTTAACTACACTTCTAACGGGAGTAGTGGGGCAACAGATCTAGTCAAGGTACCCGTGTACTAATTAGGTGTTTTTTCGCATGATCAAAAACCTCCTCGCGTTTGGTCTGTTCTCTCAATCGAATTCTAAGCAGAAGAGCTTCTTTTCTAAGCTTGTACAAGACTATCTCTCTAGTACTGTATATGACAAAGTAGAAGTGAAGAGGGTTTTCGAGGAGTACACTGTTGGCGGTGTGGTCAAGGTCAGGATCGCGGAGGGGGGAGACGGCTTCCTCTACTATCTCGTGGAAGAGCCGCTTCTGGACGAGACCGAGGTTGAAGTACTCGGCCACGTGCTCTCCACGGGCGTCGAATGCGTAGACGTGGAGTGTTTGACGACAGAAGTCGACGGTAAGCTGAAGGGGCTCCCAAAGGAGTCTGTGAGTAGAGTCTACTACCACTACGCGAGAATAGTAACGGGTTACGGACCCTTGTACCCTATACTCCTCGACCCCTTGGTCGAAGAAGTGGCTCTCAACTCTCTTGACAGGAGAGTCTGGGTAATTCACAGGGCGATTAGCCACTACGGCTGGATTAAGACTAACCTGCTCGTCAGAGAGGGCTTTGTCGACAAGGTTGCGTTAAGCCTGTCCAGGAAGGTCAGGAAGCATGTGAGCTTAGCGTCTCCCATCGCCGAGGGGCTGACCAAGGAGGGCTACAGGGTCAGCGTCATCTTCGGCGGGGATGTCTCTAGGAAGGGTAGTAGTATCGTCATCAGGAAGAGGCCCGAGAAGACGTGGACCTTAACGCAGCTCATCAACCAGGGCGTGCTCAACAGCCTTATAGCGGCGTACCTGTGGCTCGTGATAGAGTCGAAGGGCTGGGTCATCGTAGCCGGAGGGGTGGGAGCGGGTAAGACCACCCTACTACAGGGCTTGCTCAACCTCATACCACACAACAGGAGAGTCGTTACTATCGAGGACACGCCCGAGCTATTCCTGTCGAGCGAGCAGTGGGACCCGCTCGTAGAGAGAGTGTCGGTGATAGACCCTAGCACGAACATCGACATGTATGGTTTGCTCAAGGCCAGTTTGAGGAGGAGGCCTGACTACATCGTGGTAGGTGAGGTGAGAGGGGTGGAGGCCAGGGTCCTAGTCCAGGCGTCGAGGCTCGGGCACGGAGTCCTCAACACTATTCACGGCGACAGCCCAGACTCCGTCCTGAAGAGGCTCACAGCGTACCCGATATCGATACCGAAGAACCTCCTCGGCAACATATGGTCGATAATCATAGTCGAACAGACCGGCTACGGGAGGAGGGTCGCGAGAGTATCCGAGATAACCGAGAAAGTCGACGTGGTCGACATCGCGTGGTTTGAGAGGGGGGTGTTTAAGCCCCTCGGTGTAGAGGAGCTGGCGTCCAGGTCTCTGAGACTCGCGGAAAGGATGGGAACAAGGGGCCTCTTGAAAGAGCTGACCGAGAGAAGCCTCTTTCTAGAGAGGCTCGTGTCGAACGGCGTCTTCGAAGAAGCCGAGCTCGCGCGGATGATCAACGAGTTTTACCGTGGTAGGGGCCTGCTAGGCGGGAACTAGCGTTATGAGAATCAAGAGGTCCAGGCCTCTTTTCACGACCGTGTCTAACGTGTCCGAGCTAGAGTTCATGGAGTTCTTGACCCTCCTCCTCGCGTTCGAGACTAGCGGTCTCAGACTACCCAGGCTACTAGTAGAGATCGCCGAGGGGAGAGTTGAGGCCAGCGGTTACATAAAGGAGCTGGCGAACAAGTTCAAGGTCCTCGAAAAGACGATGATGGAGGACTACAGTGCCCTGAGGAAACTGGCGGAGTTGGCAGGCTCTCCAATGGTCGCGGACTTCCTGAGGGGCTATAGCGAGGTGGCTTCAACGAGCGGCGAGACGTTGAGGTTCGTCGAGTCGTACCTAGAGAGAGTGTCGTCGTACCTCAAGTCCAGGCTCGAGGGCATGCTCAGGTTCATGGAGGGCGTATACGAGGGTCTAATGCTAGCTGTCTTCGGCTTGGTAGCTCTATCAGTAGTGCCGATGGCAGGGGCGGATCCGAGGATGTTGACTTCCGCTATCATACTGGCTGCCCTGGCCTCGTACTCAATAGTACTGAAGGTCTCGGAGAACGTTCTAACACTCTCGAGAGTAGAGCACATTGCCACGATAACGCTGATGGGTCTTACGCTCATCACGGAGCTAGGGGGCACGTGGACTCTGCTACACATGTTGTTGCTAGCCTTAGCGCTGGTTATGGTCGCCCCACTAGCTAGGAGAGCGGTCGAGATCGAGAAGAACGTCGTAGACTTCCTAGAAGAGGCGTTCTCAATGACGAGGCACGGAATACCCCTCGAGCAAGTCTTCCACCACGTCGAGTTCAGGAGCGACCCCCTGAAGCTCCTCAAGAGAGTACTGCTGCTTGGGTACGACTACGTTCAGCTACTGGGGGCACTACCCGACTTGGCGCGGAGGGCGTTGTACCAGTTACTGGCACCGCTGCAGTACACCTCGAAGCACGAGAGAATCTCGTCTTACGTGCTCAGGTTTGTAGAACTGATATCCGACGCTAGAGCTCGGCTCGAGAGAAGGGGCTTGACTTATATGGTCTACTCTTTCATTTTCCCCGCAGTAGTGTACGTCTCCTACACGCTCGTGCACTCGATGTCCAGGACTATCGGGGGCGCGATAGACTTCGGCCAGGCGAAAGTTATCGCCTACTCCACTTTCTTCAACACTTTTACACTGGCAGTAAGCATATCGGGTATAGGCTTGTTCAGGAGCAGAAAAATCGGGTTGTTGCTCTTTGGAAGCCTCCTAGCGATCGTGCTGCTGCCTAGCCCTTAACTACGCCGATAGGCCTCAGCCTGACAACAGGGCTAGCTATCCCTACCTTCTGAGCCACCAGGACTACGCGGTCGACGTCCTTGTAAGCCTCAGGCGCCTCCTCGCTGACAACGCGCTTAGTAGCAGCTCTCACGGCTATCCCCTTCTTCGCCAACTCGTTTATTACTCGGTCAGGGCTGTAAGACCTGATGGCCTCACCCCTGCTCAGCCACCTCCCAGCCCCGTGAGGGGCGCTGTACCACGTCCTGTAGCCCTCCGGCACACCAACGAGTATGTAGCTCGCCGTCCCCATGCTCCCCGGTATGAGGACTGGTTGCCCGATGTTCTTGTACTTGGCCGGTATATCGGAGTGTCCTGGAGGGAAGGCCCTCGTGGCCCCCTTCCTGTGAACGATCACCTTGTACCTCTTGTTGTTTATCACGTGCTCCTCGATTTTCGCGATGTTGTGTGCCACGTCGTAGACTATGTGTAGCCCGAGCTCTTCCGGGTCTTTCTTGAAAACCTCCTTGAAGCTCTCGCGTGTCCAGTGGGTTATCAACTGCCTGTTAGTCCAGGCGAAGTTCGCAGCGGCCGCCATCGCCTTGAAGTAGTCCTGCCCCTCGTTACTCTTGAAGGGTACAGCTGCTAGCTCTCTGTCGGGAACAGTGATGCCGTACCTCCTCATGGCCCTCTCCATGATTATGAGGTAGTCGCTGGCCACCTGGTGTCCAAGCCCCCTGCTACCCGTGTGAATCATTACGGCAACTTGGCCGACGTGGTCGAAGCCGAGCACCTTGGCTATGTCGGGGTTGTAGATGTGGTCTACCACCTGTATCTCTAGGAAGTGGTTGCCAGCTCCGAGAGTGCCGAGTTGCTCGTGTCCTCTCTGTTTTGCTATATTGCTCACTTTACTCGAGTCTGCTGCCCTCCAGCTACCGTGCTCTTCGATGTACTCCATGTCCTCTTTCCAGCCGAATCCTTTCTCTACGGCCCACTCGACCCCGCGGTCCAGGACTTCGTCCAGCTCTCTAGTGCTAAGCCTTATCTTGCCTGTGGAGCCGACACCGCTAGGTACGTTCCTAAATAGCGCGTCCACCAGCTCCTTGAGCCTACCTCTTACGTCCTCCTCGTCAAGGTCTGTCCTGAGTACTCTGACACCGCAGTTAATGTCGTACCCGATACCACCTGGGCTAATCACGCCCTCGTCTAGGTCAAAGCCAGCCACGCCGCCGATTGGGAAGCCGTAGCCCTGGTGGCCGTCGGGCATGACGTAGGCGTACTCCTGTATACCAGGAAGGCAGGCTACGTTGGCCGCCTGCTCCAGTGTTAAGTCCTCGTTCATCTTCTCTAGCAGAAACTCGTCAGCGAATACTATAGAGTCTGTTCTCATACAGGGCTTGTAAGACCTCGGTATCCTCCACTCGTAGTTGCTTATCTTCTCCACGTAAACTTTTGTCATGTAGAAACACCGTTACGAGGCCTGCTTGATAGGATTCTAATTTGGACCTAATAAAGCTAGGTTGAACCAGGCTTGGGAGCGTAGGTGTCTATGTAGTCTTCGATGGACTTCAACGGCACTTCTTCCTGCGTCTTCTTGTTTAGATCTCTAACTGTCACTTTGCCATCCTTGAACTCTCTCTCGCCAATAATCAGAGCTAGGTCGACCCCTGTTCTACTAGACACTCTGAGCGCCTTGTCGAGGTTCTTCGTCGCCAGAACGGTGAGCGAGGCGAATTTGCTACTAAGCCTCTTGACCAACCCGTACCCTACACTCAAAGGTATGTTCTCTGACAAGACCACTATAACACCCGACAGGCCTCTTTTGGCGAGGAGCCTGTCCTTCGAGTCCATCAAGATCAGCGCGATCCTATCCAGCCCTAGCGCCAGGCCCGTGGAATACTCGTAAACACTACTGTAAACGCTCGTGAGCCCGTCGTATCTACCACCTCCCCCTATGCTCTGCTCTATGCCTCTCGTCGCCTTGTACTCCCATATGAGACCAGTATAGTATGCTAGCCCTCTCACGAGCCTGGGGCTGAACTCCACCTTGTAGCCTAGGTCTGACAGGGTCTTGGAGAAGTCTTCGAGCCTCCTCGCCTCTCTCACCACCTTGTTGTACTCGTCTCCCAGCCCCTGCTTGAACTCCTCCACGAGGCTCATGACGCTGTCGAGCGTACCCCTCATCAACTTGACCACAACCTCTCTCACCGTGCTGCCATACCTATCGAGCAACTCCTTCTCCAACTGGTCGTCCATCTCCTTGTCTATCAAGTGAAGTATGTGGTCCTGTTCTTCACCGGGGACCTTGAACATGTTCATGAAGGCCCTGTATATCGCCACGTTCCCGACCAGGTATTTGTGGTCTAGACCCAACTTGTCGAGAAACCTTGAGGCGGTGTAGGCGGCGGACACGTCTGCGTTGACGGTCTCGTCTCCTATGATCTCGAGGCCTCCCTGCCAGAACTCTCTGTACCTAGCCTTCTGCGGCTCCTCGTACCTGAAGCACTGAGAGATATAGTACAGCCTGATGGGTTTAGGCCTAGCCCTCATCTCCTTGAGGTACACTCTTATTACGCTCGCGGTCACTTCCGGTCTCAGAGCTAGCAGCCTACCGGCTTTGTCTTCGAAGACGTACATGCTCTTCCTAATCTCTTCGCCACTCTTGACCTCAAACAACCTGTAGTACTCTACAGTCGGTGTTATTATGGGCTCGAAACCGTTTTCCGAGGCCGTCTCCGAGAAAAGGCTGAACAGGGTGTAGTACAGCTTGGCCTCGTCGCCGGTAATGTCCCTCATTCCTCTTGGGGGGTTTAGGGTCTCTGCCTCCATGTAGGTCCCTTGGCCTTCACATGTTAATTGGGATACTCACTGATAAAACTACGTCAAACAGCTTTACTCTGGTACAGCCCCCTCCTCTCTATACGGGCTCGATCTTATGAACCTCGTAGTACGTTACCTCCCCCTGGAGACTCACCACGGCGACGATGGGGGACACGTTGTTCCTAGTGGACTTCTCCGCGAATTCGAGTATGTCCTTGACTCCTAGCCGGCTCTTCTCCTCCAGGACCAAAACTAGTCTGATATCACCGTGCTTGTCTTTCACCATGAAAGTATTCTTGTCTACTATTCTGACTCTTCTCCCTCTGTCTCTCAGGTCTTTGTAGACGACCAGGTTAGACCAGGAGTAGTCCTTAAAGCACTCCACAGACGTTTTCATGAGGTCTTCAAAGCTCCTCACGGCCCTACCTTCGACATCGGCGACGGCTCTCCCGGTCAGCAGCAGGTAGGATAGTTCAACAACGTTCAGGACTAGGACGTCACCGCTTTTCTCCCCAAACCACTTCTCCTCGAGCTCTTGAACGTTACCGTCCTTTACAATACCTGTACAAGAGCTCTTGTCTACCCTTACAACTATGCTCATTGAGCATACCTTAAAATATTCTTCTTGAAATCACTTACACTTAACAAGGTGTTATAATGTATACGCACAAGTACCCTTTAACGGTCAAGGCTGTGTGGTGGGACGAGACCAAGCGTGAGGTTTGCTGGATAAACACTCTGAAACTCCCGTTCGAGGAAGAGGTTATATGTAGTAGCGACCCCGCCAGGGTGGCTAAGGCTATCGTCGAGATGGAGGTAAGGGGTGCTCCAGCAATAGGCGTCATAGCCGCTCTCGCTGTAGCGGCGTACGCCAATAAGCTAGCCGCGGAGAACGGCTCTAACGTCGTGGAAAAGCTGAACGAGGCCATCGACCTGCTGTGGAGGACTAGGCCAACAGCTTACAACTTGTTCTGGGCTCTCGAGAGGATGAGGAGAAGGCTTATGGCTTCGGCTGGGTTAGGCCCACGCAGTCTGGCGGGCAGCCTCACGGAGGAGGCCTTGAACATTCTAAACGAGGATATCGAGGCAAACATCAAAATCGGCGAGTACGGGGCGGATCTAGTGCCGGAAGGGGCAACTATACTCACACACTGTAACGCCGGCGCTCTAGCCACGTCGGCTTTCGGGACGGCAGAGGCAATAATGCGCGTTGCGTGGTATAGGGGTAAGAAGATAAAGGTGATAGCGACCGAGACGAGACCTCTCCTCCAGGGAGCACGGCTGACCGTCTGGGAACTGGTGAAGGAGGGTATACCTGTTACGCTGATAACAGACAACATGGCCGGCTACGTTATACGAAAAGGGCTAGTAGACCTAGTGATAGTCGGGGCAGACAGGATAACGCGCGAGGGCTACGTGGTGAACAAAATAGGCACCTACATGATCGCCCTCGCCGCGAAGAGGAATAACGTGCCCTTCTACGTCGCCGCCCCGACTAGTACGATAGACTTGAAGTCGAGTATCAGAGATGTGGTGATCGAGGAAAGGAACCCCGTGGAGGTTAAAACGGTTATGGGGAGACTCATAACACTTGAGAACGTCAAAGCGCTGAACTACGCCTTCGATGTGACGGACCCCGACCTCGTAACAGCTATCATAACCGAGAAGGGTGTCGTGTACCCGCCTTTCGAAGAGAACCTGAGGAAAACAGTTGAGAGGTAACCCCTAGAAGCATGCTCTCAGCTAGACCCCCTAGGGCTTTACTACTACTGGTCGCCGAGCTCACTCTCTCGGCTTTCTACGTATACTATTTTTCCAAAACAGGGGTATCGGGAGGACACCTGGCTCTCCTCCAGGTCGCCGCACTCGCCCCCCTCGTAGCCGTAGTCGTTGCTGTCGTATACGGCTTGGTCGCCTCGATAGTCTACACATCAGTAGTACTAGGCGCTCTCAACAGTGTTTGGCTCTACTTCCTAGTAGTGTACTCCACGGGCAGTGCCGAACTCGCGTCATTAGATAACCTGGTGTACCTAGCGACCGTGGCAGGCGTCTCCCTGTACTTCGTCTACTCTAAGCTGCTACACGTGGACGTCTTGAAGTACCTTACGGGCTCTGTAAGTGCTATCAACTACGTTGGAAAGCGTGGTTGGGCTGCCTTCGTAGAACCCCTTCCTATGTACTTCTACTCGTTAGCCGTCTTCAACATAGTCAGCTTCTACGCCTCCGCTGTCACCGACCTACCCCTGAACGCTCTACCTATGCTACCTGCTAACATCGTCCTCGGCGTTGTCACGGCTTACATCTATACAGCCGTCCACGCGGACGGTCGCGGAGGTGTTCAGCTGGTCAAAGCGATGGAGTTGGCTGCGGTGTCGTCCTCAGGGCTGCTGGCGCCCGCGATTCTGTTAAGCGAACTCCTCTACAGCCTCTCGGTCGACGTCGGCTACAGATTTGGGGGTGTGAGTGGGCTGATGAGCGAGAACGGCCTTAACTTAGGGGTCGGACTAGGCGTAGCACGTAGAGGTAGGAGGATATGCCCCGTGGAGCTAGAGGGGTTCGAAGAACCCGCCGAAGATTGGTACTGGGCCTGTTTAGGAGCCCCTCTCAAGCTGGATCCTGGAAGACTCGTTAACTCTCACATGATAGTAGCCGGGTCCTCGGGTATGGGTAAGACCACGTTTGTCAAGGGTCTCGTAAGAGATATCGCCAGTCAAGGGGGCGTGGACGTCCTGGTATTTGACCCTCACAACGAGTACGTAGACCTGCTCGAGACCCTGGGAGCTAGAAGCATCAATCCTAGGCAGATGGAGGTAAACATCCTCTACCTGGGCCTTAGCCCCCCTAGAGAGAGGGCGCGTAGACTAGCGGACATAGTTTCCAGCTTCTTTAACCTGGGACCCCTCCAGCGCAGGGCGCTCGAGGAATTGATCGTAAAGGCGTATGAGAGGAAGGGTATAGTTGACGGGGACGAGAGAACTTGGACAAGGGAGCCGCCCTCGTTAAGAGATCTAGTCGAGATGTGTGAGTCCGAGTCTTCCGAAACACCCTCCTGCTCGTCCATACTCCCATATGTGAAGACCCTAGAGGAGGCCTTCTACCAACCGCAGGCAACACGTGGGGGTTCGTGGACTCTCGAAGGTAGCGCGATCATAAACTTATCAGACATACCAGATGACTACACAAGGTTTATCTACGTGGACGCTATCCTCCAGCTTGTACTGAGCGAGATGTACTCTAGGTCTGTAAGGCGGAGGCTTGTCATAGTTCTCGACGAAGCGGCTCTGCTGATGAGGAGCAGGGCCGTCGAAGACGTGATGTCGAGACTGTACATGGAGAGCAGGAAGTTTGGCTTCAGCGTGATATTGGTTGTCCAAAACCCGTACTTGCTACCGGAGTCCATAATAGTCAACTCGGGTATAAGAGTGGTGTTTGGTCTCGGAGAGCCGAGGAGTGTTAGTTACGCTGCTAGAATCCTGTCACCTGGCGGACCGCCAGGTAGGAGTAGGCTGGTCGAGAAGACTCTAGCCAATCTTAAGCCTGGGTACTACCTGGTAGGGCTACTAGGGAGTGAAAATATATTCCTTGCAACCAGATATAAACCAACTTGCTGAGGTGTAGCTCATGATCTACGAGGAGGAGGGCGAAGAGCTTACCGAAGCAACGGAGCCGGCTGCCGAGGAGTTAGCGGAAGAGGAGGCCGAGGAAGTCGAAGTAACGCCTAGTAAGATAGCAATGCTAGAGCAGTTAGTCGACATCACGCGTAAGTGGGAGAGAGTCATAGCCGGGGAGGAGAGCCTAGAGTCGCTAAAGTCGGTGGTCAGCCTACCGGTGGTCACGAAGACCGTAAAAAAGAAAAAGGCCAAGAAGAAGAAAGCAACCGCGTCCAAGAAAAGCAAAAAGGTGGAGAGCAAGAAGAAAAGGGCGAGGACTAAGCGTAAGGGTAAGAAAGGAGAGTCTAGTTCTTAAACGCTCTGCCTCTCTACAGTTACGTCAACGTAGCCTATCTTCTTTAGCGCCTCTTTTATAAGTTCTACCCTGATCCTCCTATCGAATACTATCTCGACGTACTCGCCTCCGTTCTTGGTCAGCCTCAGCTTCTGAACTACGGTGTACCCTCTTAGAGACTCCGCGGGGTCTTTAGGAGGGAATATGAACTCCTCGAACCTCTTCCTGCTCAACCTGTAGTACTCTTCGAAGTTACTTACAATTCTAATAGACTCTGATAAGTTCCTCGAAGAGCCCATAGCCTCGGCTAGTGTGCTCAGCAAGCGTACAGCGCTCTCCTTGTCTAGAACCACGTGCGGGGACCCCGCGAAGTCGACTACGACTTTGATCTGCATTGCTTACTACCCTTACCAGGCGTGCGAACGCCTGCTTTTAATGCAAGCTTATAACAATACTGGAGTTTATAATTTAGTGAAGGTGCGCTACTTGTTTAGGGCGACATACCCGTCTGGTAGTAAATTCAAGTCTATAGCCTCGGCGATAGTCAAGATCACGGATGAAGCGCCTTTCTACATAAAACCCGAGGCTCTCGAGGTAAAGGTGTTCAGTCCCGACAAAACGGCAATGATCATAGTCAAGATACCGAGTGTGGCTTTCGAGGAGTACAATTTCGAAGCAGAAGACTACTTCGTCGTGTCCTCATCGGATCTCAATAGAGTTCTCAGGAGAGGGACTAGAACAGATGTCTTGGTACTGGAACTCGATAAATCGGTCGGTGTACTGAAGACGGTCTTCAGGAACAAAAAGACTGGCGTGGAGAGGACGTTCTTCGTAGAGCTCAAGCAGAGCATACCAGAGGAGGTGCCAGACCTCGACATCGAGTTAGGAGTCACAGTGACAATGCTGGCCAGCGACTTCAAGCTGCTCATACGAGACCTTAAAACCGTGGGCGACTACGCCACTTTCCACTTCAAAGAAAACAAGCTCCACGTGTACTCGGGTGAGCAACAAAAGGAGTACAGGGCAGTACTCGAGGAGGGGTCCCCCCTCATCTCCGTGGCTTCGACCGTGGACGAGGCGAAAGCCAGCTACAGCATCGACCTACTGAGGCTAGCTACTAGGGCTGCCTCGGCGTCTAAGAATATCACGTTTTCGTTCGACAACGACAAGCCGATGAAGATAGTCTTCGAGCTTGAAGGAGGAGGGTCTATCGCATACTGGCTGACCCCGAGAGTCGAGTAGAGTTTACTTTCCTTCTTCAAGCTTGGAGAGTAGGTCTAGTAGAGCCTCCTTACCCGCGGTCTTGCGCGTGGGCCTTGTCGCGGGCCTCAGCTCGAAGGCGAATTTCCACACGGGGTTGGGGCAAACAGGCCTATTCATGCAGGCAAGACAACAGTGCGGACAGACATAGTTGCCGGGAAACATTGTACACTCCCTAGTGGCGTTGTGCTGCCCACAGAAGTCGCACCTCTCCCAATAAATGGTCAACTAGACCACCACTCTTTCACCTTTACAACTATTCGAACTTGGTGTAATAAAGAGTGGTACCTTTGTAGATTAAGCACAAATGCATACGTTTGAAACATAGAACACTATACGCGTATATAAGATTTTTAATGCTGGCGAGGCATGGTTCTTCATTGGTGGACTAATGCTTGAAATAGTGTTTATAGGACGGGGAGGGCAAGGAGCTGTAACAGCGGCCAACATTCTCGTCGAGGCCGCTATGATAGAAGGTCTACACGCCCAGGGCTTCCCCTTTTTCGGGGCCGAGAGAAGAGGAGCCCCGGTAGCGGCTTACGCGAGGGTGGATAAGAAGCCGATTTTGAGGCACGGTATGTTCAACACAGCAGACGTTGTAGTGGTATTGGATAGCAAGCTTGTCCAGCAGGACTACGTATCACAGTTCAGCCTCAGGGATAAAGGAGTTCTCGTGTTGAACTCTTCGCACACTCAGGTACCCCGAGACCTCAAGATACGCTTCGAAGGAGACTACTCCATATACGTTGTGAACGCTACAGAGATAGCTGTTAAAAACAAGTTAGTAATAGCTGGCTGGCCTGTAGTCAACACGAGTATGTTGGGGGCGCTCTCTAGGGCTATAGGAATAGTGTCTAAGAACGCGGTGGTCGAGGCTGTGAAGAGGTACTTCGGGGGGAGGGTAGGCGAGGTCAACGCGAAGGCCTCGGAGGATGCTTACGAGCAGACTGTTAGGGTGGTCTGATGAAGGTCATAGTTGAGCCCTCGAAGTACAGGTTGCCCATCGCGAGACCCCTCGTCGGGGTAGCGGGGAAGACGGGTACTTGGAGGCTCGAGAGACCAGTAGTAGACGATAGTAGGTGCACAAGGTGCTACCTATGTGAAATACACTGCCCTGTCAACGTTATTAGGGTCGAGCCCGACACCGGGGTCTCGATCGACTACGACTACTGCAAGGGGTGCGGTCTGTGCGCGGACGTCTGCCCCGTTCTCGCGATTAGAATGGTCCCGGAGGAGTGAGGGCCGTGGGGTTGAAACTAGTCTTAACAGGCAACTACGCCTTGGCGTATGCGGCTAAAGTTGCTAGAGTAAACGTCGTGGCAGCCTACCCTATCACGCCTCAGACGAGCGTGGTAGAGAAGCTGGCGGAGTTCATAGAAGAGGGCGAGCTAGACGCCGTGATGATAAGGGTCGAGTCGGAGCACTCGGCACTAGCTGCCTGTTTCGGAGCGGCCCTCGCTGGGGCGAGGGTATTCACAGCCACGAGTAGTCAGGGGCTCTTGTACATGCACGAGGTGGTACACTGGGCTTCGAGGGCCCGCGCCCCTATGGTCATGGGTATCGTTACGAGGACTATAGGCCCCCCGTGGAACATCTGGCCCGACCACACGGACTACATGGATCAGAGGGACACAGGCTGGGTTATGAGCTTCGCGATGGATAATCAGGAGGCCCTCGACCTGACGTTGCAGGCTTTCAAGGTCAGCGAAGATCCCAGAGTCTACTTGCCGGTCATGGTCGGGATTGAGGGGTTTATACTGGGCCATACCTCCATGCCGGTTGAGGTACCGGAGCAAAAATTGGTTGACGAGTGGCTCGGGCCTAGGAGGCAGCCGTACGTTGTCGACGGCGGTGAGCACTTGGCGATAGGCAACCTAGCCTCGCCGGAGGACACCGAGGAGTTCTTTATGGATGTACAGAACGCCATGGAGCAGGCTAGGAAGGTCGTAGTGGAGGTTGAAGAGGAGTATTCGAAGATTAGTGGGAGACCCTTCAAAGGACCTGTGGAGTGCTTCAAGTGCGAGGACGCCAAGTACGTTGCTATTAGTATGGGAGCCTGGTCAGGGGACTTGATGGAGTCCATACTGCAGTTACGCGACGAGGGGTACAGCGTCGGTCTGATGAGGATCAGGTATTACAGGCCCTTCCCTGGGGACTATATATTCGAGAAGGCCAACTCGGCAAAAGGCGTTGTGGTGTTCGACAGGTCCGTCAGCTTCGGGTCTTACGGCCCGATCTTCCTAGACACAGCTGCCTCATTCTTAAGGCACGCGAGGAAGACCCCCTACATTAAGAATGTGGTCGCCGGGATCGGCGGCGTCAATATCACGTCGGACGATTTCTCGAGGATATTGAGGAGGTTTGTGCACGAAGTGGAGTCTGACGACGTAATTGTGTTTGAGTGGTACCACAAAGGTAAGGTGGTCAAATGAGCAGGCCACCCCTACCCTACAAGGCCAGAGACGTGGTGTTGCCAGGCGACGCAGCCTGTCCGGGCTGCCCTATACCGATAGCGTGGAAGGTTCTCTCCGCGGTGTTCGGAGACAAGATGATACTCGTTATACCAGCAAGTTGCTCGTCGGTCGTCGTGGGAATGTACCCCGGCAACTCCTTGAGGGCGAGCGTGATACACGTACCATTTGCTTCGGCAGCGGCAGTAGCCTCGGGGGTTTTGGAGTCCCTCAAGAAGCGGGGTGTTACGGACGTCCAGGTCATAGCCTGGGCTGGAGACGGCGGTACAGCCGACATAGGAATGGCGTCCTTGAGCGGTGCGGCTGAGCGTAACCACGACTTCATATACATAATGTACGACAACGAGGCTTACATGAACACGGGTATTCAGAGGAGTTCCTCGACTCCTAGAGGGGCGTGGACAACGACTACACCAGTAATAGGGAAGAGCGAGGAGAAAAAGGACGTGGCCAAGATCATGATAGCGCACGGCGTGCCATACGTAGCTACAGCCAGCATAGGCTACGTCCACGACTTCTACAACAAGCTCGTTAGGGCCAGTAAAATCAGGGGTTTCAAGTTCATAAGTCTGCACGCCCCGTGCCCGATAGGGTGGAGGTTCGACCCGAGGTACACTGTTAAGATCGCGAGGCTGGCTGTAGAGTCAGGGCTCTGGATACTCTACGAGTACTACGATGGAAAGATCCATCTTTCGGGCCCAAGCAGACCTTATGTGGACCCGTCGAAGAGGAAGCCCGTCGAGGAGTACTTAAAACTGCAGGGCAGGTTTAGGAGGATCGACGACGAATTACTAAAGAGTATACAGGAGTACGTAGAGAAGAACTGGGAGTGGGTCAAGAAGCACATGTGAGCCCAGCGCTGCATCAGTACAAGGGGTGTACTTTCTGTAGCACGATCACCGCTATACTTACAGCTAAAGCTAATATTATGAGTAGGTGAGGTTTCACCTTGATACCCACATCGGACTCCTCGTAGAACCTGACAAGCCCGGCTGCTGTCAGGGGGGCCGCTACCTCTCTTCTTCTCTTTCTAGCTCTACTCACTTCCTCCACCGCAAGTCTTTATTTACGCGTGTCTTTATAAGCCTGAAGCTGGGTGCGCTGGTATTGGAGCTGAGAGAAGCACAAGAGCTGATAAGGAGAGTCTACTACGAGAGAGACCACGCCAGAGGACTCTACGCAACCTTCACGTGGCTCGTTGAAGAGGTTGGGGAGCTCGCGAGGGCGCTTCTCGAGATGAACCAAGAGAACCTGCGCGAGGAGATAGCTGACGTGTTTGCTTGGCTCCTCAGCGTAGCGAACCTGCTAAACATAGACCTGGAAGAAGCGTTCAAGGAGAAGTACGTCGAAGCTAGCGGCTCTTGATCCCTCTAATGATAGAGACCGCTTTCTCGTAGTCTTCTTCTACGACGGTACCGGTCACTATTATGTCGGCCCCTGCTTTAGCAAGGCTCCTGGCCACCTCGGGCGAGCGCACACCTCCCCCCACGATCACTGTTAGACTAGTGCTCCTCTTTATCAGGCTTGGGAAGGTCTCCGGGACGTGTCTGCTAGCCCCACTACCAGCCTCGAGATATATGTACCTAAATCCCATCATCTCGGCTGCGAGGGCGTAGGCCAGCCCGATCTCAGGCTTCTCCGGCGGTATGGGTTGTATTCTACCTACGTGAGCGACAGCGGTCTCGCCGTATAGGACGAGGTAGCCTGTCGGGAGGGCCTCTAGGCCGTACTTTCTTACTAAAGGAGCTGCCTGGACCTGCGCTTGCACTAAGTAGTACGGCTCTAGGCTGTTCATTAAGACCATGAACAACACGGCATCGGCCTTAGGCGTGAGGCAGTTGATGTTCCCTGGGAAGATTATCACGGGTAGACCGGTCGCCTTTTTCAAGGTGCTCGATACTTCTCCTGCCTCCTCTGGCGCAACACCAAGACTACCACCGACCAGAAAGGCGTCTGTACCAGCCTCGTGTAGCCTGAGCGCGACCTTCTCGAGCTCGCTGTGGTCTACGTTCTTAGCGGGGTCAATCAAGGTGAAGTGAAGCTTCTCTCCTTTCTCAAGCTTCTCCTTCAGATAGTTGCTGACCCTCTCCAAGCCCGCCCCCTTCGCTAGGCTTCCTCGTCTCAACTTTGATGCTGCCTTCTAAATATAAGTCCAGGAACTTGGCGTAGACGTCGACGGCTTGGAGTATCTCCGGGACCGGCTGCGGGTACTCTGCGTACAACCCGCAGGAGCCGCAGGATATTATAGCTCTCTTGAATCCAGGCGTTTCGAGTTTCTCGAACTTCACGCTAAGGGTCTTGGCCCCGCACCTTGGGCACTGGAATACTGTTGGTATTTTAGGGGCTCTCTTAACGACCCTCTTATACTTCTTCCTCCTTTTACCCATTTTCTCTACCTCGTGTACAGTTTCTTTCTCAAGGTAGATGTTAAATTCTGTGTAAAAACCTCGTTTAATACCTTAATGTACTCGTCGAAAGAGCCGAGGTCCACTACCCTGTAGAGCCCCCTTTTCTCAGACAGCGCTTGTTCAACGAGGTGCTTGCAGTAGCACTTCTCTCTCCTCCCAACCACCCTGATGGTGAAATCACTACAGCTACAGAAGACCCCTGGGACTATGACGTAGTCACCGCTGGGGCCCATGTAAACCCACGTGTTTAAGTCTGCGCCTTGAACGTTGACTTTGACAAACCTCCTTAGAACCTGCTCATCGACCACCCCGACCGTTTTAGAGGCCTCGAGGACTTTCTTGATAGAATCTCTTGCGGAGCAATAGCCAGCCGTAGACAAGACATAGCACCATGTAAGTGGGCCCGCGGGGATTTGAACCCCGGGTCACGGGGACCCGAACCCCGCATCCTAACCAGGCTAGACCACGGGCCCTATCTGATAGTCTTAAGTTAAAAGGGTTTAAAGGGTTTCCAGATAACTGGTGCCTTTGTGCGCTTATTCCGGGAAAAGGCATGAGTTTGCCTGAATGTTTAAGACGGCTAGGCTATAGGGAGTTTACAAATTTACAAAAAGAGTCTTTTAAAAAGGTAGTTAGAGAGCGGAGCAACGTAATCGTGGTCGCGCCCACGGGCTCGGGAAAGACGGAGGCCGCGGTCATACCGGTCTTCTACATCTTGTCGAGGTTGAACGCGAAGCCCATTTCCTGCGTTTACATTACCCCCCTCCGAGCTCTGAACAGGGATATAGTGAACAGGATTAGTAGGCTGGCCAGGTGTTTTAATGTCACCGTAGCTCTCAGACACGGCGATACGCCGTACAGCGCGAGGAAGGCTATACAAAAGAGCCCTCCACAGGTTCTCGTCACGACCCCGGAGACGTTCACTTATGTCCTATTGAACGAAGAATTATTGAAGCGGCTTTCTAACCTAGGGTTCGTGATACTAGACGAGCTGCACGAGCTCGTCGAGAGCAAGAGAGGGCTCTTGCTACTGACGACCCTATACCTGGTGGTGAACCACCTGCGGATAAGGCCTGTCGTGATAGGGTTGTCGGCTACAGTGAGCAATGAAAACGCCGTCAGCGAACTGATCTCGTCCATTAACAGGCTCCCCACGGAGGTCGTCAAGGACGCAGGTGGTAAAGAACTAGAGATCAGCGTCGAGGTCCCGTCTTGCGACGACAAGTGTAGAGAAGCTGTCAGCGGTACAGTGGACGAGCGTGTTGCCGGGAGAGCGTACTACATTATCAGGAAGATAAACGAGAGCAGGAGCGCCCTGGTCTTCACGAATACGAGGACGATGGCAGAGTACATGAGTAGTCTGCTGAAAAAACTCAGCGAAAGGCTCGGGCTCGACCTCCAGATAAGCGTGCACCACGGGAGCTTGTCGAAGGAACACCGCGAGGAAGTAGAGAGGAGGTTTAGAAGCGGGGAGATAAAGGCTGTAGTTGCGACCTCCAGCCTCGAACTGGGTATCGACATAGGTAGCGTCGACTACGTTATACAGTACTTGTCCCCAAGGCAAGTAACGAGGCTTGTGCAGAGAATCGGGAGGAGCGGGCACAGGCTGGGGGGCGTTGCTAAAGGGAGCATCGTGTCGACCAGCAACCTGCTTCATTACCTAGAGTCGGCCGTGATAGCTAGGAGGGCTATAGCGGGGGAGCTGGAGAAGGAGACTATACACGACTCTCCTCTAGACGTGCTGTCCTACTCCATCGCCGTGTACACGTTAATCAACCCCCACGGTGTAGATGTCAACAGGCTGTACGCTAGTATTGCTCAAATGGCACTATACAAAAACCTCTCCTTCCAGGACTTCATGGACGTCGTGTCTTACCTTGATTACAGTAGGATAGTGAAACTGGAGTCAGGAGTCCTGAAGCCTACTCGGAAGACGAGGCTACACGTCTACAAGACCTCTATGATACCCTCGACTAGAGAGATAACAGTTGTAGACGTAGCCAGCAGTAACAGGGTCGGGAGTCTAGACGAAGACTACGTGATTTTAAACGTTCAACAAGGGGACTACCTCGTTCTAGCGGGGAGTGTTTGGAGAGTAGTTTCATATGCCGAGAGCGAGGGGCGGCTGTACGTTGAAAGAGCAGAAGCCCCGTCCGAAGAGGCCGTCATACCGTCTTGGGAAGGGGAGAACATACCCGTAGAGTACAAGGTGGCCCGGGAAGTAGGCAGCGTGGTGAGGAGGCTTAAAGAGGGCCGAGTAGAGGCCGTGAGAAGAGAGTACGAGCTGAAGATCGATGCCGCGACAAGGGGGCTAGACCTCTTTGGGGACGACAAGACTATCGTTGTAGACTACGTCAGGCCCCTGAGGGCCATCGTCATAAACGTCTTCGGAGGCTCAAAAGTGAACTCGATGCTTAAAGACCTGCTCCACTACTACGTCAAGAGGATCTACCCGTTGGGGAGCATCAAGACGTACTCTACACCTTACGCTATCGTGTTGCGGGCTTCCAACGTAGACCCCGAGTTACTACGTGAAAACGTGGTCAAGTTCTTCAACTCGCTTGACAAATTTGTTGAAGAGAGCTTTTTGCTAAGCGCTGCACGGGAGAGTAAGACCCTCCTCTGGCGGATATACCAGGTAGCTCAAAGGTTTGGCGCCATATCCCCTGAAGCTGAGAGAGTTAGCAACACCATGTTACAGGCCTTCGTAGACACGGTAATAGGCAGAGAGGCGTTCAAGGAGGTGCTGACCAGAGACTACGACATTACCTCGGCTAGGGAGCTCGCGAGGCTCGTCGCGACGGGTGTTGTCAAGGTAGTGGATAGAGTCTCGGAAACCCTCAACGACTTCCACAAGGAGGTACTGGAGTACATAGAGGTTCCACTGGTCAGAGGGCTGGTCTTCGACCAGGAGGCGTACCTTGCGAAACTCCTCTCGCGTAAGGTAACACTACTCTGCCTCAGTTGCGGGTACCACGAGTCCGGTAGCGTGGCGGACTTCTTGAAGTGGAGCGAGTTCGGGTGCCCAAAGTGTGGGAGAGCCACTCTCACACTCGTCAAGGGGCACGACATATCTAACGAGCTCGAGATTGTTAAGAAACTCAAGAATAAGCTGAAACTGACAGACGAAGAAAACAAGACTCTCGACGAGCTGAGCAAAAGGGCCGTCCTGCTCTATAGGTTCAAGAGGGACGCGCTGCTGGCGCTGTCCGCGAGGGGGGTGGGGTCGGTAGAGGCTGCCAGAATACTAAACAACGTTATGAGAGGCAGAGACCTAGTCCAGGAGATCTACGAGAGCGAGAAGAAGTTCCTCATGGTGAAAGAGTTCATAAAGCGGGACTGACCCTGTTACCCCATAGCCTGTACATTCTTGTGAACACCTGGATTACTTCTGCCCCATGCCTTCTCGAGCTGCGCTTAAACGCCTTCGGATTACCCAGTATAAGCGGGATGACCACTTTCTCGACTAGCTGGTCAGCCAGCGGGCACGTGTCAATACATAGCTTACAGGAGGGACACGGCACGCGCGGTAACGGGCCTTTGGGGGTCATTTTAACCCTGTTAAGCGGGCACCATAGTACGCAGCTAGCACACTTGGCACAAGACCTTGTTCGGTAAGTCACCTTCAAGACGTCTGCTAGGTCTTCCACGTTCTCGTCTTTGTCGAAGGGCTCTACCTTAAGAGTGTTGCGGGCGATCTTAATGCGCGTATTCTTGGTCTCCACGAGTATAGAGTCGCCCTCCCTCCAGACCTTGAACGAGAGCATTCTAATGTTCTCGGCGAATGTTTGCTGCGCCTCGTCTTCCACCACGTTGTCGTTAAACGTTACTTCGAGCGAATTGCCACCCCTCTTCACGTGTAGTGGTGCGAGCCGAGCCTCGCTACTGAGAAGCCTCAGAGTGTACTCTTTTCTCCAGTCTAGGGCGTAGCCGGGTATTCTCCTGGCAACCCTCTTCTTAGCTGCTGCCGGCGTAAGCCACCTCCACAAACCGTACTTGACCCACTCCGGAGGCTGGTTCAGCCTCTCTCTCCAGTGCTCTAGGACGCTGAGCCACCTCTCCCACAAGCAGGGGTAGTGAGTTGACACGTCCTTGAACTCGGCCAGGTAACTAGAGGGGCAGAGGTAGCAGCCTAGCCTGTCGAACCCTGTATCGTACAGCCTGTTGTATGGGAGCTTGTTGGCGTAGATGTATAGCCAGACCGAGAGCTGGCTCCAGTCCTGTATGGGCGTGGTAGAGACCACGTGGGGTATCCACCTGTTCCTCCACACTACGGGACTCTTCGCCCTGTCCAGGGACTCGTACGCCCTCTGCCCCACTATATTGAGCGCTCCACTAGGCCACTTCGCTCTACTAGTCTTTGCTATAGGCACCAGTTTGATTATCTTGCAGCACCACCGGTAGTCTTTCCCGGGCGGCCCAAAGGTTTCAACGGCTGTCCAGAAGAAGTTGCCAGCGGACGCTGTGACCAAGTCGAGGCTGTAAGCTTTAGAAACCTCCTCGACGTTCTTGAGAGTCTCCGGTAGCTCGATGCCCGTATCGTTGAACAGCATGTCAACACCTCCAAAGGCCTTGACAGCGAGATGGAGGCTGACGAGGCTGTCTTTACCGCCGGAATAAGAGACTACGGGCTTGTAGTTGTATTTCTCGCGGACTTTTAGGAGGTGCCTGATAGCCCTTCCTTCCAGCGTCAGAAGACCCTCCATATTCTTCTTTACCACGTCTTGGAGAGTGCTCGGTCTTCTACTCGTCTCCACAGGCGGCCTGTAGTCGTGGAATGTCTTAGTTACGACGAGCTTACCCCCGACGTTCTCGGCTACAGCCCTGATCCTACCCTTGTAGTCAAGTACGACGAGGCTTTGCTGGCTTGAAGAGGGCGGGTTTATTGCCATACCAGTATAGAAGTACTTGGAGTCGACCTTGACGTGGTCTACTAGCCCCTTGTCCAGCGCCTCGTAAGCCCCGTGGTAGCTCAGCCTGAACTTCCAAGTGTCGGCAAAGGGGTCGAAGTAGAGCTGGCCCCATACGTTACCCGAGGACGCCACCTCCCACATGAGGTCCCAGTGAGGCACCTTGTTGAATAACACCACTCTATTCTCAAAGAGTTCCCTGAACAGTTTATCGCTACCGAACCCCCTTACGATGCTCTCTCTAAGTCTCTGGTAGTCCCCCGGCCTTGCCGGCCTCGCATCGCCTGGCTCGGTGAGCCTTAGAACGTAGTACAGGTCGATCTCGTCCTGTCTGGGCTGTATTATGGGTATGTCGTCGTAGGGGTCCCAGTACACCTTCGCTACCTTCGGCCAGGTTCTCGGCATACAGCTCAGTCTCGTGGCCGGTGATTAGAGATTCATAGATAGTGTTCAGTCTTACCCCCTCTAATATAGCATCCCTGGACAACACTTTCGCCTCAGTCTCATCGTTGTTAGGGCGACGCCTTGGACGGGTTTGGTCATGGGGTTAGTAGAGTTCGTTAGAGACATAACAGCTCAGGTTGTTGTAGTAGCCTGGGCTCTCTTCTTCTTGTCTTGGGTCGTAGGTTGGGCTCTTAAAGGTCTCCCCATACCGCTCACGAGAGTCAAGAAGATAGGTGAGAGGATACTGGAGGACGGCGTTTGGGCTGCTTTTTGGCTAGCTGTGGGTAGTAGCGTGTTCGCGCTCGTGTCGTACATAGCATCCTCGGTGTACCAGCCCCTACCCCCACCGCCCAGCCCGTAGGTGTTTAAATGGACCTACTGTACCTAGCATACTACCTCTCGGTATTGACGTACTTCATAGGCGCCGCGTTGAAGGGCCTGCCACTACCGCTGGCCTCCGTCAAGAAGGTCGGGCAAAGGCTCATGGTTGACGGGGTGTTCTCGGCTTTCATGGTCTTTAGCTACAAGGCGCTTGTCTTCAGTATCTCCTACTTCAGCTCGGTCATCGGAGCAGACTGGAGGTTGTTAAACGAGTGGTATATCGCGGAGTCGGCCTCGTTGATGTCCCTCTTCGTGCTGCTGAAGACCATAGGCTTCCTGTACAGTAAGGTGGGACTAGGGTTCTTAGCCTCGGGCCTAATATCCCCCATGGTTAGCCTACTCGTAGACGTCCTCGTCACGATCACCGTCTTCTACCTGGCTGTAAAGGCGATATATCTCACGGCTAAGACGATGATCGCCGCCGGCATTCTACTATACTCTATACCTTTTAGGCTGACGAGGCCGGCAGGAGCCGTACTCATATCCCTCCCGATAGTATTCACGGTCGGCGCCCCGCTCCTCCCAAACTTCGTTGCGATGTTCTCGACCTTCAACCCGCCAGACAGCTTTGTCCAGGCTCAGCCAGCGTACATAAGACTGCTCGACTACCTAAACCAGCCTATCGCTTACTACGTCGTAAACGCGAGCGACGCTAACGGCAACCAGCTCTACATGTACTTGAGCGATTCGAGCGGCCTCGTCAACGCTACCTCCATGGAGAGGTGGATCCCCCCGGGATACCAGAGGCTCGACTTCTTGATGCCGGGCTCGAAGTACTCCGAAGAGGCTAACGTCACTAGTAGCGGGGGCGTAGTGAATCTGACCTACCGGGTTCCAAACATTATAAAAATAGACGTGAACACTCTCGTCTACTACAATACAGACGAGGCAGTCGTGGAGTCTGTTGATAGGTCGAACAACACCTTCACCACGCTATTCAACGTCTTGTACAGTACTAAGATCTACCTCGTTTACGAGTCGTCTAGTACATTAATTGTGTGGCTCGACAACACCACTGCTCAGGGTTACACTGTTTCATTCGACTGGTTCAACGTCGGTTTCAAGGCACTAGTGTTAAGTCTCCACCCAGGACTACACAATCTCACCATACAAGTGATCAACGCAGCGGCGTCTAGGCCTAACGTAAGCGAGGTGTACTACTTCGAGAAGGTCGCCGAGAGCGGTTCAACCCTCTCCCTGGCCATCGGCCTTGTCTCTATAAAGTTCTTCACTCTCTTAGTCCTACCCGTTGTGTACATATTTGTGCTCGTGACAGCCACCCTTGGTTTGGCCAGGATACTCGGCGGGGTCGAGGCTAGGATATCCAGGCTACTGGTGCTAGGGCCTTGAGGAGGCTAGAAGGCGCCCTAGTGATAATGACCCTCCTAGTCCTTCTCATGAGCCTGTTAGAGGAGCCTGCCCCCTCCAGTCTACTGGTCTCTCTAGGCGTGGCGATACTCGTCACCTTGCTGGTGTCTATCCTTGGTAAGACTGAGAGGAATTAGAGGCCTGTTCAACAGGCAGTCTAATAACCAGGAGGTACGTGTTGACCCGCCAGACGTGTACTTAGTCAGCAGAGACAAGGTCGTCGGGTTCAGGTATATAGTAGCGGACGAAATGGACTTCGACGTGAGGGGCTTGAGCCCATCAAGGCTTTACGACAATGTCGAGAGGCTGGCCTCAGTCATCGACAAGCTACCCCACGGCAGCGAGGTAAAGCTGGTTAAGACGCAGCTCGACCTGTCCTCGTACGCCAGAAAAATCGAGAACGAGATGGCCAACTTGAGAGCGTCGTTGGAGTTGACGAGCGAGCCGCACATAAAGGCGAGGCTCGAGACTAGGTTGGAGACTCTCAGCGAACTCTACAGGCTGATCGTGGAGGGTAGACCTCTCTTAAGGCTGTCTTTCGTGGTGAAGATACGCGTGGAGGCGAAGTCGGTCGAGGAGGCTAGGCAAATACTGTCCTACCACTCCTCCATGGTATCGAACATCCTCCGCTCGAGCCTGGGTCTGAAAGTCAGGGAGGCTAAGAGAGAGGTCGAGAAAATACTAGCGTACGAGGCCGGGTTGTCGAGCGAGCTGGGTATACGAACGTTTGTTGGGCCGATGAGCGCCGCCGCCCCCGTACTCCCCATACCGGCCGTCAAGAGACCCAAGCTAGACTACGACAACGCCGTGGTTCTCGGAGTAGAAATCGAGGAGAACACCCCGGTGCTCGTGCCTACCGAGTTGCTTACTAAACACATGCTAGTCATCGGTCCTACGGGACGAGGCAAGACGACACTCTTGGCCAACCTGCTCCAGGTATTCGCCTCCCTGGGGACCGGCATCTTCCTTGGAGTGGACTTCAAGGGAGACCTGGCCTCGTACCTAGAGGGGGGAATCGCTAAGGTAGTCGAGCCCAGGGAGTACCCTCTCTCTATTAGGAGCCTGGTTAGTGGGGGTCTAGAGGTCAAGAGCCTTATAACCGATATCTTGTCCTCGTCGCTACAAGTACCGAGGGACAGCCTCGTCGAGTCGGTGGAGTACGTCTACTCTCTCTTGACAGACGACCATTTAGAGGGCGGCGTCAGGGCGGACGTTCTGCCGCTAATGGAGTTACTTAGGGGCGATGCGTCCACCAGTAACCTACGCGAGTTGATCCTGGGCGACAACGTCCTTGTAAATCTGGGTGGGTACGGCTACGCGTACCAAACAGCTTACGGTCTTTCACTCTTGTACCTAGCCAAGGACGCGATCTTTAAGAGAAGCACAAGCGAGCCGAGACTGCTCGTCGTCGACGAAGCGTGGAGGGTGAGCAGGTCTAGGCTCGTAGTAGAACTGTTCAAGGAGGGGAGGAGTAGAAGGGTAGGCGTAGTTCTATCCACTCAGAACCCCGGGGATATCCCCAGGGAGGTCTTCGAGAACGCTCACTTATTAGTAGTCTTTGGGTCGCCCAACGAGAAGTACGCTCGTACAGTCGCGGAACTCCTCGGGCTAGAGTACGACGCCCTGTTTAAGAAGCTCGGCCGGCTCGGCGTCGGCGAAGCAGTGCTTCTAAATACCCTAGACCCTCATCCAGTAGTATTTAAGGTCAGAAACCCGGTGAAGAAAAACAGTGGTGATGAGCGGCGAGCATCCTGAGTAGTGATGTGTGCGGTCGTATCTGATGGTAAAAGAGTTTAATAGGAGACTCTACTTGTCTCTCTAGCTTGGGTGATATAGGTGGGAGGTAAGCAGAGGACTACCATATTTATGACTAAGGAGAAGAAGTCGTCGAGCGAGAAGAAGCCCAAGCCCGAGGAGAAACCTGAGAAGGGTAAAGAGAAGGGTAAGTAGGTTTGGGGAATGCTGTTCACGTCGCTCTTCCTTCAAGCGTTTTAACAGTAGAGCCCCCTGGGCTGCCTAGGCTTCTCAAAGCCTATCAGATACTGAGGTACTCCTCGATATTCGGCGTGGAGAAGGCGGTTTTCTTCAGAGACTTCTCGACCAGTGAAAGGGATCACGGGGCTGCGAGGGCCTTCATAGAGAAGGCCTGGAACTACTACAAGACGCCCCCTTATCTGAGGAGGAAACTAGTCCCGCTCGACAGAGACCTGAGAGGCGTGGGGATACTGCCGCCTCTTAGGTTGGAGTCCTTTCACGTCTCCAAGAGACCGTATACAGGGCAGGTGAGACCCGCACTAGTAAAGCGTTTAGCGGACGGCTGTTTTGCCGACATAGGGGTCGGAGAGGACTTTTATGTCGAAGGAGAGTGTAGAGAGGGAGTTCGGCAGGTGAGAGTAGTAGACCCGATTAAAAAAATAGTGGAGTTGGCGGAGACGAAACTCTACACGGGTCCGGAGGCCGCTTTCAAAAACTCCCTGAGGGAAGTGCTAGAGGAGTACGCTGGAAAGAGCTTTCTACTCGCTACCGACAGGAGAGGACGGGTACCATCCCTAGTGGCCGATGCGAAGAGATTGTCGGGTAAAAAAGTCGTAGTCCTATTCGGGTCTCCGAGCCACGACCTCTTCGAAATGTCTGTGGCCGAAGGCTTCAACCTGAGGATGTTCGTTGACGACGTGTGGAACACGATACCTGGCCAGAAAGTTGTTACCGTGAGAACAGAGGAGGCTCTAGTCATAACCCTTGGAATAGTCAATATGCTTCTGGTCTCGACCACGTGACGCGTAGAGGGCTGTCCCGACTCAGCTCGCTTGGAGGTCATCTTTAAAACCTTGTCTAAGTGTTTACATTGAGTAGCCTGGGGTATGCTTAATGGGTCATAGAAAACTAGAAGCGCCGAGACACGGGAGCATCGGCGTAAGGCCGAGGAAGAGGGCTAGCGAGCTGACAGTACGCGTGAGGACCTGGCCAGCCAAGACATGGATCGAGCTACTCGAGGAGAGGTACGGGAGCGAAGTCGAGAAACTCAACGTCGTTAAAAGGCCCACGCTACTAGCGTTCCCTGTATACAAGGCCGGTATGACGCATGCTATGGTAGTAGAGGACAGGCCCCACACGCCTTTAACAGGCAAACCCGTCTTTACACCTGTCACGGCACTGGACGCCCCGCCTATAGTGGTTTTAGGTCTGAGGACATACGCCTCCGAGAACGGCTCTTTGAAGACCCTTGGAGAGGCGTGGAGAAGCCCTGTTAACGCCGTTGTCGAGGTCTTCGAGAAGTTTTACAAGGACAACCCGTTCTTCAAGGACGCGGCAGCCAAGGACGTTGTGAGAAAGTACCTCTCCGGCTTGAGGAAGGTCAACCACGGCCTCGTTAAACCGGACCCGAGTGGTGAATACGGGTTTAAGTTTATCGAGACGGACTACGAGAGCAGGTTGAAACAAATCTTGACGGGTGACGTGAAGGCCGTTAGCCTGGTCGTTTCGACCATACCGGTTCTCTCGGGGATCGGCAAGAAGAAGCCCGAGATCTTCGAGATCAGAGTAGGGGGTGGGAAGATCGACGAGATAACCTCGTACGCCGAGAAGGTGACTGGAGGGTACGTGAGCGTCACAGACGTCTTCATTGAGGGCCAGCTCGTCGACGTTATAGGTGTAACCAAGGGGAAGGGCTTCCAGGGCGTTGTAAAGAGGTTTGGTGTGAAGGAGCTGCCCCGGTGGCACAAGCACAGAAAGGGTAGTAGAAAGATTGGTGCCAGGAGTCCGGGCTTCGGCACGATGAGCGAGCCGCCTCAAGCAGGCCAAATGGGGTTCCACAGGAGGACGGAGTTGAATAAGCGTATTCTAAAGATCGGCTCGAGCGGTCTCGAGATAGTGCCAAAGGGCGGGTTCCTACACTACGGCCTGATCTACGGCCCATACATATTGATCGATGGCAGCGTCATAGGGACTGTTAAGAGGGTCTTGCTGCTCAGACACCCAGTTAGGCCGCCTGCTGGCTGGATACCTTTAACACCCCCGCAAATAACATACATGAGCCTTGAAAGCAAGCAGGGTGTGTAGCTGTGACCTGGCAGCTACTAGTCAGGGTCTCCTCGCCGGAGAGAAAAAAGGTGGGCGTGCTAGACGAGAACGCCAACAAAGTAGGCGAAATAGAGCTGCCTCCAGTATTCAACGTCCCTATTAGAGCAGACCTGGTCAGGAGGGCTTTCCTGGCAGCCTTCACAGCGAGGCTGCAACCCAAGGGTAGAGACCCTCTAGCAGGCAAGAGAACCACTGCCTACAGCTGGGGTGTAGGGTACGGTTTAGCGAGAGTGCCTAGAAACCCCAACGGGAGAGCGAGGTTTGTTGTTAGCGCTAGAGGTGGGCGCGCAGCCTTCCCGCCGACCCCTGATAGGGTTCTGAGAGAGGAGATCAACAAGAAGGAGAAGGCTCTCGCTCTCGCAAGCGCTTTGGCGGCGACAAGCAATATCGAGCTTGTCAGGAGAAGAGGGCACGTATTCAGTGCGAACCAGCTACCAGTTGTTCTAGCCGATAGTGTCGAAGACTCCGTTGACTCGACTCAAAAAGCCAGAGAGCTGCTGGTCAAGCTCGGTCTATGGAGCGATGTGGAGAGGAGCCGGGGCGGGACCGGGATAAGGGCTGGTAAAGGGAAGATGAGGGGTAGAAGGTATGTGGAGCCCAAGAGCATCCTATTCGTCGTGTCTAGTACCGAGAAGCTGCTTGCTAAGGCTGTAAGGAACTTGCCTGGAGTCGACGTCACCACGCCCAAAGACCTAAGCGTCCTCCACCTCGCCCCTGGTGGCGTGCCGGGAAGACTCACCGTCTTCACGAAGAGCGCTCTCGAGGAGATAGGAAGGCGGTTCGAGGTGATACCCCTGTGAGCGAGCAGGACAGGTTGGCTAAAGTCATCATCAGGCCCGTCCACAGCGAGAAGGCCTTGACGCTCATAGACAAGAACAATACACTAGTATTCATAGTCGAGAGAACCGCTAATAAGACTCTCATAAAAGAGGCCGTTGAGAGGCTCTTCAACGTCAAGGTAGTCAAGGTTAATACGGTGATCACGCCTAGAGGTGAAAAGAAGGCTTACGTCAAATTGGCTAGCGAGTACAAGGCCAGCGATGTGGCCACTCAACTAGGCTTACTGTGAGGTGGTTTGTATGGGTAAGAGGATACTCCCCCAGAGAATGGGTAGGGGCTCGCCTACATTCAGGAGTCCGGGACACTTACGCGTCGCCCCTGCCAAGTATCCCCAACTACCCGTAGACAAGACCGTTAGAGGGAAAGTCGTGGACCTGGTTCACGACCCCGGCAGGTGGGTGCCGCTCGCTAGGGTAGTACTAGAGACAGGCGAAGAATTCTATATGCCAGCAGTAGAGGGGATGTACGTAGGGCAGGCGATCGAGGTAGGCCCCGAGGCCAAGATCGAGAACGGTAACATCCTACCGGTAGGGAGGATACCCGAGGGTACTCAGGTCGCCAACGTGGAGAAAAACCCCGGTGACGGAGGGAGGTATGCTAGGGCTGGCGGGACGTATGCTGTGGTGGTTGGGAGGTCGGGGAACAGGACGCAGATCCAGCTGCCCAGCGGGCGCGTAGTCGAGGTGCCTAACGAGGCTAGGGCCACTATAGGCGTGGTAGCTGGAGGAGGTAGGGTCGAGAAGCCGCTCTTGAAGGCTGGTGCTTCCTACTACAAGTGGAAGGCAAAGGCTCACAAGTGGCCCAGGGTGCGCGGTCTCGCGATGAACCCCGTTTCCCACCCCCATGGAGGCGGCAGGCACGTAGGTAGGCCTACAACGGTTGCCAGGAACACCCCGCCCGGTAGGAAGGTCGGTCATATAGCGGCGAGAAGGACTGGGAGAAGAAAGGGTAAATAACCTTTTTACACAATGCTGTTCTGGAAAAAGAGCTCACACCTGCTCATAGGTCTCGGTCGAGATGGCAGTTGGCGGCGATAAAGTCACCGACCCGATAGTAAGTAAAGTCCGCGAGATCTACTCCCAGACTATCCGGAAGTACCCAGTGATAAGAAACCCGCCCGATATTATCAGGTATCTTAGGGAGCACTTCAAGCTCATTGTTAAACCTTATATAGTGTATATAACAGTGGCGGCGTTCTTAAACAACAGACCCGTCCTGTTCGAGGGGCCGCCGGGTACTGGGAAAACAGAAATAGGCGAAGCGATTTTAAGCCTCTGGAGCGGCAAGTCGGCGTTCATCCTGCCCTGCAGCGAAAACTACGACGAGTACCGTGTCATAGGGGACTTTCACCCCGCAATGGCGATGAGTAAGGGCTTCAACGAGGAGAGCTTTATACCGAGACCTTTACTAGCAGCCATGATACTCGGCACGGGGGTCTTAATAGACGACATAAGGAGGAGTAGCGAAGAGTTCCAGAACCTCTTGCTGGATATAATAGATAAGAGGAGGATCGTAATCCCGGAGCTGAAGCGGGTTTACTACCAGAGGGATGACGGCTTTCAGATCATTCTCACGAGCAACCCCTACGACATAGCACAGGGCGAGCTGAGCGACGCCTTCCTGAGGCGGGTCGTCAGGGTGGAGTTCAGGTACCCGACCCTCGAGGAGGAGTTCGAGGTGATAAAGTTGAGGCTAGGAGACCTGGTTAATAGGCTAGAGCCCAAGCTGATCGAGGAGGCTCTTCAAATCGTCAGGACCCTTCGCCAGAAAGCCGTGTACAAGCCGGGTATTTCAGATAGCGTCATGTGGCTTACGCTGGCTTCTCTACTCGCAGAGGCGCGGGGGCTGGAAAAGGCCGGTAGAAACGAGTTGGCTGAGGCAGGCAGGGCAGTACTGCTCAAGAACGTCGAGGACGAGGCGTTGTTGAATGAGCTACTACCAACACGTGAGTGACGAGTTCAGGAGCCTAGTAGACAAGGTGCTCGACGAAGTATACGAGAGGGCTAAGAGTGCGGGGAGAATCCCTACAGGGCGGCTCGAGGACTTAGCAAGGATAAGGTTGACGCTCGAGCTCCTAAACTACGAGGCGGGCACGGTAAAGAGCGAGGTAATCGAGGAGTTCTACAAGTCCAACCTTGCGAAGCGAGAGCCAACAGGCTACGGGGGCTGGCTCTATAAACCGGGTAAAGAAAGTGTTCACAAAGTCCTGTCCAACAAGGGTAAGAGACTGAGGCTAAGCGACGTCATCAGGGAGGGCACCGCTGAGGAGGTTCTTAACTACGTGTGGCTCAGGGCGAACAAAGCTCTTTACAGAGACAAGAGCGGTAAGCTCGTCATAGACAAGAGCAAGGCTCATAGAGCCGTTGTGGAGGAGAGACCGATATCGGCTAGGGACGTACTTAAGTACCTGAAAGAGGTTCCGAGCAGGTACTGGGCCGGTGTAATAACGAGCGAGCTGCTCACGTCGTTGGACTACGACCAGGTCGAAGAGCTTGTAAGAAGTTATTACGGTCACAGTAAGACGGTGGACAAGAGAATCCTAGACTTCGTGCTAACAAAAGCGGGCGGGACCAGCGGCGGGGGCGATAAATTAGGCGTCGTACTGGGTCTGTCGAAAAGGCTCGGTAAGCAGACGTCTAACAAGGTTAGGTCGCTAGTAGACGAGCTTGTGTCTACAACCGACTTGAGAGACATAGAGAAGCAGCCCCTCGCTGAGAGGTGGGCCGTCGTCTCTAGCCTCTACAGGGATAGCAGGCTCAGGAGCAGGATGTCTCCGCTATCACCACTATCTCTAGCGGGGTTGACGAGCGTAGAGAAACTGGATGACACCGCAAGGAACAAGGCCCTGCTCGGCAAGGCTCTTAGACACTACTTAAACTACGTAGTGACCGGTGACCAGGCCGAGAGACAAGCCGCCTTGTACTACGCAGGAAGGGTGGAGCCCGCTGCCCTTGAGCCACAACACAGAGCGATCCTAGAGAAGATACTGAGCGACGACCAGAGGCTTCTGCTTCACCTGGTCTCGAAGGTCTATCCGGACGACACCTTGGAGCTGGTCTCGATGAAATTGTCGGATGTTTTCTCGACGAGAGGCCTCGACTACGTTGTACTAGAAAGGGCGATAAAGCTGAGCTACCGGGTCTTCGAGAGGGCGCGACGCGGTGTACCGGTCGGGGGCAGAAAAGTCAGGTCCGCCAGGGGGAGACTCGATGTAAGGTCAACGTTGTTCAACTACACTAGGTTCAACTACAGGATGGTGTTCGAGGACTTGCCGAGAAAAAGGAGCATAACGGCCGTCGTAGACGTCAGTGGGAGTATGCTCAGGTACAGTATGTGGACGCTGGTAGCGCTGGCTAGCGTGATAGAGCTTGTAGACAAGGTAGTCTTGTTCTGGGACAGAACCGAGGTCGTGAGACCTCCTGTGAAGAAGACAAGGCCCCTCATCTACAGGTTCCTTGAAAGAGTCTACACGCAGAGGTTCAAGGGGTATACGAATATCAGCCAGGCTATTAGAGTAACGGTGAGTAGTCGACCTGGAAGGCTGGTCGTTCTCGTGTCCGATCTTCAGCAGACCGTGAGAGACGTAGACCCCTGGCTAGAAGTGCAGAGCCTGATCGATAGAGGCATTAGAGTGGTCGTGGTCGCGCCGCCGAGACACAATAGGGATGTCTTGAGGAGGTTCGAGAGTATAGGTTGCGAGACGGTAATCGTTAAAAATCCCAGCAAGATACCCATTTACCTTAAAAAGAGGTTAAACATTAAAATCTAGACGCAGGCATATCAGGATCGAGTGCTTACAGGTGTGTTAGCGTGGCTTTGGACTTGAAAGAGATGCCGCCCGAGTGGAAGAAGTTCAGGTACAGGGGGAAGACCCTCGAGGAGCTGCTGTCTATGCCGATGGACGAGCTGATCGAGCTGTTGCCAGCCAGGGCTAGGAGGAGCCTGAAGAGGGGGTTCACGAAGGCCCAGATCAGATTGCTCGCGAAGATAAGGAAGATCAGACAGAACCCCGACCTCGCGAAGAAAGCCGTCATAAAAACCCATGTGAGGGACATGATCGTGCTACCCGAGATGGTGGGGTTGACGATTGCCGTTTACAACGGGAAAGAGTTCGCCCCGGTGAAGGTAACCCCCGAGATGATAGGGCACTACCTTGGCGAGTTCAGCCCGACGACCAAGAAGGTCGTCCACGGAGAGCCGGGTCTCAAGGCGACCCGGAGCAGTATGTTCGTAGCCCTGAAGACGTAGGGTGGTCGAATGCCGACTTGGCACTACTCACTACAGTTGAGAGACGAGTCGAAAATTGCAAAGGCTGTAAGGTACGACATACCGGTCTCTATAAAGTACATGAGAGAAGTCGTCTCAGTCATCAGGGGGATGAAACTAGAAGACGCCAAGAAACTCCTGGAAAACGTCGTTAAACTAAAAGAGCCGATCCCGTTCAGGAGGTACCACGGCAAAGTCAGCCATAGGAGAGGGCTAGCCGACAAGTACGGTTGGCCAGCCGGCAGGTACCCGGTCAAGGCGGCAAAGTTCCTTCTCGAACTCCTCGAGAACGTGGAGGCAAACGCCGAAAACAAGGGGTTGGACAAGGACAAGCTGGTCATAATACACATAGCAGCACACAAAGGGGTCACGCTGAAGAGGTACATGCCTAGGGCTTTTGGTAGGGCGACTCCCAAGTTCCGTAGAACAACGAATGTGGAGGTCGTAGTTAGAGAGGCGAGCTGACATGGTGGGCTCGAGGGTAAAACAGTATTTCATAAACCTTGGGCTTAAGAAGACGATGATCGACCAGTTTCTAGCGAGCTACTTCGTTGACGCGGGCTACGCAGGTGTAGAGCTCTTCAAGACCCCTACAGGGCACAGGGTTGTGATATACGCTGAGTACCCGGGGAGGCTGATCGGTAGGGGAGGCTCGGTGATCAGGAAGCTCACAGCGATCTTCCAGACGAGGTTCGGGCTGGAAAACGTAAACATCACGGTTTCCCCAGTGACGGACGCAGACCTGAATGCCAGGGTCGTAGCGTTCCGCATAGTCAGAGCCCTCGAGAAAGAGATACCGTACAGAAGAGTTATGATGGCCATGCTAAAGAGGATTATGGACGCGGGAGCACTCGGGGCCGAGATCGTGATCAGTGGTAAGCTCAGAGGCGAGAGAGCGACGTACGAGAAGATGAGAACCGGGAAAATTTACAAGGCGGGAGACCTAGTCGACTACATAGTGGACAGGGCTGTCGCCAAGACTCTACTAAAGCCTGGTATATTCGGTGTTGAGGTTATCATCGTCAAACCGTCTATGCCGTTACCGGACCAGGTCGAGCTGAAACAGCTGAAACCCGAGGAGTTGCAGGAACTAGTGCAGCCCCAGGCCAAAGAGGGGGCACCAGTAGGGGGTGGTAGTAGTGAAGGCCAGTGAGATAAGGAAAATGCCGCCCGAGGAGAGAGTCAGGAAACTCGTAGAGCTCAGGATGGAGCTGGTCAAGCTGAAAATGCAGTCGCGGGTTGGGACTCTCACCAATACTAGTAGAATTAGGAACATCAAGAGGGACATTGCCAGAATCCTCACGGTCATGAGAGAGGAAGCCTTGAGAAAGAGCTCTGTAGAGGCGGTCACTAGAGAGGGGACTAGTGAAGGTAGTCAAGCGGTTGAGAATAAGCAGTAAGAACATTCTTTTCCACGAGATAATAGGCCTAAGAGTGAGGATCCTATCCTATACAGACACAAACCTCAACGGGCTCGAAGGAGTAGTGATAGACGAGACCCTGAAAACTCTCCTCATAGAGACCGCAGAGGGCAGAAGGATCAGGGTTTTTAAACCGAGCGGTGTATTTGAATTTAAGCTCCCGCACGGCGAGGTAGTGGTTATAAAGGGGGATTTAATTTTAGGTAGACCAGCTGAAAGGCTTAAGAGGTTGAAGAGGCGGTTAAAGTGAGCGCTGTGCAGGCCCGGGACGTGGGTATAAGGGGCGTGGAGCCACCCAGCGAGACTTGTAATGACCCTAAGTGTCCGTGGCACGGTCACCTGAAGGTCCGCGGCGTTATTTTGACTGGCGTTGTTAAGAGCGCGAAGATGCAGAAGACTGTTGTTGTAAGGCACGACTACTTGTACTACGACCCAAAATACAAGAGGTACGAGAGGAGGCATAAACACATCCACGCGCACCTACCACCCTGTATCAAAGTCAGAGAAGGGGATGTTGTAGTCATCGGCGAGACAAGGCCTTTAGCCAAGAGCGTGTCTTTCGTAGTCCTAGGCGTCGTGAAGAGAGGTGGTTGAAATGGGCGCGAAGAGAGCAGTAGCGGGGAAGCCCGCCTTCTCCAGGCGGAAGGTGAACACTGGTCTCCAGGTCGGGTCGAGAGTCGTTGTGACCGATAACAGTGGTGGGAAAGAGGCGATGATCATAGGAGTGCCAGGGTATAAGGGTAGGCTGAGAAGAGTGCCGCCAGCTGGAGTAGGAGACCTAGTAGTAGTGACCGTGAAGAAGGGGAGTCCGAGCGTCAGGAAGCAGGTCTTCAAGGCCATTGTAGTCAGGCAGAAAAGACCCTACCGAAGACCGAGCGGCGTGTGGGTGGCTTTCGAGGACAACGCCGTGGTCCTGTTAACACCCGAGGGGACCCCGAAAGGTAGCGAAATTAGAGGCCCAGTTGCTAGGGAGGCAGCGGAGAGGTGGCCTCAGATAGCGAACCTTGCGACGATGATAGTCTAGGTGGTATGAATGGCCTTAACCAGGTCTAAGAAGCCCTCTAAACAGCGAAAAGCCCTCTACAACGCGCCCCTCCACTTGAGGCACAAGTTCATGACAGCTAAACTTAGCGACGAGTTGGCGGAGAAGTACGGGGTTAAAAGGCTGCCCGTACGTAAGGGGGACACCGTTAAGATCCTAAGGGGTGACTGGAGAGGTCACGAGGGTAAAGTGGTCGAAGTCGACCTAAATAGGGGGCGCATCTTTGTCGAGGGTGTTCAAGTTAAGAAGGCAGACGGTACGCTGGTGTACTACCCTATACACCCCAGCAAGGTCATCATCACTAAACTAGACCTGAGCGACAAGTATAGGATGAGGATCATAGAGCGACGGAAGGGGGGTGAGAGCAAGTGACAGTCTCTAGGCACTTAAAAGCCCTCGCGGCACCCTACTACTGGTCTATCCTGAGGAAAGAGCACAAGTGGACGGTAAAGCCCTCCCCAGGTCCACACCCCATCGAGTACTCGCTACCCCTACTAATAGTCGTCAGGAACGTCTTAGGCTACGCCGAGACGGCGAGAGAGGCTCGGAGACTTATCTCCGAGGGGCACTTCGAGATCGACGGGCGCGTTGTCCGGGACTACAAGTTCCCGGTAGGATTCATGGACGTCCTCCGCATTAAAACGACCGACGAGTACTACAGGGTGGTACCAGTCCCCACGAAAGTGATAGGCTTCGTGAAGATCCCCAAGGAAGAAGCAACGTTCAAGTTGTGCCGGATACGGAACAAGACCACCGTGAAAGGCGGCCACATACAGTTGAACCTACACGACGGTAGAAACGTGTTGATCAGGGTGAACGACCCGAGAAACCCGGTAGAGGACGTCTACGAGACGCTCGGAACAGTCCAGCTGTCTCTAGCAGACAACAAGATCGTGGACTACATTCCACTCGCTGAGAATAACCTGGTAATAATATCGGGTGGAAGGAACGTAGGGCGGGTCGGCCTACTGAAAAAGGTACATAGAGGTATGGGTGTGAAGAGGAGTGTAGCCGTCATTGAAGACAGAATCGGGAACTTGTTCCAGACTAGCCTGAACTACGTCTTCGTAATAGGTAGAGACAAGCCACTAATAACGCTTCCCGAGGCGGTGTGGAAATGAGCACCGAGCTCGCCATAGACGAAGACAAGATCTTGTCAAAGTGGAACAGTAATCCCATGCTCAAGCCAAGGATAGTCAAAGTAACCGTCAACATCTCGGTAGGCTCGGAGACCGAGAGACTAGGTAAGGCCATAAAGGTTCTCGAGGAGCTGACGGGAGCCAAGCCCGTGCCCCGGAGGGCAAAGAGGACCATCAGGGACTTCGGTATCAGGAAGGGAGAGAACATAGCGGCGATCGTCACGTTACGGGGAGAGGAGGCCTTGGACTTTCTTAGAAAGGCATTCGAGGCTGTAGGGTACAGGTTGAAGGAGTCCAGCTTCGACGACTACGGTAACGTTTGCTTCGGGGTCAAAGAGCACATCCACATACCCGGCGTGAAGTACGACCCGGAGGTGGGCATCTTCGGAATGGACGTCTGTATCACTATTGAGAGACCGGGTTACAGGGTCATGAGGAGGAAAAGATCTAGAAAACGGAGAGTACCCAGGAGGCACAGGGTCTCGAAAGAGGAGGCAATAGTCTTGCTTAAGCGCGAGCTCGGAGTCGAAATAGTCCCAGAGTAGGTGGTGGCGGTGGGGAAGTACAGGCCGCCTAAGGAGAGGAGCTACGGTAAGGGGAGTAGAAGGTGCCAGAGGTGCGGGGCGAGAGACGCTGTGATACAGGCCTACGGCCTCTACTTGTGCAGGCAGTGCTTCAGAGAACTAGCCTACTCGATAGGGTTCAAAAAGTATGGTTAAATAAGTCTTTTAACCCGATATAATGGAGAGGTGTTGCTTATGGTGATGATGGACACGCTCGCTAACGCCCTCGCGGCGATACAGAACGCGTCGATGAGGTCGAAGAGCGAAGTGCTCATCATGCCAGCCTCTAAGCTCATACTCAACGTCTTGAAAGTCCTCCAGAGGGAAGGGTATATTGGCGAGTTCGAGTACATCGACGACGGGAGATGGGGTAAAATAAAGGTACAGCTACTTGGCAGGATTAACAAGATCGGTGTCATAAAGCCGAGGTACAGTGTGACCTACAGGGAGCTATCAGAATTCCCAGACTGGTTGAAGAGGTACCTCCCGGCGTACAACATAGGTATCTTGATAGTGAGCACGTCGAAGGGGGTCATGAGCCACAGGGAGGCGGTAGAGAAACACGTTGGCGGCGTACTACTAGCGTACGTCTACTAGGTGGTGGCAATGGTAAAAATGATACACTACAGCTCGACCGTTGAAGTGCCGGAAGGGGTAAGCGTCCAGGTAGACGGGATGAGGGTCAAGGTAAGGGGTCCTCTCGGCGAGCTGGAGAGAGATTTTAGCCACGCGAGGGGTATTGTCATCAGAGTTGAGGACAACAAAGTAGTCGTAGAAGGCTTTTACTTGGACAGGAAGAAAAAGGCGCTCGTCGGTACAATCGCGGCGCATATCAGCAACATGATCACAGGTGTCACAAAGGGCTTCACGTATAAGCTGAAGATAATCTACTCGCACTTCCCGATCACTGTACAGGTAGACGAGAAAAACCGCGTTGTCAGGATAAAGAACTTCCTCGGCGAGAAGGCCGACAGAACTGCTAAAATCTACGGCGAGAAGGTGAAAGTAAAGGTGTCGGGCGAAGACGTAATAGTTACAGGTATAGACATAGAGGAGGTTGGACAGACAGCAGCTAATATAGAAAGGGCTACTAGGGTCAGGGACTTAGACCGGAGGATATTTGCTGACGGGATCTACATATACGAGCGGGGTGTGGGGATTGAAAAGTAGAATAGAGCGCTTACTCGAGTTGAGAGGGAAGATCAAGGAGAAGAAGCCAGAGTTCCTCAGGTATCTGTGGTGGAAGAAACCGAAGTTCGAGAACGACCTCAAGTGGCGGAGACCTAAGGGTATCGATAACAAGGTCAGGAGGAAGTTGAAGGGGTACCCGCCGCTGGTGTCGGTGGGTTACGGTGGTCCAGCTGAGGTAAGGGGGTACCATCCATCGGGGTTAGTACCAGTGACTGTTTCGAATGTAGACGAGATCGATAAACTAGATCCTTCGAAGAACATCATATATATTAGCGCGGCTACGGGATTGAAGAAGAAGATTGAGATATACAGAGCGGCGGTGGCAAAAGGCTTTAAGGTAGCAAACCCGCCCGCGCTAGCTGAGGGGGTGCGGTAATGGTGGACTTAAGCCTCCAGAAAAGGCTTGCCTCGGAAATACTGGGTGTAGGGGTCTCGAGAGTCAGGGTCGACCCCGCTAGAGTAGAGGATGTAGCCGACGCCATCACTAGAGAGGAGATCAAGAGGCTCATCAAAGACGGGGCCGTATACGCAGAGCCCGCTCACGGGAACACGGGTTACAGCAGTAAAGTTAGGCGTGAACAGAGGAGGAAGGGCAGGAGAAGGGGGCACGGTAAGAGGAAAGGGGTCAGAACTGCGAGGACCGACGAGAAGGAGGTCTGGATGAGCAAGATTAGGAAGATCAGAAAGTATCTACGGTTTCTCAGAGACAACAAGATCATAGACAGGAAGACGTACAGGAGGCTCTACAGGCTTGCTAAGGGTGGTTTCTTCAAGTCCTTCAACTCCCTCAGAACGTATCTGATTGAGCACGGGTACTTGAGGCAGTAGGGTGTTCAACATGGCAAGGGGGCCTAGGTATAAAGTTCCGAGGAGAAGGAGGAGAGAGGGTAAAACGAACTACTACAAGAGGTACAAGATGGTCTTATCGGGTAGGCCGAGGTTCATCGTGAGAAAGACCCTAAACTACATATGGGTGCAGGTGGCAGTGGCCAGACCCGAGGGCGACCACATAATAGCGGCAGCTCACTCGTACGAGCTAGTGAAGAAGTACGGCTGGAAGGGTGGTACGGCGAACACGCCGTCCGCTTACCTGACTGGTCTGCTGGCCGGCTTTAGAGCCTTAAAGAAAGGCATTAAAGAGGCAATTCTGGATATAGGGCTTCACTCGCCGACGAAAGGTGGTATAGTGTTTGCGGCGGCTAAAGGGGGCATAGACGCTGGCCTGCAGATCCCGGTGGGCGAGGGGATGTTCCCCAGCGAGGAGAGGATTAAGGGCGAGCATATAGCGTCGTGGTCCAAGATCCTCAGGGAGAAAGGGCTTTTAGAGAGGTACTTCTCAAGGTATTTAGCTAGGGGTCTTAACCCGGAGGAGTTGCCTCAACACTTCGAGGAGGTAAGGAAGAAGATAGTTGTAGAGTACGGTGGTTGATATGAGTATGAGTGCTGTGGATAAAGGGGCCTTGGAGAAGTGGGTTCCGAGGACGAAAGTCGGTAAGATGGTACTAGAAGGCAAGATCACATCTCTTAAGGAGATATTCGACAAGAACCTACCACTACTAGAGCCGGAGATAGTCGACTACCTCTTACCAAATCTCAAGTACGAGAGGATAGACGCGGGCCTCGTACAGAAGATGACCGACGCCGGTAGGAGGACTAGGTTCAGGGTTGTGGTAGTAGTGGGTAACGAGGACGGCTTTGTCGGGGTCGGACTAGGCAAAGCCAAACAGTACGTGGAAGCGCTGAACAAAGCGATAAGGGACGCCAAGTTGAACATCACCCCTGTCAAGAGGGGTTGCGGTAGCTGGGAGTGCAGGTGTGGAGAGCCGCACAGCGTTCCGTTCACGGTCGTCGGGAAGAGTGGCAGCGTCAGGATCGTGATTAAGCCTGCCCCTAAGGGTACAGGTCTAGTCGCTGGAGAAGTTGCCAAAGTCGTGTTGAGACTCGCGGGCATAAGGGACGCCTGGACAGAGACCTTCGGCGAGACGAGGACGTCGGTCAACTTCGCCAAGGCGACTCTAAACGCTCTCAAGAACACCTACAAGTTTGTTACGCCGCTCGACTGGCTGAGAGGCTAGGGGTTGGGCGATGCCGGTGCTCTACGCGATTATCAGGGTTAGAGGTGTTCCAGACACCCCGCCCGACGTCGAGCACACGCTAAAGTTGCTGAGGCTGAGGAAGAAGTACCACATGGTAATATACCCAAAGGACCTGCCGGGCCTCGAGGGAATGTTGAGGGTAGTAAAGGACTGGGTAACCTGGGGCGAGATTGACGAGGAAACGCTCGCGCAAGTCTTGGAGAAGAGGGGTAGGGTCGTAGGCGGCTCTAAGCTAACCTCTGAGCTGCTGAAGAAGTACTTCAACGCAGGCAGCTACGAGGAGATGGCGAGGAAGATTTTCACGGGCGAGGTTCTCCTTCACAAACAGGAGGTCATAAAACCCGTTTTCAGGCTGCACCCACCGAGAGGCGGGTTTAAGGGTAGTATTAAAAAGCCCGTTGGAGATCATGGCGAAATAGGTTACCGCGGGCCCGCGATCAACGAGTTGATCAAAAGAATGCTGTGAGGTGTTGGAGATGGCGGTTAGGAGGAGGAAGAAGAGCAGGAAGCTACGGGGTAGGACGCGCTCCATGGGGTGGGGTAGGGTAGGGCAGCACAGGAAGAGCGGTTCGCGAGGCGGCTTCGGCGCGGTTGGGATGCACAAGCACAAATGGGTCTGGATGTTGAAGTACGCTCCTGACTGGTATGGGAAACACGGCTTTGTCAACCCGACGAGTAAGACGGAAGACATCCGCGAGATCAACGTGGGGTTGCTAGACGAGATAGCAGAAAAACTAGTTAGGGAGGGCAAGGCCGTCGTCGAAGGAGACCTGGTAGTCATCGACGTTACTAAACTCGGGTTTAACAAAGTGACAGGCTCAGGGAAAGTCACCAGGAGAATGAAGATCATCGCAGAGTACGTAACAGAGAACGCTAAGAAGAAAGTAGAGGAAGCCGGTGGGCTGGTTCAACTCCTCGAGTGACGTTAACGTTCTCAACGGATAAGTTTTAATAAGCTACTTGATATGTCTAACCCAGATAGCCTAGTTTACGCCAGTAACCCGCTGGTGTCCACGATGGGAGCCTTGGACGTAATGGCGAGGATAGCAGACTATTTGCCTGCTGCTAAGAAGCCGGATAGGAAGCCGTCCTTGTACGAAAGGTTGTTCTGGACCGCTATGGCGCTAATAGTATACCTAATACTCGCTAACACCCCGCTGTACGGTATCCCAATCCAGCCGGCCTCGCAACAACAGATACTGTTAATACAGGTGATCTTTGCGTCTAATAGGGGAACCCTAATGGAGCTAGGTATAGGCCCGATCGTGACCGCGGGCCTGATAATGCAGATCCTGGCCGGAGCTAAGCTGGTCGACCTCGACCTTACAGACCCAGAGGATAGGAAGAAGTTTACCTCAGCCCAGAAGACGCTGGCGATTATATTGGCCGTCTTCGAGGCCGCGATGTACGTCTTGTCGTGTAGGTATTGGGTAGTCACGGGGCCCAACCCGTTCACTGCGTGTACTGCCTCGTGGTCTACTAGGTTGATAGTGGGGCTCCAGATCTTCGCGGGAGCTTACATCGCGATACTCCTCGACGAGATGATACAGAAGGGGTGGGGTATAGGGTCGGGTGTCAGCCTCTTCATCCTGTCCGGTGTAGCAACTATAATCTTCTGGAACATATTCAGCCCAGTCGTGATAAACGGCACAGCCGTGGGGTTGATACCCTACATCATCCAGGCTCTCTCCACTGGTAGTAGCCTGTCGAGTATAATGATAAGACCCGGCGGGAGGGACCTGGTCGGTCTCATAGCTACGATCGTTGTCGCGGTACTCGTGATCTACTTAAGCAACATGAGGGTTAACATCCCCATTACAACGCCGAGACTTCAGTCAATAAAAACTCGGATACCCCTACAATTCCTTTACGTCTCGAACATCCCTGTCCTGTTTGTGGGTATATTGTACGCGGACATTCTAGTATTCGCGTCGCTGTTCAGGACTTACGGGGGAGGCTTGATACCCCAGTGGCTAGTTAACACACTCGCTACGTACGACCAAAACGGCAACCTAGTCGGCGGGATCGCGTACTACCTGAACTCCCCGCTGGGAGTGTACAGTGCCTATGCCGACCCCGTTAAGACCGTTGTCTACATCGTGGTGCTCGTACTGCTATCAATAGTGTTCGGCTACATGTGGGTAGAGGTCTCCGGGCTAAACGCGACCGCTCAAGCCCAACAGCTAGTAGACAGCGGGATGGAAGTCCCCGGCATGAGGAGGAACCCCAAGGTCTTGGAGAAGATGCTCGACAAATACATAACACCTCTCACAGTGTTGTCCAGTATTATAGTGGGTGTTATAGCAGCGCTATCCGACGTGCTTGGCGTCTACGGCGGCGGAATGGGCCTCTTACTGGCAATCGGTATCGTACAGCAGTACTACATGATGATAGCGTACGAGAGGGCGCTCGAGGCGTACCCGTTACTGAAGAGAATCATAGGGGAGTAGAAGGATTTATTAGACTCCGAGCCGATTTTCTGGATAACACGATAACGCTTACAGGGGTCGGCAGCGATGCCCAGACCGATGTACAGGGCTAGGAGCTGGAGAAGGGTTGTGGTGAGGACGCCCGGGGGCGAGCTTAGAGTCCACTACGAGAAGAGAAGGCCCTCCTCCGCCCATTGTGCTATATGTGGACGACCGCTCAACGGTGTCCCGAGGCTCAGGCCGAGTCAGTTGAGGAAGCTCGCTAAGACTGAGAAAAGGCCCGAGAGGATCTACGGCGGGGTCGTCTGCCCGAGTTGTCTTGCCAAGCTTATTAGGCGATCTGTGAGGGCTGCCAGCTAGATAGTCTACTTTTGCGGTGCTGAAGTTGGTGAGGATAGCTGTAAGCGGCCCTCCGGGGAGTGGGAAGACTACACACGCTAGGAGAATCGCTGACACCTACGACCTGGTCTACTACTCCGCTGGTGGTATTTTCAGAGAGCTGGCCAGAAGCAGGGGGTTGTCGCTGGAGGAGTTATCTCTCGTCGCACTGAAAGACCCGAGCATTGACCTAGAGATAGACAAGAGGACGTTCCAATTAGCGCACGAAGACAATGTAGTGCTAGACGGCCATCTGACGGCATGGATCGCGAGCGACATCGTAGACTTTAAGATCTACATAACAGCCCCCCTAAAAGTCCGCGTAGCCCGAATCGCGGCAAGGGACAACAAGCCATTCGAGGACGCTTTACGCGAGACTATTGTGCGCGAGAGTGTCCAGCGGAGGAGGTTCATAGAGTTCTACGGGATAGACCCGCTGGACCTGTCGGTTTTCGACCTAGTCATAGACACGTCAAAGTTGGGCGTTGAGGAGACTTTTGCGATCATAAAGTATAGTATAGACAAGTTTTTAAAAACACATAAAACTGCTAATCTTTGAGAGAGGGTGTTGACTATGCCGGCTATTGAGATAGGCAGGGTCTGCGTCAAGGTGTCGGGTAGAGAGGCGGGCAGGAAGTGCGTCATAGTCGACATAATAGACGACAGCTTCGTCCTGGTTACAGGCCCGAAGAGCCTCACAGGGGTGAAGCGGAGGAGGGTCAACATAAAGCACATAGAGCCTCTAGACAAGAAAATACCGATATCTAGAGGAGCGAGCGACGAGGAGGTATTGAAGGCCATTGGTGAAAGCGGGTTAACGGATTTCATGAAAGAGAGAGTAAAGGTCTCAACCAGCGTCGTCTAAGCGGCGGTGTCCACCTGAACGCGGCTGACCCGCACGGCTATTTTAGTACAGGTTTTCAGCTCATCGCCTCACCCTTATCGTGTATTAAGCTCCTTAATAGGTGCTGACTCGTGCATTAAAGACTTAGGGTGGTGCTACCCGATGGGTCTAGTGGAGAGAGGGCTGGAATTCCTAGACCACGTAACAGAGAGAGCTGGATACAAAAACGACTGGATAGTGGTGAGAGAAGCCGACACGTCGAGCGATTACGGTAGGCTTCCTTACGAGAGGCCGATCAAGGAGCACATTGTTAACGGAGTGATAAACCTAGACAAACCACCAGGGCCTACAAGTCACGAAGTAGTCGCATGGGTTAAGAAACTGGTAGGGGTTAGCAAGGCAGGGCACGGGGGTACCCTAGAGCCCCTGTAGACGGGGCGGGGATACCCCAAAGTAACAGGTGTCCTGCCTGTAGGCCTAGAGAACGCCACGAAAGTGATCGGCAGCGTAATTCACACGGTCAAGGAGTACGTCATGGTGATTCAGCTCCACGACGCGGTCGATGAAGAGAGTTTGAGGAGGGCTGTTGAGTACTTTAAAGGCGAGATCTACCAGAGACCACCTTTGAGATCGAGCGTGAAGAGGGCTTTGAGGAAGAGGAAAGTCTACGAGATCGAGTTGCTCGAGTACAGGGACAAGTTTGCCTTAGTCCGCGTACTCTCCGACCCCGGTACTTACATGAGGAAGATAGCTCACGACGTAGGGCTGCTCCTGGGTGTAGGGGCTCACATGAGGGAGCTCAGGAGGACTAGGACAGGGCCGTTCAGAGAGGACGAGACTCTGTTTACAATGCAGGAGGTCATGGAAGCGGTCACTTTATGGAGGGAGAGAGGCGACGAGAGACTGCTCAGGAGAGTAGTACAACCTGTCGAAGTCTCGGTTGTACACCTACCCAAAGTGGTGATACTGGACACGGCTGTAGACGCCATAGCCCACGGGGCCAACCTCGCTGCGCCGGGTGTAGCGAAAGTCACGAGCGACGTGAGGAAAGGGTCTACGGTGGCGGTTTTTACACTAAAGGGCGAGCTGGTATCACTGGGCGTATCCCAGCACGACGCCGCCGAGATCAAAAACATGAACAAGGGCATCGTAGTTAAGACTAAGAGAGTGTACATGCAACCGGGCGTATACCCGCAAACCTGGAAGAGGCAGGTCTCGAAGAGTTGACCCACTACTTTAAGAAGGGGCCTGCAGGGAATAAAGTCGTAGTCACCTACGTCTACAGAGGCGTGCCTCTCCAGTTCGTTTCGTACACGAGCCTGTTCTCCGGTAGCGAGGTCGACGAGGGCACTCGCCTATTACTGGGACACCTAAGGATACCCGAGGAGGGAGAAGTGCTAGATGTCGGATGCGGTTTTGGCGTAATAGGTGTAGCGGTCGCGAGCGTAGCGCCCCGCCTGAAAGTCTACATGGTGGATGTGAACCCGCTCGCAGTTAAGGTCTCAAAGCTGAACGCTAAACTGAATAAGGTGGAGGATAGGGTTGTAGTGGTCTTAGGGGATGCCTACGAGCCTTTCAAAGGGAAGAGGTTTGATGCGATATACTCAAACCCCCCTCTTGCGGCGGGCATGGACGTGGTCGAAAGGATAGTACTGGGGGCTGTCCACCACCTGAGAAGCGGTGGATGGGCTCAGTTCGTGCTAGCTAAGGGTGGAGAGAGAATTCTTAGCAAGGCAAGAGATGTATACAAGCGCGTTGAAAAGGTTAGCAAGAAAGGGTACACTCTGATATATGCGGAGCCGTAGCACTCCAACTATTCATGGTAGGGAAACTTTGTAAAAGGCCGTCTTAAGCGGTCTGCTGTTAGATTAATAAGGTTGCCATCTCATACTCATCTCCATGTTTATAGTAGACAGGTGCCATGAAGCAATAGTGCTAACGGTAGTCCATCAATTTTAGGGTGTTTCTATGATTCAATTGCTGATCGTCTACTGGCTTAACATTTTCTTGACCACTGTTATAGCGGGCTACGTTCTAAGCGGGGTTATTAGAAAAATGGTTGTTGAATGGCACAAGAAGCCGCCGAGACTCCTAGAGGTAATTTACAGGTGCTTAGACCGTATAGGCTTGGACACTACTAGCAGGTCCTTCACCGACTACGCTAAAGACTTGCTGTTTTTCAATTTCATCTTAATAGCCATCGACACCGTGCTACTCGCTAAACAGGGACTATTCTTCGGTGGAACCGACCTCCCTTGGGACCTAGCTTTCAATACGGCGGTATCCTTCGCAACGAACACGAATCTCCAGCATTACATCGGCGAGACGACGCTCACGAACATGGCTCAGAGCGTAGTTATCGGCTCGACGATGTTTCTGGCTCCCGCTACAGGTATATCGGTTTCGCTAGCCTTTTTCCGGTCGCTGATGGGAGAGAGTGCGGGCAACTTCTACCGCGACTTGGTTATGACGATAGGGCTACTATTGCTACCGCTATCCATCGTCAGCGCAGTACTGCTATCTGCCCTAGGCGTCCCGCAAACCTTCAACGAGTGGGTTCGAGTAGACAACCCGTATTCCGGGTCGTTTATGTTGAGGTTAGGCCCAGTAGCCTCGTTCGAGGCGATAAAACTTCTAGGTACTAACGGTGGGGGTTTCTACGGGTCGAACTCCGCCTACCCTCTCGAAAACCCGAGCGGGCTCACGAACTTCATAGAGTCGGTTTTAATGCTACTCACACCGACGAGCATGCTCTTTGCCTTCGGCAGGGTCTTAGGGAAACGTAGGGGTCTCTCCCTGTTCGCCGTAGCCTACGTAACGGCTTTCATAATCGTCGGTGTCTCCGTAGCAAGCGGCGTGCCCTCCCTAAACAACCTGATAGAGCCGAGACTCGGCTACCCTGGCTCCCTCGTTTTCAATACGGCCTCTCTCTTGTCGGATACAGGGGCTACGGCTTCGAGTCTGCTAGCCATGAAGCCCTCCGCCATAGCCGCCTTCCTTACAGCTATGTTCATCCAGGCCGTCCCCGGGGCCGATGGAGTAGGGCTGCTGTACCTGCTAGTCTACGTCTTCATAATAATTTTCATCGGCTCGCTGATGGTGGGTAAGACTCCGAGATTCGTTAACATCCCTATATCTCCTAGAGTAGTCAAGCTATCTACGGTGGTATTCCTGATACACCCCGCCATTATACTCGTGCCGACCTCTATAGCTCTAGTACTAAGACAGTACACAGCCTTTTCGAATAGCCTGGACCCCCTCACGTACACGATGGTCTTGTACGAGTACACCTCTGCGGCGGCCAACAACGGTTCCGGCTACCTAGGGTCTCTCGGTAACACGGCCTTCTGGAACTTGTCTACAGCCATAGTCATGCTCTTGGGCAGGTATTTGCCTATTTTCCTGTTCTTACTGATAGCTGACGACATAAGTAAAGCCAAGAGAAGCGTTGCCGAGGAGCCCGTCGAAACACAGGGGTTGCTGTTCGTAATATTCTCTGTAGTTATGATCGTAATTCTGACCGCTTTAACGTTTTTCCCGTTCCTGGCAATAGGCCCCCTGTTAATGGGTGGCTGAGTTGAGCGAGTTTAAGATCAGCTGGATTAGTGTTTTAACCGAGTCCGTCAAGAGGCTTAACCCCCTCTACCTACTGAAGACAAGTCCGATAATGTTCATCGTAGAGCTTGGGGCGTTCTTCGAGCTACCTCTCGTCTTCTACCCCTCGCCTTACTTGGGCACGTGGTTCTATGTGGACGTCTTCGCCATTCTACTAATCACGGTGTGGTTCTCGACGCTGTCGGAGTCCTTCTCGGAGCACGAGGCTAAGGCTAGGGTCGACTTCCTGAAAGGGCTCGAGAAAGAGATAGTAGCACACAAACTGGTTGGCGACAAGGTGGTTGACGTCAAGTCTAGCGAGCTGAGGATCGGGGATTATGTAGTGGTAGAGCAGAACGAGTACGTCCCTCAAGACGGCTTTGTTGTCGAGGGGGAGGCCTTCGTCGACGAATCGATGCTTACGGGGGAGTCGGAGCCCGCCTTCAAGGGTAAGGGCGACAGAGTCATATCTGGTACTAAAGTGGTAACGGGCAAGATCGTTGTAGAGGTCGCCGCTGAACCGGGCAGGAGCTATCTCGACAAAATGATAGCCCTGATCTCGGGGGCCAAGAGAGCGAAAATGAGGAGCGAGATAATGCTGTCGATGCTGCTCCTCGGCCTCTCGCTGATCTTCCTAGTGGTAGTGGCGTCGCTGTACTTCGTGTTGGGTGCCTTCGGCAATTACCCAGACCCGTCTCTCATGATATCATTGTTAGTGGCCTTAATGCCGACAACCATAGGGGGGCTGCTGCCTGCGATAGGGATATCGGGTGTACTAAGGCTCGCGAGCCACAACGTCATCGCCAAGTCGGGTAAGGCGGTGGAGGCGGCGGGCGACGTAGATGTCGTGATCTTCGATAAAACTGGCACTATTACCGAGGGTATCAGGAGCGCTGTCGAATTCGTTCCGCTGAACAACTATAGCGAGAGGGACGTGGCGATTGCAGCGTACCTGTCTTCTGTAGGCGACTCCACGCACGAGGCGAAGTCGATAATCGGGCTGGCCGAAGAGAAAGGCTACGTCCCAGCCAAAGTCCTAGTGGAAGAGGCGATGGTCGCATCGAGGATAAACTACACACCTAGCAAGAGGTACGGCGGTATAGTCTTCGCGTGGAGGGGAGGTAAGAGAATGTTCGGGGAGCCGGAGGGTCAACCACTCTCCAGGATTGAGAAGGAGATTTTAGCCATGAGGAGTCTGGGTGAGGAGGTCAGGATAGTCAAAGGAGCTCCAGACGCCATATTAAGACTCCTGAACATCGACAAAGACCCTAGGATAGAGGACATTGTGAGGACTATAGGGTCTCGTGGCGACACCCCACTACTAGTGGCCTTCAACGACGTCCTCGTCGGTTTCGTCGTGTTGAGAGACAGGTTAAAGAAGGGCATCAGGGAGAGGATCCACGAGCTGAAGCTAATGGGTATAAAAACGGTCATGATCACGGGTGACAACCCCTATACTGCGGCTAGTATCGCAAAAGAGGCCGGTATCGAGGATTTCTACGCTCAGGCTAAGCCCGAGGACAAGTTGCTGTTGGTAGAGAGAGAAGAGAAACAGGGGCATGTTGTGGCGGTTATGGGCGACGGAACAAATGACGCCCCGGCGCTTGCGAGGGCTGACGTTGGTGTTGCGATGCACACGGGTACGAGGCCCGCTAAGGAGGCTGCCAATATGATAGACCTCGACTCCAACCCGGCCAGGATAGTCGACATCATCAAGCTCGGCAGGTCTATATTAACGACCAGGGGCGCTCTCACGACTTTCAGTATAATGAACGACATAGCCAAGTACTTCACCATACTCCCGTTCATCATCTCAACAGTCGTCCCCCAGGCGAGCTTCCTAAACTTCCTCAACCTGTACAACACTGTGACGGCCGTCTTAGCCACCATGATTTTCAACGCCATCATAATCCCGTTGTTAATACCGCTCGCAGTCAAGGGGGCGGGTTTCAAGGTCTCCACTTTCAAGAGGCTCCTAGTGCGGAACCTTATCGTGTACGGTATCACGGGGGCCATTATACCGTTCGTCGCGATCAAGTTGATCGACACTGCGGTCGCATGGACCGTTTACGGGGTGATCCACTGGTGAGTTTCTTTAAGGTCGTGGTTAAGCTCGCTAGTCTGGCGGCTCTCCTTCTAATTCTAGTGGTCGTGTTGGGGTTCGTGTACCCGGCCTTAGTGTGGCTGGTCTCACACGCGATTGCGCCGTGGCGGGCTGAGGGGAGTCTACACGTGGCCTGCGGGAGGGTTATAGCCTCCTCTCTAGTGGCGCACTACAACGAGTCAAGCCCTCTATTCCACCCCTTCAGCACTAATATGACCTCCTCAGGTGCGGACCCGTACGTTCCACTAACCTACGCGCTGGAGCAGGTAGATAGAGTGTCTAATGAAACGGGTTTGCCGCGTCACCTACTCGTGAAGCTCCTGCTAGACAACGCCGCAAAGAACGCCGTGGCGAACCTGCACTTGTTTTCTCCAGGTTACAGCATAGTCAATGTGGAAGAGGTCAACTTGGAGATCCTACAAATTCTCAACAAGACTTGCGGGTGGTGAAAGTGAACATACAGATGATCCTGTTCGTTGCATTCGTCCTATTCTCGGCAATAGTGCTGTTGGTAGCGTTGGCAAAGGAGGGATGAGGTTAGGGAGGACGTGTTTGAGCCGATGCGGCGGCCGGGATTTGAACCCGGGATCTCCGGCTTGGGGGGCCGGCGTCCTATTCCAGGCTAGACGACCGCCGCGTCCAAGAATATCATCTAAACTGCATCGTTTTATAAACCTATAAGCCCAGGTCTACGCGTAACGTGGAATAGTAAAAAAGGTAATTATCGTGGGAAAGACTGTAGTACAGCTAAGATGGAGACCTCTCCTCCTCGGGCTCGCCGCGTTTTATGCTCCCGGTTCTTATCACCTTTATGACGTAGTCTATGAAGCTTCTGACCTCCTCAAGCTCCTCCTCTGGTATATTCTTTATCTTGTGGTTCTTGTTCTTATTCGTTAGTAACTTGAGAAGTAGCAGTCTCCCAATAGCGGTCTTAGTCGGTATCTTCCCCTCGTTCCAGTCCCTCCAGATCGCGTTGGCAATACCGTAGAACTCTGGTATGCTGTCTAGACCGGGGTCACCCACATCTATGACCTCTTTACCCAAATACTTATATCGTTCTTCTTTTTCGCTTTCCGAGAACTCTTTGGTCTTTTCCTTTATGTACTGGTGTAACACAATTACACCAAGATGTGGTAAGGTGTCTCATTGTAATAAGTTTTTTAGCAAGACTCCCCGAGAGAAGGATTAGCGGTGTGCGGTAGCAAACTGTTTTAAACGACTACTGTAATTAAGAAGTGCTGGATGATGAGAAGAGGGTCTCATGAACTGTGATGTGAGCCGGAAATGCTGATCATAGCTCGCCTTTAAGGACGTTTGAGATGAGGTTAGAAGCCTCCTCCAAGTCCTTGTGCGTGTCTATAGCCCTCCAAAACACGTTGTCATACCTTACAACCCCTAGAACGCCCTCCTCAGCCATCTTGGGGAACGCGGTTTTCTCTAGATCACCCTTCTCGGGGAAGTACCTTAAACTCTCGGGTCTCAACGCGTAGATGCCGGCGTTAATCCAGTAGTCGGATATAATAGGCTTCTCCACGAAACCCACCACCCTATCACCCTCAATCTTCAACACTCCGTAGGGGCTGGGCAACGGTATCGACGCGATGACTCCGAGAAGTTTCCTGTCTTCCTCAAGTTTAACTACGAGCTTCTTGGGGTCTAGGTTTGTGAGTATATCCCCGTTTACCACTATGAAGACGTCGTTTTTAGACAAGACATGCTCGGCGTTCTTTATAGCCCCGCCTGTGCCTAGCGGCTCGTCCTCGATAACGTAGGTTATCTTGACGCCATGCCTACCCCCGCTACCCAGGTGTTCGATGAGCCTCTCCTTCTTGTAGCCGGCAAGTATCACGAGCTCCCTAACTCCATGCTTCTTCAACCACTTGATCTGCCAGTCTATGATGGCCTCCCCCGCTACTTGGACTAGGGGTTTGGGGACGTCTTCTGTGAAGGGTCTCAATCTCTTCCCGAAACCGCCCGCCAATATGGCCGCGATCAAGGTCTTACCCCACGCAACCAGAAAGCTGTGCAAATCTATTTATGTGCGGTTAAAGTATTAAAATCCCCCATGCGAGATTCAGAATATGCAGAGGCCGCCGTAGCTCAGCTGGGAGAGCGCCCGGCTGAAGACCGGGATGTCCGGGGTTCAAGTCCCCGCGGCGGCATTCCAACTCCTAGGGTGGTTGATTGCCCAAGCTCTACATTATCCCTTTAACTCAAGCAGGCATCGTCGAATACCTCGACACCATAATTGGCATGGTTCGCGAGAGTTACAACAGGGCTGGTGTGGACCTGGAGATATACAGTTGGCCGGAGGTCCTCAAGCCGAGTTTGAAGTGCTACGACTGGGACAGGATGCAGTACCGGGTTGGTTGTATAGTTGAGGACTTGTACAGGGGGGTCTCGAGTCTAGACGAAGGGGGTTATTTCGTCGGGGTGGGAATGATCGACGGTTACGAGCCTGGCTTAAACTTTGTGTTCGGACTCGCGGAGCCTCGCAAGAGGACGGGAGTAGTCTTCACTAAGAGGCTGAGAGAGGAGTTCTACGGAAGGTCGGCTAAGTTCGACCTCTACGTAGAGCGGGTAGCGAAGGAGGTGGTGCACGAGTTGGGACACCTACTCGGCCTACCCCACTGCCACAATAAGAGGTGTGTAATGAGCTTCAGTAACAGTATAGTCGATGTCGACTCCAAGGAGAGGTTCTTCTGCGACGAGTGCTCGCTTACTCTTAAAAAGCTAGTTTTAACCTAGATGTCGAGAACGAAGTAAGCGGTCCATTTGTCGTCTTTCAAGATCCTCATCAGACTGTACGTGACGGCCTTGACCTCTACACGGGCCTCGTGTAGCGAGGGGTCGAAGACTTCCCCAACGCACCTACCGCCAACTCTGTAGTTGAGCTCGTTGCCCCTCCTCTCAATCTCTAACTTGTGTACCTCGAGGTCTCCACACATAATCCTCTCAGAGTAGTACACTGTAAGGAGGGCCTCGAGCCACCTGTACAGCAAGTTCTCAAGGTCGAACCCTTCGGCGCTAACACTTCTCTCCAATACCGGTCTAACGCTCTTAGTGTCCACCATGCTCTCGAAGAGCGCTAGCCCCGCGTTCTCGAGAAGCTCCAGTATGTCGCTCCCCACCGCCTTAACGTATATGTCACCCGTGTGTTCCAGGTAGTAGAACCTCCCCTCCGGGTCCTCGTATACAATTTTTTCCTCAACCAATTTGGGCACCCTCAAACTTATTGGTCTCCCCAAGGTCGGAGATTTAATCGTGAATTAACCCAAAATATTCTTTGAGTGAGGGATCGTATTGCCTAAGGAGGGTTTTGAACCATACCCCGAGTACGTCGACAAAACCTACCAGCCAGACCCTGATACTCATGTGATAGTCACGTTCAGAGTCAAGCCGGCCCCCGGGTTCACTGTAGAGGACGCGGCCGGCGGGGTAGCGGCAGAGAGTAGCACTGGCACTTGGACCACGCTGTTCAGCTGGTACGACGTCTCGAGGGTTAAGAGGTTAAGTGGTAGGGCCTACTACTTCAAGGACTTGAAGGACGGGTCTTACATTGTTAGAGTAGCCTACCCCGTCGAGCTGTTCGAAGAGGGGAACATGCCGGTATTCCTGGCTAGTATAGCTGGCAACATATTCGGCATGAGGAGAGTTGAGGGTCTAAGAGTAGAAGATATTTACCTGCCGAAGCAGTTCCTCCAGTACTTCAAAGGCCCCTTCAAGGGCGTTAAAGGGGTAAGAGAGATATTTGAAGTCCACGACAGACCCATTGTGGGGACTGTGCCTAAGCCCAAAGTGGGCTATACTCCAGAGGAGGTCGAAAAGCTAGCGCTCGAGCTTCTAATGGGAGGAATGGACTACATAAAAGACGACGAGAACCTGGCCAGCCCTAGCTTCTGCCGGTTCGAGGCCAGGGCAAAGTCGATCATGAAGATCATCGACAAAGTGGAAAAAGAGACTGGTGAGAGGAAGGCTTGGTTCGCCAACATAACTGCAGACGTAAGAGAGATGGAGAAGAGGCTTAAGCTGGTGGCAGACTACGGCAACCCCTACATAATGGTCGACGTCGTCATCACGGGCTGGTCGGCCCTGACTTACATTAGAGACCTCGCGGAGGAGTACAAGCTAGCGATACACGCTCACAGAGCGATGCACGCTGCTATTACGAGGAACCCCTACCACGGTATCTCGATGTTCGTGCTCGCTAAGCTGTACAGGATCTTGGGGATGGACCAGCTACACATAGGTACGGCAGGCGCGGGCAAGCTCGAGGGCGCCAAGTTAGACGTGGTCAGGATAGCCAAGATGCTCAGGGCGGAGGAATACCAGCCCGACCCCGACGACGACTTCCACCTACCTCAGAAGATGTACCACATCAAGCCAATGATGCCCGTGTCGTCTGGCGGCCTACACCCCGGCAATCTACCAATAGTGGTCGAAGCCCTTGGGACGGACCTCGTCATGCAGATAGGTGGAGGTACAATAGGCCACCCAGACGGCCCCAGAGCGGGAGCTACAGCAGTTAGGCAGGCTCTCGACGCTATAATAAAGGGGATACCCCTAGACGAGTACGCGAAGGACCATAAGGAACTCGCGAGAGCCTTGGAGAAGTGGGGCTTCGCCAAGCCTATATAGCCCGCACTTCTAGCCTCCGTAGGTCACATACTCTTTTTTACCTTACCCAGGCATGCTTAACTACAAGGGTTATTACAGCAAAGGGGTTGGTGTTGGTTATGGTGAAGACTTGGCTCAAACTAGCCTACTCGCTAGCGCTCTTCGGGGCATTGTCCGCAGCAGTCTTGTCAGGGCTCCTGAGGGGTCTGGACTACTATGTTTACGAGCAACTAAGGTTTGACAACGTCGTGGTTATAGGGATCTCGAGTACGGCGAGCGTGGTTTTCCTCGGCGTAGTCTGGGTCGTAATGGCTGTTGTAGACCTTGTCCGCTCAAGGGGGCTTAGAGAGCATACTTACGACGTGGCGGTTCTACTGGTGTTATCCGTCTTGTTCGACGCGGCCTTCAAGCTGGTTTTCAGAGTACCGCGGCCGGGCTTGAGCGGCCTTCTTCAACCAGCGTCGGCGTTGATGTCCTTGGAATACTACAGTTACCCGTCCGGTCACGCCACGAGAGCAGTAGCGCTAGCGCTGTACGCAGGTAGGAGATCGAGTAGCGCGTGGAGCCTGGCTATATACACCTGGGCCCTCGCAGTCTGCCTATCAAGGATACTCCTGGGTGTCCACTGGACATCTGACGTCTTAGGGGGGTTTGCGGCAGGTCTTATCACAATGTATGCCTCGGAACTACTGAAAGGCCCCTTTAAGAGAGTTCTCGAGGCCCTACGGCTCGGTTTCATTTTGAAGCAGTGAGCACGGTTTAAAGACCTTGAAAAAGGATAGAGATATGTAGAGCCGGGGTGCCCGAGCGGCCTAAGGGGCTGGCCTTGAGAGCCAGTGGGCTCGCGCCCGCGCGGGTTCGAATCCCGCCCCCGGCGTTCACGAGACGGTACCATACGTCGTCAAATAGGTTCTACCGTGGTTTGCTTTTGACGTGTTCCTAGTGTTATCTCCGTAGACAATTTAGAAGATAGACCCCCGCTTCTCCGACCTTTTCGGTTCATCTTAGAGCACAAGACCCCTGGTTCATAGCTTCGACTATAAGTGTTGGAACTCGTAGTAGGCCTGTCCAAGGGTTACCGGTGTTTCCAATACCTTGCTTGAACCCCAACGACCTAACCGGAATCGGGTCTATACACTCCCCCTACTCCCACGAAGTAGAGCAAGCTTCAATATAAAAGAATCGGGTCCTCGGTCGCCCTTAATCCTGGTGGTCGAGGTGTCTCTCGTAACCTCTCGTCATAACCGGCAAGACTTACTAGGCCAAAACCTCCTCCCCAAAGCGCCGGTAGGCCCGCCTATCGAGGTACCCCGGATAAATGAGCCGGAGAATAAAGATCACTATACCTCCTAGTACTGGTGCCGTGCGGGTTTGGGTCTCTCGATGTAATGGGAGGGGATTTCGCGCCTTTAGGCTAGTGACGTATTTTAGAACCTCTGCGTTAGAGGTTTGATAGAGACGGTGTTTAAATGAGGATAGACCGCAAGAGAGCAGGATACCTAGAGGGCGTAGTCTCAATTGTAGTGAACACTGTTCTCTTCGTGGTTAAATACTACTATGGTGTACTTTTCAACTCGATCGCGGTAATAGCGGACTCTGTTCACACGCTCTCCGACAGCTTGACCTCTGTGGTCGTAGTCGTGGGTTTCAGGGTAGCATACATAAAGCCGGACGAGGAACACCCCTTCGGCCATGGGAGAGCTGAGGAGGTGGCCGCCATCATAATAGGTGTACTGCTCTGTGTGGTGGGCTACGAGTTCGCTGTATCGAGCTACAACAAGCTCGTCTCTAGAGAGACACTAGTATACTCGCTCACACTAGTCTTGGTTCTACTGGTCTCCGCCGTTATCAAGGAAGTCCTGGCCATGTGGGCTTTCAGGCTGGGGGAAAAGTTTAACTCTGAGTCTATAAGGGGTGATGCGTGGCACCACAGGAGCGACGCAATAGCGACTGGTCTACTAGCTCTCGCTATATTGACAGCCGGTGGCACGTACTGGTGGGTCGACGGCGTAATGGGGTTGGTAGTCTCGGCCTTCATAGTGGTGACAGGGGGCAAGATCGTCCTCGACGCCTCCAGCGTCTTACTTGGTAGAGCCCCATCGAGGGAAGAAGTAGAGGAGATAGTAAGTGTGGTCAAGAAGGTGAGCCCGAAAGTCCAGAGCGTACACCACATACACGTACACAAGTACGGCGAACACACAGAGGTGACCCTCCACGTGCACTTACCAGACGACATGTCTCTCTCGGAGGCGCACGAGATAGCTACTTTAATAGAAGAAGTTTTAAGGAAAGAGCTCGGGTATGAGGCGACAGTACACGTAGAGCCGGCTAGTGCTAAAAGACTCAAAAACCATGCCGACTAAATCCCGGTTTACAACCCGAGTACTAGTCTGACGAGTATACTCAACCCTGCCGAGGCGAGGATCACGTATATCGGATGCAGTCTCGCCAAGTACAGTAGTGCGAAGGCTATCACGAATATGACCGCCGAGATCACGTCGATAAAGGGAGGCCGCTCGACGACGAGGACGCTCCTGCCGACGGTTATTAGCGCGTAGAGTATGAGCGCTACCACGGCGGAGTTTATGCCCCTGAACACAATCCTAGCCGCCTCTGTGTACATGTAGCGTGTAAGGAACATCGCTATTACTAGGATCACCAGATAGGGGGGCGTGACCACCCCCATAGTGGCAAGCATCGAGCCCGGTACGCCCCCTAGCTTGTAGCCTATGTAAGTGGCAGAGTTGATCGCTATAGGACCCGGGGTGCTCTCTGCGATACCTAGTATTTTGACGAACTCGTCCTCGCTGACCCACTTGTTGATCTCCACCAGCTCCTTATACATTAAAGCTATCCCTCCGTACCCTCCGCCGAACATGAAGAACCCTATCTTCATGAACTCCAGGAACAGCTGGAGTAGACTAACACTCATCCCCGTAAGTCACCTAAACATAAAGACTTGGGGTCATCTATTAAACTAGAGCCCATAGTCTAAGCAGATACCAGTTGAACAGACCCGTGTAGAGTAAGCAGGGTAGAGCGAGGCGGCTGGAAACAAGTGTAGGAGTGGTAAATTAGGGCCTCCCCCATTTGATTAATTGGTTGTCAGGAGTACAGAGTATGAGAGTCGATACAAGGGCTCTGCTCGAAAGGTTGGGCTACAACTACTACTACGAGGTAGAAGAGGCCTCTAACCCGGACTACGCGGATGCGAAGTTCTCGGACTTGGTGCCCGAGTTTAGCGGGCTAAACATAGGGGGTAAGAGGCTCTACAGGCACCAGCTCGAGGCCTTCGAAGCCCTGAAGAACGGCGAGAACGTCATACTGATCTCCGGCACTGGTAGCGGTAAAACAGAGGCGTGGGTCCTATACGTCTTGGACCAGGCTAGAAGGGGCACACCCCTCAAGGTGATAGCCGTCTACCCGACACTAGCGCTCGCGAACGACCAAGTCAAGAGGATAGCAAAGTACTCGGGTCTGCTGAAAATCGGGTTCACACAGCTTGACAGCATACGAGTCAAGCGACTGTCTGCGGCGGGGAGGAGAAAGCTGGTCGAAGAGATGGGGAAGGTTAAAATCGTAGTTACAAACCCCGCCTTCCTCTTAAACGACTTGAAGAAGTTCCTCATAACCCAGAGCTCGGCGCTCTTACACAACTTCTACAAGGGTCTAGACTTACTCGTTATCGACGAGATAGACTTCTACAGTCCCCGCAGCCTAGCCCTCCTACTAGCTATGCTCAAAATTTTAGGCTATGTGTCGGACAAGAAGCCCCAAGTCGCCGTGCTAGGGGCGACCATTTCCAACCCCGAGGATCTCGGCGTTTTCCTAGAGGAGGTCACTGGCAGGAAGTACCGCGTAATCAGGGGTAAGCCGTTCAGGGTCGAAAACAGGACTTACATCGTCCTCGGTAAAAACCTCAGGGAGAGATGGGAGAGAGTTAGGCGTGAAGTGGAGAAGCCCGAGTTGAGGGGCAAAATCCCAGAGGAAGTAAGGGTGGCTATGGAAAAATTCGATGTTTTCGCAGAGAGGCCGTACTTCTACCTCCAGTACCTCGAGTCGCTAGGATTAGAGGTTCCCCCGATCCACCCAGACTACATTGAAATACTGTCGGGCTACCTCGCCGACGACTACGTCACAATCGTTTTCACCAGGGGCATAAGCCAAGCAGAGGAGGTTTTGAGGGACCTCAAAAACAGGTTGGGAGAAGGGATCCCTGCTGCCACACATCATCACCTGGTGCCGAAGGAGAGACGAGAGGAAATAGAGGAGAAAACTAGAAAGGGGCTTATCAAGCTGCTGATATCCCCCAGAACTCTCTCCCAGGGGATAGACATTGGCGAGGTAGCCAGGGTGGTTCACCTAGGCCTGCCGGACGACGTGAGAGAGTACTATCAGCGAGAGGGGAGGAAAGGGAGGAGATCCGAGCTAGGCTACTCTGAGACTGTGATAATACCTACCGGCCGGTGGGACAGAGAACTGCTCGCCAATGGTTTCGACGCGCTCAAAGAGTGGCTCAACCTCGGAGCAGAGAAGACGATAATCAACCCAGGGAACCTGTACCTCCACCTGTTCCTCGGCCTCTCGAAGCTCTTGTCACCGTGGTTTAAAAGCGAGCTGAGCGAGCTAGAGAAAGGGGCCTTGGAGAAAGCAGGCCTGCTCTCGAGCGGCAAGGTTAGCTTAGACTACCTGAGGAGAGTATACGAAAGGATCAACTTCTACGAGTACGCTCCACCGTACGGTATCAAGAGGTACCTGGTGAAGGGCGACAGAGAGCTGGCTTTAGAGCCGATAGGGCACTGCGACCTCGTAGAGAGGTTTCAGCCAGGTTGCATCGACTACGGGGAGGAGGCAATAGTTGTTTCCCTAGAGAAAGGTAGGAGTACAAGACACGTCGCCCGGGTGGTAGAGAAAGGTTTCAGGGAGATAGACTTCTACCAGGACGACGCGTTCAGGCTCGCCTTGGAGGAGTACAGGTACATAAAGGACGGGTGGGGCGAGAAGCCGAACATACTGAGGGACATCCTAGCTGGAAGAATATCGTCTTACGAGCTCTGCGTGGTCTACGTGCCCTCGAGGGGGTTCGGGGTCTACAAGAAAGTCCCAAACCGCTGTATATGGACAGTGAGATCCGAGAAACCCAAGTCGATAAGAGTCGGAGGAGAGACCATCGTCTTCTACGATAGGAGGAACATATACATCCCAACCCCCACAGGAGGCGAGTACAGGGACTTCACCTACGGATACAAGTTTGACGTAGACCCCGCGGAAAACGCTGAGCTCCTCAGGCTGGCCCTTGCCAGCCTGATGATAATTCTCAGGAAGAGGCTCGGTATAGCCTTCGAGACCATAATGTACGATGTCGTCAAAGTCGGTGAGACGAAGTACTTCAACCTCCACGAACCCGAGTCAGCGGGTCTAATAGACAGCATAGACTGGGACACCGTTAGGAGGGCTGTTGAAGATTACACATTCACACCGCTCGACAGAATACTGCTATCCCAGATAGACGAACTAGCGTACTCTACACTAGTCTCGTACGAGTTTAACTGGGAGGTCGTCAGGCAGGAGGTCCTTAGGGTCGTTGATTACATTGTTGCCAAAAAGAAGCTCCCGCTTCTCGTGAGGGGGGTCAGGGTGAAAATCCCGAAACCTAGCAAGGCTTTGAAGATAGGCGCCCTCTACGCGTTTACGGAGGTATCAGGCGAGGACTCCCCTAGACCGGTGATGATCGCGGGGCTCAGCTTCTTCGACGGCGAAGACGCGTACAACGTCGTGGAGTCCTACCCGCCAATACCCTACATTAAGCCGCCGGAGTCGTTAAGGTCTCTCGAGGCACTCATAGCCGAGAAGGTCGACTACGAGGACTACAAGCTCGTGGTCGAGTCCAAAGATAAGACGTTGGAGCAGCTAAAGAGGGCTAATCTCAGAACACTGGTAAGAGTGCTCGAAAACGCCGAGCCCGGTAAGCTGATCGATGTAAGGGAGGTCAGTAGACCGGAGTGGCTCAGGGGCCTGAGCTTGAGAGACGTCCTCGTCGAGACGGGGTTGCTCACGCCAGGTGTCAGTATTGAGAGCGTGTCCTTGTCGATTACACGCATTTTCGAGAAGGGCAAAATATATCCAGAGACCAAGAACGTCATAGAGGCGTTCCTAGCGGAGCAGTCTAGGTCCTTGTACTTAAGCTACCTGCTCCTCACCTCGTCGGAAGTAGAGAACTTGGGAACCGGGTAGGGGACGGACCCTCATGTAGTTTTGGCTAGGGTGAGACGGCCCCTCCGTTACCGTGCTGCTCGTGCTTCTTCAACGCACCGGCTATCTTGTCCCACCAGAGGAATAGAATGCCCAAGACTATTATTTGTCCGATGTCAGGGTAGAGCGTCGAGCCCTTGGTAGTCGACTCTACGATGAGTAGTGGTAGCACTGTCAGCTGGACTTCAGTAGAGGTAACGACGAGATAGACCACAGTGTAATGTAGGAGTACTACCACTAGGCCAAGTATGGTAACGGCGGCTCTGAGTAGAGGTCCTCTAAGTAGGGACGAGAGGATTATTAGACCGACCACGAGGGCTCCGACGATCGCTGAAAGCTCGTATACAAAGCCGGGCGAGAACACGTCCAACACCATGTCTAGCCGTCGAGCTGGGGACCAATGTTAAATACGGGGGGCATTGAAATTTAAAACTCCTCTACTTATAGAATTAGAAGGAGCCGCCGTAGTATAGCCCGGTCAAGTATGCGGGCCTCTCGAGCCCGTGACACCCTAGGCCCGTGAGGGTGCGGGACACCCGGGTTCAAATCCCGGCGGCGGCACTAGGAATAACGCCTCCTCTAGCTCCCGTCCCTCAGCGCTGGTGTTACACCACGTTGGCCCTGGTACTTGCCGCTGTAGGGCTTATAGACCGGGCTACTCGTCCTGAGGAAAACTACGTGGAGGAAACGCTGGCCAGGGTATACCCTAACAGAGTTGGGCCCCCCAACGATTTCAATAGTTACCTCCCCTTTGAACCCGGCATCTATTACTGTAGGGGGTATGTAGATCCCGGCTCTAGCGAAGGTACTCCTCAGATTGACCAGGCCGACGAGGTCGGCGGGTAGCTCCACCCATTCCAAAGTCGTCGTTAAGACGTGTTCGTACGGTTTTATTAGGAAGCCCCCTCCGCCGACCCTTTCGCACTCGAGGAAGTCCGTTACGTTCATCTCTCTCGTGTCTATCAGACCCCCCGTCTTGAACCTGCAGAACTCGCCTCCAAACCTTAGGTCAACGCCGTTCTCCCTCACGGTGTCCTCGTGAAGAGGGTTTATCACGAGGAGTTTCTTCTCGAGGTAGACCTTGATATCCCAGTCGCTCAGGATCATAGTATCACCACGTACCACTACCTATTACTACATACCGTTACTCATTAAAGGGGTCGGTTTGGCGAGGGGTAGCTCTACACGGTTTAGGAAGACACCAGGACCACCCTCAGGTAGAAGTTCTCGTATATGGTCTCTGACCTGAAGTTTGCGGGAACAACGGCTTGGTCATTCGTCGACAGGACCACTACCACGTGCCCGTTTTCTCTTACAGCGAGCTCTATAGCACTGGTACTCAGGCTAGGGCACGAGGTGAGCATTCTGGGATCAGGGTTTCTCACAAAGAGGTGGATGAACCTAGCAACCCACTCGGGTGCTAGAATGGGCATTTTACCGTAGAAGTCCGCGACTCTCGCGGACACGTCTACGGCAGCGTTGTAAAGGAGCAGGTCGGGTGGCATTGGTCTCAACAGAGCTGGAGTCCTGTACAAGGCGCTGTAAATCACAGTGTTATAGAAGTATCCTCCCGGTAGTACAGCGTAGAGTCCCGGCAGGGTGATCAGTACGGTTATGACAGCCAGCGAGTTTCTGAGACCCGTTTCAGAAGCCTTCTTGAAACTGGAGGACAGGATTAAAGGAGCTATCGTCATCAGGATCCTGTCCCACTCACTCCCGCTAATATTTAAGGTAGGTGCTACCAGCGGGGTAAGAGAAATCATGAGTAGGGCTAGCGAGATAGCAGCAGAATACCTGGGCTTGCCTAGGTCTTCGCTCAGCTGGGCGACGTAGAAGGGTAGTAGAGGACCTAGTGTTACGATTAGGTATGCCGTTACGTAAGGTGCCTGTACTGCCAGGCTATCATATGTAACCACTGGCGGGGATACTACTGAGACAGGGTTCTCGACCAGAGCCGGCAGTCTCATCATGAAATGAACGGTCACGTAGTAGAAGACCAGGGAAGACGCTAGGTAAGTAAGACCTGTTAGGGTCCTCCTCCTTTTCAGTATTTCGAGCAACCCTATCACAAGAGCTGAGACGCTCGAGGTAAACCCGCCAAACTCGCTGGCGAGAGTGGATAAGGCGAAGAACAACAAGGGTGTTAGGCGTCGCTCTTCGTCGACGAAGATGACTGCTGTCAGAAAGAAGAGCTCGGCGAGGAGTTGCTTCATCAAGTCCCAGGAGAGCCTCAGCATCAGCAGGCTGAAAGAAGCTGCTACGCCGAGAGCTATCCCCGACTTGCCCCTCAGCCTCATCAACTTTGTTCCGTAGTAGACCGTGAGTGCCACTACTATCGAGTATACTGCGGGGGTGTACAGCTTGAACACCATCACGGGGTCGGCGAGTCTAGCAAACGGGTAGAGCAGCCAGTCTAGGAGCGGGGGTACTCTCCTCAAACCTCCAAACCAGTAGTATACGCCGAACAAGCTGGGAGAGGCTGCGAAGTCCTTTAAATGAGCAACGTACTCCACCGTGTCGTATCCTAGAATGTAATTGGAGTATGTTAGCTCAGGTACAAGTCTAACGAGGAACGCTATAGCCCCCGCCACCAGGGCAGGGTGTGCTAATAAAGCGCGGGCTAAACCGGCCACGGTGTTTAGGGGGTTGGGAAGGAGCGTCTGCCAACTCTTGACGAGGTCACCAGCAGCAGAGAGGACCAGCCCCATAACCACCAGCACAATAGTCGGCGTGTAGTTACCTGCGTCTATAAAGCCCCCGAGATAGAATTTCAGAGGTATACTCTGGAGGGCGGTGAGCACGCTGTAAAGCCTCCCGGCCGCGACCAGGAGGAAGCCGGTAAACCATATTAGTTCGCCTATCGGGACCTTGTCCCCTCTTAAAACACCGCGTCTCATACTCGCTAGAAGTAAGGTAAGGAAGGACACCCACACAACGAGGTCTAGTCTAGTAAAATATGCTAGGAGGTCGTCTGTAGGAGTTGAGGCGGCAAGTACTAGGATAGCGAGGAGAGCAATACTCTTCAGTCTCTGAGCGAACATTAGTTTGCCCATGTAGTCACGTCCCTGGGATTTGTTAGCGGTCGCGCGTTATATAAATGCCCGATAAAGTCTTCAACAGCCTTCAGTATACCTGCGAAGTCTACGTCGCGAACTCAGCCTGTTCGAGTACACCCCTGGAACTCTGACACCGAGTAAAAGAGGCACTCATGTATTTTGTCTCTCGGCACTAGCTCAGGGCACCTCTCAATCGTGAAGGAGCACTTCTTACTCGCAAAGTCCTCTAGGCTACACGGGCTGCTTCTGGCCCTGTTTTCCATGAGGACACATCGCGGACCGGAGAATTTGAATATGAGCGGGTCGACCTTAACGAGCTCCTCTCTCACAGCCCAGGCGACCCACCTGATCTCCCATTGGGCTCTGCTACAAGTCCTTAACGGTATGAATACCTCGAGTAGTTCCCGGGCGTTCATACTCACAATGACCCTTGTCTTCACGGCCTGGGGTAGGAGAAACCTGGCGTCCTCGTAAATAACCCCGCTTTTGAGGACCTCGTAGTAGTCTCTAACGCTCTCAAGTAACCTCTCTAAAAACGCCCTGTTCTCAAGTTCGACAACCTTTGGAGGCACGATAAAGGCCTCGCCGACAACGTCAAGGAGGGTATTGAAGTCTAGCCTCATCTCGAGGAGTCTGTCTATCACCTCGACCTCGCCAACGTCTTCACCTGTTAACCCGGTCAACTCTCTAGCTCTAGACACCAGGCTTCTCAGGTACTTGTCGCTGTACCTCTGGCTTAGCTGGGAGAACGAGGCATGCCTGTGCCTAACCAGTTGGTGGCTACACACCCTGCTGCAGACAACCTCGAACACGTAGATGCTGTGCTCTAGTGGGCTGCCGTGACCTCTCTTAACCAACTCGGTAATCCACGTCTCTATTTTGTTTTCGTCCATTATCTCCGCGACACTCTCGAAGTCCTTCGGCGTAATGGTGAGCTTAGCCGAGATGGCGATGAGCTTCTGCGCGTCGGGCAGCCTAGCTACAAGCCTGGCTGAAGGGTAGTGTTTAGATGGCATCCAGCTATCCTACCGGCACCAGGTATTGCTGGCAGAGGTTAAAACGGTGTGTTTCAGCTAGAAAGCCACCTTTTTACCCTCACGCGGAAGCCGAGCTTGGACACCGTCCCGGCAACCTCGTCTAATAGACCGTTGTCCGGGTTACAGAAGAGCTTGCACCAGTCTGGGTCTCTCGGCGTGGTAACCGGCTCACCGAGTAGCGGCTGGACAACGATGATAAGCCTTCCGATTTTGGACAGGTACTGTTGGATTTTAACCAGGTATTCCGACACGAGGGCTGGTTTACTGAACTTGGTGACGGGGATTCTCAGCTCTAGGGGTACACCGTAGTCGGCTACGAGTGCGAGCCCCCTCTCGTATAGAGACCACAACTTCGAGGCCGTCTCGGGGTCGTGTCCGTACATCACTTCGGGAGGGAGCTTCAGGTCCGTGGCGATGTGGTCTACTAGCCCCTCTCTGAGGAGCCTACTCAGTGGTGAGTACAAAGTTAGGTTCGTGTTAACGCTAGTCTTCTCCCCTATGTTGTTTTTCACCAACCTGAGCAGCTTACTCAGCTCAGACCACTGTACTAGGGGCTCTCCACCGGTCACGTGAAGGTAGTCGACCAGCATCTTGGACGCGTCTAGTTCGTCGATCAATCTCTCGATATCGAGGAGTCTACACCTCTCCGGGTCGTTTACGGCAAGCCTCCAGTTATGGCAGAAGGGGCATCTCAGGTTACAGCCGCAGAGCCATAGGGTGAAAGTGACCGAGTCTACAACGTCGACTAGGCTAACATTCTTCCAACCCGCTCCTACAAGTCTGATGTCCTCCATAACAAAAACCCGTTTTTGACCCCCGCGCTACGTGTAGTGCTTTCTAGTCCAGAACTCCTTTCTCCTGTACGGGTTCCAGTTCTTCAGCGGTCTGTAGTACCCTATAATCCTGCTCCAGATCTCCACGTTCGCGTTGCCGCACACCGGGCACTTAGTGTAGAGGCCGGTGAAGGTCCTGTTACACGAGGGGCAGTACGTCAGGGCAGGTGTGAAGCTCCAGTACACGATGTCCGTCTCCATGATCCTCTTGGCGAGCTTTGCGAGGGCCTCCGGCTCTGGTTCTTCGCCGAGGAATATGTGCATCATGACTCCTCCGGTGAAGTACTTCTGGACTCTGGCCTCGATCTCTATCCTCTCGGCTAGATCGATTTCGCCGTAGTACGGCGCTATACTTGTACTGTACACCGGGTTCTCCGGGTCGGGAAGGTACTCGGCGAGCTCGGGGTACAGCTTCATATCGATAGAGGCCATCTTAGGCGACGCGGACTCAGCGGGGACTTCCTCCACGTTCCACGGTGTACCGGTCTCCCTCATCCACTCCCTTGCGTGGCTGGTCGCGAACTCCACCATTTTCCTCATCAACTCGGCGGCTCTCAACCAGTCTTTCCTAGACCCCTCGAGCCATAGTTTGGGCTCCCCCATGTATACCGCGGCGGCCTCGGGTAGCCCTACTAAACCAATGGTGTTGAAGTGGCTAGAGGGGAACTCCGGCATGTACTCCAGTATCATGCTGTAGAGACCCGGGTACTGCTTCATCAGCTTCACGTACCTCTGCCTGAACCAGTCGACAGCCTCTTTCACCAGCTCGAGCCTCTCCTCGTACAGCTCCCAGAACCTGGACTCCTCTCTCTGGGACTCGAGTACTACCCTAGGCAGGTTAACGTCGACAACGTTCACGCTGCCCGTTATGTCCGGCATAGCCCATAGCCCTCCAAACCTCTGTCTCTCCAGTTTACTCCAGTACTCCTCCTCAGCCTCCTCGAGGTCCTTCCTCGTAAGCGAACTACCCTTTAGGCTAAAGCCGCCCGTCTTGGAGTATGCGTACACAAGCTCGTTCTTGTCGATGGCGATCCTGCAGCACATCGCGAAAGACCCGTCGGGGTCGACGACCCTCGTGTTGAGCCAGTAGAAGCTACCCCTCTTGGCCGCGGTCTTAAACACTAACTCGTGTATCTCGGGGTCGTCCCAGATCCAAGAGGCAGTGGTCATGAGCGTCGGTATAGGGAACGTAAACGGCTGTCCAACAGCGTCGCCCTCCGTGAGCAGTTCGAACATCGCCTTCAAGAAAGTCTTGGCCTCGTCCTCGTAGGCCCCTAGAGGCTCAACCTTCTTCCCGTCGTATACAGCGTAATCTCCCTCAAGAGCTTTCTTGGCAGCGTCCATTGTGACGGTGAAGTTTGTGAACGGCGTCTGCATACCGACTCTAGTCGGGTAGTTGAGGTTGAAGAGCAACCTCTGTATTTGTTGCTTAACGGTCCTGAAGTCCAGCTTATCGTTTCTAATAAACGGACCAGCATACCACTCAACGCTCGAGAATGCTTGAGCACCGGTGAAGTAGTGCTGTAGGGTTATCAGGTAGTTGGCGACGTGGTCGACATAGGTATCGAAGTGTTTGGCCGGCCTCGAGACAACCGTGAAAGTCTTCAGGCCCTTCTCCAGAAGCCTGCTAACACTGTGGCCCGAACAGTAGGGTATGTATACACTGTAGGGTAGCTTGTGGATGTATATCAGCCCCGCCTTATGGGCCTTGAGGATCCTCGACGGTATCAAGTCCAGCAGGTCCTTCTTCATGTACTCCTCGAGTAGGTAGCTGAAGAAACCGGTGGGACCCATATACCTGTTAGCGTTCTCGTTCACGTCTAGACTATTCCATCTAGCGTACTCTACTAGTGGGTCGACCTTGCTCTCTATTTTATGACTCACGATCTGCTGATCCATAAAAATTTCACCTGATCCAAACCCTTGAAAAGTATTCTTGCTGTTACTCTATTGGTTTTAGAAGGTTTAAAAGAGAGTGATAATTTCGTTATTATACCTAATTATTAAACACCGTAGAAGCGAGAGATCACCATTTTTGATTATTTGATCTAGATCTGACAATAATTATTTAGTTAAGGGCTTAATAAACCTAGCTTTACCTCAAATGCTGTGATCAGGCGTGATGCCACGATCCATGTCGGCAACGACTCTTTGTAGACGGAATATTTCACTGTAGCGATCTGAAGCGTTTTTTCATCGAAGTCGCTGTGCTGGAACCCACCTATACCTATGGCGTAGTTGTTCTCGAGGGCCTCCGTTACTATTGTGCTAAGCCCTTTGGGCTCGCCCCTCTCCCAGAGTAATACGACGCCTTTTAAGCCGTTTCTACGAGCGAAGTCCTCTAGGCCGTAGTCTTCTACCTTGATCAGGGGCTCGCCCTTCCCAGGGGGGACTCTACCCTCGGATAAGAGCTGCTCCATCAGTCCCACAAACCTGTTGTAGTTTCGGGGTATTCTCACGCCCGCCTTGAAAGATACGATAAGCCCCTGGTATGTGTGGACGAACACGTTGACTAGACCACTCCTGCCAGCCGGCCCGTCGAGGACCTGCAGAAGGGTCGTGTGGACTATGTCTGGGCGGCCCCTCTTAACCCAGTCTCTGAGTCTCCTCGCAGCGTGGTAGTGGATAGAGATGTCTAGCAGTATTCTAGACGGGTCCTTACCCCGCCTCCTCGCGTTTTTAACAACGGACGGCTCGCGCCTAATCTCTGGTGGTACGAGCTCAAGCCCGGACTCTAGGAGTATTATGGTCAGCGGCCCCACACTCTCCACCTTGTCGTATGAGATCGCGGGAGGTGGTTTATTTAGCACGCTCTTCAGCAAGAGTCTAGAATAGGGTTAGTGGAGGAACGGTTTTGAGAGACGTGCTCAGGGACATAGCTAAGGAGAGAATGACCATACTCTACGACATGGCGTTAAAAGCAGTTAGGAGAGGCGACAAGGACTTGGCGAGAAGGTACGTCGAGCTAGTGGTCGACATCGCTGGTAAGAGCCGGACTAGGCCGCCCAAGAGCATCAGGAGAGGGTACTGCAGGAGGTGTTACATACCTTTAATACCCGGGTTAACAGCAAGGTATAGGATAGTTAGCGAGGGTAGGGGCTCAAGGCTGGTTGTCACATGCCTAGAGTGCGGTTGGAGAAGGAGGTTCATGATAAAGTCAAGGAGGAGATCAGGAGGAGGCTCGAAGGCAAGGTAGACGTTCAACTAGGTAAGAGGGGTATTACAGAGGGTTTTGTAAAGGAAGTTAAGACGAGGCTGAGTAAGAGGGGCGTGGTGAAGGTCCGCGTGCTCAAGTCTTATCTAAGGGCGAGCGGGTCTGATGTGGAGGAGATAGCTAGAGAGATCGCCTCGAGAACCGGCGGTGTTGTTAGAGACGTTAGAGGGCACACGTTTATCATTGTTAAGAAGCGTGGCGCTGACTCGGCAGCTGTCTATTAACATTTAAAACACCTTAACGATTTTAAACTACATCTAGCTTGCTTAAGGGAGTGCTTTAGGATGGTCAACGCGCTAGAAGTCCCAGCAGACAGGCTAATAAAAAGACTGGCCGCGTACTTGAAAGAGAACGTGCCCGAGGTCAAGCCGCCGAGTTGGCACTCGTTTGTTAAAACCGGCTGCTTCAAGGAGAGGCCGCCTTCGGACCCTGACTGGTGGTACGTTAGGGCTGCGAGTATACTCAGAAAGATGTACAAGGCAGGTGAGCCGGTCGGGCTGAGCGAGCTGAGAGTCGTCTACGGCGGTAGGCAGAGGAGAGGTGTCAGACCCCCTCACTTCAGGAGGGCTGGCGGGAGCATAATCAGGAAGATCCTCCAGCAGCTCGAGCAGGCGCAGCTGGTGAGGAGGACCCGTAAAGGTAGGGTGCTCACCCCGCAGGCTATAGCGATAATGGATAGGGTGGCGCTCGAGGTAGCGAGGGAGTACGCTAGGGAGAACCCCGAGTACTCCAAGTACCTAGCTACCACCTAAGCCTTAAGAGGATCAAAAACAGTTTTAGACAACTAGGTGGGTGCTTCGCCGTGGCGGCAGGCTACGAAGACGAGGAGTTAGAGGAGATCAAGAGGAGGAAGCTCGCCGAGATGCAAAGAAAGATGGAGGAGGAGAGGCAGCGCAGGGCGCAGATCGAGGCGGAGCTCCGGCAGATCTTGACACCCGAGGCTAGAGAGAGGCTGGCAAACCTGAGGCTCGTTAAACCGGAGCTAGCACAGGCCCTGGAGGAGCAGCTGATCAACTTGGCTAGGAGCGGGAGAGTTAAAATACCCATCACAGATGACTTTCTCAAGAGACTACTCGCAGAGATATACGAACAGACCCATAGGGATACAAAGATTGAGATAAGGAGGAAGTGAGTATGGCCCGCTTCAAACCCCTGGCCAGGAAGCTCAGGTTAGCGGCCGCCCTTAAGAGTAATAGACCTATACCTATCTGGGTCACGCTCAAGACGAACAGGAGGGTAAGGAGGGCCTTTAGGCTGAGACACTGGCGTAGGAGCAAGCTGAAGCTGTGAGGGGGGTGGTATAGTTGAGCGAGGCACAAGTCAAGAGGTCTGTCCACGTAATACCGCTCTCCCGCGTCTACTTCGGTAGAAGAATGAACAGAGCCGACAGGGCTGTCAGGCTCGTAAGAAAGTATGTTGCGAGACACTATAAACAGGCTGAGAAGATAGTTATCGACCCGCTGGTGAACAAGCTCATTTGGTCGAGGGGGAGGGAGAAGCCCCCTAGAAGAGTAGTGGTCGAGATAAGGTACGACCCCGAGGAGAAGACAGCGAAGGTGCTGCTAGCTAGAAGTACTCGCAAGACAAAGACCGCTTGAATCTCTACTAGGTGTTTTAATTAATGGAGATTGTGAAGCTGAGCGTTTATGGGAATTCGAACATAGGGGTCTACATTTTCGTAAACAACGAGATCGCGCTTGTACCGCCGGGCCTACCCCGCGACGACCTAAAGATGATCAGCGAGATACTGGGCGTTAACATCCTCGAGTTCAGAGTAGCCGGCAGTCCTCTGAACGGAGTTTTTGTGGCGGGAAACGACAACGGGATTTTGCTCCCCCATTTTGTCCACAGCTCGGAGCTAGACTGGCTGAAGAAGGAGGTCTCTAGGTACGGTCTCGAGGTGAGAGCCCTGAAGTCCCGTGTCACGGCGCTGGGTAACGCGATACTCCTCAACAACAAGGCGGGCATAGTTTCTCCAGATTTCTCAGGGGAAGACGTGAAAGAGATGGTAGAAGTGCTGCGTATCAACGTAGTGAGGAGGAGCTTGATGAACCTCCCTATACCCGGTAGCTTAGGTGTCGTGAACGACTTTGGAGGCATAGTTCACCCCGACCTACCCGAGGACGAGATAGGTCTCGTCAAGCAAATTCTGGGAGTCACAGTTGAGAAGGCTACAGTCAACGCTGGAGTTCCGTTTATAAAGAGTGGATTAATTGCTAATAATAGGGGCGTTATAGTAGGGGGCATAACAACTGGCCCCGAGATACTGAGGATAAAGAGGGGTTTCGGTGGTGGCTGATGGGAGAGGTGAAGGTCTACAGGGTTGTGGGTAGAATGCTCGTCAGCCACGACAGGTACCCCACGTGGCAGAAGTTCACAAAGGAGGTTAGGGCCTTGACAAGAGAGCAAGCCCTGGAGAAGGTCTACTCCCTGCTAGGGAGCAACCACAAGCTTAGGAGGAAACACATAGTTGTCGAGAAAGTTGAGGAGATACCGCTCGAGGAGGCTATGGACCCGCACGTGCGGGAGCTTCTGAGGGTCGAGAGGCTGGTAGTTAAATGAGCAAGAAGCCGGGTGAAGAGGGGAGGGCTGTAACCCTAGAGGAACTAGTTGCGAGAGCTGAGGAGTTGAAGGAGTACGCTGGCGCGCTGCAGTCGGCATTAAACACCTACCTGACACAGTACGCAGAGCTACAGCTGGTTCTAGACACCCTTAGAAACCTGCCGCAAGGGGAGACCCAGATATACGTCCTCTTGAACAGGCTCGGCTCTGCTATGGTGCCGGCTGTAGTGAAAGACGGTTGGGACAGAAATGTAATAGTGAACCTAGGCCTAAACTACTATGCTAAGGCGAGCAGGGAGCAGGGCGTCAGCCTGCTGGAGAAGAGACTGCAGGCGGTGAAGAGGATCGTTGACAAACTGCAGAGGGACTACAAGTCTGTAGTGGAAGAGTACTCCTACATCCAGCAAATCCTCAGCCAGGTATTTGCTCAATTACAGTCTAGGCAAGCAGGTTCTACCGGCGGGGAAAGCGGTAGTAGGTAATAGAGAACCTATAGGGTGTTTTCTTGTTTCGTAGGCTCAAGAGCGCCTTCTCAAACTTCGTCGAGAGAGTCGCGTCGATAGCGTTCTCAAAGGATAAGCTGTTAAGCGAGCTGGAGGAGCTGAAGCTGGAGCTATTGTCGAACGACGTCGCTCTGGAAGTAGCGGAGGACATATCAAGCAAGCTCAACAAGGCGATAGAGGAAAACGTGGTCAAATCCAGAGAAAAACTCGTAGAGTACTTGAGGGATACTATACTAGGCTACTTCCGCGAAGCGGGTAGTATAGAGTTCGACAAGGCCGTTAGGAGCGAGAGGCCTTTCAAAATAGTCTTTCTAGGCGTAAACGGTGTCGGCAAGACCACCACTATAGCCAAGATAGCCCACTACCTTAAAGAGAAGGGCTTCAAGCCCTTGATGGTGGCCGCGGACACCTTTAGGGCTGGGGCTCAAGAACAGCTGAAAATACATGGGGACAGAATAGGAGTCCCAGTCTTTACGGGTAGATATGGGGTAAGCCCCGCCTCGGTGGCGTATGATAGCGTAGCCTACGCGAAGAGCAGGGGCTTCGACGTGGTGCTTATCGACACGGCTGGTAGAATGCACACAGACATAGACCTAGTTGAGGAGTTGAGGAAGGTAGTGAAGGTCGTTAAGCCGCACATGAAAATACTCGTAGTAGACGCCTTAACAGGGAACGACGCAATAGAACAGGCACGGTTCTTCAACGAGAAGGTAGGCGTAGACGCTGTTGTGATAGCTAAAGTAGATGCTTACGAGCAGGGGGGTGTCCCTGTGAGCATAATCTACGCGATCAAGAAGCCGATCCTGTTCATAGGCGTCGGCCAGGACTACAAAGATTTAAAACTGTTTGACCCAATTGAGTACCTGGAAAGAATTTTACCCGCTTAGAAAGGGTGTCCGTGTTGGACTTGCGGGAGATGGTCGACCAGTGGAGGAAAATTTTCACTCTCGCGTCTAAACCCGAGAAAGACGATTTCATGACCACGCTCAAGCTGAGTTTACTTGGCATGGCCATCGTAGGGGGGATCGCGTTTATCATAAGAGTGATCTTCTACGCCTTCCTCTTCCCACAGATAGCGGGGTAGCAGTATGTCTTCGGAGGAGGCTAAGATATATGCGGTAAGGACCACCGTAGGGCGGGAGCTGGACGTAGTCCTCATCCTGGAGAGGAGGATAAAGGAGCTAGCCGAAAAGGGTGAGGACGTCGGCATAGCTAGCCTGATAATACCGCCTGGTGTGAGAGGTTACATTTTCATCGAAGCGACAAAGCCCACGGGTATATACAAGGTCATATCCGAGGTAAAGCACTTGAAGAGCTCGTCTCTCATACTGGTATCCATGGAGGAGATAGAGAGGCTCATCAAGCCAAAGCCCGTAGTAGAGTCCATCAAAGTCGGCGACATAGTAGAGATCGTGAGAGGGCCGTTCAAGGGTATGAGAGCTCAGGTCACCAACGTGGATAAGAATAAAAACATGCTTACGGTTAGCATTTTAGAAGCGAGTCACGCGATACCTATAACTATCTCAGGTGAGTACGTGAAGCCTGTTAAGAAGGGTGATTAGTCGTGGGTAAGAAAGTCGTTAGGGTTATGGTGGAGGGCGGGAAGGCCAACCCTGGCCCGCCGCTGGGTCCAACCCTGTCCTCTCTCAAGTTGAACGTGCAGGAGGTTGTGAGGGCGATCAACGAAGCCACGAAGGAATTCGCAGGGCTTAGTGTTCCCGTCGAGATTCATGTAGACACGTCGACTAAGAAGTACGAGATCAAAGTAGGCGTACCCACCACGACAGCACTGCTATTGAAGGAAGCGGGGGCTAGCCAGTTCACAGGTGACCCGGCTCACCAGAAGATAGGCGATCTAAAGATGGAGCAGGTCGTTAAAGTGGCCATCTTGAAGAAGGATAAGCTGACCGCTAGGACCCTCCGGTCCGCGGTCAAGACCGTTCTCGGTACGGCTAGGTCTATAGGTCTAACCGTGGAGGGTAAGGACCCCAAGGAGGTGCAGAAGCTTGTTGACGAAGGTTTTTACGACGAGTTATTAAAGAAGTTTGAGAGCGAGTGGGAGAAAGAGGTGTCTTGATGCCCATAACCAAAGAGATGCTTGCCCAGGCTTTGGAAAAGGCAGTAGCGCACAAGCACGCTAACTTCAGGGAGTCTGTGGAGCTGGTCATAGTACTGAGAGACGTGAATGTGAAGGAGCTGGGCGGCAAAGTGAGAGAAACGGTGTTCCTGCCTAAGGGGAGGGGCAAAGAACGTAAAGTGTGCGTTGTAGCTGACGGCGAGATGGCCGAGAAAGCTAGGCAGGCAGGGGCTCATATGGTCTTGACGCCCGCCGACCTCCAGGGGATGACAAAAAAGAACGCAAAGAAGATCGCGGACACATGTGACTGGGTCCTAGTAAAGACGGATCTAATGGCTGTTGTAGGTAGGACTCTCGGACCGGCTCTCGGCCCCAGAGGGAAGGCACCGATACCTGTCCCGCCCGGATCGGACATGTCAGCCTTGTTGAACAGGTTCAAGAACGCTGTGTTGGCCAGGCTAAAGGATCAGCCGCAAGTAATGACTTCTATAGGCACTGTTGACATGAAACCCGAGGACTTAGCCGAGAACGCTCTTGCCGTGATCTCGGCTGTGGAAGCGAAGCTTCCCCAGGGTGTAGCCAATATCGACAAGGTTATAGTCAAGACTACAATGGGGATACCCGTAGAGGTTAGGGGTGCCTAGTGTGCCAGCCCTCGTGCAGAAGAGGGAGGTCCCTGGGTGGAAAGTCAAGCAAGTAAAGGAGCTAGCAGACGAGATCAGGAGGCACAAAACGATCCTCATAGCGGACCTCACAGGCTTCCCTACGAACAAGCTTCAGGAGCTGAGAAAGAAGATAGGCAAGGTAGCATTTATCAAGGTCGTAAAGCCGAAGCTACTAGCCATCTCGCTAAGGGAAGCCGGGATAGACCCAGAGAAGACGGGTTTAACGAAGTACTTGACGGGCCAGGTCGCCCTCCTATTGTCGGACATCAACTCGTTCGAGCTCAACAGCCTTCTCGAGAAACACAAGTCGTACACGTACTACAAGCCCGGCGACGTCGCGTCGAGCGAGATCGTTATACCGGAGGGGGACACAGGCATACCTCCAGGGCCTATGTTGAGCGTATTCGGGAGGCTTAAAATACCGACAAAAGTAGTTGGGAACTCCATTCAAGTAGCCAAAGACACGGTCGTGGCTAAACCGGGTGACCAGATATCACCTGAGCTAGCGAGCCTACTCCAGAAACTCGACCTCCCCTTGAAGGAGGTCAAGCTGAGAGTCAAGGTAGCTTACGACGGCGGCGTCGTCATCCCCGGCGAGAAGCTCGCGTTGAACATCGACGAGTACGTAGAACTCCTTAAGGTCGCGGTTCTGGACTACCTGAAGATAGGCGTCGAGATAGCGTGGCCGGAGCCCGACATCCTAAGGCTAACCCTGGTGAAAGCCCACAGACAGGCGCTAGGCCTAGCAGTAGAGGCAGCCTTCGTGACCCCTGACACCGTAGAGCACGTTATCAGGGTAGCTGAGAGTAGGGCCCTGGCGCTAGCAGCGGCCGTGTCGGAGAAGGCACCGGAACTGGGACTCAAGGTCAGCGCGGTTCAGCAGCCATCTCAGCCTCAGCAGCCTGCTGCTGAGAAGAAGGAGGAAGAGAAGAAAGAGGAGGAGAAGCAGGAGACGATCAGCGAGGAGCAGCTGGCTGAAGGGCTCGGAGCCCTCTTCGGGATGTAGCCTAACTGGTTCACGATAGTTTTAAAACCCTCGCATTAATTTAAAAAGCCCTGAAACAATCTACAATGCGTGTAGAGGTGATGCCTATAGAGTACATCTATGCTTCCCTACTACTCTATAGAGCCGGGAAGGAGATAAATGAGGAAAACGTCAAGAAGGTCCTGGAGGCCGCTGGTGTAGCCGTAGACGAGGTAAGGGTTAAGTCCCTCGTCGCGGCGCTCAAGACGATCGATATAGGCAAAGTCCTGGAGCAGGCACTGGCAGCGCCCGTCGCGGCGGCTCCAGTAGCTCAGCCGGCCCAGCCTCAGCAGCCTGCTGCTGAGAAGAAGGAGGAAGAGAAGAAAGAGGAGGAGAAGCAGGAGACGATCAGCGAGGAGCAGCTGGCTGAAGGGCTCGGAGCCCTCTTCGGGATGTAGCGCGATCCAGTTCTACTCCCACGAAGCGGCAGAAGTATTTTAATATAACAGCGGGTTTCTATACTCTTTGATGCCTACCGGGGGTATTCTTGTCTACAAGCGGCATAGACCTAGGGTACTTGAGGAAGTACGGGTACGAGAAGTACAGGTGCGTCAAGTGCGAAGGAGTCATGTGGAGTACGAGGCCTCGAGAGACGTGCCCCGACAGACCGTGCTCCAAGTACGAGTTCCTCTACAAGGACTATAAGAACCTGAGACCTCTGTCCCTCCGAGAGGTTAGGAGCAGGTTCATCGACTTCCTCGTAAAGAGAGGCCACGGGGTCGTCGACCCCTACCCTGTACTAGCAAAGTGGCGCGACGACCTCTACTTGACGATCGCGTCGATAATAGTCTTCCAGCCGCACGTGACCGACGGTCTCGTCGACCCACCTTACAACCCCCTCGTTATAGTTCAGCCGTCGATCAGGCTGACAGACATAGACAACGTCGGGCTGACTTTCGGTAGGCACATGACCAGTTTCGAAATGGGGGGCATGCACGCCTTTAACAAGCCCGGTAAGTTTGTTTACTGGGTTGAGGGTGTCCTCGATAACACGATAGACTTATTCACGAAGGAGATCGGGCTGAGCCTAGACGACATAGTCTTCAAAGAGTCTTGGTGGGAGGGAGGGGGCAACGCTGGTCCGGCCCCCGAAGTGCTGGTCGACGGTTTAGAGGTGGCTACGCTCGTATTCATGAAGTATAAGGACGCAGGTGGTAGGTGGGTAGAAAACCCCGTACTAGTCGTCGACTGCGGTTATGGCATCGAGAGGATCACGTGGCTTTCCCAGAGGACGCCGACCGGCTTCCACGCAGTGTACGGTAGCCTGGTTGGCAAGTTCAAAGACCTCCTCGGGGTCGAGGAGCCCCCCAGCGATGTCTTGAAGAAGATCGTGTACGAGACTAGCGACAAGGAGATATCCTCTGTGAGCGAGCTCCTAGACCTCGCTACCAAGTTGGGCTTCGGCGAGTACGCCAAAGACTTGGAGAGGAGCGTCTACACGTACTCTATACTCGACCACACGAGGACGCTAGCCCTAATGCTCGCGGACGGGATAGTCCCGTCGAACACGGGGGAAGGCTACTTAGCGAGGCTAGTGGCTAGAAGGCTCGTCAGGAACGTACTACTCGCTGGCGTGGAGCTTAGCAGGGTAAGAGACGTTGTACTGGAGCTAATCAACGCCCAGATAAACTACTGGATCGGGGACTACGTCTTCGGCAAGTTGGCTAGTAGAAGAGACTACATCCTGGAAGTGGCGCAGGCGGAGGTAGGCAAGTTCGTTGACATGTTGGTCGAGAGCGAGAGCCTGGTTAGGAAAATCGTATCCAGGAAGAAGCAGCTGAGCCTAGAAGACCTGATCTCGATATACGACTCCTACGGTGTACCCCCGGAGATAGTCGTCGAGAAAGCCAGGTCCCTGGGCATTAACGTCCAGTTACCGCCAGATTTCTACTCGGTCGTGGCAGCGAGGCACTCTGCGCCGCCAAGGCTAGCGAAGCAGGTCGAGAAGCAGGAGGAGTTCGAGTGGGTGAGTAACCTGTGGGAGACGGTGCCGGAGTTCCACGTCGACCCATATAAGAAGAGCACGGAGGCTAGAGTGCTAGGCGTTAAAGGCAGGCTGGTGGTCTTCGACAGAACAGTGATCTATCCGAGGTCGGGTGGGCAGGACTACGACACGGGCATTGTGAGGTCTGGCAAAGAAGTCTACAGGGTTGTCGAGGCCTACAAGTTCGGGAATGTCATAGTCCACGTGCTAGACCGCGAGCCCTCTCTTAGACCAGGTGACGCCGTAGTAGTCGAGGTTGACTGGGGCAGGAGGTACAGGCTTATGAGACACCACACAGCAACTCACTTAGTTCTCGCCGCCGCCAGGAAGGTACTTGGAGAACACGTTTGGCAAGCCGGCGCCGAGAAGACCGTCGAGAAGGCTAGGCTAGACGTAACCCACTACAAGCCTCTGACAAAAGAGGATGTTGACGCCATAGAGAAAGAGGCTAATAGAATAGTCGACTTAAGGATCGACCTAAACGTCAACACCTTGAGTAGGTTCGACGCGGAGAAGAAGTACGGGATCAGGCTGTACCAGGGCGGCTCGGTCTACTCGAGTAACGTAAGAGTCGTCGAGATACCAGGTTTCGACGCTCAAGCGTGTTACGGGACGCACGTCAAGAACACAGCCGAGGTCGGCGGGATAAAGATAATCAACGTGGACAGGATACAGGAGGGCGTTGTCAGGCTGGAGTTTGTATCGGCAACCAGGATACCCGAGGTCATGAGAGACTTCGTGGAAGAAGAGCAGAAAGCCCTAAGTATCCTAGGCGGGGACAACATAGTCGCGGCTGCCGAGAGAACAGTGAGCGAGCTCAAGGAAAAGACCTCGCTCTTAGGTAGGTACAGGAGTTTCCTCAAGGAAATCCTCCTCGAGAGGAACGTTGTGAGAACGAGTTGCGGGTTCGAGTACTACTTCGTCCCCATACCGATAGAAGACGAGGCGCTTAGGAAGGAGGTCGTTGAAGAGGCCGCCTTGAAGAGGAGGGCAATGGTCGTCGTCTTAATGGGCGACCTACTCGAGGTAGCGGTAGACCCTAATAAGGCGAGGGAGAGTGGTTTGGACCTCACAAAAGTGGTAAAGGAGCTCGGTCAGTACGGTAAAGGCGGGGGTAAGCCAGACCACGTGATAATCAAACTATTCAAGCCCACAGACCCCGGTCTCATCAACCACGTCATCGAGAGGGCTATTTGCTCCAGTAAATAGCCTCGAAGGCGTCGCGCTCATTCTTTTAAACCGGGTTAACTCATAGAAGCATAAAGGCGGGCCCGTCGCCTAGCCAGGATAGGGCGCCGGCCTTCTAAGCCGGAGGCCCGGGGTTCGAATCCCCGCGGGCCCGCTTGAGCAGGATATTTCTCCTCGAGGACGAATCCCTGTAGCGAGGATACTACGCCCGCTTCTAGGCGGTACTTGAGAATACGCGTGGAAGCCGTTGGGCAGAGCTGTCTAGTTTATTACGTAGCCGCGTAAGTCGAAGAATGTGGCCTCACTAATAGCTACCTTTACCCACCTCCCGTAGTCTAGATCCTCCCCCGATCTCAGGACGACCGGTATGTAGTTCTCAAGCCTACACACCCAGCCCTTGTCCTTTTCTGTGGTGAAGCAGCTCTGGACCGTGTTGACGTACCTCTGTTTGTCTTCGAGCCCCACCAACTCTATTACCCTCAGGGCTTGGAGTACACGTGATTTCTTAGTCTGAGTTGGGATCTGGGGTAGAGACGAGGCTAACGTCCTAGGTCTTATACTGTAAGCCGCTAGGTGCACCCTCTCGAACCTCAGCTTCTTGATGACTTCTACCGTGGCCTGGAAGTCCTCGTCCGTCTCGTGCGGGAAGCCGACGAGTATGTCGGTGGCGATACTAATGCCTGGGATCTTGCTCTTCAGCTCCTCGACGTAATCGATGTACTCTTCAACGGTGTAGTTCCTCCCCATAAGTCTCAGTACCCTGTTGCTGCCCGATTGGAGGGGTATATGGAGGAACTTGTAGACTTTCCTATGCTTTAGGGCTTCGACGAGGTCGTCTAGGATGTAGCTCAAGTGTTCGGGGTTGAGCATGCCGACCCTCACCATGAAGTTCCCCTCGACCTCAGCCACGGACTCGATCAACTCCGGCAATTTCCGTGTCTTGTATAGGTCGATGCCGTATGTGCCGAGGTCCATGCCGGTGAGTTCTATCTCCACAGCACCGAGCCTGACGGCCTCTTCGGCAGCCCTCCTGACGCTCTCGATAGGGTGGCTTACGAGCACCCTCCTAGCGTGTTTCACGATGCAGAAAGTGCAGTTGCCCAGGCAACCCTCTTGTGCGGGTATTGGAGCTACTCTACCCGTCAACAAGACCCCTATAGCCCCCCTGCTCCTAAGCCCTGTCAGCAAGACGACTCTAGAGTTGGACTCGACCGCGAGGTGTATTTTGTCGGCGTTCTGGGGCGAGACGATACTGGCGTCAGGCGCCAGCTTAGCCACCTTGTAGGGCTGGGCCTTGGCGAGACAGCCCGCAACCACTAGCTTTTTACCGCCCTCTTTAGCTAGCCTGTACAGCTCGCCGATCCTCCTCGCCATCCTATACTCGGTATCGAGCCTCACAGTACACGTGTTGATCACTAGGGCATCAGCGCTGGTAGGGTCGTCTACTATACTATGCCCTCTACCGGTGAGAACCCTCTTCATTAACGCCTCGTCGCTCTTGTTCAAAGCACATCCATAGGTCTCGATGTATACTCTCATCTGGTTTTCCTCAACGTTGTTTTGAATGAGAGTTATTAAAGCCCTATTAACCATTAAATCTAGGAGCGTGGTCTTGATGTCAAAACGTGCTAGGGACTACGCCTACGAGGAACTACTCGAGAGAGCCTACAGTAGGCTACCGCAGAGGACAAGTAGCGGCGAAGTCTTCGAGGTGCCTAAGGCAGAAGTTACAGTTGTAGGCGGTAAGACGATAATAACGAACTTCAGGAAAATAGCCGATGTTCTAGCGCGCGACGAGTCTCTCCTCCAGCACTACTACATCAAGGAGCTGGGTGTGCCGGCCGTGATCAACGAGGCGGGCCAACTGGTGTTGCAGGGTAAGTTCAATGCTATAGTGATTAACAAGTTCCTAGACATGTTCGTGAAGAAGTACGTTAGATGCCCGACCTGTGGTAGCTATCACACCAAGCTGATAAGGAAGGGTAAGGTCTTTGTTCTCAAGTGTGAGGCGTGCGGCGCCGAGACGACACTGGAGGCGTTCAAATGAGCGATCGCGAAGCCGCGGTGAGGGTGTACGTCAAGGCCTACAACACGGAGAGCGGGCTTTTTGTAGCGGCGTGCGACGAGGACGTTTTAGGGCTTAGGCTCGTGGACGAGTCACGGGGCATCAACTTCTACGTGGACCCGTCTTTCTTTAAAGGAGAGGTCTTGGACGTTGATAAAGCCGTGAAAGTTCTAAGGAAGGCTAGTATGGCGAACATCGTGGGCAACGGTATCGTGGGGCGAGCTGTAAGTGAGGGCCTTGTCAGAGAGGACACCGTGCTCGTTGTGAACGGCGTTAAAGTAGCTATGTTCGTAACCTTGTAGGCGTCCTAGGTGCGGTGGGTCGTAGTGAGGTACTGCCTTAATTGCGGTAGAGAGGTCCCTGACGAAGACTACGTCAACGGCTACTGCATAGACTGTTTCAGGAAGATTGGGAACCCCTTTACTAAACAAGTCTCCCTGGAGCTAAAGGTCTGTAGCAGGTGCGGCTCAATATTCTATAAAGGCGAGTGGCACCAGGATAGCATGGAGAACGTGGTCAGGAGGTACCTCCTCGACAACCAGGCCAAGTACATGATATCCTCGGCTGAGCTGATCTCGGTGGAGCCCTCGGGCGAGCCTAGGGAGTCTGCTAAAGGGGTTTACGTCCAGAACTGGTTATTTGGGACAGTCCTGAACCAGAGGCATTTCGCGCAGTTCAACCAGGACGTCAGGATTGCCGTTTCAAGAACCATATGCCCGCGGTGTTTGGCCCGTGCCAGCAGGAAAATCTCGGCTGTGGTACAAGTCAGAGGAGTTAATGCTCAAGCTCACAGAGGCTTGGTTGAGGAGGTCATCAGGTCGAACCCGGGTTATAGCGAGTACTTGGTAGACTTGGAGGACGCCCCTAACGGGTTTGACATAAGGTTCGTCGACCAGCTTCCTGCTCGGAGGCTAGCATACGAGCTGGCTAGGTTGCTAGGGGGTCATGTGAAAGAAACCTTCAAGTCGACCAGGTACGACTCGCGGAAAGGTGTTTGGCAGGGTATACACACTTTCTCGGTAAGGCTTCCCGATATTACAGAGGGCTCTATAGTCAGATACGGCGGCGAGCTATGGGTGGTGAAGAAGCTCGACGTAAGAGGGGTCCAGTTAGAAGCGGTTTCCTCCGCTAGGAGAACTACTGTACCGTTGTCGGAGTACTGGAGTGGGCGTCTACCCATCGTCGAGAACTACTACGTTAAGGGAGTGTACGAGGTAGTCGCTGTGGACAAGTCGATGGTCTATTTGCTGAACCGCGACTCGGGGGAGGTGAAGGAGTTCCTGCTGTCAAACATACCGTTTCAGGTCAAGCAGGGTGATTACGTTAAAATACTTGTTATAGATGATAAAGAGTATGTCTTGAAGTATGGTCAATAGGGTGATTATACTGTCGAAGAAATCAGTTGGGGAACCGAGCAGTAAAGAACCACCTGTTCCCAGCGAGGGGACTATAATTTGCGGTGTCATCAAACACCTCGGTGGCGACTACTTGCTGGCTAAGTGCATGGACGGGGTTGACAGGAAGCTGCGAATACCGGGGAAAATGAGGAGGCGCGTGTGGATTAGTGAGGGAGACATAGTGCTCGCGGGCGTGTGGGACTTCTCTCCCGAAAAAGGCGAGGTACTGTACAAGTATGGTAGGAGTGAGCTGGAGAAGCTGATGGAGAAGGGTATTGTGACGAAGGAGTTTATCGACGCGATCAGTGAACTTGTATGACTGGGGGTTATGAGAAGCGAATTAAAGACGACGATTTATTCGAGACCGTAGAAGAGGTTTTTGACACCAGAACTGTTCTGAACGTTGTCGAGTTGATGAGGAGGAGGGTAATCAAGAGGCTGGCTGGTACTATAAGCGCTGGTAAAGAGTCAAGGGTATACTTAGGCTACACCTACGACGATAAACCTGTGGCCGTGAAGATATACCTGACAAGTAGTGCCGAGTTCAAGAAAGGGATGTGGAAGTACATTGCGGGAGACCCCAGGTTCGCAGGCTTTTCGCCGCGTAATACGCGTGAACTCGTCTACGCCTGGGCTAGGAAAGAGTTCAGGAACTTGGCGAGGCTCTACGAGGCGGGCGTGAGGGTTCCAAGGCCTATTAGCGTCTACAACAACGTGCTCGTAATGGAGTTCATAGGCGAGGACGGCTTAAGATACCCGCTGCTGGTCGAAGCTTATAAAGACCTAGAGTTGGAGGAGCTCGAGAAGATACATGGCAGAGTCTTGGAGGAGCTCGAGAAAATGGTCTGCGGGGCTAGGCTGGTCCACGGCGACTTGTCAGAGTTCAACATCATGGTGACTCCCGACGCGGACGTGGTCATAATAGACGTTAGCCAAGCACTCGACGTTGGCCACCCCAACGCGCTTGAATTCCTAAAGAGAGACGTAGAGAGAGTAGAGAGCTTCTTCAAGGACGAGGTAGGGCTTAATAGCGTTAAAGACACTAATAGTATCCTCGAGGTACTACTCAAATGTCTGGGGAAGAGAAAGGTAGAATGATTATAGGGGTCACGAAACTCTACGAGAAAATCCCCTTGGAGAGGATTGGAGTCCTGATAGGTAACGAGGGGAGGGTTAAGAGAGAGATCGAGGAGAAGACTAGGACCAGGATAACCGTGGACTCGACCAGCGGTATGGTCATAATTGAGCCAGCGTTTCCTTCAACAACGACGTATGAGCTGATGAAGGCTAGGGAGATCGTCAAAGCGATCGCCAGCGGTTTCTCACCCGACAGAGCCATGAGCCTCCTAGGGGAAGACCAGGTCTTGATGATTATCGAGCTCAAGCAGCACGTAGGCGACAAGCCTAACCATATACAGAGGGTCCTGGGAAGGGTGATCGGGGAAGGGGGTAAAGCAAGGAGGGTTCTAGAGGAGATGACTGGCACGTTTATCTCGGTATACGACAACAATATAGCGATCATAGGCGACTACGAGTCAGCCCAGGTTGCGAGGACAGCGGTAGAGATGCTTATCGAGGGTAGGAGGCACAGTACGGTCTATTCATACATTGAGAGAGAGATGGATAAGCTGAAGAGAAGGAGAATGAGGGAGCTGTGGAGGCCTAAAGAAGCTGGATGAGGGTCGAACCTCAGTAGCGGGCCTCGTCAGCACGCTCGGTCTACGCTTAAACCCGGATTCCCTCTTCATCGGCGCGGCGTCATCTTCTTAAATTAGGCCTCGCGGGATATAAACTTGAGGTGCAGGCTAGGGGCACGCAAGCAGGCAATTACCGGTGTACACGTTTTCGGCTGGACAGTCTGGAGGGGTTTGCTTGAGCTCTATTGAGCAGGTGTTTTCGAAGAGTTTTATAAGAGTAGTACCCCGCATAGACATCGACTCTATTCTAGCAGCTAGTACTATGCTCCACAACTTGCCTGAGCGCGGCGTCGATGTCGCCATCAGCTTCGACACTACGAGCATATTAGAAGCGAAAGAGGAAGTCGCCCTTCTAGGCCTGCCACAGCCCAAGGGGGCTAAGGCCATCGTCCTGGGCAAGCAACCGAACTCTACGTTGACAGGGTCTATCGTCTACGAGATGGAGAGGAAGTTCGGCGTTCATGCCTGGGACAAGGTCTTATCCGTCGCGGCCGGCGTTTACGAGGGCGTGGATGTCGGGAGGGAGGGCCCTAAAGGAGTCGAGAAATCGATTCTCAACGAGCTCTTAACCAAGGGCTTGATAGAGCAAGAACTGGGCTTCAGGCTATGGGGGTACAAGAGAGTGAGTATACTGAAGGCGTTGACGAGAACGATAATCCCTCCCTTGCCCGGCTTAACTGGTAGAGAGGATGTCGTAATGAAAATGCTGGCGGAGCTAAAGTTGCAGCCGACAGTGAGGGCCTCCGAGACTGGGGTTGAGCAGGACCCAAACCTACTGAGGAAGTTCATCCTGTTGCTGGAGTCGAATATCGTGGGCGACAAAGCTCTTAAAGAGAAAATAGAGCGTAGGCTGGTTGGTTACGTTTACACGACGACAATAAATGGGACTCTAGTCGACCTCGTCGAGTTGCTGGGGGCCTTCTTGGTGTACCTGAGCCTTGTAAAGGGGGCGCCTTACCAACTACTCGAGGTGACGCTCCACCAGAGACTCGCCTACGACTTTCTCAACGTATACGAGGACGCAATCGACACAGTAGCCAGGGCTATTTCTACCCCCCTCACCAGCCCCAGTAGAGTTGTTGAGATGCCCGAGCCGATGACTAGGCCTGAACTGCTCGTAGAGGCGCTGAGGTTCATCTACCCGATCGAGTCCAGGAAGCCGATTATTGTCAGAAGGGACGGGGAGTTGATGACGAACGTCGGTGAGCTCTTGAGAGCCGGCTACCCGGTGGAGGAGGTGTACGATAGCTGCGGTCCCGACCAGCTGTGTAGGGTAAGAGAGGATGGAAGTCTCGTTAAGGCTTAGTATCGAGCTAGACGCAAGGGAGGCAAGGTCTGTATACGTCTCGCTTAAGCCTGACAACGAGTACCCTGGTCGCGACCTGTATATAGAGGATCGCGTAGTCGAGAGGGACGGTAAGGGGGTTTACATTCTGGAGGTTAAATGCCAAAGTAAGGAGACCTGCTTAAACACGGTTAAGGGGACAATAGACGAAGTGCTCGCGCTAGTGAGCGTAGTGGTCAAAATAGGGGACTTAGTGCACTGAAAGCTTAAAAGTTAGTAAACTAATCTGCTTTATAACCCGAAGAGAAGGGATGCTTACATGGCTGCCAGAAAGGGAGTGATCAAGGACAAGTGGAAGTTGAAGAAGTGGTTCAGCATAGTGGCACCCCAATCGTTCGGAGGCGTTGTTCTGGCTACCACACCGTCCGATGACCCGATGAAGCTGATCGGTAGGACTGTTGAGACTACACTGTATGATCTAACGGGCGACATATCGCAGGTTCACGTGAAGCTGTACTTCCAGGTGGTCGACGTTCAAGGCGACCAGGCCATTACCAGGTTCAAGGGCCACGAGCTGGCTAGAGACTACATGAGAAGCCTTATAAGGAGGAAGAGTAGCAAGGTTCAGGGGATTTTCGACGTTACGACAAAGGACGGCTATGTTGTCAGGCTAACGATCGTCACCTTGACAAGCTTTAGGTGTAACACCAGCCAAAAGAGGGCGATCAGGAGGATTATGAGAGAGTACATATTCGAGAAGGCGTCGAGCCTAACACTGGACGAGCTGATCAACGAGATACTGGGAGGCAAAGTCTCCGCCGACATAGCCGAGAGGGCTAGGAAGATATACCCGGTTAGAAGAGTAGAGGTTTACAAGAGCAAGCTCCTAATGGTACCCGGCCCCACCGGTCCTCAGCCGGCCAAGGTTGTATCACCGATACAGAAGGGTGCCGTGTAAGACTTTTTACGAGTAGGCTACATATAGTGCTCACAGTGGTTTATTTTGAAAGCGGTGATACTAGCCGCGGGTAAAGGGGAGAGACTGAGACCGATCACCGAGACCAGGCCTAAGCCTCTGATACCAATATTGTGTAAACCACTACTCGCGTGGCAACTCGAGTGGATCGAGGGATTGAGCGGTCTAGTCGACGAAGTTATAGTTGTAGTGGGCGACATGAAAGACAAGGTAATAGAGTTTCTATCGAAGACGGCGGCAAGCAAGAAAATAAGGACGGTGGAACAGGAGCAACAACTTGGCACGGCCCACGCTGTCTTGAGGGCCGTGGAAAAGGCCGAGGAGGAAGAGGACGTTCTCATCGTATATGGGGACGTGTTTTTGAGTAAACCGGGGTTGCTACTCGAGGTAGCCAAGCGAGAGGGCAACGTGATACTGGGCGCGGAGGTGGACGACCCCAGCCAGTACGGGGTGCTGTTAACAAAAGGCGAAGACTTGCTAGGTAAAATCTTAGAGAAGCCCAAGGAGCACCTCTCTAAAGTGGTAAACGCTGGGGTGTACAAGCTTAGGGTGGGCGATATACTCTCGAACAGGGACATACAGTTGAGCCCGCGTGGAGAGCTAGAGTTCACAGACATAGTCAACAAGATAGCGAGCGTAAGCGATGTGAGGGTTGTTACAGCGCCGAGAGGGAGCTGGATAGACATAGGGTTGCCGTGGCAGGTCATCGAGGCAAATAAAACCGCCCTCAGCGTCCTGAGAGGACAAAACATAAAGGGAGTCGTAGAGCAACCCGTCGTGATACACGGTGACGTCTACGTAGGCGAGGAGAGCCAGATAAAGGCGTTCACCTACATCGAGGGGCCGGTTTACGTAGGCAGGAGAGTGAGGGTAGGCCCCTCTGCTAGGCTTAGACCTTACAGCGTGATATGCGACGGCTCAGTGATTGGTTTCTCCGTTGAAGTGAAAGAGAGCGTTATATTCGAGAACGTCCACGCAAACCACTTGGCCTACATTGGGGATAGTGTTGTGTGCGAGGGAGTGAACCTAGGGGCAGGGACGGTCACGGCTAACTTGAGGTTCGACGAAAAAACCGTTAAGATGAGGATTAAGGACAAGGTTGTCGACTCCGGTAGGAAAAAACTTGGCAGCGTGATTGGGGGCTACGCGAAGACCGGCGTAAACGTCTCGCTAATGCCGGGGGTGAAGGTGGGGCCCTTCTCGTGGATATATCCAGGAGTTGTGGTTACGAGCGACGTGCCGCAGAAAACGATATTAAAGCCCGAGACTAAGGCAAGAGTTGATGTGATGAAGTTTGAGAATGAGCACTGATGAATTCAGAAGAAAGTACCCGAACCTCGCGAAAGAGATACTGGACGGGCAATATGAGGGTATCAGGCTGACCGTAGACCAGGGGTTCTCCGATCCGTGGCATGGTTATCTCCCCAACGTCTACGACTACTTGAGGAGGTGTAGGGACGAGAGCGAGGCAGTAGAGGTTATAGAGTACCTGGTGAGGCGCGGCGAGATACCCCTAGAGGAAGGCGAGGAGCTGAAACGAGCGGTTCGAGAGCACGGGTTAGCGTACTTCGGTGAGAGGAAGTCTCCCGATTACTACTACAAGGCGGCTCAACGCTACTGGAAGTCCTTAAGGAAGAACAGGTGACGGCGCCTTAGACGTCAACGTCTCGACTTGGCTGAGACGACCTTAATGACGTCGCCGTATTTGAGCTGGTAGTCCTCGCCGACTCTCTCCTTAGTACGTGCGTTGATGGCGTACAAGAACCCTTCACCCAGGTCTGTGTGTATCATGTACGCGAGCTCCTTGGCTGTGGTCCCCCATGGCACTAGGTAGACATCGGGTAACACATTCCCGTGGTGGTCTGTGTACTTGTTAGCATCCTCGACAGGGTAGACGGGTATTAGGCGTAGCACGTCGAATACAGCCTTGTTCAACAGCAGCTGAACCCCGGTGCTACCATAGACTCTTAAGACGCTCTCTTCTATGAGCTCCAGCGCTCTCTTGTACTGTCCCGACAGCTTCTTCTCGTCGACAACCCTGAACGAGGAGTCTCCGGGCAGGTACTCTATGGCTCCGTCTGCTGCGAGTTTCCTCAGCAACAACTCTGCGAGGGAGCTTACAGGTACTACGCTTCCCTCGCCGAAGACCTCCACGAGCCTCCTAACATTCTCCCTAGCCTCCGCCACATCTATCTTGTTGGCTGCTATAACTATCGGCTTGCTCAGCCTTCTCACAGCTAGGCTGAAGGACCTGACGTCGTCCGGTGACCAGTTCTTCAGGTTCTTGTTTTCCAAACCCACTTCTCTAAGAGCCTCGACGACGTGTTGTTTCCTTATGGATAACCCCGATAGGCTTCTCGCTAGTAGGTCGACCTGGTCCACGGTACTGTGAAGGCTCCGCTGGATTTTAGTCTCCCAGAGCTTCTTGACGACGCCCCAGAACCACTCGTCTATCTCGGCCTGAATTAGCTTGACCTCTTCCACAGGGTCGAACGAGCCAGGCCGTACAGGTCTCCCCTCGGGGTCGGTGGATCCGGCCGCGTCAACTACGTGGATCAGCACGTCTGCTTGGCGAAGGTCGTCCATGAACTTGTTGCCAAGCCCTCTACCTTGGCTAGCCCCTGGTATCAGTCCAGCCACGTCCATTATCTTTACCGGCACAAACCTCTCGCCCCTAGTACAGGCACCCGCCCTGGGGTTACAAGAAGGTAGGTTCAGTTCTACGTGGGCGCATCTTATCCTGACGTACCCAACTCCTACATTGGGCTCGATAGTGGTGAACGGGTGGTTCGCTATCTTCACTGTCGCGAGCGTCATAGCGGAGAAGAGCGTTGATTTACCGACGTTCGTCTTACCCACAATACCGATGAGGCGCTCTGGTGGAGGCATGATACTCCACTACAACATTTAGGGGGTGGGTACGCCCTCTTAAAAAGTGTGGCCCGATCCAGTCTTATATAAGTTTTTTAAGCTTGTATAACGGTTAGAGTGTAGAGTCAGGTAGCGGTGGGCCGAATGGCCAAGAGCATGTACCACTACATTGCGATGCTGTGGAAGAAGCCCTACGAAGGAGCCATGAAAGACTTGATGAGAGAGCGGCTGATGAAGTGGAGGAGAGAGCCGGCTGTAAGCAGGGTGGAGAAGCCTACTCGTATTAACAGAGCGAGAGAGCTTGGTTACAAAGCTAAAGTAGGGTTTATTGTGGTAAGGGTCAGAGTAAGGAAGGGGGGACTAAGGAAGCAGAGGCCCTCGAGTGGCCGTAGGCCCAAGCGGATGGGTGTCTATGGTTACGCGCCTGCGAAGAGCCTGAGACTGATAGCAGAAGAGAGAGCCGCGAGGAAGCACCCGGGCTTGGAGGTGCTAAACAGCTACTACGTCGGTGAGGACGGCAGATACAAGTGGTACGAGGTCATACTCGTCGACCCCCACCACCCGTCTATCTGTAAAGACCCGGAGGTAAACTGGGTCTGCGAACCGCAGAACAGAGGGAGGGTGTTCAGGGGTCTGACCAGTGCCGGCAAGAAAATTAGGGGGCTGAGGAAGAGTCGGGGGCTGAAAGGCACTCACAAGCATAAGTGGAAGAAGAAAGCCAAGGAGAGGAGGCTGAAGAAGAGGCACGAGGCTAGCAGGGGAGCAAGAGAACCTTGGAGCGAGGCAGAAAAGAAGAAGTAAGACTCGGTGTAAGAGAAGTAGAGGTATCTACACACTGCCACGCGACAGAGGATTGTTCGAAAGTCCTGGTAGCTCTCCACAACGTTATACCTGCCGAGCTTAGAGACCGCGTGAGAGTCGAAGAAGAAGACCTGGAGGGCTTCTACGGGAATAGGATAAAGGTCATGAAGATTAGAGTCGGAGAGAGAGGAGTGCTCGAGAACATACTGAGAAACCTGAGCAAGAGCGATAGGTCTCTGCTAAACGCCTCGCTAGACCTGAGGTTCGATGGGAGAACTGGGAGGTTTTTCGTGAGACTCGACAAGCAGAGCCTATACCAGGGCAAATTTGTCTTGAACGACGCCGACGACGTGGTCAAGGTAGTCGTCCACTTCAAGGGCTTAAAGAACGTGAACGAGTTAAGGTCGCTTCTCGACTCGATCTCCGGGGAGTGAGGTAGGAGGCTCTGCGAACATAGGGGTGGTTCTACGCTAATCGACTTGTGGCTGAAAGACTACAAGCTAGTAGACGAGGCTAGGAGGCTTGGGTACAAGGTCGTCTCAGTCGAGGGGTTAGACTCGGGCGAGGCGTCGTTGGACCCCAACGTTTTCTCGAAGGTCGTCGTAGTCTCGGACAGCATAAGCAATCTCAAGAGCGCTCTTGGCGGTCTCAAGGGACCTAAAACCGTTGTGAGCGTCGTACCGCTAAACGTCGAAGTAGCAAGGTGGGTAGCCCACGATAGGCGCGTCGACAGCATTGTCATGACGTCGAGGAACCAGGTGTTGTTTGACAAGAAGCAGGCGTCGGTTATGAAGTACTACGACAAGCCTCTTGAAGTACCGTTTACGGAGATAAGGGGGGCAAACGAGAGCAGTCTCGCGGGATTCGTTAAAAGGCTCAAGTTGATGATCTCCAGGAAGGTGCCGATCATAATATCGAGCGGTGCTAGCGGCATTCTCGAGTACCACCACCCCTTGGTGGTCTTGTCGTTTATCGTGAAACTACTAGACGTAGACTACGAGGCGGCAAAGGCAATGCTCTCTACGAATCCTTACAAAGTACTCACGAGGACGGCGATTTGACGTGGACATCTACCAGTTGTTATCGGTCCTCTCCATAGTACTGTCGGGAATTTCTCTCGTCACTGTTCTCGTACTTCTCTCGGACTCGACGGTGGTTTGTAAGGCGCTTACGTGGTTTATGCGGGCCAGGAAAGTTGGAAGGTACAGGAAGAGGTACCTCGCCATAATGTACTACCCTCCAGGCCGCTTCAAGGAAACGGGGGAGCTGGAGAAGGCTTTGAGATCGGTCGTGATGAGGTCTTTCGGAGTTGTCTACTTAGCTGGTATAGACCCCAAGGTTGTATACTTCGACCCGGGCGGGTGTAAGGCTATAGTGAAGTTCAATGGCAGGTTTAAGGTCGAGTTTCTAGCTTCTCTAGCGGCTTCTAGCGAGCTGGGCTTCAAAGTTATACCGGTCGGTATATCGGGCACGTTTAAGTCTGCGAAGAAGAAGCTTGGTTGAGTGCCTAGTTTAATAACTCTGAACTGCTATAGTCTTCACAAGATGATGAAGCCGCTCCAACACGACGGGTGAAGAACTCGCGACGAACTGAGTTCTCGTCTCAAGCTTAAAACCCAGGTTAAGTAAGATACTTGTTGAGAGCGGGGGTGCCCGAGCCAGGCCAAAGGGGGCGGACTTAAGATCCGCTGGTGTAGACCTGCGTGGGTTCAAATCCCACCCCCCGCACTAATCGTGCCGACAACGGCTTGAGACCCAATTCTTATAAAACCCTTGATTCATTGAGTACAAATCAGCGGTGGTTTAGATGAGCTTCGGGATATCGGCGGCAGCCTACGACAGGGCGATCACGATATTCTCGCCGGACGGGCGTATATACCAGGTCGAGTACGCTTTCGAGTCTGTTAGAAGAGGCTGGACTACAGTCGGGCTGAAGAGCAAGACGGCGGCAATGGTTGTTGTGGAGAAGAAGAAAATAGCGCCCTTAGTTGACGAGAATTTGATACAGAAGATATTCAAAATAGACGACCACGTTGGCTCGAGTTTTGCCGGCATCGCGAGCGACGGGCGCGTCTTGATCGAGTATGCTAGGCAGGCCGCCTTGTTGCACAGGCTGTATTACGACGAACCGGCCCCCGTGGAGTACCTCGCGAAGAGGGTATGCGACGTGAAGCAGGCTTACACGCAGCACGCGGGTGTTAGACCTTTCGGTGTAGCAGTGATATTCGCAGGCATAGACGAGCAGGGTACGCAACTCTTCATGACAGAGCCTAGTGGGAGATACCTCAGCTACTACGCCGTGGCCATCGGTGAGAAAGCCAACGCGGTATCGGAGTTCATGGAGAAGAACTACAAGTACGACATGAGCGTAGAGGAGACGATCAAGCTCGGAATACAGGCTATAGCCTCGGTACTTGATGTAAAGCCCTCTAGTGAGTTCATCGAGGCCGGCTACGTTGACGCCAGCTCCAGGAAATTCAAGATAATGAGCAGACAGGAGATAGACGACGTGCTAAGGCAGCTGGCAAAGGAAGGAAAATTGAAAATGTGAGACGCCACCTTCTCATCAGTAACTAGAGTGTAATACAGGAAGTTATTTTACCCTGTTAGTTAAAGAATCTGTAGTTTAGTGTAGAAGAGTGATGTGTTTTGACAGACAAATACGTGATAGCGAGACTCGAGGAGAAGGGGCACAGGTTTGAAGTGTTGGTTAACCCGGATTTAGCTCTGAAAGTAAAGGAGGGAAAGTCTGTTAGTGTAGACGACCTTCTCGTAGGCGACTTCATTTACAAGGATGCGAGGAAGGGGTTGAAGGCGTCGCCCGAGAGCCTGAGGGAGGTTTTTAAGACGGATGACGTCAGACAAATAGCCCTTGAGATAGTTCGGAGAGGCGAGATTCAGCTGACGGCTGAGCAGAGGCGAAAATTTGTCGAGGAGAAAAAGAAGCAGGTTATAACACTTATAGCAAAAAACGCCGTGGACCCGAAGACTAAACTACCGATACCTCAGAAGAGGATCGAGCTGGCAATCGAGCAGGCAAGGGTTTCGATAGACCCGTTCAAGCCCGCCGAGGCCCAGATGGAGGAGATCCTTTCGAAGATCGCGCGGGTGATACCAATAAAGATCGCCAAGGCATACATTAGTGTGAGGGTCCCGCCTGAGTACGCTGGGAGGATCCACAAGTCGATTGCGCAGCTAGGCGAAGTGAAGAAGTCGACCTGGATGAACGACGGTAGTTTATTAGTGGAGATAGAGATACCAGCTGGTATGCAGCAGGAGTTCATAGACAAGGTAAACAGTTTAACAAAGGGTACGGCACAGGTCAAAATCATCAGCGTGGGTTGAGAGGCTTGAAGCTCAAGGTCTACGTGGCGGACAGGCAGATTGTCAGGCCGGGCGATACTCTGGCCGAGATAGAGGAGGACGGGAACCAAGGCTTTAAGAGGCTACCGGAGAAGCACGTATACCTGGTAAACAACAAGATTTACTCTGACGTCTACGGGGTTACCTCGGTCTCCGAGAACGACATCGCTGTTATACCATTCAACACCGTGTACTACCCTAGAAGAGACGATGTCGTGATCGGCGTTATCGAGGGAATCGGGATAACGGCCTGGGAAGTCAACATCAGGAGCCCGTATAGAGCCTACTTGAACGCGAGCGACGCGATAGAGAATTTCAACCCCTTATACCACGACTTGAAGTCTTACCTGGACGTAGGTGACATGGTACTTGCTAAGATCGTCGCTTTTGACAGGACAAGAGACCCCCTTCTCACGATAAGAGGTAAAGGTCTTGGCAAGATCATCGAGGGCATCATAATAGAGGTTAAACCTAGCAGGATCCCTCGGATAATAGGCAAGAAGGGCAGCATGTTCAACCTGCTAACAACGAAAACGGGTTGCGATATAACAGTTGCCCAGAACGGCTTCATATGGGCGAAGTGCCCGGACGAGTACAGGGGGGAGGTTTTAACCCAGGCTATTAAGATAATAGAGGAAAAGCCGCATGCGAGGGGCTTAACGGAGGAGGTGAAGCAGTTCCTAGAACAAAAACTGGGTGGTTGATGTGTCGGAGTCTAAGCCCAAGCTGATCCGCGAGGACGGATTGAGGGTCGACGGTAGGAAACCAGACGAACTGAGGCCAATAAGAATGGAGATAGGTATACTGAAGAACGCGAACGGCTCCGCCCTAGTTGAGTATGGTGGAACAAAAGTTCTAGCAGCCGTGTACGGACCTAGGGAGGTAGTACCCAAGGCTGTGCAGCTCCCGGACAGAGCTGTACTAAGGGTGAGGTACCATATGGCCCCATTCTCGACCACAGAACACAAATCACCAGCACCTACAAGGAGAGAGATAGAGTTGTCCAAAGTCGTAAGAGAGGCGCTAGAGTCGGTGGTCTTCACAGAACAGTTCCCCAGAGCCAGCATAGATGTGTTCATTGAGGTGATCCAGGCCGACGGCGGTACTAGGACAGCCGGGTTGACAGCGGCTTCGTTGGCATTAGCCGACGCGGGCATACCGATGAAAGACCTAGTGGCCGGGGTCGCGGTGGGCAAAGTCGAGGGAGTCCTGGTACTAGACATAAACGAGCTCGAGGACGAGTACGGCGAGGCGGACCTGCCTGTAGGGTATGCTGCTGGCATTGGCGAGATAGTCTTACTTCAGCTGAACGGTGTTCTAACAGTAGAAGAGTTCAAGAAGGCCATCGAACTCGCGAAGAGAGGGGCCGAGAAAGTGTACGCCTTGATGAAGGAGACGCTGCATAAGAAGTACCTGTCTGTACTAGAGTCGTGAGGTGGGCTCTATGTCGATAACTCCTCAAAGAGAGCCTATAATGCCCAAGATAAGGGCGGAGACGATAGTAAGGATGCTGAAGAAGGGTGAGCGTGTAGACAACAGGGGTCTTCACGACTACAGGAACATCTCGGTAAGCGTTGGCATAATAAGCAAGGCGGAAGGAAGCGCCTTAGTGAAGCTGGGTGGTACGCAGGTAATAGCGGGTGTGAAAGCGGAGCTGGGCACGCCTTTCGAGGATAGGCCGAATGAGGGGGTTTTGCAGGTTCACGCCGAGTTCGTCCCACTAGCATCCCCCTCCTTCGAGCCTGGACCCCCGAACGAGGACGCGATAGAGGTCGCGAGGGTAATAGACAGGAGTCTCAGAGAGCCTAAGGTAGTTGACCTGTCTAAGCTGGTGATCCAGCCGGGGAGGCTAGCGTGGGTGATATACGACGACATCTACGTGATAGACCACGACGGGAACATACTAGACACCGGCATGATAGCGTCTATGATAGCCCTCGCCACGTCGAGATTACCTAGACTTGACACTACGGTGGAGGGCTTCAAAGTCGTCTATGGAACCAAGGATACGCCCCTGCCAATAAACACTCTCGTGACCACGGTAACCATGGGCGTGCTAGGTGATATTCTGATCGTAGACCCGTCGCTCGAGGAGGAGAGTGTGATAGACACGTTCTTGTCGATCTCGGTGGACGAGAAAGGACGTATAGTGGGCCTACAGAAGAGAGGGCCGAGAAGTATAACGCCCAGGACGTTGGACTCTGCTGTCGAAATAGCTTTAAAGGCTGGCGAACAAGTCTTAAGCTTTATAAGGAGGGTTATAAGCAATCCGCAAGAGTACACGAAGTGGTAGACCAGGTGTTGCTTATGGGAAGGACGAAGGTCGTTGGTCCGGCCGGTAGGTTCGGGGCGAGATACGGCTCTACTCTGAGGAAGAAGGTTAGGGATATACTACTCAAGAGGTACTCTCCCCAGCAGTGCCCCTTCTGTGGCTACACGGGTGGTGTAGTGAGGGTGTCGGTCGGTCTATGGACTTGTAGAAAGTGCGGAGCTGTTTGGGCCGGCGGCGCGTACTACCACAGGACAGAGATCAGCAAGTACTTTCCCAAGGTCGTTGTAAGGGAGTAGAAGGGGTTGTTTTTAGTTACTACGTCGCATCGCCCGAGTCAGAGACTAAGGTCTTTCGTAAAAGACCTTACCCTCGTCTTACCTGGGTCTGTCAGAGTTACTAGGGGTAAAAGAAGGCTTGTCGACCTAGCCTACCTCGCGTTGCTGTTGAAAAAGAAGTACCTAGTTGTAGCCACGAATAAGAAGGGAAACCCGGCGGTTATTCACGTTTACGTAGTCCACTACGATGCCGAGGGCAAAGCCGCGGCGTCGAAGTACTTCGACGTGCTCCTAGGTGGCGTAAGGCTTTCCAGAGAGGGAGGGGCTAAGTTAACGGCCCCTATAACATCATATAGTGGTGTTGACGAGTCGAACTGCTCTAGTAGTAAGTGCCTAGAACTAGCGGGGTTATTGATGAGCCTGCTCAAGGACTTCATTAACAAGTCGTCGGCCTTCAAGATATCTCTACACGACGAGGGGGGTAATGTAACGGTTAAAATACTTTCTCGGAATGGAGATGTAGTCGGCCCCTTGTTAAAGGTGAGAGGCTTCAAGATTTATGGAGAACAAGGTTGAGCTCGAGGTAAGAGGTGCTGACGAGAATATTGCTAGGTCCATCGTGGAGTCTCTGCGGCCAGAGATAGAGAGCCTCCCGGAGGCCTGCAGGGGCGAGCTAGAGTTGAAGGAGTCTACGCTCAGGGTTGTTGTATCGTGTTCCAGAATAGGTCTTTTAAGAGCGGTTGTTAATAGTATAATAAGTACCATATCAATGCTCATGGAGTTAAAGGCGGTGATCGAGGGGTGAGCGAGCAGAGATTGCCACCCGAGGTTCAGCAGTTGATAGCACAGTACCAAGCTGTGAGGGAGAGCTACGTCAAGGTCGACTCGGAGCTAAAGCTCGTAGAAGCTGAGATATCGGAGATAGACAACGTACTAGAGAACCTGCAGTACCTACAGGACTCTACGGAGGTCTACAAGCTTATAGGTCAAGTCTTGGTGAAGAAGAGCAAGGACGAAGTAGTCAAAGAACTCCAAGAGAGGAAGGAGCTACTCAGTTTGAAGAAGGAAAAGTATAGGAAGCAGCTCGAGGTACTCTCGAGGCAGCTAGCAGACCTAGAGAGCAAGATCAGAGAGGTACTATCAAAGTATGGGCTCACAACCCAGAAACAGACCTAAGCTCGTGGGCTTAAAACTAGACAATATAAAAGACGACGACTTGGAGGAAATCGCTCTGAGAGTCGAGGAGGCTGTCAGGGGTTTCATCGACGAGAAGGCGCGAGGTCTTGTCGAGGCCGACATAATAGTCCGGTTAGAGAGGACTACGGAGAGCGTCAACGTAGTGATCGACGTGAGGCTAAGAGGGGGAGCGCCTGTTGGGGCGCTCGACATTGACACGCTGCTAAGGGACTCGGTTAACGTCGGTAAGAGGGAGTTCGAGGAGCTCATAAGCAGGTACGCGAAAGGGAGTACTTGATATCCGATTTTTAACCCCCATATACATGAGGTCTTTTAGTACGGTTACGTGGGCGAGGCTGGTTTACGCATGGTCAAGTATAAGCAGACTAGTGAAGTCTTGAAGATAATGAAGAACCTCGAGCAAGTCAGGAATATAGGTATAACAGCACACGTCGACCACGGGAAGACGACGCTGTCTGACTCACTGTTGGCGATGGCGGGTCTGCTCTCTGAGAAGATCGCAGGGCAGGCATTAGCGCTGGACTACCTAGATATCGAGCAGAAGAGGCAGATGACCGTCAAGGCGGCGAACGTTAGCTTGTACCACGAGTACAAGGGCAAGCCCTACGTTATCAACTTGATCGACACTCCGGGGCACGTCGACTTTCAGTCGAAGACTATAAGGGCGCTGAGGGTGATCGACGGCGCTATTGTCGTGGTCGATGCCGTTGAGGGGGTGATGACGCAGACGGAGATGTACCTTAGAGTAGCGCTGGAGGAGATGGTGAGACCGGTACTGTTCATAAACAAGATCGACAGGTTGATAAAGGAGCTTAAGTTGTCCCCGACAGAGATACAGCAGAGGCTAGTCCAGATAATTAAGGACATCAACTCGCTGATAGCCACCTATGCCGACAAGGAGTTCCGGACGGCGTGGCAGCTCGACCCGGCTAAAGGCCAGGTCGTATTCGGCAGTGCTAGGGATAGATGGGGCTTTTCAGTACCCATGGCTCAGCAAAAGGGCATCAAGTTCGGCGATGTCGTTGATGTCTACCAGAGGGGTAAGGACGCCCTCCCCGAGCTACAGAAAGTAGCCCCGCTACATGAGGCTATCCTCGACATGGTAGTCAAGTACATCCCCAACCCAAGGGAGGCACAGGCCTACAGGATAAGGAAGATATGGCACGGCGACTTGAATAGCGAGGTGGCAAAAGCGATGCTAGAGGCGGACCCCAACGGGCCTTTGGTGATGCTGGTTAACGACGTTAGGGTGGACCCGCACGCCGGCCTGGTGGTTACTGGGAGAGTATACTCGGGGACTGTTAGAGCCGGCGAGGAGCTCTGGCTGGTGAACGCGAGGTTAAAGCAAAGAGCTTTACAGGTCGGGCTGTACATGGGCCCGTACAGGGAGCTGGCTGACGAGATAAGCGCCGGCAACATAGCCGCCGTACTGGGACTGGACAAGGCCAGGTCTGGAGAGACCGTGTGCTCCCTCGCAGTCAAAGACTCTATGACCCCCTTCGAGAGGCTGAGGATGATCACAGAGTCGGTTGTCACGGTGGCCATCGAGCCCAAAGACCCCTCTCAGCTGACTAAGCTGATCGACGCGATGCACAAGCTGAGCATAGAGGACCCGAGCTTGGTGGTCAAGATAAACGAGGAGACGGGCGAGTTCCTGCTGAGCGGTGTTGGGACTCTTCACATCGAGATCGCTCTTACTCTCCTCAAAGACTTCTACGGACTGGAAGTAGTCGCCACCCCGCCGGTCATAGTATACAGGGAGAGTGTTAGGGCGGGTAGCCGTGTATTCGAGGGCAAGTCGCCGAACAAACATAACAAGTTGTACATAAGCGTCTCGCCGCTGGACGAAAACGCGATCAGGCTGATACAGGACAGGATCATCACGGAGGACATGGACCCAAGAGACAGGGCTAAGATCCTCAGGGAACAGGCTGGATGGGACGCAGACGAGGCCAGGAGAATATGGGCTATCGACGACAACATAAACGTGTTCGTCGACATGACCACCGGTGTTCAGTACCTTAGGGATGTAAAGGACACCATCATACAGGGCTTCAGGCTAGCCATGAGAGAAGGCCCGCTGGCCATGGAGCCCGTTAGAGGGGTCAAAGTGGTACTACACGACGCGACAATACACGAAGACCCGGCGCACAGAGGTCCGGCACAGTTGTTCCCGGCGGTTAGGAATGCCATATACGCTGGCATGTTGACCTCGAGGCCCACTCTCCTAGAGCCCATCATGAAACTCGACATAAGAACCCCCATGGAGTTCATAGGGAACATATCGACGATAATAACGAAGAAGAGGGGGAAGTTGATAGAAGTCCAGCAACTGGGCAATCTGTCGAGGGTGATAGCCGAGATACCGGTCGCCGAGTCTTTCACAATAGCCGAAGAGCTCCGGAGCGCAACTGCCGGCAAGGCGATCTGGGGGCAGGAGTTCAGTAGGTGGGCCCCAGTACCAGACAGCATGTTAATGGACCTGGTGGCTAAGATCAGGGAGAGGAAAGGGCTCAAACCAGAGCCTCCAAAGCCGGAGGACTTCCTCGGTCCATAGGAACTTTTTCAAGCTACCAGTTTTTCATATACTGTTCTCGCTTCACCTTTAGAAGTAGAATAAAGCGCCGGGGCGGGGACTCGAACCCCGGACCACCGGGTTTCCACCAGGCTACCTAGTGCGGTTAACAGCCCGGCGCTCTACCAGGCTGAGCTACCCCGGCTCGAGTTCTTATTATATATTGTACGACGGGTTTTATACTTCAACAACCGTTGTAGCCGTTAGTTTCAGGGTGGTGGTCGTGTTTCAACACCAACCTCCACAGGGGGTGCTCGGAGATAGCAAGCACAGTGAGGGTTAAGGTTGACGTGGTCAAACTCTACAAGAGCTTTGTTGAGTCCGGGGTGTTGTTCGTTAGCGTAGAGGACGTCGCTGAGAGGCTCTACACCAACAATACGTCGGCTGGGAGGGTACTGTCTAGGTTAGAGAGGCTGGGTCTTGCTAGGAGGTGGTCCAAGAACGTATACGTAATCAGAGCCAGTCTAGTCAACAGCGATGGAGTCCCCGTTGTTAGGGACGTAGATGTTTAGGTCTTTCCCCAGGTTCTCCCTTATGGCATTGGCCAGCCCTTTAGACGACTCCTCGTCTCCGTGGACTATGACCACGTTGCGTAGCGTGTGCGAGTAGGTCTTGGCTATGTCTACTAGCCCGTCTCTACCGGCGTGGCTAGAGAAGTCGAACCACTCTACGCGGGCTTTAGTGAAGTAAACCCCGATCTCCTCCAGCCCCCCTTTCTCGAGGAGCTTATGTCCCGGGCTGTTAGGCGACTGGTAGCTAACGAGTAAAACAGCGTTCTTAGGGTCGTCGGCAAGCTTCTTCAAGTACTGAAGACTGGGACCCCCTTTGAGCATTCCCGCCGTAGCTACGATGACCCCCGGACTCTTCAGGGCTTTCTTCCTATCTCTCACGTTCTTCACGAAGGTAACCCTTTCCAGCGCCCTTAGGTACAGGGACGGGTCCCTCAAGTACTTCTGGTAGTTTAGGTATATACCGCATATCTCTCTCGCCATCCCGTCTACGTAGATGCCTACATACGGTAGCTCGTTCGCGAGTAGCGTCAAGACCTCCTGGCTTCTGCCCACACTGAATGAAGGTACTAGTACCACGCCCCCACCGGAGATCACCTCTTCGACTACGCTGACGAACCTTTTTTCGACGCGGTACCGGGGTGGGTGTACCCTATCACCGTACGTGGCCTCTGTGATAAGGGTATCTACTTTGACAGGCCACAACTCAGCCCCGCTGAGCGTCCATGTCTGCACCGTATTGATGTCTCCCGTGTACAGAATCCTGTGCCCGCTCCGGGTCTCGACGTAAATAGCTGTGCTACCGAGTATGTGGCCCGCGTTCATGAAGACCAGCTTAAAACCGCCGGCTTCGACTTCCGCCCCGTAATCGACGAACTGGGCATTGTCGCTCATCTTCACGAACTCGCTGTACTCGTAGTCCACGTTGACCGCGTTCAGCTTCAGGAAGTCTAGTACGAGGAGTCTGGCGATTTCGATCGTGGGCCTCGTCATGTAGATCCTCGGCCTCCCGGTTATGTACATCAAGGGGGCTGCCCCGATGTGGTCTAGGTGAGCGTGCGAGATCGCGATCAGGCTTAGGTCAGCAGGCCTCACGTGCAAGGGCATTTGCGGGCGGTCCTTGTCGTCGAAGTTAATACCGTAGTCTAGTAAAGCCTTCTCCCCGTCCTCAACTAGTATGGCGGCTCTACCTACTTCCCTACCTCCACCTAGTATTCTCAGGCTGGGCATTTTGAATCAACAGGATTCTTCGCTTCGGCTTCTACTTTAATAGGTTAACACGACTTATATAATTTAGACTACCGCGGTGTTTCTCCTTGATACCGGGATTTAGCCCCCGAGAACTGAAGAGAGCACTGAAGAGAATGGGCCTTGATGTTGAAGAGCTGAGCGGTGTCGAAAAAGTGGAGTTCTATTTGAAAGACAGGAGGATCGTTATCGAGAGCCCCCAGGTAGTGGTTATAAAGTCTAAAAACCAAACGGTTTTCCAGGTCGTCGGGGAGGCAAAAGAGGAGACGACCGGGAAGGAGCAAAGAGAAGCAGTGGTCGCGGTAAACGAGGAAGACGTTGAGTTCGTAGCCTCACAGGCTGGCGTGTCCAAAGAGGAGGCTAGAAGAGCGCTCATGGAGACTAAGGGCGATATCGCAGAGGCGATCCTAAGGCTGAAGGAGAGGAGGGGGTCTAGTGAAGTACAGTAAAATAGGCGATGTTTACACACTGGATTTCGACAGGTATGTTTCTACACTAGACTCGCCAGCTTACCTGCTCAATGTCGAGTATAATGGAGAGGCCGGTAGAGCCTGCCTCGTATTTTTGTCTAACGATGGAAGAAGGATAATTAGACTGCTAGACCCCACGGGGCATAGGCCGTACTTCATCACCGACGAGCCCGCTGACGAGGTCTTGAAGAGGAAGGAGGTCACTGGAGACCCTTCTTTTGAGACTGTTGAGGAGGTGTTCAAGGTAAACCCCTTGACCATGCAGAAGGTAAAGCTGACAAAAATAGTTGTTAAAGACCCGCTCGCCGTAAAGAAGCTCAGGGAGCATTTCGCCTCGGCGTGGGAGGCCAAGATCAAGTACCACAACAACTACATTTACGACAACTTTCTTGTGCCCACCATGAAGATAAAGGTCGAAAATATCAACCATAGACCCGTCTTGTCAATAGTCAAGCCCTCCGTAGATAAGCAAGTCCTGGAACTCGTCACAAAACTATTCGGTAATGAACACCCCGAGGTCTACGAGACATCGATGGGCTTCCTCGACTACTTCGAAGAAATGCCGCCAAACCCCGTGAAACTAGCAGTCGACATAGAGGTCTACAGCCCGGCAAAGGGCAAAGTCCCCTCGCCTAAGCACGCAGACCTCCCCGTGATATCGATAGCGTTCAGCGCAAGCGACGGGTTTAAGAAAGTCTTGGTCTTAGCTAGGGACGTGAGGTTCGGCGAGCCGACCGATGAGTACCCTTGGGAAGCCGAGGTCGAGGTATTCGACAGCGAGAGGGCGATGATCCTCGAAGCCTACAGAGTCATGTCTAACTACCCTGTGGTCGTGACGTTCAACGGAGACAACTTCGACCTGCACTACCTGTACAACAGGTCGATTAGCCTCGGTATAGAGAGAGACAAGATCCCCATCAGGGTTGCGAGGGTAGAGGAGACTAAAGAAGTCCAGGCCAGGTTAGAGTCATCTATACACATCGACTTGTACAAGTTTTTCTCGAATAAGGCCATTAAGAGCTACGCCTTCGGCAACAAGTACCAGGAGGAGAATCTAGAGGCAATATCAACCGCCCTACTTGGAATATCCAAGGTCGCGTTCGAGGGAAATCTCGGCGAGAAAGACCTCTTGTTGCTTATAGCCTACAACTACCGAGACGCCGAGATCACACTGCAGCTGATCAACTTCAATAACGAGCTGGTCTGGAAGCTGATGGTATTAATGGCCAGAATATCGAGAACCGGTATTGAGGACATCTGTAGGAGGAAGATCTCAAACTGGATCCAGAACATGGTCTTCTGGGAGTCGAGGAAGAGGAACTACCTGATCGTGAACAAAGAGGATATCCAGAGGTTCGCAAAGAGCACTCACACCAAGGCTATAATAGAGGGCAAGAAGTACGCTGGCGCTCTCGTGATAGAGCCGCCAATAGGCGTCTTCTTCAATGTAGCAGTCCTAGACATTGCCTCCCTGTACCCGAGTATTATAAAGAGGTACAACCTGAGCTTCGAGACTGTCGATGTAGAGTGGTGCTCTAACAAGTACTGGATAGAAGACGAGACTGGGAGGAAAATCCATAGTGTCTGTAGAGACAGACCAGGCCTTATGTCGATTCTCGTGGGTATACTAAGGGACTTTAGGGTTTTTGTCTACAAGAAGAGAGCCAAGGACAAGAGTCTTCCGCCAGAAGTACAGGCTTGGTACGACGTCGTGCAGAAGGCCATAAAAGTGTTTATAAACGCTAGCTACGGGGTGTTCGGCGACGAGGCCTTCCCACTCTACTCGCCGGCTGTAGCCGAGAGTGTTACAGCGATGGGAAGGCGATCTTTCTTCAGTATCCTTAGTAAGGCGGCGGAGCTAGGGGTCAAGATATTGTACGGGGACACGGACTCTATATTCTTGTGGAACCCGACGCAGGAGCAATTAGGGAGACTACAGGAGTGGGTTTACAACAACCTAGGGCTGGAGATAGAGCTCGACAAGGTGTTTACTTTCATCGTCTTCACGGGGTTGAAGAAGAACTATCTCGGGCGGTCTAGTGATGGCGGGATCGAGATAAAAGGCCTTATTGCCAAGAAGAAGAACACGCCCGACTTCCTCAAGAACTTCTTCGAGGAGATAATAGAGAGGATGAGAGTCGTCTCAAACCCGGCAGACCTCAAGGAGTTCGAGGAGTGGTTGAGGAGCGAGGTGAAGGAGAAGTACGTTAGCTTGAAGAGGAAGGAGATAACCCTCGACCAGCTCACGATCAGGACTGGTTTGACCAAGAAGGTCGAGGAGTACACGAAGAACACGCCGCCCCACGTCAAAGCAGCTATACAGTTGAAGAACTACGGTATCCACGTTGGCGAGAACGACATAATAGCGTACGTGAAAGTTAAGAGCAAGGACGGTGTGAAGGCTATCCAGTTGGCGAAACTCGCTGATATAGACCCCGACAAGTACATCGAGAACATAAGGAGTAGTCTCGAACAGCTACTGGAGGCGATAGGGCTGGACTGGGACAGCATTATCGGGACGAGGGTAAGCGACCTGTTGGCCAGGTCGAGATAGAGTGCACGGGATAGAAAGGTATATAGGCTTTTGATCCAATTAGAGACTCAGCCGATAGGTGATTACCTCATGCCAAAGAAGAGGGAGAGCAGGGGACGTAGAAAAGGTGATAAAGGCAAAGTAGAGATGATACAGTGCGACAACTGCGGGAGGCTCGTCCCCGCAGACAAGGCTATATGTGTTACGAGAATGTATAGCCCTGTAGCCCCTCAATTAGCTCAAGAACTAGAGAAGAAAGGCGCCATAATAATGAAGTACCCTGTTAGGAAGTGCTACTGTATATCGTGCGCTATACACTACGGTATAATCAAGGTCAGACCAGAAGAAGAGAGGAGGGCTAGAGGACTGGTTATTTAGAGATAGGGATACAGTTTTAACCTCTTTAAGGCATTTAAACGGCTCTGAGAGCGGGTGATCGGATGGCCTCTGTAAAGAAGGTAGTACTGGTCACCGCGGAACACCACCCCTATCACAAGCTATGGGTTAAGCTGGCGGAGAGGATATCGAAGGACCTCAACGCGCCCTTGGACGTCAAAATAGAAGACTACGTGTACATCAACGAGTACGGTGACAAGGACGAATACGGTATGGCGTGGCTACCCCAGATTTTAGCCGAGTACGACGACGGGACAGTAAAAGTCCTCTTGTCTCAACTTCCCTTGAACCAGGCTCTTCAACCAGACGAGGAGAAAGCAATAGAGATTATGAAGAGTAAAGCTTTAGGGTCTTGATGGCAAATATTTTTACCTTGGACTCGAACGCGAGGCCTTAGACATGTACTATGTGCCTTACGTCCCTACCCCCTACCCTGTTGTCAGAAAGATGCTTAGCCTGGCTAATGTCGGACCCGAGGACGTGGTTTATGACCTAGGATGCGGCGACGGGAGAATTCTCATCGTATCAGTTAAGGAGTTCAACGCCAAAAAAGCCGTCGGCATTGAGAAGGACCCTGAGAGAGTGAAGGAGGCGAAAAACAATGTTCTGAACCACGGACTGGCCGACAGGGTAGTGGTAATAAACGACGACTTCTTTAACGTAGACATCAGCGAGGCCACGGTTGTAACGCTCTTCTTGTTGACGTCCGTGAATGAGGCCCTGAGACCCAAGCTCGAAAAAGAGTTGCGGGACGGGGCTAGAGTGGTCAGCCACGAGTTCAGAATACCTGGTTGGAACCCGGTCAAAGTTGTCGACGTTAAAGACGACAACGGGTTGACTCACACGGTTTACTTGTATGTTAAAGGCAAACACGTTTGATTAAGGGAGTATTTTTCTACCAAATACTATGTAACCCGTGTGCCCCGTCATCCTAGGGCTGGGACGTGTACCCTCTCTGGATACGATGTATTCTCTCAGGAGAACCTCGTAGACGTGGATATCGACGAACAGCCCCTGCATCGAAGCCACGGTCTTCTCGACCTGGTTTACGGTGGGTAGAAAGGCGACGAGAGGGGAACCCGACTTGAGCGAGTCGTACACGGCTTTGACGGCGTTCCAGGGGTCGGGGATGTCTAGGATAGAGGCGTCGAAATCACGCTCGTCGACCCCCTCCCTGATGTCTCTCTTGACGAAGACGACCCTCTTAGCGAGACCAAGCCTCTCCAGGTTTTCGGCGGCCTTCCTAAGCTTCGCCTCGTCTATGTCTACGGCGTAAACCTTCCCGTTATCCCCTACCAGGTAGGCCAATACTGCTGTGACGTGCCCTGTCCCCACGCCCCCCTCGAGCACTCTAGACCCCTCTGCGACCCCAGCCAAGTATGTGATCAGGCTCACGTCCTTGGGGTATATAACCTGGGTGGCTCTCCTCATTGACGCGAGGAAGTCGACTGGGAGAGGTCTGAGCAGGCGTACTCTTACGCCCTTAGAAGTCGTCACAAACTCGCCTATCTCCCGCCCTATAACTTCCTCGTGTCTGACAAAGCCTTTGTCGGTTCCGAGGATGCCGCCCTCGCGAATCACCTGTACGAATCTTCTCTTGGGGTCTATGTAGAAGAGAACCCGATCACCGGGTCGGATCGGCATTACTCGAAACACCGCTCAGTACTGGTGTCATACATCACCGCTCAGCAATACCAGCTATCCTCATCTCAACTATATTTAAAGTTCTTCGGAGTTTAAATAGTGTAGGCGCTCACCCGCTGGTTAGAGGCAGTACGTGGTCTACATGGAAATGTACTTGATAAGCATACTGCCTCTATACACCCACAGGATCTTCACTGGGAAGAAGAAGATCGAGTTGAGGAGGTTCTTTGGATTAAGGCCTTCACCAGGCAGTCTCTTCGTAGTGTACTCTAGCGGGAGTGTGAGGGCGATCGTTGGGGAGTTCTACGCTGGCAAGGTGTTTGTAGGGAGCCCGGAGGAGGTGGGCGAGATCGCTTTGAGAGGCGAGACGGGCGTTTCTAAGGGCGACCTCAAGTATATCAAAGGGTCGAGGATGGCGGTTGGGATTGAGATACGTGGGGCTAGGCTTTACAGGAGGCCGGTTAAACTAGAAGAGCTCAGGACGATCTTTCCCGGGTTCCAGCCCCCGCTCAGTTTCAGAGTGTTGAGAGAGGACGAGCCCCTTTACGTCTTGTTGATAAAGAAACTACGAGAGCTCTCGTAAACCAGGAAAAACCCCTATCTCATTTCCCGGTCTCTAACCCAGAGCTCCTTTTTCAACAAGTCTCTAATCGCTACTCTTATGACTTCACTCCTGCTACTGTACCTGCCGATCCTGACCAGTTCGTCAATCCCCTCGACGTAAATCTCGGGCATTTTGACTGTAATCAATCTCATTCTAGCAATGCTGTTAGCCATCTTACTCACCAACCTTCTATGGCGTACGGTAAGATTTATAAACCCCAAGCCATTTTTCCCGGGGCACTACTGAAGGAGCAGCAGTCTTCCAACCGTCCTCTCCGCTTCGGTCAAAAAGTCTCTCCAGGATCTGAGGACTTGCAGCACGTCAGTACTCTTGAAAGTGGCTAAAATGGTCATCGTGGACGTGTAGACTACCGGTGCGAACTGGACGGCGTAGAAGCTGTACTGTGTTCTCCCACCCGCAGCCCACAAAAGGGCATAGCCCGCAAGTAACCCGAGCAGCCAACACGACGACTTGGCGAACGCGTTTTTACCTTTCAGGTACCCTGGCAACAGGACTAGTGTACTGACTAGCGCGAATGACCATACGGGCCAGAACCCGACAGCTACCACAGCCGCTCCGCCGGGGAAGTAGTAGAGCGTGAAGGGGTTTACACCGGCGAACCAGTCCCACGGAGCAGAGCTGACCGGGCAGCCGTTACCGGAGCACTTTACTTGGGTGTGCCAGGCTATAGCCCCGGTTATTGACTGCTTGAACCAGTTAGTGAACCCTAAGTAGCTGATCAGAGGCAGGCTGGCTAAGATCTGTGTGGCGAGGAACGCCAGCCCGCTGACTATGTAGAACCCTAGCAGGGTAGCGGTGAAGTCTAGCAGGTTAAAGCGCTTCTTCACCCTCTCCCGGGCGTACAGCAAGGACAGAGGTATTAGAGCGAATAGTGCGTTGAACTTAAATAGAGCCCCAATAACCGCGGCGAGTAGGGCCAGCCCGTACCTTTTACCGAGCGCGAGGTAGAATGACAGAGCTGTGAACAAGGAGACGTACACGTCCAACAGCGCGATTGACGACAGGCTTCTTACAAGCGGGTCTACGGACAGGAGAGCGGCTGCCGCCAAGCCCGCTACAGTGTTTCCCTGTAGGAGCCTCCTTGTCGCGAGAAATGTCAAGAAGATCAACAGAACCCCCGCAACCATGTTACCCAACCTCCAGTACAAGGGGTAGTCCCCAACCAACACCATGGTCAAGCCTATAACGTACTTTCCAAGCGGCGGGTGTTCGAGATTGAGGTACGTGTTGATACCGGAGGCGTCGGGCATCATCCAGCCGGGTATCACGTCCCCCACGCTGACTACTCTCTTAACAGCGTCTAGGAACTCGTTGAGAGCTGTAAGGTTCGTAGAGTGCGCGTAGAACCCGTTCAGCTTGCTGTAGTCAAGCCTGAGGGTTACACCGTACTCCTTCGCCAACGACTCTACGCGCGCCCTGTCTAGTGTGCCGTTATAGATGATGGTATACCCATAGCCCCCCACTTCTCTTGGGGATAAGTGGAATACCTTTAACATGATGTTTCTAGCAGAGGCGACATACCACACCTCGTCCGAGACGTAGCCTTTCCCGCCAACGGCCAGTTCGTTGTCGGTGAAGCGCGCGTCCCAGTAGTAGAACTGGGCTGCGGACAGAGCCAGAATAACAGCCAGTAAGGCAAGCTCGTATAGCCTCAGCCTAGGCAACGCGACACCTTGCGTTATTATAAATCGGGCGGGTATTAATATAGGGAGTCAGCCTCCGGTGACGCTCGTTTGAGGGAGAGAGTAGTAGTGTTGCTGGTAGCTCTATTCGCGGGGTTGGCGGCCTTTATTATACACATGCCTCCCGAAGTATCGGCCGCCTTGTTCGGGAGACAGCTTATACAAGCACCTTTCTACGACGACTTTTACCAGTCAGTCTACAACGGGGTCTACGCGAGTTCGTGCTCTGGAGGCGAGAACTGGATTAACGCGCAGGTAATGCGTGCTGTTTGCGAGGGGGTACCCGTGTTCCCCGTACCTTACTCGGACTACAAGCTAAACCAGCCACCTCTCTACGCTCTGATAGCAAGCTCCATGATCTACCTGTCAAACGCTGTAGGGTATAAGCCCGGGACCCCCCAGGCGGGCGCCTTCTTCTACACTCTTCAGTCCGCCGTAGAGGTGCCTTTTCTCGTCGCCGCAGCGCTGGTATACCACGGGTTCACAGTCGAGCTTAACGCGCCTATTCAGAGGAGGGTGTTCTCGTTCTTTTTTCCGTCTATGGTAGCGTACTCCGTGTACTCCCTCGACACCGTATCCCTCTTCTTGCTGGCCTCCTCGCTCTACTTCGCCTCGCGGGGTCGCCTTACATATTCAGCGCTCGCGCTGGCCGTGGGCTCCTCGGTGAACGCGTTTCTCTTCATACCGCTCTCCTTGCTTCTCTATCTCAACGCGGTCGGTGGCGTAAAGCTGAGCTATCCACCTATCGTAGCCGGGTTCACACCCTATATAGTGCTAGGGGTGTTAACGCCCTCGGGCCTAGTGGCCTACTTTACTTACCTGGTAGACAATAGCCTGAACAACGGGCTGGCGGTGATATTCAACTACTTCGCGGGCAGGGACGGTTACGGGTACTGGGTCGGGCTCTACACGACTGCTCTATTCGTCTTGTTAGCCCTCTCTGGGGCAGTAGAGGAGGGGGGTCTGAGCACTTACATGGCGTCGTTCACAGCCCTTGCTGTAGTGCTAAACCCCTCCCTACCGCCTCAGTCTCTTTTGTTCCTAACGCCCCTACTCTACGTGTTCACGCTAGGTACTAACGAGCTACTCCTGTTGTACACAGCTGACTTTCTTAACACCATGATAATACCGATGTGGTTTAAGGACTCTACACTGAGATACTACGCAAACCTCTACCTGGGCCTTAACCTGCCAGTCTACGACCAGCCGTGGAGTCTCGACTCGCCTGTCCAGTGGGTCGTCCAGGCTAGGAACGTAGTACTACTCGCGCTCTGTCTGGGGGTATTCCCCGGGCTTATTAAGCGAGTGATTAAAGTTAATAAAAGCTAGAGTAGATAAACCTATAACGCCTGCCGGGGTCGCCTAGCCTGGTAGGGCGCCGGCCTGCTAAGCCGGTGGGGGAAACCCCGCGCGGGTTCAAATCCCGCCCCCGGCGCCTATTTTTTATTTCGAGGCTCGCGGCTCGACATACCTCGTTATGGATAAACCAAGTCGGTAGGGACAACGAGAATCGCTGCGAGGTCGGTAGCAAGCGCGACATGCGCGCTGCCCTGCTCGGTACCGTGCGAGTCTCTATCGTAAGGCTTTATCAACGCCGTATACGTTTTTTCATTTTCTCGAGGTAGTAGTCCGTTAACCCCCCCTCGCCAAGTCTAACGATGTGTTCTCTAGGCACTCTCGCCTTAGACGAGACCCACGGGAGTATTACGTCTAGGAAGTTGAGGTCCGGGAAGTGTATTATACCGCTCGAGACGCCTATGATGGCCTTGTCCCCCTTGTAAGCGACCATGCTCATTGTGGTCGGCTTCATGGGGATACCGTAGGCTACTACCGTGTCAGCCACCATTCTTATCGCGACCGGCGTCCTATCGGTCGGGTCGACGCTCATGCCCCCGACTGCTATGACCGCGTCGGAGTCCTCGAGCAACTCCTCTATTTTGTGCGCGATCTCCCTCTCGTCATCCCTAGCATAGAGAACTCTACCGGGACTACAGTTGTACTCGGCGAGCTTCTTTATGACGATCCCGCTGGCAATGTCTCTCTTAAGGCCCTCCACGATCTCGGTGCCCACGACGAGAACCCCGACTCTGGGTCTCGCACTCGGTATCAGGGCTAGAACCGGGTTGTAGGGCTTGGTCTTGTTCAACAGGTCTTCTAGGACCGCTCTAGGCACTTTCAGTGGCACAACGTCAACGACCGCCACCACGTCCCCTTTCCGCACAAAAACGCCGTTTCTCCGTGCTATCACAACCAATAACCCGCTTTCGTTAACAACTCTCAGCCCCTCGGAGTTGACAATAAACAGCCCGTCTTCGCCGGCTCTTACAAGGGCTTTACCCTCTTCTGAAGCCTCTACTACGAGATTTCCACTCGTAATACTACTTGCCAGGGAGACCGCGGCATCCGTCTCGAAGACCTCTTCAGTAGACTCTTCCTCGCCCTCTAGCACGTAGACGTAGTAGTGCCCGTTAGCCTTCATTACCTCAACGTCCCTTGCCTCCAGGACCTCGCCCCTTCTCTTCAGAGCCCCTTTCTGGTCGGGTGTTACGATCGTGTAGTCCATTGCCAGCTTCTTCCCTACAGCGTCCTCTACTCGCAGGAGTTTCAAGGTCTCCACCCGTGGGAGTTTCCATGTCTAATAAGTAATTGTGTGTATTAAATGTGTAGTGAAGATGGGATGTTAATGGGTTGATGGACTAAAAACTACTTATAGAGCTGTTTAGCGTACTCGTACGCTTTTAGACTGTACATTAGTGCGGGGCCGCCGCCCATGCAAACGGCAACTTTGATCACGTCGTAGACCTCCTCAATAGTGGCACCAGCTTTATACGCCTCGTACAGGTGCCACTGGATACAGGGCTCGCACCTTATCGCGATGGCTATACCCAGAGAGACGAGCTCCTTGGTTTTCTTGTCTAGAGCCCTCGCGGACTCCGCCTCCTCAACGTAGTGAAGGAAGTCCTTAAGCTCGGGGGCCCTGCTGAGAAGTTCGAAAAGGACTCGTTTAACCTCGTCGAGGCTCTTTATTAAGGACGCCTCCTCCAAGACTAAACCCTCTCCTCTCTAATCTGCGGGAAAGTTAAAAAAGTTAAGTCAGCCTAAGTCAGGCCTCGGGCTTCCTCCTCTTAACGGCTTTGTCGAAGATGATCCAGTTCCTATACCACTCCTCGTTCTCCCTCTTCAAAAGGTCCAGGACCATCTTCATCAGGTCTTTGCTAGAGATCTCCGTTACGTTTTGCTCGAGGAGTTTTCCCTCGACGATTTTGGCGATCCTTCGAGCAACATCTACCGGTGCTCCTGTTTTGATAATGCTGACCACGATCTTCTCCGGTATGAACTCTTCCTTGCTCCCGTCTCTCTTTATTACAAAGATACTGCTCACACTCAACGCCCCCTGTTTAATATAAGCGGTGTGAATATATATCCTTTATGCACGTATGTACAAGGTCTTTTGCCTACGGGGGTCTAGTACATAGCCGCCTCCCATAAAAGGCACTCTTGAATAGGGGAAAAGCCTTATTCTCATGGGTGGCTTAAAGCAAAATGTGGTTAGCTATGATAGTCCTTGTCACGGGCTCTACCGGGCAAATAGGGTCTGAGCTGGTGCCGGCTCTAAGGGAACTTTACGGCAAGGACAGAGTGATCGCCTCTGGTAGGAACGTGGCCAAGCTGAGAGAGATAGGCGAGCCGTACGTCGAGCTCGACGTGTTGAGACGGGATGAGATAGCCAGAGTTGTCAAAGAGTACAAGGTTAACGTGATAGTCCACCTAGCTGCGGTGTTGTCGGCTAGAGGGGAGCAGGACCCCGCCCTCGCCTGGGACGTCAACACCAACGGGACACTAAACGTGTTCGAAGTAGCGAGGGAGAGCAGGCTCGACATGGTCGTAGTACCCAGTAGTATTGCTGTTTACGGGCCCGAGACGCCTGACAACCCTGGTGACATAACGGTGATGAGACCGAAGACGATTTACGGGATCAGCAAAGTCATCACGGAGCTCCTAGGCGAGTACTACTACTTAAAGTACGGCCTCGACGTCAGGGGGCCTAGGCTGCCGGGCGTCATAAGCTGGAAGACCCCGCCTGGAGGCGGTACGACCGACTACGCTGTCGAGGCATTCTACGAGGCTGTTAAGAGGGGGGAGTACACGTTCTGGGTTAGACCCGACACTAGGCTGCCCATGATCTACATGCCGGACGCAGTAAGGGCGTTCACGATGTTGATGAAGGCCGATAGCACTGCCCTCACGGTCAGGTTCTACAACGTCCAGGGCATGAGCTTCACAGCCAAGGAGCTGGCTGACACTATAGCCAAGTATATACCCGGCTTCAAAGCAGACTTCAAGCCAGACCCGCTGAGGCAGAGAATAGCAGACTCGTGGCCCAAGAGCATCGATGACAGCAGGGCTAGAAGGGACTGGGGCTGGAGACCGATGTGGGACCTCGAGTCCATGGCTAGAGACATGATTGAGAACCTGAAGAAGTCCCTAGGAGGAAAGGGCTAGAGGACCCTTAAACCGTTTATTTGCGTCTAATACATTTATATCCGAACCAGCGATCTATACATATATGGCGTGGTGTTGAACGTGGGGAGACTAGACTGGATTAAGGAGGAGCTGGAGAACCTGAAGAAGCAGGGCCTCTACGTCACAATACGCAAGCTACAGACAGCGCAGGGCCCATGGGTCGTCGTGAACGGTAAGAGAGTCTTGAACATGTGTAGCAACAATTACCTGGGCCTCGCGGCTCACCCGAGGATTAAAGAGGCCGCGATCAAGGCTATACTAGACTATGGTGTCGGCGCTGGGGCTGTGAGGACTATAGCAGGGACTATGGAGCTACACGAGATACTTGAAGAGAAACTAGCCAGGTTTAAGAGGAGGGAGGCGGCAGTAGTCTTTCAGAGCGGTTACAACGCTAACTTGGGCGCTCTAAGCGCCTTGGGGTGGGGTAGAAAGGACCTCGTCTTCGTCAGCGAGGAGCTGAATCACGCGAGCATGATCGACGCCATGCGCCTCGCAGGGGCGCCGAAGGTGATATACAAGCACGTGGACGTGGAGGACCTCAAGAAGAAGCTCGAGGAGGTCAAGGACTACAGGATCAAAGTGATCGTAACCGATGGAGTGTTCTCGATGGACGGAGACCTAGCCCCTCTCCCGGAGATCGTCGAGCTAGCCGAGCAATACAACGCGATCGTCTACGTCGACGACGCGCACGGCGAGGGCGTCCTAGGCGACCATGGTAGGGGGATAGTCGACTACTACAAACTGCACGGTAGAGTCGACTTCGAAATGGGCACTCTGAGTAAAGCCTTCGGCGTTATAGGGGGGTATGTAGCCGGGGACAGAGAGTCGATCGAGTTCATAAAGCAAAGGGGCAGACCCTTCCTGTTCTCTAGCGCAATGAACCCGCCCGACGTAGCAGCCGCGATAGCGGCTGTCGAGATACTAGAGGAGAGCGACGAGTTGATCAGGAGGTTGTGGGAGAATACAAACATACTGCAGAAAGGTCTTAGGGACGCCGGCTTCGACCTAGGCAACACTAGACACCCGATCACACCCGTGATGCTCTACGACGAGAAACTAACGCAGGAGTTCTCGAGGAGGCTGTTCGACGAGTACAACATATTCGCTCAGGCTATCGTATACCCTACAGTGCCGAAGGGCAAAGCTAGGATCAGGCTCGAGCCTTCAGCGGCGCACAAGCCGGAGGACATGAAGTACGTCGTAGACTCTTTTACAGAGCTGGCTAGGAAGACCGGTTTCTTCAAGTAGTTTTTAACTCTCATAGACGACTTCCACTATCTCGGAGTACTTCCTGTACAGTCCTAGTAGGCTTAGCGCGGTGGTGAGTATTGCGAGCGAGGTTAGTACAGGTGCGAGTCTTATCCCAAACGGGGTGTAGTTTAAGACGAGCCCTACTAAGGGGACTATCGCTAGGCTTAACCCTATGGATAGAGCTAGCTCTTCGATCGGGCTCAACTCTCTGCTTTGATACAGCGCTCTTATCAGCGAGTACCCTGGTAAGAACAGGACAAAAAGCGAGCCGAACAAGTATCTAGCGGGTGTTAAAATAGGGCTTGTACTCGATACGGCAACCAGCAGGAGTGTCACTGCCTCGACCGATACCACTGTCCAGAACCAGAGCGAGTAGTCGAGCCTCACGACAACTTCTAGGAACGAGCGAGGAGGGTTTGGATCTCTTAGCTCAATGTCGCCTCTCGCCCACTCCCTGTAAGCCTCCAAGATACTTTTTGTTCCAGCCTTCTTCTTGGCAACATAGTCCTCGAGAGTTTCCTTGCCGCTCAAAGCACGACACCCGTCACGTTCAGTCTTAGGAAGACGTACTCGCCCATGTAAACCCACGTGCTGTTATCGGGGGAGTAGTCATACAGTTCTAAAACCAGCGTCTGGTTCACCATAGGGTACGTGAAGGTCACGTTGAAAGGTATTGTCGCGTTCTCGTAGTCGCCGAGGAGCGTGTAGAGACTGAATAGAGGAGGCTTGGGTAAAGGAGTGGTGTTCGAGGGTACCTCCCCGTCTCCTACCTTCACGTCTACTCTGAATAAGGCCGTGTAGCCGAGATGGTTGTAGACGAAGACGTTGAGAGAAACAACCTGCCCTACCCTCACGTTACTGGGGTAGTCCCCTATCTTACCCTCCTTATTCAGCAGCCCTATCGCCGCGAAGTTTTCCGAGGGTCTCGGTAGAGAGACGGCTATGCCGACAACTGACAGGACTACGGATATAGCCAGTACGACCGCGAACACTTCGTCGTCCAAGATCACAGCGCACCAACCTTTAAACCAGTTCTCGACAATCCCGGCTCTACAACTTCTGGCAATCTGTAGGCTGTTAAACCGTGCGACTCCAGTATAAACCTCAGGAAGTCGTATTTCAACATTGTCGGCGTACCGTTTATTATCATGTAGGGTGTTTTAGTATCTCCCACAAGCCTCTTGAACTCCTCGTATATCCTACTCGACTCTACTCTGTGTACCTCCCGCAAGAATACTACCAAAAACGGTTCTTCTAGCGTCATCATCTTGTCTGCCACCATTTTGTAATTGCTGTTTACCGGGCTGAAATCCCAGTTCAAGCTCAGTTCCTCACTTCTAAGCACACTAATCAGGCCAGCAAGAGACTCGAGAGGAGAGCCTGATATAAAGTACTCCCTCAGCGAGGGTGTACGCAGGTAGATGTAGAGACTCTCTTTCACGTCTTTCACATACCAGACCAAGCTAAGGGTGGTCAGAACGAGGCTGTCGAGCTCCTCGTAGTTAGAGGCCACCCAGTCAGCCACTATGAGCAGACTCCCGGACCCCCCAGCCACCCCTCCCCCATCTCCTCTAGAGAACTCTTTGACTACGAGCTTGCCTTTACTAGCGCTCTTCTTCCAGTGTATCCTCCTAGGCGGGTCGCCTGGGATGTAGTCTCTGCAACCGATGTATTCCCCGTAGAACCCGGAAAACAGTCTCCGCATCAAAATGTACACTCTGCGAGCCAATCTCCACGCAGCGTAGTACTCCCTGGCGTCCCCAGCCGTGATAGTCTCTCCACTCCACTCTCCTAATTCTCCGCGGAGGGGAATACCTGAACCCGCATACCCTGCGCCCGCTTCTCCTGGTGCGGGTTGGGAGCCTGCCCCAACCCGTCCAGCTGTCAGACTCCTACCTACGCCAGCACCAGTAGTGCCCCCTAACGGAACCCCGGGCTCGGTGTGTAAGACCCTCTCGCGTACGAGTATGAGAGGTGAAGGGGTCTCTCTCAACGCCCTCCTGAGATAAGCTAGCGCTCTCTCGGAAACTACTCTAAACTTGGGGACGACTTTGAAATTCACCTTAATAGCGGGTTTCTCAATACAGGCGAAACCGCTAATGTCACAGAACCTGACGTTCACGAGCATGTTAACCAAGCCTATCCTAGTAGCCCTGGCCACGTACTCGTATTCAATAGGCCCGCTCGCTAACCCCCTTCTAACGAAATTGTCCCCGACGCGTATCTCGTACCAGGCGCTCTCCCCTATCTCAGCCCTCACCCTAATGCGTGCTTCTCCCCCGAGTTCCACTACTTTTCGATCGGCTTCGGCAACTACGTCAATCTTACTTAGCTTGAACTGGACCAGGCCTAGTCTAAAAGCAGCCGTACTTAGTGCGGAGAGCGCTGAGACGATGTTTATGGGCGTTAGTATGTAGATAGGTGTAAAAATCCCCGTGAAGACGGATATCTCGGTAAAACCGCTCCGCGCGCTGCTGGGAGAGGACTTGTAGGCGAGTACGCTTACGGCCGACGACACTGCTTTGGCTAGCAGGCACAGGGGGTGCAAGCTCAGGCAGAGAAGACTCGACGTAAAGGTTGTGAAGCTCGTGTAAGCAGGGTCAACCATCGTAGCGGATGCCAGTACTAGTGCTACCAACGATCTGACGAAGTCCCTCTCAACCAATAGCACCAATAGAAACACAGTGAGCTGAGCTGAAACGGCGACGTAAACGGTTAGAGCCTTAAAACCTCTGCCTGACAACAAATACTCCTCCGGCTAGTAATGTCCCTAATAGAAAAACGAGGATAAAACTGTTGTAACCCCTAGTAGAGGCGGCGAGCCTTAAGTACTCTAGCAGGTCTCTACTCTGGGCGGTCTGGTCGATCACAACCTCTCTACCGCCTCTAATTTCGTCTAGAAAGTCCTTGTTAAGGCTGAACAGGTTGTTGACGAAAATATTGCTGGACGGTATTATAAACGCAGTACCGTTGAGGTACCTGAACGCGACGCCTACGCAGAAGCTGTCCATCGGTTCGCCAGGGTCGTAAAAACCGTTGCCGTTCAGGTCTATGTACGAGAAGGGTGAGGAGCGCAAAATACACTCTCCACCCGGTCCCCAGCTTTCGATGGGGCGAGGTTTTTCGAGAACGACACTTACGTTTAGCGGCCTGGAGAAGACCACGGGTTCGAACCTAGTGCCGTGCTTGGAAACCTCGTCTAGCAGTGTCCCATTGTATACCGTGATGGTCAGGTTGAGGAGGCTCGGGAACTCCTCTGTGGAGTTGTCGACCCACATGACGACAGAGCCCCCTTTAGCGAGGTAGTCGGCGACGTACTTCAAGCCGTTACTGTCCAACGGGCTAACAGATGTAAGCACTAGTATAGTATTCTTCGGGTCGAGCCTCTCGAGCTCGCTATACCTCAGGATTATCGCGGCGTTGTACTCTGAGTAGAGCATCGAGAGCCCATCCTCGCCGGTGTTTACCACCGACTCGGGCATGTTCGAGGGTGCTACAACGAGCACGCTAAGGGAGGTGAGAAGCAAGAACGCGGTCATGACAAACAGTAGCGGGCTAGGTCTCGGCATTTCTAATCTCCCTCACAACCGACTCGGCCTCCTCCCTCTTGGGCTTGTCCCGCGAGTAGAGCTCCCTCTCCACCAACAGGAGCAGCCTCCATAGCAGGCTCTTAATAGCGGTGTTAATCCTTAGGCTGGCAAAGTGCTCCCTAAGCGTCTCCTGCGCCTCGGGCTTTCTGAATCCCAACTCCATTAAAAGCCTGTAGTACAGGCCGGCTACTGGCAGGTGTGTACTTAGGTAGTCTCTAAACCGAGAGACACCCCTCAGCAGACTTCTCCCCCCACCTCTTGAACCAACACGTTTCAACGCCAAGTACACCCCCTTCTCGTGGACTACGAGAAGTGGGAACACAAAAGTGACAGCCAAGCCGATGGACAGGAGCGTCAGCGGGTTTATGTACAGTACCGATACACGGTGTACCGTTGGTTGGTAGACGGAGCCCTCTACTGGGTATACCTCTATCACGGCCTCTACACGGTCAAACAGCCCCAATCCACCGTTTAAGTAAGTTATACCCTCATTGGAGACTTCTCTTTCACCACTACTAGTGACAACGACTATTCTGGAAGCGTTCCCCAACGCTCTCACAAGCACGGGTATCGTGTTGGAGAGGCCTACGTACACTGTGGGCGCTTCCACGACAACGGGGATCTCGGGTCTCTCGACTAGTAGCGGTATCGAGACTGTGCCGCCCAGGTACCTGAAACCAGGCTCCAGCCTCACTTCCAGGTAGTGTGTTCCGGGGGTGGCGTTGTCGGGGATCCTGAAAGTGACAACAGCACCCTCCTCCCTCAAATAGCCCTCGAAGATCACGTCTCGATCCAGTAGGATAGAGGCAAAACACCCCTCGGCGGGGACTATGCTGGCCGAGACGAGCTCCCCAGGCCGCACAACCCTGGGTACGTTGACCGTTATGTTGTTTGTGTAGAGGTCTAGTGTTAGGAGTGAAAGGACCGACGAATTAATAGGGTCCCGTATCCCGACATGAGCGACCACAATGTACCTCCCGGCGGTCAACACCTCGCTCAGTTTGCTTGCAGGGGGGATACTTACATCGATCTTATTGACGCCCGTCGAAACGGGGATCTCTTCGGAGACCAGAGTCGCGAGCCCTGGGAGTACAGCCAAAACTATGGACCCGTTAAAGACGCCCTCTTCTAGGACAACGATCTTAAACGACACGGTGTCCCCTGGAGCAAGGGTCTGCGAGCTCGGGTACACCTTGATAGAGCTGCTTGAGCTGGACGTGGCTAAGTATACCATCGCCTGGTTCAGTAGGCTGTCGACCCTGTCCAGCAGCGTATAGACCTTCCCCGAGTAGAGCGAAGCCGAGCTCTTGTCTACGCTACATGCTGTAAGGGTTTCAACATACGATTCGACGTCTGTTCTCAGCCTCTTTGATAAATCCGCGATATGTTCTAGGGTGGCGGCGACGCTGCTCTCGTTGAATACCGAGTTGAGGACATCGTGTAGGTCGGCGAGGTCCTCCACGACCCTTCCGTGTAGCTGGCTTATTGGCGGTGGTAAAACAGCCTTAGAATACAGGTCTAGTAGGCCCGCCGAATTGTTACCGCTCAAGGAGGCTTCCATAACTTTGTACAGCGAGGCGATGAGGGCTTGGCAGTCAAGGCCGGTCTCTTCGGCGCGGTCTAAGCTTAGGAGGGGGAGCGCGAGGACAAGAGCGAGTAAAACGGCCAAGGCGAGCTTTGTCAAGGCGCTAAGACCTCGTAGACCCTGTACGATACCAGGGCTATGAATAGTGTTATTAGAATCCCGTGTAGAACCCCTACAACCCTCCTGTTCTCAAAACTAGGCCTGTTCATGGCGTACGATATGTAGAACGAGAGGATGTTGAGTACAACGTACACGTCCCACCGAGTCTCGCCTAAAAACAGAACCCAGCCATTCAAGACCAGGGTTAAGACTATATACAGGCGCACGAACCTGTCCAGCTCGCTCACACTACCCCACCCTTAAGAACACCTCGGCATTGCCGCCCACGAGACTAACCCTCTCAAGGCAAACAACCCGGTCTTTAAGCCTACCCACGGCTGCGAGCACGTACCCTACGAGAGGGTTGTAGGGGTACTTTAGTAGATCAGCGAACTCGGGCGGTAGGTTGAAGAGAACTACTCTCACGGAGCCTTCTTCCTCGGATAAGGCTATGTTATTACAGAGCCCTCTGTTAGAGCACAGGGCACTGCGCAGGTCCGCGGCGCCCAGCTTATCGTAGTCGGCTAAAACACCAGATATAGGGAAGGCTATGTATGGTGTATCGGCGTAGCCTACACCAGGTTTTTGAATAGCGAGTGGGGCGCTCTTCGAGAAAACGACGTACTCCTCCCCGCCCGACCCCTTCATATAGCAAGGTCTCACACCCAACATGTCGGCGTCTTGTAGTATACTCGTGATAGCCACGGTCGACGCCAGAGAGTACTCTTTGAGAGATAAAAGCAGGCTCTCGCTCGTAGAAGCCGAGGTGAAGATCAGGACTACACCTATAACTGCTGTCGAGGCACCCATACCTATGATAGGCTGGCTACCCGTTACGACACCGTACGCGATCAGTATAGAAGCGATAACGACTATGTTCAAGCCGGCTACCATGTAGCGCAGTATCAAACCAGCCCACCCAGGTAGTAAACGACGGGTTTAATTATGGTGTCAAATACCACGATGACGTCTGCCCTCTCCGAGCTATCGAGAGCAATGTTTTTCGCCATGTAGACGAGATACGAATACACCAAGTATAAGAGGTTCACGCTCAGGACCGGGCTAAGGTAAAGGGGGATAAAGTAGATCGAGACCAAGACGGCGCTGTCTAAACTAGCCGGTTCTAGTAGCCTGGCTGAAAACAAGACATCGTATACAGCAACCACGGACACGCCCAACGGGTTCTTGATGCCCAGAATTACGCCTACTGTAGCTGACAAAAGTAGGGGCGGTAGGATATACGGTCTGTAGAGAGACTGGTACTTATCCACATCTGTGGAAGAGTAGAGCCCCAGAACTAGAACGGCGAGACACGCTAGATCAAGTAGCCACAGAGGCGTGTTGAGCGATGTGGTGAGCGCTTTTACGGTCAAAGGTACGTAAATGAGTAACGGCTGTAAGTCTAAACTCCCCCTTTTGTTTGGTGAAAAGTAATAGGCCTCTAGTACAGCCGCGAACGAGCCTAGTGCTACAACTAGCGATAATAGGCCCGGGGTAAAGTATTCGAGGATCGAGGTCACAGCTAGTAGTATGACTACTAGTATATCGAGCATTTCGAGCGACCTACTTTGGGACAGGGACTCTATTTAGAGCCTCTTCGACAAGGCTCTTCGGGGTCACACTCTCGACCTCGAACTCCTCCCTGATCTTGACCCGGTGCGCTAAGACGGGGACCGCGAGGGCCTTCACGTCATCGGGTATAACGTAGTCCCGCCCCTCCATGAAGGCGAGGGTCCTAGACACCCTGTACAACCAGACGCTAGCTCTATGGCTAGGCCCGTAAAGCACGGCTCGGGAGCTCCTCAAGTAGCTCACTAGATCAACTATGTACTTCTTGACGTTCTCCTCCACGTGCACCCAGTAAGCGATCAACTCGGAGATCTTAGTCACGTCGGACGGGGTGAGCACCTGCTCGACTGGAGGCTGTAGCACGTAGTCCGACCTCGAGACTATTTCGAGCTCTTCCTCGGGTGGGTTGTAGAGCGAGGGCAGGCTAGTAGCAAACCTGTCGATCAGCGTCTCGACCACGCCGTAAGCTCCGCTCGCGTACTCCTGGGGGATCATCGTCGCGATCACCATGAAAGGCCTGGGCAGAGAGTAGGTGACCCCCTCGACCGTGACCTGGTATTCCTGCATCGCCTCTATGAGTGCGGCTTGAGACCTGGACGGCACCCTGTTAAGCTCGTCGAGCAATAAAATATTAGAGAAGACAGGCCCTCTCACAAAACTCGACGAACCGTCCGGCCTATACACGTGGAAGCCCGTCATATCAGAGGGCAGCGTATCGGGGTGTCCCTGGATCCTCCTGTAAGTCCCACCTATAACTCTGGCCAGCGTCTTTGCTAGAAGGGTTTTACCGGTGCCGGGTAAGCCCTCGATCAGCAGGTGGCCACTACTCAGAAGCGTTGCCATGCTCAGCTTTACCAAACCCTCCTTCCCGACGTAGACCTTCTTAATCTCGCCTAGGGCTTGTTTGATCATCTCGCGGGCGTGGTCTATGTCAATCGACAAGCCTGAATCCCTAGCGAACCGCTTAATCAATAATTTCACGTTGTTAATATAAGCCTTAACTACCTCTTGTACCTCCTGCGGACTAACCACTTCTTCCTAGTCTTGAACCACAGGTAGGCCCAGACACGCGGCAGCAGGAAGTACACAGCTATAGGTATGGACGCGAAGCCGACTACTGTGCCGGCTAGCGTAATGTAGCGCCAGGTTACGAAACTGGAATACGAGCTCTCAAGGGACGACAGCTCCTCTCTGGCCAGGGTGAGGTTGCCTTCAACCCACGCCGCCTCTTCGGGGGTCAGGTTGCCTTTGTTTATGAGCGACAAGGCGTTGTTCACGCACTCTTCCACCATACTGGTGTTCACGCCCGCCTGGCTTAGGCTCTTCAACTTAGTAGCTATCTCCTCAACCTGGGCGAGGTAGTCAGGCGAGGCAGCCCAAACGACCTCAGCCGCTAAAACGAGGATTGCGAGAACGGCGACTACCGGCCTGACCATAGAGCTCCTCATCTCGCCGTCGGGGTCTAATCATCCCTAGACCTTTGTTAGAGTCCCGTTGGTTAAAAGGTATTCCTCGTCCCCCGTGAAGCTCTTGATGTTTATCTCCGTAGTAGTGATGACGAAGGAGACCCCGAGCCTGTCCCTTAGCTCTCTTATAGTGTTGAACAGGTTTTCTACACCCTTATCGTCAACGTAGGCGAAGGGCTCGTCCGCGACGACGAGCCTAGGCTTGGTCACCAGGCTCCTAGCCAAGGCGACAACCTGCTTCTCGCCGCCGCTCAACGTCTCCACTCTTCTCTCAAGCATGTGCGGTATTCCGAGCAGCTCGCTCACTTCCCTGACGGCCAGCTCTCTGTTTCCCTTTTTCAAGCCCCTAATAACGGCCGGCAACTCTATGTTCTCCCTAACCGTCAGGTTGGGGAGCAGGTCTATTGTCTGAGGGATGTAGGATATGGTTCCCGATACGAGCCTAGACCTCGCAGCAGTGCCGAGTCTCCACGCGTCTACGCCGTTTATCAGTACCCTACCCTCGTCAGGCTTTAGCAGTAGGACCATGAGCTTTAGTAGGGTCGTCTTACCGGCCCCGCTCCTACCCCTTATCACGACGATCCTCGAGGGCCCTACTTGTAGGTCGACGTTCTCGAGTACAGCCCTTCCGTTAATGGTCTTTCTGACCTTTTCCAGCTTAACGAGCTCCAATAGGCTGACCCTACCCCGCTACACTGCTATACCAATAAGAGGAAACCGTTGCCGTTGTTTAAAACGGTACCGTTGACCCTATTCGGGTCCACACTCACTTTTACAACCCGGCCGGCGGACAAGAGAGCCCCGTTCGTCGCCATGTACCTGTACCAGAGTCTCAGGGCCTCTGATCCGCACGGGATCTGTGCCGTCTCAACCCCGTAGAAACCACTCAGCATCATGCCCTGCTTCACGTCGCTACACACCTTCAACCCTGTAAGTTTTTCCTTGAGTAAGAGCCCCGTGTAGACCTCGCTCTCCCTGTACACCCAGTACCACCCGAGGGGAGACGCTGCCCCGGTGAAGGTCAGGACGTAGACGAGGACTGACGCCGCGAGGAAGAGGGCGGACGCAAGAACAGCACGCCTCCTACGGTGCCCGTTGATGGTTAACGGGGCTAGAACTACGATGAACCCGGCCACTCTGTAGATTATGGAGTCGTAGCCGGGGATCTCCTCCCCGACAAAGAACGCGATCAGGCCTGCTACAGCGGTGAACCACGCGAGAGAAGAGAGCGTTGTCCTGTCCCTCGACACAGCGTTAATGACCACGATGAGTAGAGCCGTTAGAACGAGGAGCACTGTCAGAGCGAGACTCACCGTGTCTAGGGAGTAAACGACCTCCGCGACCACGCCCGATAAAGCGACCCCTGTAACAAGGGATAGCAGAGCCGCGGCCTCTAACAAACGCTCCTTCACCTTGACTACGAAGACCCCTATTGCTAGCCCGACCAGGCTGAAAACGACGACGTAGGAGACTAAGCTGAGGGCAAGCCAGCCCGTTACAACCGAGAGCGTCGAGAACCTCCCTAGCACAAGGTACTGCAGATATTGCGACGCGAGTAGCGGGACAGAGGAGACGACAACCCTACGAAACTCCACCGCCCAGTAGGGTAGCGGCTTATATAGCCTGACTACGTGGGCTAAGAACGACGAGAACAGGATGACGGCGGCGATTAGAGAAGTAAGGTGGTGGGTGAACGGAAGCGCCAGCGCGGAGACCACGGGTATGACCGGGCCTAGATTCGCTCTGCCGACGAGGGAGTAGACCATCATTAAGAGGAGGACGTAGGCGTACCCCTCTTTTGTATAGGCGGCCGTCATCATCAGGACGTTGAAGGCCGCCCCTATCACTACCGCGGCCAGGCCGCCCTCTAAGCCCCTCCTAAACGAGTAGACAATTGTTATGATCGACGCCGAAATAAAGCTCGTTATCGTGACTACGGAGAGCAGCAGGCCGGCCCCCGTCACCTCGCTGAAGATGGCGAGCTCAAACGATGTTGCTGGCCAGTAGTTGTTGTAGCCGTCGAAAACGCTGGAGTAAAGGCTAATAGGTGAATACTGGCTCAACACCTGCGAGTTCCTTAGAATACCCCACACGTCGGTCGAGAAAAAAGTACTGCAGGTAATGTAGAGTGCGAGCCTTGCTAGGAGCGGGATTGAGACGGCCAATAGTAGAAGCAGGACACCGCCGTTAGGCCTCTTCTCCAATATTGCCGACACCTCTCAACACGATAAGCGACTGAACCACCACGAGGCCCAGGGTGTACAGCAAAGTGTTGTCGGGCTGCGGGTCGGGGCTGATACTGTGGAACAGCACCTGGAAGCGCAATAGCCCGTGGAGAAGCCAGGTAAGCAAGACCCCGAGAACATACCCAGACACGAACAAAGCTATTAGGGAGGCTGCGGCCATAAACCTCACCCTCCTCGTATCAAGCACCACCTCGAGAATCGTGTGCAGGACTTTCCTTTTCGCCTTCAAGTAGTATGACGAGGTCTCGACCAGTACGGCCGTCGAGAGTATCAAGGAGCCGGCTATCCCGAGGAGACTCGTCTCCCTACTCAAGTTGACCACGTCGCCGAAACCCTTGATCGACACGACTCCTTTGAACCCCCCTCTCTGCGACTCGAACAGGGAGACGAGCCAGCTGGGTATGCTTACCTTGAGCCCGTAACCCACGCTGGTGTTGCCCGCGATAGCCTCCAATAGCCTGGTCGCCTGCTCGTCTAGGCTACTACACGTCAAGACGCTGTACTCGCCTACGCCTATGCCCCTTAGAAGCCTGGCTGTATCAAGGCTCGTCAGCACCTCGTCGTCCAGTAGAGTCCCTGTCTCGAAAACGCCGGAGACCTCGACTGCTACAGCGTTGTTGTTCAAAACCCCTCTCAGTAGGAGTAGTTCCCCGGGAGAGACACCCAGCTTGCTCGAGACCCGGGCGCCAACCACGGCGTTGAACCCGTCTACTCTCAGCTCTCCGACAACCTTGCCTGCACCAATTACCTGTTGGACCTTGTCTGGTGGTACACCCCGGACTACCACGGGCGTCGCGTCGTTGATCAGCGCGGGAGCTAAGACGACAGGGACGCATCTCCCGCCAGTACTGTTGACTACGTATTCGGCTAAGCGACTCGGTAATAGACCGGTCACCACGAAGCTGTACCTGTTATAGACCAGGAGGTCGCTACCCCCTCTAGCGACCTCTAGTGGTGCTAGTACAATGCCCCCCGCTATGCTTATAGCGACCATGCTGAAAGAGACGACGACTGCTAGTACCGCTGCCGAAGCAAAGTAGTCTTTGTCGAAGAAGAGTTTCAATAAGACGTTCACTCGTACACCCTCCTCGTCACCCTCCTGACTATGAGCGTGTGGGGTAGTAGAGCGATGGCTGCTATCAAAGCGTAAGAGCGCGCGAAACCGGCCAAATTTATGTACGGGCTTACAACGATCGGGGCCTTCAGGAGATATTTTGCTACAACGGTGAGAGTACGCGACAGAGCTATAGAGAGGCTAAAACCGAGGAGTGCACCGGTCACGGCCGTGACCGCGATCGAGAGGAGAAGACCAGCGGCTGCGGACCCTCTCCCGCCTCCTAGCTCCCTAATTACCTGTGCCGTGTTCGCTAAGTCGTCCTCTCTTTTCAAGCCGAGCAAGAGGGAGCCCAGGAGGAGTACGGCTAGAGCAAAGTAGACGAGCACTTCTCCCACGTTCTCGAACTCGCGCACTACACTAGAGGAAGCTATCGACAAGGGGTGCAGGCTCTCGTTACACCCCGAGACAGGTTTCAACGCCGGCGCCTCTCCAGGGAAGGAGCCCGTGATGACGACGCTGGTTTTCACCGGGCCGATCTTGACCTCGGCTTGGAGGCGGGTTGGCGGCTCGCCCCCGTACTGGAGTAGTTTTAACAGCCCCGTAGAAGCCAGCATCTCGACGCCTCCACGGGAACCCTCGGCTACGGAGGGGCAGTAGACTACTAGGGGGATCTCGCACTCGTTCGCAAGTAACACGCCAACGCTAGCCGGTTGCGCCGGCGGGGCGTTCACTATAGAGCTTAGACCGCTGACGATGACTACGACGGGTGTGAAGAACAGCTGTATCATGAAAATTATGCTAGACACGAGCACTGTAAACAGAAGGAGTTCGCCGAGGCAACACCTCGTGAAAGCCGCTATAAGGGGCACCTTCATCGGTTCTCCTCCAACTTAGTGCGGGGGGTGGGATTTGAACCCACGCAGGCCTACACCAGCGGATCTCCCCTGGGCTACTTGAGTCCGCCCCCTTTGGCCTGGCTCGGGCACCCCCGCACCGTAGATATAAATTAGGTGTAGAAGGGGTTTTAACCTAGACTTTGCCGACTCCAACCGCGGCGTGGTCTGTGTAGGCCGTCTAGTCGGGATGTGCGGACTAAGCTTTATTAATCTAGTTAAGGTTCTCGTATACTCTAGGGTGCTACTTAAATGCCTCTGAGACCGGCGAGGTGCTACACACACTTCAGCGGGCCGCCGTACACTAGGAAGGAGTACATACCGGGCGTCCCCCAGCCCAAGATAACGAAGTTCGAGATGGGGAACCCGAAAGGCGATTACCAGTACGTGCTGAAGCTAGTGGCGGAGGAGGCCGGGCAGATCAGGCACAACGCTCTCGAGGCCGCGCGTGTTATGATCAACAAGAGGATGAGTATCGTGGCGGGCGACTTCAACTACTACCTGAAAGTGAAGAAGTACCCCCACCACGTTATCAGGGAGAACAAGATGATGGCGTTTGCCGGTGCTGACAGGTTGCAGGACGGTATGAGGCTGTCCTTTGGCAAACCCATCGGATTGGCCGCCAGGGTCAGCCCCGGCGACGTGATCGTGGAGCTCTACGTGAAGAAGGAGCACTTGGACGAAGCCAAGAAGTCTATGAAGATAGCGGCGTCTAAGCTACCTCTGCCGGCAAGGGTGGTCATAGAGCCTATCCAGGCAGATGTTGGGCAGTAGTAGCTACGCTGTCAAGAGCCGTTTTCAGTCCGAAAGGTTAGTACCTTGAAATGCGACACCTACATTGTTGAGGAGAGCCTATTAGTAGAGGAGCTATCTTCGATACCTGCCTCGAGGCCCCGGGTTCTCTTACAGGCCCCCGACGGACTAAAGAAGCTGTACGACTGCCTAGGAGGCCTCCTAAGGAAGGTAAGGGACGTCGAGGTCTACTACTCGGCGTCGCCCTCGTTCGGTGCTTGCGACATCCCGCTGGAAGAGACAGCCCTCCTGAGACCCGACTTAGTGGTCCACGTCGGGCACGCCGAGTACCCCCTCGCCGAGGTCGAGCCCCCCTTGAGGGTCGTGTACGTCCCGGTCTACTACGACGTGACACCCCGCGCCGAGTCTTTACTGGAGATAGAGGGTTCGCTGAGGTCTAGGTCTTGGAGGAGGGTGGCCGTGGTCAGCCCTTTAACGGAGCGCCTTGTGGCTAAGAGGGTCGCAGATTACCTGTCCAGCAGGGGTTTCGACGTTAGAGAGGCCGAGGATAGACCTATACTCGGGTGCGACTACCGCTCTGTAATAGCACTGGCGGGCTCGGTGGACGGGTTCCTACTAGTCTCTGGGGGGCTGTTCCACGCGTTGGGCGCGGCCCTATATACCGACAACTTGCTGGCCTACGACCCCTACAGGGGGAAGGTCTGGGATCCATCAGTAGAAGCACGCAAGTTGATCAGGGAGAGGGTTTACACGGTAGTCAAACTCCGCAACCAGGCTTTGAGGAGAGCAGTAGTGGTCGCCGGCGCGAGGCCGGGACAGTTCAGGCCTAGTGTACTAAACATGGTCGCCAAGCTGATGGAGAAGATTGGGGTCGAGTACGTCGTGACGACCGTCTCCTACCTAACCTTGGACAGGCTCCTCACGATAGACGAGACGTTCAGGCCCGACTTCATAGTCGTCACGAGCTGTCCTAGGCTGCCCCTCGACGACTTCCACGGCTTCCACAAGCCGGTCCTCACACCAGGAGAGCTCGCCATGCTTGTCTGGGGGGTTGAAAAGTACGTCTTCCCGTGGTAGTTTAGACAAGAAGGGCCTCGAAATAGCCCTCTCCAAACTACCTCGTTACCCGCATCCAAGGAGAGAGCTGGAGCAGTACGAGACGTCGCCGGACGTCGCTGCGGCTGTTCTCTGGGACGCGTACATGATGGGGGATATTGAGGACTCCGTTGTCCTGGAGCTGGGGTGTGGTACTGGCAGGTTCGTATTCGGAGCGCTGATGCTGGGGGCCAGGCTCGGTATATGTCTTGACATAGACGAGGGGGTGCTGGAATACGCGAGGGAGGCCCACTGCCGCCACAGCCGCCAGCTCTGTAGGAGGGTCGTCTACATGGTCGCCGACGCCCTCTACAACCCCGTCGTAAGCGTTGACACGGTCTTAATGAACCCGCCTTTCGGCGTGTACGAGAGCAACCGGGGGCTTGACATGGGCTTCCTGAGCTCGGCGCTAGACGTCGCGGGCAGCGTCTACTCGATCCACAAGTACACGGAGAAGGCCGTTGAGCTGGTTAGGGCGCATGCTGCTGAAAAAGGTTTCGGAGTCGTTAAAATAGGCTTTCTTGAATTAAAAATACCGATGATGTTCGAGACCCACCGTAGGAGGGTGCACAGGTTCAAGGCGTTCTACGTCGTGCTAAAGAGGGGTCTGGGTTGAGTAGCGACAAGGTCACACCGGGCGACGTCTTGGGGGTCCTAGAGGAGTTCATAGCGGGTAGTGGCGTGTACGAGGATGCTAGTGGGAGGCTCAGGAGCAGCGTCGTAGGCGTGGTTTTCGCGGATAAGTTGAGGAAGTCCGTGAGCGTAAAACCCGCTGTCGCCAAGACTCTCGTACCACGCGTAGGCGACATAGTAGAGGGTGTAGTAGTACACATGAACGACGACCTAGCATTTGTGAGAATTTACTGGGTCGAAGACAAAAGGTCTGTAAAGCCTGTGAGTATGACTGGGGTCATACACGTCTCCCAGGCCAGCCAAGCATACGTGGAGACCATGTTCGACGTTGTCAGGGTCAGCGACGTGGTCAAAGCCAAGGTGATAGGTGGGAAAGGGGTTTTCCAGCTATCCATCAAGGAGCCGCAGCTGGGCGTGGTGTACGCGAGGTGTAACTACTGCGGAGGCGAGCTAGTGTACGAGGGCGGCAGGCTGGTCTGCAGCGTGTGCGGGCAGGTTAACAAGAGGAAGGTGAGCACGAACTACGTACTCGTGAAGGTGCAGTGATGCCTCTCGTCAAAAGAGTTTTCAGAGTGAGGTGTATCAGCGAGCCCTGCGAGAAGATAGCTGAGAGGATAAGCGAGCACGTAGCTCTTGTAGGCGAATACACTATAACCATCCACGACAACTGGATATCGATAGAGTTCCACGGATACGAGTCGGAGATCAAGAGGGCCTGGGCCAGGATCAAGAGCCTGTTAGCCGGGTTACCCAGGGCTGGTAGAGGAGGGTCCTCCTTCGAGCTTAACGCTTTGTTCAGGGACCTCGGCTCGACCTTCCCGCCCCGTGTTTTAGTAGAGGTGTTGAGGAGGAGGGGGTTCACGGCCGCTCTAGACAAGGACAGCAACAGGGTAATAACTAACGCGGGCAAAGAGGTGGTCTACGAGCTGTCCAAGAGGATAATAGAACTAGCCAAGAGAATGCCCGGCAACGTGAGAGGGTTGTCGACGAAGTACTACCTGTTAACTATAGGCGCTCTAACAGGGGCCCCTCTGGAGGAGATCCTGGAGAGGGCTCTCGCGTTCTCGCACCTGAGGAGGGATGAAGAGGGGTCTATCGTCTTGAATATCGAGTGGGTCCAGGGTGTAGATGAATTTTTAAAAAAGCTAAAGTATAGTACTGGCTAGCCAGCGAGCAACCGGTGGTTTCACCGATGGAAGTGAGAATTCTCAAGAGGGAGGGGAACGAGCTGGTGATAGAGATCCAGGGAGAGGACCATACAATTGGAAACCTGCTAGCAAAAGAGGCTCTCCTAGACCCGAGAGTGGAGTACAGCGCGTACAGGATTCCGCACCCGCTCCAAGAGAGAATGGAGCTAACAATAGTCACGAAGCAGGGCGAAGACCCCCTCAAGGTCCTCGTAGAGATAATAGACAAGCTAGTCGGCGACATAAGAGCTTTCAGGAGCCTGGTAGAGGAGAAGCTATGAAGAGGGAGTCGAGGGTACTAGCTGTAGCGTTACTCGACGACATCATAGTACTGGCAGTATACAGGGGAAATTTTTAGAAGAGATGAAAATAGTCCAGGCCCTCGATAGGCTGTTCAGCCTGCGAGAAGCCGTTAGAAGCCTGTCCACTTTCAACGAGTTGTCGATAGTAGTGAACTGCGAAGGCTCGAAGTACGACCACGCCTGGCTGGGGTTGAGGGTCGTAGAGGGCTCCCAGTACCTACCGTTAAGGGAGAAGTACTGTAGCTTTATAAGACTCGCCTCCAGTCTTGTCAAGTATATAAGTCTGGGTGGTGTAGAGGCTCTAGAGTCGGTTGTCTGCGGCGAGACACCATGCCACGGTTTTGCCCTCGTTGCGGGGGTCTAATGAAGCCTGTGAACGAGGGCGGGACATACTACCTAGTTTGCTCCAGGTGTGGTTACAAGGTAAAGGCCACAGAGCGAGACCTGGCCCTCTACGGGTTGAAGGTGAAAATCGAGCACTCGGAGAAGGAGAAGACGCTCGTGCTGAAAGACAGCGGCGAGGCCAACCTGCCTATAACCAGGGAAGTGACTTGCCCGAAGTGCGGTTACCACGAGGCGTACTACTGGTTCATCCAGACGAGAGCCGCTGACGAGCCTCCGACGAGGTTTTACAAGTGCAGGAGATGCGGGCACGTCTGGAGGGAGTACGAGTAGACGGTCGGGCGGGTTGCTGGGCGCTCCTACTAGGCCCCCAAGGTTTAATTCCTCTGGAGCCTAACTAGTTGCATAGAGCGGGTGGTCACTGCTTGAGGCTCAAGTTCTCGAACGCGGCGATATGGAAGTACGTAGTTTCTTCTATTGCCAAGATCATCGAGGAGGGCGTCTTCAAGGCCGACGCCGGTGGTCTAAGGATGAGGGCTCTAGACTCGTCTAATACCGCCCTAATAGACCTAGTAATCCCGAAGGAGTCGTTCGCCGAGTACGAAGTCGGCGGGGAGGAGAGGTTCGGCGTCAACTTCGAGGACTTCTCTAAAATACTCAAACTAGCCTCAAAGGGGGACGAGCTCGCACTGGAGACTTTCGAAGGCGGTAGGCTAGGTGTGACGTTTCACGGTCACGGGACGAGGACGTTCATCTTACCCAATATCGAGGTGTCAACTGTCGAGGAATTATCCGAGATAGAGCTCGAGTTCCCGGTAACCGCTAGAATCCAGCCGGCTATCTTTGCGGACGTGTTGAAAGAGCTGGAGGTAGTCGGCGACGTGATCACGCTAGAGTCCGAGGCGGGCTCTAGCAAGTTGGTATTCTCCTCGTCTAGCGACGTGGCCGAGGCGAAGATCGAGCTATCGCTCGAAGACGGGTCCCTCCTCGAGTACGCCGCCAGCGCTGACGCGAAAACCAGCTACAGCATGGAGTACCTGGTAGAGATCTCGAGGATCTCGCCGGTAGCAGAGGGCCTCACTCTCAGTTACGGGCCTAACATGCCCATGAGACTCGTATTCGACATCTCGCAGGGCGGAAGGCTAACGTTCTATGTATCGCCGCGAGTCGAATAAGCATTTTCTCCGGAGAGTGCTCAGGCAATACTATAGTAGAAGGCCTCTTGTAGAGCCGCCTAACCTCCATTCGAGAGAGATAGCTCTCGTAGACCTCGAGAGCGAGACTTACGTGAGACACCTGAGTTTCCCCTCGATGGCCCAGCTGTACCACTTCATTCTGGACCAGAAGACGCCGCTACACCTGTACTACTCGTCAGCAGTCTACGAAGACCCCTCCGCCGAGAACATGAGTATGAAGGGCTGGAAGGGCTCGGAGCTCATATTCGACATAGACGTGGACCACCTCCCCGGGTGCGAACTCAAGTTGAAAGTGTGCGTCGAGGACAACAGCGTTCTCGGTGAACACGCCGAGAAGTGCCCCTCCGGCTCTGAGCCCGTCGAGGTGAGCGTTATAGAGCCCGAGTGCTTTAGGAAAGGGCTTAGTGAAGCCTCCAAGCTACGCGAGATCCTCGAAGACGACTTCGGGTTTAGAGACGTCAAGGTCTACTTCTCGGGGCATAGGGGGTTCCACGTGAGAGTCTCCGACGACCTCGCGCTAGACCTAACGAGGGAGGCGAGAGCCTCCATAGCTGACTACGTCTCCTGCGAAAACATGGACGTCTCGCGCCTCTTCCCATCGGATACCTCCAGTAGAGCTGGGTTTGTGTACTTTGGTGAAAGCGAGGTGGGGTTCAGGAAAAGGGTTTTAAAACTCGCGCTCGAGATGGGTCTGGCCGAGAAGGTGGTAGCCGCAGAGGGCTTCAGGAGCCCTCCTAGACACAGTGAGAGGGGCGTGTTGTACAGGCTGCCCGGCGAGTACCTTAGCAACCTACTGAGCGACTTGTGTGTTAAGGTCGACAAGGTCGTCACAATGGACATCACGCGCCTGTCTAGGTTCGAGGGCGGCATCAATGGTAAAGCGGGCCTCAAGGTGGCGGAGTTCAAAGAGGCCGAGCCCTTTAGTTTCACCGACCTCTTCGCATGGTCGGGGAGAGTAGTGGTGAGCCCTCTCATAGATTTCGCTGGCTTCAGGGTATTCGACCAGAAGCTAAACCTGAAGAGGGGGGTCAGGCTGGAGATGGAGGCTCCCTACGCCATATATTTAATTCTCAAGAAGCTAGCAAATTACGTGGGCGATAGAGGAGTGGAGCCTCTGGTATGAGCAGTCCGCTAACCAGGTTAATCCGCGAGGAGATCTGGTCTGCCAAGCTCCTGTCAATCCAAGACGTCAAGTTGCAAGACGTCCAGTCGGGTCTGGAGAGCGGCCTTCAGGCAGGCTTAAGTTCTAGCAGAGAGGAGAGAGAGCTCTTCCTAAAGATACTAAGCCGGGTTGTCGAAGACGCGCGTACTCTGGCCGAGTTCAGGCTGTTGAAGGCGTCTCTCGGCGTCGAGCCCCCCACCGATAGCGTAGACGGGTACGTGCTCAGGCTTGTGTGGCGCATGAAGAAGTTCCTCGCCCTACTCTACTCTGGTTCCTCAGTACCGCACGGGAGGAGGTTGCTCGCGTACTTCAAGTCCAGTTGTGGCAGGTACAGGAGAGGCGATGTCGTTTTACTAGAGGTCGAAAAGACGCTGCCCTTCTACTTGGAGGACTGTGTCGAGCTAGTCGAGAGACCGATCTACTCGTATCTACAGCTAAGGGGGGAGGTACTGCGAACTAACGGCTAAGGCGGTCAAGGACGCGACAGCCAGCAAGCTGACCATTACGTAGAAGTTGATCTCTAGCCTCCTCTCCTCTGTTATCCTCTTGAAACCCTTTGGTCTAATAGACTCCGTGAAATGCGGGGCTATCGCTCCTACCACGATTAGGAACGCTATGAGGGTTGTGTAGAGCAGTGTGTACCCTACAGCGCTCAACCCGTACGAGGCTAGCTGTGAACCATAGGTCAGGACGAGGTAGGGCCAGTTCGGCACGACCACTACGATCGCTACGATCGACAAGACCACGAATAACGACAGGGCCTTGTCGGCCACGTAGTCGTAGTCGAACTCGTAGGCCAGGTCCTCTTTAAACCTCTTCGTCTTTCTCGACACGTCTCCTCCCTACGTGTTTAGGTTTTAAATTTAGGTCTCAACTAATAAACACAGCCCTGAAGGTGCTTACTATGAAGGTCAGGAACGTAGTGCCCGGCGTTGTTTTCCTCGCACTAAGCCTGGTCTCCTACTTTGTTCTCGGGTTTTACACCTTGAAGTACGGTCTCCCAAGCGACATTTCGTGGTTTCACATATACGTCGTAAAGTATGCTGGGTACCCGCTTGACAGGGGTCTCTCCGTTGTGGCACCCGTCGATCTGAGGTACTACGACACGCTAGGGGACCTTTTAATCAGGGTGCTGGCCCGGAGCTCTGTAGACGTAGTGCCCCTGGTAGCGGGGGCTTTAACGCTGGTCCTTGTAGTCGCTCTCACGTATTTCTGGTCCAGGGATCTGCTGGCGGCGGGTCTCGCGGCTCTCCTCGTCGCGACGACTCCAGGCTTCGTGTACTGGTTTAAACTGGGGATGTTCGGTCCTTGGAACATGGTCCCGCTCACTCTGCTGGGCGCCCTACTCCTATTCGCCGCCTCGGGCACGGGAAGCCGCTTGGTTGGCGTGTTAGCGGGAGCGGTCTTGGCGTTTTCGTGGCTGTTGAATGGTAGTGTATGGGTAGTGGTGGCATCGTACGGCATCGCCGCCAGCATCCTCGTGACGGCTGGTAAAATGGGGTGGAGAGAGCTCCTGCCAGCCCGCGTTATACTTGTCGTGTTCCTCGTAGCGGTCTTGCTCGGCTACAGGTTCGTAACCCTCTGGCACGCGGTGGCGCTAGGCTTGCTGGCGGGCCCCCTAGTGGGGTGGTACTTGGTTAAGAGGTTCGGTCTCAACAAGGCGTCTTCGAGGCTCGTTGCTGTCGTCGCCTCGCTGGTACTCGCCGCCGCCTCGTCTGTGCTCGCGTCGGCAAGCCTAGGCGCCCCGGGCGTCACCGGGGTGTACTACAAGCAGTATAACCCGATGTTCGACCTGGGTGCTCCAGGGCTCCTCCTCGTCCTCGGCTTCCTAGCCTTGTCGAGGACGGCCAGGTATTCGGGGATCGTAGACCTCTTCGCAAAGGTCTTCCTGCTCTCGACGTCTGTTATCTCACTCCTCCTGGGCTACGTTGACGTGGTCAACGAGCTGTACGCTATAGTAGCATCCTCCGTGGTGGTCGCCTATGTTTTGACAAGGGTACTCCACGGGATAAGCGTATTCGAGAAAGGCTTCGGCAGAGCCACCTCTATACTCCTGGTCTCGCTAGTACTGCTATCGATCGTAGGGAGCAACGCCGTCTCTTCGACGGCGGTGAGCTGGAGCCCCCCGAGCATCGTGTCTTTGGACATCCCGTTGACCTACATAAACAGGACGGGGGTCGACCTTAGCGGTCTGCCCAGCCTTCTAAGCGCTCTCTCCAACGTCTCTAGCAACAGAACCCTCGTCGTAGCGTACTGGGGCTACACGTACTACATCCTGGGCTATCTAGGCGAGGGATATACAGCCCTCGCAGGCCCTTCCGGCCCCGTGGAGGGGTGGAGGCTCGCGTCTTGGATCATGGTCAGCGACGAGGCCACCGCGGCCGGCATCTTGAGGAGACTGGCTATGGCGTACAACATAAGCAGGGTCTACGTGATCGTGGGGGAGGCTGTAAGCATCGAGAACACGGTGTATGGTACTAAGCAGGCGCACTTCGGGAGGGCTATACCAGCGGGTGGTATCGGGACGGTGACCTACCAACCCTTAGGGGACGTTGCCAGGATACCCGTCTACGCCGCGCTCGCCAACCAGAGCGTAACGGACTTCGTAGACTACAGTAAGGCGACGTACTTCGTGAACGTGCCCCTGGCTTGGACTAGCAGGGCGGCGTCGTCCCTCGTAGTAGAGCTCGTAGCTTACGCGGCTCACTCGATGGGCTACCCTGTCCTGAACGACGTCTACCAGCCCCAAGAGCTCAGCGTAAAGACTCCGATGTTCTTCAGACTCGTCAACACTACGCTCATACCGCTGGACACCACTACTTCGACGTCGGCGACCTTCTACAATTATTACCTGCTGGCACTATACGAATTCCGTGAGGTGGCGGTTTAAGGTGGTAGTCCCAAGGAAGCCCCTGCCAGACCTCGGCGAGCTAGTAGTCGCCACGGTGAGAGAGATATTCGACTACGGAGCTTACGTGACCCTAGACGAGTACAACGACCTGAGGGCGTACTTGCCCTGGAGCGAGACCTCTACGAAGTGGGTCAAGGACCTCCACGAGGTCATATACGAGGGCGAGAAGATAGTCGTCAAGGTCATAAGAGTGGACAGGAGGAAGAACGAGGTAGACGTCTCTCTAAAGAGGGTTTCTGACGGAGACAAGCGGAGAAAGATGATGTGGTGGAAGAGGTTCCTGCGCGGCGCCAAGATAATCGAGACAGTAGCCAAGTCTATGGGCTGGAGCCTAGAGGAAGCCTACAGGGACGTGGTCTGGAAGCTAGAAGACCAGTTCGGGGAGCCGCTAACTGCGCTGGAGGAGGCCGTGGGCAAGGGAGAGGAGGTTCTCATTAAAGCCGGTGTACCCGAGAAGTGGGTCAAGCCTATTCTCGAAGAGGCGTCTAAGCACGTGAAGCCCAGGAAGATCTCGGTCAAGAGGGTCGTCCTGCTCAGGAGCCTGGAAAGGGACGGCGTTGTGAGGGTTAGGAGCGTCCTCGAAACCCTGGACAGTGAGATCACGGGGCAGGGGCTGGCGGCGAGAATATACACGGCTGGCTCCCCGAGGTACGTCGTGGAGGTGGAGGCTGGAGACTACAAGACGGCGGAGGCGGTCCTGGAGAGGTCGCTTGAGCGCGCGCTCAAGAAAGCCAAGGAGCTCGGTGTCGAAGTCTCTGTAGAGAGTGTGAAGTCTTGAAGTGGCTCATGAGGAAGTGCTCTAGGTGTGGCAGGTATACTCTTGCGACAGACAAGTGCCCGTACTGCGGGGGAGAGCTGAGAGTCCCACACCCGCCCAGGGCCAGCCCGGACGATAAGCTCGTCGCGTACAGGTTGCAGGCCAAGCTGGAGTCGGGCGTCTTGAAACTAGACGAGAAGCCTCCTTACATACCGTGAAACAACTTTTTAAAACCCTACAATGCAGTATCCAAATTTACAGGGCCGCCGTAGTATAGCCCGGTCTAGTATGCGGGCCTGTCGAGCCCGTGACCCGGGTTCAAATCCCGGCGGCGGCGTATACACTGATCACACCGGCTCTCCCGGTCTTTTAAAACCCTGTAGATCCTCCAATAACTCTCATAGTGCTAGGGTGGTAAGCATGGCCAGGGTAAAGATAGTGTTCACCGACCTAGACGGGACCCTGACCGAGTCTAGGAGGACGTACAGGATCTACCTGGGAGCCGTCGAGGCGCTGAGAAGGCTCCAGAGCATAGGTGTCCGAGTCAGCATTGTCTCCAGCAATGCTCTCCCGGTAGTCATAGGCCTGCACAGGTACCTAGACCTGAACGGCCCCGCTATAGCGGAGACCGGTGCACTGGTATACAGCGAGGACCTCGGAATAGTGGAGCTGCCGTCGAGGTCGGCGAGAGAAGCCTACTCGGACGCCCTCTCTAAGTTCAGGGGGCTGGTGGCGGACTCGTGGCAGAACAGGTTCAGGCTTTACGACTTCGCTCTCAGAGTAGTTGATAGGGCCAACGGCGACCAGGTCTACAAACTGGTGAAGGACTACGTCGAGGGCAGGTACGACTGGGTGAGGGTAGGCTACAGCAAGTACGCTATTCACCTGACGCCGCGTGACGTGGATAAAGGCAGGGCTGTCAAATTCGTCCTCGACAAGCTGGGTCTGGACCCCAGCGAGGCCGCGGCTGTGGGCGACAGCTCCATGGACGCAGACCTCCTGAGAGCCGTGGAGCTGGGCGTAGCGACCGGGGACGCGGACGAGGAGCTCAGAGCGGTGGCCAAGCTAGTTGTAGACGAGCCCGCGGGAAGGGCCATCGTGAAGCTCGCCGAGTTGATCGAGGGCGGCCAGCTGTGATTAGGGCTGTCCTGTTCGACATGGACGGCACATTACTGGACTCGGAGGACTTCATAACCTGGAGCTTCCTCGAGGCCTCGCGTATAGTGGGCGTCGAGGTAGACGAGGACGCGATTAGGAGAAACATCGGTAGGCCCCTAGAAGAGTTCTCCTCCCTGGTATTCGGGGGGCTAGGTAGGGAGAAGCACCTTGAGCTGATGAGGGTCAGGGCCAAGCTGGTAGAGGAGAACTGGAGGCGGATGATCAGGGTTTTCGACGACGTCCCCGAGGTTTTGGGCCTGCTGAGGAGTAAGGGGTTCAGACTCGCGGTAGCCTCCTCCAGTAAGCTGGAGAGGATAGTCGAGTACCTCGGCTACTTCAACATACTCGGCCTCTTCGACACGGTCTCAGGCGTCGTTGACGGGGTACGAGGCAAGCCCTACCCGGACGTGATCCTGAGAGCCCTGAGCACTATGGGCGTCGGGGCCGACGAAGCGGTTTACGTCGGCGACAGGGAGGTCGACTGCCTCGCCGCTAGGTCGGCGGGGGTCGGTTTCGTTCTGGTCAACAGGAACAACTACAGGTACGACCAGGGTGTGTGCCGCCCAGACTACGCCGTGGGGAGTCTCAGGCCCCTCCCCGACCTCCTTCTGTATATCAACAAAAAATGATATGTTTGTAAACGTAGTTTTATCACAGAATATAAAAGGGGGTTTAGTAATAAGCTAACCCTGGGTGAAGTATGTGGACATAAACATGGTTGACCTGATCATATATATTTCTTTGACAAAATCTGTCGAGCTAAGTAGAGCACGCGACGCGGGAAGAGACGCGGCTATCACGCAGAGCCTTAGAGCGGCGACCCTAAACCAGGAGGGGCACGCCCCGGTCTAACGTTGGAGCGCACCACACAGCTCCAGCAACGCCTGGCTCCAAGGAGCTAGAAGTCGATAGGTCTAGGCCTCCTACACGGTGGGCGGCGCCCGCCGCGGGAGCGAGGGTCCGGTCTCGGTGGCCATCCGCTGCAGGTTAATTAGGTCTTACAGTCAATACTATATACAGCCCCGCGGCACCCGGCGGCGGCGCGGTTCCTACGCTGGGTTATACCAGCGAGTGAGGAATCGGCCTCCTGCCGCGGGGACAGTTGAGCTGTTTAATGAACAGATCAAAGGGGGTAAGGTTTATAACACCCTCAGAGTAAGATAGTTATGCTGGAACCACGCTTACCACGTGGGGACTCAAGAAAACCGGGGAGTTTAACCCCGGGAACCTTGAGTCCGACGGGGGCAGGGCGGCGTGGCACACGAGGTAGCATGCCTCCCGCCTTGCGGCTAACTCCGGTTGATCCTGCCGGACCCGACCGCTATCGGGGTAGGGCTAAGCCATGGGAGTCGTACGCCCCGCCGCCGCGGGGCGTGGCGGACGGCTGAGTAACACGTGGCTAACCTGCCCTCGGGAGGGGGATAACACCGGGAAACTGGTGCTAATCCCCCATAGGGGAGGAGGCCTGGAAGGGTTCCTCCCCGAAAGGGTGCGGCAGGGGTTATCGCTGCCGCACCGCCCGAGGATGGGGCTGCGGCCCATCAGGTAGTTGGCGGGGTAACGGCCCGCCAAGCCTATAACGGGTAGGGGCCGTGAGAGCGGGAGCCCCCAGTTGGGCACTGAGACAAGGGTCCAGGCCCTACGGGGCGCACCAGGCGCGAAAACTCCGCAATGCGGGAAACCGTGACGGGGCTACCCCGAGTGCCCCCGATAAGGGGGCTTTTCCCCGCTGTAAGGAGGCGGGGGAATAAGCGGGGGGCAAGTCTGGTGTCAGCCGCCGCGGTAATACCAGCCCCGCGAGTGGTCGGGACGATTATTGGGCCTAAAGCGCCCGTAGCCGGCCCGGGAAGTCTCCCCTTAAATCCTCGGGCTCAACCCGAGGGCTGGGGGAGATACTCCCGGGCTAGGGGGCGGGAGAGGCCGGGGGTACTCCCGGGGTAGGGGCGAAATCCTATAATCCCGGGAGGACCACCAGTGGCGAAGGCGCCCGGCTGGAACGCGCCCGACGGTGAGGGGCGAAAGCCGGGGGAGCGAACCGGATTAGATACCCGGGTAGTCCCGGCTGTAAACGATGCGGGCTAGGTGTTGGGTGGGCTTAGAGCCCACCCAGTGCCGCAGGGAAGCCGTTAAGCCCGCCGCCTGGGGAGTACGGCCGCAAGGCTGAAACTTAAAGGAATTGGCGGGGGAGCACCACAAGGGGTGGAGCCTGCGGTTTAATTGGAGTCAACGCCGGGAACCTCACCGGGGGCGACAGCAGGATGACGGCCAGGCTAACGACCTTGCCCGACGCGCTGAGAGGAGGTGCATGGCCGTCGCCAGCTCGTGCTGTGAAGTGTCCGGTTAAGTCCGGCAACGAGCGAGACCCCCACCCCTAGTTGCTACCCGGGGCTCCGGCTCCGGGGCACACTAGGGGGACTGCCGCCGTTCAAGGCGGAGGAAGGAGGGGGCCACGGCAGGTCAGCATGCCCCGAAACCCCCGGGCTACACGCGGGCTACAATGGCGGGGACAGCGGGATCCGAACCCGAAAGGGGGAGGTAATCCCTCAAACCCCGCCGTAGTCGGGATCGAGGGCTGCAACTCGCCCTCGTGAACGCGGAATCCCTAGTAACCGCGCGTCATCAGCGCGCGGTGAATACGTCCCTGCTCCTTGCACACACCGCCCGTCGCTCCACCCAAGGGAGGAGGGAGTGAGGCCTGGTCTCTTCGGAGGCTGGGTCGAACTCCCTCCTCCTGAGGGGGGAGAAGTCGTAACAAGGTAGCCGTAGGGGAACCTGCGGCTGGATCACCTCCTGCTACCCCGCCGCCGGGGGGCATGCTACGTGAAAGGCCACTGCCGCCCTGCCCCTCCCTCCGATGCAGCACAGGGCCTCAGAGCCCTGTGTAAAGGGCGTTATTCCTCCTCCGATAACGGGAGGGGGAGATGAACGCCGCAGGTAGGCCTATCAGGGGTGCCAGTCGAGCTCCGCGTGGGCGTTGCTCTCGCATCCCAGGCTACGGCGAGGAAGCCGCCTGGTGGATGGCTCGGCTCGGGCGCCGAGGAAGGCCGTGGCAAGCTGCGATAAGCCCGGGGTAGGCGCAGGCAGCCGTCGAACCCGGGATCGCCGAATGGGACCTCCTGCCACGGGCTCAAAGCCCGTGGCGCCCGGGAAACCGTCGAGGGAGTACCGGGCGGGAACCCCCCGAACGGAAACATCTTAGTAGGGGGAGGAAGAGAAATCAAACTGAGATCCCCTGAGTAGGGGCGACCGAAAGGGGGAGAGCCCAAACCAAACCCCCACGGGACGACCGTGGGGGGATGTGGGGTTACCGGCTCCACGGCTAGGGGTTCGACCCCGAGCGAGCCTACCCACGGTAGCCGAAGTGGCCTGGAATGGCCCGCCGTAGAGGGTGACAGCCCCGTAGGCGAAACCGTGGGGGCTCGCGCCGTGGAGCAGAGTACCACGGCTTGGTTGTGCCGTGGGAAGTAGGGGGTCACCGGCCTCCAAGGCTAAACACGTCCCGAGACCGATAGCGAACTTAGTACCGTGAGGGAAAGCTGAAAAGCACCCCGCAAGGGGGGTGAAAAGAGCCTGAAACCAGGCGGCTACATACGGCGCTGCCCTAAAGAGGTGATGCCCCCCGAAGGAAACCGGGGCGACCCGGGAGTACGAGGGGGGTGGATCAGGGTGGCGCCGTCCGTCTTGAAACACGGGCCGGGGAGTCCACGGCAGTGGCGAGCTTAAGGGGTTGAACCCCGTAGGCGTAGGGAAACCGACATGCCCGCAGCCACGGTTAAGCCGTGGCGAGGGGCGGGGTCCCAAAGGGCCCGGAGTCACTGCCGTGGGACCAGAAACCGGGCGATCTAGGCGGGGGCAGGGTGAAGCCGGGGGAAACCCCGGTGGAGGCCCGAAAGGGTTCTGACGTGCAATTCGTTCCCATGACCCCCGTCTAGGGGCAAAAGACCAATCAAGCCCGGTGATAGCTGGTTCCCGCCGAAGTGGGTCTCAGCCCAGCCCCGCCTGAGGTGGGCCACGGGGTAGAGCTACGGATTGGGGGTGCAGGAGCCGAAAGGCTCCGGCCTCCAGTCCAACTCCGAACCCGTGGTCACCGTAGAAGGCGGGAGTGGGGCTCCCCGCCGTAAGGGTGGGGGCCGAGGGGGGAACAACCCAGACCGGGGTTAAGGCCCCTAAGTGCCGGCTAAGTGCCAATCTTAAAGGGCGTCCCACGGCTCAGACAGCGGGGAGGTGGGCCTAACAGCAGCCATCCTCTAAGGAGTGCGTAACAGCTCACCCGCCGAGCCGTGGGGCCCCGAAGATTGGTCGGGGCTTAAGCCGGCCGCCGAGACCCCGGGGCACGGCCCCTATGGGGCCGCGATCTAGTAGGCGGGCGTCGGGTCGGGGCAGAAGCCGGGCCGTGAGGTCCGGTGGACCCGATCCGAGTGCAGATCCCGGCGGCAGTAACAGCGAAGAGGGGTGGGAATCCCCTCCGCCGGAAAGGACCAGGGTTCCTCGGCAACGGTCGTCGGCCGAGGGTTAGCCGGTCCTAACCCGGGCCGTAACTCGGACCCGGGGAAAGGGAAACGGGTTAATAATCCCGTGCCGCGGGGGTAGGTGCGGCAACGCAAGCCCAGCCCCCGACGCCTCCGGATAGGCGGACTGGGGGCGGTCGAATGGCCGCGACCCAGCTAACCGGTGAAGACCCCGGAGTACCGTAATGGTGAGAAGGGGCTGAAGCCGGGAATGGGGCCCCGTTAGGGGCCTTCCGCCGACTCTGGGGGCCCTTGAAAAGGGGGCTGGGAACGATCCCCCGCGCCCGTACCGAGAACCGACACAGGTGCTCCTGGGTGAGTAGCCCCAGGCGTGTGGGGGTTAACCCGGGCCAGGGAACTCGGCAAATTGGCCCCGTAACTTCGGGAGAAGGGGTGCCTGCGGTTCTGGGGCGCACCCCTGGAACCGCAGGTCGCAGTGCCTAGGGGGGCCTGACTGTTTAATAAAAACATAGGTCCCCGCTAGCCCGAAAGGGTTTGTACGGGGGCTGAATCCTGGCCACTGGCGGTCCGTGAAACCGGGGTACAACCCGGCGAAGCGCCGCTGAAGGCCGGGAGTAACTCTGACTCTCTTAAGGTAGCCAAATGCCTTGCCGGGTAAGTTCCGGCGCGCATGAATGGATCAACGAGGTCCCCACTGTCCTGGCCCGGGGCCCCGTGAAGACACGGAGCCGGTGCACAGGCCGGCAACCCCCCGCAGGGCGATAAGTCCCTGTGGAGCTTTACCGCAGCCTGGCGCTGACCTCTGGGCTGTGGTGCGTAGCGTAGGTGGGAGCCTGTGAAGCCACACCTCCGGGTGTGGCGGAGGCGACAATGAAACACCACCCACTACAGCCTGGGGGCCTCACCCCGGGGGAGACCCTGGGGGACAACGCCAGGTGGGCGGTTCGGCTGGGGCGGCACGCCCGCGAAAAGATAACACGGGCGCCCAAAGGTCGGCTCAGGCGGGTCAGAGCTCCGCCGTAGAGTGCAAGGGCAAAAGCCGGCCTGACCGGACCCTTGAACACAAGGGGTCCGGCCGGGAAACCGCGGCCTAGCGAACGCTCGTGTCCCCCTCGGTGGGGGCCGGGCATGACAGAAAAGTTACCCCAGGGATAACAGGGTCGTCGCGGGCGAGAGCTCCCATCGACCCCGCGGTTTGCTACATCGATGTCGGCTCTTCCCATCCTGGGGGTGCAGCAGCCCCCAAGGGTGGGGCTGCCCGCCCATTAAAGGGGAACGTGAGCTGGGTTTAGACCGTCGTGAGACAGGTCGGACTCTACCCGCGGGGGGCGCGGGCCGCCTGAGGGGAAGGTGCCCTCAGTACGAGAGGAACGGGGCGCCGCGGCCTCTAGTCTACCGGTTGTCCTGGCGGGCAACGCCGGGCAGCCACGCCGTGTGGGGTAACCGCTGAAAGCATCTAAGCGGGAACCCCTCCCCGAGACGAGGCGGCCGTCCGCCACGGGGTCACCCGTGGCGGGTAGGGCTCCCGTAGAAGACGGGGTTGATGGGGCGGGGGTGTGAGCCCCAAGGGGTTCACCCGAGGGGTTCAGCCCGCCGCTCCCAAGAGCCCGACGCCGTAGCTACTCACCCGGGAGCGAGGGCGTTAGCCCACGCGGGCTCGGGCGCGTCTCCTGGTAGGCCTACCTGCGGCGTAGACCCCCTCACTCCACTCTCGGATCTCGTTCTCGGGTACAGGAGTAGTGTAGGCGAGCTTGTCGTAGGCTAGGAGGAGGCCTCAGCTAGGGTAACGCTCTTCACCGGTCCGTAAACCGTCGTCTCATCACACCGTATTTAACTCTGTTTCCCGAGTTTAAAACAGTGGTGTGCTGCTTGGGGCTGCGCGACTACGTAGCGATGACAAGGCCTGTCAACAGCCTCATGAGCGGCCTGGGCGCCCTCATGGCTGTCCTGGTCTACAGGGGCTACACTCCACCAGACGTCCTAATGGCGGCGGTCGCTACCTCGACGGGCTACCTCTCCACGGCAGCCTCGATGCTAATGAACGACTACGTGGACGCGGCGGTGGACGCGGTGAACAAGCCGTGGAAACCGATACCGTCCGGCCGGGCCAGCCGGGAGGCCGCGAGGAGCCTCGGGCTAGCCCTGGCAGTAGCCTCTATAGCCCTGAACGCGCTACTCGTGCTCGCCGGGCGGGGCGTAGGCTGGCCGCCCGCCCTGGTCGCAGCGGTCTACACACTAGCGGGGCTGGCCTACAGCTACCTCAGGGCTCACTGGTGGAGCCACCTACTCGTCTCGCTCTCCACCACGGGGCCCGTCGTCTACGGCTATGTGCTCGCTGGGTCTCCCCAGGGGAAGCTGGCGTTCACAGCCGCCTTCGCAGTACTCGTCTTCCTCGTTACCACGGGCAGGGAGGTGGTCAAGGCGCTCCAGGACGTGGAGGGCGACAGGAGGGCCGGCTACAGGACGATACCAATAGTGTTCGGCGTGGAGGCGTCGAGGAGGCTGGTCCTGGCGGTCGGGGCCTCGGCGCCCCTCCTAGCCCTGGCCGCGTACGCGCTCAGCGGGAGCGCAGCCTTCCTGGCCCTCATAGTGTTGGCGGCGGCAGCCTACCTACACCAGGCGGTGAAGGCCTACTCCAGGCCCACGGACAAAAGGGTGCTGGAGGACGCGAGAGTGAAAATGCTGGCTTCGATGGTGCTGGGGCTGGTCGCCTTCTGGGCCTCAGGGCTTTAGCGGGCCTGTCCCGAAGATCCTCCCAGCCGCGCTCTTGTACCTCGCAATACTCTCCGTCGCGGCGGGGTCCAGCCCCCGCTTCAACGCCAGCTCCACGCTCGCCAGCCCGAACAACATGGCGGCGTAGAGGACCTTCCCCACCTTGTTCACCCCCCTCAACGCGAGTACCCTGGCTCTCCTGCCCCTCCTCTCGTGCTCCCCCACCATGAACTCGACGAGGCCCCTCCCCGCCTGGTCGTCGGGGTCGTAGAACGCGACAACCCGGTATACGTCGAACAGGGGCTTCTCGTAGCCGACTATGTCGTTGTGCATCCACTCGGGTGCCACGTCTACCTTGACCACTATCTTCGAGTTCTCGTTGAACTCCGACTTAGCCCTCACGGCCAGGGGCTCCAGGGGGCTGTGGGTCGCGACGACGAGGAGCTCTCTGCTGTAGGCGAACTCCGCTAGCGAGGAGGCCTCGCCGGCTATGTCCCCCGCCTCTCTCTCCAGCTGCCTATTGGCGTCCTCGACCTCGGCTCTCGACGCTACGGTGAGGCCGCTGGAGTCCAGTACGCCTAGCACGCCGGTCAGCATGTGGGGGAAGCTCACCCTGGGTAACAGGCCTACAGGGGTCTTGAAGACGGGGAGCCCCCTCTCCACGGCCAGCCTCTCGAGCAAACCACCGCTGGTCACAGCCACTACCCTGGCCCCCTTCTCGAGGGCCCTGGCTGTGGCCAGTAGGGTCTCGTGGGTGTTCCCACTGTAGCTCACGCTGACGAAGAGCGTCCTAGTGGACACGTAAGATGGGACTATGTGGGACTTCACAACCTCCACGGGGACGCTGAGCCTTTCCAGCGACAGTAGCTTGACGACGTCCCCGACGATACCGCTACCGCCCATCCCCGACACCACGATGTTCTCGAACGGCCCCTCGACAGCGGCACTACCCCACTTGGAGAGCGCGTCCTCCACTAGTCTAGGCCAGTTGAGGTAGTCCCCCCGCATGCCGCCACCCCAGGCCACTTTATATGGCGCAGAGAGTATTTTAGTGTAGGCGAGAGGAAGCCCTCTTGCGCGTAGTCGAGGCGCTGGCCCGGGGCAGGCACGTAGTCTACACCAGCGACATCAACGTAGTACTAAAGCTCGTCGCGAGGTTTGTCGAGGAGACCACCGGCGGCCGGGTCAACGTCGTGGCGGAGAGGGGCGTCACAGAGGCCCTGGCGGCAGTCTTGACCAGGGGGTTGGAGAGGGTGGTGCTAAGCGAGGATCCCGGAGAGGGCCTGCCGGGCCCCGAGACTAGACTGGTCTGCGTAGACAAGCCGTGTTTCGACGTCCCAGCCGAGAACGTGGTCGTCTTCCTGACGCGGGGGGTCAAGGCGCCCAGGTTCTACACGAGGCACTACCTGAGGAGGCTGGACTGGGGCGTGTACGTCTTCGAGACACCCTCGACAGGCGAGAGGGTAGTCCTCACAGCCAGCGGCGGCCTGGCAGAGGGGACCGGCCTAGCCCCCCTCGAAGAGAGGGCTCTGGAGCTCGTCAAGAAGGCGATGCTCGACTACGGTGAGCTGAGGGTGGGCGACGTGCTGTTCCTTATAGAGAGGGAGATGGGCGTGTCCAAGAACGCGGCCAGGGAGATACTCTCTAAACTGGTGTCTAGGAGGTACCTCAGGGTCAGGAGGGGAGTAGTAGAGCTAGCGTAGAGCCCGTCAAGAGCCGAGCCTCCGCATCCCCCTCACGTACACACCTGTTAGCGGGAGGCAGTCCCTCAGCCCCGCGAGGACGGAGTTGACCTCCTCCTCGGGCCCTAAGATGTCTATGTAGAGCTGTTCCCCCCTGCTCACTACCAGCACCACGAGTTCTCCCCTGAGGTAGAGGCCGACAGGTCCATCCCTGACCGGCTCGCCCAGCAACTCCGAGAGCCTTCTCGTGATACGCGAGGAGCCCTCTGCCCCCAGCCTGACGTCGAGGGAGACGTGGTACATAGGCCACCATCGCGCGAGGGCTTAGAGTCGGGGGTATCCAGGTAACCCCGGGCTACTGTAACCCAGTATCGGTGGTAATATGTCTTTGCAGAGGCCACTCTAGGGCTACTCCTTACGAAGCAGCTGTGGATTGATGTATTGCTGTTAGGCGTACCCCGAGGCCCTTTCGCATGCGTGTCGAGGCGTTGGTCGTGGACGACGAGCGCGAGCAAAAGTTTATAGATACAAAACTTGTTTAACTGTTATAGGGGGCTCCTAGTGCGTGTTTGGCCACGCTGGCTCAGCCGGCATTACGTGGCTCTATTGATAGTTGTCGGGGTACTCTCGGCCTCCATACCTCTCGGGACATACCTAATGGTCGAGCCTGGGGTCTACCTGGAGTTCAGGTTCCACGAGCCCTCGCACGACAGGAGTATCGATGTGTCAGACCAGCTGTCTTTGAGCAGGGACGTATACCTGTGTGTGAGGGCAGAGGCTGTCGCCCCTGTCCCAAGCGACACTCTTCTACTGGGCTTCAAGTGCTACAAGGGTATACCCCTCCTCCTAGTCCCGTACAAGAGCATCGAGCCGGCGTTGAGGGCCTGGGCCTCGGTGCTCAGGTCGAGAGGAGTACCAGGCGACGGTTTGACAAACCACTTCTTCGGCCTAATAGTACACGCTGTCTTACTGAACTCCTCAAACAACAGCGTGTTGTACGAGACGACATACTCGCTCCCGGTTAAACTCGGCGACCTCTTGTCACCGCGAGCGCTGAAGTACACGCTCTCGGTGTCCAAGGCCGGGGGGCTCTACCAGGCGGTCTACAGAGTAGAGAACGTCCTATTAAGGCCTGTGAAAAACTTTGAAGTTCTCCAGGTCGAAAACGCCGAGGCGAGCACTACTCCACCGACTTCGAGTAGTGTAGACCTGAAGTGCGCCCCCGCGTACCCCCCATTCTACTACTGCGAGAAGACGTACACGAACAAGCCAGAGTACGTGACAGCGTACCTACCTCCCAGCTACTCCAGGGTAGAGAACGGAATACTCTACGTTAAAACGCCCGTGTTGATCGCGAACAACCTCTTCTCCTACTCGGGGGTGGTCATGGTCAGCATGAATATAGGGCCCCGGCAAAAAGTAGTAGAGGCTAAGCTCACCGTCGGCACTGGAGACATCTTGCCGAATATAACGCGTGCTAACCTGCCGGACATAAGCCTGCAGCTAGCCGGGAGAACGTGGGGAGGAAACACCTACTACTACGGCGTCAGTTACCCGGTTGCGCCCAATTCTAGTGCGTGGTTGTACATATGGGCCAGGCCAATACAGCGGTTCGTCGAGGCCTACCTATGCAGTTCGAGTGAATGTACCCGCCTGCAGGGCCGGGACAGAGTAGAGGCGTTCATAACAGACGTCCTGGTGAACGGCACCACCATACAGGGGGGTGTAGAGCAGGGGTTGCCGCACCCCTACATCATGGACAAGTTCTTCAACGCAACCACTAGAACCCGGCTTGTAATACCGGGCACTGCCCTAAGCGACGGGACGCTGAGCCCGGGCGAGTACGTCGCTCTAGAGAGCGTATTCCAATACTACGACACCTGTGGGAGCGGGTCCGGAGTAGGGGTATCCGGCGCGGTCATAGCGATGGGTGTTTGCCCCGCCCTTGGCCTCCCCACTAGCGGCGCGGCGTGCGCGGTGGCCGCGACTCTCGCCTCAGCAATACAGATATCGCTGGGCACCGAGCGGCCCGGCATCTACGTTACGGGCAATGTATATAATGTTGGCAGTTGGCAGGGCACCGGCTACAACGTCGACAAGTACGTGTACGTAGCAGTCAGCAAATACAATTACACACAACCGCCCCCATGGCCGTGCCCATCGTGCGGCAGCTGCGTCTACAATGTTCCAGCTGGCATATACTTCGAATTCGCTTAACCTCCCAATACAGTGCCTAGACAGAGTTCAACGGCGCAACCTCCCCCTAAACTTGCGTTTTTCCCGTCGTGCCCACACCGGCTTGGCGAGTGTTTATTTGTACTCAACACGACATTTACTTCACGGACTACCGCCTCAGGGGATCGGGACGCTGATAGTAGACCGTGATAGGGTAAGGTTCATAGCAGGGCTCTTGAGGGGTCTCGGAGGATTCCTCGAGTGCTTCGAGAGGGTCGACCCTCAGTTCGGCGCGGTGAGGCTGGTCGTTGAGAGGCTTGGCTGCGGGAAGTCCGCTGTCCTAGTCGTAGCCAACTCCCTGGTGAGCTACCAGCTCAGTACTACCGGCGAGGTGTACTGGACGGAGTTCGCTAAGTGGGTGGTGTCGTCGACGGGAGGACTATACGAGGTACACAGGGGCTTCCTCGAGTCCACGCGCTTCAACAGGGCCAGGCTGTTAGACAAGCTCGACAGGCTCAGCAGGTTCTACGCTTCGAGACTGGCGGCGGAGCTCGAGGCCGACCCGCTGAGGTACTGTGGCAACCTCCCGGGACTCGTGGAGGAGCTGGCGAGGACGATGGGTGGAAGCCCCGAGGACAAGACAATCGCCTTCGCGGGTAAGATGCTGAGGTACGTCTGCTTGGCGTGCGGCTCGGAGACGAGGGGGGACGTAGCCGTACCCGTAGACCGGAGAAACGCCCTACTATTGCTAGCAGGCTGTCTCGTGAGGGGGTGTGGCGGGAGCCTAGACGAGTGCGTGGGCTTGTTGATGACAAGGCACAAGAGGACCGCCCTGGCAGCCCTCAGAGAGCTCTGCGCCACGGCCGGAGTGGACTGCGTGAAGCTGGACGCCCTCACCTGGGCACTAGCAGGGGCGCTCACGGGTAGGAGGCGGATGGACGAGATCCTGGAGGCGGTGAAGGGCTGTCTTGGCGGTGAGCGTATCGAGATTGTCTCGGGGCTCTACAGCGAGTTCTCGAAATGCCTAGAGCCCCGGACCAGAGGGGTTTAAAGACGAGGGCCCTCATGTAAACGTGGGTGTGCCCATGGAAGGTGTCGTGGCCGAGGCTAGGCGCGTAGCACGGGAGTCGCTGGGATCGGACTTCGACCACGGGTTCCCCCACGTGGAGAGAGTGAGGAAGTGGGCTTGGGAGATCGTTAGGGGGGAGGGGCTGAAAGTCGACCCCCTCGTGCTAGACCTCTCGGTATACCTGCACGACGTCGGGAGAGTCATAGGGGAGCCCCACGCCTACTACTCGGCGGTCTTCGCAGCGGGGTTCCTCAGGAGGTGGGGCTTGGACGACGCGGTCGTCGAGAAGGTTGTCAACGCCATAGAGTACCACAGCTTCAGTTACTCGCGCTCGAAGAAGGTCTGGCCTATGAGCACCGAGGCCCTCGTCCTGAGCGACGCCGACAAGCTCGACGCGCTGGGCGTGGTAGGGTTCCTACGGGTGTTCGCGTACAACTGGAAAACGGGTAGCAGTATGGACGACATCATAAGGCACTTCCACGAGAAGATATTCAGGCTGAAGGACCTGATGCACTTCGCGTACTCCAAGAGGAGAGCGGAGGAGCTGACGAGCAGGGTCGAGAGAGTGGTCAGAGAACTCTTAGAGGAGCTCTCCTCCTCGGGTGAAGGCTCGTAGGCCTCTGAGGGCCAACCTCTATCACATGCTTAACGGAGTGGGGAGACCTAGACACGGTTTTAAGAGTCTTATCCAAGAGAAAAGTTATGAAGACCATGTTCGAGGTCTTCGTACTTAGACCCGACGCCCTCACAGTGTGGGAGGACAGGGTAGTAAGAGAGAGGCTGTCCTGGTACCACAGCGTGATGGTCGACGAGAAGCCGGCGAAGTTCATAGTCGCGCGTAAGGTCGAGGTCCCCGAGGACCCGTACAGGTTGGAAGACACGAGGGAACTGTGGAGGGTCCACGAGAGGGCTGCCAGGGACTTCGACAGCCTGCTGAGAGAGGTCAAGAGCGCCGACGCGACCCCTGCCTCGTACCTGAAGACCCCCGACCCCAGGCACAGCTACCTCGACGTGAAGACAGCTATCGCCCGCAGGCTCATGGACCCCTGCAGGCTGTGCGAGAGGAGGTGCGGCGCCCGCCGGCTCAGCGGCCAGCCCGGCGTCTGCTTGATGGCCGACAAGTGCATTGTTCACTCGGCCTTCCTCCACATCGGGGAAGAGGCGCCGCTCGTACCTAGCGGGACTATCTTCTACGGTGGCTGCAACTTCAAGTGCGTGTTCTGCCAGAACTACGACATCAGCCAGGTCAACGCGAGAGGCGGCGAGGTTGTCTCGAGCCTGGAGCTCGCCAAGGTCCAGAGGGCTCTAAGGTTGAGAGGTGCGCGCAACATAAACCACGTGGGGGGCGAGCCGACGCCTCACGTGGCCTTCATACTCGAGAGCCTCAAGTTCCTCGACGTGAACGTGCCACAGCTGTGGAACAGCAACATGTACATGACCGAGGAGGTCACGAGGCTGCTCCTCGACGTGATAGACATATGGCTCCCAGACCTGAAGTACGGGAACGACGAGTGCGCCTGGCGGCTAAGCAAGGTTAGGGACTACTGGGCGGTAGCGACGAGAAACATTAAGATGGCGCACGACTCAGGGGACATGATCATAAGACACCTGGTCTTACCCGGGCACCTGGAGTGCTGCACTAGGAGAGTCCTACAGTGGATATCCGAGAACACGCCGGGGGCGCTAGTGAACGTCATGGACCAGTACAGGCCAGAGCACCTAGTCCTGAAGTACCCGGAGAAGTACAAGGAGTTAACGCGGAGGCTCAGGCGCGACGAGGTCCTCGAGGCTTATAAGATGGCCGAGGAATTTAAGTTAGAGTACAAACAGGTGTCTTAGCCGATGCTGCCGGGCAGTGTAAGGGAGGTGTACTTCAGCGACTACTACAGGGTACTGGTGGTTGAGGAGGACGACAAGGTCTTCGTAAGCGTGGACGTGTACAAGAAGGGCTTTGACTACCCTGTCACGAGGACTAGCTGTGTAAAGGAGGACTTTTGCCTGGTATATTCGACTCTAGACCCAGCTTTGGCGGGTCCCGAGCTCAAGGACGTGACCCTGAGCCTCGAGGTCGTGGGCTCCAAGACCCCGGGCGGCGTGGAGACGTTGAACGTCAGGTGGGTTTTGAGAAAGCCCCTCGGAGAAGACGTGCTAAGAAAGGTGTTCGAGACCTCCTGGCTTCTCATTAGGGCAAAACCCACTCCACAGTGAGTCGTTGAACGTTTTTAATCACAAACGGCTACTTTATAACACCTAGCCGGATAGGTGTCGCGTTGCCGGACACGTACAAGCCTAGGTTAAAGGTGACGCGCTGGAGCCCCAGTAGAGAGGTCGAGTTGCTAGAGCTGTGGGAGAAGGAGGGGCTGTACAAGCCCGGTCTAGACTCGAAGGAAGTGATAGTGATAGACACGCCGCCCCCGTACGCTAGCGGCAAGTGGCACGTGGGCGGCGCGGCGCACTACGCCCAGATAGACATGGTGGCAAGGTACTTCAGGATGAAGGGCTACGCCGTCGTGGCCCCCTTCTACGCCGACAGGAACGGGCTACCAGTAGAGGTACAGGTCGAGAAGAAGTACGGCGTCAACCCCCACGAGCTCTCCAGGACGCCCGAGGGTAGGGAGAAGTTCCTGGAGCTGTGCAAGCGCTTCCTGGACGAGGCGGAGAACGAGATCGTTAAGGTCTGGAGGAGGCTCGGCTGCAGCTTCGACTACTGGAGGGAGGGGACGGACAGCGCCAAGTACAGGGCGATAACACAGTCGACCTTCATAGACCTCTACAAGAAGGGGCTGATCTACGAGGCCGAGAGACCCGTTAACTGGTGCCCGAGATGCAGGACGACGCTCGCGGACTCCGAGCTAGAGTACTTCGAGAGGGACGACTACCTGTACTACATAAAGTTCAAAGTCAGGGAGACCGGCGAAGTCGTTGTTGTGGCCACTACTAGACCCGAGCTCCTAAGGGCCTGCAAAGCCCTCGTCTATAAACCGGGCGACGAGAGGTACGAAAGGCTGAAAGGTCTGCACGCTGTAGCCCCGCTGTACGGGACAGAACTGGTAATAGCCGAGCACCCGGAGGTAGACCCCTCCTTCGGCACAGGCCTTATGATGGTGTGTAGCTTCGGAGACCACGTCGACGTCAAGATGTTCAGGGACCTAGGGCTCCAGCCCGAGATAATCATCGACAAAGAAGGCAGGATGACGGACAAGGCAGGCTTCCTCGCAGGGCTAACCGTCGAGGAGGCGCGGAAGAAGGTCGTCGAGTCGCTCGAGTCGAGCGGACTCCTAGTAAAGAAAGAGGCCATTAGGCACTCGGTGCCGGTCTGCTGGAGGTGCAAGACGCCGACTCAGATCATCGCGACGAGGGAGTGGTTCCTCAAGCAGGTGGAGTTCAAGAACGCGCTGATCGACCTGGTCAACAAAATCGTTTTCAGGCCGGAGTTCCACAAGAACAGGCTTGTGTCGTGGATCAACAGCGTAGCAACGGATTGGCCTATAAGCCGGGACAGGTACTACGCCACCGAGGTCCCCGTCTGGCGCTGCACGAGCTGTGGTAGCGTGCTCGTCCCGGAGCCGGGCACGTACTACAGGCCCTGGAGAGACCCGCCGCCATGGGACAGGTGCCCAGTGTGCGGGGCGCCCAGAGACAAGCTTGTCGGCGAGAAGAAAGTGTTCGACACCTGGTTCGACAGCAGCATCTCGGTGCTCTACGCTTCTGGGTACATGCACAACCCCGGCCTTTACAAGAGAGTGAAGTACACTCTGCGCCCGCAGGGCGTCGACATCGTGAGGACGTGGCTCTACTACACACTGCTGAGAGTGTACCAATTGACAGGGAAGCCGGCCTTCAGCTGGGTGAGGATAACGGGGATGGGGCTAGACGAGAAGGGTGAGGAGATGCACAAGTCCAAAGGCAACGTCATAGACCCAGACCCCTACCTGGAGAAGTACGGGGCAGACGCCTTCAGATTCTGGGCCGCAGCCAGTGGGAGGCTAGGGTACGACTACAGGTTCTCGGAACAGCTGATCAAGACGGGGCTGATGTTCGCAACCAAGCTGTGGAACATAGCGAGGTTCGTGTCTAGTTTCCCCGAGCCGGGCGACTACAGGCTGAGGCCCATAGACGAGGCGACCCTGGCCTACTTGAACGCCGTCCTCGAGAAGGCCGACAGGGCTTACGCGGAGCTAGACGTTTACGAGCCGGTACACGAGATATACCAGTTCGCGTGGAACTACTTCGCCTCTCAATACGTCGAGCTGGTCAAGTCGAGGGCCTACAACCAGAGCGGGAGGTACAGTAGCGAGGAGCAGAGAGGGGCCTGGTTCACTCTACACTACGTGTTGAAGACTCTTCTCAAGATGCTGGCGCCGGTAATGCCGTTCGTCACAGACGCCATTTACAGAGAGCTCTACGGGAAGAGCGTGCACACAGAGGAGTTCCCTAGGGCGGATAAGGTGCTCGTAGAGAAGGGGTACGAGCTAGCTAAGCTCGTAGAGGAGGTCAACTCCGCTATATGGAGGTTCAAGAAGAAGAGCAACATGCGGCTCTCCGACCCCGTAAAGGCCAAGGTCTACCTACCTGCCAAGCTCCGGGGGGTCTTGGAGGAGGTAGTAGACCTGCACAGGCTCGAGGATGTCGAGTTGTACGAGGAGCCGCCCGCGAATGCGGCGGACATCGGTGGCGGAGTCTACATTGCGTTGTGACCGGGCGATTTTTCACTCGAGAGAGACCTCGACGATCCTCCCCCTAGCCGGGAAGGAGACGTTGTATACAGGCGTGCCCCCGACGACCACCCTCTCGTACACCCCCCTGTGGGCGTGAGCGTGGATAGCCAGGCTGAAACCCCCCTCGGCCAAGACTCTCTCGAAGTCAGGGTTGGCTAGGTAGTCCCAAATATCGCGGGGCTCACCCGCGAGGTTCTTGAAAGTCACCCCGTAGTGCGTCAGCAGTACGATTTTCTGGCACCCACGAGCCCGGCACTCCCTGCTCATTCTCAGCACCTTCTCCGGTAGAGTCTTATAGTAGACTCTTAGACCCGGCATATGCCTCTCCTGCCACTTCGTCGGCCTGTTGAGCGCGCCCCGAGACCCTATAATACACAGCCTTGCACCGGACACCTCTAGGTCGAGGACCTCGTCGTTCAGCCACCTGACCCTCCCGTAGACTCTCCTATACTCGTCCTCAAACCCCGCGTACTCCTCGTTCCCGAAAACCGCCACAATAGGCACGCGTCCAAACCGCTTGAGGAGCTCTTCGTAGACTGGTCTAAAAGCGGCTATGTTGTTGTGCTCCACTAGGTCGCCCGCGAGTAGAACCACGTCCGGCTCTATAGAACCAGCTTTCTCAAGAACGCCCAGGAAACTCGAGGTGTAGACCGGGGCGTGTATGTCGCCGGTGGCCAGGATCAGTACCACAGTAGTACCCTAGGTAAACTTATAAAGACCTCGTTTTATCAATAATCTCCCAGCTCCCAGGTGCGGTGGTGCTATGACTGTAGGCTTACTGAGGGGTGCGGAGAAGTCCGGTCACAAGGGCTGGACCACTGTATACTGTGCGATTTGTAACAAGAAGCTGGACTTGTTCGCCGCGTACGATACAAAGGACGTCTTCTACTGCCCCACCTGCGTCTCAAAGGGTAGGGATGCGTACTTCTGTAGTGCCGACGCGAGAAGGCTGCACTACAGGTGCCCCTACTGCGGAGGCGAGCTTAAGCCGTACTTCCCTCTGGAAGAGACTTTCCGTCAACAAAGACCTTGATGGCCCTCCTAGGGCAGAGAGGTACGCAGGCAAAACACCCTATGCAACGCGAGTCGTCGACGCGTACTTCCCCGTTCTTACCCGTGTAAAAGACGTGTAGCGGGCACAAGTCGACACAAAGCATACACTTGTCGCACTTCTCGGGGTCCAGTACCACTCTAAAGCTCATGACTCTCAGCTAATACTTTAAACTGTCCAACCCGGTCTAAAATACCGTCGAAGAGCGGTGCTAGGTAGTGAGGGTCAAGGCAGACCTCCACATACACTCCCTCTACAGCGACGGGAAGAACTCCCCAAGCGAGATAGTCCACCGCGCCGCAGACATCGGGCTGGCCGTGGTATCGATAAGCGACCACAACACCTTCGAGGGTAGCGTGAGAGCCATAAGACAGGTACCCAGGGGCTCACTGGAGGTGCTAGTGATCCCTGGAGCAGAGGTTAGAACGGACAGAGGAGACGTGCTGGTCTACTGCGAGCAGCCTTTCGAGACCCCATACAGGCTTGAAGAGCTCGTCGATAAAGCGCACGAGAACAACTGCCTCGTGGTCCCCGCTCACCCGTTCGACCTTTTCAGGCTCGGTATAGGCGAGTACGTGTACAGCGTAAGGGGGTGGGACGCTATAGAGGTTTGGAACGCGTCTTCTACCAAGGCCTCCAACAGGAGGGCGGTTCAGGCGGCCAGAGAGCTAGGCCTACCCGGGTTGGCCAACAGCGACGCACACGTTGTCGAACAGGTCGGCTCCGCTCACACGATCATCGAAGTGGACGACCTAGAGATCCAATACGTCTTGGAGTCCATTAGGAGAGGCCGGGTGCAACCTGTATTCGGGCGTCACGGAGTGAAAGCGACCTTTAAGTGGGTCGAGTGGAGCATTGAGAGGAGGATTAGAGACTTGTTGGAGGGCAAGTAGCCCTACGCTGTGAGCAACCCCTCGTAGACTGCCAGGAACGTCAGCACCGCAAGCTCCTCGACGTACTCGTTGAAGCTGAACCCCTGCCTCCTCACCTCGACGTCTACCTCGAGTAACTTCTTAGCCGCATCCTTACTGGTCAGGTCCTTCTCTACCAGGTCTCTCACGGCACCTCTGAGGTTAGCCGGAATGCGGGGGGTGATTAAGTCGAGGTAAGTGGCCAGTATACTGGCCTCCGTGCTCTTGAACCGTTTCTTGTAGTTGAGCATGTTCTTCAGTAGCCCTATGACCGGGAACTCGTAGGTGTCGAGAAGAGTAAAGGCGGGCCACCTAGACGACAAGGCTCTGAACACCTCGCCGAAAGAAACCGTTGAGCTGATCAACCTGACGCCTGTAAGGTCTGTAGAGGCGAGGTGGTCGAGCATGTCCGTCCTATGGACACTCCTCAGCGCGTCTTGGAAGGCCTTGATGTCCCCAGGCCTGTTCGCCGAGAGGAGGTTTTCCACCACCCTCTTCACTTGCGCGTGGTCTCTCAGAATACTCTCGGTACCGGTGTACCCAAGCGAGAAAGCGTACAAGAGGCTCGGCACTATCAAAGAGGGGTACACCCTACCACACCACCTGAAAGCCTCCCTTAGAGCTTTACTGAGAAACCTGCCGAGTTCGACAGAGGGCAGTGAGAGGTCGCCTCTCCTAACCCGCTCCCCTACCGAGGTCGCCTCGTTTACGAGGTCCGAGACCGAGATACCGTTGCACACGAGGCTAACCGACTCGAGGTCTACTCTCAACCTGTGGTAACCACCCGGCTTGATAGGGGTGTCGACTGCTAGGTAGACCCCGTACAGGAAGGACTTTACCACGGTGCTCACGTGGACCACCCCTCTTTACCACTCGTCTTGGAGGACCTAGAGGTCAGGCTGAGAGCTCTTCCTCACCACTCCGGATGGTTTGCTACTCATCATCTCACTTCTTTATCTTATCCTTCAGGAGCCTAATTATATCCCTCGAGGGGTCTACGCCGGTGGCCAGCTTGAGTCCGTGCCACTGCGGGAAAGCGTTTACCTCCAGGATGAACAGTTTGTTTGTCGCCCTGTCTAGTGCGATGTCTACCCCGGCGTAGTCGAGTTTTAAGACCTTAGTAGCCTCTAGTGCTAGTTTGAATGCTTCAGGGTACTCGCTCTCGTCGACTTTCACCCCTCTAGCGCCCTGCGCTACGTTAGTCTTCCACTTACCCTCCACGACCCTCTTCATACCGGCGACTACTCTACCACCTACCACGAACAACCTGAAGTCGAAACCAGGCTTGTCCAAGAAGACCTGGTAGTAGCTTGGTATACCCATCGACGACAGCCCCTTAGTTAGCTGGAAGGCAACGTCGGGGTCTTCTACAAGTGTCGAGCCGAGCCCCAGACTCCCCGTGATGGGCTTTAGAACAGCTCTTCTGGCCTGCTCTACGTACCTCATCGCAGTAAACGGGTTCTCGGTGACCAGCGTGTTAGGGACCGGCAGTCCAGCAGAGGCCAGTGCCAGGAGACTCCTCCACTTGTCTCTGGCAATGACTGAGGCGATTGGGTCGTTGACAACCGGGACTGTCTTTGATAGCGCCTCCAAGACGCCTATCCTCTTCATGAAGACCTCAAGCGACATGAACACCCCTACACCTCTAAGAACGGCGCCGCTTATGTCTAGTTCTCTGTTGTGGTACTTCACGCTGATCTTCCCGTCCACTATGTAGGAGTCGAGGCCTTGAACCCTGACGTACTCTGCCTCCACGTTCTCCTCGGTGGCAGCCCTCATCAAGTCTACGACGGACTCCGATAGTGTCGACCTAGAGTGGATTATCCCTATCTTCATCTCGGGTACAGCCTCAGAGAAGCGACTGCGGTGGCGAAAGAGGCTAGTGCCAGCGTGGCACAGGTCGACAAGGAGTAGTATGAGCCGCTGAGGACGTAGCCTAGGAGCCCCCCGATCGACACGAGAACTACTGATAGCAAGACGAGGACGGCCGTCTCTCTCGGGCTTTTAACGTAGTCGACGTACTTGACGTAGTAAGCCATCGAGAGCAAGAACAACGCGACCCCTGCCACGACTGTGTAGAGGCTCGCCTGGTAGGTTATGAGGAGACTGCCTATGCCTGAGGCCGCTAAGGCGGCGTAAGTGTACCTCCTGGTGTAGAGCCTAATACTGGGCATGCCATATACCACGCTCAACAAGTCGTTTACACTCGTCTCTTATTAAGATTTTAACTCGTTTATAAACAGGGACAAAATCGCGAAGTAGACAAGCGACTCTAGCGGGTCGGTATTCATTTGAATGCTATGCACCTTTACACCGAGGCGTGTAAGCTCCACCACTCTTTGCTTCACGAGGAACTCCTCAACACTGTTGTACAGTAGTACGAGGTGCCCCGAGAGCGGCGCCTGCTCGAGACTCACGTAGACCGAGCTGATCCCTGCGCTTCTCAGCGCCTGTGAGAAGAGGAGCCCGGTTGGCTCGAGGAACCTCGTAGACGACACGTAGACGGCTCTCTCCGACACCACATCCTCTAGGTTACCGACATACTTGCTGACCAGCTCCTCGCCCAGGACGCTGAAGCCCTCCTCGGCGTGTTTACGTAGTCTCCTCCCTCTCGCGTCGAGCTTGTCCCCGTACAGGCCCGCATAGTACTTGAACACCGTGATCGCCTCCAACGTGGCGTACTCCACTTCGTCATGGACGCTCACGAACCGCACGCTCTCAAATCTGCTTAGGAGCCCTCTGGCTCTCTCGTCTCTTGGCTGGGGTAGCACCAAAACTGCCTCGTACCCGAGAGCCCTAGTTGTTTGGAGTAGTTCGTAAACAGCTGGGGAGTAGGGGTTTGACGCGTATGCTAGGACCGGGTCTCCCTCTCTATAGGGGGCTACGTGGTAAACAAAAGACTCGACGTCAAAGAGGAGGACCGTCTTAGACGGGTTCAACACGTTGTTAAACCAGTAGACTAGCGAAGCCGGCAAAAACCCGTGCCTATCGTACAGGACTACTAGGCGAGTTGCGTCGGACAACTGCCTAGGTGTCTCGGCAACTAGCTTATTTGATAGCTCCTCTAGTCTATTTAGGCTGGTTAAAAAACGCTCTAGATAAGCGCTGTCTCTAAGCTTCTGCAGCAACTACACATCCGCTCATCTGGTCTGTCGGGTAATCTTCTCACAATCAGCGGTATTAAACTCCTAGCCTTCACCGTGTTCTCCTCCATGACTCTAACCACTTCCTCGGCTGTGACGGGGCGTTCAGCCCACACGTCGTAGTCGGTGACCATGGCTACCGTGGCGTAGCACATCTGGGCTTCGCACGCCAGGTTGACCTCGGGCACCAGCGTCATGCCGATGATGTCGGCCCCGAAAACGTCTCTCCACAACCGGCTCTCCGCTCGCGTACTGAACCTCGGCCCTTCTATGCATATGTACGTGCCCTTGGGGTGAATCCTAAGCCCAGCTACTTCCTTAGCCGCCTCTACGATAACCCTCCTCAGGTGCTCGCAGAAGGGGTCAGCCATGCTCACGTGAGCCACGGTGCCGCCCTCGAAGAACGTGAAGTCCCTTATGCCCTTGGTCATGTCTATGAACTGGTCTGGTACAACGAAGTCGCCCGGCCTCATCTCTTCGCGCAGGCTACCTACAGCGGCGAACGAGATGACCCACGAGGCGCCCAAAGCCTTGAGCGCCCATATGTTGGCTCTGTAGTTTATTCTGTGCGGGGGTATTCTGTGCCCTCTACCGTGCCTGGGCAGGAAGGCTATTCTCCTTCCGCCTAGCTCCCCGACTACGACCTTGTCGCTCGGCTCACCGTACGGTGTGTAGACCTTGTACTCGTTCACGTTCTTTAACTCGGGGATGTTGTAGAGACCGCTACCCCCTATAATGGCTACCTCCACCTGGACAGGAGGCTTAACCAGCAAGTCTAACCAGCCTCAACCACGTACCTCCCAGTCCTCTCGTCGTACTTGAGGAGCCCCTTTTCCACGAGGGCGCTTACGGCTTCCTTGTAGTAGGTCTCGCCCACGTCCACGCCGTACCAGTCCTTGAAAGACTCGACTATCTCCTCGTACGACCACTCCCTCTTGCCCGCCTCTTTGAGGGTCTCCAAAACCATTCTTTTTATGAACTGGGTGGTGTCCTCTAGCCTGGTCCAGGGGTACTGGAACCACCACCAGTCTTTTACCTCGATGTAGTAGTAGTCCGGCTTGAACTTCGCGACGCTACTTATCCACTGCAGGGCGGCTGTTCTGAGCTCGCTGGGCCTCCAGTTCTCCGCAATGTAGTCCCTCGCAAGCTTAAGGGTGTCACCAGTGTCCACTATGTCGTCGACCACTAGCACCTTGAAACCCCTAAGGTCCAGCTGGTAGGGGAACTTTATGATAGCCCTCTCCTCCGCCTTCGCCGCCTCTGTCCAGTGCTGGCTTTGTATGCTCAACAGGTTCTCTACCCCGAGGAAATCACAGACCAGCCTGCCGGGTACGTAGCCCCCTCTAGATAGCGCCACTACGATGTCTGGTTTAAACCCGCTGCTTTTTACTATATTCGCGAGACCACGAGACCACTCAACGATCTCTTCCCAGGAGACCAGTTTCACTTTTACCCTTGGCATGGTCTCACAAAATTAATAAAAACGCCCCCCGCTTATAGGATTTACGGCGTTGATTATGAAGAGAGCAGCCGTAGTACTCTTAGTAGTCATGCTGTTCGCCTACGGTCTAGTCTACTTCCACAGGGTTATGACGGGCATAATGAAGGAGGAGATCGAGGGGTTCGCCGAGTACTACAAAGTGGACCCAGAATACCTGCTGGCGTTTTTCCCATCAGCGTACTTCTACGCGTACGCCCTGTCACAGCTGTTCATGGGTAGTCTCGTTGACACATACGGCGTGAAGAGGGTTGGGGCCCTAATGATGGGCTTGATGGGTTTGTCGACCGCTCTCATGATGTTGCCGTCGCCTGCGGCGTTGATGCTGGGCAGGACGCTGGTAGGGGTGTCGGCGGCCGTGGTGTTCGTGGGGACTCAGAGGGTGGCCTCGCTCTACTTCGCGTCTAGTAGCCAGGCGATAATAACATCACTGCTGTTGATGACCGGAAACATAAGCGGGCTCCTCGCGACCTACCCTCTACGGGTCTTCCTATCGTACTACGGGCTAGCAGGGCTCTTCACGATCCTAGCGGCGCTCGCCCTCACGATCATGGTCCTCGTATATCTTCTAGCATGGGACGTCGGTACGCGGAAGAAGGGGCTCGGGCTGAGAGAGGTGTGGGGTAAACTGGTTCACCTGTCCCGCGAAAAACACGCGTGGGCTACAGCGCTGGGCGCCGTGGCCTCTTACGGGACTGGGACAGCCTTTCAGGCGGCCTGGGGCCAGGACTTGATGTCGCGGGTGTTCGGCTACGACAAGTTCACGGTGAGCATACTCCTGATGTACCTCGCGCTCTCCTTCGTGTTGTCCGCGCCTCTAGTAGGGGTCTTGAGCGATAGGGTAATGGGGAGAAGGAAGCCCGTCCTAATCGCGTCCAACATTGTTTCCACGCTCTCGTGGGCCTTGATAATAGCCTCGGTACTGACGCACAGTAGCCCCCTACTCCTCGCCGGGCTGGTACTCCTCGGCGTATCGATGGGGCTGCACATAGTAGCCCCGCCTATGGCCAAGGAGCCCTACGGCATCGACTACTCGGCTACGGCTACATCGTTCTTTAACCTAGTCTTATTCACCGGGATCGCCGTGCTACAGAGCACAGAGCCTTTCGTCGGGCCGCTAGCCAACTCGGCGTTGAGTCTCACCGTCTCCCTGCTAGGGCTAGTGCTCGTGGTGGCCTGGACACGCGAGACGCTTAGGTCTTAGGCACAACAGTCACTTTTCCGGGGCCAACGAACACCCGCCCCCTCATGTGCATGAGTATCCTAGCCCTACCGAGGTTCCAGCTGTACTTCTCGTAGAGGTCCTGCCTCACGTGGACTGCGAGCGACCTAGCCAGGACGAGGGCCACGGACTCCACGTCTATCATCCTCTCGACCCTGCACTCTACGAAGCCGTAAGACCCCTTGACACCGGGCGGCTTGACGAACTTCGAGGGAGCTGGCTCGAGGCGTAGGAGTTTCCACTTGTCGACACTCTTACCGCTCAAGCTACCGGCCTGGTAAACTAGGCCTGCGTGCTCCTCCCCCATCACGTTCACCGTGAACTCGCCTACTTCGAGGAGGTTCTGGTACGTCTTCGTCTCCTTGTCCAGGGCGAGGGAGAGGATGAAGGGCTCGTCGTTCACGGGCATAACCCATGACGCCGCCATTACGTTCAGCCTGCCCTCCCTATCGGAGGTCACGATGAGGTATGCCGGCCTGGGGTGCAGGACGTGGTACTCGTTCGGGTCTAGGGACACGTACACCTGTTCCACCAGGACCCTCCCAATGCTGTAATTACTCCATCAGAACTCTATATTAACCCAGTCGCTGGAATAATTAAAAAACCCCGAGTGACTATCTAAGAGACTGAGCGGGGGTGCCCGAGCTAGGTCAAAGGGGCCGGGTTGAGGACCCGGTGGCGTAGGCCTGCGTGGGTTCGAATCCCACCCCCCGCACTAGCCGAACCTGGTTAAAGACGCGGCTTGGCATCACACTCTCAGGGTAGGTAAGGTTTGGTACTCGACGGCCTGAGGAGGATCGTCAGGAACTTCATGGAGTCTAGAGAGTATGAGGCGAGCGTCAACGAGTTCGTGAAAGAGCTCCAAAAGGAGTTGATCAGGAGCGACGTGAACGTCAGGCTCGTTATGGACCTGACCAAGAAGATCAAGGAGAGAGCGGCCGAGGAAAGGCCTCCCCCCGGGCTAACCCGAAGGGACTGGTTCCTGAGCATAGTGTACGAGCAGCTCGTGAACTTGTTCGGCGGCCCCGAGAGGCCCCAGGTCAAGCCGCCCAAGAAGCCCTGGGTCGTTCTGCTTGTGGGTCTGCAGGGCTCCGGTAAGACGACCACCGCGGGCAAGCTCGCCTACTTCTACAAGTTGGAGGGCTACAAGGTAGGGCTTGTGGCAGCCGACACTTTTAGGCCTGGAGCCTACGAGCAGCTGAAGACCCTCGGCGAGGTAGCGGGCGTCCCAGTGTACGGGGAGCCGGGGTCCAAAGACGCGGTATCCATTGCCGTGAAGGGCGTCGAGTTCTTCAGGGAGAAGGAGTTCGACGTGATTATCATAGACACCGCAGGCAGGCACCACAGGGAAGAGGACTTGCTGGCCGAGATGGAGGACATCGCTGGGAAGGTGCGGCCAGACGAAGTGGTGCTCGTGCTAGACGCCTCGATCGGACAGCAGGCCTTCGAGGTCGCCTCGAAGTTCCACAACAAGACCCCCGTCGGCTCCATAATCGTGACCAAGCTCGACGGGACGGCGAAGGGGGGCGGAGCACTGTCAGCGGTTGCAGCCACTGGGGCCAGGATAAAGTTCGTGGGTACCGGCGAGAAGATAGACGAGCTCGAGGTCTTCGACCCCAAGAGGTTCGTCGCCAGGATTATGGGGCTGGGAGACCTGGAGGGCCTGCTAGAGAGGGTCAAGAAGGCTAAAGTGGAGCTGAGCGAGAAGGACGTCGAGGACATCCTCGAGGGGAGGGTTAACATGAGGATCGTATACAAGCAGTTGGTGAGCCTGAGGAAAATGGGCCCGCTTAGGAAAATACTGGAGATGATCCCCGGGCTCCAGGTCAGGATGCCCGTCGAGGTAGACTCCAAGACCTTAGAGGAGAAGATGGAGAAGTGGCTGGCCGCTATAAACTCGATGACGTATGAGGAGCTCGACAACCCGGAGGTTATAGACAAGAGCAGGGTAAAGAGGATATCTTACGGGGCCGGTATAGACCCCGAGGACGTGAAGGCCCTCCTAAAGCAGTACGAGGCGGTCAAGTCCATATCGAGGCAGTTGAAGAGGCAGAAGAACCTACTCGCGAAGATGGGCCTGGACGCGAAAAAGCTCGGCGAACTTATGAAGGGCTGAGTACCAGCACCGACCCATCACCTAAATTAACCCTGGCTAGATCCTTGAGCTATAGCCACCCCTAGAAGTGATGCAATATGAGCGTCGAAGACGTGATGGGACGAGCCGAGAAGGCGCTATTTAAGTACCCGCTCTGCGACCACTGCCTTGGTAGGTTGTTCGCTAAGATGGGACGCGAGCTAGGGAACGAAGAGAGAGGAAGGGCTTTGAAGACCCTGCTGTCGATGGTGTACGACCTTAAGCTAAGGGCTGCGGGCGAGGGAGGGGTGAAGGGGGAGCTATACACGCTGGCGAAGCACGGGGGAGAACCTCTAACGAGGCTGTACAAGAGGGTCTACGGGGAGGAAGTGGCCGTCGACAAGTGCTACGTATGCGGCGGGCTCCTCTCGCGGTCGCTGTTCGACGAACTAGCCGAGAGGGTCTCCTCGTATTTGAGAGACCTTGACGCGTCGACCTTCCTCGTTGGAGTGAAACTCGAGCAGAGCGTCCTCGAGCACGAGCTGGAGGTAGCCAGGGTGGTGGGGTTCGACTACAGCGAGTCGATAAAAAACGAGGTGAAGCGGGAGGTCGGTAAGCGGGTCGCCCAGATAACCGGCCTTCAACCCTCCTTCACGAACCCGGACGTCGTAGCCATAATACACATACCTAGCCTATACGTCGAGCTAGAAGTGAAGCCGGTCTACTTGAGAGGTTACTACGTGAAGACGGGTAGGAACATATCCCATACCCCTTGGATCACGAGAGACGGCGCCAGGAAGTATCCTCTGAGTATACAGGAGTTCGTCGATAGTAGGCTGAGGGGCTTGTTCAAGGCGGACGCGGTCCTGATCCACGCTGCTGGGAGAGAGGACGTGGACGCGAGGATGGTCGGCACGGGCAGGCCGTTGGTCATCGAGGTCGTTAGACCCCGCCGCAGGAGGATCGACCTGAGCGAGCTGAACACTCTCCTCGAAGGCGGGGCAGTGACCGTGAGGCTCGAGGGCTACACTCAGCCCCGGGACAAGAGGGTTGTCAAGGAGAACCTGGGGAAGAAGGCGAAGGTCTACAAGGTCCTGGTCCTCCTCGGGGAGGAAGTCGGCGAAGACAAGCTCAGGCAGCTCGAGGACTCCTTCCAGGATAGGGTCGTGACGCAGAGGACCCCGACGAGGGTCTTGAGGAGGAAAAAAGACGTCGCGAGGAGGAGGAAGGTCTACTCCGTCAAGGTGGCCTCAGCCAAGGGCAGACTGGTCGAGGCCTTGATCTACTGCGAGAGCGGGCTCTACGTCAAGGAGCTAGTCCACTGCGATAACGGCAGGACAGACCCCTGCTTCGCAGGTATACTAGGGGTACAGGCCGTACCCCTTGAGCTGGACGTCCTCGGCTTCGCTGGGAGGCCAGGATTAGACTTTTAAAAGCCTAAAGAGTATTCGTTTTCAATGCTCAAAAGGGTTCTAGTATGGTCAAGGCGCCAAAGGGTTACAGGCACAGGACAAGGAAGCTATTGAAGAAAGACGTGAGGGAGAGGGGCGCTGTACCGCCACTCAGTAGGATCCTCGTGGAGTACAAGGAGGGCGAAGTAGTCCACATAGACATAAACCCGTCTGTTTACAAAGGCATGCCGCACAGGCGGTACCAGGGCAAAACGGGAGTGGTGGTAGGCAAGAGGGGGAGGGCCCTAATAGTTAAAGTCAACCTCGGAGGTAAGGAGAAGATACTGTTCGTGAGGCCCGAGCACGTCATAAAGGCGGGAGCAGGCTGAGCGAGTTGAGCAGGGTCATTAGGCTAAATGTGGTCGAGCAGAAGGTACTGTCCAACCCCGAGGCCGCCATCCTCCTCAAGGACGTCGTCGAGAGAATAAAGAGTAAGGAGGGCAGTATCTCCCCGTTCCTGGCCAAGGCTCTAAACTACCTCAGCAAGCACTCCAAACTCAAGGAGGACGTCGGCGTAGAAGCCGTCAAGTCCTTCCTCAAGGGTTTAGGCTACAAAGACGAGACCATAGTTATGATAATCAACCTGTGCCCAAAGACAGTGGACGACCTCAGGATCCTCCTCGACTATGAAGAGAGGTATGTCGAGGAGAGCGTTCTCAACGAGACCGTAGAGTACATGAAGAACGTCTGCCTGTAGTCCCCCTCTATTGGAAACGCTGGGGTGTGCTAGGAAATATTAGACTCCTTCGAACTCTTATTTAGTGAGGGTGTTTGAGAGGACTGAGCGGTTTTGTCCAGGAGAGGGCTAGAGGCTAGGAAGGAGGCTGGCAGAGAACCCGCGATGTATGTCCTAGACTATTTGGAGACAGGTAACCCCTCCGACAGGCACTTCGAGCACAGGAACCAGCCTTTGGTCCAGGGCGTAGGGGTCAAGTACCTCTCACTGCTAGAGGCTATTCCGCTGCCCGCTTTAAGGGTCGAGATCTTCGAGAGGATAGACCTGGGCCCCCACAGCAAAGTGAAGCACATCATCCACGTCTCGTACGACGACTTGACCAGCGTAGCTAGGTCGAATCTACCCGAGGCCCTGAAGAGAGTCGTGGCGGAGAACGAGAAGCTGTACACGGAGTTCTTCAACGTAGCGGAGCCCATAAACATCAGACTCCACGCCCTAGAGCTGCTCCCAGGCGTGGGGAAGAAAACAATGAAGACTATACTGGAGGAGAGGGAGTCCAAGAGGTTCGAGAACTTCGCGGACATTAAAGAAAGAGTGAAAATAGACCCCGTCAAGACCGTGGTCGAGAGAATAGTCAAGGAGATGGTTGGAGGCGAGAAGTACTACCTATTCGTAAGACCCAGAGAAAGGACTGCCGGCGAGGTCTATTTGGGCTACTTGGAGAGACTCCATGGTGAGCTCCTATAATGTGGACCCAGACTCTTTCCGGGCCGTCTTCAGGAGGGTCGTGGAGAGAGTTAAGTCCAGCCGTGTCAAGCTGAGGAAGAGCCTCAGCCAACACATAACAGCTAGCCCTCGCGTCGTCAACTGGGTCTTGGAGAGCGTCGACAGGTCCGCTGTGACCCTAGAGGTGGGGTCCGGTACAGGCATCCTCACGTACTTCTTGTGCAGGGCTGTGAAGGTCCCGGTCTTAGCTGTGGAGATCGACAGCGCCTTCGCCGACCTCTCCCGGGAGGTCGTCAGCTGCCGCAACGCCGTGGTATTGGTAGGCGACGTCCTAGACCTGGAAATAACAGCCGACCAGGTAGTGTCCAGTGTCCCCTACGCGATCTCGGGTAGACTGCTCTCTAAAATAGCGCGGAGTAACAGCGTCAGGAGGGCGGTTCTAATCCTCCAGAGAGAAGTGGTGGACAGGATGCTCTCGAGCCCGGGTGAAGACGCCTACGGGAGGTTGAGCGTCCTCGTCAAGCTACTCTTCGACGTGACTCCAGGCCCCCTCTTCCACAGGGCGGAGTTCTACCCGAGGCCAAAGGTTGAGTCCAGGGGTGTAGTCCTCGTGAGGAAGAGGGTGTACGACGACGATGTGGCACTCGTCGAGGAGCTGACGAGGGCGCTCTTCCCGTTCAGGAGGAAGATTGTGGGGGGCGTGGTGGAGAGAGTGTTCAAGGTCGGTAGGGAGGAACTGGGTCGCATAGGCTTGAACTGGTCCACGAGGGTCTACGAGCTGAGCGAGGGGGACCTGCTACGACTGGCGGAGTACCTGAGGTCAAGAGGTATACTATAGACAGCATCAGGATCGCACTGCTCAGAGACGTGTACGAGCCTAGCGACGACACCTGGCTCGCGGCCAGCCTGCTCGGTAGCGTCAAGACGTCTCTGCGGCAGAGGAGGCTGAAGGCCTGCGCGGATATAGGGTCCGGCACGGGGTTTCTAGGGCTGTACACGTTGGTCGCGGGCATCTGCGAGGAGACGGTGTTCGTGGACGTCTACGATAACGCGCTACTCAATACGAGGCTCAACATAGACTTAAACGGTCTGGGCTCTCGTGGGCTCGTAGTGTCTTCGACAGGGGGGTTACGAGACTCCTCACTCCATCTCGTCGTGTCCAACCCGCCCTACCTCCCAGGTGTACCGAGTAACGAGTACGAGGCGTCCCTTTACGCAGGTGCCCGCGGGTTCGAGGTCATAGTCGACGTAGTGAGGGAGGCCCATAGACTGCTCGTGGAGGGGGGTTTGTTGGTTTTAGTCTACTCGTCGCTCAGCAACACAGAGGTGGTAGAGGGGGAGATAAGCAAGTACTTCAAAGTAAGAGAGGTTAAGGTTAAGAGGTTCTTTTTCGAGGAGCTTAAGGGTGTAGTTCTCGAGAAAAAGAGTGGTGGGAGTTGATAACCAGGGTCGTACTGGTCGGCGTCGAGGGAGCGTACAACTTGGGCGTGATAGCGAGGACGTGCGTGAATTTCGGGGTTGAGGAGCTGTACCTCGTTAAGCCGAAGGCGGACTTGAACGAGGCCCTCAACTACTCTGCTAAGGCGAGGGAGTACCTTTCAAGGGCCGTCGTCGTCGAGGACCTAAAGTCGGCCCTGGAGGGAGTGGACCTGTCGGTCTCGACCAGCGACGAGGGCTTTTCTAGAGGCGACGTGTTGAGGCAGGCCGTAACCCTCGAGAAGCTCCTGGAGCTCGTGAGGTCCCGGGGTGTCAACAGGCTGGGGATCGTCTTCGGCCGCGAAAGCACGGGGCTTACGAGGGAGGAGATAGCCCAGACAGACCTGCTGGTCACAATACCGGCCAACCCGGAGTACCCGGCTCTCAACCTGGCGCAGGCCGTGGCAGTTGTCCTATGGGAGGTCTGGAAGATGAAGGGGGCGGCGCCGACCAACGTCCCCCCTCTCGCGCCTAGAGAGAGGCTCGATAGAATCGTTGGCGTCCTAAGCGAGCTAACAGACCTGGCCGTTTCGCCAGAGGACAAGCGGAGGAGGATCAAGACAGTACTAAGAAGGGTCGTGTACAGGTCTGGAATGTCTGAGCTGGAGGCGAGGACTGTACTCTACATGCTCATGAGGCTGAAGAGGAGGGTTTCGAGGTAGGAGTGTAGCCTACTCGGGGATTACGGTCGAGCCCGGGTTACCGCCTCTCATCATCTCGATCAAGCTGCCCGGGTTCTTGTAGCTAGCTATCTTGATGGTGATCCGGCTCCTGACGGCGATGTCTAGGGCTCTCAGGTCGAGTAGTGCGTAGTCCCCCGGTACCTGGCCGGCCTTGAGCCACTCGGCTAGCTTGGAAGCCTCGACGACCTTAAGCGGCCTCGCGTCGGGGTTTGTCCTGGGGTCTTTGTCGTAGACGTAGTCGGCGGCTGAAAGGTCGTAGACCTCGCGAGCCCCCACGGCCTCGGCCACTTCTAGTAGGACTGCCGCCGTCGACTGCCCCGGCACTAGGCCCCCCAAGACCACGACTCTACTGTACGCGAGCCCGTGCATGACCTCCCCGAGGGTTCTCGGGACTCCGGGGTAGGAGAGGGGCTGAAGGGACGCTACTAGGATCAGCGCGTTGAGCCTCGAGGCCTCTATCCCGATCTCGTCAAGCCAGTAGTTGGAGGAGACCCCTATAGACTTCGCCCTCTCGATAGCCTCTCTGGCCGCCCTACCCCCGCCCGCTACTACGACGACCCTCCTCTCGCGGGCAAGCTCTCTCACTACTTCTACGAACCTCCTCAGGGCCTCCTGGTCGTCGAAAATCTTGCCTGTCACTTTCACTACAACAGTGTCCACGCTACCCGAACACCCTTAGTCTAAGTAGGTGGATTAGGTTTTAAAGAATACACGGGTTTCAACCATATGTAGGTGTGTGGGGCGCAACTGTTTGTGCGGCATAATAGGCGTTTGCACCCGCGTCGACAAAAAGCTTAACACTGGGGACGTCGTCTACAAGGGTCTTTTAAGACTCGAGTACAGGGGTTACGACTCCGCCGGTGTTGCCTCGGTCGAGCAGGGAGTCCTGAGGGTGTTGAAGGGCAAGGGCAAGATCGCCGACCTGGAGAAGAGGCTGGGGTTGAGCCGGGTCAGGGGCAGCGTGGTGATAGGTCATACGAGGTGGGCGACCCACGGGGCGCCCAGCGACGTCAACGCCCACCCGCACACGGACTGCACGGGGACGATAGCGATAGTCCACAACGGCATAATAGAGAACTACAGGGAGTTGAAGGAGGAGCTGGCCAGGAGAGGGCACGTCTTCAAGAGCGAGACCGACACCGAGGTCGTCGTCCACCTGATAGAGGAGTTTTACAAGAGCGGTGATAGGCCCTACGACGCGTTCAAGAAGGCGGTCTCGATGATCAGGGGTAGTTACGCGATCCTCGTCGTCTTCGCGAGCGCCCCCAACACTATCTTCTTTGCCAAGAAGGACAGCCCCCTCGTAATAGGGTTGGGGGACGCGGCCAACTTCGTCGCGAGCGATATTCCGGCGGTCCTGGAGTACACTAGGAGGGTTATCACGCTGAGGGACGGCTGGGTGGGCTTCGTGACGGGGGACAGCGTTTTCATCGAGGAGCTCGGTAAGGGGCCGGTCAACCCTATGGAGTACGTGAGAGTAGTGGAGTGGAGCCTGGAGAGCGCGAGCAAGGGAGGCTACTCCCACTTCATGCTCAAGGAGATACACGAGCAGCCCAGGGCCCTGGTCGACACGCTTTACGGGCTCAGTAGCGACCCCACCCTGAGGGAGGCCTCGAAGGTCATGGCTGAGGCCCGCAGGGTCTTCATAACAGCCGCCGGGACAAGCTACCACGCGACTCTCCACTTCGCTGCTGCGCTGGCCAAGATAGCGGGGGCGCTGGCGACCCCTTTCGTAGCAAGCGAGTACGAGGCGTACCTCCCCGTCGTGAGGGAGGGGGACGTCCTGATAGCCGTGAGCCAGAGCGGCGAGACGATGGACACCCTGAAGGCGGCGAGGGCGTTCAAGGAGAGGGGTGCGAAGCTTATAGCGGTGTCGAACGTGGTGGACTCCGCTATACCTAGGGAGAGCGACATAGCGCTCTACACGAGGGCTGGCCCCGAAATAGGGGTTGCGGCGACGAAGACCTTCACCACTCAGGCCCTCCTCCTCTCGTTCCTCGCGCTGGACTACGCCCTCCTGCGAGGGGCGATACTGAAGAGCGAGTACGACGAGTACGCCAGGGAGCTCTCCAGGGCCAGCGACCTCGCGGCGAAGTCCATTGCGTGGAGCGAGGGTCTGGCGAAGAAGGTCAGCGAGATGCTGAGGCTGAAGCAGAGCGTCTACTACCTGAGCAGGGGGGTGGGCCTCCCGACGGCGATGGAGGGGGCGCTCAAGATCAAGGAGATAGCCTACATCCACGCGGAGGCCTACCCCGCGGGAGAGTCGAAGCACGGCCCCATAGCCCTCGTCGAGGAGGGGTTCCCAGTGGTCTTCGTGGTCCCCAGGGACGCCTACTACGAGAAGGTGCTCCTAGGGAATATACAAGAGATGAAGGCGCGTGGGGCCTGGATTATAGGCGTAGCACCCGAGGACACGAGCCTGGGCGAGCAGTTCGACGTGTTCTTCAGAGTCCCATCTTCGCACTGGCTGACAACCCCTATAACCCACACTCCACCCATGCAGCTACTAGCGTACTACACGAGCACGCTCAAGGGCCTCGATCCCGACAAGCCGCGGAACCTGGCCAAGACTGTCACCGTGGAGTAGGTGGTGGCCATGCTCAACTTAGTCCTAGCCGCTGGGAGGCCCTCCAAGGAGCTCGGCGTACTAGTCCCACCCCGCTCTAACAAGGTCTTGTTGAGGGTGCTCGGTAGACCGGTCCTGTACTACCCTGTGAGCGGGGTGTACCAGGCGAACAGGTCGACGGTGCTCGTCGTCTACAGGAGCGAGGAGGACGCTGTGCCGAGAGAGGCGTCGTCGGTTCTCGAGCCCCCTGTGGAGTTCGTGGAGCAAGAGGCGGGAGAGACGGTGAGGGACGCTCTACTGGCCGCGAGAAGGGCCATCGACGTTACGGACTACTTCCTGCTGTCGTTCGGCGACATAGTGCTCGACGCCGAGGCCTACGCGAAGGTCGTCAACACGCACCTGGAGGAGAGCCCGGACGCGACTATCCTCGTGGCGCCGGTCGAGCCCCACAACGTGGAGAACTACGGCTTCGTGTCCGTCGACGAGAACTGGCTCGTTAGGAGGGTCTACTCGACGGGGCCTAGACCCCCGGAGGCGGTGTACACGATAGCCGGGGTCTACGTACTCCCGTCGCGCGTATTGGACTACCTCGAGAAGGGGCTGAACCTCCCCGAGGCGATCCAGAAAATCGCGGAGTCCGGGCGGGTCAAGGCGGTCCTGTGGACGGGGACGTGGGTGGACGTAGGGTACCCCGCAGACCTCCTGGAGGCCGTGTACCAACTACTCTCGAGGCTGAGAGGGGTCGCGATATCGGGGAAGGCGGTCGTGGAGAGGACCGCCGTGATCGAGGGGCCGGTCGTGGTCGAGGACGGCGCCTACATAGACCACTACGCGGTGGTCAAGGGGCCGGCCTACATCGGTAAGAAGAGCTTCGTGGGCGCCCACAGCTTCGTGAGGGACTACGTGGACTTGGAGGAGAGCAGTAGGGTGGGCTCCTACAGCGAGGTCAAGTTCTCGAGCATCCAGCCGTACTCTCTCATGGACAGCAAGGTCACAGTGCTGAACTCGGTCCTGGGCTCGGAGAGCATCGTAGGCATCGGGGTCACCACGCTCAACGTGCTGCCCTCCGAGGAGGCCCCGCCCCGCCTCAGAGAGCACGTGGTCAGGAGGGGCGTGTTCGAGAAGAAGATGGGGGCCGTCATAGGCTACGGTGCTAGGGTCCCGCCGTACACGGTGCTCAAGCCGGGTAGCGCATTCAAATGAGGCCCCCACCATATAAAAGGCGTGGAGGGGTGTACGCCCCGCGGGCTTGACGGGGGTGCTGGGTTGGAGGTCGTCGGGGTAGTCCACTTGCCCAGGCTACCGTACACCGACACGAGAGAGGACTTCGACCTGGACAGAGTCCTGGAGGCAGTCCTGAGAGACGTCTCCGTCCTCGAGAGGCTCGGCTACGACGGGGTCGTAGTAGAGAACTACGGCGACAGCCCGTACCCCAAGCGCTTGAGAGACCCGCTGGCCCTGAGCACGCTGGCCGTGATCGTTAGGGGGGTCGTGAAGTCAACGAGCATGAGGGTCGGCGTGAACGTGCTCCGGAACTCGGGGAGGGAGGCGTACGCGATAGCCGTGGCGACGGGGGCCAGGTTCATCAGGGTCAACGCGCTGACCGAGAGCATAGTGAGCGACTCGGGCCTCATCGAGCCCGAGGCGCCCAGGTTGAGGGCTATCAGGAGGAACTACGGGGGCGTAGAGGTGTATGCGGACGTACTGGTCAAGCACGCCGGCAGCCTGTCGCTACTGGCCTACTCGGCGTCTGGCAAGAGCGCAGAGGCCTTCTGGGACGCTCTACGCGAGGTCGTACACGACACCGTCGAGAGAGGCGGGGCCGACAAGGTCGTTTTAACGGGCTACAGGACAGGGGAGGCGCCCGAGCCCGGGTTCGTGGAGAGGGTCAGGGGGCTGACGCGCGCCCCTCTAGTTCTGGGCAGCGGCGCTACACCCGAGAATATCGGGCTCTACAAGAAGTACGTCGACGGGGTTATTGTGGGCTCGTATATCAAGGTCGGCGGTAGAGCGGGCAACCCGGTGGACGAGGAGAGGGCTAGGGCGTTCATAAGAGCGGCGAGAGGTTGAGGGGGAGGGTAAAAAGAGACTGGGCTCACATATAGTAGAGCGCGTAGTCGACCGCGGCCTTCGCGTCCACTATACCGTAGCCGTAGAGCGGGTCGTAGCTGTAGCCGGTCGGGTTGTACGCGGTGTACTCTATCGCGTAGTAGACCTTGTCGGGCGTCAGCTTGGCTTTGCCCGCGGCCAGCCTTAGAGCCTGTATCAGAGCGGCTATCGCCGAGACGTGGGGTGTGGCCATCGAGGTACCGCTCATGTAGGCGTACTTACCGCCAGGGTAGGTCGACAGGATGTTGACGCCCGGCGCGGCCACGTCAGGGTACCTGTTGCTCCAGCTCGGCACGTTCCCGTTGGAGTCCACGGCGCCCACGGCCAGCACCTCCGGGTAGGCGGCCGGGTAGTCTGGGTAGCTGGCGCCCTCATTACCTGAGGCCGCGACCAGCACTACGCCGTAGCTGTAGGCGTACTTGACGGCGTCGTGTAGGGTCGTGCTGTCGGAGGAGCTGCCCAGGGACATAGAGATGACGTCCGCGTCGTCGCTGGTACCGGCGACGCCGTCTGGGCCCTTAGTGGCCTCGATGATGCCCTTGGCTATATCGCTGACGTACCCGCTACCAGAGGCGCTCAGCACTCTGATAGCGTACAACAGCGCCTTGGGAGCCACGCCTGCGACGCCCGCCCCGTTCAGCCTGGCGGCGATGATCCCGGCTACGTGGGTGCCGTGCCCGTTGGGGTCTGAGCACTTACTCAGGTCTGTGCCCTTGTAGAAGGTCGCCCCGTTGTTCAGGGACACGACACACCAGGTCACAGCCCCGTTCAAGTCCGGGTGCTTGTAGTCGATACCGGTGTCGACGACGGCCACTCTTACGGTGGAATAGTAGCCGTAGGCTGCGTTACCGTAGTACGGGCTGTAGGCCGACCAGACCTGCGGCGCGTTGACCATGTTGACGTTCCACTGGACCTCGCCGTGCAGCCTGGCCGGCTTGTCCTCCTCGACGAGCAGGACGCCCGATATCCTCGCTATAGCCGCCTTCGCGCTACTGGGCACTGCCAGGACGACCGCCCTTATCTCGGGTATCTCGCTGACTAGGGCCCCTCCAAGCCTCCTAGAGGCGTCTAGTACCTGGGCCTTGACAAGCGCGTAGTTGGCCGAGGGGCTTACCCTTACAACAACCCTCTCAACGGTCGCAGGGGCGGCAGCTGTCTCGGCCGATAGTAGGATGGTGGTCAAGAACATTACGACGACGAGGGCTACGAGCCACTTTTTCATATTCACACCGAGGGTAAAATTCTCTACGGCTAGGAAATATAAACTTTTCCCTCCAACCTAGATACATACCCCGCTGTCCCAAATACTTACGTGTAATAGGAGGGGCTGGACGTATATACGCAAAACTCGAACAACGCTCGAGCTACTAGGAGTCGTTAGAGAAGCGGCGGGGTCTCCACGCGGTGTAAACGCCTTCTCGTCCCGCCCAGCTTTCAGCCCTCGGGGGTCACGGGGTGATGGTCTTGCCCAGCCTCTCGCGTATCCTCCTCTCGAGCTCCTCGGCCCACCATGGCTGCTTCAAGTCCTGGACTACCCTCCCCCTATCGTACGGCTTGATGTCGAGGACGGGCGTCCCGTCGAACAAGTCGAGGTTCTCCACGTGTATCTTCCGCCCCTCGATACCTCTGACCCTCAGGATGGAGAGGGCGATCGGGTTGGGTCGGTGGGGGCTGTCGGTCGCGAAAACCCCCACCTCGGGGAGGTCCTCTATGTCTATCCCCAGCCTGCACAGCCTCCTGTGCTTGACTCTGAGAACTTTCCTGTCATCCTCGCTCGTCTTGTGGAGGAAGGCTATCACGATAATGTGTGAGAACCCCTCAAGGTTGAGGAGGCCGTCCGCGTACTCGGGTAGGACCTCGACGCAGCCCGGTACACCCTCGACGCTGTTCCTGACCACCTCGTCACTGAAGCCGTGCCTAACAAAGCCGATGGGCCTCAGGCATATCTCCGTACAAGACACCCCTGGTTTGAATGGCTTTAGGTGGAATATATCCCTTAGCCCATGATCGGCTCCTTGAGGTAGCACCCCCATTAGTCTAAGACCGTGTAAAGGCAGCTTTGATTACGAGGCGATCTATCATAACTGTTAAAGCACAGACATCGACCAGTAAAGATAAAACATTACGGCGTCTAGAGGAAACGGAGGTATTACGGGACTCGTCGGATCAAGGGGCCGGGGGTGCCGTAGAACCTATATCAAACCTCGCCTGGCCCCCTTGATCGAGTCTACTCGGTTACACCGGACAATATTTAGACATTGAAAAGTGCAGTAATTACGATGACTATCAGCTCAATAAAGCATACTGTTGTACATGAAGGCGTGACCCTCTTAAATACACAGAGTAGCCGCTTATTGGTGTTACCCGGCCGGGGAGATCAAGGGCTAAACCTCCCGCAACACCTGTGTCATTTGGGCCCTCGCCCAGATGTGGCGGGTACGAGGAGTACTACTTCCACAGAAATCATTACAGTGTATTTCAAGCCATGACATATTGATGCCTCTTCGTAAATCCAGTATGGAATACATGAGTCTGGCTCGGGGTTTTTGACCGCGTATTTCGACTCCTTGGGGTAGTCCGTCCTTGTACACAATACTTTTGTCGTACATGATCAACCCTAACCCGGGGATCTTCTCCGACCCCTGTTTACAGTGTTTCCCCGCCCTCGACGCGGAGGGGGCCTGGTTAACTGCCCTCCAGTCAAGTTAACCGGGGATTAACTTCCACGGCTCGATCAAAAGATCCTGTCTCGATCAGCCGTCAAACCACCTTTTTCTCCATCAAGTGTCCTAGACCCGGTATCCTGTCGCCCACGGGGCGTCGTGGCCGTGTGTTAGCCCTGTCTAACGCAAGGACGATTTCCCTCTCCTGCAGTCCACTACTAAGGGTGGTCGGGTTGATAAACGAGGAGGCCTTGATAAGCGAGGGCATACTAGAGGCAGCTAGGCTGATGGCGGTAGCGGCTAAGACAGCCCCGAAGGCTAGGGGGGTCGACAACGTCGTCACGGCTCTAGTGACAGACAGAGGCGAGATCGAGAGGCTGGCCTCGAAGATGGAGGAGCTGGCGCCAGTCTACGGGGAGTTCTTCAGGAGGGACGCAGAGTCTGTCAGGGCGAGTAAAGCCGTGTTTTTGGTCGGCTGCAGGTTCCTCAAGCTGGGGCTCGAGTCGCCTAAGAGGTGGGGCTTAGACGTCGACTTGGTGAACTGCCTCGTGAACCTCGGTATAGCCATCGGCTCGGCGGTCAAGACAGCCCAGATCCTGAACGTCGACAACAGGGTCATGTTCTCGGTGGGCGTCGCGGCGCAGGAGCTCGGCTTAATACAGGCAGACGTGGTCTACGGTATACCCCTCTCCGCGACCTCGAAGAACATATACTTCGACCGGAAGTGGCCTCGCTGAACCCGATTTTCTATTTTTGCGAGCCCTACGAGCCGCACAAATCCTGTCAACTCCGTCAATTGTTGGTAGCGGGGTCGGCCCGCTCGAGTGGAGTTCTGGGTTTTGTATACACGCGGGAAGAAGGTGGGGAGCAGGCCGTTTTCCAGCCCTGACGGGAGCCGTAACAGGGATACCGACGCCCTCGCCAGCCGCCGTAGAGCGGCGCCTGTTCCACATACAGGTCTAGCACGAGGTTGCTTGGAGGCGAATCCAGCTGTAGATCTCAGCGCGGGCGGTGGGCAGAGCGACACCACTCCGCCTGGAACCACAGTGGGCGCCTTCACCCTGGCTGTAGTGGTCGCTGTCCTGGCTACACTAGCGTGGACGCGTTTTGTCGAGCGGCCTCCCGAGTAAGACTCTTGGTTGCTGGGCTCGTCCTCGAGAGGCCCGCCCTTGATGATATGTAACTAGGTTGGCTATCGGTGGCGTGGAGGGTGGTAGGGTGCCGGAGCCCCTCGGCCAAAGCCCGGGGATCCTCGCGGAACCCGGTGCGGTGCTCGTGGGTTATGAGAGAGCGTATTTTTAGGCGTTGTTCAACATAAGCCGTTACCCGGGGCGGTTTCGATGGACAACGTGAAGAAGGGTCTAATAGTATCTCTCGTGATCCTCGTGTTGTCGTTCGCCGGCATGTACCTCATCAGGGTACCGTACGAGGGGGTGGGTAAGAGCATCATCGACGCTTGGTGTAGTGTGAGAGGAGGCTGCTTGGACCCTTCGCTGATAAACTCCGCGAGGAGCATAGTGGAGCAGGGCGCTAGCCTGGGCTTCTTCCTCGTCGTGATAGCCCTCACGGTGATCTCGATGGAGTACAGGTACTACGCGGCCCTCCTCGGCGTCTCCGCGATAGTCTTCCTGGGTGTTGCCTCCCCGCAGCTGGTGTTAGGGGGCGTTGAGTGGGGGCTGATCCTCTTCCTAATCGGTAGCATGACCCTCGCCTACGTCCTGAGGTCGCTGAGGGTCTTCGAGTACCTCGCTATAAGAGTGCTGGAGGCCAGCCGCGGCAACCCTGTACTGGTCGTGGCTTACTTGTCCATCCTCTCCTGGTTCCTCTCGCTGGCCGTGGGCGAAGTAGCTAGTATCACGTACGTGCTCATGCTGGTCTTCGACATGTACAAGCTCACAGGCTACGACGTGAGGCCTCTGATCATACTGTCAGTCCTAGCAACCAACACGGGCAGCGTCGCCCTGCCCGTGGGGAACCCCATAGGGCTCTACTTGGCCTTCACAGCGAACCTCAGTATAACGTCCTTCATAGTCAAGGCTTTACCCCTGTCCCTGCTAAACCTAGCGCTCCTGGTAGTGGTGTTCTCCGCGCTCGCGAGAGGCTACCTCTCGGGTTTCGGCGAGAGGTTGAGCAGGGACATGATAGACAAGATAGCGGCGCGCTTCTACACCTCGCTTTCGCCCAGCGAGATCACCAGGGTCAAGGGGGGCCTGGTAATACTAATAGCCTTCCTGACCCTCGTCGGGGTAAACGACCAGCTGTCGAGGGCGATAAGCCTCCTAGGGGGCATTAACGTAGACCCCCACGCTCTGCTGGCCTTCACACCCTACCCGCTGATAATGGTGTCGACCCCCCTTATCGGCGCCTCGAGAATGGGCGAGGTGCTCGAGAAGGGCGTCGAGTGGCCCTCTATAATATTCTTCATCTCGCTCTTCATGCTAGGCTACTCTCTGTTCTGGTCTGGCGTGGCCTCCAAGCTGGCTTACCTGACAGTCCTGCTAAGCTCTTTGACAGGCGCGGTGTCCTTCCCGCTCCTGTACACCATCATGCTGGTTCTCTCGGCGGGCCTAAGCAGCGTCTTAGACAACTTGTCCGTCATAGTGGCCCTGACACCCGTCGCGCAGACGCTGGTCTCGATCGGGGGCTCGGCTGCGGCGTTCTGGGCCCTACTATACGGCGGCGTGTTCGGCGGGAACTACACGCCGATAGGCAGCTCGGCGAACATAATAGCCGTGGGCCTGAGCGAGAAGAACAAGATGAAGATAGGGTGGGGCGAGTGGCTGAAGATAGCCCTGGTCGCTACGACCATCGAGGTAGTGGTCGCCATTGCTTGGACTCTAACAGTGGCTAGCATGTAGGAGCCGCCTATGCCCGTGAGGGCCCTCGTACTACCCAGCAGGGTCTGGGTCGAAGTACCCGGGGACTCCATAACGCTGGCAGAGCTCGTGAGGACCATAGTGGAGCGCGGTTTCAGCGGCAACCTCATAGTCTTGGTAAACGACAGAATCGCGGACGAGCCGTGGACTCTTATAAGGGCCGGGGATAGAGTTGTAGTTATAGAGGAAGCGCCGGGTGGCTGACGGTGAAGGTGAAGGTCGTCTTCACCGGGAGGGCGAGCGAGATGTCCGGCGTCTTCGCGATGGAGGTCGAGCTACCGGAGGGCGCCACGCTAGACGAGCTGGTGAAGACGGTGTCCAGTAAGCTCAACCCGAGGATATACAAGAGGTACTCCCAAGGACACTTCGTCTTCGTGACCTTCGTAAACGACAGGCCTGTACTCAGCCCCGACTACAGGCTCCGGGACGGCGACAGGGTCACATTCATGACGCCCGAGATGGGTGGTTGAGCCTCACTGGCACCTCTCGAACATTTTTGGGTCGGGCTTGAACTCGATAACCTCGAAAGACGGCTGGAGACCGTTGTAGACGAGCAGCTTGTTGACTAGGAGGCCGCCCACGCCTAGGATTATCTTGGCGGTCTCCAGGGCCTCAATTAGACCTATGATCCCCGGCGTTGTGGGGAATACCTGGAGAGGGGACTCTTCCCTGGTCTCGTCGGTAATCGGGAACAGGGCCCTAAGACAGGGTGTCACCCCGGGGAGGATGACTGTCACCTGTCCGTAGAAGCCCCTGACACCCCCGTGGACAAGGGGCTTTCTCTTAGACCAGGCGACCTTGTCCAGTACGAACCTAGCAGGCCAGTTGTCAAACGCGTCGACGTACACGTCCACGTCTATGCTCGACAAGAGGCTCTCGGAGGCCTCGGCGTATATGGGCTGGACGTTCGTGTTCGGGTTCAGCTTCCTGAGCTTCTCAGCGGCTGCGAGCGGCTTGGGCTTGCCAAGGTCGTCTATTGAGTACAGCACCTGCCTCTGGAGGTTGCTGACCTCAACCACCTCTCTGTCCAGTATGTAGAGGTTCCCCACACCCATGGCTGCCAGGTAGATCGATACGGCTGAGCCTAGACCGCCTAGACCGGCGACGAGGACCCTGGCCTTCTTCAGCTTCAGCTGCCCCTCTTCTCCTATCAGCTTTAGTTGCCTGCTGTAGAGCTCTCTCTCGAACTCGCTCAACCCCGCACTCTCAGCCACCGGACTTCACCACGTAGACTATTACCTCGTCCCCGTCGCTCAGCTCGTCGTCCTCTGTCAGTATGACGCCGTTCCGGAGCACGACCACCTCCTCTCCCACCAGGCCTACTCTGGACAGCAGCTCCCTCACGCTAGAGACGTTCTCGACGACGCGCTCTCCCTCACCTGTTATCCTCACGCGCACCCCCATCGCCGTGCTCACTCCGCCTCCACGGGTTCGACGTAGTACGGTATCAGACCATCGTGGAAATCCCTAATAACCTTGCGAGCCGCCTCGTCAACGAGGGGCTCCCCACTCTTCTTATAGAACCAGCCGTGCCTGGCCGCTATAGCCCTCAGTATCTCCTCGGGGTCCACGGAGTCGAGGCCATAGGCCTTCTTGAAGGCGTCGGGCCTTTTCTCGAGAACCCTCTTGATCAGCATGTGGGCTATCCCTACCGGGTCCTCGATGTGCTCGACGGGGGTCCCCCTGATAACCCTCTCCAGCGGGTCTCCCTCTATGGGGATCACGCCAGGGGTGTCTAACATGAGAATGTCCTTGTCTACTCTAACGAACTGGACGCCCTTGGTGTAGCCTGGGGAACCGGGATAGGGGCTTGTTGGGGCGGATCGCCTCCCCTTCAAGGCGTTGATTATAGACGACTTCCCAGTCTTCGGGAACCCGACTACGGCCACGACCGTCGGGAGTCCCGGTGCTACGCGCTTTATAGTCCTTCTAAGTATGAGCGTGCCCTGGTGTCTAGTGGTCGACACGTAGACCGCGTTGTAGCCCCTTCCAGCGAAGTACCTCTTCCAGGCCTCGGCTACATCCCTGGGCACGAGGTCGGCCTTGTTCAAGACGAGGACTAGTTCCTTTCCCTGGCGGCGGACTATGCTCTCGACCCGCGCGCTCAGCGTGGAGAGCGGGTCTCTGATGTCGAGCACGTGCAGGACGACGTCCGCCGAGTCGATCACCCGCCTGACCTCGCCCCAGGACATCAGCCGGAAGAAGCTAGGCCTCCGGCTCACGCTCCAGCACCCTCTCGAGCTCCTCTATGAAGCCGGGCTCCACAACACCGAGCCAGTCGATGTACCCGGCTGGGGTAGCCCCTCCCCTGACCTTGTGTAGGAGCTCGTCGACGACCTCATCAGGGGTCTTACCTGTGACATCCACCTCGACAACCTTCCCAGTACCGAACCTGGCCACGGCGTTTGACAACACTACGGATAAGACCTCTGCCATCACGTTCTCCGCCACCTTCTTGTCGCTCCAGCCCCGGCTCCTCAACCTGGCGATCAGTTCCCGGGGATCCAGTCGTAGGACGACCACCACGTCCACCGCCTCGCTGTCTAAGACCTCGGGATAGTGCGTCGAGATCACGATCCCTCTACCGCTCTCGCACAACTCCCTCACCCTAGCCGAGACCCTCTCCTCGCTGATCACGTAGCTGTTAGTCTCGGGGTCGTAGTAGTTGTACAGCCCCTCCCTCACGACGAGCTCGCTCAAGTCGACGTAGGTGCCTCCGATCCGCTCTGCCAGTAGTCTCGAGACCGTCGACTTGCCCACTCCCGGCGTGCCTGCTACGACCAGGCACTTGAAACCCGACATGATTCAACCAACGCGTAGGGATGGAAATAGCCCGCTAAAAACAGGGGTCGTTACCTCTTCACCAGCTCGAGGATACCCTCATAGGTCTTCTTGTAGATCTCCGTCGACTCCAGCTTGCGCCTGTCCCTGATGTACTTCCTAGTGACGATGCCCTCGGGCAACCCGTACTTCTTGCTGTACTCGAGCAGGCTAATACTGTTCTCCTTGTGTATCTTCTCCCTGTAGATGTCCTCGAAGATGTTGAACGCGCAGAACGGTATCAGCCTACCGTCTGGGACAGCGTAGTGGATGTTGCACCTCTGGACCCTCTGAATGTCGTAGTTGTATAGGTCCATGAAGTGCATCTGCCCCAGGAACAAGAGCTTGTAGTGGAGTTCACCTAGAGCTTCGTAGCTCCTCTTCACGATGATGTTGAACAGCAACTTGTAGAGGTCGAAGCCCTCGGGGGCCTTCTCCTGGTGTATGAACTTCCGGATAGTGTAGAGCAGCCTCATCCCGGTCAAGAGCCTGCTCGAGCCCTCCACTAAGTCCCTCCACTTATCCTCGAGGTACTCGACGAGCCCTTCCACGTCCACGAACTCGGTTATGGGCACGAGCCTGGTGGCGTCACCCCTCCTCTCGACGTAGACGTAGGTCCCCACCCCGCAGGCCGGGTGGTTGCTCATCTCGAACTTGAACTCCCCGCTGAAGCCCTCTATAAACCTGGAGAACACGGCGCTGACGTTGATCGGGAACCACGCCTCCCTCGGGACCTCCCCATCGGTCTGCTCCTCTATCAGCTTGACTATGTCGCCTATGGTGACCCTGTACTTCTCCCTCTCGTGCCTCTTCATAAGCCCTGTTATGCTCACTGGTTGGAAGTTCACGGACCTCACGATGTCCATGTGCTTGGCGGCGAACCTTATCATCGCCCCGAGCTCGTGGGTGTTCACGTTGTTGATCACCGTGGGCACCAGCACGACGCTCGTCATACCCGCTTTCCTGAAGACCTCGAAGATGTACGGGACCTCCCAGTGGTTCTTCCAGTTCGTGACGGGCGACACGCCGTCGAAGCTCAGGTAGACCGTGTTTACGCCCGCAGCCCTCAGCTCGCGGGCGTACTCGACAGCTTTAGCGGGCTCCTCCCAGTACACCTCGGCAAACTTAATCCCGTTGGTGTTAAGCTGAATGTGCCTTACGCCCTCGCTCCTCAACATCTTGACTATATCGACGAGGTCCTCCCTAAGGGTCGGCTCCCCGCCTGTTAGCTGGACAGCGACCGTCACACCCTGCTTCTTGATCGCCCTCACCATCTCCCTTATCTGGTCGATAGACGGCTCGTACACGAAGCCTGAGGCCTCCGCAAAGAAGAAGCAGTACCAGCAGCTCAGGTTGCACCTGTTAGTCAAGACGATGTTCACTAAGGCGGAGTGCTGCTTGTGCATCGGGCAGAGACCACAGTTGAACGGGCAGGGCCCCCTCAACTGGGTGTAGACGTGCCTCGTCCCTCTCCCGTCTTCCTCCCACTTGGCGATCCTCTTGTACGTAGTAGCGTCGCCGTAGTATATCTCCTCGATCTCCCCGTGCTCAGGGCACGCTCTCCGAATGTAGATCTTCCCTTCTCTCTCGACTAATACGGCTGGTAAAACTCTGTAGCAGTAGGGGCAAACACTCATGGTCGTGGATACGAGCTCCTCGCCCTGCCTCAGCCGGGGGATTACGTAGGAGATCTCTCCGACCCTTTTGCCTACAGTTAGGGTCACAATACCACCGTTCTCTTAGGTTCACCTAATAACCGGGGGCGAATATAAGCGTTTACAGGCTCATGAAAAACAAGTGGGAGGTATGACAGATATAAACTTACAGGTCGCTTTCGAGTCCAGTATCGGCGAGCCGTTCACGCGGGCTTTTAGTGGAAAAATCGCAAGGAGGTCTGGGACGCTGGTCTTCGAACTGGGCGATCTCGTCCTCAAATCGAGGCACAGTATCAGGGTCGAGTACGAGAACAGCGCGGCGGGCTACTACAAATTAGTGGCGAGCGGGTGGCTTAGGATCGGGCCTTTCGAAATCCCACTCCCCTGCCTCATAGCTGTGGGCGAGCCCTGTTACAGAGTCCAGGTCTTGATCCCAGGGCTGGACGAAGAGCTCGATGTAGAACCAGGCGTCTACGGCTCCACGCTCTCCTTAAGTTGGGATTTGGCAGAGGGCACCGGCTCCCACAAGCTCAACGTGAGAATCCGCGGTAGAGAGGGCTCTCCCGGTAAAGTTTATAACAGAACATAGAGTAGGAGGAGAACTGAGGGCCCGTAGCTCAGCTTGGTAGAGCGGCGGGCTTTTAACCCGTAGGTCCCGGGTTCAAATCCCGGCGGGCCCGCTCACGGCCCCAGGCGCCGAGCCCCCAAGGGTATAAGACTTTTAACCCTTGTTGCCAAGTATCAATATACTTGATAGCCGGGTCGTCTAGCGGCCAAGGATGCGGGGCTCTGGGTCGCCGGGGAGGCACCCGGCGAGGGGAGCCCCCGTGACCGGGGTTCGAATCCCCGCCCGGCTACTCTTCTCCTACACTTAACCTGTGGTAGAGCAGCCTCGTCAACGCGGACGCTAAGCTGTGCGCTATCCTGAGGGGCTCGGGGATAGGGCTGTAAATCATGGCGGCCCTGACCAACACGACCGCCTCGTAGAAGTCCACCCCTACCGGTAGTATCCTTATGGTTCTCCAGGGCGTCTCCAGGGGTTTCATGGACTCGTATGCTCTCAGGAAGGTCTCGAGCCTCTCGCGCCCGTCTGGGAAGTGCCTGGTCAAGGCGTCGACGACGCCTTGTAGGTCGACGTCGCCGTACTGCACCACCACGACGGGCTGCCCCGTGGACTCGTGCACTCTCCACGGGTCTACGATGTCGAAGCCGCTGTACGTCACTCCGTCCAGCAGCAGTAGCCCGCCCCCCAGTCTCCTCCCTAGCTCTATCACCGCGTCTTCGCTACGTCCAGCGTCTACCAGGACGGGCTTGAACCCCACGGCCGTCGGCCTCAGGGTCTCGTCTGTCTTAACCCCGAGTACGATCGTATAGCCCCTCCTCGACTTGAACTCGACAGGGAAGTACCCGTCGTCGAAGGCAACGTAGTTCATTTAACATCCTTCAACAAGTCGTCGACGGTCTCCACGAGATCAGATCTGACTCTAATAACCTTGGTGACCCCGTACCTCCCTCTACTCGCAACGGTCGCGTTCACGAGCCCGAGCATGTCCAGCTGGCTTATTATCTCGCTCACCCTCCTCTGAGTCAGCGGCTCTAGGCCCAGCTCCTTGGCGATCTCGGAGTACTTCAAGTAGACCTCGCCAGTGGTGGCGCTCCCCTTCAGCTTGGCGACTTCGATTATTGCCTTCAGCACTATCTTCTGGTGGAGAGGGAGGGACATCACGCTCTGCTGGACTCTCCCCTCCTCTATCTCGACATTAGCCCTCTTCACGTGGTCAACGGTGACCTTCGGCGAGCCCTCCCTCTCCGCGATCTCGCCCGCTACTCTGAGCAGGTCGAGCGCTCTCCTCGCGTCTCCGTGCTCTCGGGCGGCTATGGCGGCGCAGAAGGATATCACGCCGTCGTCCACGACACCCGGGTAGAAGGCCTTCTCCGCTCTCTGCTTCAGGATGTCGAAAAGCTGCTCCGCGTTGTAGGGCGGGAAGACGATCTCGACCTCTCCCAGGCTAGACCTCACCCGCGGGTCTAGGCTCTCGACGAAGTTTATGTCGTTGGTAATCCCCACGAGGGCTACACGGGAGCTCTTCAGCTCCTCGTTGATCCTCACGAGCTTGTAGAGCAGGTCATCCCCCTCCCTCTTCACGTAGTAGTCTACCTCGTCGAGGACTATGATGTGTACACCGCCCCAGTTCTCGAGGGCGTTGATGTACCTCCTGTAGACCTCGCTGATCGCCAGGCCTGTTGGGGGGATCTTCAGCCCTACACTAGAGGCTATCTGGGCCACAACCCTGTACGTCGTGTCGAGCTTCCTGGTGTTGACGTAGGCCTGCTCCAGCTTCACGTTAAGCGAGTTGGCCTTCTCGACAAGCCTCTTGACGACGTACCTGGCCACAGCAGTCTTGCCGGTGCCCGTGAGACCGTAGAGGAGGGCGTTGCTGGGCCTCTCCCCTCTTAAGGCGACGACCAGTATCTCCGCCAGGCGCCTGATCTCGTTCTCTCTGTGTGGCAGGACTTCCGGGACGTACTCTGGGTGAAGTATCTCCCTGTCCTTGAAGATCCTCGTGGAGGGCGCTCTCAGGTTCTTGACCAGCTCGTCGATAATGTCCGAGGACATACAGGGACACAACCTCTTCTTCAACTGGGAATAGGGGGCTCTTCCTATTTAACAGAGAGGGTTGAGTTGACTCCCTACACGTGAACGCTTTTAAGACGTCCGAGGCGTATAGTATCAACTAGCGGGCCGGTAGCTCAGCCTGGAAGAGCGCTCGGTTGGCATCCGAGAGGTCCCGGGTTCAAATCCCGGCCGGTCCACTCCCAACCTCCACTCCCTTCTCGGCAGCGTCGCCGCTGACGATAAATTTAATAGACTTTTATGAATTGGGGTATTCAGGTGTGCTAGCTAGGATTATATCATGTTTATATCCGGTGTTGATTATGGGCGAGGAGGAGAGTATAAACATCTTAGAACACGTTCTAGTCCCTAAACATGAGGTCCTGTCCCCCGAGGAGGCGCTCGAGGTCCTAAAGAAACTGGGTGTAAGCCCGAAGAACCTCCCCTGGATATCTGTTGACGACCCGGCGGCTAAGGCCGTGGGAGCCAAGCCCGGCGACATTATCAGAGTGATGAGGAAGTCCCCCACAGCCGGGGTCGCGATCGCTTACAGGTACGTAGTAGTGGACGTGAGCAAGAAAGAGGCGAGCACGGAGTGACGTACAAGCCCTCTATCGAGGACTTGTGGACTCTAATGAAGGCTTTTTTCGAGGAGAAGGGTCTTGTACGCCAGCACCTGGACAGCTACAACAGGTTTGTCCGCGAGCTACTCCCTGAGATAATGAGGGAGTACCGGGAAATCCCGATCACAGCCGACCTTAAGCTGGTGATAAAGGACTACAAGATCGGGAAGCCGGTTTGGAAGAATATCGAGGGGGTCGAGAGCGAAGTAACCCCCATGGAGTGCAGGCTCAGGAATCTGACCTACGCTGCCCCGGTGACAGCGAAGGTCGTCCTAGTAGACAAGGAGGGCTCTCACAAGGAGCAGGACATAAAGCTCATGGACCTCCCAGTCATGTTGAAGTCCGAGCTAGACCCGCTGAGCAAGCTGTCTAGGGAAGAGCTTAGGCAGGCCGGCGAGGACCCCGACGATCCGGGCGGTTACTTCATAATCAACGGCGCCGAGAAGGTCTTGATAGCCCAGGAGGACCTAGCGAGCAACAACATAATAGTGGACGTCTCTCCCGAGGGCTCGTCGACGACGCATGTAGCGAAGGTTGTCAGCACTGCCAAGGGTAGGAGGAGCCAGCTAGTGATAGAGAGGAGGAAGGACGGGGTCTTCTACGCGAACTTCCAAGGGAGGAAGATACCGGCTCCAATTCTGATGATAGCCCTAGGGCTGGCTACGGAGTACGAGCTGATGAACGCGGTGTCCTTCGACCCGGACGTCCAGATCCAGCTCCTACCCTCCATAAGCGAGGTTCAGTCGGTCCTGCCTAGGCTCGAAATCCCGCCGGGAGTCTCTGACGAGGAGATTCGTAGACTGGAAGAGGAGTACAGGAAGAAAGTAGTCGAGGAGGCCCTCGACTTCATAGGTGCGAGGATGGCCGTCGGCAGGCCTAGAGAGGAGAGGGTCAGGAGAGCTGAGAGGGCGCTAGACGAGTACCTCCTACCTCACATCGGCACGGACCCGAGCCCTTCAACGAGGCTGAAAAAAGCCCTGTTCATAGGGCAGATGATAAACAAAATAATCGAGGTCTACCTCGGCAGGAGGCAACCCGACGACAAAGACCACTACAGGAACAAGAGGCTCAAGCTCGCAGGGGACCTCCTCGCAACGCTTCTCAGGCACGCGATCGTCGTGTCGTTCATCAGGGAAGTGAAGACCAGCATCGAGAAGACCTATAGCAAGTACAGGAAAGTAGACCTAAAGATGGTAATCAAACCGAACATAATAACCGACAGGATCTCCCACGCGATGGCCACAGGTAACTGGCCTGGAGGCAGGACCGGCGTCAGCCAGATTTTAGACAGGACGAACATGCTGAGCACTCTTAGCCACCTCCGTAGAGTCGTCTCTCCGTTAGCTCGCGCGCAACCCCACTTCGAGGCTAGAGAGCTTCACTTCACTTCTTGGGGTAGGATGTGCCCCTTCGAGACCCCCGAGGGCGCGAACATAGGCCTCGTCAAGAACCTCGCTCTTATGGCTCACATCAGCGTCGGCTTCGACGAGAAGGAGGTCGAGCAGGCGCTCGTTAAACTAGGCGTGAAAACCCTGCCCCAGATACTGGACGAACTCAAGGAGAGTATTAAGAGAGGAGAGGGCTACTCCGGCTCGGTGGAGTACGGCTCCTGGAGCAAGGTCTACCTTAACGGTAGGCTGATAGGGCTCTACCCGGACGGCGGAGAGCTCGCGAGGAAGATCAGGGAGCTGCGCAGGCAGGGCAAGGTCTCGTCGGAGGTCAACGTGGCCTACTTTAGAACAGAGTACCTCAACGAGGTCTACGTCAACTGCGACGCCGGGCGTATAAGGAGGCCCCTCCTCGTCGTAGAGAATGGCGAGCTAAAGCTCAAACCCGAGCACATAAAGCAGCTCAAGAACGGGAATTTGAAATTCGAGGACCTGGTCAAGAGGGGCGTCATAGAGTACCTGGACCCCGACGAGGAAGAGAACGCGTACATAGCCCTAACCCCCGACGAGTTGACTAACGAACACACGCACCTCGAGATATGGGTCCCTAGCATTCTCGGCATAGTGGCCTCCATTATACCGTACCCAGAACACAACCAGAGCCCGAGGAACATATACGAGGCTGCCATGGGTAAGCAGAGCCTCGGCTTGTACGCCGCGAACTTTCAGAGGAGGACGGACTCTAGAGGGCACTTCCTCCACTACCCCCAGAAGCCCCTAGTCCAGACTAGGCCGCTCGAGGTAATCGGTTACAACGAGAAGCCCGCTGGCCAGAACATGGTGGTGGCCGTGCTGACTTACACAGGCTACAACATCGAGGACGCGGTCATAATGAACAAGAGTAGCATCGAGAGGGGGCTAGGCCGCAGCACCTTCTTCCGTGTTTACTCGACGGTCGAGTACAAGTACCCCGGTGGACAGGAGGACAAGATATCTGTCCCGCCGAGCGACATAAGGGGCTACAAAGGCCCGAGGGCCTACGAGAAGCTAGACGAGGACGGCATCGTAGCCCCGGAGACGTACGTTGTAGGCGGTGACGTCCTGATCGGGAAGGTCAGCCCATCAAGGTTCATGATCACGCAGGAGCTGACTGGTAGCGAGCAGGTCAAGCAGGACACGAGTGTCGTGATGAGGCACGAGGAGAAGGGTATAGTGGACGTCGTCATGATAACCACGGACAGCGACGGTAACAAGCTCGTCAAGGTGAGGGTGAGGGACCTCAGAATACCCGAACTAGGGGACAAGTTCGCCTCGAGGCACGGCCAGAAGGGGGTTGTAGGCCTCATCATCCCACAGTACGACATGCCCTTCACCGAGGACGGGGTTACACCAGACCTCATAATCAACCCCCACGCGTTCCCTAGCAGGATGACGGTGGGGCAGCTGATCGAGAGCATAGCGGGTAAGGTGGCCGCGCTGGAGGGTAGGCTTGTAGACGGGACGCCGTTCTTCAAAGAGGACCCGGAGAAGCTGATGGTCGTACTGAAGAGGCACGGCTACCCGGAGACGGGTGAAGAGGCCATGTACGACGGCAGAACCGGCGAGCTGATGAGAGCGCCCGTTTTCATAGGCATAGTCTACTACCAGAAACTGCACCACATGGTCAGCGACAAGATCCACGCCAGGGCTAGGGGGCCGGTGCAGATCCTGACCCGGCAGCCCACGGAGGGCAGGGCTAGAGCAGGCGGGCTTAGATGGGGCGAGATGGAGGTAGACTGCTTGGTGGGCCACGGCGCGGCCTCGCTACTGAAGGAGACGATGATTGACAGAAGCGACAAGGCAGTGATATACGTGTGCGAGTTATGCGGTCACATAGGTTACTACGACAGGATCAGGGACAGGTACGTGTGCCCCGTCCACAAGGAGAAAGGGGTTCTAAAACCCGTTGAGGTGTCGTACAGCTTCAAGTTGCTCATACAGGAGCTCATGAGCATGGCTATCATGCCTCGTCTAAGGCTGGAGGACGTTAGGGAGGCGTGAGAGCATGGGTATGTACAGGGTTAAGGAGGTTAAATTCGGCATACTTTCGCCGGACGAGATCCGTAGAATGAGCGTGACCAACATAATAACGAGCGACGTCTACGACAGCGACGGAGCCCCCGTGGACGGGGGCGTAATGGACAAGCGGCTAGGGGCGATAGAGCCTAAGGAGGTCTGCCCGATCTGCGGGAACACGAGAGACGAGTGCCCGGGGCACTTCGGCCACATAGAGCTGGCTAAGCCCGTCATACACGCAGGTTTTGCCAAGCACATCCACATGTACTTAAAGACCACCTGTAGGGCGTGCGGCAGGGTTAAGCTCCCCGAGAACGAGAGGCAGCTCTACCTGAAGCTGTTGAAGGACCTCGAGGACTTGAACCTCAGGTACCTAGTTAAGCGGCTCCACGAGTTCATAAGGAAGAGAGCGGCAGCGCAGCAGACGTGTCCGCACTGTGGCGCGCCTCAGTACAAGATCAAGCTGGACAAACCACACACCTTCTACGAGGACCGGGAGGAGGGGCTCGTCAAGCTCACTCCCGCCGAAGTCAGGAGCAGGCTGGAGAAAATACCGGACGACGACGTTAGGCTACTCGGCGGAGACCCGACCGACGCTAGGCCGGAGTGGATGGTTCTAACGGTCTTACCGGTGCCGCCGAGGGCTGTGAGGCCCTCGATCCTGCTAGAGACGGGTATAAGGAGCGAGGACGACCTGACGCACAAACTAGTGGACATTATAAGAGTCAACAACAGGTTGAGGGAGCACGTAGAGACGGGCGCTCCCAACGCCCTGATCGAGGACGAGTGGGAGCTGTTGCAGTACCACGTCACTACCTACTTCGACAACGAGGCGCCGGGCATACCGCAGGCCAAGCACAGGACAGGTAAGACGCTTAAAGGCATAGCGCAGAGGCTCAAAGGTAAGGAGGGCAGGTTCAGAGGTAACCTGAGGGGTAAGAGGGTAGACTTCAGCGCCCGTACTGTGATCAGCCCGGACCCCAATTTGAGCATAAACGAGGTGGGTGTACCGGAGGTAGTAGCGAAAGTCCTAACCGTCCCGGAAAAGGTGACGCCTTGGAACATCGAAGAAATGAGGAAGCTCGTTCTCAACGGTCCCGACAAGTGGCCTGGCGCTAACTACGTGATAAGGCCGGACGGGAGGAAGATCAGCCTCAAGTTCGTCGACCGGAAGGCCGTAGCCGAGTCGCTAGCCCCCGGTTTCATAGTGGAGAGACACCTACTAGACGGCGACGTAGTCCTGTTCAACAGGCAGCCCTCGCTTCACAGGATATCGGTGATGGCCCACATCGTCAGGGTTCTCCCGTACAAGACCTTCCGCCTCAACCTGCTAGTATGTCCGCCCTACAACGCCGACTTTGACGGGGACGAGATGAACTTACACGTACCTCAGAGCGAGGAGGCGAGAGCCGAAGCCAGAATACTGATGCTCGTCGAGAAACACATCCTCACCCCGAGGTACGGCGGGCCTATAATCGGTGGGCTACAGGACTACATAAGCGGCGCCTTTTTGTTGACCAACAAGTCCACTATACTCACAAAAGCCGAGGTCATAGACCTGCTGAGCGTTGCCGGCTATAAGGGCTCGCTACCCGAGCCGGCTATCCAGAGACCTGCAGAGTACTGGACGGGGAAGCAGATAGCCTCCGTCTTCCTGCCGAGGGACTTCAACTACAAGAGGAACGCTAAGATAGCCTCCGCCTCGGCGTTGAGGTGTATAGACGAGGACTGCCCGCACGACAGCCTCGTTATAATCAAGAAAGGGCAGCTGCTCGAGGGCGTTATAGACAAGGCTAGTATCGGCAGGGAGGAGCCCGAGAGCTTGGTCCACTGGTTGATCAAGGAGCACGGGGAAGACGCTGCTAGGAAGTTCATGGACAACGTCTACAGGGTATTCATAAGGTACTCGGAGATGTACGGTTTCACCATGAGCTACTACCACTTGCTCATACCCCCCGAAGCCAGGGAGAGGATCAAGAGCATAATCGATGACAAGAAGAGGGAGGTTAGTAGACTGATCGAGGAGTACAGGGCTGGAAGGCTGCAGCCTAAGCCGGGGAAGACCGTTGAGGAGACCCTTGAAGACGAGGTTATAGACCTGTTGTCCAAGAGGCTTCTCGACGAAGTAGCTGACGTCATCACGCCGTACTTCACACTGGCCAACCCCGTGATAGTCATGGCCAGGACGGGCTCTAGGGGGAACCCTGTCAACCTAACGCAGATGGCGGCCCTGCTAGGGCAGCAGACGGTCAGAGGTAAGAGGCTTACGAGGGGCTACATGGACAGGAGCCTACCCCACTTCAAGCCCGGCGACCTAGGGCCGGAGGCCAGGGGCTTTGTCGCGAGGGGCTTCGTCAACGGCCTGTCGCCTATCGAGATGTTCTTCCACGCGGCAGGCGGGAGAGAGGGCCTGATCGACACGGCTGTGAGGACGAGTCAGTCGGGCTACATGCAGAGGAGGCTGATAAACGCCCTACAAGACGTCAGAGTAGACATTGACGGTAGTGTGAGGACTACTAACGGCGAGGTCATACAGTTCAAGTACGGGGAGGACGGTGTAGACCCCATGAAGAGCGACCATGGAAAGGCCGTTAACGTGGACAGGGTTATCCAGAGAGTGGTGGGGTGGAGGATGTGAGGCCCGTCAAGTCTGTCGAAGAGCTAAGGAATCGTATCGAGGCGTTACGGGGTAGAGTGAGCGAAAACGTCGTGGAGGAGCTCGAGAAAAAGCTCGTCGAGGTGTACGAGAAGTACGGCCTTTACGAGGAGGAGGTCGACGCTATCCTAGGCGAGGTGGCTAAGAGGTACGAGAGCTCTCTCGTTGAACCGGGCGAGCCTGTGGGGACGGTGGCGGCTCAAAGCCTGGGTGAGCCGTCGACCCAGATGACACTACGTGTCTTCCACTACGCTGGTGTTAGGGAGTTCAACGTGACACTGGGCCTCCCGAGGCTTATAGAGATAGTCGACGCGAGGAAGAGACCGGAGACTCCTATCATGGAGATTTACCTCGAAGAAGAATTCAAGAACAGAGAGGGGAAGGCCAAAGAGATAGCCAGGAGGATAGAGTCTACCCTTGTCGAGAACGTTGCCGAGAGTATCGTTATCAACCCGTACGAGGGGGCCATCATCAAGCTGGACCAGGAGATGCTGGAAGACAAAGGCGTCAAGATATCAGACGTGGTGGCCGTCCTCGAGGCGCTTAACATTGGTGAGATCGAGGTAGACGAAGAGAACTATACGGTGAGAGTGGAGATACCCGAGGAGTACATGGACTATTCCAAGATGGAGAAGGTACGGCAGAAAATAGCGTCGGCCCGAATCAAGGGGGTGAAGGGTATCAAGAAGGTCATTATCCAAAAGAGGGGTGACGAGTACGTGTTGATCGCCGAGGGTAGTAACCTACCCGAGGTGATGAGGATCAAGGGCGTTGACTGGAGGAAGGTCTACACGAACGACATCATGGAGATCGAGAGAACGCTGGGGATCGAGGCTGCGAGAGCGGCGATCATACGCGAGATCAAGAGCATCCTCGACGACCAGGGGCTTGACGTCGACATAAGGCATATCATGCTCCTGGCCGACGTTATGACTTGGACAGGTAGGGTGAGGCAAGTGGGTAGGATGGGCGTCGCCGGCGAGAAGCCCAGTGTTTTGGCCAGGGCCACTTTCGAGATGACGGTGCAGAAGCTGATCGAGGCGGCAGTCAGCGGAGAAGTAGACAACTTAAACGGTGTCCCCGAAAATATTATAATAGGGCAGATAATACCTGTTGGTACAGGGTTGGTAGAGCTCTACGCGACACCGTCAAGTATTAGGAACCAGAAGACGGAGGGATAGGCATGTCCGCAGCCCAGCCCGAGATCATCAAGGCTATTCAAACGGCGTATAAGACGGGTAAGGTGGTCATGGGCTACAGAAGGACTGTGAAGTTGCTCCTCCACGGTAAGGTCAGGCTAGTAATACTGGCAGCAAACGCGCCGCCGGAGTTCAAGGAGGACGTGTACTACTATTCTAAGCTGTCTAACGTCCCCGTGCTGGTCTTCCCGGGCACCAACATGGAGCTCGGCACAATACTAGGGAAGCCGTTCGGCGTGTCTACGTTGGGAGTGATCGAGCCCGGGCAGTCCAACATCCTAGAGTTGGCGGGTGGAGGCAAGCAATGAGTAAGGAGAGGCCCCAGATCAAAATAACGCCCGAAGAGTTCAGGTACATGACCCTCCTACACGAGCTGACCGGGGTCCACGTCCACGACTGTGTGGTTGACGAGGAGAACAACAGGATAATATTCCTCGTTAAGCCGGACGAGATAGGTAAAGCGATCGGCCCCAAAGGCATTTTCGTGCAGACCCTGAAGAAGATGCTCAATAAGAACATCGAGATCGTCGGCTACAGTGACAACATAGAGGAGTTGACGAAGTACGCATTAGCGCCTGCTAGAGTTAGAGAAGTGAAGGTGGCTCAGAGACCTGGCGGCAAGAGAGTCGTGTACGCCACCGTCGACCCTAACGACAAGGCGGTTGCTATAGGGAAAAACGGTAAGAACGTCGCCAGGGCCCGTCTACTACTAAACCGGTACTTCAACATTGACACAGTGATAATAGCGTGAAGCTTAAAAGCCTATGTGAGACTCCCTTCTTAGAGGGGTCAAGGAATGCCAGGTAAAAAGGCGCCGAACGGCCTCTTCGCTGCGAGGAAGCTGAAGAAGAAGAGGCTCAAGTTTAGGTGGAGCCTTAGAGAGTTCAAGGTGAAGATGTTAAGGCTGAAGGAGAAGGCCGACCCGTTGGAAGGGGCCCCAATGGCACGCGGTATAGTGCTTGAGAAGGTCGGTGTCGAGTCGAGAAAACCGAACTCTGCTGTGAGAAAGTGTGTTAGGGTTCAGCTAGTGAAGAACGGCAAGGTGGTCACGGCTTTCGTGCCGTGGGACGGCGGCGTAAACTACATAGACGAGCACGACGAGGTGATCATCGAGGGTATCGGAGGCCCCAGAGGCAAGTCTATGGGAGACATACCCGGTGTTAGGTACAGGGTTATCAAGGTGAACGGGGTCTCTCTTAGGGCTATATGGCTCGGTAAAAAGCAGAAACCGGTCAGGTAAAGCCCCGGCGGTTCACTGCTTAAACAAGGCTTCCTGAGCGTCTACCAGCTCCTTCTTCACGTATACAGGCTTACTCACTAGTAGAGCTAGAAGGATGGCGTGACTCGGCACCATCTTCCTCTTTATGGTCAGTTCCCCATCGTTGAACTCGACGTAAGCCGAGTACACCCCTCGCGTCTCGTCGAACTCTTCGATCAGGACTCTCTTGACGTGCTTGCCGAGCGCCTCCAGCACCTCGGGCATCGAGATTAGCAGGTCGCCCAGCCTCTCTCTGTCGTCGTCGATCACGCCGCCGTTGATTTTCTTCACAAATATGATGACATCGTAGGGCACCCTCTCCAGGTAGAAAGACCTCCCGTCCTCGAGCTCGCACACTAGTCTTGGTACAGGCATATACAAGTCCAGCCCTTCTACTCTGACCTCGCCGATCTCGTCGCGAACCCTCTTCACGAGCAGGTATTTAGTCAATCCTGCTGTCCTCTCTTACGCTATGTAGATAGAGTTAAACCTAGTTTTAAACCTAGCATGCCGTCAGCGAGGGACTTCTACGGGACAGCTCCAGCAATCTTTTCGCGGGGAGGCTGTTTCCGGTTTGGCGATAAATTCAAATGCTTTTGATCACTCTTGACCCCGTGGGTGGGGAAACGCTTTGAATACGTGGCGGGCATAGAGAAAAATATTTGGGAAGAGAGAGTAGGGTTTGACGGTGAAATCCTTATGGTTGACGTTTGTTGTCAAAAGCGTATAGTGACATCCCCTGCAAAACCCCTCTTTTCTATTTTAGGACAGAAATAAACTTCACGTTCAGTTAGACATTACTAACAGAAACCTGTGTTCAAGAATAGTTGAATAGAAGAGTCTTCCGTAAATTTTAAGTTTAAATATCCCCAGAGTGTTTTTATCTTGGAGGTAAAGATGGGTTGAGAAAGGCCGTTGCTTCCAGCTTGTGGCTGTTTCTCCTTCTGACAAGCACCTTGCTTATAGCGGTTAAAATTCAACCAGTTAAGGCGCAGTGGACTGAAAAAGTCTATATTAGGGCTGATGGAAGTATTGACCCTCCAACAGCACCAATACGACGAGACGGCGATGTTTACACCTTTACAGATAACATTTACGGTTCAATTGTTATCCAGAAAGATAACATTGTGGTTGACGGAGCAGGCCACACTCTTACAGGAAGCGGGGATGGAATAGACCTTGCAGGGAGAAGCAACGTGACAATCAAAAACACAATTATCAAAAACTTCTATACTGGCATCTATCTTGAATATTCTTATAATATCATCATTTCTGGAAACAATATAGCAAACAACGATTATGGCATCGAGCTTTTCCATTCTTCAAACAACAGCATTAGCGGAAACAAAATAATAGCAAACAACGATTATGGCATCTGGCTTTACGATTTGTCAAAATATAACATCATTTCTGGAAACAATATAGCAAAAAACGATTATGGCATCGTTCTTTCCGAGTCTTCATACTATAACAGCATTAGCGGAAACAATATAGCAAACAACTATTATGGCATCCTTTCCCAAGGTTCATACTATAACAGCATTAGCGGAAACAATATAACAGCAAACAACGAATATGGCATCAGGCTTTCCTCTTTCTCAAAACATAACATCATTTCTGGAAACAATGTAGCAAACAACGGATATGGCATCATTCTTTACGATTCAGACTATAACAGCATTAGCGGAAACAATATAGCAAACAACGGGGATGGCATCATTCTTTCCTATTCTTTTAATAACATCATTTCTGGAAACAATGTAGCAGACAACTATTATGGCATCCTTTCCCGAGCTTCAGACTATAACAGCATTAGCGGAAACAATGTAGCAAACAACGTTGGTGGCATCGATCTTGCCTCTTCTTCGAACAACAGCATTAGCGGAAACAATATAACAGCAAACAACGAATATGGCATCAGGCTTTCCTCTTTTTCATATTCTTCAAAATATAACATCATTAGCGGAAACAATATAACTGCAAACAACTATTGTGGCATCATTCTGACCGATTCTTCAAAATATAACAGCATTTCTGGAAACAACATAACAACAAACAACTATTGTGGCATCGAGCTTGACTATTCTTCAAACAACAGCATTAGCGGAAACAATATAACAGCAAACAACGAATATGGCATCCTTTCCCAAGGTTCATACTATAACAGCATTAGCGGAAACAATATAACAGCAAACAACGGGGATGGCATCAGTCTTTCCGAGTCTTCAAAATATAACATCATTTCTGGAAACAACATAGCAAACAACCGTTATGGCATCGATCTTAGATCTTCTTCTAGCAACAGCATTTCTGGAAACAATATAACAGCAAACAACAAATATGGCATCTGGATTGACAATTCTTATAATATCAGCATTTCTGGAAATGTGTTTATTAATGATGGTCTTGGCGTTAGGGATTCTTATCAGAACTCTGTTGAAAACAATACTGTTAATGGTAGACCACTTGTCTATCTGGAGGGTGTTTCAAACTACACTGTGGTTGATGCTGGGCAGGTTGTGCTTGTCAGATGTAGCAACATAAGGGTTGAAGACCTCAACCTATCCAACACGACTATTGGTATACAACTATGGGAGACAAGCAACAGCACAATCCACGGAAACAACATAGCATGGGACATTGCTGGCATCTGGATTGTCAATTCTTCTAGCAACAGCATTTCTGGAAACAATATAGCAAACAACAAATATGGCATCTTTCTTTCCTATTCTTCAAACAATAAAATCTATCATAACAACTTCATAAACAACACCCAGCAAGTCTACAGCAACGCTTCAATAAATGTTTGGGATGATGGTTATCCTTCTGGCGGAAACTACTGGAGCGACTATAATGGAGTTGATGAGAAGAGCGGCCCAAACCAAGATCAGCCCGGGAGCGATGGAATAGGCGATACGCCGTACGTCATCGATGACAACAATATAGACCATTACCCTTTGATGTGTGCACTAAACGAGACGGCACCGCCCACCTCCCCGCCCACCTCCCCGCCCACATCCCCGCCCACCTCACCGCCCACCTCCCCGCCCACCTCACCGCCCACCTCACCGCCCACCTCCCCGCCCACCTCACCGCCCACCTCACCGCCCACCTCACCGCCCACCTCACCGCCCACCTCCCCGCCCACCTCCCCGCCCACCTCACCGCCCACCTCACCGCCCACCTCCCCGCAGGCGACACCGTCCACCCCCCTACAATATATTGTAGCTGTAGCGATAATCGTCTTCGTTGGGATTATAACGAGTATGATGATTATAAAACGGAAAAGCTGAAAAACAAAACACGAACCCTCTATTTTTTCCCATGCCTTTCCTCTTACGAGGCCTGTGCTTGTGGCTGTTCCACTAAGGTTTTTCGGAAGTTTTATTTTTTGAATCAATCTTTGCCAAGCTTTGAGAAAGAGGGATGCAAATTGAGGGGAAACATTTTTGAACTGGCGTTTGTTCTTCTTCTGCTTTTGCGCGACAACTTTAACCTTTAGCGTCCAGGTAATTAAAGCAGAACCTGCAACAATCATCGTGCCAGACAATTATCCAACCATTCAAGGGGCTATTAATGCTGCCGGCTTCGGCGATGTTATATACGTGCGGGCTAGAACGTATTATGAGCACTTGGTTGTGGGCAAGGGCATATCACTTGTAGGCGAGAATACGCTTTCCACCATTATCGATGGAAGGGGCGTCGACACGGTAGTTTATGTCACCGCAAGCCATACTTCTATAAGGAATTTTACAGTAAGAAACAGTGGTGTCGAGCGGCTTAACAGTGGCGTACGCCTCAATGGGGTTAGCAACAGCACGATTCAAAACAATCTTGGACAACTTTGACATAAGACTTGTTTTCACAGGCTGTTTTTCGATTTAGCGGTGAATTTAAATGCTTTTGTTCACATGTAAATACTTGTTTACGAGTGAAGAAGTTGCGTAAGCCCATCTCTGTGATCCGCGCTGCGGTGAGAGGGGCTAGGAGGGTGAGGGTGGCAAAGGTCGCCCTAAGGCTGGCCAGGCTGAGCAACGGGCTGACCCTAGACAGGGACGTCGTCGGGGCCGTAAACATCGGGTTGAAGCACCTGACCGCAGATGGGAGACCCGTGGCGTTGGGCTCGACGGGACCCCATGAGGTGCGGGTGAAGCTAGTGAACCCGCACCAAGGACCAACCCCACCCACGGTACTTTTAATTGGTTTCAACTACTTTTAATTCCGTGGGTGGGGAAACGCTGAGATTTAAAAGACCAGTTTGACTATCCAATCCCTTCAGGTGCTCAAGTTGAGCGGTACTGCTGGGTTAGAGGTGCCGGAGATTAAGCTGTTCGGTAAGTGGAGCTACGACGGGGTGGTCGTCAGAGACCCAAGCCTGAAGAGGTATATATCCCTTAAACCGGTGTACCTGCCCCACACAGGGGGGCGGCATGAACACAAGAGGTTCGGAAAGGCCGAGGTGCCGATAGTCGAGAGGCTGATAAACAAGATCATGAGACCTGGACGCAACATGGGCAAGAAACACCTGGCGTACAACATAGTGAAGACCGCTTTCGACATGATATACCTGAGGACCAAGGAGAACCCTATTCAGGTCTTGGTTAGGGCTATCGAGAACGCGGCCCCCCGTGAGGAGACCACTAGAATAATGTACGGCGGTATAGTCTACCACGTCTCCGTGGACGTCTCCCCGCTACGCAGGGTGGACTTAGCCCTGAGGCACATAACCGAGGGAGCCCGTTCTAAGGCGTTCAGGAGCACCATTAGCGTAGAGGAAGCCCTCGCAGAGGAGATCATACTGGCCGCCTCCAACGACCCCAGGAGTTACGCGATACAGAAGAAGGACGAGATCGAGAGAATAGCCTTGAGCAGTAGGTAGAAGTATAAGGTCTGGCTTCTTTTACTTCTCAACCCTGCTCAAACATAATGCTTTATAAACACCTCATTTTTATTTAAATCCCAGTGCGTTAGGTTACAGGAGAGGGTCGATATGAGCGTACCCCAGAAGCCTCACTTAAACCTGGTGATAATAGGGCACGTCGACCACGGCAAAAGCACGATGGTAGGGCACATACTCTACCGTCTAGGCTACTTCGACCAGAAGACGATGCAGATGATCGAAGAAGAAGCCAAGAAGATGGGCAAGGAGAGCTTCAAGTTCGCGTGGTTGATGGACAGAATGAAAGAGGAGAGGGAGAGAGGAGTAACAATAGCGTTATCCTACATGAGGTTCGAGACGAAGAAGTACTTCTTCACGATCATCGACGCTCCGGGTCACAGAGACTTCGTGAAGAACATGATCACCGGCGCCAGCCAGGCTGACGCGGCCATACTAGTGGTGAGCGCGAGGAAGGGCGAGTTCGAGGCCGGCATGAGTCCCGAGGGCCAGACAAGAGAGCACGCGATCCTGGCCAAGACGATGGGCATCGACCAGCTGATCGTCGCGGTAAACAAGATGGACGCGACCGAGCCGCCCTACAGCAAGGAGAGGTTCCTGCAGATCAAGGAGACCGTGGGTAAGTTCCTCAGGGGCCTAGGCTACAACCCGGACAAGGTACAGTTCGTCCCTGTGTCTGCCTGGACGGGTGAAAACCTCATAGAGCGCTCGCCCAACATGCCGTGGTATGATGGTCCGACCCTAGTAGAAATCCTCGACACGCTCCAGCCACCGCCAAAGCCGTTAGACAAGCCTCTCAGGATACCTATCCAGGACGTCTACAACATCTCCGGTGTGGGCGTCGTACCGGTTGGTAGGGTCGAGACAGGCGTCTTGAAAGTAGGCGACAAAGTAGTGTTCATGCCAGCTGGGGTTGTCGGCGAGGTCAGGTCGATCGAGACGCACCACATGAGGATCGACAAGGCAGAGCCAGGCGACAACATCGGTTTCAACGTCAGAGGCGTCGAGAAAAAGGACATTAGGAGAGGAGACGTTGCCGGGCACTTGGAGAACCCGCCGTCGGTGGTCGAGGAGTTCACGGCTAGGGTGTTCGTTATATGGCACCCGACAGCGATAGCCGTTGGCTACACGCCGGTCATTCACGTACACACAGCCAGCGTTGCCTCGAGGATAACCGAGATCGTCGGCAAGCTCGACCCAAGGACTGGCCAAATAGTGGAGAAGAACCCGCAGTTTATAAAGCAGGGTGACAACGCTATAGTGAAGTTCAAGCCGATCAAGCCGCTAGTGATAGAGAAGTACTCCGACTTCCCACCGCTCGGAAGGTTCGCTATGAGAGACATGGGCAAGACGATAGGTATAGGCATAGTCACCGACATTAAACTAAGCGAGGTCAAGATAAAGAAGTAAGAACGATTTTTTCACAAAACACCAAGTGCTTTAAGGGTTTCAGTCATGTCAGCGCCTCGAATGGTCAAGATAAAGGTCTGGAGTACTAATGTGGACGTGCTCAACGACTTCACGGGGAGAATAGTCGACATAGCGAAGAAGACGGGGGTCAAGCTGTCCGGGCCTATACCCCTCCCCACGAAGAGGCTCTCGATAAGGACTCTCAAGCTACCTCACGGCGAGGGCAAGAAGAAGTACGAGAAGTGGGAGATGAGAATCCACAAGAGGCTGCTCTACATCGCTGCCGACGAGAGGGTAATGAAGCAGCTTATCAGGCTAAGAGTTCCACCCGAGATCTGGATGGAGATCGAGCTGTAAAAAAGGGTTTTTAATTCCGGTAACCGCTGCCTGCCATAAGCATCAAAAACCTTACTTCTTCTCAGCCTTCTTTTCCTCCTTCTTCTCTTCCTTCTTCTCCTTCTTCTTGCTCATACGGACACCCTTTGTTTGCTACCATTTTATGGCTTCAATCACCAAAGTTAAAAACCTATCTATTTGTCTTCGTGAAAGTCATGATCGCCCTGTTGTAAACCCGCAGTAGAACCGGGACCTCAAACCTTTTTGTATCATAGGACCCAAGCGCCGGGGGCGGGATTCGAACCCGCGCACCCCGTAGGGGGCACTGGCTCTCCAGGCCAGCCCCTTAGGCCGCTCGGGCACCCCGGCTCAGTTATAATATTTCGGTGTAAACTTCTTTAAAAGTGTTGAGTAGAGGGGTCTCGGAGCAGCATCCTAGGCGCGGAAGCCTACGGCCCTAGGCGGCATAAACTTAAAAAGAGTTTACTTAATTGAAGGTTCTAGGCGTGCTTAAACGGTTTAAGGGATGCTCATGGAGAGAGGCTTTAGACCGATAGTCAGGATAGCAGGCGTCGACGTCGATGGGAACTTATCGCTAGTCCACGGGCTAGCGGAGATAAAGGGCGTCGGCCTTAACTTTGCCCTAGGCGTCTCGAGAGTCTTAAGGTTCAACCCCGACATGAAAATAGGCTTTCTCACCGAAGAGGAGGTCAAGAAGATAGAGTCGGTTATAATCGCGCCAGAAAAGCACGGTATCCCGGCTTGGATGTACAACAGGAGGAAGGACTTTGCGACCGGGAGAAACGTCCACCTGGTCGGCAACGAGCTGATCTTCTTCGTGAAGGAAGACATCGAGAGGGAGAAGAGGATGAAGAGCTGGAGGGGTATTAGGCACTCGCTAGGGCTCAAGGTCAGAGGGCAGAGGACGAGGACCACCGGCAGGACGGGCATGACTGTGGGTGTGAGGAAGAAGAGGCAGGCCCAGCAGCAACAGAAGAAGTAGTAGGTGGCGGTCCAGATGGGCGACCCGCGTAAGATAAGGAAAAAGTGGGAGGGCCCGAGGCACCCCTGGAGGAGGGACGTCTTAGAGCACGAGATGAAGCTGATAGGTACTTATGGTCTTAGGAACAAGAGAGAGCTCTGGATAGTAGCTACCCTAGTCAGGAGGATCAGGCACAGAGCCAGGTCGCTCCTAGCCGCACCGAGGGAGGTACGCGAGAGAGAGGAGAAGGTCCTCATTAACAGGCTAGTCAGGCTCGGAGTAGTCCGGGAGAACGCCAAGTTGGAGGACATCCTAGCGCTGAAGCCGGAGGACCTCCTCGAGAGGCGGCTCCAGACAATAGTGTACAGGAAGGGGCTCGCTCGCACAATTCACGAAGCCCGCCAGCTTATAGTCCACGGGCACATAGCTATAGCTGGGAGGAGGATCAGGTCTCCTAGTTACCTGGTCTCCTTGGACGAGGAGAAACTCGTGGATTATGCTCCTACGAGCCCCATTAAGGCGAGGGCTTCACAGGCTGGTGGTGGGTAATGTCCTTCGCTGGTAGAGAGCTCAAGTGGGGTCTAGCCCACATCTACAGCAGCATGAACAACACGATAATCCACATAACAGACATCACAGGGGCCGAGACGGTCAGTAGATGGAGTGGCGGTATGGTCGTCAAAGCCGACAGAGAGAAGCCCAGCCCCTACGCTGCTATGATCGCTGCCAGCCGCGCCGCAGGCGACGCAATGGACAAGGGTGTTACGGCGATACACATAAGGGTGAGAGCACCGGGTGGACACGGCCCTAAGACGCCTGGGCCGGGTGCTCAGGCCGCGATTAGGGCCCTAGCGAGGGCCGGCTTCATCATAGGCAGGATCGAGGACGTGACTCCGATACCCCACGATACCACAAGGAGGCCCGGCGGTAGGAGAGGTAGGAGAGTCTAGTGGTGTCCGAGGTTTATGGACATAGAAGTCCTGCGGAGAGAAGGCAACGCTGTTAGGTTGCTTGTCAGAGGCGTAAAGCTACATGTTTTGAATAGCATAAGAAGAGCCATCTTAGCCGAAGTACCGACAATGGCAGTGGACTACGTGGTTTTCATGGAAAACAGCAGCGTGTTCTACGACGAGTACATCGCGCACAGGCTAGGCCTGATACCGCTGACCAGCGAGAACGCCCTTGGAAAGTACAAGCCACCGGAAGAGTGCCGCGAAGCAGGAGAGAAAGGCGTGTTCTCGGAGGACTGTTTCGTCAAACTCGAGTTGAGCGGGGAGGGTACTCCGGGAGGAGTTAAGACCCTGTACGCCGGCGACCTTGTCACCGGCGACCCCGACGTCAGGCCTGTGTACGAGAGGATACCAATCGTCCAGCTACTAGAGAACCAGCGGATCAAGTTGGAGGCGTATGCCAGGCTCGGTAGGGGTAGGGAGCACATAAAGTGGAGCCCTGTCTCAGTGGCTTCTCACAAGTACGTTGCAAAGATAAGCATAGACGGAGAGAAGTGCAGGTACCCGGGTTGCAAGAAGTGTGTTGAGGTATGCCCCAGGCAGGTCATTGTAGAGAGGGAAGGCACCGTTAAAGTCGAAGAGGCCAGGTTACTGGACTGCAGCTTCTGCAGGTTATGTGAGACCGTCTGCCCTAGTGAGGCTATTAAGGTCTCCTGGAAGGAGGACGAGTACGTACTGTACTTCGAGTCGACGGGTTCTTTAACCCCCAAGAGAATTCTAATAGAGGCAATTAGAGCCCTTGAAGACAAGCTTAACGCGCTTAAGAAGAGTCTAGTCGAGGGTGTCCCGTATGGAGCTGGCTAAGACAAACATAGTGTTGAGGAGGACTATTAGCGAGCTGAGGAAAGCCGCAAACAAGTACGGGGCAGCGATATGGGATAGGGTCGCAGAAGAGCTCTCGAGACCCCGTAGAAGTAGGAGAGTGGTCAATTTGAGTAGGATCAACAGGTACACTGGGCCAGGCGACGTGGTGGTGGTGCCGGGGAAAGTTCTCGCGGCGGGTAGACTAGACCACCCGGTAACAGTGGCCTCTTTCAGCTTTTCTAAGGCGGCCGTAGAGAAGATACGGGCTAGCGGTGGCAGGGCAATACACATACTCGACCTAGTAAAGGAGAACCCGAAGGGCAGTGGGGTGAAGATTATTGGGTGAGGCAAAGACGACAGAGAAGGACAGGGTTCTAGTAGTAGACGCGAGCGGGCTGATTCTAGGAAGAATGGCGAGCATCATAGCAAAGAAGCTACTCGAGGGGTACAAGGTCTACGTGGTCAACGCAGAGAAGGCAGTCTTGAGCGGTGAGAGGAGGAGGGTTGTGGAGGGTTATAAGCTGCTTTTAAACGTTAGAACCCACTACAACCCAGATAAGAGTGGTATCAGGAGGCCTAGGACGCCAGTGGGAATTGTCAAGAGGGCTGTCAGGGGCATGTTACCAATGGATAAGCCGAAGGGCAGACTCGCCTTCAGGAACCTGAGAGTGTTCGTGGGAATACCCAAGGAGCTACAGGGACAGAACGTGGTCCGGTTCGAGGAAGCCGACGCGAACAGGCTCTCAGGCAGGTTTGTAACGGTTGCGGAAGTAGCTAAAAGCCTTGGTTGGAGGGGTGGTGTTGAATGAGCTCGCAAGAGGCTGGTGGACACAAGATAGTCGTGTCGTCGGGGAAGAGGAAGACGAGCGTAGCCGTGGCAACGATCAGGCCCGGGAAGGGTAGAGTGTGGGTTAACAACGTCCCACTAGAAGTCATACCCATCGAGTTGGCGAGGAACAAGGTCCTAGAGCCGCTCCTACTCATAGGAGACCTGAGAAACGCGATCGACGTGAAGGTCAGAGTCAGAGGTGGGGGCTGGATGAGCCAAGCAGAGGCCTCCAGGATAGCTATAGCTAGGGGTATTGTGGAATACTTTGGACTAGAGGAGATAAAACGTGTTTACAAGGACTACGACAGGCACATGCTCAGCGGCGACCCCAGGCAAACCGAGCCCGAGAAGTGGGGTAGAATTAGTGCTAGGAGGAGGTGGCAGAAGAGCTACAGGTGATTGACATGCTCTTCCCGGTCAGGTGCTTCACGTGCGGTGCTCCAATAGGCCACTTGTGGGAGGAATACGTCAGGAGAGTCCAGGCAGGGGAGGATCCGGGGAGAGTCCTCGACGAACTCGGCGTTAAGAGGTACTGTTGTAGGAGGATGTTTTTGTCCCACGTGGACATAGTGAAGCAGGTGCTGTACTTCCCCAAGATCTCGTGAGGTGGTCTGAATGAGCGAGGAGGAAAGACCAGGTATGGAAGAGGAAAAGCCGATTACAATGCTACCGGGGGAGAAGGTAGTCGAGCTACTGATACCGCTCGAGGACTACTTGACAGCGGGAGTTCACATTGGTACACACATCTGCACGAAGTTCATGGAGCCCTTCGTGTACAGGGTCAGGAGCGACGGGCTCTACATACTGGACGCCAGGAAGATAGACGAGAGGATAAGGGTAGCTGCTAAGTTCCTCGCCAGGTACGAGTCGGCGAGGATCGCCGCGGTGTCCGTCAGGCAGTACGGCTTTAAGCCGGTCACTAAGATGTGCCAGTACGTTGGGTGTAAGCCGTTCACTGGCAGGTTCGTTCCCGGGACGTTCACGAACCCCAGCCTGAGCTGGTACTTCGAGCCCGACGTAGTGATAGTGACGGACCCCAGAGCCGACGCGCAAGCCGTCAAGGAGGCCGCCGAGATGGGCATACCCCTCGTGGCGTTCGCGGACACCGACAACAAGACCGAGTTTGTCGACCTAGTTATACCTGGAAACAACAAGGGCAGGAAGAGCTTGGCCCTACTCTACTGGCTGTTGACTAGGCAGATACTCAGGGAGAAGGGGCTGATCCCGCCTAACGGAGACCTGCCGGAGAAGCCCTCCGATTTCGAGACGAAGCTCTAGGCGTGGTCTTGATGAGCAAAAGGTACCCCGCTGTTGCCGGGTTTTTTTATCCAGCCAGTAGAAAAGAGCTCGTTGTGAGCATAGAACAGTCCTTCACTCACAGGTTGGGGCCCGGTAAGAAGCCCGTCTTGGCAGCCTCGCGGAATAAGAGCGTTGTCGGTTTCGTTGTCCCGCACGCTGGCTACATGTACAGCGGCCCTGTAGCAGCCCACGCCTACCTGGAGCTCGCATCGGCGGGAGTCCCGGAGACCGTCGTCGTACTTGGAACAAACCACACGGGGTACGGGGCATTAGTATCGGTTTACCCGGGTGGGACCTGGGTCACTCCACTAGGCGAGGTAAGGGTCGACGGGGAGCTCGCGAAGAAGATCGTGGAGCTCAGCGGTTTTGCTGAGTTAGACGAAGAGGCCCATGTAGAGGAGCACAGTGTTGAGGTTCAGGTCCCCTTTATTCAGTACATATACGAGGACAGAGTCAAGATCTTACCGGTCGTCATAGGGCTGCACACGGTAGATGTGGCTAGGGACCTGGCCCTCTCTTTGAAGAAGGCTGTATCGGAGCTAGGCCGGGACGTGGTAGTGCTCGCGAGTAGCGACTTCAACCACTACGAGCCTCAACACGTTACGGTAGCAAAGGACATGGAGGCCATAAACTACATCCTGAGAGGCGACTCCGAGGGCTTCTACAGGGCGATAACAGAGAAGAACATAAGCGTATGCGGTCCAGGGGGGATAATGACCCTCATAGAGTACACCAAGCTATTCGAGAAGTACACCCCGCGTATATCGCTTTTGAAACACGCTACAAGCGGCGACGTAACGGGAGACTACTCCGCCGTCGTAGGCTACGCATCGGTCAAATTCGAGGTAGCCTAAGGTGTTCCAGCCTGGTTGTAGACCACTTACTGAGGAAGCTTAGCCACATAAACGTGGTTCTGACCAAGGACGTCGACCACCCAGACCACTGTAAGCAGTACTTCGACTCAGTCGTACTGGTGCACCAGGCATTCCCAGCGCTGAGACTGGAGGACGTAGACCTACGCGTCAGGTTCCTGAAGTACGAGGTTAACGCTCCAGTTATGATCACCGGTATGACAGGGGGGCATCCCGAGGTCTACCCGGTTAACGAGAAGCTGGCAACGATAGCAGAAGCACTACGTATACCCATAGGCGTCGGGTCGATGAGGCCCGTGCTAGTGAAGCGGGGCGACACCGCTGTAGCAGAGACCTACAAAATCGTAAGGCGCGTGGCACGGGACGTCCCCGTAATAGGTAATATAGGTGCGGTCAACCTGCCGAGCTTAGACGAAAGACTCTTTATAGACCTAGTGAACGAGTTTGAGCTAGACGCGCTGGCAGTCCACTTAAACCCTGCTCAAGAAGTCGTACAGCCGGAGGGCGAGACAGGGTTTACCGTTGAGGTGGTCGAGGCGGTAGTCAGACTGTCGAAGACTGTGGGAGTCCCTTTAATAGTCAAGGAAGTCGGGAACGGGCTCTCAATGGAGGCGGTCTCGGTCTTCTACTCGAAGGGCATCAGAATGTTCGATGTTGCGGGGGCCTGCGGCACAAACTGGGTTTCCGTGGAAAAGCACAGGCTCCCAGAGGACGACGTGAGGAGAGTCGTGGCAGAGGCCCTCTCTTCATGGGGTATACCAACCCCAGCCGCCATTGTGGAGGCCAGGTACGTAGCCCCCGACGCTACTATAATAGCTAGCGGGGGGGTCTGGGACGGTTTGAGGGCTGCCAAGTCGATATCGCTAGGGGCGGACCTCGTAGGCCTGGCAAAACCCTTGCTCAAGACGCTCCTTCTGGAGGGCTACGAGCGGGCTCTGAAGTTCATGGAGGCATACATACATACCCTGAAGACCGTCATGTTCTTGACGTCCTCGCGGAATACGTTCGAGCTGAGAAGGAGGCCCGTAGTCATACTCAGCCCACTACTAGAATACTTGAAGCAGAGGGGGGTCGACGTAAACGAGTACGTGATGGCGAGGTAAGAGTTGCACTACTACCCGGCAGTCCTAGTACCGTGTTCTAGCAACGCGAAATGGTGCCTTGTAGGAGACCAGCTCTGTCCGTCGGCTGGCTCGTGCGAGTCTGGTCAAGGTTTCTGCCCTATCGAGTACGAGAGGGCTCTAGAGAGAATAGACCTCGTCGAGGCCACTGTTGTAAGCGACTTCATCGTCATCGAAAAGTACGGTCTGTCCATCCCATCAACACGCGGGTTCTACCTTAAGGCGGGGGACAAGGTATGTCTCCAAGAGGTCTCGGCAGCCTACGTGACGGTTACCAAGGGGGAGGGCGACCCGGTAAGGGAGGGGGAGAAAATAGGCTACATGCTCTCCTCTAAGGGCAATCTCAAGACTATAAGGTCTAGTTGTAATGGGATAATAACGCTGGTCATCAATATAACATGGGAGATGCCAGAGAAATACGTGGTCGTGGTAGTGAAGGAGGATGAGCTTAGACAAGTCTTTGTTAGAGAAGGTACGGGAGGTTGCTCTAAAGAACGCCTTAGTTAACGCTGTTAAACACAGTGGTAGGGCTGATACTAAGGCTGTAGTCTCGAAGGTTCTCGGAGAGCTGCCAGAGGCTAGGAAGTACGCGAAAGAAGTGGTCAAGGTTGTCCAGGAGGTCGTCGACTCCGTTAACAGAATGGCGCCCGAGGAGCAGCTTAGGCTTCTAAAGTCCAACTGGCCCGACCTAGTCCTCGAGAAAAGAGCAGAGAAGGAGAAGACCCTCCCGCCGCTACCAGAAGCAGCGGAGGGCAAGGTCGCCACAAGGTTCGCCCCCAACCCAGATTTCGCCATACACTTGGGTAACGCGCGGCCGGCGCTACTTAGCTACTGGTACGCGAGGGAGTATAACGGGAAGTTCATTCTCAGGTTCGAGGACACGGACCCAAGAACAAAGGCCCCATTCCCGGAGGCATATCTGCAGATCAAAGAGGACCTGAGGTGGCTCGACGTCAAGTGGGACGAGGAGTACATTCAGAGCCTCAGGATGGAATTGTTCTACAAAATAGCGAAGGAGTTGATCAGGGTAGGCGGGGCTTACGTGGACAGGTGTGGCGAAGAAGACTTTCGGAAACTCAGAAACGAGGGCAAGGCCTGCCCTCACAGGGGTAAGAGCCCCGAGGAGAACCTCGAGGAGTTTGACAAAATGCTTGAAGGCCGTTTCGCTGAAGGAGAGGCTGTTGTAAGGGTGAAGACCGACCTCCTCCACCCCGACCCAAGCGTGCGGGACTGGGTGGCTCTGAGGATAATAGACACGTCCAAGACCCCTCACCCTATAACCGGGGACAAGTACGTCGTGTGGCCCACATACAATTTCGCTGCTGGAGTAGACGACTACTTGATGGGGGTCACCCACATACTCCGCGCGAAAGAGCACGTGTCGAACACCGTGAAGCAGAAGTATCTCTACGACCACCTCGGCTGGAAGTACCCCGTCACGATTCACTTCGGTAGGCTGGGCCTCGAAGGCGTTATCCTTAGCAAGTCGAAGATGAGAAAGCTCAGTACGAGATCAGGTCTAAACCCCTACACCGACCTGAGGTTCGGCACTATTAGCAGCTTGAGGAGGAGGGGCATCAAGGCAGAGACTATACACCGCGTCGTCATGGACGTAGGAATAAAACCCGTTGACGCCAAGGTCAGCTTGGTGAACTTGTTTGCTATAAACAGGAGCATCGTGGACCCAATTGCTAGAAGGTACATGGCGGTGGAGGACCCTGTACTAGCGGTTATGGAGCTGAATGTCGACAAGGCCGAGGCCCACATACCGAGGAGACTTGGGACTAAGGAGGTCGACCGCTACGAGGTTAGGGGCGGGGACATTGTGGCCGTATCACAAAAAGACCTCGTGGCATATAAGGAGACGGGTTTCAGGCTGATAGGTCTAGGGAATTTCCGCGTCAAGGGGGTAGTGGAGAGAGACGGGCTACCTCTAATACAGCTCGAGTTGACGAGTCTGAGCTCAGAGGACGCGAAGAGACTCGACCTCCCGATCATACAATGGGTGAAGGTGGGCGAGCACGTCCAGGGTAAGCTGATCAGAGCAGAGGGCGACAGGGTGGAATCCCGCGACATACTCGCCGAGAAGAGGATCCTAGACGAGAAAGCAGACAGTATAGTCCAGTTGTACAGGGTAGGGTTCGCTAGAGTGGACTACGTAGGCGACGACGAGATCGTCCTCGTGTACAGCCATGACTGAGGGATGGCTGAGAGCCCTCAGGTTTCCACGCTATTTTTACAGGCCTGCGAGGGGTTATTGGTTCACGAGCTTTCTGGCGCAGTTAATCGAGAGCGGAGAGGGTTGCCTCAATGTCACACTGGACATAGGGCTCACGCAGAGCCAGGTCTGTAGACAGGGCGGTTACGTGAGAGTCGGGGACGTAGAGCTCCCTATTACCGACCTGAAGCCTACTGAACCTGATAGGGTCGTGTTCTTCGACGTCGATAGGCATGAGCTCTACGAGGTTGTCAAGCACACGGAGTCGGGGTTCTACAAGCTCAAGGCTGTCGGGCTAGACGTAGCCCCGACACTCGAGATCAACGGTATTCACATGCACCGGATAAAGGACGTCGACCCCATCACTGACACGCTGTACAAGATAAGAGCGTTGAGACCCAAGAGAGGGGCGTAGTCCTCGACACTTGCCTGGGGCTGGGATACACGGCGATTATGGCGGCCAAGTCTGGGGCAAGCCTGGTAGTCTCGTTCGAGATAGACCCTAACGTTGTTTACATCGCCGAGAGGAATCCGTGGAGCAGGGGCCTGGCCGACGAGAGGGTGAAGGTCTACCTAGGCGACGTAGTCGAGGCTGTGTACGAGTTGCCGGACGAATTCTTTGACAGGGTCATTCACGACCCCCCGAGGTTCACGTCCTCGACGGGTGACCTGTACAGCCAGGAGTTCTACAACCAGCTGTTCAGGGTCTTGAAGCCAGGCGGGGTGCTCTTCCACTACACGGGTGAACCTAGGGCGAGGGGGCCTCCGAGCATTCTGAAGGGGATAAAGGAGAGACTCGTAAGGGCCGGTTATGTGAGGGTGTTCTTTGACAGGAGGGCTCTGGGGTTTACCGCTGTGAAACCCGGTTAAGCCGCTCTAAGTTAACGTTAAAAACCCGTTGTAGAATTCTAGGAGACTACAGACGACCACTAGGGAGGAGGATGATATGCCCAAACCGTTCTACGTGAAATTCGAGGTTCCGCAAGACCTGGCTGAGAAGGCGTACGAGCTCCTTAAGAAAGCGAGGGAGACCGGCGGGAAAATCAGGAAGGGGACAAACGAGACCACTAAGGCCGTGGAGAGGGGTCAGGCGAAACTCGTGCTGATCGCGGAAGATGTAGACCCTCCAGAGATAGTCGCTCACCTGCCAGCGCTGTGCGACGAGAAAAAGATACCCTACATATACGTGCCCAGCAAGCAGAGACTAGGGCAGGCGACCGGTATTGAAGTCGCCGCAGCCAGCGCGGCGGTAATCGACTTCGGGGGAGCTAAGGATCTCGCCGAGGAAGTGCTGTCGAAACTGAAGGAGATCAGGGCCAAGAGCTAAGGGTGAACCGCTCCTACATACAAAAGAACCGTTTTTATTTTCAGCTTTCGGTTTTTGGCCTCGTGTGCCGCCAGAATAGTCCTATTGGACCAAGTAGTCTTGATAGCCAAGAGCCCCTCTCTTCTACCGGCAAAGGACTGACGTAGAGAGGTCTACCTCTTGCCTGTGAGCTTCTTGGCTTCTCTCTCCGTCTCTCTCAGTATGAGAATATCGCCAACTCTAACAGGTCCCTTGACATTCCTGGTTATGACTCTCCCCTTATCGCGCCCTTCGAGGACTCTTACTCGAACCTGTATAATCTCGCCTGTGACACCCGTCCTTCCGAGTATCTGGACGACTTCGGCGGGGAAGCCTATCTCCTCTACTACGTTGACGTTCAGCGGCTCGAAGACAACTTTCTTAGGGCTGCTCGTTGTTATCACCTTAGCAACTTTTACAACTAAAGCGTGTTTATAAAGGTTTATATTGGAGGTTTAAACTGCTTGGTGTATGTAGTGGGTGTGCTTACAATGCTGAAGATAGTGACGTGTGCCTTTTGCGGCAGAGAGATAGAGCCGGGAACAGGCTTGATGTTCGTGAAAAACGACGGCTCAATCCTGTACTTCTGTAGCAGCAAGTGCTTCAAGAACTACAGGCTGGGTAGAGACCCGAGAAAGTACAAGTGGACCGCAAAGCACTCGGCCCAGAAATGATGAAACGAGTGAAGGCCGGTGAGTGTTGAGGTGGTTGTAGAGAGAACACTTGTGATGGTGAAGCCGGACGGGGTTCGTAGAGGACTCGTAGGCGAGATCATCTCGCGCTTCGAGAAAAAGGGTTTCCGTATTGTGGGCCTGAAGATGTTGAGGATGAATAGGGAGCTCGCGGAGAAGTTCTACAGTGTACACAGGGGCAAGCCCTTCTTCAACTCTCTAATCGACTTCATAACGTCGGGGCCCGTAGTGGCAATGGTGATAGAGGGGGACTCGGCGATCAGCGTCGCGAGGCTTATGATCGGTAGCACGGACGGTAGAGAGGCTCTCCCAGGCACTATACGGGGTGACTACGCGCTCTCGAAATCGGAGAACGTCGTCCACGCTAGCGACAGCCCGGAGTCTGCAGCGTACGAAATAGGCTTGTTATTCAGCGAGAACGAGCTAGCTTAGCTGGGCTTACAGCTGGTAGAAGCCCCCGTAGAACGGATCCTTCTTTTTCTTTATCGCGATTATCTCTTTTAGAACAAGGAGCTCGTCATCGGACAACTCACTCCTGTACTTTGTCAGCCAGAGGTTGACGTGGTCTTTTGGGACACTAGTGTACAGTAGGTCTCCTTCGTCGATTTGCCTGCCGACCATAACGTGGCCCTTGATACTTATCGCGACAGAGGATCCTACTACTGCCTCCTTTAACACCTGGTCTTTGTCTCTGATCTGCAGGATCACCCCTACCTCGGTGCCGTCTTCCCTCATGAGAGGGTACCCGGGCTTTATTCTACCGCCCAACACCTCGACGCCGACAATTGCGGGGTCGCTCCTCCTAAAGACATAGCCCGGCAGTATTCTTATTTTACCGGGTCTAACAAGCTGCTCTAGTTCTTTCATCTTCTCTCTAGTCCTAACCTCTTTGACCCACTTGTCGAACTCCTCGAGTAACTGGTATATCACGTTGTGGTATAAGATGTTCACGTTTTCTCTTTCGGCCAGGCTCTTCGCCTCGGGTAGTACTTTGACGTTGAAGGCCAACACCACTTTATACTCAGGAGCCGTCTTACCAACAATGGAGGCCTCTAGGACGTCGTTTTGGGTCACCGGGCCCACGTCGGCTATTCTCACGGGTATGCCCATTTGTTTTAGAGCAGAGGTCAAAGCCTCTAGTGTGCCCAGTGTATCGGCTTTGACCACCACACCGCTCCCACTGCCCCTCACTATGATCTCGCCCACCTCCTCCCTAACAGCCTTGACGACCTCACCCAGCACCTCATCGCTGGGAGCGACGTATATCGGGGAGCCGGCTAGCGCGTCGTCGAGGTTCGCGGCGGATATCTTTACGCCGGCGGCCGCCACGACCTGGTCTATGAGGGTGAAGGCCCCCTCGTGCATTCTCATGTCCTGTAGCGGCCTTGGCATTAGGAGCGCCCTGACCTTCGTGACTATAGGCCCGCTCTTCCCTGCGAGAACGATGGTGTCGCCCCTCTTCAAGACGCCGTCGAATACGACGGCGTCGATAGTCGTCCCAAAGCCGGGCTCCTCCTTAACCTCGAGGACTACCCCTTTCGCAGGCTCGTTCTTGGTTACAAGTCTCTTCTTCATGAACTGCTGTACTAGCCCTGTGATCAGTGCGAGGAGCTCCGGGATGCCTTCACCGGTCTTGGCAGAGACCGGCACGACTGCCACGGTCTTACGGAAGTCTCTTACCCTGTCAAACCTGTCCGCCTCGAATCCCTGCTCGTACAGCTTCGAGACGATCGCGTAGATCCTCTCGTCTAGCTTAGCGAGGGCCTTCTGGCTCTGCGACTTGAGGGACTCTAAGAAGGAGGCGTCGGGCTTCGAGACCCACCCCTCCACCCTATCGATCTTGTTGGCCACCACCACGAAGGGGACTCTCTTCTCCTTCAGTATGCTGAGGGCCTCGTAGGTCTGCTTCTGGAAGCCCTCTATGACGTCGACGACTAGCAGGGCGAGGTCGGCAACACTACCCCCTCTGCGCCTCAAGTTCGAGAAGAGTTCGTGGCCGGGGGTGTCGATGAACAGTATACCGGGGATATCAACGGTCAGCCTCGGGAAGAACTTCCTCAGGGGCTCGGTCACCTTCTTGAGAACGCTGGCCGGCACCATACTCGCACCCACGTGCTGTGTGATTTCGCCCGGCTCTTTCTTAGCCACAGCAGTACCCCTGATCTTGTCCAGCAAGGTGGTTTTCCCGTGATCTACGTGTCCCAAGACTACTACTATGGGCTGCCTTATCCACTGTTCGGCGTCAGACCCCAACTCGGCGTCACCCCTACTGGAGTCACCTGCTCTCACATTTTTACATTGTGAGGTTCACAGCTTAATTAAATGTACGCCAGTAATAGACCCGGGCGAACCCGCCTCGTCCACGCTGAAGAATCTCGGTCAGCCCGAATTCTCACCGGCAGGGCTGGTCTTACTAGAGAAGCGTTTATAAAACTGGCTTTTACATCTAAAACTAGTCCACCGGGCAACTGGTGGAGTCGTATGCCTGACTTCAAGATCGTGGTGAGCGACCCGGAAGCACCTAAGAAGGAGGTCGTTTTAAAGGTCAAAGTAATCGGAGACCCCGATGTGGAGTACACTGACAAAATAAAAGAGAAGTTCGAGTTGCCCAGGATCAAGCTCAACCCGGAGACCATCAACAGGCTCGGGGCTAAACACGGCGTTGTCACGATAAGAATGAGGAGGCCGGACACAGGCGACAAGGTGAAAATAACGGGAGTGGCCATCCCCGACTCAGCGGTTCCCGAGGGGGAGGCCAGGGTGAACTCGGAGCAGATGATAAACCTTACGGGCGTTAACGAGCTCGAGGGCGAGATTTTCAGGGCGAGGGCTTGGCAGATCAGGGTCAACGACGAGAGGACGAACTCGTTAATAGGCCTGAAAATAGGCGAGGAGATAGGCGGCGAGATAGTTGGTCTCAAGGGCGTCAAGCTGGTTATAACCGGTGGTAGCGACAACAGCGGGTTCCCGATGAGACCCGACATTCACGGGCCCGTTAAGAAGAGGGCTCTCTTATCGGGTCCGCCAGGCTTTCACCCGGCTGAGAGCGGAGAGAGGAGGAAGAAGACTGTTCGCGGGGACACCATATCGGGTGACATAGTCCAGATAAACGCGATGATTAAATACTAGGAAGGTGGTATTTCTTCACCGCTGAAACCTGGTGCTCGAGGTGAACGGTTTCTGCCCTGGGAGATGAGACAGCCCGAAGTGAATATAGGTGTTGTCGGCCACGTTGACCACGGGAAAACGACGCTCGTACAGGCTATAACAGGCATTTGGACCGCTAAGCACAGCGACGAGATAAAGAGGGGTATGACGATTAAACTAGGCTACGCGGACGGGAATATCGCGTACTGCGACTCCTTGAACCCACCCGAAGCATACACCACGGAACAGGTATGCCCCGACAGTAGCGAGTCAAGGCTTCTCAGGCGGGTCAGTTTCATAGACGCCCCCGGTCACGAGGCGCTCATGGCCACTATGCTGAGCGGCTCCTCTCTGATGGACGGAGCGATACTCGTCGTAGCGGCAAACGAGCCGTGTCCCCAGCCGCAGACCCTAGAGCACTTCTCGGCTCTCAACATAATAGGCATCAGGAGGGTCGTCGTAGTTCAGAACAAAATCGACGTGGTGTCGAAAGAGAGAGCGCTGGAGAACTACCGCGAGATCAGGAGACTTCTAGAGGGCTCTCCGATCGAGGACGCCCCTATAATACCGGTCTCCTCGCTCCACAAGGTGAACATTGACGTAGTCCTAGAAGCGCTTTACGAGGAGATCCCTGTCCCCGAGAGAAACTTGGCGGGGGACCCGATAATGCTCGTGGCTAGGAGTTTCGAAGTGAATAGGCCTGGAACCCCGTACAGAGATCTGCTAGGCGGGGTTGTCGGGGGGTCGTTAATACAGGGTGTCTTGAGGGTAGGAGACGAGATCGAGATCGTCCCTGGGGCTAAAGTACTTGTCGGAAAGACGTCCTACAAGTACCAGCCGCTCGTAAGCACTATTGAAGAGCTAAGGTTCGGCGACCTGAGGGTTAAAGAGGCTAGGCCGGGCGGACTACTGGCGATAGGCACTAACCTAGACCCCTCTCTCACCAAGGCGGATAGCCTCGTCGGCAACGTCGTCGGGAGGCCCGGTAGAACGCCACCAGTCGTCGACTCTCTGACTATACAGTACAATGTACTAGAGAGAGTCGTTGGTCTTAAGGAGCTAAGTAAGATGTCTCCGCTGCAGCAAAAGGAGATGATAGTCCTTACTATTGGTACGGCCGTGAGAGTGGGGACCATAACGAAGCTCAGTAAGGACCACATGGAGGTCGAGTTGAAGGAGCCTGTAGCAACGTGGCCCAACTTTAGGGTGGCTCTGAGCAGGAGGGTCCTCGGTAGGTGGAGGCTCTCGGGTTGGGGTATAATAGAGAGTGTGGCCAGCAAAGGAGCCTAGAAATTGTCCTTGACACAAACTTTGTAGTTATCTTGTCCGAGCACCCCCACCTAATATCCCAGCTGGAAGGCATTACCGAGTACCCCTACAAATGTGTGCTGCTGAGCGCGGTGCTCAGAGAGCTCGAAACCGTATCAAGACAGCTCGGAAGGACGAAGAGGAGGTTGCTAGAGAGAGTCTTGGACCACCTTAAACACAGGTGTAGCGTCGTCGACTTTGAAACAGCGCCTGACGCGGATCAGGCGATCATAGAGTACGCGAGCGGCAGGGGCTGTCTTGTGGCCGTGGCGACAAACGACAGAGAGCTCAGGAGGCGGTTGAGAGAGGCTGGGATTCCAAGTATATACTTCAGAGAGGAGTCGCGTAGGCTAGAGTACGAGGGTTTACTGCCTTGATCGTGAAAACATTAAAAAGACCCTCTTAATACTATTAGGCTAAGGTGTGCTTATTGTTCAAACTCATTAAAGTCAAGAGCGTGGTCAGAATACCCCCGGACAAGTTCGGTAGGCCTCTTGACGAGGTCTCGTGGGAAGAGCTTAGGAAGGAGTACGAGGGGGCGTTGACGAGTAACGCGGGGCTGGTAGTGGCAATATTAGACGTGAAGGTCAACGAGTACGGCAGGATTATACACGGCGACGGCGCCACATACCACGACGTAGAATTCACAGCCCTGACGTTCGACCCGTTCCTAAAGGAGGTGGTCGAGGGAGAAGTCCTCAACGTCACGGAGAGCGGTATCTTCATAGACTTGGGCCCCCTCGACGGCTTCATCTACATAGGTCAAGTCTCCGACGAGCGAGCCGAGTACGACTCCTCTAGGCAAGCCCTCTTGCTGAAGGGCGGGAAGAAGACTATCGAGAAAGGCGACGTGGTTAAGGCCAGGATTTACAACATCGGCCTCCAGCCGGGGAAGGGCCTGAGAATCCAGCTGACGATGAGACAGGTCGGCCTAGGCAAAGTTGAGAAGGAGGAGTAGCCTTGTCTACTCGTGGAAAGCCATTCAAGGTTTGCCGGAGGTGCAGGACGCTGGTAGACAAAAAAGCCGAGGTATGCCCTGTCTGCGGCTCAAAGGACTTCTCAGAGGAGTGGGAGGGGGTCGTAGTAGTAATCGACCCAGCCAAGTCGTCTGTATCCAAGGAGCTGGAGCTCACAAAACCTGGTCGCTACGCTATAAAGGTAGTTTAACCTTGTTTCTACCGTCCCTGGTATTGAGGGAGGAGTTCAGGAGAAGTGCCAGCCTGCCACAGGGCACACTCTACGTCGCGCCCGAAGAGGGTACTGTTAGAGGGCTCAAGTTCACTGCCACAGTAGGGGATGTCGTGTCGGAGACTCTCGAGTCGTCAATAAAGGTCGTCGACGGTAAAACGAGAAGGGGCGACCACCGCCCCGGCGCCGTTGGCGTAGCGAACATCGTCAACCCGCGGGGGGCGGTATCGCTCCACTCTCTCACGGTTCTAAGGGGGTCTAGAGGCGGCACGTACGTTGTCCTCGGAGAGGAGGACCTCTTGACGACTTCTCTCGCTTGGGTGTTGAGCCGGGGTACAATAGCCTACGGGCAACCAGGCGTAGGTGTGGTCTCCGTGGAAGTCGACAAGGTCAGGTTAGCGAAGTTTATTAAAGTATTAAAACCTGCCATAATTCATATAACACCTGGTCGTGCTTAAGGGGGTAGAGCATGGGCAAGAACGTCCAGGTCGGCGAGTTTGCCGGCGAGGTTGTCGAGGAAAAGTACAACCCGCTCATAAGGCGTAGGGAAGTAGTCTTGAGGATAGGCCACGTCGGTAAGGGTACGATCAGCAGGGGGCTTCTTCGAGCAGAGCTGGCGAGGCTGTACAACGTGTCCGTGGAGCACGTGTACGTGAAGAAGATCGAGACGGAGTACGGCATGGGAGTCAGCGTGGTCAGAGCCCACATCTACGACTCGCCGGACAGGGCGAGGTACTTCGAGCCCGAGTACATTGTAAAGAGGAACGAGGAGGCTCTCCAGAAACTCCAACAGGCGCAGGGTGGCTAGGGACATGGCGCACGTCCATAAACTCTACGAGTTTGACCTAGAGAAGGGCTTCATAAAGCCCAGGAACAAGAAGTGCCCGAAGTGCGGTAGCTTCATGGCTTACCACAAACAACCTGTCCCGAGATGGCACTGCGGGAAGTGCGGTTACACCGAGTATGTCCGGTAAGGTCAAGTACAGGATACCCTTCACAGTCCCCCTTAGAGAGGACAGGAGCGTACTAGTCCTGGGGTTCGAATCTACAAGCCACACCTTTGGTGTCGGCCTAGTAGAGTTCAGGGAAGGCGCTGTCACCATACTGGCAAACGTCAACAAGAGGTACACTCCGTCCAAGGGAGGCATACACCCAAGAGAGGCCTCTTACACCCACCTTAGGAACTCGAAACAAGCCCTCGAGGAGGCACTAGACCAAGCCAGTGTAAAGTTGAAGGAGGTAGACGCGGTCGCAGTAGCCCTGGGGCCCGGTCTAGGCCCTTGTATCAGGGTAGGCGCTACCCTGGCTAGGTTCATTGCATCGATGTCGAACAAGCCTCTAGTCCCGGTCAACCACGCGGTCGCACACGTCGAGATCGGTAAGCTGGTCTCGGGGCTGGCCGACCCGGTAGTGGTCTACGTCTCCGGCGGCAACACCATGGTCCTCGCAGGTAAGAACCGCACCTACAGGGTGTACGGGGAGACCCTCGATATACCCCTCGGGAACCTCTTCGACACTTTCACGCGCGAGGTCGGAATTGCCCCACCCTACGTGGTCGACGGTAAACACGCTATAGACGTGTGCTCCGAGTGGGGGCAGGAGTTCATACCCCTACCATACGTCGTGAAGGGTAACGACCTGAGCTTTTCTGGGCTGTTAACTGCGGCTCTCCACCTGGCTAAGAGAGCGGGCAGGAGCGACAAGAGGAGACTAGGTGACATATGTTTGAGCCTCAGGGAGACCGCCTTCAACATGCTAGTAGAGGTCTCCGAGAGAGTCTTACTCACCACTGAAAAGGACTCGGTCCTGCTGGTAGGGGGTGTGGCGTCGAACGCCGAACTGAATAGGAAGTTCGAGCTGATGGCTTCAGAGCACAACGCCGTCTACCACTCAACACCACCCGAGTACTCGGGCGACAACGGTGCGATGATAGCCTACACTGGTCTACTACACTACCTCTACGGGGTTACAGTAGACCCTGTGAAAGCATACGTAAGGCAGAGGTGGAGAGTGGACGAGGTAGAAGTCCCATGGGTCCCATAGAGAGGCTAACGAGGCTTGCGGAGGGGGCGGAGTCGATCGTCCTGCTCGGTAGCCTACTCGGGCAGGACGTTGTGGTCAAGGTAAGAGTCAGTAGGAGCTACAGGCACCCCGACTACGACAGGGTCTTCAGGTTCTACAGGACAAAGACCGAGGCCAGGGTCATGGCCGAGCTACTCGAGAAAGGCTTGAAAGTGCCTCAACCAATCCTGGTGGACATGGAGAACTACGTGATCGTGATGACATTCGTCAAGGGTCGCCGGCTTCTTCACGTGCTGAACAACTACGGGGTCGAAGACCTGGAAAGGATATACAGGGACGTCGGCCGACAGGTGGGCGTCATGCACAACTCGGGGATCTACCACGGCGACCTCACAGTCTCCAACGTGATCGTTACCGAAAACGGCGAGGCCTACATCATAGACTTCGGGCTATCGGGGTACAGCAACGACGTCGAGGAGTATGCAATAGACCTACACCTATTCGACAGAAGCACGAGGAACCTTGTACCGGACAAGGCAGACCGGCTGTTCAAGTCTTTTATCGAGGGCTACAGCTCAACGTTCCCTAGGCACCAAGAAGTGGTCGAGAGGATGGTCGACATTAGAAGGAGGGGGAGGTATGTCGAGGAAAGGCTCAGAAGAAAGCTCAGGCGCGAAGCATACACCCAGTAGGCAGGAGCTACTCTTCGTGTCGGACAATATACACAAGTACGAGGAGGTGAGAGCTGTTGCCAGAGAACTGGGCTTCGACGTTCAACTAATGCCCGGCCTCAAGCTCGAGGTGCAGAGCGACAGCATAGAGGAGGTGTCGAGGAAATCGGCAATACTCGCGTACTTGCTTGTTGGCAGGCCCCTTTTTGTCGAGGACGCGGGGTTGTATATCCAGGCTCTGAGGGGGTTCCCGGGTCCGTACAGCAGCTTCGTGTACAGGACGATAGGCATCGAAGGAGTGCTTAAGCTGTTAGAGGGCGCGAGCGATAGGAGGGCGTGCTTCAAGTCGGTGGCGACGGTGATATACGAGCCCTTCATCGTCGTTGGACATGGAGAGGTATGTGGGTTCATAACCGACAGGCCGAGGGGTAGCCGGGGTTTCGGCTTCGACCCGATTTTCACGCCAGACGGGTCAGAGAAGACATTTGGCGAGATGAGCTTAGAGGAGAAGAACAGGTTCTCCCACAGGGCGAAGTCTGTTTATAGCGCTCTGAGCAGGCTGAAAAAGATGATGGAGCAGAGCGGGTAGTAGCCGGGTAATGTTTTAAAGCTTGGTTAACAGTTTATCCCATTCTTAGACGCTAGGAGTGACCGGTATGAACAAGAGGAGAGACAAGGGGCAGTCCCACTCGACGAGGCCCTCTCGGGCCGGGCCGCCTAGGTGGCTGAAGCTGGATATGACCCCCAGCGACGTGGAGCTGCTCGTGGTGGAGCTTGCTAAGAAGGGCTACCCTCCGTCCATGATCGGTATAATACTGAGAGACCAGTTCGGGATTCCACTGGTGAAGCAGGTCACGGGCAAAAAGGTAGTAGAGATACTCCGCGAGCACAACGTAGCACCGCCTATTCCAGAAGACCTGTTCAACTTGATGAAGAGGGCGGTGAACCTGAGGAGACACTTAGACGAGCACCCCAAAGACTACCACAGCAAGAAGGGCTTGATCGAGATCGAGTCTAAGATACACCGGCTAGTCAAGTACTACAAGTCTAGGGGCATTCTACCGCCGGACTGGGAGTACACGCCGGAGAAAGCCAAGCTAATAGTTTCGGGCGCCTACTAGATAGCGAGGGCTGTTCAGCGGGGATAGGCCTTTATAGCCCGAGTAGCATAATTCTAAAGAATATAAATTCGGTTTTCATAGAGTAGTTAGTGTTGGGAACTAGAAATGAGCAAAAGTAGCCAGCAGAAGGCTATTTACTCTCCCGGGAGGCAAAAACAGGTCTACTCGAGTTTGTGGGATTTGAGGACCTTCTTTTCGAGGAACCCCCGGGTAGTGATCGTGCGGGGCGACAAGAACTACGTTGAGGCGGAGCTCTCGATCAGGACAGGTTTTAGGTCCCTACAGAGAGAGTTTGTCAGGATGCGTAGCGAGGCCGTAGACGAGGAGAACTTGGCAGTTAGAGGCGAGGGCGGGAACATAAAGTTCACTATCAAGTACAGAGTTGTCGGAATAGGTTTCGCGACCCACGTAAACGTCTATATGGACTGTGAAAGCACCATAAGAGACTTGTGTAGACACTTTCTCGCAGATTTGATGGACTACATCGAGGAATACGTCAAGAGGCCTCCTAGTATAGAGCTCCAGATACCAATGCCCGCCAAGCGCGCCGAGGCGCCTCCGGCGCAGCCGCCGGCACCTACAGCTCCCACACCGCAGCCGTCCCCGCCTACCCCGCCACTGGTGGTTAGTCCCCCCCAGCCGGCCCAACCTCCCGCAGTACCCGCACAACCGGCTGTAGAGGAGCGTAGAGAAGCTGTAGCTGGAGCCCCCGCTCTCACGTTCGACAAAGTAAAGCATTTACTGGACTACACTACTCTAGCCACGCTCGTGATGAACGCAACCCTCATCGCGAGAGTCCAGATGCCGCAGCCTTGGGGTCTAGAAGAGGTGGAGAAGGCTATTAGAGAGAGAGCAGGCTTATTGCGGGACTACGCGGTGGTAGTGTTGAGCGTGAGGGGTGCTGGAGAGGCCTACATCATACTAGACAACCAAGGCAACTACATAGCTGGCCTAGCCGAGATCTCCGGTAACCTTGTTAGCGGGGGAAGGGACGTGGTCGAGAAGATCATCGGTCAACTGGGCAAACAACAGGCTGTGGTCAGGATATGGGGTGTCAAGGAACTTCCAGCACAGGTTTAAATAACCCCCGTAGGGAATAATTAATCACTTGATGACTGCTGATGGGCCCGTAGCTCAGCCAGGCAGAGCGGCGGGCTCCAGATCCAAACTATGGGTCAGACGACCCCTCGGGGGATGAGTTAGATCTGGAGGGAGTGACCCGTAGGTCGGGGGTTCAAATCCCCCCGGGCCCATCAGCGTACACTTCTGCCACATCTTCACGGTCTAAATTTAAAACCTCTCACGGAGTTAACTACTAGGAGAGGGCCCGTCGTCTAGCCTGGTTAGGACGCCGCCCTGACACGGCGGAGGTCCGGGGTTCAAGTCCCCGCGGGCCCACTGAAAACGCTAACGGTCGAGGTATCCGTTGCGTATAGCCTGGACGCACTTCTTCTACTGGACGCCCCCACGTAGCCGTACCTCCTTTGCGAGAAGGGAGTTACTTCCGGTGTTAGACCTGGTGGGCGGGCACTTGCCCTCCAGCACCCCGGCTATACAACAAACCCGCTTAACAGGAGTCTGCCTGCCGGAGCAATCTGGGGCCGTCAGTGAAGCGGACAGAGTTATGCGTTGTAAACGCTGGCGAGAGAGGGTACGGAGTGGTTGCTGCGATCGCTATAGAGACCGGTACTGGGGGTTAGGTGACTCGAGGGTATAGGATGGAATCCCTCGGGTCTCCATCACAAGTAACGTTATTATCTAATAGCGAGAATGACCTCATCAAGAACCCGGTTTAGGTGAAGTCGACGATGCCGCCGGTGAAGAAAACGTTAGGGGTGGTCGTTCTCGTCTCTATCGTAGTCTTAATACTCGCAAGCGAGTTGTGGGTTTTAACCCAGCAAGGGCGCGAACAGATTTTGACGCAGACCAAGACGTCTTCCCAGGTTTCGACTACAACGACCTTCACCCCTAGTACTACGAGCGTCGCTTACACGACAACACCGGGTACTACGAGCAGTCCGAATAGCGCAACGGCCCTCCCGGTGGAGGAATACCTAGGTAGCGGGGGATCGAGCGCTGTGTTCAACCCAGCCGACCCGGCGTTCCTCTCCGTGGCAGACAGCAGCGTAGTAGTGAGATTGACGACACCCGCGGGGACGTACTCGAGCGTCTATGTCGTCGTCAACGGGACTTCGATAGAGATGAGGAGACAGCTCAAGTGGAGCGGGTACGAGATGTGGTACGCAAGGGTCGACAGTGTAAGGCCCTTCGAGTACTACTTCGTGCTCGCGACGAGTGGAGGTCGGAGAGTCTACCTGTACAACACGACTGAGAGGCCACTGTTCAACTTCGACGGCGTTGACAGGTTCCCGCAGGTGAGGTGGGTGGTCGGCTCGGTCGGTTACCAGATCTTCCCCGACAGGTTCTATAACGGGGACCCGACGAACGACCTCCTAGCGAACAGGACGGACGAGTTGTGGCTGAACGCTTTCTCCACGTCGAGACCCGTTTTCTCGAACTGGAGTGACCCTATAACGCCGCTACACTGCTGCCACCAGTACTTCGGCGGTGACTTGAAGGGCATCACCATGAAGCTAGGCTACTTAAAGAGCCTCGGGGTGGACATGATATACCTAAACCCCATCTTCCTCTCGGGTAGCGTCCACGGGTACGACACCTACGACTACCTGGTTGTAGACCCCAAGTACGGGACGCAGGAGGACCTCAGGAACCTGATAATAAGGGCACACGACCTAGGCATACGGGTGATATTCGACTTCGTACCGGACCACGTCGGCATAGGCTTCTGGGCCCTCCTAGACGTCTACGAAAAGGGCATCTCGAGCAAGTACTGGTACTGGTTCACGATATACAAGTGGCCGTTCAAGCTCGGAGACTCATCGGCCTACAGGTGCTGGTGGGGCTTCGGCAGTCTACCGCAGTTGAACACCACTAACCCAGAGGTGAGGGACTACCTGCTGAACGTGGCGCTCTACTGGATGGACTTCGGCTTCGACGGGATGAGGATAGACACCCCGACAGACCTGCTCGGCGCGAAGGACTTCTTCAGGGAGTTGAGGGCTCTCGTTAAAAGCAAGTACCCTCAAGCCTACATCGTCGGCGAGATCTGGGACTTGGACCCCTCCTGGCTCAAAGGAGATTTATTCGACTCGCTGATGTTCTACTCGCTTGGTAGAGGGATTCTCCTCGCGTTCAGTAGTGGTAAGATAACAGGCACCCAGGCAGCCGAGGCTCTGTCGGTCTTCTACGCCTCTATAGGTGTCAACGTAGCGGGTATGGGCTTCAACGTGGTCGACAGCCACGACACATCGCGCGTCTTGACAGACCTCGGCGGGGGCAGACTGGGCGATAAGCCCAGCTACGAGTCTATACAGAGGCTCAAACTACTAACCGTGCTCCAGTTCACTATGCCGGGCATGCCCGTGATATTCCAGGGCGACGAGAGAGGGGCTCTAGGTGACAAAAACCACTTCGACGAGCAGAGGTACCCCATCCAGTGGGGTCAACTGATACCCGAGGTTTACAACCACTACCTGTACTTAACGACCCTCAAGCACACCCTACCAGGGCTCAACACGAGTATCATACGTGTACTGTACTCGAGCGATGACGTGCTAGTGCACACGCGAGGATACAACGACGAAGTCCTAGTGATAGTGAATAACGGCCTTATAGACCACGAGGTTCAGCTGCCCGAAGGGGCTTGGAGAGTGGTTTACCCGGCCGGTTATCAGGCGGTAGTCATCGGCAAAATCCGTGTCAGCCCGCTCTCCGCACTAGTCCTCGTGAAAGAGTAGCGCTGTTGGCGACCGACCCCAATATATTTAAATCAATTAAAGAATCTCTCAAGTATGATTAAGCGTAGACCTGGTGATGTTCCTAGTGAAGTATCCGCTAGACAGGATATGTGTTAAAAGCGGTGTGCTGTGCCCGAACTGCCAGCGCAAGGTGGAGTCGGGGGAGGTTGCGAGGGAGGAGATCCCTATAATGAAGACGTTAATGGAGCTGGAGGAAGACCTCAAGGAGCTTAGGACAGGCAACTATATCAAGTCCTTTGATTTCGGGGACGAGGTCATAGTGATCTTGAAGGGCGACTGGGATAAGGCGAGTCTCGACAAGATAGCCAAGGAGCTATCCTCCAGGTTAGGAAAAAGCGCTAAAGTACTCCTGGAGGGTGAAGGCGTCAAGAAGCTGATGGAGCAACTGCTCTACCCCGCGACCATACTCGGGATCAACACGCTCTGGCTTCCTGACGGGAGCGAGCAGATGGTGGTAAGGGTCCCGAGGAGGGACAGGAAGTACCTAAGGGGGAAGGAGGAGAAGTACAGGAGGTTCATATCAACTATACTAGGGAAGGACATAAAGATAACATTCGAATAACGGCGGCGAACTCGCTTTAAGCCAGGTCGCAGGTCTCGGGAGTTCTGGGCCGTATAGGTTCCGTCACCGGTCCTGCTGGACTAAGAAGTTCTCCTTGAAGAGCTCTCTAATGACAATAGTGGCGTAACCCGCTCTCGGGAGCGTGAAGGAAATCTCGAGAGTGTTCCCCTCCCTGCTCACCGAGGGGTCGGCAGGCCTAATAACGCTGTCTCTATACCAGCACTTGACTAACCCCCAGTTTCTCGGCTCGAGCTTCTCCTCCGACAAAAGCTGCTGGTAAGCCATTCTATCGCAGCCCAGCGTCGGTATCTTAGTGTCAGGTAGGGAGCCCTTGTTCGAATCTATCAACCTCGTGAGTAACCTGTTGAAAAGGTAGGATACGTAAGCGTCTACGTAAAGGTTCCGCAACCTCTTGTTGAGAGCGAGCCCGCAGTCCTCGAGAGGAGGCATCCCGTAACACATTTTTTCGTACAGTAAGGCGTCGTCGAACTTCATGAGAGTTCTACTAAGCACGCTCTTCTCTGACTCTAACGGCGTAGTGTCGCTGAGCAGCGTCTTCGCGAAGAACGCCGAGTCGGCTTCGAGGACGGCCTTGCCTAACAAGTGGGTCACAGGCCTCTTAACCCCGAACCTCTGGTAACCGTAGTAGTTAGGCAGGCCATGCTCTACCACGAGCTTTAGTATCTCCTTCGCGAGTTGGTGGTCTGACTCGTGGGAGTCCTCGAACCTTATTTTGAACCGGTTCCCCAACAACGCCGATTTGCCCGGCTTGCCCCTGCTGAACCCTACGACTCTGGCCTCGACGCCACCCTTCTCCACGCTGAAGTTCTCGGGGAGTAAGCTTCTTTTAACGAAGACGTACTGGACGCTGGTCGAGTCCTTGTCCTTCAATCCCAGGACGAGGAAGTTCTGTAGGGGGATACCCGCCTCTTTAGACATTATCCTCAAGGCTTCGTACGTGTCTAGCCCCTTCTTCCTCACCTCTAGAACAGCGTACTCCCCTCCCTCGGCCAGAACGCCTCTGTCGAGCACCTCTTGTACGTGGAAGGAAGAGGGGGTCTGACGGTACTCGGCGTGTAGACCTCTCTCGGTGACCAAGTAGGCTATGTCAAACACGAAGTCGAGTACGTTGACGTACCTCTTGATCAAAGAAGTCTTAAGCCTCCTGTGAGTTCGTCGACTAGCTTAGTTGGGCAAGGCCCGATAGCGACAGCTGTCAGCGTGCCGGGTGGTAGCTCCGTTAAGCCAGCGTCTCTTACCATGGATGCCGGCAACCCCCGCTGCCTAGCCTTCTCGTAGAGCTCGAGAAGCTCACCCTCATTACTCACCTTGACCACGACTTTCTTCTGCCCGCTTTCCCACCACGCCGTAAACCACTCTCTATGCTCCTTGTACGCCTCGAACGCGGCCATGAGAGAGGCGTGGGCTACCTGAACAGCTATCTTCCCCCTGCTCATGTTGAGGTCGCTTCTGACTATCACGACTTGCTTGTAATCTTCTCCCGCCATGTTCCACAGGCCAGTGACAAGTATGTTTTTAAACTGTTTAAATGTTGATATGAATGGACTAGTGTGATACAACATGGCGTCGAAGTACATGCTTACATCGCTAGACATATCCATACACGAGCCAGCGGCGACGCCCGTGTGTAGCAGTTGTCACCGACCGATGCTGCCACAAGAGCACGGCGTGGAGTTCTTCTGCCCCAACTGCGGGAAGGCCATTATAAGGCGCTGTAAGCGTTGCCGCCAGCTGGGCATCCCTTACGAGTGCCCTAGTTGCGGCTTCAGGGGGCCTTAGGTGGTGTATATGGCGAGGGTACTGGTCGTTCTAAAGGTGCTGCCCGAGGATGTCGAGACTAAGCCAGAGGAGCTGAAAGAGAGGATTGAGAAGGCGCTGCCCGAAGGCTACGAGCTCAAAGGGTACGATATCGAGCCGATCGCGTTCGGGTTGAACGCCCTACGGCTCTACATATTCATGCCCGAACAGACCGAGGGGGGCACCGAGAAGTTGGAGGAGACGGTGTCGGGCGTCCCGGGCGTCAGCCAGGTAGAAGTGGAGATCGTCCACAGGGTTAGCTGAAGTGTCAGGTTAGCCCTCTAAGCGTGTCTTCCAGTGTATTCCCGTTTTTCCCGCTGATGCACCTATAAGGACCCTTCATCATAAAATCTCTCGAGAGGCGGTGCTGCCTGGATGTCGAGCGAGAGAGTCAAGCTCACACTGCGGGTTCTAGAGGCTGAGCCCAAAGACGTGGGAAAGGGTATTGGTAGAGTAGACCCGGAAGTACTCGAGAGAACAGGCCTGATGAACGGGGACATCGTGGTCATCGAGGGTAAGAGGAGGACCGTGGTCAGGGTAATGGAGAGCAAGCCCCAGGACAGGGGGCTGGGAGTCATAAGGATAGACAACACAACTAGACAAAACGCTGGTGTGAAGATAGGAGACCTCGTAATTGTGGAGAAAACAGAGGCCGCGAACGCTGTCTCGATAAAACTAGCGCCAAGCAAGTACTACGCTCCACCAGACTCTCAACTAGCGGACTTCGTGAAGAACAAGTTGCTCAACCGCCCGCTCGTTGAAGAGGACATAGTGGTAGTCCCCGTCCTGGGGCAGACCATACCGTTCAAGGTGGTATACACTAAGCCCAAGGGCCCCGTCGTGGTGACTAAGGACACGATAGTAACGATCTCGGAGAAGCCGATGGAGACCTACAGGCTGCCGCGCGTCACCTACGAAGACATCGGGGGTATGAAGCACATCATACAGAGGGTCAGGGAACTTATCGAGCTACCCTTGAAACACCCAGAGCTCTTCAGGAAGTTGGGGATCGAGCCCCCCAAGGGCATACTCTTGTACGGCCCTCCCGGCACCGGTAAGACCCTGCTGGCCAAGGCCGTGGCTAACGAGGCCGACGCGTACTTCATAGCGATAAACGGGCCCGAGATAATGAGTAAGTACTATGGTGAGTCTGAGCAGAGGCTAAGGGAGATCTTCGAACAGGCAAAGAAGAACGCTCCAGCGATCATATTCATAGACGAGATCGACGCGATAGCCCCCAAGAGAGACGAGGTCGTAGGAGAAGTCGAGAGGAGAGTAGTAGCCCAACTACTCGCCCTAATGGACGGGCTTGAGGCTAGGGGCGACGTTATCGTCATAGGCGCTACGAACAGACCTAACGCCCTCGACCCGGCGCTTAGGAGGCCCGGTAGGTTCGACAGAGAGATAGAGATACCAATGCCGGACAAGAACGCGAGGCTGGAGATACTACAGATACACACTAGGGGTGTGCCGCTAGCTAAGGACGTCGACTTGAACAAACTAGCCGAGATCACGCACGGGTACACTGGGGCAGACCTCGCCGCCCTGGTCAGAGAGGCGGCCCTCCACGCCCTCAGGAGGTACCTGCCCGAGATCAACCTGGACAGCCCGAGTATACCCTTCGAGATACTCGAGAAGATGGAGGTCAGAATGGAGGACTTCATGGCGGCCTATAAGGAGATAGTCCCAAGCGGCTTGAGAGAGGTCTTCGTCGAAGTACCGGAGGTCAGGTGGAGCGATATAGGTGGGCTGGAGAACATAAAACAAGAGCTGAGGATGAGCATCGAGTGGCCAATAAAGTACCCCGAGACGTTCAAGAGGATCGGGATCAAGCCCCCCAAGGGCATCCTCTTGTACGGCCCTCCCGGCACCGGTAAGACCCTGCTGGCCAAGGCCGTGGCGACGGAGAGCGGTGCTAACTTCATCGCCATAAGGGGCCCCGAGGTGCTGAGCAAGTGGGTCGGCGAGTCCGAGAAGGCGATAAGAGAGGTGTTCCGGAAGGCGAGGCTCTACGCGCCGGCGGTGATATTCATGGACGAGATCGACGCGATAGCCCCTGTTAGGGGGTTCGCTTACGACTCGGGAGTCTCCGAGAGGGTTGTCAGCCAGCTTATCACAGAGATGGACGGGATCGAGAAGTTGGAGAACGTCGTGGTCATCGCGGCGACGAACAGGCCCGACATACTCGACCCGGCCCTACTAAGGCCGGGCAGGTTCGATAAGCTGATCTACGTCCCTCCTCCAGACCTGTCTTCGAGGCTCGAGATATTCAAGATACACACCAGGAATATGCCTCTCGCAGACGACGTCGACCTCTACGAGCTGGCGAAACAGACGGAGGGGTATAGCGGGGCAGATATTGAGGCCCTCGTTAGAGAGGCTGCCCTGATAGCGATCAGGGAGGACCTGATGATAGACAGGGTATACATGAGGCACTTCAACGAGGCCTTGAACAAGGTGAAGCCATCTATAACCCAGGAGATGACCAAGTTCTACATCGAGTGGGGTGAGAAGGCCAAGCAGAAGTTGCCCAAGGAGCACTTAAGACCGCAAGTGTACACGTGAGGCGCCCCTAGCCCTCGCGGAGATATAGTAATCAGGTTTATAACTCCGCGAAAACCTGTGTTATGAAAGGTGCTTCTACGTCGTCTTGAAAACCGTGGAGCGGTGTTTTGCCCATGAGCAAAAGGACGCTGTGGCGCACGAGCCCGCTGTTCAGGGTGGTCATCGAAGAGGTGCTGGCAAAACCAGAAGGGATTCTAGAGAGCGAGCTATTGGAGATACTCAAAAAGAAGCACGACCTCGAGGTCTCCAAGCCGGAGCTTTACCAGGCGTTGATTAAGCTGGAGCTCAACGGGTTTATCACGTCGGAGTTTATTGGTAAAGAGCTGAAGATCAGGCCGTCTAAGACCCTCATGAGCCAGTTAACCGGCTACTAGTGCGATCAAGTATTTTAGGGTAGCATGTCAATCAAAAAGGATCGGGATGTTTCTGAATGGGTGTCAACCTGAAAGACCTCATCCCGCTCGAAGCGAGGATCGTTTTAGACGATTTGAGGGCCCTCCGCGGAAAGATCGTCGCAATAGACGGGTATAACGCTCTCTACCAGTTCCTAGCCGCAATAAGAGGTCCTGACGGCTCGCCGTTAATGGACAGCAGCGGGCGTATTACGAGCCACCTGAGCGGGCTTTTCTACAGGACTATAAACTTAGTTGAGGAGGGTATTAAGCCGGTCTACGTGTTCGACGGCAACCCGCCGGAGCTTAAAGTAAAAGAGCTAGAGCGGAGGAAGGCGCTGAGAGAGGAGGCCGCCAAGAAGTACGAGGAAGCCGTGAAAGAGGGCGACTTAGAGGCTGCTAGGAGGTACGCGATGATGTCCTCAAAGCTCACCAGCGACATGGTCGAGGAGACCAAGAGACTGCTAAACGTGATGGGTATACCGTGGGTTCAGGCTCCCGCCGAGGGAGAGGCACAGGCCGCCTTTATGGTGAGGAGGGGTGATGCATACGCGAGCGCGAGCCAGGACTACGACAGCCTCTTGTTCGGGTCTCCTAGGCTGGTTAGGAACCTCACGATCAGCGGTAAGAGGAAGCTGCCGAGAAAAGACGCGTACGTGGAGGTTAAGCCCGAGGTCATAGAGCTCAGCAAGCTTACGGAAAAACTCGGTATTACTAGGGAGCAGCTGATAGACATAGGCATCCTGCTCGGGACGGACTACAACCCGGAGGGCTTCGAGGGTGTAGGGCCTAAAACTGCTCTAACGCTCATCAAGACGTACGGGTCGATCGAGAAGGTCCCCAAAGGCTACCTCAGAACACGCGAGGAGGTCGACGTGGTCAAGATCAAGAACTACTTCCTCCACCCTCCTGTGACCGCCGAATACAAGCTAGAGTGGAGAGAGCCTGACCAGAAGGGGATAATCGAGGTGCTCGTCAAAGACCACGACTTCAACGAGGAGAGGGTTAAGAACGCGGTGGAGAGGCTTAGCAAGGCCTATAAGGAGTTCCTCAAGGGGAGGCAGTTAGGGCTAGATCAGTGGTTTAAGAAGAGCAGCTGAGGTCACCCCTCTCGCCACCCGTACTCTCCGATCAAGGGGACGAAGACACAGTCGATCCCCCACTTCATTGACAACTCTCCGCTAGCCTTCTTCCCGACGATCAAGAGCCTTTGTATGTACCTGTCGCCGACGGGTATAACTAGTTTGCCGTGCACGTCTAGCTGCTCTATGAGAGGCTTGGGTACGCTGGGAGCGCCGGCTGTCACTACAATCCTGTCGTAGGGCGCCCCTTCCGGGTACCCCTTTGAACCGTCGGCTACAACAACTGTCACGTAGTCCTTGTACCCAGCCCTCTCGAGGTTACGCCGGGCGAACTCTGCGAGCTCAGGTATTCTTTCGATCGTGTAGACGTGCCCCTTGTGGCTCGGGTCCATTTTGGCCACGATCTCGGCCAGGACTGCGGCTTGGTAACCAGACCCGGTACCGACCTCCAACACTTTCATCCCCGGTAGCGGATCCAAGGCCTCTGTCATGATGGCCACCATGTGTATAGCGCTGATGGTCTGCCCGTAGCCTATAGGGAGCGGTGTGTCATAGTAGGCGTACTTCCTCAGGTTCTCCGGCACGAACATCTCGCGTGGGACCGACAACAGAGCCCTCTTTACGATACTGCTCTTCAAGTACCCCTCTCTCTCCAGCATTTCTACTACTCTCTCCCTGCTGACTCTGAACACGTTGTCCTCGGACAAATGCCGACCCGTTGAAATTTCAATTAAATCACCTTAATTATCTTTCACAGTAAATTAGACCTGGCTGAGAGAAGCCATGAGAGCAAGAGAGGTGGTACACGCGAGGGGGCACTACAATGTTAGAGCGGTCCATAGGACTACTATCGAGATCACCAAAGAGGAGCACTTGACTACCAGGGGCGACTGTATAGTCGGGGTCGCGGCCGATAAGTCTGCTAGCGACCTCAGCGAGGTGTTCAAGACGCTAGTAAGAAGGCCGGATAGCGTCGTCTTCGCCAGATTCACGGCCGGAGGGGCGAGCGACGTTCTAGTGGCACAGGGGCATCCCGGGCTCGTACTAAGCGATGATAAGAAGATCATTATAAGGAGGAGCGAGTATATCGAACCCGCCACGATAGGTGTGAGGGCCAACAAGGCTGCGCGCGACCTCAGGAGAGACCTCGTCGAAGCCCTGCGTAGAGGAGCCGAGCTCGTGGTCGAGCTAGTCGTGTTAACGCTTGACGAGGTCTACTCTGAACACGCCGGTTCTAGGGCTGTGCTCTAGGACGAGCCTGTGTCCCTCGATCGAAAAGTCGGCGAGCTTCTCGCGTACGACGTCGTAAGTTGCCAAGATGTCGTGTGACAAGGTGTAGAGGTGTAGAACCCCGCCGCTCCTTAGCAAGCGGCCGTAGAAGGGCGCGAAGTCCAGGCTTCTCGTGGGCAAGTTTGCTATAACCCTGTCAAACACCTCCTTCTCCAAGACGTTTACCAAGTCGACGGCGTCGTAGTTTAGCGGGTAGACCACGCCCTTCAACTTCTTGTAGTTCAGCCTCACGTTGACTATTATGTGCTTGTAGGCCTCGGGGTTTTTGTCGTTAGCGACCACGAAGGCGTCTCGCAGGGAGGCGATGTGTAAGGCGAACCCGCCTATACCGCTGAACATGTCCAGAACGACCTCGCCGTCCTCCACAGACTCCGCCACCCTATGGTGCTCTTCTGCCAGCCTCGGGTTGTAGTAGGCCCTGCCCAGCGGGACGCGGAAAACGAGCCCGTACTCCCTGGCCTCGGCGTAGCCCCTATTCTCGCCCCACAAGAGCCTGAGACTCGGCACTCTGTACTCCCCAGTCGTCTCCTCGACCACGTAGATGCTTTTGATCCTAGGGTGTATCGAGGTTAAAGCCGAGACGACCTCATCCTCGCCGAGCGACTCGAGGGCTCTCGACCTCACCAAGGCCACGTCGCCTACCAGGTCGTACGCCGGGATAGTAGGGGGAGCGGTCTTACTGACAAGGGGAGGGTGGCAGTCAACCACAGCAAACTCTAAACCCCCCAGCGCCTCCTCGACCTCGTCGAGCTTGGACTCGTCGACAGGAAGGAGAACCCGCGAACCCTGCCTGGTAACCCTCAGGTCACTCCTCAGCGCCTTGATGCGCTTCAGTGTGGAGAGAGCTATACTGGCAACCCCCTTATCGACACTAACGCACAGAGGCAAGAAACCGACCTCTACACCGGGCCAGATAGGATCTTCTCCGTCCCGGGTTTATAATAATACGAAGATGGACAGCTAAGCTACCCCTCGGCATGTCCTAGGATGCGCGGATTCAAAGATGTAAACGGGGGAGAGGCGTGGGGCCCTCTCTTACGCAAGCACTCCCTGCGCTGGCGATGTTCGCTGTAGGGCTCGGCGGCTTCCCGCTCACGAACACGCTAAACAACTTCTTAAACGTGTTCTTCGACGTGGCAGGCTCCTACACCGACGGCGATGTGTTGAGGGTTGGAAGCCTCACCGGGGGCTACCTCGTCGAAGTGGGCGCGGTAGTAGACACCCCTCTGGCTAGTAGACCTCTTTGTCGCGTCGAGCGTACTAGTCTCGCAGTTTTTACAGCGGAACCCGCTGGCACCATCGACAAGCCTACCCCTCCACAACGCTTATTCTCTGCGTTAATCATAGTAGTGCTAGAAGCGTGGGGGAGGCCTCTACCAGCGGCCATAGAAGGTTTGTGCCGAGTGGTGGCTTTCGGTGGATACTCCCGTTTTCACGAGTGCGCTGGTCATCTTCAAGCCAAGCGGGAGCTGTATAGAGGTCGCTAAAAAGTTGACAGACCACCTACGGCGACGGGGTATTGAGGTTGAGAGCGTGTGGGTCGACGACCTCTACAGGATAGAAGGGAGAGAGTTTCCCCTCATAGCCCTTGTAGGAGGCGACGGGACCTTCCTCAGGTTCTCGAGGCTTGCTGGAAAGACCCTCGGCCTCGTCCTTCCGGTCCCGTGCGGTAGGAGGACAGCCTTCTACGAGGATATAAAACCAGAGGAGCTGGGCTCTTTCATCGACAGGTTTTTCGTCGGCGACTTCTCCATCGAGTACCTGCCGAGAGCAAGGGTGGTCGTAGAAAACAGGGAGTACAACGTATTGAACGAGGTTGTCGCCGTCAACGTCGACCAGGGAAGGGTAGGTAGCTTCAAGCTGACGATAAAGACCCCGTCGGTCAGCACAGAGTTCGAGGTCGAGAGCGACGGGGTCATCGCGGGGCCTAGCCCGGGCTCCTCTGCCTACAATCTCTCTGCCCGCGGGCCATTGATAGACTTCTCCCACCTAGGGCTTTTCGTGAACTTCCTCAACCCCCTGCAGCTTAACTTGACCCCGATCGTACTGCCTTTCACTAGCAGAGTGGTGATAGAGCCGGAGGTGGTGTCGTCGGTGTATGTCGATGGTGAGAAAGTGTCATCTGTCTACAACACCCCTGTTGAAGTCACGGGCTCCTGGGAGTGGCTGAGAGTCGTTAGGTTTAGAGCCCCACGGGGCTGGATACTCGATGTACTCGCTAAGAGAGCACTCAGCCAATAAGGTTGCTGTCGTGGGCGACACGGGGGCCTTGCTCGCGCGGCTCTACTACATGCTCCCCTCCTACCGCTTCGACTTTTACACCACGAGCATTTGTGTCAGCGAGGTTAAAGACCAGGAAAACCGGGAGGCTCTTCTTAAGGCCGTAGACCTGGGACTGGTAAAGGTCGTTGACCCGGGAAGCGAGGACTTCCGCAGGGCTACCGACGCGGCGAAGAGCATTGGCGAGCTAAGCAAAGTCTCCGAGGCAGACTTGAGCGTGATAGCACTGGCCTTAAAGCTCTCGCAGGAGACCCGCGTTGTCGTGCTGACAGACGACTACAGTGTCCAGAACGTGCTATACCAGCTAGGGATCGGCTTTAAGCCTGTGAGGACCAGCGGTATCAGGTCGGCTTTCAAATACAGGGAATACTGCCCCACGTGCGGGTATGTACCGGGGAGGCCGGGCGAGAAGATCTGCCCTGTGTGCGGATCCCCGATACTGCGAGTCAGGGTTTCCTGAGGACAGCTATGAAGAACCCCGGCATGTCGTCCTTTAACGGGTGGAACCGGTAGGCGGTCGCCTCGTCTAAGTAGACCTTGTCAGCTCTGGGCACCCAGCCTAGGTCTAGTGGCTCAAGCCCAAGAGACCTCGTAGCGTACAAGATGTTCTCCTCGTTTTCTACTCGGGTGAGTGTGCAAGTAGAGTAGACTAGGACTCCCCCGGGTCTCAGGATGCGCCTGGCCACTTTCATGAACTGCCTCTGGTAGTCGGCCAGGTTGACCGCGTCCCTGAGAGTCTTCTTAAACGAGAGCTTCGGCCTCACGCCCAGGTTGGTGCACGGCGGGTCTATTAGGACCTTGCCCACTCTGTTCTCCAGTAGGGTTACGAGGTCTAGGAACCTCGAGTCGAACGGTACAGGGAGCACATTCGTTGTGAGGTGCAGCCTAGCCAGGTTCTCGACGAGCTTCTCCACTTTCCCAACGCTCCTGTCAACGGCCACGACGAGGGCTCTCCCCCTCGAGAGCTGGACTATATGCCCGGTCTTCCCGCCAGGGCTCGCGTTCATGTCCACCACAAGCTCGGAGCCTGGGGAGACGAGTCTGCCGGCGACCATCGATGGGAAGCTCTGGGGGTAGACCAGGCCTTCCTTGAACTCCGGTAACTCGGCGATCGGGGGGGCTCTATAGACAGGCCTAACGTTCACGGCCACCAGCCCCCTCCTCATACTCTTGAGCTGGTCCGATGAAACCGACGCCTCCAGCTCTGCTACTACGACCCCGTTTTTCGTGACAGCCGTCAGAACATCCCCTTTCTTAAACACGTCATAGGCGACTACGCCCGGCCGGTACAGGTTCGCACCCATCATTAGAGACTCCGCAGCGATGTCGTCCACGACTACCCGTCTACCGTGGTCTCTCACCTGGTAGGGCCCCTCTAGCTCTATGTAGATGGCCTCCTCCAGGAGATCGTCTGACCTGACCTCCACCCCTCTCCTTCTGAGGGACTCTATCACCTCTTCCCGCCGTGCTCTCAGAGTATTCACCCTCAAGTACAGCCTTTTAGGAGGGTAGGTGAGCATCTCGAGCAGTCTATCCGTCAGGCTCCCGTAAACCGCCCTCAACTCCATGTACAGCCCGTGGTCTATTCGAGTAGCCTGCACCTCGCCGCCCTCATACTTGTGCACTAGGTTCATTTTTATTATCCAATCTATCCATTCAGTAATCACGAGGTGATTGGGGTGAGCACCACTAGGGTCACGGACGAAGACCTCAAGAAGGCACTGCTCGAGAAGGAGAAGAAGCCCGGTGACGAGAAGCAACGGTGGGTGCAGAAAATGATCAAAAAGGCCAGGCAGTACCACAAGATATGCCCCTACTTCGACAAGAGAACTAAGATGTGCTTCCTGACTCTCGGCCAGAAGTGTGACAGGGAGGGTAAGTTCGACGTGTGCCCGGTGTTCAAGTCGTTCCTCGAGAAGAAGTACGACGAGTTCAAGGCCAAGAACCTCCCACTACCACTAGACTTCGCCGACCTCGTAGCCTCGCCGTTGTAGGCGGTGTCGAGCGCATGTCTGTTAAAGAGTACAGGGTGAGAGACCTAGACAAGGTGTGGTTTGAGTACGACAAACAGAACGACATTCTCTACATAAACTTCGGGGACTCAACCGAGGAGGCCGACGAGGAGTTTCTCAGCGAAAACGGCGACGTCGCGTTCAGGATCAAGGAGGGTCGCGTCATATCCATAATGATAATCGGCCTGAGCACCAAAGCAGGTATCACTGTCATGTAGCCCGAGGGGTATCGGGCCTCTAGTTAAGGCCGCTACTCGGGTACAGCTTTCTCGCTTGCCTCAGGCGGGCGGAGTTTTTCGTCGAACACCACCTTTAACAGGCCCAGCTTTTTCATGACCAAGTTTACGTAGTCGGTGATCACGTTCCTGTCAAACCCCATTTTTTCGGCCCTATTCAAGACTATGTTCTCCACGACACTGTACTTACCGTACTTCTCGTTCAGGTCTTTCCAGGGTATGCCGGTCATAGCCTTGATTACCTCGTTGTCCACCGGTAGAATACCCTTCACCATCATGAAGGCTATGATGGGGTAGCCTACGTACCCTTTGAACACCGTGCCGTTGTCGTTGCTGTAGACCCTGTACGCGTTCTCCCCCTCCTTTAACACGACCACAACGTACTCCTTCTCGCCCCTGCTCGAGGTGATCTTGGCCGTGTTCTCGTCTACGACCTTTATTCTCGCGTCACCTATACTCCCGGCAGCCTCTAACACCTTAATCCTGGGGGGCTTAGTCAGGACCTTCAAGCCTAGACAAACCCCGCTAATCCAGTCTTAGAACAAGAGGAGAGTCAGACACCTTGACAGCTTCGCCCTCAACTCTCTGACCTATACCGAGCCTTAACAGTTCGTTGAACTTGTCCTCCGATACAACGAGCGTGAACTCCGCCGGCTCCCCCTCAACACTCCCGTAAACCTGTACCCGCCTCTCGTCCGTAGACTCGAACGAGACTATAACGCCTTCAAACCTGGCTTTCATCTGTTTACAACCCAAGAAATAGGTTGTCTCCAGGTGTAAAAATACTTTATGACTCGATCAAGCGAAGTGTTTAGTGATGTTCACATTCCTGATCAGTGCGTATGGGGCCCTCGTCGGTATCCTTACCTCCCACCACATTACGTCGTAGGTGTCCCTGGTTAGCCCGGCGACGTTCTTGAGGATGTTGGGTAGTGTGTCCGCTATCCTCAGCCTCTCCAGGGGCTTCACAATCCTGCCCGACTCGACTAGGAATATGGCGTCTCTAGCGATCGTAGAGAACACCCCCTCCACGTAGTTCTGTAGCCTGGTGTACCAGTTGTTAGTGATGAAGACCCCCCTCTTCACTTCCGAGACGAGCTCGTCGAACTTGTAATCGCCGCTCTCGATCACGAGGTTCCAGGCGCGTGGAGCGACCCAGCCAGCGTTACCCGTGGGTCTCGCGTTCAGCTTGGCGGCGGTCTTCGAGTTGTGGAGGATGTTCTTGAGAACACCCTTCTCTATTATCGGCTTATTGTACGTCTCGAGTGCTTCGTCGTCGAACCCGGTGGAGTGAGGCAGCTTTTCGTCCCTCGGGGCGTCCCAGACCGTTAAAAGCGTCGACGCCACCTGCTCCCCTGGCCTCTTGTCCGTGAAAACAGAGGTGCCAGTCAAGATCGAGAGCCCAGTCGACATCCAAGCAACGACGTTTAGCAATTGTGAGAAGACGAGCGGCGAGAGGATCACGTCGTAGACGCCCGGTTCGACGGGGCTTCTCCCCCGGCTCTCGTGGGCTAGCCCCGACGCCTTTAAAGCGGTCTCCTCGATCTTCTTCTCGTCAAGGCTCCTCGAGGAGAACCCCCACTGCCCGCTACCGTCCTCTTTAAAGCTCCTGACGTACACTTCAACGCCGGTAGACTCCTCTTCAAGCAGGGCCCCCGTAGAAGTCGCCAAGTGCTTTCTCCTCAGCCACAAGTCGACCTTCCCCGCAGTGAAGTCTACCTTGTGCTCCCTCGCAGAGGCCTCTAGAACGAGCTCGGCGAGTCTAGACGGGTCTTTCATCGACTCGACGACCCTAGTATCGACGAACGAGAAGCCTCCGGCCTTCCTACTCGGCTCCGGTAGAGGCGCGTAGAGCTCGCTCTCGGACACCCTATCAACGACGTAGCCTATCTCGTGGAGTAGTTTGTCAAGGTCTCTCAGCCTATCCAGTACAACCGACCCGGTGTAAAGCCTCTTATTCTTGCTCAAGTACAAGCTTGCCACCGAGGTATCCCATCTTTGGACTACGCTAGGCTGCGAGTTGGCGAACTTCACCATAACCCTGCTTACGTCTTCCACTAGGACGGCAACGTCGCTAAAGCCCATTTCGAGGGCTTTCGAGACAAACCGCGAGGCGAGCTCGCTACCACTCAAGCCGCCATCACCCCGGGGCAACGCTCAGCCTTATCTTAGTCAGCTTAACGTCCGGCCCGCCGAACCAAACCGGCACGCCCTGGCTGGGCTCGCCCTTTCCACACGTGCCCGCGTAGAACCTCAGGTCCTTTGACTTGGCCACGATACTGCTGTAGAACGTCTTGGTCGTGAGCTCTAGCACAGGGTTTCTCACGAACCCCTTCAGCTCGCCCTTCTCTATCAGGTAGGCCTCTAGGCCGACGTACCTCTGGCTCCACCTCTCGTCGTCTATGTTCCACTCCATGTACGACTTGATGTACACGCCGTACTCTATGTCCTCTACGAGCTCCTCGAAGGTGTAATCGCCCGGGGTTACATAGGTGTTGGACATCCTTATGATGGGTTCGCTGGCGTAGTTCATAGCCCTGGCTGAGCCGTTGGACTCCGTGTTGTACTCGGCTGCCGTGAACCTGTTGTGGAGGTGCTCGTAGACCTCGCCCTCCCTGTAAAGGTACTTGGGTCTCGCAGACACGCCCTCGTCGTCGTAGAGGAAGAAGCCGTAGCTACCAGGTATAGTCGGGTCGTCCACGACAGTGGCATTCTCGTTGCCTACCTTGAACCCTCTCATACCTTTCTTTATGAAGCTCATGCCCGCCTGAGCGGCCTCCCTGCCGAGAATCCTGTCGGCCTCGCTGGGGTGCCCAGCGGACTCGTGCGCCATCAGGCCCACTATCTCGCTCCCCACCAGCACCTCCACTGGCTCTGATGGGGGCGCGCGGGCCTCAAGTATGACCCTTCCAAGCGTCCCCGCCTCCTCTACGACAGTGTCCACGACTCTCCACTTCTCAACCAGCTCGAAGCCGCCGCTACCACCGAACTCGCGCCACCTCTGAACCACGCCTTTCTGAGGGTGAGAGATCACCATGTTGTAGCCGAAGTACAGCCTCGGAATAGTGCTCCTCACGTAGGCTCCCTCGCTAGTCAATATCACCTTCTCCTCGAGACTCTCCACGTACTCGTTGAACATCACCTTCAAAGAGGCCTCTTTAACGACCTCCCTGCCCCGGTTCCAGAGCTCCCTGAACAGGCCTATCTTCTCGTCTAGCGGCGTATTCTCGAAGCTCTTGGCCACGGGGACCTCGTACTTGACCCTGCCCGTCCTGCCAGGGCCTAGCCTGAGAGGGCTCTTCATGAGCCAGCTCAATCTCTTCGCTGCCGCCACCGCCCTCCTAACGGCCTCTAAGACGCCCTCTTTGCTAAGCGTACTAGTAGAAGCGAAGCCTAGAGACCCGTCCACGAGTACTCTGACGCCCACCCCTTCTTCAACTTCACGAGAGCTGTCGATCAAGTTTCCATTACGTGCTCTCAACGTGAAGTAGTCGTTCTTGTGGTACCTGGCCTCAACGTAAGTAGCGCCCATGGAGGAGGCTTCAGCGATCGCCTTCTGTAGAAGGTCTTCCAAACTCGTTACACCTCAGAAATATTTAACTATTGCGTCCACTAAATAAAATATGATGCAATCATTGAGGATGAGATGATGTCGTCCGAGAACGTCCAGGAATTTACCTTGAGCACAGGGCTGGTGATCGCTGGAGCGTACGCCGCCAAGGTCCGGAGGACGTTGTTTGCTCAGTTGAAGGATTTGACGAAGAACGATAAGGAGATGGCTAAAGAAGCCGCGAGAGCCACAGCCGAGTTGAACAGGCTGCTCTACTACCTCATAGTTGGCGAGCTGAAAAGCGACAAGGGAGATGCTGTTAGGATCAGGGTCAAGTACAAGGTCCACCCCGAGAAGAAAATGATCGAGTGGGACTACAGCAGTTTAGTGGTAGAGTTCTTTAGGAGGGTCAGCGACGAGGAAGTCTCTAAACTTCTCGGAAAGGTGATAAACGAAAAGCTCAAGGAGGTTCAGGAGGCCTTCGGGAGAAGGCCAGGCGTGGAGCAGGCGCCTACAATAGAAACGGAGGAGAAGCCTCGCGAGAAGGTAGAGTCAGAGACTACGCCGCCGCCCACGGTTATCGAGGTAGCAGACCTGCCCGAGATAGGCGAGACTACCATGGGGACTAGACTGCTGAAGATCGAGGGACCCGGAGGAGAGTCCATAGGAGTAGTGGAACTTAGCGAGAGGGAGGGGAAAGTCCTGGGCGAGGTGCTCTTGGTGTACGGCGGCGAAGGTTATAGGGCGATAATATCGTTGCCGGGGAGTGTAGAGAAGCTACTGGAGGAGAAGTCTGTCGTGATCGAGGAGATCAAGAAGGCAAAGTATGAGAAGATAGGTAAGGAGGAGGCTCAGCACCTTCTTAGAGAGAAAATGAGCATGTTGTGAGACTCTACCTCGCGAAGTCCCTGTACAACGAGTTGATTTTTTCCACGAAGGCGTCGAAGAGGCTAGCAGGAACCCTAGCTCCAGCCGCGAAGGGGTGTCCCCCTCCTTGAATATCAATGGTTTTACTGATCGCTCTCAACAACCTGTTTAGATCGACCCCGTCGCTCCTCAGGCTCATGACGAGTACGTGGCCGCGGGTCTCGTACGCCAGCCCGATTAGACCACCACCGTATATCTTTGCGTAGTTCGCAGCACGCCCCACGCTACCCGGCGGGTTCTCAACGATGGAGACCACGCCTCTAGTGTAAACAGACATCTTGACTTTTAGCCTAAGCTCCTCGTCCAGCCTGCTCTGCTTCACTGCTCTCTCGTAAAGCTCGCTTATCGAGCTCGGTAGCTGATTCTGGCTTAACGCTTGAAGTACCTGCCTTTTAAAGTCGTACTGCCTACCCGTGCCCTCGAGGCCCTGGATCAAGACCCCCGCCTCGTAGTAGACAAACCTCTTGTCCCACCTCGCCAAGTGCTCGCGAACCCACGGAGTCTCGTCTATGTAGTCGCCTATAGCCCCGTACAACCCTACTCTGGAGTAGTCCGGGTCGAGGTATTTCTCGACGTACCTATACGTCAGCTCGGATGCCGAGCAACAAGTGTCGTGAACAAACTCTATGTTGTTCACTCCTCTGAACTCCTCCGGCAGGGGGTGGTGGTCTATGTAGACTACTTTCCCCGCCTCACCCCGCTTCTCCAGTAGTTCGACCACCTGCCTGAACGTCTTCTCGTCCAGTGCTATATCGGCTATGTAGATGTGGTCCCCCTGGCTCGTGAACTCCGAGAGGTCTTTCACGAGACCAACCGGGTGCGTGAAGTAGACGGAGACCTCCCCCTTCTTCTCCAAGTAGGCCTTTAGGAGAGCGCCGCTACAGACTCCGTCGCTATCCCCGTGGACCAAGATCTTGATCAGCCTTCTTCACCCCGTGAAAAGCAAGACAGGGTGTCAGCCCCGCGCGGATACTTCACTACTCAGACCTGCCACGTTTCTTCATCCAAGTAGGGAACTATAGGGGGAGGCGTACCTATTAACCTAACCCGGCTTCTTAAAACCGGACCCCTTCGATTTCAGTAGGGGGAGAATGCCTGCCGGGATCGACGTAGGCAAGGCGTCAGACGACATACTGGGGCTCCCGAACGAGGGCATCGTTCAGGAGTTCCTAGCAGTACTCGAGGCGTCGGGCGCGAGCCAGGAGACGGTGAAGGCTTACAGGTCGGCCCTCGCAGACTTCCTGTCGTTCATTGGTAACAAGCCCCTGAGAGAGGTTACTCTAAGGGATATCGTGTCCTGGAGGAACGACAGGTTGAGGAACGGGTTCAAGGGGAGGAAGACGGAGGAGAAGGACTCTTGGTTGGCCACGCTTCACTACTACACGATCTACTTGAAGAAGTTCTTCAAGTGGCTGGGGCTCCAGGTAACGATCCCCTCGGTGAAGAAGCCTCCCAGGAGAGTGGAGGCCTTGAGCGACGAGGAGGTTAACAGGCTCCTGTCAGCGGCTAGCAAGGTGGAGGAGAAGGTCGTCCTGAAGACCCTGCTGGACACGGGTTTGAGAAGCAGAGAGCTGTTGTCGCTCAGGGTCTCGGACATCAACTTCGACGAGAGGGTGATCAGGGTCAGAGAGGCGAAGTACGGCAGGGAGAGGTACGTCACGGCCACTCAGGATACATTCGAGGCGATCAGGGCGTACGTCAAGTTGAAGAATCTAGGCCCAGGCGACAGGTTATTCGACTACACGTATTCGGGGCTTTACAAGATGCTCAAGAGGCTGGCGAGGAGAGCGGGGCTCGACGAGTCCAAGGTCAGGCCGCACGTTCTCAGGCACACCTTCGCGACGAGAGCTCTCAGGATGGGGCTAAGCCTCAACGCTCTCCAGAGAATACTGGGCCACAGCGACATCAAGACAACGCAGGTCTACCTGCACCTGACGATAGAAGACTTGAAAAACGAGTATGCTATGAAGATGGACTCCACCAGCAGAGGGGTGAAGAGGTGTGCGAATTGCGGGAGGCCCATACCCCTCGACGCCCTGTTTTGCCCGTACTGCGGGGCTAGGCAGAGCGCGCCCGGCGAGCCAGCGAGCACGGCGGTCTAGGCTAGCTCGTCCAGCAGTCTCGCGACAAGCAACTTGACGGTGCTCTGGTACTGGGGATTTCTACGGCGGTACTCGCTAACTAGCAGTTCGCCGTCGGCTACAGGGTACTCGTCGCTGTACCCCCCTAGCATCTCTACAAGTTCTTCGCTTAGCGCGACTACGGCGACGTCGTCGACGGGTATCCTCCACTTCTCTTCGCTATACTTGACCTCTAGGAGGGCTCTCAAGTACTCCTTGTCGTCCTGCAGCCCTCGTAGCTCGACGCGATAGTACGGGGTTATGAAGTGTACAACTGCGTAGCCTTGTAGAACTCCCTCCCTCTCTATCTTGACCGATACGACCTCGCTCTGGTCTACGAGAACAGTGTGAGGGCCTTCTTCGACCTCGTAGCCCCTGGCTCTCAGGTACTCGACAAACTTGTCTACGTCCTTGACAGGGATCCTGACTACCCCGAGCATCTTACGACCTCGACGGACTTAATTACGGTATACGGCGTCTTAACATTATAATGCTGCGGTGTCTGAATGGGGCTTCGCGTCCTTAGACGACCTTTTACAGAGGAGGTTGTAACAGGCTCTAACGCTGAGCAGGTAGTTGTGCGCGGTCTTAAGGAGTTGTTTGTCGAGGTGGCAGAATGGGTCAAGGTCTTCGATACGCCCGTCGTCTCGTGGGTAGAGGAGGGCTGCCGAGTTGAAGCCGGGGAGACCGTCGTGGAATGCCGTGTCATGCCGCCTACAACTGATTTCGAGGTAGAAGGCAGACTGGTAGTTGCTCAAACTCCCACGGATATTCCTGGGCCGGTGCCCGAGGGGTCAGTACTGCTCGCCGGCTACACGGGTAGCGCCCTGGGTCTGAACCGCGTGGTACAGGAGGCGGTCTCGAAGGGGTTTAGCGGCGTGATAATTTACGACCCGACCAGGGACTCTTTCAAGAGGGAAGTAGTGTCGGGCTCGGCTAGGATATCGCTGGAGGCAGGCTCGCCGCCCGCGGTTCCAGTCGTCTCAATTAAGGCAAGTGACGCGTGGGAGCTGGCCAAGCTCTCTGGTGCGAGGATAGGGCTGTCGGGTAGGGCTAGACTCGTGAGAGGCGCTGTAGGGAAAACAGTTGTGGCAGGCCTGAACGGTAGAGGGGAGCTGGAGGTCCACGTCAACGCGCACCACGATCACTGGCTGAGCGGGTACTACGACGACCTCGCCGGGCTGGAGACCCTCCTACAGGCTGCTCGCCTCCTGAGACAAACGAGCCGCGCAGTCAACGTGGTCCTCGTCAGCTTTACGGCGAAGGAGTTCGGCTCGCCGGGGCTAACGACGTGGTACTGGTCGTGGGGAAGTAGGTACTTCCTCGAGGCGCTGGCCTCTAGGGGGAGTGACGAGGAAATCATAGCCAGTATAACGGTGGACAACCTAAGCGGAGAGAGCGTGAGGGTCTCCTCCCACCCCTTACTCGACGGCTGTGCCGAAAAAGCGGCACTTGGAGTACAGGCTTACTTCGACGGTTCGCGATACCTCCCGTACCTCGACTCCTACAGCTACCTACTACACTCAATACCCTCCGTGGCAGTACACGACCAGCCACGCCACTTGTCAAAGGGGCACGTCGAGGAGGCTGTAGAAGAGCAGCGGTTGAGACACCTTATCGAGAAGCTTGCTGGGCTGACAACCAACATCGCTGTGTGCCTGTCGACTCAGGAGGCCAACCTCGGACAACGCCGTCCAGAAGACCTCTTCCCCCACGGGGACTCGGAGCTCAGGTACCTCGCCGGCAAGGTCGCGATGATGTTGGATAGCGCTGGCAGCCTCAAGGAGAAGGCCAAGATTCTGGGGGAGTTCCACGCAACCGTAGCCTACTACGAACCGTGGCTCGAGGTGAGCTACGGGCTTCTCGAGGACGTCGTCGCCGTTAAAAAGGTCATGGAGGAGGTCGAGAAGGGCGTGGGCGGCAGGTTTGCTGTCGAGGCCCTCGACAACGGGCTGTTAATAGAGCTCCTCGTGAACGACTTCAACAGGGGTGTCGCGACTTTGGCATTAGCCGAGGTCTACAGGAGGAGGGTGAGACGGTACCTGGAGAAGTCGAACAACATCGTTGCGAGGATGAAAAAGGTGGTCTGATCGCGCCCAATTTAAAAGTTATTTTAGGTGTCTCAACTCAATAAGGATAGAATCAAGGTGCCTACATTGTCGAAGATCGATAAATTCAGCAACTTCCCAGAGTGGTACCACAACATATTACGCGACGCAGACATAGTAGACATAAGGTACCCCGTCAAGGGCATGATAGTTTGGAGACCATACGGCCTTAAGGCGCTTAGGCTCGCCCAAGGCATCCTGATAAGGCTCCTCGAGGAGACAGGCCACCAGGAGGCGTATTTCCCAACCTTTATCCCCGAGTCCGTGTTCTCGAAGGAGAAGGACTTTCTCGAAGGCTTCGGTGGGGAGACCTTTGTAGTAGAGGGCACTATGAGCAAGAAGTTCAACGAGAGGTTGCTCGTCAGGCCCACCAGCGAGACGGTAATGTACTACATGTGGAACCTTTGGATCAAGGGCAGAAAAGACCTGCCCCTCAAAATGTACCAGGTGGTCAACGTTTTCAGGTACGAGACTAAGATGACCCACCCTATCCTGAGAGTACGAGAGATAATGGGCTTCATAGAGGCCCACACGGCGCACGCCACGATGCGAGAGGCCGAGGAGCAGATCAAGGAGGCGATATCAATTTACAAGCAGTTCTTCGACTCGCTCCTCCTCCCCTACTTCATAGTCAAGACACCGCCCTGGGACACCTTCGCTGGCGCTGAGTACAACTACGACTTTGTAACTGTAGCCCCCGACGGGAAGGGGCTTGAACTGGGGAGTGTCATAAACCTGGGTCAGAGGTTTGCCAAGGCTTTCGACTTGAAGTTCCTCGACAGCGATGGGCAGTACAAGTTCGTGTACCAGACGTGCTACGGGGTCAGCGAGAGAGTCCTAGGCGCCGTTATAGCGGTCCACGGCGACGAGAGGGGCCTCTTCTTCCCCCCTGCAATAGCGCCCATCCAGGTGGTCATAGTACCTATTTTCAGGGAGGGCGAGGAGGACGTTGTCGACTACGCAAGGAAAGTGCTCAAGATACTGAAGGAGAGCGGCGTGAGGGCCCATCTAGACCAGGATACAGAGCACTCGCCAGGCTGGAAGTACTACTACTGGGAGCTGAAGGGGGTCCCCACAAGAGTAGAGGTCGGGAGAAGAGAGACGTCATCTAACACTGTCACGATAGTCAGGCGCGACACACTAGAGAAGAAGACGGTACCTCTCGAGAAGCTCGTCGACACCCTCAAAGAGACGTGGCTACAGATCGAGGCCCATATGAAGAGCAGGGCACTCGACTACCTCAAGAGGCTGACTATTATCCCTCACAGGCAACCCCGAACGGAGAAGGGCCTCATAGTGGCGGCCTGGGACGGTACTAAGGAGTGTGCCGAGAGACTCGAGCAGGAGTACGGTAGGACTGTACTGGGGGAGATCGTCGAGTCGCCCATAGAGCTGCCGCCCTTGAGCGAGTTTGAGAGCTTGTGCGAGAAGCAGCCGGACAGGTACGCTCTCCTGGGTGTGACGTACTAGATCGAGACATTTATAAGGACTCTAAAATTTTCAATATCCTACGACAGGGTGGTTAGATGAGTGAGTACATAAAACAGTTCAAGATACAGCTAGCTAGTAAAGTTCGCGGCGTGACATTCCAGGACAGGGGTGCCAACGTCACGTCTGTCCTCATGGGAGGGAGCGTTAGGGTGGTCGTGAAAGACGAGGGCGACTACGTCGTAGTTACCATAGACAACAAGGACTTTAAGTACGACAAGTGGTACACTAAGCCCCAGCACTTAGCCGATACAATAGCGGTTTACCTCAGCTCCAAGAAGTGACACGCGGCGTCCAAGTGTTTTTAGCGGCAAGAGCGACTCTCTTTATTTCGAGGTACCCCTCGTACTCGCTCACAGACCTCACCACGCCGTCCACGTTCAGCCTGTACCTGAAGAGCGGCATGTCGACGACGAGGGTCTCCGCCTCACCACCCTCGAACGACGGGTTAAAGCCGTACTTCTTCGAGAGCCTGATTATCGAGTCCACGTCTTCCCTGGTGATCTCCTTTCCTATTAAGCTGTGTGGCAGCCCCATTGTCGAGACCCGGACTATTATGAACTTAACCCCCATGTCCAGAACCCTGTTCAAGTACTCCTCCTCGTCTACCCCCCACCAAGGGGCGTAGACCTCGAGCCCCACTCTACCGGCTACCTCCTCGAATACCCTCTTCTGGAACCTGCTAAACAGCCCTCCCGTAACGAGTGTTTCGACACCGTACCTCATCTTCACGCGGTCCAGCGCCTTCTCCAGCACTTCTCTCTCCTTGCTCTCGTTAGAAACGCCCACGGTCTCGAGAGGTACGCCAAGAGAGTAGCTCTGGAGGCTCAGTGCTTGGAAGTGCGGCCTGTGGTACAAGTAGGAGTAGTCGTACTGGGGGACCACCGAGACGAGCACGGCTATTCTGTACCCATTCATCGAAGCCCTTAGCAAGGCCGAGGATGAGTCCTTGCCGCCGGTAAACATGACAGCCGCACTGGTTATATCTCTTCACCCGCTTTATATGTGTATGTCTACTAGACAGGAGTTTAATCATGCGCGTTTACGTTCTAGTGGGTGGTGCTCCCAGGAAGGGCTTTGAACAGAAGAGGGGACTCTCAATCGGTGTGGAGTACAAGGGGCTGTACATAGTCTTCGACGCAGGCCCCGACGCTTACGTGATAGCCAACAACGCGGGCATGTCGGGCTTCCCGCTGGACTTGGTAGACCACGTGGTGGTATCCCACGCCCACTCGCCACACGTAGGCGGCTTGGAAGCCATAGGGTGGGAGGCCCCCTTCGCCAAAGTGTACCTGCCCTACGCCTCTATGGAGGCGCTCGGTAGGCAAGCCCAGAGATGGCAACTGAGCCCGGTAGAGGTCGTGAAGGAGACGAGGGTTGTCGACGGCGTTGTGGTCTCGAGGCCTTTCCACGGCCCTCCATGGGAGCACTTCATGCTGATCGAACTCGAGGGTGGTAGAGGGGAGTACGCTCTGTTCACGGGATGCCTCCACCCCGGTGTCAGGGAGGTGTTAGCGGACATTTCGACAAGGTACAGGGTCACAACGGTGATAGGAGGCTTTCACCTGGAGACGGCGCCGCCAGAGACCGTGAGGAGGTTTGCCGAGGACATAGCCTTGAGGCTCCGTGCCGAAAGAGTGTACCCCCTCCACTGTAGCGGAGGCTTGGTCGGGGAGTTACTGTCGGAGAGATTTAAGCTGGACGTGAGGTATCTGAGGACAGGTGACGTAGTTGACCTCTAGCGAAGAGGGCGAGTTGGGGAAACTAGTGCTCGCTATGCGTGAGCTCTTCCAGTTAGGGCTCATAAACCCTAGAGGAGGGAACGGTAGCGTTCTCCTAGACGAGAGACACATAGCCATCACACCGTCGGGAGTGGCGAAGCAGTGGCTCAAGGTTGAAGACCTCGTTATCTACGACATGGAAACAGGCGAGTTTCGAGGGAGGTTCAAGCCCTCGATCGAGGTCAACGCTCACGTTTTGACGTACAAGAAGGTCAAGGAGGCGAGGGCAGTGCTCCACGCCCACCCCCCATTAGTTCTTGCTCTAACAGACCGCTTCACGAAGTCCAAGTCGCGGAGGCGGTGGTGGGAGACGGGTCTAGTTGAAGTGGAGTATAGCGTTGGTAGGGCGGAGATCGCTGAGCCGTTCCAGCCCGGGAGCGTGGAGTTGGCAGAGGAAGTCTCGAGCAAGCTTGCCTCCGGGGCGCGGATCGTCATCGTCCCTAAGCACGGTGTCTTTGCGTTGGGGCGGACGGTCGAGGAGGCAATGGACGCCGTAGTGGCCTTGGAGCTCGTAGCCAAGTATGTTCTTGCGCGGCTCGTCTCAGTAAAGTAGCTACCTAAGCCCTAGCAGCCCGCGCCTGTAGCCCGCCAGCAGGACCCCTATCACCGTCTTAGCGTCCCTTATCTCGCCTCTCAAGACCCTCACGAGCACTTCCCTGAAGGGCACTCTGACCACCTCGATCAGCTCGTGTGGCTCGGGCTTCGCCCCCTTGAACTCCAATTCCTCCGCCTCGAAGACGTGCATTACCTCAGTGCTATAACCGGGCACAGGGTACACCGTCGCTAGCCTTGTCAACCTACGCGGGTAGAACCCCGTCTCCTCGACCAGCTCCCTCCTAGCAGCCTCCTCGGGGCTTTCACCCTTGTCTAGGACGCCTGCTGGAACCTCGACAATGTACTCGCCCAGGGGCGCGCGGAACTGCCTTATAACGATGACCTCTTCGTCGTTGACGAATGGGACTACTACGGAGCTCTCGGGGAAGACCACCACGTCTCTGGCGAACCTCCGCGACCCGTACGCGTAGTGCCTACGAACCACGTCAAACCTCAAGCCCCTGAACAACACCTGCTCCTCTAGAACCTTGGGAACCTCCCCCGTACACCACACCCCTCGACACCATTTAAACCATCTTTAACGCAAATAAAAGAGTCAGGGGTCGAGTTTTGAGATTCAGGTTCGGACCTGCCGGCAAGCCCTTTTCGATGAAGTCTACCGACATTCTAAAGGCCCCGGCTTTCCTTAGAGACCTGGGCTTGAACGCCATGGAGTACGAGGCTGTCAGGGGAGTGAACATCACGGAGGGGAAGGCAAGGGCGTTCGGCGAGGAGGCGGCGAAAAACAACATTCTACTGAGCCTTCACGCCCCCTATTTCATAAACCTGTCGAGCAAGAACACCAAGACCGTAGAGGCGAGTATCGAGCGGCTGAAGCAGAGCGTTCTGGCGTCTTACTGGATGGGGGCGTACGTTGTGGTATTCCACCCCGGCTACTACAAGGACATGCCGAGTCGCGAGGAGGCCCTGAGGGCCGTCGTAGAGAGTTTGAAGGCCGTCGCCGAGTTCAGGGACTCGATCGGGGCGAAGAACGTGTGGCTGGGCCCCGAGACCACCGGCAAGACGTCGCAAGTTGGCGACTTGGACGAGACCATAGAGATATCCAGCAGGGTTCCCGGTACGAGGCCTGTGGTGGACTGGGCCCACCTCTACGCCAGGTACGAGGGGAAGTTCATAGTATCAAAAGACGACGTCGTCGGGGTGGTGGACAAGATCGAGAGGAACCTGGGGAGCTGGGCCCTCAAACCCCTCCACATGCACTTCTCTAAGATCGAGTACGGGCGCGGCGGGGAGAGGGAACACCACATGCTCAACGAGAAAGAGTACGGCCCCGACTTCGAGATGGTGTGCAGCGCTCTAGCCGAGGTCGGCGTAGAGGGTGTTTTTATAAGCGAGAGCCCCGTTCTTGAACATGACGCCATCATAATGAAGAACATCTGCGACAAGGTCTGCGGTGAAGCATGTGTTGGGGAAGCTGAGAAAGAGGTTGGGGGCGAAGGTAGAGGAGCTAGGAGGAAAACTAGGAAGACTGGGAGTTAGACCCGTTCACTTGACGTTGGCAGGCCTGGTTTTCTCGACTCTCGCCTTCCTGCTGTCCTTCAAGGGGGACATACCTACCTTTACCGCCCTCCTTGTGCTGTCAGGGCTTATGGACATGTTGGACGGCCCTGTGGCTAGGGCGACTGGCAGTGCTACACCGCTAGGGGCCTTCCTGGACTCGTTCATAGACAGAGTCTCCGACGTGTTCTTGATCGTCTCTTTCGTAAACTTCGGAGCAGACTGGGGCATGGTCACCGCCCTGGTGGTGGCATCCCTCCTAATTAGCTACACTAGGGCGAGAGCTGAGAGCCTGGGGGTCCCGCTCGAAGGAGTAGGGTTGATAGAGAGAGGCGAGAGAGTGGTCGCGCTGTTCGTGTCCGCAGTCTTACTGGCTTTAAACCGGGTAGCCGGTTACATGGTGCTGTCCCTGCTGCTGGCGTTATCGGTTGAGACGGTCGTCCACAGGGTTGTCCACGTGGTTTATCGGATGAAACGCTAGACCTTGGACAAGTCGTAGTGCCCCGCGATAGTGAGCGGCGTCCTGAACGACACGTAGCCTAGCCTGAGCACGTGGCTCTTGAGCACCCCCACTCTGTCACCACAGCGAGTCACAAAGTCCTTATACTCGGGCGGTAGGTCGAGCGAGGAGACGTGGGTTTTGTCCATTCGCAGCACTATCTTCGTGTTCGCCAGTTGGAGGATTATGTCGTGGACGTCATCTGGGCTGTGAGTGCTGAAGACGAGCCCGAGCCCTCTGCTACGTCCCAGCCTCGCGATCCTGTCTATCATGCCGCTCACGTGCTCTATAAACTCCTCGGTCCCCCCTCCCTTAGAGGGGAAGAACCTGTGCGCCTCGTCGACGAATATCACGACTGGCTGCGTCCTCACCCGCTCTCTGCTCTTCGCCAGCTTCCATTCGAAGACCCTATTGAGGATTCTGTAGGCGACTATGCCTATCACTTTTTCGGGGTCTGCCGGCGAGTACTCCTGGAGGAAGTCGAGGTCGACTACTATTGGGAAGCCAGAGAATACAGACTTGTGCTTCTCGAGGATGTCGGAGATCGGTGGCTCCACGAGGTACTCCTCTCCACCCCCCACGCCTATGTCGAAGACACCCGTGTCGATTAGTGAGCCCAGCTGTCTCAAGATGTTTTCCAAGGTGCTCTTGTGGACTGCGAGGTCTTCTACGACTTCCACCAGCCCTCTCCACCTACCAGTTGGCGCGCCACCCTTGTGCTCCATGTAGTACCTTGCGACACGGAGTAGGTCGTAGAGCTCGTTGAGGGTCTTAATAGGGCTGCCCAGGTCTTCCAGCCTCTTCATCAGCCTGGACAGGGTGTCCTTGGCCTGTCTAGTGAAGTAGGGGTTTAAGACAATGAACTCTCTAGGCGAGAAGTCGCTGAACCTGAAGCTGTAAGGGACTATGTAGAGGGTGAAGGACTCCTCCTCTGGGTACTTGACTGTTACGGCGATCTTCACGAACCTCAACGGGCTACGGCCCGGCTCCTCGTGTACGACGAGCTCTTTTATGCTCCAAGCCCAGTTAAACCTCTCGAAGAGGGGTCCATAGGTGTCCGAGACGTATGCCTCGCTTACGTCCTTCAGCGCCTTAGCCCAGGTCTGCGAGCCTCCAGCGTACTGCTCAACGACCAGGCTTGTGATGGGGAGGACTATAACAAGCCCTTCAGGCCTCCTGGCCTTCTTCGAGAAGTGCTCGACTAGCTCTCTCTCGCTGTGGGGCACGTCCTCGGGGAAGACCGGCCTCAGCGGTAGAGAGACGTAGTCCTTGTTAGGGTCTAGGACTATAATAGTCGCGTCGTGTGAGGTAGTTATGTCGTACTTGCTGTATATCGACGTGACTACGTTCTTCAGCAGGGTGGTCTTCCCGCTTCCCGTAGTACCTAGGACTAGTACGTGTTGGTAGAACGTGTTCACCGGGAGGAAGAGGGGTACTTGTGCGTCGAATATGGGCCTGTCCCCCGTGGTGACGAAACCTACGAACACGCCGGTCGTGGGCATCCCCAGCATGAACTGCGCGGTGGACGCCTCGCGGGGCCTGATAACGGGGCTCTGGGGCTCTACCACGTAGTTCGCTATGCTCACGGTCGAGGTCTCGGGGTCGTAGGACAGGAGAGGCTTGGCCTTAACGCGAGTCCTAGTCAGCAGGCCTGTGACCTCAGGGCTGAGTGCGGGTGTGTAGACCTCGGGGATCGACAACTCGGCTAGGATGTCTCTCCTCTCAACAGATATCACGCGCAGGCTGATCACATGGCCCGTCTTCAAATCCACGACGGCAAGGAAGCTACCGGCGGAGGCCACGTCGACAAACTTATCGAAGTAGATGACCGGGTCTACGTCGAATACTACGAGCCCCCCCTCCTCGTCTATTAAGGAGGGGCTAGTCCGCGAGACAAAACCTATTACCTCCCCGAGCCTATTCGCCGTCTCGATAGCCTTACTAGCCCTCGAGCTCAGCTCCCTGATGATCCTTTCACTCATGTAGGGCATCCATCGATATAATGTTCGATCTATGGACTTAAATACTGGAGGGTCGACTCGCGGTCCACGCCGACGGCTAGCATTACATTCCTCGCGATTGCTTCGCTGAGCCTCTTGACCCTCTGGTCGGCGATGACGATACTTAGCGGGATGCCCGCGCCAGCGCAAACAGAGTCGAAGAGAACCGGCTGGACGTCTCCCAAGCTACTCGTGTTGCCGAGCGTCTCGACCCTGAAAAAGACGTAGCTCCCTGTCTCACCCCCCACGAACCTCCGAGGCACGCATATGTACCACATGCTCCTATCCACTCTCCTCCCGTCGATCTCGCTCCTGACGCGAATAGGCCCTAGGGCGAAGGGGGACGCCTTCTTTCCGACGAACATCCTCTCAGACAAGATCGACAGGTACGCGTGGTCGCTGACCTTCTCGACCCCTAGCCTAAACGGGTCGTTGCGCGACAGGATGTGTGTGTACTGTAACCTCTTGACGATGCCGAAGACCCTAGTGGTGGAGTCGATCTTCTCGATGATCCCGAGCCTCCTTCTCATCAGGAGACTCCAGTTCTCCTTGTAGACGTCTATGAGGCGGCTTCTTCCACGCGCCTCTGTAACCGGGTGTGTGGGGAGGAACAGGGGGCCGTCTAGGAAGACTAGCTCCCCCCAACTCAGCACGTTCTCGAGTACATGGTTCTCGAGCTCTACGCGGTGCTCCTCGAGGGCGAGGGCCTTGTTGTACTCGGGCGGGTATGGGCGTGATGAGGGGTCTTTATACTCGACCCCCAGCTCCCCTAGCACGTTGTAGTTGAACGGCTGCACCTCCGGTATGACGAGTATGTACTTGTGGTCGCCTTGCGTCAATATCGAGGAGGGAGATGGTATATCGAACGCTTTGAGGCCTAGCCTACTAATCCCCGTCGCCGAGCCCACGGCTATGAACATGTACGGGGTGTCCACGACGCGGCTGCTGCTGTCCACGCCTACAATACCCTTTGGCACCGTCTGCGTACAGTATTCGCGGCTCAGCTCGTAGACCCCCACCTCCGACCCTTCCACGTCCCCGCTCTCGACGGACACGGTATACTGCCTAGACTCCTCTACTCTGACCACCCGACCGGAGCTTCTGCTTATCTCGTATAGTGCGCTGAGTATGCTGGCCACCAAACGTGGTTACCGAGTATTAATGTATCCTTTAAAATTGGTTTAATTATGTCTCTATAGCTTGAGCTGAGCCCGTTAGCGTGTCGACCTATGGAGAAACCCAAGAGAGTGCTGGTCGCCGGCGACTGGGACGCCGACGGCATCGTCTCGGCCGCCCTGCTGGTCTACACGCAGGAGAAGCTGTCACTCTACCCGCTCAAGAGCGTGAGCATAGTAGACAGGGTCCCCGTAGACCCCGATAGGTTGAGGTACATGCTCAACAGCATCTCGGCACCCTACGACCTGGTGGTCTTCCTAGACCTCCCATACGTCCCCTACACCGGAAATGTGCTGAAGATGATGAAACAGCACTTCGGAGTCGGGAAGATAATGTACGTAGACCACCACTTGTCAACACTGCAGCACGAGGAGGAGCTCAGGCAGATAGTAGACGTCCTCCTCGTAGACCACAGGCAACCAACGGTGGGACTTCTAATGGACGAGCTCTCGAAGAATGGCATTAGGGTTCACAAGCGGCTCGAGAGCTTCGCAATGGCGGTCAGGTACATGGACGCCGGTAAGAGGGTGCCCCCCGAGTACATGAAGATATTCGAGATAACGAAGACGATCTCGAAGGCTTTGACAGCGGTCAGAGACGACGAGTTGTGGGTTAAGATCGTGAACTGGCTGGCAGACCCTACACCGCTACCGATGCCTCTCGACGAGCAGGTCATGGCGAGGGTCAAGGAGGTGATCGACAAGAGGGACAGCGAGCTGAGAGAGGTGGCGATGTCGCTCGCGATCGAGGCGGTCAAGGTCGGGGACCTCAGGTTCGTAGACGCGAGGAAGAAGTGGAAGAAGCGCGGAGCCACCGCACTGGCCTCCAAACTCGCAAGCATACTCAGGGCTCCCGTCGCCCTGCTGGTCGACACGAACAAGAACCACAGTCTCCTGGTGATTAAGGCCTCGCGGGGCAGAGCCTACAGGATGGCAAAGTACCTAGTAGGGGAGGGCGTGGCGTACGACATCGCGGGACACCCGAATCTCGCGATCGTCAGAGTAGAGAAGGAGATCGACAAGAAAACGGTACTGGACGCCCTCCAGCAGGCCCTTTTCTACACTGCCTGAGCCCTGCAAAGGGTATTAAGGCCCCTGACCCCTACCTACACTCCTGAGGCATGGCGTTTTGCTCGAGGTAATCGTAACAAGGAGTTCGCTGACAAAGCACAAGCCTTGGTTCGACCACCCCGAGAACCCTGGTAGAGTGGTGAAGATCCTCGACACTCTCAAGAGGATGGGCTCGGTACCGTATAGAGTGTGGAGCGACGTAACGGACGCTGGGGAGGCTGTTGACGTAGCTAGCATGGTTCACAGCCGCGACTACGTCGAGAGGCTAGTCGACATTTCTAGGAGGGGTATCGCCCTCCTGGACGGCGACACGTACGTTGCCCCTGACAGTCTCGAACTGGCTCTAGAGTCGTTCCTGCTCTCTTACAGGTTCGCGGGCGAGCTGAGAGGCGTCTCCTTCCTAGTTATCAGGCCCCCGGGACACCACGCCGGTAAGAGGGGCAGGACGAAAGGTGTCTCGAGCAACGGGTTCTGCCTCTTGAACAACGCAGCGGCGGGCGTTCTCGGCTTCAGGCACAGAGGCTTCAAAAACATCGCCATACTAGACTTCGACGTCCACCACGGAAACGGTACAATGGAGATGTTCTACAGGGAGAGGGTCCTCCACATAGACCTCCACCAGCACCCCGACACCCTCTACCCGTACACGGGGTACCCCGATGAGATCGGGGAGGGCGAGGGGTTCGGCTTCAAGGCGAACTTCGTCTTCCAGCCGTACACGGGCGACGACTCTTACACGGCGGCACTAGACTACGTTGGGGACCTCCTCTCAAGGTACCAGCCCGACGCGCTCGTGGTCTCTGCGGGCTTCGACGGATACGCGGGCGACGGGCTGGCGGACCTCTCGCTGTCTGAGGCGTCGTATTACAGGCTGGGGAGACTGGTGAGAGACCTGGGCGTTCCTACGCTAGTAGTGCTCGAGGGAGGTTATACAAGGGGGCTTGAGGGGGGCTTTAGGGCTTTCGTCGAGGGGCTCGCTGGACTGGACAGGTCTTACACCCCAGCAACCAGCCCTAGGGGCGTCGCCAGGTTCAACGAGCAGGTCAACAGGGGTGTTTATGAACAGCTGGCGAAAAGGGTGGGGTGATGTACGAGACCGAGGCTAAGATAAGAGTTAACGGCAGCAAGGAGGGCGTGGTAACCTGGTTCGCTAGCATGGGGTTCCAGTACGTTGACACCTGCTACGAAGAGGACGTCTACTTCACGCACCCCTGTAGGGAATTCGCCGCGACAGACGAGGCGTTGAGGTTTAGGTACAAGAGATGTAGTAGCGGTGATGCCTACCTCCTGACATACAAGGGGCCTAGGGTTAACGAGGGCTTCGTTAAGACCAGGCTCGAGCTGGAGACCAGGCTCGAAGAGGGCCAGGTGAAGAGTGTACTAAAGACTCTCGAGATGCTCGGGTTCACAGGAAGGTTCGTCGTGAGGAAGAGCAGGGTCACACTAAGAAACGGGGGGATAACGGTCAGCGTTGACGAGGTCGAGGGTCTGGGCGTCTTTGTCGAGGTTGAGGGTGGGGGTATCGAACCCCTATTGAGAGAGGTAGCCTCGGCTCCTTGGTTTGGCGGCTTCGTCGGTAAAACATATCTAGAACTCATGTTAGAGAAGAGTAAGGTGTGAGAATTGTCCCACCAGAAGCAAGCTGTCCGCGTGAGGGCCTCCGAGGGCCGCGTCCTCTCTCTGGTCTACAGCAGGTTCGTGAAGGAGCAGGTCAGCAGGATGGGCGAGCTGACCGACCCCCGCGTAGTCTACGTCACCGACCTCGTGTCGTGCCACCACAAGTTCCACTTGAGGAAGCTGTACCCGGAGCTCTCCATCGGCTTCGAGCCCCCGGCGGTGGTGGGGAGCCTGATACACGCGGGCGTGGAGTCCATTGTGCTCCAGCACGGCTTCGTCCCGGAGTACACCGTGGAGAAGCACGTCGACGTCGGCGGCTCCCTCTACGTCTTGAAGGGGAGGGTCGACGCCTACAACGTAGAGACGAGGGAGGTCTTGGAGGTGAAGTCGGTTAAGACCTTCCAAGGGGAGCCCTACGACCACCACGTCCAGCAGCTCAACATATACCTCAACCTCCTGGGCTCACCCAGGGGCTACCTCCTCTACGTCTCGCACGACAGGATAGTGGAGTACGTCGTGGAGCCCTCCCACGTGGACGTCGAGGAGGAGGTGGCGAGGCTCCTAGCGGACGAGAAGCACCCGCTCTACCCCTGGGAGTGCCGCTACTGCCCGTACAGGAAGATATGCCCGTACAGGAGGCCAGAGGGCGAGGCCGAGCGCGAGGCGACACTCTGACGGTAAAGCTCGCGTCAGGGGTAACCGGTTCAAGTAGCGTCTATGTTTCTCTGCTCTCGGTTTTCCAGCAGTTTACGAGGGGTCTTAGCTACACTACCAGCCCGGCCCCTATAGCCATGGCTACGAGAACGTGCGTGCGTGGGGTTGACAGCGACTATTACAGGCGAGCTGGGCCTCGGATGGCCAGCGTGCCCTTTGTTTTGTCGTGCCACGGCAGTGCTGAAGGGTCCGTCAGCACTCAAGACCCATTTCATCCCATCGAGGTAGTCAAATACCCGAGCTCATCACTCGATTAGGTACATGGTTGTCTAGGCGTTTAAAGTGTTGCCCACTCAACCGGCCGCTGGCTTGCTGGGTTTAATAGGTGTGAGGGCCAATTTCTCTCCTCGGTACCTGCTCTGAGGGTGCCCAGGGTGGAGAGGGACAGGGTGGGCAGGACCATACTGCTCCTCGCCCTTCTGAGCGTAGCTGGCGGCCTCCTCAAGATCTACGGTAGTCTCACCGGCGGTTCGAGGGCCGTGTTCGTCGACGCTATGACGTCGATAGGCAACAGCGTCACTATAGCCCTGACCTACAAGTACTTCAGGGAGAGCTTGAAGCCCCCCGACCTCGACCACCATTACGGTCACTACAAGATGTTGATGGGGGCCCCCGTGTCAACCCTAATGGTCTACTCTTTCGTAGCGGGGGTCGTGTTATTCGACCTAATAGAGTCCTACGGAAACCCCTACAAGGTGGGCTACGAGTCCCCTCTTTTCGCGGCGCTAGCGGTCGTACCCTACGGAGTGGCAGTGGCCATATCGAAGGGCTCGAGGAGCTTCCTAGCCGTATACGGGGGCTTCACAGTTATCGAACTCATTGAGAGCTCGGTCTCTATAGCGTCGTCCATTGGCGGTATGGCGGTGAGTTACACGATCGACTACGCTGGAGCGCTAGTCTTGCTGGGCTACCTGCTCTTCGAGCTGGTGTCCAGCTTCCGAGAAGTCATCCTCTCCTACAGCGACGTGGCCCCGAAAGACGTCGTCGAGAGAGTTCACGCCATAGTCAAAGAGCTCAACGTCGAAGTCTCGAGGGTGAGAGTCAGAAAGGTGGCCGATGGGCTGTACCAGGGAGACGTTGTCGTAAGGGTCAGGCCGGGGACTCCTGTAGAGGAGGCGCACGCTATCATGGACAGGGTCGAGAAGGAGCTGGCCAAGCACGGTATCGAAGTGGTGGTCCACGTCGAGCCGTAGGTCCCCCGCGCGTCTAGCCCGCCTTCCTTATCACTAGCTCGTCGTCAAGTCTAACACCGAGTTCGCGGGACGCGTCGCCCATGTTCACCCCTAGCTCGAGGTAGTCGAAGCTGCTTATGTAGCAAGCCAGCTCTCCCACCTTGACTAAGCTGAAACTGCGAGTAAGAGTGCACTCCCTCCTCGCACTCCCCGCCTCTACTAGCAGCGTGTCGCCCATCCTCCAGCCGAGCGAGTCCAAGAGCCAGGGCTCAACGTTGGTCAACACATTCCCGTACACGTCTACGTATATGACCCTCGCTCTTACGCTCTCACCGTGGACCGAGGGCTTGGGTATCTCGATCACCTGTATACTGTTCGAGTCCACCCTCTCGCCCAGCTCGCTCAAGGGCACTCCGAGGCTGGCGTAGGCCGCCACGGGGGCGAATATGTCCCTACCGTGGAACGTCCCGGACACCCTCTCCAGGCGGTACCTCGACTCACCTATGTCGTAGACCTCCTCGATGCCGTCCTCTATTGCCAGGAGCGAGAGCAGCCCGTTGTCCGGCCCGACGAGGATGTAGTTTCTCGTCTTTACCAGGATACTCCTTCTCTGGCTGCCGACTCCCGGGTCTACGACAGCCACGAAGATCGTGCCTGGGGGGAAGTACTTCGCGGAGGACTTTAGGATCAGGGCGCCCTCTCTAATGTTCTGTCTCTCGACCCCGTGCGTCAAGTCCACTATCTCGGCGGCGGGGTTTATCCTCTTGATGACGCCCTTTAGGATCCCCACGTACGGGTCCTTGTAGCCGTAGTCCGTTAACAGGGCGATCAAAGGCATGGCAAGCCCCCAGCTAAAGACACATTATTATAGGCGCCTATAACTAAGTCTTAAATAGCCGGGGATGAGTACGACGGGCGGCCTGACACGTGATGACCCATTGTAGCACTAACCCGGCCCAGAGTTAAACCGCCCAGAGAGAAAGTGGCTCAAGCCTCAGCTTCAACCGGTCCTAGAAGGGGGAATGGTCGTAGAATCATTAACCCCCTTACCAGACATGGTTATTTAGTGGAGCCCGATGATTGACAGCGGATAATCGGATGAGTTGGTGAAGAGTTACGTGGATGAGGGCCGTTTTAAGCTTTAAAAGAAGAAGTCTAATCAGATAGATGGGGGCCCGTAGCTCAGCTTGGTGGAGCGCCCGGCTGATAACCGGGAGGTCCGGGGTTCGAATCCCCGCGGGCCCACTCTCCTAAAGGCCGGCAAAATACTCCACTATGCTGGGGGGTTGGACGAGCAGGTGCTCGCCTTTCTCGAACGCCACTTCGCCCCCCACGAACACGACCTGCGGCCCTCCCCGCATGGCCACTACTACTGGGCTCAGCTTACTGAGAGGCAGGGATAGTACTGGGTCGGACAGATCGTAGACAACGAGGTCGGCTAGAGAGCCCCTCTCAACGAAGCCGCTGTCGAGCCCGAGAACCCTGTACGGCTGGACAAGGGTCCTTAAGAGAGACTCGGGGTTGTCGGACTTGGAGAACCAGGCCTGCGGGCTTCTCGAGTGCTCTCGTCGCGTGTCGAGTATGAGGCACTCGTCCCCGATGCTGCGGGGGTCGCAGACGACCTCCCCCCACCTGCCTATCAACCTGTTGTCGAAGACGAGCATGCCCTCTTCAACGAGGATGTTGTAGACTCCCGGCTTCGCGCAGGGTTTTGAGGATATTACGGCAGCCGTTAAACCGTGTTTGCTGATCACGCTGGAGACCTTGCAGTCAGGGGTATCCTCTAGTATGGGGAGCGTGACGCCGTTCGCGTATGCCGTGCTAAGGGATGACAGAACGAGCTTTTCAACTGTGCCCTCGTCCGTTGGGGGCTGGACGGAGTCTAGACCTCTAAACGGGAATTCCACGCCTGGTACTAGGGCGCTGAAACCGTGTACGACCAGCGACGGCTTTTCGTATCTCAGTACGAGCTCCGACAGTTCGTACTCCGGCTGCGGCTCCTCGCCCACGTCTCTAATCTTACCCCCGTCGATGAACAAAAAACCTTTCTCGACCCCTTTCGACCCGTAATAGTACACCTCTCCGTGTATCAGCGTCCTCAGGCTCATCTCGGCCACCACGCCTACTCAACTTATGCTGTAAGTCATTATACATAAACTTTTATCTGTGGACCGCCTTTAGTAATCGTGTGAGGGGTGCGGCGTGAAGGGGTGGTGGGGCCGGCTTCTTAGAGTAGACCTTTCTAGGGGGAAGACTAGCGTCGTAGAAATCGACAAGAGGATACTCCTAGACTACATGGGTGGCAGAGGCCTCGCGATAAGGATCCTGTGGGAATACAACCCCCCGGGAGTGGACCCTCTATCCCCCTACAACACACTAGTGATAGCCTTGGGTCCGTTGTCCGGCTTGCCTCTGCCTAGTAGCGGTAAGCTCGTGGTGGCCTCCAAGAGCCCGCTGACGAACGGTTACGGTGACGGGAACATCGGTAGCATGGCGAGCCACCACCTCAAGAGGGCTGGTTTCGACGCGATCGTGATCCAGGGCAAGGCTAAGAAGCCCGTCTACCTGTACATCGAGAACGATAAAGTGAGTATAAACCCGGCAGACGACCTCTGGGGCCTCGACTCGTTCAGCGTGGAGGACAAGCTAGTTAGGGAGCACGGGAAGAACGTGGGCATCTTGACGATAGGACCTGCCGGCGAGAAGATGGTGAGGTATGCTACTGTTGTCTCCCAGAAGGGGAGGAGCGGCGGCCGTCCCGGGATAGGCGCTGTGATGGGCAGTAAGAACTTAAAGGCCGTTGTGATAAAGGGCACCCTCCAGCCCCCCGTCCACGACCTGGACTCCCTGAGGAAGACGGCCGAGGAGGCTTACAAGAAGATCATGGAGGCAGAGGGCTATGACTACTGGGTAAGGCAGGGTACGATGGCGACGATAGTGTGGAGCCAGCAAAACAGCGTGCTACCGACTATGAACTTCAGGGAGGGCGTGTGGGAGGAGTACGAGGGCATATCAGGGGACTTGATGGAGAAGCTTAAAGTCGACAGGCGGGCCTGCCCCTACTGCAACATGGGTTGCGGTAACGTGATAAAGGACGAGCTCGACGAGCTCAGCGAGCTGGACTACGAGAACGTGGCGATGCTGGGCAGCAACATACTGTTGGGCGACCTGAGGAAGGTGGCGGACATAAACAAGCTTGCCGACAAGTACGGTCTCGACACGATCTCGCTGGGGAACTCGATAGGATTCCTCATGGAGGCCAGCGAGAAGGGCTTCGTTAGGGAGAGGGTCGAGTGGGGCGACTACAAAGTGGTTAGGGAGCTCACCGAGGACGTGGCGCTTAGGCGCGGCTTGGGCGGGTTCCTCGCGGAGGGCGTAATGAGGATGAGTACGGCACTCGGAGGCGAGGCACTCGAGTTCGCAATACACGTTAAAGGCCTCGAGGTCTCGGCCTACGACTGCCACGCAGCCCCAGCGATGGCGCTCGCATACGGCACCTCGTCTATAGGTGCTCATCACAAGGACGCCTGGATCATAAGCTACGAGGTCAGGACGGACAGGCTCGGATACACAAGGGAGAAAGTCGAGAGGCTCGTGTACCTTCAGGACGTGAGGGGAGGGATGTTCGAGTCTTTAACCGTGTGTAGGCTCCCGTGGGTAGAGTTAGGGCTGGACCTCGACTACTACCTGAAGATGCTGAGCCACGTCACGGGTATCGAGTGGAGCTGGGGCATGATACGCGAGGTCGCAAACAGGATCTACACGTTGATAAGGGCCTTCTGGATAAGGGAGTTCGACGGGTGGAGCAAGTACTACGACTACCCGCCGGCTAGGTGGTTCAAACACCCGTTGACTAAGGGCCCATACAAGGGTGTCAAGCTAGACCCTGCGAAGTACGAGCAGATGCTCCAGGAGTACTACGCTCTGAGGGGCTGGGACAGCAACGGAGTACCGAAGCCCGAGACCCTCAGTAAGCTCGGACTAACGTTCGTCGAAGACGCGTTGAAGAGAGTTGGAGTACTGGTATGATAGCCATAACGGGGAGAGTAGTCTCCGGCCTCGGCGAGGGGGCTCTCTACGTAGACTTGTACAGGGTGTTTTTTATCAAGTATCTAGAGATAGACCCTTTCCCCGGCACCCTCAACATCGAAGTTGACAACCCCGTCTACGTGAGCGAAGTTCTCGGGATGATCAACCCTGTGAGAATACCACCACCTAGACCTGGCCTCGGCGGCGTGTTGGCGTACCCGGGTCTAATTCATAACCTCCGCGTCTACGTTGTGAGACCCGAGAAGACGAATCACCCACCGAGGATAGTGGAGATCGTTTCCGAGAGGTATCTGAGAGGCTACCTCAGGCTGAAAGACGGGGACCCTGTCACGGTCGTTTTACTAGCATGAGATGGCACAAGTCGCTATTATTGTTTAAAACAGGTTTCACGATATATGTTAAGAGTGTCTCGTTAACGCATGAAGGCTCGGCTCTTTAAGGCGCTTACCATGTCAAGCAAGACCTCAGCTGTTAGGATTGTGAACTTTACTAAGCGATTCGGGAGCTTTACTGCCGTGGACAGCTTGAACTTGGAGATATACGACAGGGAGATCTTCGGCTTCCTAGGCCCAAACGGCTCCGGTAAGACGACGACCTTGCTCACGATAGCGACAGTCTACAAGCCGACCAGTGGCGACATATACGTGTACGGCCACAGCGTGACGAAGGAGGACTACGAGGTAAGGAGGCTTGTCGGGATAGCGTTCCAGGACCCAAAGGCGCTGTGGATAGACAAAGTACAGGACATGTTGGAGTGGCATGCTAGAGTGGTCGGGCTCAGCAGAGTGGAGGCCAAGAACGTTGTTAAAGAGGTTCTGGAGACTCTCGAGTTGTGGGATCACAGGAACAAGTACTTCTACCAGCTAAGCGGGGGCACGCGCAAGAAAGTCGAGTTAGCAAAGGTACTCATCCAGCGGCCGCGGCTGGCTATACTGGACGAGCCCACGGCCCAGGTAGACGTGCCCACGAAGCACAAGCTCTGGGATATCATTAAGATGATGAGAGACGAGGGCTCGACTATAATAATCGCCACGAACGACATGTTCGAGGCCGAGAAAGTCTGCGAGCGGATCGGCATCATATACAAGGGTAGGCTGGTCACGGTCGACACTATTAGCGGCCTAAAGGACAAGATACCCAAGGGCGACGTAATAGAGGTCACGATCGAGGGCGACGGGTTGAGGGACAGGTTATTGAACATGTTGAGCGAGATAGGCAGGGTCGACTATAGCGGCAACGTCATAAGGGTCTTCGTCGAGAGAGCCGAGGAGAAGGCCTTGTTCGTTGCGGACATGTTGAGGTCTGCCGGGGTTAAGGTAAAGTCGCTGATGATCAAAGAGCCCACGCTAGACGACGTCTTCATGTACTTTACGGGGGCAAGGCTCATTGAGAGCAGTCAGTAGCCGAGACCTCGTAGACCTCCTCCACGTGATAGAGTGGGACGTTAGGAAGCTCAGACGCCAGACTCTTTTCGTGGCTATGAGGACAACGTGGTTCATACTACAGGTCATAGTATTCGGTACTAGCATCTCCCTGCTCGTCAGGTCCTTCCCGGGTCTCAACTACTACGACTTCTACCTCCTCGGCGTCTTCACGGCGCTTGTCTACTCTGTCAGTATAGCTAGGGGTTACGAGATCGCAGACGAGTTCGACGAAGGTATTGTAGAGTACCACTTGGCGCTCCCGGTGAAGAGGAGCACGCTAGCCCTGGGGCGCGTCCTGGGAGGGTCGGTGGCCTCGTTCCTCTTCACCCTCCCGATGTACGCCTTCATAATGTTCATGATCAGGCCGGACAACGCCTTTTACGTCCTCGTATCCCTCGCAGCCATATACTTGTTCTCGGCGGGGGTAGTAGGCTTGGTAATAACGGTCGTCCTGAGCGTCAAGTCAACCGATGCCACAGACATCTTAATGGGGGTTATCGACGCCCTCCTCGTCAGGCTCAGCACGGTGTTCTACCCGGCCCCGGTAATAGCGAAGGTGCTACCCTACTACTACGCGTCGCTCGCCAACCCCATATCGAGCGTCTCCGACTTCCTGAGGGTTTTGTTCCTACCCGAGTACGTGGTCTACGCTAGCCTCCCACCCCAGGGCCAGGTAGCCTACATCGTGGGGCTCGCAGCGGGCTTCTCGTACTTGGCGATATACGTCATCTCGCATAAACTCGAGGCGGGTGGCTGGAGGTAAGGTCTGAAATGAAGAGCGTACTCGTCATAGCCGCTAGGGACTTGAAGAGGTTCTGGAGTTACAGGTTCTGGCTAGCTGGGCAAATAGTGATGAACGTCGCGGACATAGTGATCTTCGGCCTGTTGTTCAACAACATGATCAACAGGAGCCTTATACCCGACTACATCAAGTTCGTCACGCCCGGCATACTCTCCCTAGCGCTGTTCATATCCAGCTTCAGTATAGGGAGGGAGGTGGGCGTGGAGCTCAGGCGGGAGGTGTCGGACTACCTATTGTCGCTACCTGTGTCGAGGGTAGAGCTCGTACTGGGCAGGTTCACTGGTGGCGCCTTGAGGGGCCTCATATACCAGTCCGGGTTCATCGTGTTGGCGATGCTGCTCGTCGGCGTCCCCAGCGGGTACGCGTGGTTGGTGGTGGCCTACACTTCGATAACCCTCTCCTTCGCGATGTCGGGTCTCTCAATAGCTCTGTCGACGGTGACAAGGGACTTCAACCTGCAGGCCACAATAAGGTCGGTGGTCTACTACGTCTTGTTCTTCTTCTCCAATATCTTCTACCCCCCACGGGTTATTGCCGCGAGATTCGGGGGGTTCTCCGACGCAGTCTCGTACTCACCTCTATCTATCGCTACCTCGCTGTATAGGTGGGCTTTCGGTTATACACCAGAAGTCGACGTCGCGGTCGACAGTTTGCTGCTGGCTGCTTGGACAGCAGTACTGCTGCTCGCGTCTTACTTCCTCTACTTGAGGAACTTGACGAAAAAAGGTTGATTGCCTTTAACACGTCCCAGGGTGCTTACTCAGCTTCTGCGGTAATTGTAAAACCGCTGTGGATTTTCCTCATCCTGTCGCCGTATACTTTCAGCAACTCGGCTTCGCCTCTTAAACCGGTGCAGTGGCCTGCGTAGACCTCCTCAACGCCCTCGTTCTCGAGCTCGCTTACGACTCTACTAACAGTCTCAGCGTCCGCGTTAGCGAGGTGAAGGCCGCCCAGGACTACAAGCTCGTCCCCGCCCGCGGCCTTCCTAGCTTTTCTCACAATGTTTGAAATACCGCTGTGCGAGCAACCAGCTAGGACGAGCGTTGTACTGCCTAGTCTGATAGCCATGCCGGTGTCGTCGAGTACAGGGTCGTCGACGAGCTCACCCTCTCTCAGCTTCTTAAAGCCTTTCACAGCGTACTTGTTGTCATAGTACCTCTCGACCTCCCCGAGGAACCACGTGCCTGGTGCTAACTCGAACGCGCTTTTCGTGAGTAGGGTCCTAAACCTCTCCAGGGCCCCCCTAGACTCATCCGTGAGCCCTATATACCTTAGGCCTTGCTCGCCGACGGAGTAGGCCGGCTCCAGGATCCCCGGGTGGGCTATCACTGTCGCCTTTTGGTTGACCTTTGCTACTCCAGGAAGGCCCCCCGTGTGGTCCCAGTGCCTGTGCGAAACAACCACATAGTCTACGAGCCCCAAGTCCAGGCCAAGCCTTCTCGCGTTGAACAGTAGGACCCTACTCGTGGCGCCGGTGTCGAACAAGACCCTCTTTACCAGCCCGTCACTGTACCTCAACTCGACTAAGGTGCTGAACCCGTGCTCGCCGAGCAGCCCCTCGGTGAACCCGGCGTAGTCGTCCACTAAGACGACGAGCCTTATCGAGGACAGCTCTCTCATAGTAACCCCTAAGAACGAGACTGGATTTACACTGTTAAATAATCGCCTAACGCGGGGGAGAGCATGTGCCGCCGCCGGGATTTGAACCCGGGTCACGGGCTCGAAAGGCCCGCATACTTGACCGGGCTATACTACGGCGGCCAATCTATGCTATTCGTTGAACGGGGTTAAATCCCTTCAGGCCCTGGTCTGCCGGAATTGAATATAAACTCCTGACAGTAAGATAGAGACTAGGCGGCGGTCGTCTAGCCTGGACTAGGACGCCGGCCTTCCAAGCCGGAAATCCCGGGTTCAAATCCCGGCCGCCGCACTCAGAACGCTTTTTGTCACGGGAGCTCAACAGCAAACCCCTTAGCTAAGCTAGCGGAGCACGCCAGGACGCGATCACGGACACCCTCAACACCGAGACCGGGAGATCGGTCGTTCTTTCCCGCGGAGACCTGGGGTCGCAATAGTGCGGGTCAGATGGAGGTACTCACCTGGTTTAGGGTGAGGTTCTACGGCTTCGAGAGAGACCGTACGTTCCTGGTTCTCTTATAAGGAGTTGTAAATATCTGCGTAACACGTCTTTTATACGGTTAATTAAACCAAAATTTTAAACTTTGGACGAGCTAGTATACGGTAGGACTTACAAACGGTGTTTAAATTGCTGGGCGTCGATTTGTACCCGCCTCTCATACCGTACGCTTTGATCGGCTTCGCATTTCTCCTCCCGTTACTGAGAGCTTTGGGTGTTAAGAGGTCGGTATCGAGGGACCTGGCTCTAATAGCCACTCTCGCGGCTTTCTACGGCTCTCTAGAGGTCTACAGGGCCGCTTCCAGCAGCGTCCTCGTGTACACTATAGGCGGCTTCCCGATCCCCGTCGGCATAGCCTACGTTGTCGACGGCTTCTCGGCCCTGTTTGGTCTACTGATAGCGTCGCTGTTCGCCGTGCTGACCCCTGTCTCCCCCGTCTTTGTGGAGGACAACGAGTACTTCTACTCTGCTCTACTCGGCCTGGAGGCCGGCCTACTAGGGGTCGTCTACACGGGGGACGTGTTCAACATGTTCGTTATGCTAGAGGTTTTCACCATATCTGCCTTCGTCCTTATATCCGCGTCCAAGACGAGAGGTGCTTACAGGGCAACGATCACGTACGCCATAGTCGGCATGGTCGCTGGCACGCTGTTCTTTTTCGCGGCAGTACTAATCTACTACGTCTCAGGCTCCCTGAACATAGGCCACGTCGCGGCCATGGTCTCAGGGACCGCCCCGCCCGCGGGAAGGACTAGTCAGGTGCAGCTCGCCATACTATTGCCCCTCTTCATAATCACGTGGTCGATGCTGGCCGAGTCCGCGATCTCCCCCCTCCACTTCTGGCTGCCCGAGGCCTACACTCACGCGCCGCCCGTGGTGTCCTCCCTCTTGAGCGGCCTGGCTGAGGGCGTGGCCTTCTACGTTATAGCCCGGGTCTACTACACGATATACTCCGGCATCCCGCCTTACATCCAGTTGATGCTGGCAATTCTCGGAGGGCTCACTGTAGGGGTCGCCGGTGCAGGGCTACTGGCGTCGAGGGACCTGTTGAGGGTGGCAGGCTACACCGTGATACTGGACTCGGGCTTCATGGCCTTAGCCCTGTCAATGGGTGCGAGAGGGTTACCGGTCTTAATGGCGTACGCAATAGCACACGCCTTCGTCAAGCCCATCATCTTCCTAGTCGGCGGCTACGCGACGAGGTTGCGAGTCGGCGTTTTGAGGAAGAGCTGGCCCTTAGCGGCCTCTTTCATGATCGGGGTGCTCAACATCGTCGGCGTGCCGCCCACAGCGCTGTTCATGGCCAAGTTGCAGCTATACCAGGTAGCACTAGAGTCCCTCGGGTCGAACAGCGTGCCGGCGCTCATAACCCTGGTCAGCCTACCCGTGGGCTCCGTAATGGCTTTAATAGGGTTCATGAAGGTACTACCGCCCCTCGTGACAACGGAAACTAGAGAGGCAGCAGAAAAACCGCCGAGGTACTTGATGGCCCTCGTGCTCTACTTCGCCCTGGCCAGTTTGCTTCTCGGAATTCTCTACAACCAGGTACAAGCCGCCGTCTCCTCCTCTGTCGAATCCATGCTGAACAGGCTCTCATACATTGGGTCGGCCTTGGAGAAGACAACGGAGGTGGTGTACTCCTATGGCTAGCTTGCTTAAGAGGCTCGTAGACTGGGCTAGGTCGAGGAGCCCCTGGATGATACACTACTGCGCTGCCTGCGGGGCAGTGGAGTTCCCGCCCCTAGTGACGTCTCCGTTGGACTGGGAGCGCTACGGCTACATGCCTGTCCCGTCGCCTAGGCAGGCAGACTTCGTAGCTGGAATGGGCTACTTGACGAGGAAGACAGTGAAGCTGATGATAAACCTCTTCAGGCAGACCCCGAACCCGAAGTTCGTGGTGGCCGGTTGCAACTGTACCGCCACTGGAGGCCTCTACTGGGACTCGTACGCGACTTACAAGAGGCTGGACGACTTCTTCACGGTCTCCGGCTGGGTCCCCGGTTGCATGCCAATGCCGGACGACTGGACGGCCCTGATCACAGACCTCAGGAGGCAGATCTACGAGGGCTTGAAGGGAGACAAGCTAAAGGACGCCGAGGAGTTTATCGCGAGGGTCGAGGAGGGCGAGAGGAAGTGGCGGGAGGAGTACTTTGCCAAGCCCCAGCCCCCGTTCAACTACGCATTCAAGGAGACCTACCCCGAGTGCGAGGAGATGTACGAGAGGGCTAAGCTCTGCGTGACCAGCGTGAGAAGAGAGAGGCTGAAGACAGCCCTATCGGAGCTCAAGGAGAAGGGCTTCGTACTACTCTCCAACATCGACGCAGTCGACTACCCCAAGAACGGCGTCATAGAGCTGTACTACTTCGTAGAAAACAAGGACGACTCGTCCCAAATTGCTTTGGAGACCTTCGTGCCGAGGTCCGAGCCTGAGATTGAAAGCGTTCACGACCTCTACCCTAACGCCCTGTTCATCGAGAGAGAAGTCTACGAGATGATGGGGGTTGTTTTCAAGGGCCACCCGGAGCTTAGGAAGTGGATACTCGACGGCAACTGGGAGGGCCCCCCTCCTCTGAGGAAGGACGTGGACACAGCTACCTACATCGTCAAAACGTTCTACGGGGGCGACAAGTATGGCAGGTAGCTACATGCTGTACTTCGGGCCGCAGCACCCGGGAGCGCCGGGGAACGTAGGGTTCAGGCTAGAAATGGAGGGGGAGAGGGTAGTACGGGCCGAGCTAATACCCGGCTTCCTCCATCGCGGCTTCGAGAAGATGATGGAGAACAGGAAGTGGGAGAACAGCTACGTCCTGTCCTACAGGTTCTGCGTCGAGGACCCCGACCCGTTCGAGGTCGCCTACGCAGAGGCGCTTGACATGGTGTTCAAGGTGGACCCGCCCCCTAAGGCCAAGTACTTCAGAATGATACAGGCCGAGTTCTCTAGGATAGCGTCTCACATGTTCTGGACCCACTTCATGCTAGGCTCTGTCGGCTTAAGGACACCGGCTTACTGGGCCCTCGCAGCTAGGGAAGAGATACTGAAGTGGTTTGCCTGGGTCACCGGTCACAGGATATACCACAACTTCAGCGTCCCCGGCGGTATCAGGAGCGACGTGCCGCAGGACTTTCAGAGTAGAACACTTGACCTGACCTACCGCGTCGAGGACCTCGTCAAGGACGTGGAGAAGGCGGCGCTGGGGAACAGGGTCTTCAAGAGGAGGACGAGAGGGGTCGGCGTGATCAAGGGCGAGACGGCCCTCAGGCTCGGCGCCACAGGCCCGGTCGTAAGAGGGGGCGGGCTAGCCTACGACGTGAGGAAGCTCGCACCATACGAGCGCTACGACAGCGTCAACTTCGAGGTACCGGTTGGAGAGGTCGGTGACGCGTACGACAGGGCCCTCGTGAGGTTCAGGGAAGTCCATGAGAGCCTTAAGATCATAAGGCAGGCGACCATGGAAGTGAGACCAGGCGGCCCATACAGGGTAAAAATACCCCTTACAGCACCTCCTGGGAGAGGGTATGCGAGAGTCGAGTCGGCGAGGGGCGAGTACACCGTTCACGTCACGAGCGTTGGCGGGAGGTCGCCGTACAGGGTGAGGTTCAAGAGCCCCTCGATGCCACTGCTCACGACGGTGTTGGACTACATCATAAAGAACGAGGAGGTGACAATAGCAGACTTCCCGGTGGTACTCGCCTCCCTAGATCCGTGCGCGCCCGATATAGACAGGTGATACCATGGTACTCTCCACAATAGCCGAGGCGGTCAAGTACCTCTTCAGGAGGCCCTACACGAGACTAGTCCCAGCCGAGACGGGGCCCTTCAAGACGGACAGAATGAGAGGTGCTCACATACTCGACATGTCGAAGTGCACGGGGTGCTCGATGTGCCAGCTGGTCTGCCCAGCGAACGCGATCGACATGGTCGAGGTCCCCGGCCAGTACCCCCAGAACCCCAGGAGGAGGTTCCCCAGGATAGACCTCCACAAGTGCACTTTCTGCGCCCTCTGCGTCGAGTACTGCCCGTTTGACGCCCTCTACATGACGAGCGTGACCGGCTTCGAGCTCTACACTAGGGACAAGTCCACGACGCTCAAGAGCCCGGTCGAGCTCTCCAGAGGGGACTACACGCTCGTGACGGTGAAGAGGGACCTCTACGTGACCAAGGAGGTGAAGGCCAGTGGTTGACCCGTCTCTACTGAACTACGTGTTGCCGGTCGTACTGGGGGTCTACGGCCTCGCCTACTCCATCTACAGCATAGTCGTACTGAGGGGGCCGACGGTCCCAGACATGGTGCTAGCACTAGACGTCATGACAGTAGACCTTATCATCATCTACCTCTTGATAGCCTTGTACTACGAGTCTCCAATGCTCGCGATCGGTGCGATCCCCCTGGCCTCGTGGATTCTGCTACTCGACTTCGTGGTCGCGAAGTACCTGTTGGAGGTGAGGAAGAAGTGATAGACGTGCTGCTGTTCGTACTAGGCTCCTCCCTGATGGTCTTAAGCGCGGTACTCTCCCTGATCGGTGCGGTCGGCTTCCTACGGTTCAGGAACTTCTTTCTTAGACTACACCCAGCCACGGTGGGGTCCATAGGCGGCGGGGTCTACGGACTGGTCGGCCTAGCACTACTAACGCTCTCACTCGACGTACCCGGCTACTTGAAGTACTACATATTCGGCGTCGCGATCGTCTCGGCGGCTCTCGTGGTCTTCGCCTCCCCTACAGGCTCGCACATCCTCGCCAGAGCTGCCTACAGGTCCGGCGAGGCCGCACCCCGACCCCTAATTAAAGACAAACTAAAGGAGGCCGGCCTCGAATGACCCCCGTCATCATCCTTCTACTCAGCGCGTTCAGCGCGGTAATGGCTTTGATCGCCACGATAAAAATAGTCTACGAGAGAGACGTCTTGAAGACCATAATCATCTCGGGTGTCGAGTCGCTTTTCTACTCCATTATACTCGCCAGCTTCCTGGCCCCCGACCTGCTCATCGCGTATATAGCCGTAGGCCTAGGCCTCAACTCGGCGATCCTCTTGTACGCCCTGAGAGGGGGTGAGAGGTATGAGGAGTAGGGGTGCGCTAGAGGAGGTAGGGCTGGTCCTTTCCATACTCCTAGGGGTTCTACTGACCTACTACCTGGTGAGGGCTGACGTGGTCTCTTTGACATACGGCAACATCCCGCTGGCAAACCTTTACTTGAGAGCCGTGCCAGACCCCAGCTCGCCGTTCACTAGCAGGAGCCCGGAGGTAGTGACCAGCGTTATATGGGACCAGAGGGGGTACGACACCTACTTCGAGACCTCGGTCCTGTTCATAGCGATCATAGGGGTGCTCTACCTGGCCGGTTTAGGTAGTGGGCAGGATAAAAGCTCCGTCTCCACGGTGATACCCAGGGTGATCACGAAGATACTCTTCCCCGTCATAGTCGCCGTCTCTGTGTCTGTCGCGCTTCACGGGCATCTAACCCCTGGCGGAGGCTTCCAGGGAGGCTCCATTTTCGCGGTCGCCCCCTTCCTGTACCTACTAGTGTTTGGACGGAGAATGCTGGAGGGGAAGGGGTTCAGGGCAAACGCACTAGTATTCGCGAGATCGCTAGCCGTGTTCCTGATCACGGTCGTCGGCTCCATAGTTCTGGTTGTCGGCCTACTCACGGGAGTCTCTGCTTTCCTCTTCCAGAACCAGCCGAAGCCGCAGCTCTCCCCTATAGGCTACCCGGCTTACGTGGTTTTGCCCTGGGGCGGCATCTTCCTGTTCTCCGGTACCCTCATGATACTGAACGTCCTGGAGTTTACCGCTGTCTCGACCGGCTTCACGCTAGCCCTAATCATCATAGACACCGTAACAGGTGGTAGGGAATGATCGCGGAGGCCCTGTTCTACCTAATAGTCTTCGCGGTTGGTGTAACGATAGGGGTGGCGATCTACGGGATCATTGTCAGGCCGCACATCGTTAAGAAACTAGTGCTGCTAACGATCTTGACCGACGCCGCCAACGTCATGGCGGTCCTCTTCGGCTACTACTTGAGGGCGATCTCGCCACCCGTCTACCCGGGAGGCTCACTCGAGGACTTCGCCTTCCCTTCGAGCGGTCAGCTGAGAGAGTTCTCGTCTATAAGCGTCGACCCGATACCTCAGGTCCTCATCGTCACAGCTATAGTCATAGGACTAGCAGAGCTGATCTTCCTCTCCCTCGTCGCGTACAACATTGGCGTGAACTACAAGACGTTGATGATCAACAAGCTGGAGGTGGAAGAGGAGTGAAGAGGCTCCTAGTGGTGGGACTCTCTATAGCCCTCGTATACCTAGTGTACACTGGGACCCTCAGCGTCGTCGAGGTCCTTATAGCGGTCGGCATAGGACTAGCCTTAAGTAGGGTGATAGGGGTAGACCTCGTCAAAGACGAGAGCAAGCTCAGTGTAAGGAGGTTTTTCGAGGCCGTTAAGTACGCTCTCAAGTACTTCACGATCATAGAGTACCTCGCCCACTACTCGGTAGTTAAAGCGATACTGTCAAGAGACCCGGGGCTGAAGCCGGCTATTGTCGAGGTGCCCTACTACGTGAACAGCGAGATAGCCGTGGTCACGATCGCGAACTCTATAACCAATACCCCGGGTACGGTCGTGGTGGACGTCGACGAAAAGAGGAAGAAGTTCTACGTACACTGGATCTTTGCCGAGGCGTTCGAGGGCGAGGAGGCGAGGAGAGGTGTCTCGGCGGAGTTCGAGGAGTGGGCTAAGAAGATATTCGATTAGGTGACGGCCATGCTCCTAGACCTCTACACCCTGACAGCAGTCGTCGCGGCGGCCACCGCTCTCACGGGCCTTGTGGTGTACTTCGTCTTCTACTGGCTCTTCCAACGTGTGGCCGGTAGAAGGGAGGCCGAGGAGGACGAGGTAAAGAGGAAGATCGTTTTCTCGGGCTTTATAGTGGACAAGCCCGAGTTCCCCAGCCTCGTTGAACTCGTCAAGGACATCTATTCAAGGGCTTTCAGGAGGGGCTTCAGGGTCGTCGAGAGGACGTCGAGAGGCCTAGTCGTGGACTGGTACCTCGTCGGCTACCTACTCATGCTAGCCCTGCTTATAGCGGGTGTCGTGATATGGTTCACCAGGTGATCTGGTTCCTATTCGAGTCGCTCGTCTACCCAGGGCTCGTTTTCGTAGTCCTACTGATCATATTCACCCAGTGGCTGTACAGGAAGCTGTCTGCTAGGATCCAGTATAGGAGGGGGCCTATACACTCAGGCCCCTTCGGGCTACTGCAGCCCCTCGCCGACTTGGTAAAGCTGCTCGCTAAGGAGGACGTCTACAACGTCTTCGGCCTCAACATACCACCTCTAGTAGTGATCTCCCTCGCGATAGGCGCTCTCTCGAGCGTCGCACTACTCACACCGCTGGCGCTGAAGCCCCTCTACGCGCCCTTCGACGCGGTGGTAGTGCTCTACTTGCTAGCGTTCGTACCGTTCGCGATAGCGTACCTGGCGCTCTCCAACCCCAACCCGTACACCTCCGTAGGCGTCGCGAGGTACCTGGCCCTCCTGATAGCCGCCGAGCCCCCCTACGTCCTGTCGTTCCTAGTACCCCTAGTGATAGCGGCTAGGCACGAGGGTACAGAGTACTCAGTCTACCTAACGAGCAACTTCTCGTACAGACTGTGGGCGGAGAACCCGGCCTCCATGGCGCTAGCCGCGGCGTCCTCCTTCATAGCTGTCATGGCGTTGCTGATGGTTAAGCCCTTCGACTCTCCCGAGGCCGAGGCGGAAATCTACTGGGGCTTGTTCACCGAGCTGGGTGGTCCGAGGCTCGCGTTGGGCATGTTCGCGAAGTTCGCTGAGAGGATAGTCTACCCCCTGTTCTTCGCCCTGCTCTTCCTCGGAGGCCCCTGGCCCTTCCAGGGGTCGGGCCTGCTGCCGGTTACGGCGGTTCTACTGAAGTACCTCGCCGTATACGTGGTGCTCACAATAGTGGACAACAGCCTGCCGAGGTATAGGCCGGACCAGGCAGTAGAGTTCCTCATTAAGTACCTCTACCCAATGTCCGTAATATCACTAGTTCTAGCGGTAGTGTTGTGATCGCTGACCGTGTCCAGAAGGAGCGGGTTGAATACCGGTCTCGACGCATATGGGGCCGCGGGGATTTGAACCCCGGGTCACGGGGGCCCAAGCCCCGCATCCTAGCCAGGCTAGACTACGGCCCCCTTCAATAATGATTATAATCGGCCGATTGATGTTTTAAACCTACGCGAAGGATTTCATTTTTAAGACTCCAGAGATAGGTTTCCTGGGGTGGAGGTGTGGAGGAGTTTACCCTAGGTGAGGTGAAGACTCTAGAGGTTAAGGAGAGGACCGTCCACCAGCTCCTGCTGGAGATGAGCGACGTCTCTTTCCAGGGTAGGGCGTTGGGGGAGGCGTACCGGGTACTCATAGACATGTTCGAGGACCCCGACAACACGATCTTCATGGGCCTAGCGGGGTCAATGAGCACGGCCGGGATGTGGAGGATAGTGAAGTGGTTTGTAGAGAACAGGTACGTGGACGTCCTAGTCTCCACCGGGGCCAACATAAGCGAGGATATCGTGGAAGCCATGGGCTTCAAGTACTACAAGACCTACCCGACGGTAGACGACGCTAAGCTGCTCGAGCGGAAGTTCGACAGGTTCTACGACACCGTGGTCAACGAACTCGAGTACAGGCAGATGGAGGGCCTGATCGGAGAGTTCATCGAGACCCTCCCAGAGGGCGGCGTCTACTCGACGATGGAGTTCCTATACTTGTTCGGCAAGTTCCTGAACGAGAAGGGGATAGACTCGATAGTGTCCGCGGCTTACAGAGCAGGGGTACCGGTTTTCTCCCCGGCGCTAGTAGACAGCGGCTACGGTATCGCCGCCGTCCTCAAGTACAGGAGAGGGCACAGAATAGTCCTTGACATGGTGAAGGACTTCGCGCAGCTGGTGGAGATAGGCCTCAGGAGCAAAAAGATCTCCGCGATCTACATCGGGGGCGGCGTCCCCAAGGACTACGTGAACCTCGTCGCAGTTGCCAACACCCTCGTCGCAGAGTACGAGCGAGGCGAACACGACTACCACAAGCCGCTCGAGTACGTCGTCCAGTTCACCACCGACAGCCCTCAGTGGGGCGGGCTCAGCGGCGCCACACTCGAGGAGGCCGTGAGCTGGGGTAAGGTCTCGCCGAAAGCGAAGAAGAGGGTGGTCTACGTCGACGCCACTATAGCGCTGCCCCTGATCTCCCACGGCCTAGTGAGCGGGGGTGTTAAGAGGAGGAGGCCCGTCGACCTGAGCTGGCTCTTCAGCGAGTTGGAAAAGAAGTGACGGCCTAGAGACCCGTGGAAATACCGAGGTGCCTACTCAGAGCAGCGCCCAGGAGGTAGCTCGCGAGAGCGATGCCCAGGAGGAGGGAGAGGCTCTCCAGAAACTCCCTCTTAAACTCCTTGTCCTCGACTACGCTCGAGTAGTACGTGAAGACCCCCGTGAGCAGTACGCTGGCGGTAACGCTCGCCGCGAAGGCGGCTGGCAGGCTCCTCATGGTGAAGAAGGGTGCTACGAGTAGGAGGACCGACAAAATGTAGGCCAGCCCCGTGACCACAGCGCTCTTAGTGGGCGAGACCCTCTTTTCGTGTTTCGACTGGAGGTACGACGCCCCCGCCATGGAGAGAGCGGCGGAGAAGCCCACTATTAAGCCCGCTAAGCCAACGATGACCGTGTTCTCGGTGGCCCCAAGGAACCCCGCGTTGACGCCCGTTATCTCCACGATGGCGTCTGCTAGCCCTAGGGCCACGAAGCCCAAGTACTTCAACCTGGGGTCTGAGAGTATTCCGATAAGCTCTTTCTCGTGGGACTCCTCGTCTTTGATCAGAGCCTCTAAGGTACTCCTCGCCTCCCCACTCAACGCGCCCAGCAGGCTAGTGTACTCTCTAATAGCGCTCTCTTCACCCCTCTCCAGCAGTTTGATCGTATACAGGGGGCCCAGGAGCACGTAGCTGAGCTTGAAGAGCCACACCCTCCAGTAACCGGGCCTACAGTCTTTGCCCGCGTACTCTCTCCAGAACTCGTAGTGCCGTTCCTCGTCCTCCGCAAGCTTGCTCAAAATCCTCCTCCTCTCTTCGTCCTTCTCCAACCTCGACAGAGACCTGTAGACCTCTAGACTAAAGGCCTCGTCGAGACAAAACCTGTACGCTTGACGCGGGTTTATCGAACCGGGTGTTGACTCCATAGTGGCCGCTCCCAACAACTAATTCCCGCAGTGGGCTCTTTAAACGTGGTCGAGCCCGTTACGCCTCCGTTGGCCAGTGGTCAGTTTTTAAAGGACTCTTCACGCCTCAGCGAGTACAGCCTTCTTCATCCCGGTGCAATCTTACTCGTCTCCGACCTTAAACTAGACGGCCGGGTTCAGACGTAGTTCAGGGCTACTCCTAGCGACACGGCGATCGAGCCGAGGACGTGATTTAAGGCGACCCTCTCCCGGGACACCAGCCTTGTGGTGAACTGGGATAGGACGGGCGTGAAAGCGGTTGCCACGGCGGTCAGCGACGCGCCCACGGTGTTGATCGAGTAGATGAATAGGTACATCCCGATCGTCCAGCCGAGGATCCCTGTGACCAACCCCGCCTTGATAACGTCCCTGAGAGACCGCCGGTCGTACCAGCCCTCGAGGACGTAGCCAACCGGTGTCAGGAATAAGGCTATGAGTACCAGCCGGACAACTGTGAGAGAGACCACGTCCGGCAGGAAGCGCAGACTTATCTTAACCAGTGTTGTGGCCAGCCCCCACAGCACGCCGGCGCCGAGACCCGCGAGTATGCCGGTGGCGAGTTTGCCCTGCCCCCTAGAGTTGTTCGAGCCGATAGTCGCTACAGCGATACCGGTGAAGGCCAGCACCCCGCCCAGGGCAGCCTTGAGGCTCACGGCCTCGCCGGCCATGGTTAGGGAGAAGAGCTGGGTGAAGAAGATGTACGTGTAGCTCACCGTCACGGCTAGGGAGCCCCCCACGCTCTTTATGGAGAGGGTGTATAGAGAGTCGCCTAGGCCTGGGCCGAGCAAGGCGGACAGCGCGATCACCAGCCACCCGTATGGGGTCGCGTTCAACGCCACCGGTCTGAAGGGAATGAGCACCAGTAGAGGCGCGACCGCGATGAGAGCCCTTAGCCCGGTGAAGGTTAGGGGCTTCAAGCTCCTACCATATCGCGATATCACGGCCGGGTTCAGGCTCCACACAAGGGACGCCAGTACAGCGGCTAACAGGCTCAAGTAGACCACCGGCCCAGGCTTCCCGTCGCTGGCGTCTACATACTCTCAAAAACCGCTACATATGCGTACGTGAATACTCATCTCCGTAACCTCCTTTAAACCTTACAAGAATACCACTACTAAGGCGAGAAAGGAGCCGGTAGAGCCCTCCTTTAGCGTAGTGCTACGGAGGGTTAGCGTTGCTTGCCGTGAAGGTAAGGGGGAGAGACAACTACTTGAGGTACACCCTAGTTAGCTGGCTCCTCGAGGTGAAGGACCTGCTCGAGAGAGAGCTGTGCGACAACATCCAGCTAGAAGTCGAGGAGGGCGAGAACGAGTTACCGTAGCTCATAGTGGACGGCCAACTAGTTGGCGCGGGACTGCCGGGCGAGGAGGGCTACCTAATAGAGGTCGTCAAGAAGGCGGTCATGGACCTGCGTGGGCCGTCGAGTCGGTGCGACGAGCAGGGGGAGTGGCTTGCCGAGTAATTAGGCTGTACTGCAAGAGACCATAGCGGTGCGAGAATGGGCGGTCCACGTGATCACAGGCTACGGTATGCTGACGCCGCTACAACTGATACCCAACCCCAGGGCCGTCCACGCGGACAGGTTGCTGAGAGTAACCGCTCTGGTCCTTAGTCTACCACACTCCTACTTCGGGGTTCGGCACACTCTTCATGTTCGCGAGGAGGCGCCGTCGAGGACGTGGAGGAGCGTCTACGCGGCTGTGCCCACATCCGCTATAGTCGTACTCGCGGTAGCCCTGGCGCTACTCGAGTCTTACTTGGCCGCCCCGTAAACTTGATTAAGCGGTCTAGTCTCGTGGTTAACACGGGGGTGCTGTCTACGAGGCCTGTCTACTCTAGTAGAGCACCGAAGCCGATAGGCCCTTACAGCCAAGCCGTACTAGTGGACGGCTGGCTGCTTGTCTCGGGGCAGATACCCGTAGATCCGGCCACCGGCGAAGTGGTCAGGGGCGACTTCAGAAGCCAGGTTACCAGGGTGCTCGAGAACATCAAGGCCATAGTCGAGGACGCGGGGGGCACGCTCAGAGACGTGGTCAAGGTGACCGTCTACTTGAGGGACCTGAGTCGCGTAGGCGAGTTTAACGAGGTTTACGCGAAGTACTTCGGGGAGAGCCAACCGGCCAGGAGCCTCGTCGGCGTCTCGGACCTGCCCAGGGGGGTCGACATCGAAGTCGAGGTCATAGCGCGCCTAAAAAGCGGTAGTGGGGGCGAGTAAAGAATACGCCGATAGGCGCCCCCTCCGTCACTTCCGCGGCTTTACCCTGACCACGAACTCGGACTTTTTACCCTTCGGGGACACACCCGAGTAGTAGTTGAACACTTTGTGGCACCTCGGGCACTCCAGCCTCATCACTGTGTAGAAGCGGAACCTCCAAGGCTCCCTCAGTAGCTTGAAGGCCGAGACGTCCGCCTCGTAGCCGCAGTAGGGGCACTTGACCAACTTTCACCACCATTCTAATTCTACTGCACACAAAGAAATAAACCGACGCCTCTGCCGGGTCAGCTGACGACAACCTCGAAGGTACCCTCGGGCTTGACGCAGGTCTTGTCTGAGCAAAACTCCGTGCCGCCAATGGTCCCGTACTTGAACACGCCCTTGAACGGCCTCTCTACGAGGAACACGAACTCCCTGGAGTAGAACACGCCGCCTGGGAGGAGGCCTCTACGGCACAACACCTGGCAGTCTACGTACGGCACCGCCACGACACCGCCCCCCTCGACGAGAACAAGGTGCGCCTGGAGGGCGGTGTTGCACGCACAACCGCCAGCGTAGAAAGAGACGCTGGAACCCCCCTTGTTGGCTATTACGAACCCGACTCTCAGGACCGCGAGCTTGTCGAGGCTCTTGTTAGCCCACTTAGCGTAGTCGACCCCAGTTAAGTTCCACTGTTTGAGCAGGTCGAGTACTGCGCGGACCTCACTCTCGTTGAACGACACGGTGTAGTAGGGCTGGACGGCCAGGGAGCCGAAGGGGGGCTGGGCGACCACGACCGTGTAGCTCCCTGGTGGGGGCGCGTGCGTGGTCTGACCATACGGCGGAGCCGCGCTGACCGGCGAACCCGTCAGAGTAGCGAGCGGCGGAGTAGTAGCCGGTGTAGTCGTTAGGGTAGGCGCTGCCGACCCGCCTTGGGGCCTGGCCTGGAGGGCAGCCCACAGTAGCGCCCCGGCCAAGGCCAGCACGGCGGCTATTGCGTACGCTGCGACCCTCTTCACACGGCCACCAGTAGTTGCTACGGGTTCGACGAAATAAACGGTTTGCATGTGGTGCCTGTACGTCTCTTCAGTCTCCCGGGTGAGCGATTATGCGATGTTTCCTGTGGGCGTTAATGATTTAAAACCCCTGTCGAATCCAGATGTCCTGAAGGGTGGGTCGATGTCGAAGAAGAGGGAGAAAGCCGAGAAGGCTCTACCACCCGAGCTCGCCTTGACGTCGCCGGACTTGACCGGGGAGTTGCTGGCCAAGGTCGAGAAGGAGATCGCGAGAGCCGAGGACCCGTACGTAACCCCAAGTACTATAGCGCAGAAGTACGGGGTCAAAGTGAGCACTGCCAAGAAGGTCCTGAGGCTACTCGAGGAGAAGGGGCTCGTGAAGCCGGCCTCTCACACGAGGAGGACCCGGGTCTACGTCGTCGTGAAGTAACAGCGTGGACCGCCCTCACCCCCTCCCTACCCGAGAACGCTGTTTCGCGCCGGCGCAGCTTGAGGGCCTGCCTCCTGTCTACGGGGTCTGGGCGGGTCCGGCGACCCCAGCCCGGGCACTCCGGTTTTATCGGGTTTCTAGACTACTTGGTTACAGGGTGCTAGTGTAGACTCGTCGCCGCTCCGGCACATCTCCAGGAGTGGTGGGGATGCGGGAGGTCCCTATAAGCGAGTACCTCGAGTTCGTCTCTAGGAACAGAGAGGTCGTCGTCGAAGACCAGGTGATAAGACTCGACCCTATAGAAGTCAAGCGGCTCGACCCCCTCCCAGAGGAGCTCACCGACGTGTCGACGACGGTCTGGAGCTTCCCGGTCAGGGGGGGCTGGGCCACCCACAGGGGGGACTACAGGGGCAACTGGGCGCCTCAGATCCCCAGGGCGCTTATACTCATGTACACGAGGCCCGGTGACGTAGTGCTAGACCCCATGGTGGGCAGCGGGACTACGCTGATAGAGGCGAAGCTCCTGGGGAGGAACTCGATCGGCGTCGACATAAACTACAACGCGGTCATGCTCGCTCTCCACAGGCTCTACTACCTCGAGAAGGCCCTCGCGGAGTACTTGAAGAGGCTGAGGGAGCGGGCCGTGGCGAGAGGCGGAGGTGCGGGCCCGGCTCTCGGGGACGCTACGCCGGAGGACGTGGAGAGGGCCTGGTACAAGGCATACCACGGCGACGCCAGGAGGCTGAGCCTCCTCGGGAGCGAGAGCGTCGACCTGGTTGCTACACACCCGCCGTACTTCAACATTATAGACTACGGGGGCGGGGAGAGGCCCGAGGGCGACCTATCTGCTGCTAGAGACCTCGAGGAGTACCTGAGGTGGGTGAGGGAGGTGGCCGGGGAGCTCTACAGGGTCTTGAAGCCGGGGAAGTACTGCGCTATACTGGTAGGCGACACCAGGGTGCACAAGCACTACGTCCCGATATCACACTACGTGCTCCAGGCCTTCCTGGACGCCGGCTTCCTCCTCAAAGAGGAGGTCATCAAGGTCCAGCACAAGATGAAGACCACGAGAGAGGTCTGGAGCAGGGTCAAGAACAGGGACTTCCTACTGATATACCACGAGAAGCTCTTCATACTCAGGAAGCCGGGGCAGTCCGAAGAGGGCAGACCTGGCAGACTCAAGTACAGCGGGAGACAGCCCTTCATCAAATTCGAGCTATAACACGGTAGAAAGCCCCGTCTACATTCCCGGCGTCTTCTAGAATCTAATTAAGGCGGGAACACCGGCACGGGAGTCGCTGTAACCCCTGTTTACCACTTTTCCGAGCCCCTTTGTTTAGGCTCCTGAGATTGTCACGCCGCTTGTGAAGACCACGGAGTTCAGCACATCCCTGCAAGCCTTCCCAAGACCCTTGTAGTCTCCAAGAAGTCTGTACCCGCGAACTCCGGGGCCGTAGAGTGTGGTGGGTTCTTGGTAGCGATGCACGCCCTTAGTACCGGGAGTGTCACCGGTCTAACCGCGTCGAAGGCTACTATGTTCATATGTGGGCTCCACCACTTATCAAGGGCCCTCTTAAACTACTACAGCCTCTCGGCATCGGAGACGGCGTCCATGTAAATCTCAAGTTAGGTTGCTGTGTCCGGACTGTTCAACACAAGAATAAGCCCGGCGAGAGGGCTGCCAGACGAGAGGACACCAACAGAACACCTACTGGTTATGAGACGGAAGAACTAACGGCTTGTTCACACAAATTGTACCCCCTCTAGGAGCAGTATCAGCCGAAGCCCCACCGTTACGGCGACGAAAAGGAGACCAGCCTGGCTCCTGAAACCTCCAACACTTCATCCTCACACACCTCAAGCTCAAACCCGGAGTATGTACGTGGAGTAGTGCTACCCACGTGTTCTTTATGCACCTGCTCGCATGACTTCAGGTCTAAGCTCGCATCCAAGGCTATGTGCCGACGAGCCCATCGCCAGAGGTTAGGTATTTATCCTTATGCTCCGTGTTTAACAGATGGCTTGCGGGCTCAAAGGGTTTGAAGGGTGCGGTTCTTCGACCCGGGATTCAACGATAGGGTTAGGGCGTTCCGGGAGGCCGTTGTCGAGTGGTACAGGAGCCACGGGGATAAGAGCCTGCCCTGGAGGGCCGCGAGGGACCCCTGGCACGTGCTCGTCGCGGCTTTCCTCCTGAGGAGGACGACCAAGAGCCAGGTCGTTAAGGTCTACGAGGAGTTCCTGAAGCGCTACCCCAGCCCGGGAGCCCTCTTGTCCGCCGGCGAGGACGAGGTGAGGGAGCTCATACGGCCCCTGGGCTTGGAGCACGCGAGGGCCAGGCAACTCAAGGAGCTGGCCGAGCAGATCGAGAGGAGGTTTGGGGGCAGGGTCCCCTGTAGCAGGGAAGAGCTCAAGGAGCTCCCGGGCGTGGGGGACTACGCTGCGTCGGAGGTCCTGCTAGCGGCCTGCGGCAGGCCGGAGCCTCTCCTAGACACGAACATGATAAGGGTTATCGAGAGGGTGTTCGGCGTCAGGTCGACGAGAAGGAGGCCGCACAGGGACCCCCGGCTCTGGGACTTCGCCAGAGCCCTAGTACCCAGCGACCCGCTGCTAGCCAGGGAGTTCAACTACGGGGTTTTCGACATAGCGAGAAAGTACTGCAGAGCCCGAAGCCCCAAGTGCACAGGGTGCCCCCTCACACATGTATGCGACTACTACTCGAGGCTCGAGAGGTCACCTCGAGCTCCACGATCCGGCGGAACGTAGGACTTTGGGAAGTTTCCAGAATACCTGCTCAATCCCTTTACAACTCCTAATGATCTCGAGGGACGATCGAAACCACTAACTTATTATCGAGGGCACACCATCTAATGATTGTTCATGTAGACGTGAAATGGTTAAGCATGCTAGTTAATGCTCTAGATCTGCTACCACAGATGGTCGGTCCGTAGAACTGCTAACGGGCTACTCGAGGACAAGACCTAATGTCCCTAGCAGGGTCAGACGGTCTAATCCCTACATGATCAACCAGCCTGGTGTGGAGTTAGCTGGTGTTCGCCTCATCATAGACTCGTGTAGAAGTTCATGAAACGCTTTACCAGCGGGGGCGAAACGACACTCTAGATGGTCTAGTAATAATTTACGCATTAGTAGGTCCTGACTAGGCAACCCATGTAAGTTATTAGCTATAGGTGGTCGATGATCGAGACGGACTAGATCAGCTAGTAGAGACACCAGATGTACTACGCTCAGCACGCTTGCCCTACCAGCACGGCTAGATAATGTGCCGGATCAACCGGTCGAGGCGTTGGTCGAGCTCGGCTCTAGACGCCTCTTCTATATGATCATCTTCATCAGGGTAACACCTCTCAACGGTCATTTCGGGCAACCTACTATAGACACTCTAGGCTGTGGTAGTCCACAATAAATGGTAGCTACACCCGTACCTCGCCTTAGTCCAAGCCTCTTTAGACCCTCTAATCATAGTGTAATCGCATACTGCCAAAACCCTTAAACCTGGTCACCCGCGTAATGTGAGAGCCGTCCGGGTACTATATGTAAGGAAGCAAACCACCTTATGCCCCTCAGAGCCTGCTCACGTGTCTCTCCTATTCGTCACACTTAGCTCTCCCGGTTTACCTTAACCCCTTCCAGCTAGGTTAACATGTAGAAATATATGGATTACGTCTCATAAGTTATTCATGTTCATAACACATTTCACAATCTATCATTACTGTGTTAAAATCTCTGGTTATCTCTGATGGAGATATTTTAAATTGTATTTGGTTTGCTGCTACGTCCCACCATTTTCTTTCTTTAGTCCATCTGTTGCCTCCTTTCCTTTGTAACTCGACTTTTCCAATAAGTAAGCTTCCCTCCTTCGATATTGTAACCTCTCCCTGAGAATATATTTCGATTACTCTGCTTGCTTCCGCAATATAATAGCAGCACGTGTTTCTTTCAATTTTCACTACTAAGAAAAATAGGCAATCTTCGTTTAAGTCGCCGACAAGTATATTTTTCACGACAAATTTCTTATTTTGTTTAAAGAAGCTTAGAACGTCTCGAACTAATTGCTCGTCTATGTGGTTGATTTGATTAAAGGTCAATCTTCTCATTTTACCGATCAATCCTGGGGTTACCCCTTTCTTCTCAACTTCTTTCATTAGTTCTCGTTTTTCATTTTCATCTATTAGACCCTGTCTGGCCCTTTCATTAAGCTCGTTTATGATGAGGTCTACATTACTAGAAATTTCCTTAGCTTTATCCACGAACTGTTGCCTCGGCAGAGGAGTACCTTTCTCGTCTACTTCTCCTACAAATAACTTCAGTGCCTTATAGACAGACTCCGGCAGGTTCCATTTATTCCTATAATCGTCTACATAGCCTCTCTCTACGTGATTATAGTCGGCTTTAGGCTCGTACGATTTGACTGAGATGTACAGGGTAGCATTGTTACAATTTACTTTAATATCGGCTTTCCTCTCAGACTTGCCTGTTTTCTGTGCACTACAGCTAGTGAGATCTCTCCCCGTAAGTTGTTTTAGATAACTTACTATTTTCGCACCTATGCCTGTGTTTTCATTTATGAGAGTTATCACCCTATTCTCTATTTTCGCGCCCCTCCTAGCTGGCTTTGCCGTGAGCTACCCCCCTTGCTTGCCGCGTATCGCGTGCTCCTTCAGCGGCTTGGCTAGTAGCTCGTGTAGGTAGTCTACGCCTACGCCTTGAACCCCCAGCGTGTCGAGTATGAACTCGTCGAGTCTGCGCCTCCTGGGGTCGTCCAGCTGTAGTGGTAGCGGGGGCAGTCTCGCGGCGGAGATCTCTCTGATCAACTTCTCGGACTCCTCCCTGTACTCTCTACACGTGCCCGGGCTTGGGGCGGGGAGCCTCAGGTAGTCCTCCTCGAGGAACCTCGTCCACGCCTCGCTTATCGCCCTCCCGGCGTAGAGTAGTAGCGATATGAAGAGGCTGCTGTTGAACCAGAGCGTCAGCAGCGGCGAGCACTGCTCGTCGAGTACTAGGTAGAAGTCCTTGGTCGCGGAGGCGGGGGCTTCGGACGCCACCGCGAAGACGCCCCTATTCCTGAACCTCGCGTCGACTTTGTCGGGGAGGAACAGCTTCGCGAACGGCTTCTTGCTCTCTACCTGCCTGTACACGTGGCTGTACCACTTCTCCCCGAAAGCCCTGACCGCCGCGGCGGCCGCGCCGCTCTTCAGACCCCACGCCACGTACCTCCTCACGCCGCTCGGGAGCTCCTCTACGCTCACCGGGGGTATGCTGACGAGGTAGTGGTCGGGATCCACGAGGATCCTGTCGGTGTACAGCCCGGGCTTCCTGAGGCTTTTAACCGCGTACTCTCTAGGTAGCTCTAGAACCTCCCCGCCGCCGCTTATCGCTATGGAGTCGCCGCTGACCCCGGCGACCCTCCAGTACTTGTTGGGCACCAGGAAGAAGTCCGGCCCGTACATCTCCACGCCCCTGATAACGCCGTCTTCTCCAATGGCCTCAGCCAGGGGGAGCAGCCTCCCCGCCGAGGTTAGGGTGGAGAGCGCGCTGACGAGCGGCTTTAGAGCCCCTAGGTTGAACAGGGAGAGCCAGTTGAAGTCGAGTATGGGCGGTACGCTGTGGAGGTCTACGTACTCGGCCCCGGGGGCCCTCACCCAGCCCGAGGAGTACGCTAGGCTGGGCTCGAGGCCGCTGTCGAGGGTTACGAACGCCGTCTCACCCCTCCCCTCCCTGGACTTCGAGGCTACGAGTACTACCTCCTTGAAGCCGCTGCCCAGGGAGAAGGAGGACTCGCCCCTCTTCTGGATCAGCGCTAGTATGCGGTAGTTCTCTCTCAAGAGCTTCTTGACGCCCTCGCCGTATATAGTGTAGAACGTGGAGGCTGGGAGGACGGCGGCCAGCAGCCCCCCTTTCCTCAGCATGTAGTCGGCTGTGAACAGGGACAGCGTCTGGAGGTTTAGCTGCCTCCTCGCTATGTACTTGGAGTAGTGCGTCGCTGTAAACCTGCTCTCCAGCAGCCTCCTGTACTTGCTGTCCAGCAGCTCCCACCTCGTGAACGGCGGGTTAGTCAGGATGAGGTGGGCGCAGGACTTGTAGCTCGCCGTGGAGCCGGCTAGGGTGGGCTGGAGCCTGACGATCTCGAACGTGTCCCCGCACTTGACCTCGACTTTACCCCTACCGCACAGCCTCAGGAGCGCGGCGTAGCCGACGAGGCAGGCCAGCGGGTCTTTCTCGAAGCCTATGACCCTCCCCACCTTCTCGCACCCGAACTCCTTGATGAACCCTGCTAGCAGAACCCCGGAGCCCATGAAGGGGTCGGCTACCACCACGTCCTCGAAGCCCGAGTCCAGGGCGTAGGACTTGGCGAGGGCGGATATGACCCTGACACCGAGGGGGTCCGTGTAGTAGGCGGCCAGAACCTTCCTCCTGCGCCCCTCTATGAGGTTTGAGACCTCGTACAGCCCGCGGGGCGTGCTACCCCCTTTCAAGGCCGCGGCGTCTCTCACGGCTTTATCGAGGTCGACCAGCGCCTTGACCCCCAGTTCTTCGAGGACGCGGGCGTCCCCGTGAACCTCGAGAATGACAGAAAGGGATTCTACAAGCAGTCTATAAGCCTCGCCCGGAGAAGTGTACCTAGATAAATCGAGCACGTAACAACCCCTCCAGCGCCGCTGTCCTTGTAGCTCCTATTAATCTGTGTACAGTGATACCTACTTAAACCACAGCTTAGCACATCCCAAGGAGACGCGTCGTCTTGTTCTCCTAAGAGTCTCCTTGGCTGTCTCTACACATGTTCTCCTGTCTGAGAGAGGAGAATCCGCCTTCGGAATCTAAGCCCATGGTCTATTAAACCTCTTCTACTGAATCTTATAGTGGGTTGTATGGAGTTCACACCTATACTCGCCAGGACCATGGTTGGGAGGCTGTCGAGGGCCGGGGAGGCTAGGGTCGACGCCCTCAAAGGGTCTGAGGAGCAAGCCTTTAGAAAAGCCAAGAAGAGAGGTAGAGGAGGCGAAGTTGGGAGACCCGTGAGGAGGCTCGACGAGTTCTTCCGCCGCGCCTGAAACCCCTCACACGTTTTTAACGTTATGTAGCTCACAGGAGACAAGCGTATTTACCCCTGAGGTGGTTAGTGATGTTAGTGATTAACATCTACCTGGTTTGCTAGGAATAGTTAGACTCAGTATGATGCCGAGTAATGGGTGTGAAGACCATTCAAATTTCATGTAAGTAGAGGGCTAAGATAGAGTTCCTCGATATTGTTTAGAAAGCGGATTGCCTAAAAATTCTTTGGATACCGAATCCAGCTTCACCACGGACTGGGCTTTATTCTGCGGGAGGTTATTCGACGTGTTTGAGGTTCTATGGTGTTGGGTACTGTGGGCTCACCCATGTAGTGCCGTCGCAGGGAGCCCACACCTCGTACAGGCCGCAGTCCCTAGGGCCGAGTCTGCGGGAGGGCCTTGTACCCCTGTAATCGAGTGGCGTCTCTTTCGATATTTCATCGATTATAATTCGAACGCCGGGCCACTTAATGAAAAGTCTGCCGGGATGAACAATTATGCGGTAATGTAGTGTCCAACCCTTGTAGTATTCGATTAATACTGCGTCCAGGCCGCGGCATCTAGGCATTACCAGCGGTAGCTTGACGTATTTGACGAAGTCTCTATAACCTGGCATCTGGTAGTGGTGGTAGGCGATTCTGAGTATCGTAAGGTAACTGGCGAGGATAGATTCTATTGGTATGAGTTTGTAGGCGTGCCCTCGCCGCAACTGTTCTTTGTCAAATATATACCTCTTGAACGCCTCGTATAGCCCTAGGGCTGTCGCCTTCCCCTCGTCCATTATACCCCCTACACAGTGTGCTCTTTCGTGTACCTGGAGGTAGGCTAGCGCCGTCTCCTCTGTCGCTAGATAAACATTCTTAACTAGGTCGATGAGGAAAGGATCCCTCAGCAACCGCTCATAATCGTGTGGTCTATCTATTTCCAGGCACTGCTTGAAAATGAATGCCAGGTTGTTGAGGGCGTGTTTCCTCACCCAGCTTCTTATCCTATCGATATTGTAGTAGATAGCAGGGGCGTCCGCGCGTGCTGAAGACTCCGCAGAGCACGGGGTTTTCGAGCAGACGGCTAAAGTCTCCGTGCAAGCTATACTACCCCACCTACGGGCGTCACAGCTACCTTCTACAACCCTTATCTCCGGCAGTCTCTCCAGCGAGCGATATATGTCCTCGCCTGCAAAGTCGAGTTCTCCTTCACCCAGCGGGCGGTGCTCCCCCTCGCCCGCGAAGCCTGGGACGCCTTCAATCTCGTAGCAGAGCCCTTCTAGATTCGAGAAATCCATACCCTCAGGTAGCGGAGGGCCCTCTCCAGGCCCCTCAATTACACAACTACCGAGGCACCTACTCGACATCCCGCAGTTCCCGAAAAGTATTCCAGCCTTAAAGGATATAAAATTTGCTAGACCGCCGAGAAGCACTATTGGGATTAAGTCTGAGAGTCCCTGAGATGAGGGCTATCCGACTAGGAGGTAGCAATATTATACCTAGACGTCGTTGAGGTTTAATGATAAGGAAGTTAAGCGATCTGAAGGAAATCGTGGATAAGGGGCTCTTATACATCGAGAACGCCTCTACAAATATTATTGTTGTGAGCACTGCGAGAGCATGTTCGTGGTGATAGCGCTGGGCGTGCTAGGGAGAATTCGATGCTGGGAGGGCGTGGAACTACTTAATCTTATGATGAGACGATAACAAAGGCCTTAGATTTCTTATAGTGCACAGATAAGCGTCTTGAGCCGTCTAGACCCCCACGTATCCGGATCGGGTCTTAAGATACTATAAAAGAGGGTCAGCGGCCGTGGAGGATTTAGCGGGCCCGCCGGGACTTGAACCCGGGACCTCCGGCTCCGGAGGCCGGCGCCCTATCCTGGCTAGGCGACGGGCCCCGTGTATTGTATTGGGCTGTCGAGGTTTTATTACTGAACACCGCGTGCTTCCGCGGGTGAGGCGTGCGTCCCGCTGTTGCACCTGCGCCCTCTGTGCGGCCGTGCTACTACGGCGTGATTTTTGAATAGAGGTTTGGGTCTTGAACGCGGTGAAACGCGGTACCGGGTTCGCGCGTCTGTCAGGGACGCTACGCTTCGACCTCGACTCTGTCTCCGCCGAAGAGGGTGAGGTACTCCCCCGTGTCGTACACGAGGTCTCCGCCTCTAAAGACCCTGATCTTGACGTGTACGTAGTCGTCGGCGCTCGGGAGCTTTAGGGCGCACGGCAGGACCTCGCACACGGTCCTCTCCCCGTCTAGGGACACGGCCTCGACCGCCAGGCCCGGCGCCCCGGCCTCTATGAAGGCCTTGTCCGATATCGCGTGGTAGAGCCGGTCGCTGGAAAGCACCTCGGTCCTCCCGCCTGCTATCCAGCCCAGGCGTATCTGCGAGAACCTGTACCTGCAGTAGAACAAGAGCCTCAGCTTGTAGAAGCCCCTCCTCAAGTAGACCTCCTCGCTCATGTAGAGCGTCGGCGGCTGGTCTCTCCAGGCGTCTATCAGGAGCTTCCCGTCCAGGTAGAGCCTGCTCCCGTCGTCCGTCACCACGTAGAACCTGTAGGAGCCGGGCTCGTCCACCCTCAGGAAACCCCTCCACTCGACCATGAAGAACTCGGGCGGTACACCCCTAGTGGGCGAGTCCCACCAGGTGAAGTCCACCCCGCTGTGGACGGCTGCCGCGACCGGCGTCAGGCCGGAGGTGTCTTGGGGAGGGGCCTCGCCGCTCCAGGTGTAGAAGAAGGCCTTGAGCCCCGGTATGAGGCCTCTCTTCTTGACCTTGATCAACCCTTCCAGACCCACGTTTAAAACGCGCTCTACGTAATTAACTAGGGCAAGTAAAGTAATAAGCGTTAGGTGGTCGGGCGTGGTAGTGGTCAGCCCCCAGCTGGTGAAGGCGCTGGTCACAGGCAGCAGGCTGCTAGAGGAGGCCTACTACACCCTGCTGAACGACGTGGAGGTGCAGGCCCTGTGGGAGATGGCCAACGTCATGGCCGTTAAGAGGCTGAGGTACAACGACCACGGCCCCGTACACGCGCAGATAGCAGCGGGCGCGGCCCTGTACCTCTACCAGCTGCTCAGGAAGAAGGGTGTCGAGTCCACGCTAGTCAAGGACGGGATAGTCGACACGGAGGAGGAGGCAGCCCTGGTCCCGCTGGTCGGCGCACTGCTACACGACGTGGGAAACTCCGTCCACAGAGACAACCACGAGAGGGTCGGGGCCCTGCTCTCCGAGCCTATTGTCTCGAGGCTCCTAGGCTCTTTGATCGACGACCCGCGTAAGAGGGTCAGGCTGAGGCAGGAGATACTCCACAGCATATACTGCACCGCCTACGACGTGGACTGCCTCACGGTGGAGGCCGGGTGCGTAAAGGTCGGGGACGGGCTGGACATGGCAGAGGGGAGGGCTAGAGTCCCTTACTCTCTAGGGAACGTCAACATCCACAGCTTGTCTGCCCTGAGCATCAAGAGCGTCGAGGTCCTGGAGGGGGAGAGCAGCCCCGTCAAGATACTCGTCTACATGGACGAGACAGCGGGCGTCTTCCAGGTGGACGAGGTGCTCATGCCGAAGCTGAAGACGACGCCGCTGAGAAAGTACGTAGAGGTGTACGCGATCTCCGGAGACAGGGTCCTCAAAACATACTCGCCTTCTTGAGAATATAGGTTTATAAGCTTAGGTCCTATCATAGTAGGGCTGGTGGCCGAGGGATGTCATTTAACAAGGCTACCTAACCCGTCCTGGTCTAAGTTCAAGAGGACCAGGCTCCTGGTCCAGCAGGGGCCGGGAGAATTCCTCGCCTGGATCGCCGGGAAGAAGGGGCGCACTCTCGTTCTCCGAGACCCCTCGGGGGCGCGAGAGCTAAGGCCTGCGGGGCCCCTGGGAGAACAGCTGCTCGCACTACCGCTCGAGACCCTCGTCTGGGTCAGGGGCTGGGTGGACGGCGAGAGCATAGTAGTCGAGGACCTGGCGGTCGTAAACAGGCCGCTGGTCGAGAGGAGGGTAGACTACCTGGCCTCGCCGCCGGACCCGAGGAGGTACGCTGAGCTCTACTACTGGTACGTCAGGGGCGACGGCTTCAGGAGGGTCGCGCTAACCAGGAGCCTGATACTGAAGTACTCAAGGGAGTTCCTGGACGCCAACGGGTTCATCGAGCTGGAGCCCCCCGTCGTGGGGGTGGTGAGCGACCCTGGTCTGAGGGGCGCTGGGAAGCTGGCTACCGAGGCCTACGGCTTCAGGCTAGAGCTGATGAGCAGCTTGATAATGTACAAGCAGTTGATGGCCAGCGTGTTCGAGAAGATCTACTACGTCGCTAGGAACGTGAGAGAGGAGCCCCCCGAGAACCAGTCCAGTGGAAGACACCTGTTCGAGTTCACCCAGTTGGACGTCGAGTGGGGGCTGTCGAGCCTCGAGGACGTCAAGGGGCTGGCAGAGCGGCTCCTACACTACGTCCACAAGAGGGTGTTGGAGGAAGCACCCAACGTACTCCACGAGAGGTTGCTTGACAGGAGCCTCTTCAACCCCCCGTTCCCGGTCATAACGTACGAGGAGGCTCTTAAGAAGGCCGCCGAACTCGGCTTCAAAGAGGAGTGGGGGCGCGAGCTCAGCATCCAAGCGGAGACGGCCATTTCCAACGCGGTCAACAGGCCTTTCTGGCTGATGTTCTTCCCAAAGCAGAGCAGGGGCTTCTACTACTACCCCCTGGAGGGCAACGAAGCCCTCAACACGGACTTCAACCTAATACTCCCCTGGGGCTTCGGCGAGGTCTTGGACGGTGGCTGTAGGGAGTACAGGTACAGCAGGCTGTTGGAGAGGATAAAGAGCCTGAACGAGGACGTCGGGAAGTACGGGTGGTTCCTGGAGCTAGCTCTGAACGGCGGTATCGCGCCGTCCTGCGGCTGGGGGCTGGGGGTGGAGAGGCTCGTCAGGTTCATGCTAGGCCTGGAGCACGTAGCCTACGCCACACTACACCCTAGGCTGCCCGGCGTCCTACCCCCTTGACGAAGTCGAGGACCACCTTCGACGCCTTGGCAGCCCCGTCGCCGAAGGCAGCCGGCCTTTTCGAGAGCGTCTCCTCCACGACCCTGTCTAGCTGAGATGGGTCGCCTGGGTCTGGTGTTAGGTAGCCCAAGTTCAGCTTCCGCGCCACGAACTCCGCGCCCTCCCTTCCCCCGGCCAGCGGTATGTCGGGGTTGTAGGCGATCACAACGGGTTTACCGTAGGCCTGGCTGGCCTGTATGGCCGCTATCCCCTGGTGCGTGATGACGAGGTCTGCCCCCGCGATCCACCTGTCTATGTCGGGATCGTAGTCGAACACTACGCTACCCGGCAGCTTCCTCTTGAGGTACTCCGCCCAGTACTTGCCCGCCTGGATGACCAGCCTGTAGCCCCTCAGCCCCCCTCTCGCGATCGTCCTAAAGAGTAGGCGGTGCCCCATAGTCCCAGTCGTGACGAGGACGTAACCCCCCCTCTCCGGCTTGTAGACGGGCCTCTCGTAGATCAGCCCGACATAAAAACCCCTACTCCTGTAGAGTCTCAACTGCTCCCCCCACTGCAGGAGCGCGTAGGCCCCCAGCCCGTGGAGCAGCCCCACCGACCTGCTCTTCTCGAACACCCTGTACGGGTCCTCGACGCAGAAGACCGGCACCCCCCTGGCAAGAGCCGCCAGCGAGGGGGGTACGCTGTGGTTGGAGCCGGTGCAGACGAGGGCGTCTACACCCCTCGCGAAAGCCGACGCCTTTACGAGCGCGTGCGGAGCCCTCGTTAAGACCCTGTACAACCTTTCCTGGGGGTGCAGAGGCTTGGGCGATGTCGAGACTCTAACGCCGCGGCCGCGCAGCCTCGAGGCCAAGCGCCTTAGAGTGTTGGTGTCGCCCGCCGGCGCGACGACATCGATCTCGAGCCCCGGCTCGAGGTCTAGGAGGCGCTCGGCAAGAGCCACGGCGAAGCTTGTGTGCCCTCCGCCGCTCGCTACGAGGGCCACCCTCAACTGACCACCTGGTACCCCTCAGCACCGATAAAAGTATAATTGTCATACTAGGATATGAAATTCTGGGACTCCGGATGTTTGACCCACTTGAAGTCAGGAAGGACTTTCCCATCCTCGAGCGAGTCGTTAAGGGCAGGAAGCTCGTGTACTTTGACAACGCTGCCTCGACGCAGAAGCCCGTCCAGGTGATCAACAGAATAGTCGAGTTTTACAGCAAGCACTACGCTAACGTCCACAGGGGCCTCCACACGCTGAGCCAGGAGGCTAGCGAGATGTACGAGAAGGCCCACGAGACGCTCGCGAAGTTCATCAACGCGTACTCCTGGGAAGAGGTGGTCTTTGTCAACAACACGACCGACGCCATGAACCTGCTGGCGTACACCTATGGCCTCGAGAACCTAAGGGAGGGCGACGAGGTGGTGACTACCGTGATGGACCACCACAGCACTATGTTGCCGTGGAGGAAGATAGCCGCTATGAGGGGGGCCAAGGTCAAGTACATAGACGTCACTTCCGAGGGGTACCTGGACTACAGTTCTATCGACGAGGCGATCACGAAGAGGACTAAAGTAGTGGTGTTCACGATGGCCAGCAACGTCCTCGGGACTATCAACAACGTCAGGGAGATCGCGAAGAGGGCCAGAGAGGTGGGGGCGATCGTGATAGGCGACGGCGCCCAGTACGTCCCCCACATCCCCACCAACGTGAGGCAGCTGGGTCTAGACTTCATGGCCTTCAGCGGCCACAAGATGCTGGGCCCGACGGGGAGCGGCGTCCTGTGGGGTAGGAGAGACCTACTCGAGAGGCTGGGTACGTTCAAGGTCGGCGGCGACACGATCAAGGACGTAACGCTGGACGACATTGTGTGGCTCGACATCCCGTGGAGGTTCGAGGCCGGCACCCCGAACATAGAGGCCGGTATAGGCCTGGCGGCCGCAGCCGAGTACCTGCTCAGGCTCGGCATGGAGAACGTGAGGGAGCACGAGAAGAGGCTCGTCGAGTATCTGCTGAAGAGGCTGGAGGAGGAGTTCCCCGACGAGGTCGTAGTCTACGGGCCTCGGAGGCCTGACGACAAGACCGGCGTCGTGGCGTTCAACGTGAAGGGGCTGCACCACCACACCGTGGGCATGGCGCTCGACTTCTTCGGGATTGCCGTGAGGACGGGCCTGCACTGCGCCCACCCACTGCACTACAGGCTCAAGATGACCTACCTAGACCCTCCCCCAGACAAGGTCCCCGACAGCGCCGACGAGAGGATGAGGATCTTCGGCTCTGTTAGGGCCAGCTTCTACGTCTACAACACGCACGAGGAGATAGACTATTTCATAGACGTCCTGAGGAGAGTCATCGAGTTGAAGGAAGCGCTGAAGTCCAAGCCTGTAGAAGCTGCCTGTACAGGAGGCTAAGAGCAGGAGAACGATGCGGGGATTAAAAAAGAGGTTTCCTGGTTAGGGGTTTAACGGGCTTACTTGGCCGGGCCTAGGATCCTGGCGAACTTCTTGCCGGTGTAGGGGCTTGTAGCGAACGCTATCTTGATCTTGCCCCTCTTAGTCTCCCTGACGACGACCTCGTACTGGTCGGTCTCGTAGTACTTCTTCGCCTTTAGGTCGAAGAACTTTAGCTTCTCAGGCATGATCCGACCCTCTTACACTTTTATTTTCACTTTTAATTGTAGAATGAGGGGATATATAAATTTATTGCTCGGAAATTAATCAGTATTTGAGACACATAAAGTAACACCAATAATATTAAATATTAAATCATTAATCAGAATCATTCTTTGTAGGGATCGAGTTTAAATTGAAAACACGGATTACTTTAAGCATTTAAACAGTATCACGTAACGCAGTAAAGTGTTCATAAAAAAGTAGAGTGTTAAAATTTAAGGGAAGGAAAAACTGGTTAAAAGATGGGCCACTTGAGGTCGGGCTCCCTGCAGACCCCTGCTCGCTGGTAGAGGTTGAACGCGGCCTCGTCGGCCTTCCTGAGGACTTCCTCCTCGTCGAACGTCAGTATCTGCCTTTCGAAGACCACGAGCCTGCCGTCTACTATGACGTGCTTGACGTCGCTACCCATGGCGGAGTAGACGAGGTGGGACACCGGGTTGTTCAGCGGCTTCAGGTGTGGTTTGTGAAAGTCGACCACCACGAGGTCGGCTCTCTTGCCGACCTCTATACTACCGACTAAGTGGTCGATCATCAGGGCCTTCGCACCGTTTATTGTCGCCATCTCGAGTACTTGCTCCGCTCTTATCGCTTCGGGGTCACCGGTCAGGAGGGGCTGGAGTAGCGCGGCCACCTTCATCTCCCTGATAAGGTCGTAGTCGTTGTTGCTCGGCCCGCCGTCTGTGCCCAAAGTTACGTTGACACCCCTCCTCAACATCTCCGAGACCCTGGCGCCCCCGCTGGCGAGCTTCAGGTTGGACGACGGGTTGTGGCTCACGCTAGTCTTGGTCTTAGCCAGCAGGTCGATCTCGTCGTCCGTCGCCCAGACTACGTGGACTAGGACTACGTTAGGCCCGGTTAGGCCGACCCAGTGAGCAAACTCGACAGGCTTTTTACCGAAAACCTTGACGGTGTAGTCCACGTCTTCCCTGACCTCGGCTAGGTGCATCGTGATCCCTGTCTTCATCTCCCTAGCCTTCTCGGACATCTTCTTGTACAGCTCCACGGACACCGCGCCGGGGGTCCTCGGACCGAACCAGATCCATATCCTCGAGTCCCGGCCGTGGTACTTGTGGTAGAGCCTTATCGTGTCGTTGAAGCTGGTGTCCCCCGGCTCCACGAGGCCCTCGTGTAAGACGTTCTCCTCTAGCGCGTACCCTTTCAAGTCCATTACATGCCTAGCGACAGCTGCCCTGATACCGCTGTCGTGTAGGAACTCGATTATTGCGTCCACGCCGTACCTACCTACTAGGCCCGTCTCGAGGAAGGTCGTGACACCCGACTTCAGCATCTCGGCGACCACCAACTTCGCCGAGACCGACGCCTCCTCCGGCTTGTAGTTGCCCTGCAGCGGCCACACCCTGTCCTTGAGCCAGGGGATGAGCCTCTTGTAGTCGGCGCAGGCCTTCAAGAGCCCCTGGGCGAGGTGGACGTGCGTGTTGACGAGGCCCGGTATCACCACGCCGTCTCGCGCGTCGATCACCACGTCGCTGTAGGACTTGTACTGCGGGTCCAAGTTGTCTCTCTTCCCTACCGCGGTTATTACGCCCCCTTCCACCGCTACAGCGCCGTCCTTGATCACCCTTTTCTGCGGGTCCATCGTTACGATCCATCCGCCCCTTACGTATATGTCCGCCACAGCCTCCACCTTCACTAGCATATCTGCCGTGAAAATTAATAAGGTGATGTTGAGAGAAATTAGTAAAACCCCACGAGGAGTACTCATGAGGAGCTTATTCAAGTACGACATATCCGAGAGAGCCAACCTTATAAAGGTCGCGAGGGGCCTCCTCCCCGCTGACATCGTCGTCGTGAACGCGAACGTCGTGAGCGTGACTACTGGCGAGGTCCTCGAGAACAGAGCGGTGCTGGTGAAGGGGAGGAGGATCGCTGGCATAGTGAACTCCAACGGCGTGAGCAGGTACATCGGGCCTGACACGCTGGTGATCGACGGTAGAGGTGGGTACGTGGCACCGGGTTTCATCGACCCCCATATACACATCGAGTCCAGCCTCCTCGATCCCTACGGCTTCTCCAAGGTAGCTCTAAGGCACGGGACAACGACGGTGGTAGCCGACCCTCACGAGATAGGCAACGTTCTAGGGGTTGAAGGCGTAAGGATATTTGCGGAGGCCTCTCTGAAGCTCCCCCTCAAGATCCTCATAGACATACCTAGTTGTGTACCGGCCACCTCGCCCAGTATGGGCCTGGAGACCACGGCTCACGTGATCACGGCACGCGACGTAGAGAAGCTCGCGGACCTCGAGAACGTGGTGGGGCTGGGCGAGGTAATGGACTTCGTGAGCGTCGTGAACTCCTCCGAGGAGGTTCTAGAGAAGGTCAAAGTGGCCTACGAGAAGGGGCTTGTAGTTAACGGCCACGCCCCGCTGCTGCCCGAGGACATGCTTAACGCGTACATATCGGCGGGCATATTCAGCGACCACGAGTCCACCGAGGGCCTGGAGGCCCTGGAGAAGGCTAGGAGGGGTATGCACGTGTTCATAAGGCAGGGGAGCGCCTGGAGGGACCTAGAGCCCCTACTGCAGAGTCTCTCCAAGGTGGACTGCGAGGTCTGCTCTTTTACAAGCGACGACTTGAACGTGGTGGACCTCTTCGAGAAGGGCCACATGGACAGGATCGTGAACGAGGCGATCGAGAACGGGATGGACCCAGTGAAGGCGATCAAGTACGCGACCTTGAGGCCCGCCACCAGGCTGCACCTACAGGAGCACATTGGCGTCGTGGCCCCCGCAAGGCTGGCAGACATATTCACTTTCAGCAGGCTGGAGTACGTCGTCCCGGAGACCGTCATCGCGAACGGCGGGGTCATCTACTACAAGGGGGAGTTGAAGAAGGAGTTCGTGAAGCCTGTTTACCCCGACTACGCGTTGAAGACGGTGAACTTAAAGCGGCTCCCGGCTCCCGAGGACTTGGTTCCGCGGGCTAGTGTGCCTAAGGGCACTGTAAAAGCCAACGTCATAGAGGTCAAGCCCGGCTCGGCCTTGACGAAGTGGGTAAGGGAGGACGTTGAGGTGGTCGACCACAGGCCTGTACTGGGTGAGGACGAGCTATACGTGAGCGTGATCGAGAGGCATAAGGGTAGCGGGAGTACTGGGAGGGGGATTATAAAGGGTCTAGGCGTCAGGATCGGCGGCTTGGCCCAGACCATAGCTCACGACACACACAATGTCATCGTTGCCGGGCGGGACCCTGTCGACATGAGCCTGGCGGTCAAGAAGCTGGCGGAGATACAGGGTGGAATAGTGGCGGTCCACGAGGGGGAGGTACTCGGGCTCGTCGAGTTGAGGTTGGCGGGCTTGATGAGCGTGAAAGAGCCCGAGGAGGTGTACTCCGAGTACAAGAACTTCGTGAATAGGCTCAGGGAGAAGCTCGATGTAGAGTTCGAGAGCTTCTTCATGACACTAGCACTGGTCGCGCTACCGGTCATCCCAGAGCTGAGAATAACAGACAAAGGACTTGTTGACGTCATGAACGCTAAGCTCGTACCCCTTTTCCTCGAATAGACTAGCTCGCAAACCCCTTACTCACTCAGCTTTTTCACTATCGCCTTCTCGCTTAAGATCCTCGAGACACCTGTCGGGTCTGACACGACTATCGTGACCGGCTTGAGGCCTCTAAGAACCCCTTCAAGGTATTCGATCTTCGAGGAACACGCAGGGGACGAGTTCTCGCACGCGTATCTCAGCACGTCTATCACCCTCGTGATGACCCCTTCAACCGTTGTTATCTCGCCTTGGGAGAAGAGACCCGGGGAGACCTCGATGTCGACCTCGGGGATCTTGATCGTCGCCGCAGACGACTTGATGATGAGGGCCCGCTCGTCACCAGACTTCTCTATCCTGTACAAGATTTGGACCGGCTCGCTCTCCTCGAGGCTCGTTACATCGCTGTGCTTGTACCCGCAGTGGGGGCACTTAAAGGTCGACAACAGCACTTCGCCGAAGAAGGGTATCTTGTATAAGAACTCCTCTACGACGCCCTCCTTTCCGCAGAGCGGGCAGCGCGCCTTGTACTCGAGGACCTTGAGCGGCCTCGGTTGCTGCTCAACCTCGTCCATATGGGACCCTGGACGCTACGAGATGGGATCCATCACAACTAGGGGCCCTTAAAAAGCCTACCCCCAGCCCCTCTCTGCAGACAGCCGCCGTCAGGCCCCTCGCCAGAGAGAACTCTATGACAGGGGCGAGCATCCTTGCTCTGAGGGGTTTGCCGAGGTACCTGTAGCCTTGTATCAGCTCCCCCTCTTCGAAGTAGAGCCTCTTGTACAGCTTCTCTAGCTCTGGAAAGGCCTCCACGATCCTCCTGTAGCTGTCGGGCTTGAGCTTGTAGGTCGACGTAACCACGTGTTTAGCGCCGGCGTTGGCCACGGCATCGACCAGCTCCTTGATCGAGGTCGGGTCGTCGTTGAGACCGGGGAGTATAGGGTCGACCCTGACTCCGACAGGTATGCCCGCCTCACTCAGCTTCTCGACGGCTCTCAACCTCCTCGACGGGCTGGGAGCGCCGGGCTCTAGCTTAGACGCTAGCGAGTCGTCTATCGTCGTTATGGTTATCATTACCGCGCTGGGCGTCTCCCTTAGGATGTCGACGTCCCTCACTACGATGTCTCCCTTGGTAGTGATGAGCACCCTCAACCTCCTCTCCGACAAGACCTGTAGTGTCCTCCTCGTCAACCTCAGCCACTCCTCGAGAGGGGGGTACGGGTCGCTACTACTGCTGAGCTCGATTACCAGCCTGGGGTTCACGTAATTCAAGTCCTTTCTAAGCCTCTCGAGGAAACCCCTCTTGGGAGTGCTGGGCCTCCTCCCGATGTAGGAGGTTGCGTAACAGTAGAGACAAAAGTGGCTGCACCCCGTGTAGGGGTGTAGGCTGTACTTCAACGGGCACGTGCACAGAGGGGAGTTCCAGGGGTCAAACGGCCTCAGTACACTCAGCTTCCTGGCGTCACCGTAAGGGGCCGAAGTACTTACACTCAATTCAGTCTCCCTGTAAAGGGGTGTGCCCCGCTCGACCGCAGCTCTCTCACAATCATCAACCGCGAGGTTTCTTCCAGAGGCGTGAGAGAGCGGGGCCAATAAGAGTTATCGGAAGAGGACATTTTATTCTCGCCAGCTGGTAGGCGTTTTGCGTACGTACATCCTTAAGGCGATTATGTTTTAATACGTACTTCAAAATATTTGAATCAGGGCTCTCATGGTTACTGGTCTAACTCGGCGCGCGATGTTGGAAATAATAGACTACGTTACTAAGTCTATAGAGGTCATAAGCGACCAAGACAAGGACAGGCTGATAGAGACCCTCGTCGACGCCTATAAGAGGGGTGGTAAAGTCTTTGTCACGGGCGCCGGCAGGAGCGGGCTGGTGATCAAAGCCTTTGCCCTTAGGTTGATGCACCTGGGTTTCCAGGTCTACGTAATGGGGGAGACGATCGTCCCGAGCATGAGGAAGGGCGACGTGCTGATAGCACTGTCGGGTTCGGGCAGGACCAAGTCAGTGGTGTCAGTAGCGGAGGCGGCCAAGTCTGTCGGGGCGGTGATCGTGAGCATCACCACGTACTTGGACTCCCCGCTCGCAAGGCTCGGCGACGTAGTGGTGCTGATACCCGGTAGAACGAAGTTGGCGAGAGAGGACGACTACTACGTCAGGCAGGTCATGGGTCTGCACGAGCCGCTGACGCCTCTGGGTACGCTGTTCGAAGACACCGTAATGATATTCCTGGACGGCGTCATAGTAGAGTTGATGGAGAAGCTCGGCGTTTCGGAGGACGATCTAAAGGAGAGACACGCTAATGTGGAGTAGCTCAGTCGAAGCCGCGCGCCCTCAAAGAGGACTCGAGGACGCCCAGCCTTCTAGCCAGTACTTTTGTAGCGTCGAACAACCCTACCAGCTGCCCGCGGAGACTCCACCTCAACTCTATACCCCGGCTCCTCTTAGAGTCCAGCACCTCGTCTAGCTCCCAGACCACGTTTTTCATGAGCCTTATCGCGAGGCCGAGACCGACGCGGTCCATGGCGCTGACGAGTAGCCTTGGGCTGGTTGTAGCCACTACAAGCATCAGCGAGAGAAACGTGTTGTAGCCGAACAAGTAGTTGTGTAGTATGGCGGGCGTGTACCCGTGGACGGAGTAGCTGAGCCCCAACATAACACCCCCGGCCGGCAGGAAAACGGCGAGCGAGTACGCCAGCAAGTCGAGGCAACCGCCGGCTACCAGTAGCGCGGCGGACAAGAGGAGGTTCAAGACGTCTGCTACAACGTTGTTGAAGTACCCTACCCCCAAGGTGGCTGTGAAGTAAGCGGTTTTGAGGTAAAGCCAGGCCTTCCCAGAGCCCCTGCCCACTTCCTCGGACTCAGCCCAGTGCCTTAGTAGCGACTTGGCTACCGACATATCATCCTCCTCGAGAGAACGCCGTACCTCTCCAACACCGAGTCGTCGACTTCACCGCCCTTGAACACGTCCAGCGACCTCTTGTCCTTGTCTATAATGAGGACGCTGTCGCTCTCGACGACCTCCAAGTAGAACGGGTTGTGGAGTGCCACGACAATGTTCTTCCCCCTCTGCTTGCCCTCCCTCACGATCTCGGATACGCGCCGGACACCGTCCGAGTCGAGGTTGTCGAAGGGCTCGTCCAAGAGCCAGACCGGTTGGTCTGCTACGAGCACACTCGCCAGGCTCACTCTCTTAGCTTCACCCCCACTTAGAGAGAACGGGTCCCTGTCCCACAGCTGCTGGGGTACGAGCCTGTCCGCGACATCCGTGTTCCCCCTCGCTCTCAACTGCCGCAGTATGAGGTTTACCTCATCTCTAACAGTCGGTTCGACGAATCCATAGTACGGGTCCTGCCACGTTATCCCGACAACGGCCGCAACCTTGCGCCTCCTCTCCTTGTAAGGCTCAATACCGTCGACCAGCACCCTCCCGTAGAGAGGGCTGATAAGACCCGCGACCGTCTTCAGGAGCGCGCTCTTACCCGACCCGTTCGGGCCGAGTAAGATGTGTAGACCAGGCTTAAGAACGAGGTCGACGTCGACGATTAGGGGTTTAGTCCTCAAGTAGCCGACCGTCGCCTTCTCGAATACTATGTCCGTCATAGCCCAATCCTTTGCGCAAACTTCACAAGTAGTCCGCCGAAGACCTCGAGAATTACGAGCTCGCTTGCAAGCACTGACAGGAAAGTCCATGTAGGCAGGCCGAAAATCGCCGCGAGCTCGAGGTAACCGACCGCGAACGCTATCCACGCAGCGCTAAGTAGACCCCCGAGGATGAAGGGTACAGCTCCAATGCCCGCAACCCTCTTTACGGCGTAGAATATCAGGGAGGCCCCTAGGTTGGTGACGGGGCCGAATAGCCAGTCCCACAACCCGAAGGGGCTTGGTATATTCCCTAAGAAGCCGCCTATTGTCAGGCCCGCCACGGACTCGAACCCCATTGATGTTAAATACGGCAGTACGAGCATAGCGTCGGCGACCCTGAACTGTAGAGGCCCGAACGACCAGTAGCCGAGTACTACGGTTAAGGCGGTGTAGACGCCTGCTATTGCCATGGCCTTTGCGACCCTCACGCTCTTCACTAAGTACCCCCTCTCCACAACGGCTCATATGCAGGCTGGTTTTTAAACGTCGTTTGACCCCGCTTTGCCACACCCCCTCTAAACACTGTACGTGAACACGGGCCCGACGCCGTTCTTCAGTAGGAACAAGGCTATTGTCGAGGTCAGTAGGTCGGCGAGACTCCCCGGGTTAATCATCCTACTCTTGAGAGACCTGTCGAGCTCGGACACCCTCTCCTCGAAAGACGGGTCAAATAGACGCTCCTTCACCTTCTCGGCCTCTCTCTTCACTTCTAATGCTACAGCGTAGCCGTGCTTCCGTGAGACGAGGGTGTCGACTTCCGTGGACAAGAGCTCGATAAAGGTCGCTACGACGGCCTTATTCCAGTCCCTGAAGGCCGTTACATACTTCTCGAGCACGTCTAGAAGCTCCCTGCTCCTCTTTAGACCGGAAACCACTTCGTCTGACACGACGTCTATCCTCGACGCGTACTGGAGGACGTCGACAAGCCTGTGCCCCCTGGCCCGAAGTTTGTTTGCGAAGTCGGGGTCCCACACGTCAACAAACCCGCTGTCTACACCCCCTCTCCTGATATAGCTGGGTTTAACTAGCCGGACAGCCTTGTAGAACCATACGGAGTCTTCGACCGTCGTCTCCTCTACTACGGCCTTATAGTTCCCGACAAAGCACTCGTAAGACGGGGTGCTCCTCCCCACGCACCTCCCTATAGAAATTGCGAGAGGCGAGAGCAGCAAGATCTGCCCGAGAGACGTGTTGAAACCGCTATACACCACAGTGGCCCTAGCGGCCCTGTACACCGCCCTACCCAGGCTCACCCCCTTCGCGATCGAGTCGCGTATGGTTCTCTCGAAGACGTCTTTCAACGCAATAGAGTTCAAGAGAAAGGCTAGGTAGGGCTTGTCCCTGTAGTCAGACAGCCTATGCGTGTTGCCCGGTTTAGGGTAGGCCGAGACCTCTAGGGCGATAGAAAACGCTAGGAGCGTCGAGTAGCGTTCTACGAGCTTCCTAGTAGCCCGCGTCAAAACCTCTTAAACCTCTCCGAGTTTTCTACTCTGCCTCTCGGGTGGTAACCCATGACCTCCCAGTAGCCGTCCCTGTACTCGCTGGTGAACTCCAGCCTCTTCACCCACTTAACGCTCTTCCAGCCGTAGAGGCCGGGGAAGAAGAGCCTGACGGGACCCCCGTGCTCGGGAGGGAGAGGCTTGTCGCCCATGTAGAGCACTAGGATTCCCTTCGAGAACTCGTCGACCGGGACTATAGCGGAGTAGTCGTCGTATCCTGTTATGTACACCCACCTGGCCTCCCTCAAGGGTTTTGCTAACTCGGTGATGAGCCTGGTCTCGACACCCTTTAACCGGGCTGACCTAACGCTCCAGCCTGTGACGCAGTGGAAGTCCGTCGTGATCGACGCCATAGGCATCTTAACCAGGTCGTTGTAGCGGAGTAAAAGACTGTTTTCGACTAGGCCGGCTACCTCGAGGTACCACTCGCTGGGCTGTACTCTGGGGATACCCTTTACAGCGTATATCACGGGGTACGGGATGTAGACCTGTTGGTCGGGTACCTGGGCAGCCCCGCTCACGTCCTTGTCGGGGTTGTACCTACCGATCGTCAGCCCGCTCTCCAACGCGCTGGATACGCCCTCCAGCTCCCTTGGTACAACAAACAATACCCTAGTCACAACGTTGTCGACGGCAACAACTCTTACGCCGACGTACTCGCGGGCAGAAGCGTCGGGCTTAAAGTGCAGCCTGAACAGGACAGTCCTAGACCCGATCGCCTCGTTACTCGAGAACTCCAGGACCCCCTCTAGGCCGGCTTCCCTTAGTATACCCTCCACGTAGGACTTGACGTCTTCCACGTCGTTGAAGACGACGTTAACCGGGCAATCGTACACCGCTAGAATTCCGGGCCACTCTTTCATACCCGTGGTCTTGTAGCACAGCAACCTCGGGCACCGAGAGGGCCGAATGAGAGACAGATGATAATTAGCTTTGCGCCGGCTTAATGAACGACCTGATCGAGAGGGAAGGGTTGTTTCTCGCAAAGCCAGGTAAACATTTAACGTTGTGTTCTTTACACTTAGACTCTATGTAGTTGAACAGGCCTCTCCAGTCGTAAGAGCTCGCCCTATTAGCGTAAGGGGCTAAAACGTGCCCTCCCGACATGAACGGCTTGACGTGCAGGCTGTCGTAGTAGAAGTCTGAGCGCGTCGACTCGGCTAGCTTGAGTAGAGCCTCTATGTTGTCCTCGCCGTCGTTCAGACCTGGTATTATCGGTCCGTAGAACAGCCACGTTTTGACCCCTCTCTCTGAGAGGTGTTTGAGAGCACTGGCTCTCTCGCTCGGCGGCGGTGCCCTCGGCTCGATAAAAGAGGCGACCTTGTTGTCGAGGGTCGTAATAGTGAAGCCCACGTCCACCCTGTCTTTGTACGCCGCGAGTACGTCTACGTCCCTGGTCACGAGCGGGTTCTTTGTCTGAATACTCACTCTGAACCCCAGTGGTAGGAGGACCTCTAGCGACCTCCGCGATAAGAGGTAAGTGGCCTCGACGGGCTGGTAGGCGTCTGTTATAGTGCCTAGCCCCACAACCCCTCTAGGCTTGCTGGGGGCCTCCTTCTTAAGCACTTCGACTATGTTTGTCTTGACGGCGACGACCTCACCCCAGTTTTCCGAGACTTCGCGTATCCTAGTGTAGAGCCTAGCATAGCAGTACGTGCAGGCGTGGTAGCAGCCGAGGTACGGGTTTAGAGCGTAGTCTAAGTCCGGCAACCCGCTCCTGGAGAGCGCTCTCGTAACCTTGACCTCTAGGATCTTGATGGCTACGCACCTCGGCTGGACATGAACTTTGTAATCTCCTCCGTGGCGACTATAGTCTGGAGGAGCTTTGACGACTTAAGCCACCTCTTCGCGCCCAGCTTAGTCCTCTTGTCCAGGTAAGCCAGCACCTCTCTCACGTCGCTCGTCGTCAAGACGGAGCCCCTGTCGTAGGCCTTCCTGAGCGACTCCCTCACAAACCAGACCCCGATCGCGAGGTTGAAGCCCGGGTATATCTCCCGGAGCAACACCGCCATGGCCTGCCTCCTCAACTTGTAGAGGTGCTCGGCCGTGGCGAGCCTGCTCGCGTAGTAGCAGCCGCCAATAGACGGGTATTCGTCTCTGCCCCTGTACAGCTCGTAGTCCCCTTCCACGCTCACCTCGCTACTCAGCGGGTTCCAGGTCGACCCCGGCCACCACGCCTCCATCCACTCGAACCCCCACTTCCTCGGCGTCAGTATTGCGATGAACAGGTTGTCGTGTATGGAGATCTCGTAAACCCTATACTCATCGATGGGCTCGAACCTCTTCACCTCCTTTACAAGTTTCTCGGAGATTATCGAGTCCACTGCAGTGATACTCCACCTAGTAGGCACTAGCACTCTGCTTCCTCTCCTTCCGAGCACGCCTATGCTGAGAGCTCTCTGGATGTACGAGACCGGGAGACCGCTCTTGTACAACTCGATAACCGCAGTAGAGGCCTTTACGTCGTCGGCTATCAGCCTGTCGACTACGCCCGGTACTTTAGGGTTAGAGTCGACCCTGAAAGACTCGAAAGGGCTTCTAGGACCTATTGGAGGGTTCGTCTCGTCTAAAAGAATGTTTGTCTTCGGAGGCTTCTCCAGCTTCAACTCTACGTCCACAGGCCTGGTGCTCAAGGCGACTTCTTGGATCCTACCGAGGACGGGGTGGTCGACCTCGGTCTTCTTGTTCAGCCTAAACCCAAGTACGAGGGTCAACCTGTAGTCCAGAATAGTGTTGAGGTCAAGGCCGATCCACTGCTCAGGGTAGTCGTAGATAGCCGTGTCGCCCGTCTCGGGGGGCACGCTCAAACCGACTCTCACCACAGGGTACCCGACTCTCCCTACAAAGACCGAGGGGGGTGACGAGCCGAAGACCTCTCTCTTCGTAACCAGGCTGCTCAACTTGAAAGACACATACTGTTTGACGAGTATTGGACAATACGATAGACCGCACCAGCCCCTGCCTCTACACAGGACGCACAAGTTGGAGGGGTACGTGCGAGCCCCGCTCATGAGGGTTCTTCCACTCGTGTCTTACCGATTCTATCCTAATTCCTCTTAATAAAAAGGCGGTTAGACCCGTACTCCTTCTACCCTAGCTTGTTAGAGTTGTTGTTGACGACCTCAGGGGCGAACCTGTACGCTACGCCGCTACTGATGACTCTCAGCACGGAGGATATCATGAAAGGCGCGTAGACGAGCCCGGTCAAGCCCGCGATCACCGAGCCCGTGAAAGAGGCCGCCGAGGCTATCAGGTTTGACGACAGGTTTAGTAGCGAGATGAAGACAGGCCTCTCCTCGCTGGGCGTTATGTAGAACGTGTAGAGTGCGCCTGTGAGGTCGAGCGACGACCAGGCGAACCCGCTATAAGCCTCCGCTAAGACGGTCATCCAGGAGTTGGGTACCGTGATGTAGGCTACGGGGACGAGGCTCGTTGTAGCCATTCCCAGGCTCATGGTTCTCCTAGAGCCGCGCAAGTTCAGCCTCTTCTTCCAGAAGTCTATCGTGAAGAACTTCACCATAAGCCCCGTCATGTTCTTGAAGAGTATCACCACCTCGTTACCCCCGAGCACGTTGAGGACGAGGTAGTCCCAGAAAGGCGCCGGTATGTTGACCGAGTAGCTGAACACTAGCTGCAGCGCCAGGTACTTCGACGCGCTGTTCGAGATGGAAGGTACTCTGCTGTTTTTACTCCTCGAGTTGTTCAGGGACGGCGCTATCCCGTTACCGTTGTTGCGGTGCCCGGGGTCCCTGATGGACAGGAGCATGGCGGTGGAGAAGACGGCTGCCACTAGTGAGGCGAGGTAGACTACGGTGTACGCCTCTAACAGGTTCCTTATCGTGAGGAAGACTAGGGTCCCCGTGAGCATGGATGAAGCGATCGCGACGTAGTTGAGCTTGTTTATCCTAGCCCAGAAACCCGCGGCCTCCTCCAGGGAGACCATGTCGCCCAGCAGGTCCCCAGCGGCTACCCCTGCTATACCACCGGCGAACTGTGTTAGGGTGGTAAGCCCGAGTAGATACTCGAAGTTGTACGGGTAGGGTAGGAGGACGCTTAGAATGGACATTGACAGCCCGATCCTGTTCAAGGCGCCGCCAATGCTCCACAGGAGCTTCCTGTTCCTTTTAATGTAGCTCGCGAAGAAGACGCCGGGTAACTGTGAAAGGGCGTATGTGAAGATCCTTGTGGAGGTCAGAATACCGATGTCGAGGATGTCCAGGTTCAGGACTCTCAACGCGAAAGCATTTGCGAGCCCCGAGGAGAGGTTGACGGAGAAATTGTACGACGTGGTCTCGAACTGGAAGTACCGCTTACTCCTCTCAGCGACGTTGTCAGTGCCCGTCAACGTAAGCCCCTCAACTAGATGGGTATGCCGTTCACTTAAAACAGGGGCCTCTAAACCCGTGTTCAGGAGGCGAGTGGATGGGGGTGAGAGTAGAGAGGTGAGGAAAAAAGGCTATAGGTCTAGCTCGCCTAAAAGCTGGTCTCTCCTAGCGATCTCTCTCTTCTTCTTGAAGAGCTTTGTAGAGAAGTACCTCGCTGCGTAGTCCGGGAGTATGGTGACGACCTTCGAGCCGCCGCCGAGGTTGTACTTCTGGGCCACCTTGATCGCGGAGACCACGTTAGCGCCGCTGCTGATCCCGACCGGCAGGCCCTCTAACCTGGCAATCTTCCTCGCCATGTAAATCGACTCGTCGCTGCTGGCTGTCACGAAGTCGTCTAGGAGGTGCTTGTACTTCATTATAATGTCTGGGATGAAGCCGTCGCCTACACCCTCGATCTCGTGCCTACCCCAGGGCCCCGGCTTGCCCTCCTTAAACCAGTGCGCCGCGACAGGGCACTCGGCGGGCTCTGCTCCTACAACTACCACTTTCTTGCACTCCTCCTTCAGCCTCTTGGCCACTCCTATCAGAGTCCCGCCTGTACCCACCTGGGCCACGAAGGCGTCCGGGCATCCTACCTGCTGTAGTATCTCCTTCCCCGTGGTCTCGTAGTGTGCCTGCACGTTGGCCTCATCGCTCCACTGGTCGAAGAAGTAGTACTTGTCCGGGTGCTCGGCAGCGAGCTTCTTAGCCTTCTCCAACGCGAGCCCGGCATCGCTCTCTCCACCAGGCGTGAACAGGAAGTCTGCTCCGAACAGCTTCATTAACATGAACCTCTCGGCGCTCATCTCCTCGGGTATGACTATCAGGACCTTGAAGCCCATGAATGAGCCGATCGCGGAGAACGCTATACCGGTGTTACCGGTAGTCGGCACTACCAGCGTCATACCGGGCTTCAGCTCGCCCTTCTCCATAGCCTTCTTTATCATGTAGTAGGCCATTCTGTCTTTCACGCTACCGGTCGGGTTCATGAACTCCATCTTACCCCATATCTCGGCTTTCACGTCGCTGGGGACCGCCCTCGACAGCCTTATGATCGGCGTGTTCCCTATGCAGTCCAGTATGCTGTTACACACCTTCACCCAGCTCACCTCGCCCTAGACTATTAACGAGGATGAGTATAAATTGCTTACTTTCCCGCGGCGCTGTAGACAAATGTAAAGAATTTTATACCAGCCCCTCTATAAAGGGTTGACAACTAAGGGTGGTGGGTATAGAGCTTGTTAGTATATACAAGCCGAAGAGCCTCAGCGACGCCCTCGAGTTCCTAGACAAGAACGCCCCCGATGTAAAGCCCATTGCGGGTGGCACAGAGCTACTGCTGCTGATAAGGGACAAGAAGATAAAGCCGCCTAAGTACCTCCTCGACTTGTACCCGTTGAAGAAGCAGCTATCCTACGTCAAGGTCGAGAACGGCCTCGTGAGGATCGGTGCCCTGACCACGGTGCACGAGCTGAGCCAGAGCGTCCTACACAGAGACAAGAGGTTCGCCGGGTTCGTAGACGTCTACGACAAGTTTGGGACTATGGCGCTCAGGTTCGAGGCTACGATCGGCGGCAACCTGAACGCCGCGACGCAGTACAGCGACTACATTACGCTAATGCTCGTCTTCGACGCGTCCGTTAGGCTAGAGAGCGTGAAGGGCGTGAGAGAGCTCAAGCTCAGCGAGTTCGTACTCGACAAGAGGAAGACGGCTCTCAACCCCAACGAGCTCGTCACAGAAGTGGTCTTCAGGGAGCCCCCGCTGGACTCGAGCAGCTCTTTCGTCAAGTTCGATAGGAGGGAGATACTGATAGCCGGCATAGTCACCGAGGCGACCTACCTACACCTAGAGGGAGACACGATAAAGGACGTCAGGATATCCTTCGACATGGTCGCAGGTAGGAGGATCCCAGCGAGGGCTCTGAAGACCGAGGAGTTCTTGAGGGGGAAGAGCTTCACGAACGACCTACTAGAGGAGGCAGCCGAGAAGGTGCTGCCCTCGGAGATGTCGAGGGTTACAGACTGGTGGACAACAGCCGATTACAGGCTTGAAATGTCCAAGGTCTCTTTGAAGAGGGGCCTGAAACTCGCGTACGAGAGGGTGAAGGGGGTGAGGTAGATGGTCAAGGTCACTCTCACAGTCAACAACGTTAAGTACGAGCTCGACGTCCCTCCGCTGGAGAGGCTCATCGACACCCTCCGCTACAGGCTAGGGTTCACGAGCGTCAAGGAGGGCTGTGGTAGGGGAGAGTGCGGTAGCTGCATTGTGCTGGTCAACGGAAACCCGGTCCACAGCTGCCTCGCGTTGACTTCGAGGCTGGACGGCGCTGAGATAACGACACTGGAGGGGCTGGCGCCTGCCGGTAAGATGCATGCTATACAGGTGGCTTTCATCGAAGCAAGGGGTGTCCAGTGCGGGTTCTGTACACCGGGCTTCATCATGGTGACGAAGGCGCTGCTGGACAGGGTCAGCGACCCCGACGATAAGACCATACGTGAGTGGCTGTCGAGCGTGTTGTGCCGGTGTGGTAGCTACCCGTATTACTTCGAGGCCGTGAAGAGGGCCGCTAAATACCTCAAGGAGGGTAAAGTATACTTTGACGAGAGGGAGGTCAGGGAGAAGTACCACCTCAAGGTCCTTGCGAGGTGACGGGCATGAGTAAGCCCGACTACGTGGAGATCGTCGAGGAGGTGTTCTACAAGTACAAGGACAAGAAGACAGAGGAGTTCAAGTATATAGGCAAGAACGTCGTACGCTGGGACGCGATCGCCAAGATAACAGGCCAGCCGATATTCACTGCTGACCTGCTAAAGCTCGTCAAGAACCCGGTGTTCGTCTACAGCGTGAGGACAAAGTACGCCCACGCGAAGGTCAAGGGCGTTGACTACAGCGACGCCCTTAAGTATCCAGGAGTACTCGCCGTGTTCACGGCCAAAGACGTCCCCGGGATCAACGACGTCGGCTACGTTATACCAGACCAACCACTGCTCGCGGACAGGAAGGTAAGGTACATAGGCGACACCGTGGCGCTAGTAGTAGCGGAGTCTCTAGAGAACGCTAGAGAAGCGGGCGAGCTCGTACAGGTCGACTACGAGCCCCTCAAGGTCTACCTAGACCCACTCGAGATAATCGACCCCGAGACCCTCGAGGAGAAACCCCACGAGCTGATACACGACGAGCGAGGCACAGACATACTGACGAGGTACAAGATCAGAGTGGGTGACGTGGAGAAGGCCTTTAAGGAGGCCGCGGTGGTGGTAGAGAACAATTACGAAACACCGTTCCAAGAACACGCCTACATAGAGCCCGAGGCGGCTATTGCTATACCGGAGCCCGACGGAGGCGTTACCATATACGCCAAGACTCAGTGCCCCTTCGACACTAGGAAGGCCGTGGCCAACGTCCTGGGCCTACCGTTCAACATGGTCAGGGTCATAGCCCCCGCGCTAGGAGGCGGCTTCGGCGGAGCTGAAGACGTAGGCAACGAGATAGCGGCGAAGGTCGCACTCGTTGCGACCAGGCTGAAGAGGCCGGCCGTACTGATCCACACGAGGGAGGAGTCGATCATAGGCCACACGAAGAGGCACAGAACCATATCGTGGTACAGGCACGCGGCCGCCAGAGACGGGACTCTACTGGCGGTCGAGGCGAAGGTCATCTTAGACAAGGGCGCCTACGCAAGTCTCGGCCCGTTCGTGGCATGGAGAGCAGTAGTACACAGCACCGGGCCCTACAAGGTCAGGAACGCCAAAGTCGACGTAGTCGCGGTGTACACCAACAAGATACCCGGCGGGGCGTTCAGAGGGTTCGGCAACCCACAAGTCACCTTTCCGGTCGAGAGGCAGATGGACCTGCTCGCGGAAGAGCTCGGCATGGACCCAGTCGAGCTGAGGCTAAAGAACGTGCTGAGGAACGGCGACAGGACCGTACACGGCCAGCTACTGGACCACGGCGTCGGGGCTGAAGAGGTCATCAAGAAGGCTGTGGAGCTGAGCGGCTGGTACGAGAAGAGGAGACTGTACGCCTCGCTCACAGGCCCCGTGAGGAGGGGTATAGGCATAGCGATATTCTACCACGGGAACAGCATTGGTGCCGAGGGCGCCGACTACTCCAGCGCCTCCGTGATCATTCAGAGGGACGGCTCTATAATATTCAGGACTGGCCTGACAGACATGGGCCAAGGCGCGATACAGGGATTGATCAACATCCTCGCAGAGGTCCTGGGAGTACCTCCTAACTACATTAAAGTGGAGGCAGCCGACACTGCCGCGACGCCGGACGCCGGTCCAACAGTGGCGTCTAGGTCGACGGCCATGGGCGGCAACGCTACGCTCGTAGCTGCCTACAAGCTGAGGCAGAGGCTGAACAAGCTCGCTGCGGAGCTTCTCGGCTGCGGCTCGCCCGACGACGTTGTCATCGAGGCACCCAAGGTGTACTGCAAGGACGACCCGTCCCACGCGATCACCTGGAGGGAGCTAGTCGAGCAGGCCTTCTGGAAAGGCGTGCCGCTCCAGGAGTTCGGCTTCTACAGGGCGCCGCCAGCCGAGTGGGACGAGGAGACCGGTACTGGCGCGCCGTACTTCACGTACACTTACGGTGCCATTGTGAGCGACGTCGAGGTAGACCTCGAGACAGGCTTAGTGAGAGTAAAGGAGGCGACCACCGTCTACGACATCGGCAGAGTAGTCAACAGGACCGGTGCGGAGCTTCACGCTATTGGAGGCTACATCCAGGGCATGGGCTACGCACTGATGGAGGACCTGTACTACGACTCGGCGGGCAGGCTTATGAACAGCAACTTGAGCACATACCACATACCCACGGCCAGGGACGTCCCCGAGAAGTTCAACGTTTACTTCGTCGAGGCCGGCTACTACCACGCGCCGTTCGGCGCGAAGGGGCTGGGCGAGCCATCTATAGTGGCCATAGCCCCCTCAATCGCCAACGCCGTGGTGAACGCCCTCAGGAGCAAGCAGGCCAACAAGCTCGTCAACAAACACCCGTTGACGCCCGACTACGTGTACGGCCTTATAAAGAAGGCTGGTGTGAAGCCGTAGAGTTTTCACCAGACCTCTTTTTCTTTCCTCACTCATACCCCCCCTTTTGCCCACACCCTCCCTCTGTCGGCTACAATGTACACCCCGCTCTCCCTATACTCTATCTCCCCCTCGACGTAGTACACCCCCGGTGGCAGCTCTGCGTAGAGCTCCCTGTGCGTCTCGAACACGAGTTCTTCACCACCGATAAACGCTCTTCTACGAGCGGGCAGTATAGGGGTCGCCCTGTCCCTCAACTCGATGACACCCCTTACGCTAGCCCTTTTTACAACCCTGTCGACGCACTTGTGCCAACCGGCTCTGTACCTGTACGGTCTCAGGTTCACGACGACGCCATTTACTGACAGGTGGAGTAGCGTCCTGGCCTTCAACGCCAGGTATAGGTCGAGGTCGACCCGGCCCACGTGCTTGGTGTAGTACTCTCTCAGCGAGTGCCAGAGCCCGGCCCTCTTCAAGACCCCTCTAGATACCAGTGCTTCGAGCCTTTCCACTGTAGACTCGTCGGCGCCGTATAATACGATGTCGACATCGCCGGCCTCGTGGGGGTCGACTAAATAACTCCCAGTCACCTCCATATCCTCTTCGTCGAAGTCTAGCAGATGCGACAGAAGCCGCAGGACGGGAGTTTTCAGTCCTGTGAATGGCTTTGAAACCCTGTCTAGGGGTATCAACGGCAATCTCAACTTAAGGCAGTCCCACCACGACTCGTGGGAGCTTTGAAGCCTCTCGACTTCGCGGCGCTCCATTTTCCTCCTGTTGACGAGGTCGTATCTGGGGTAGGCGACGAGCCAACCGGGCTTGTGCTGGAACCCCTTCACCAACCACCCGTGGCCATCGTATACAACAAACTCTCCTTCGAGGGCCCTCAGCAAGGGTTTACCTGTGGGTGTCGTATATGTGGACCCCCTTCTCCACCCACTCCCAGCCGAGGCCGTAGAACTTGCTTAAGACCTCTGGCACGAGCACTTCTTCGGGGGGACCGTAGGCGTACAGCGTCTTGTTCAGTATGAGGATCATCCTAGTCCACTTCACCATGATCAACGGGTCGTGGGACGTGACTATTATTAACTTCTCCTCGCTCAGCCTCCCGAGGGTCTCCGCCAACAGCGCCCTACCCTGAGGGTCTATGTTCGCCAGCGGCTCGTCGAGGAGGAGTATGGGTGGGTCGGCAACGAGCGTCCTCGCAAGGAAGACTCTCTGCCTCTCCCCGCCAGAAAGCTCAGACACCCTCTTATGCCACAACTCCTCGGTCAAGCCGGCCCTCAAGAGGGCGTTTCTAACGGCCTTGCTGTCCCTCTTGAATAGCCGGGGCCAAGGCCTGTGCAGTCTAAAACAGCAGTCCACGAGCTCCCAGACCGTAAAAGGCGCGTTCAACTCCAACTCGGAGGTCTGAGGCATGTACCCGATCCTCCCCTTCAACGTTTCAGGCTTAGACGTGACGTCGACGTCATCTATCAAGACGCTCCCCTTGACAGGCTTAACAAACCCAAGTATTGCCAAGAGAAGAGTGGTCTTGCCGGCGCCATTAGGCCCTATGACCTGAACCAACCCCGGCCCTTTAAAATCCACGTTCAAGTCGCTTAAGACCAGCGTGTTATCCCGTTTAACCGTTAAGTCAACAAGCGTGATCTCCACTACTCGGACCACCCTGTCGTATTCTAATTGTGCACAATCCTTTTAAACCCACACAATAGATTGTGCACAACGGGGTTGCCCGTGAGGCTCCTCGCTATCGTTGCTATTAGTTTAGTCGCGGTAGTACTGTTCGCTATTAGTCCTGGTAACGCCGCTACTAATAGAACTCTCCGGGTAATTACGACGTTTCCAGGGCTTAAGTACGACGTCCAGAACCTAGTTTGTGAAGGGGACGTTGTTGAGAGCTTGTTACCCCCCGGTGTAGACCCGCACGAGTACTCGTTAACGCCGGGAGACATAGCTAAGCTGCAGCAAGCCGACTTGATCGTATCTACAGGTCACACTGGGTTCGAGCAGAAGATAGAAGAACTCTGGAGGAGTGGAGTGATCAAGGGAGTACTAATCAATGTGCTCGAGATACCAGGGCTTACGATCTTCACCAACCCATCTACTGGGCAGCCAGACTACCACATGCCAATATACTACCCTCTAAACTACATTGCCTTCGTTAGAAACGTCTCCGGGACCCTCGCCTCTTTGAACCCAGCGGCGTCCCAGTGTTATATGAGCAGGGCCCTAAACATTACCGCCCGTGTAGCCAGCTTGTACGTGTCGACGCCCCCTCTCAGAGGTAAGGCCATAGGAGACCTGCCTTACACGATCTACGTCGCTAGATGGCTCGGGCTCGACATGGTTGGCCTAGTGATGAAGGAGGAGGGTCTACCCGCCACACCGGGCGAGCTCTCCACGTACCAGGAAATGATGAGAAACGGCAGTATTGCGTACGTGCTCGTGACAGCTTATGGAAGCGATAGCCCAACAGCCTCGACCCAGTTGGAGAACATGGCCGCCTCTTACGGAGTAAAGGTCATCAAACTGTACAGCGAGGTGTACCCCAACTCCATCCTCGACAAGCTGGCCTACGTCTACACCCAGATCGCCAACACGTCGCTGACCACGGCTACGGAGACCGCACACCAGATCACGCCGTCTGGGCCCTCGTGGTTAGGCGTTACCATGATAGTCCTAGCCGCAGTGGTGCTAGTCGGCCTCGCGGTATACCTCTTGGTGAGCCGTAGATGAAGCAAGATCTCGTGTTAGCCGGCTTACTAACCGCTACTCTGCTCTACGCGCTCGGCCTCTCGACGATGTACAACCCCCTGTGGGTTTTAGTGATGGTGTCCGCATCGGTCGGCTTCGCGTTCGTGAGCGTTATCGTTGCCTACAGGAGGCTCTTCTTCCTAGCCTCCGAGATGCCGCACGTCAGCTTTCTAGCTGTGACGCTGGGGATTTACTTATCGTATGTTCTGTGGAGAGGGTTGGAGATCGTTCTCTCCATAGTAGTGGGTCTCGGGCTAACCTACATAGTCGGCTACATGATACACAGGCGTGTAGACCCCTCTATTGCCACATCGGTCTTCGTAGGCTCCACTACATCGCTAAGCGTACTGGTGGCGTACTTTGTCTTAACGAGAGTACCCGTGGCGTACAACATAGCGAGTCTGATAATCGGAGACCCGCTACTAGCGACCTACAGCGACGTGATTACATGCGTACTCGCGACCGTCCTTACACTAGCAGCGTTTATCTTCACATACCACGAGCAGGCTTCGATAGGTTTGGACAGAGTCGCGGTCAAGATCGCAGGGGTTGACACGAGGGTCTACGACCTCTTGGCTTACACCCTCCTCGGCGTCAACACTGTTGGCATGTTGAAAATCACAGGGTATATCATGGAACACGTTTTCATACTTATGCCCCCCGCAATCGCGTTCTCCCTTGCGAGGAGTTACAGGGGGGCGGTCTACATAGCGGTGGTATCGAGTCTTGTCGCCAGCTTGATAGGCCTTCACCTGAGCATCCTGCTCAACCTGGCGCCCTCAGGCATGGCCGGCTTAATAATGCTCCTAATGTACATTGCTAGCTTACTGGTGAAGAGGGCGTGAAGAGGAGGAGATTTGGCGTTAGCCTACCCGAGGAGCTGGCCTGCGAGCTTGACAAAATATCGAGAGAGTGCGGGTTAGACAGGTCTAGCGTGGTAGCAACGGCCTTGGAGAAGTACGTTGAAGACATGTCCCACTTTAAGAACAAGCACGAGTGTCTAGGCGTCTGCATAGCTGTAACCGAGGGGGAGCCTAGCCTTAGGCTGGAGGAGTTCAGGGACATAGTCGTTAGCTACTATCACAACCACACGAGAGGGCTGTGCCTCAACATATTCGTCTTTCGAGGGGACTCAAACAAAGTCCTAGATCTGTACTACAGGCTTGGGAAGAGCTCGAGGAAGACGGTACTGGTTCCGCTACACTAGGCGTTAAAAGAGGCGCTCCCACCCCTCGCGCGAGTGATCAGGCTAGGCTCTCTATGTTCTTCGGGATCCCTGGGTCCAGCCTCCCCAACTTCTTCTTCAACTCCTCTATTAGCGGCTTTGACAAGTTGTAGACGCCACCCTTGTACTCCAAGTACCCCGCTGTTATGAGCCTCGATATGACTCTCGAGACCTCTCTCTCTATAACCACGTCGTCTAACTCGGGTACCAGGTCTCTCTCCCCCCTCGAAGCTCTCCTCTTAACCTCCTCCCTCAGTTCGATCAGAGCTATAATCTCCCCCACGCTGATGTTCTTGATGAAGTACTCCATCACGATCCTCTCCAGCCTCCCCATCGACAAAACGTCTTTGAGCTTGACCTCGCCCGGCATGTTCGACCCCCGCTAGTAGAACCACGTGTTGTAGTACGTGGGCTCGTTGACCATGAAACTCTTGTTTCTAAACGCCGCGCACACGTTCCTCAGAACACACTTGTCGCACTCAGGCTTGTCTCTTAGGCAGACCGTCCTCCCGTGGAGCCAGAAAAAGTCGTCTAAGGCGCTGGCCCGGATGCCCGCCGTGCTCGACAGGTGCCTGTAAGCCAGCCTCACCGTTAACCTCAGTAACACGTCCTCGTCGCGGGTGATCTCGACCCCCCTTTTTATCTTGTCCCAGAGCCCGCCCGAGACGACGACCAGGCCGATCCTAATAGCCTGCCTGGTCAGGTGGTTGTCTACAGCTACGTCGAGCTCGTCTACCGGGTTGAACAAGCCGCGCCCAGCCAGGAATTTCGCTAGGAGCATGGCCTTCTTCTCGACGGGGTCCTCGAAAGCCCTGAAAACCCTCATGAGGTCGACCAGGCCCTGCTCGCCCAGAGTCCCCCTCAACCTCCCTCCAGCGGACTTTACGAGTTTTGTTACCTGGCCGTCCCAAAGCCTGGTCAGCTTAAACCCGAGGTCCCGTAGCAGCATCGCCCTAACCTCTGGGTCTGGCGGCGCGGCACCCCCTACGCTCAACCACTTCACCACGTCTTCAACCTTGACCTCCGCGAGTCTCGCGGGGTCGAAGAAAGAGGGGTCTTCGTCGAACTTCAACTTGCCGAGCCTGTACAACAGGTCGGCCCCGTGGTAGCAGCCGTCTTCCAGGCATGCCTCGTAGGGCCTTCCAGGCCTACTGAGCCTGTGGTCCATGGACACCATGACGACGAAGTACCTTGCAACGCTCTCCTCGTCTGTCGTAGCCGGTGGGTAGTAGCGCTGGTCGTAGAGGTCGAGTCTGGGTAGGTTGATTGAATGCTTTTTAAGAACCCTTCCGACCTTCTCGACAGCTCTCCTGTCGATACCCACTAGGTCCATTGAGGGCGCCCTACTAACCGGTCACGCTGTACCTGTACTCAACTACATTAATCGACGGCTCGTTTTTAAACCAGACGTGGGGGTCGAGGAACACGGCTCGACGCGACTCTACAGACCCGACGAGGGTCTCCTGCCCGAATACCGCCGTTTCTGCTCTGAGGCTGCCCACAACCGCCTTCTTGAAGAAAGCCAGCTCGGCGGAGACGGCGTCCACCACGACTTTACCTCTAAGCCCGAGTAAGAAGGCCTTAACACAGTCGAGCCTCCTCAGCCTGACGAGCCTGCCGGCCGCCAGGATGAGGCAGGTGTCACCTACAACCCAGTCGCCCGAGCCGGACCCGTAGAGTAGGACCGTATCAGCTACGCACAACCCCCTGATCTTGAACTTACCGAAGTGGACTATCTCCTTGTCCTTCACGTTCTCGAAAACTCTCGTTCCGAAGGTTATCATACGACCACTTTAGCCGGTCAGCGACCTCGCGATCAGCCTAGCCCTGACGACGCTTTCTCTGGCCTCGACCAGGTTTTGATATATCTGGAAGACGACCCCCTTCGACGTCTCTGTAGCGAGTGTGAGCCTAGCTATCAGCTCCTCTATCTTGTCTATCGAGTCTATGGCCCTATCTAGCAGCTTGACCAGCTCCTCTACTTCCTGCAAGGCTGAACCCTATCTTTAAACCCTGGTTGAAGGCTCTTAAATTAGCCTCCGCCGCTCTGCCTGCGAAGAGGGTGTTTATCGCCTCCTCCACCATGGCCGGGCTGACCACTCTCCTCAGCCTCTCGTCGACCGCGACGGATATCCCGAGGAGGAGCGTGTTCGAGTAGAGGGTGGAGCCGGCCACCTGTTTCGCCTCGTTATCGGCGTCGTAAACGTAGACCAACCCGTCAAAGGCCTTGCGCAGCGCCCCCTCTATGACGTCTAGACCAGGCGGGCTCGTGAGAGGAGGGGGTAGCCTAAGCCTGTTGACGACCAGGACAGCCCCCCTCCTTGCGTAGGACAGGTACCTCAGCGCTTCTAGAGCTTCCAGCGCTATTACGTGGTCTGCCTCGCCGACGGGTATGAGCGGGGCGTCCTTGTTGTTCAGCCTCACGTGGACTGCCAGGCTTCCACCCCTCTGGCTCAGCCCGTGGGTCTCAGCGACCGTAACATCGATGCCCGAGAGTGTTGACGCCCACGCTATCAGGCTCCCCAGCGTGAGGACTCCTTGACCGCCGACCCCGACTATCAGCACGTTGAGCCTCCCGGGCACCTCAACCAGCCCCCTCGACGAACCTCTCGCTGTACAGCCTCTCCCAGCCCTCACCACCCGGCCTCTTCACGTAAATAGCCTTGAACGGGCAAACGTGTTCGCATAGGCCGCAACCAAGGCACATGTCCTCCAATATAACCGGCTTCTTAGCCCCCTCTGGGACGACTATAGCTGGACACGCGACGAGGTTTACACACGCCATGCAGGCCGTGCACTTGCTCTCGTCTATAGCGTAGACGGGGAGCCTAATACCCGTCTCCCTTGAAAGCCTGTACGCCTCGAGCGAGCACCTCATCCTCGATACCACAGCGACCTTCCCACCGTTCAGGTAGTCCTGGAAGGCCCTAACAACCGTCTCGACGGATTCTCTGACCCTCAACGGGTTGATGACGTAGACCCTGAACCCAACGGACCTCAGCACGTCCGCTATCTCGACGACCGGCGCACGACTGCCCGTCGCGGAGAGTCCTGTACCCGGGTGCGGCTGGTGGCCCGTCATAGCCGTAGTGTAGTTGTCTAGCACGACTATCATGGCCCTGCCGCTGTTGTAGACTATGTTTACAGAGCCTGGTATACCCGCGTGGAAGAATGTCGAGTCGCCTATCACCGCCACAACGGGGTCCTCAACTACCTTACTGATGCCGTGTGCTATGCCGATCGAGCCCCCCATCTCGAAGCACGTCATTTGCGTCTCGAAGGGCTTCTGGTAGCCGAGCGTGTAGCACCCTATGTCGCCCGTGTACACGACGTTTCTCAACTTCAGTTTGTTCGCCGCTATCTTTAGGACGTAGAAAGTCATCCTGTGGGGGCAGCCTGGGCACATGACCGGGGGTCTTGGCGGTACCATAGCCTGCTCCTCAACCTTGAGCGGGGGCGGGGGTGTATACTCGATCCCCAGGAACTTGGCTACACCCGGTAGGACCCTGTCTGTGCTGAGCTCGCCGATCTCCGGGATCAGCTCCTTGCCCAGAACCCTGGCCCGAACCCCGTGCTTCCCTAGAACACTCCTCACGTTAGTCTCGACAACAGGGTCGAGCTCCTCTACGACGAGGATCTCGTCTGCTTCACCAGCTATGTTAAGCACAGGCTTAACCGGTAGTGGCACTGTAAGGTTCAGCTTCAAGACCGTCACCTCGCTCCAGGCCCCGAGCCTCTCGAGCGACTCGGATAAGTAGGCGAAAGCGAGACCAGAGGCTATGATAGCTTTGCGTTTACCCGGGTTCAGGACCTCGACTAGTGGGGGTCCCAGGTCCGCTCCCTCGATGCTCCTCCACACCTTCAGCGCCCTCTCCTTCATTAGCCGCGCGTGCGCCGGGATCAAGACCCAGCGCGTCAAGTCTTTGTCGAACACCCCCCTGCAGACCCTCGATGTCGCTACGTTGTCCTCGAGCTCCACGTACTGCCGGCTGTGGCTTACGCGGGTTGTAGTCCTGAACATCACAGGCTGCTGGTACTTCTCGCTCAACCCTAGAGCGACCTTGACGAGCTTGTACGCTTCTCTCACGCTACTCGGCTCTACCACCGGGATGTGAGCTAGGTACCCGTACCATCTGTTGTCTTGCTCGTTCTGGCTGCTGTGCGCGCTGGGGTCGTCAGCGGAAACAACCAAGAAACCGGCCTTGGTCCCCGAGTAGCCGCTGCTAACTAGTATGTCGGCAGCGACGTTCAGCCCCACATGCTTCATGGCGGTGAGACTACTCACCCCGGCGATGGCCGCGGCGTAGGCGGACTCGTAGGCCACCTTCTCGTTGACACTCCACTCAGCTATAACTCCAACGTCCTCTGCGACCTCTGCCACAGACTCGAGAATCTCGGTAGACGGCGTGCCCGGGTAAGCTGCGAAGTAGCAGATGCCAGCCTCAAGGGCGCCTCTCGCTATCGCCTCGTTGCCCATGTAGAGTACTCTACTCCCCTTCTCGGCAAGAAGTGTTTTTACCGGGATATCCACCACCTTAAAAGGCCTATACTCGTGTAAACTTTATAGCCGGTCAAGCTATTTAACCTTCGGCAAAAAATTGTGGGATTTGCTTATAATCAAAGTTTAAATATCTGTTATCCCACTACCTTATATTGGGTGAGACGTATGGTTAATGGTAGAGTCATACATGAAGATAATGACGTGATCGTCGCTATAGCTCCGAGAGACGAGGAGCTGCCGGACATGGTGCTAGAGGCGATCAGGAAGAAGGGGCGTCCAATGTACTTCGATGAGATCGTGAAGGAGTTCAGCGGTCTAGCCGGCGAGGACAGGGTTAGGAAGGCTGTAAACCACCTCCTGGCCTTGAGAGCCATCATGGAGTACCCGGACGGAAGCCTTGGACTACCAGGCATGAAGTGGGAGCCTAGGAGAGCGAGGAAGAGGAGGAGGAAGAGGACGCCGAAGCTGATGTCGGTAGACCAGGAGCCCAGGTTCTACTACGTGCCACCAGAACAGTAGGCCTTGGCGGCGCCTACTCTCGCACAGCCTCACTTTTTTAACACTACTTCTTCCTCCTACTCTTGGGCTTATACTGCCTACCGATACTAGGCTTGTAGTCCCTGCACTTCTCTTCCAGGCCTAGAATAGTGATCCCGTACCTGTACTGGAGCTCGCACAGGAAGTGGTCCGGAACTACTGCGAGAGCCCCCCTGTTCGTCTTCACGACTAACGTCTTGTCGGTGAGGCGGTCTACGTTAGCTGTCTCCGACACCCAGTCCAGGAAAATGGGTAGCCTCGTCGTGTTCACGAAACCCCTCTTCCTCTCGATGCCGTACTCGTCTACGACGTTGTCTCCCACCCGGACGCCGTCCTTGCAGACCCCGTTGGCTTCGCACTCTATCCTCTTGAACGACGGACTACTGGCTATCTTGCTCAGCACGTCCACGGCTATGCTGGCCTTCTGCTCGGCTTCCACCTCCTTGGAAACCTCCGCCTTCTTCGCCATTTTCTCCTCGGTGAAAGCCCTTACGATCTCCTCAATACTCGAAAGCCCTGTCTCGCGATCACCAGCGCTGTCCGGCCGGCTGGCCTGGGCCGGTTCAGCCTTCTTGAGAAACTCCGTCAGCGGCTTATACTTCCCCTTGCCGTTTTTACTGGTCTTCAAGTATACCATCCATCAAGAGACTTTATACCGCGAGACTTTAAATAAAGCGAAGCCGGGAGTAGAACTGGCCTACCCCCGCCACCTACACAGGTGGCATCCCCACCCTGTCCGGGGAAATAGGTGGATACCGTGAGCAAACTACCAGACAATCCCCGGGTGTAGGTGGGGCTTAGGGGGTATCTGGCCTCACAATAATTATACACCTGGCATCCTTATAAATTTTGATCGGCTCCTATTTGGTGGTGTCAGAGATGAGGCTGTGCGGCTGGGTATTGCGGAGTAAGACGATCGGTAGAGTTGTGATCGTCGAGGTGTCGGGTGGAGACGTCAGGCCGTATGTTCTAGTAGGTAAACAGGACGTGAACCCAGACCTGTACAAAACCTTGAGTAGCCTGCCTCTGGGCTCGGCTGTCTGCTTCGAGGGCGAGCCTGCTAAGGAGCAGAAGAGCAAGAGGGGCACGGAGTTCGAGGTGAAGTCTATCAAAGTGTACGCCGAGCCTGTTGAGCCCCTACCCGTCGAGCTGGTGGGCAAAGTGCCGTCTCTGCTAGAGACCAGGATTAAGTACAGGTGGCTACTTCTAAGGAACCCCGTCGAGAAGGCCATATTCAGGGTCAGGCAGGGCATTGTCCAGGCGGCCAGGGAGTACCTGTTAAACAACGGCTTCACGGAAGTCCACACCCCCAAGATAGTCGCCGCGGGAGCGGAGGGCGGTACCACCTTATTCAAGGTCCAGTACTTCGAGAGAGAGGCTTACTTGAGCCAGAGCCCCCAGTTGTACAAACAGATACTCGTATCCTCCATCCCGAGAGTTTTCGAGATAACCCCCTACTTCAGAGCCGAGAAGTTCAACACTGTGAGACACTTGAACGAGTCTTGGGGTATCGACGTCGAGCAGGGCTTTATAGAGGGCGTGGAGGACGTAATGAACACGCTCGAGAACCTGGTCGCCTACATTATCAACTACGTCAGGGACAGAAACAAAGAGGAGCTCGAGACCCTTGGAGTAGAGCTGCCCCGTGTGTCCACCCCGTTTAAGCGCCTCAAATTCGAGGAAGCAGTGGACATACTGCGGAGCAACGGAGTCGAGGTACCCGAGGGAGAGGACCTGAGCGACTACGCGGAGAGGGAGCTGGGAAAGATCATGTCCGAGAAAGGGCACGACCTCTACTTCATAGTCGGCTTCCCGTGGCAGTCCACAGGGTTCTACTATATGAGAGAAGAGGACGGTTACCACACGAGGAAGTTCGATCTCGACTTCAGAGGGCTCGAGATCGCGAGCGGTGGGCAGAGAGAGCACAGGTACGACAAGCTCGTCGAGGCGCTGAGATTAAAGGGTCTAGACCCAGCCAACTTCTCGTTCTACTTGGAGGCGTTCAAGTACGGCATGCCGCCTCACGGCGGTTTCGGGCTGGGGATCGAAAGGCTCATGATGCAGATGCTGGGGTTAAGCAACATCAGGGAAGCGGTGCTCTTCGTTAGGGACAGGACGAGGCTAGTCCCGTAAAGATATTTAGCCTCACAGCCCATGGCACGTGGTGTAAGCCTTATTTGCGGCCGTAAATATACACTAGAAGGGTGTCGTACGTTTGGATAAAGTGAGGGCTCTCGAGAGGTTGAAGAGGAAGCTCACGGTCGAGAACCTCTGGTTGTACGTGATAAGGGTGCTGCTCGACAGCCAAACGCCTATGAGAGCCTACGACGTCCGGAAGCAGATCAAGTCGAGGTTCGATATCAACCCACCAGCCATAACCGTCTACACGGTAGTCTACAGGATGAACAGAGAGGGCCTAATAGCCAGGGTCACGGGTGGGGACGAGACGTATTACAAGGTGACCGAGAAAGGGATTGAGGCGTTTAACCAGGGGCTGAAGTTCCTAGAGGAGACGCTTAGGGCTCTAGGTGGTCTGAAATGAGGGTCGTGGTAATAGGTCAGGGTATGGCGGCCTCGTACTTGGAGGTGGGCCTAGAGAGGCTGAAGAGGAACGAGATACCCGACTACGGTGTGCCTTTGAGAGACTGGATCCCGGTCAAGTACGACGACATCGAGATCGTTGCCGCCTACGACGTTGACGAGAGGAAGATCGGCAAGACGGCCTACGAGCTAGCGAGGGAGTACTTTAACTCTTCGAGCATCCCCGGCAGCCTGAAAGAGATCCAGGTGAGGAGGGGGATACACCTAGGCAGTTTGAAGGGGTTGCCGTACAAGGCCAGGGGGCTCGAGGAGAAATACGGGCTCGAAAAGTCTATAGAGATGCTCGTGGACGAGTGGAAGAGCTTCAACGCCGACGTGTTCTTAAACGTGATTACCACTGAGCCCGTGGAGCCAATCCACAACGTGGGCGAGCTCGAGGCGAGGATGAAAGAGGGTTACCTGACCGCGTCCCAGGCGTACGCGTACGCCGTTGCACAGTACGCTAGGAGGGTTAAGCCGGCTGTTTTCATCAACGCTATACCCTCGCCAATCGCGACCGACCAGGCCTTCGTAGACCTGTACAAGGCAAGCAACGCGGTGGTGTTCGGGGACGACGCAGCCACGGGCGCGACGCCCCTGACAGCGGACTTGTTAGAGCACTTGTTCCAGCGGAACAGGAGAGTTCTAGACATCGCGCAGTTCAACATCGGGGGGAACACCGACTTCCTGGCCTTAACAGAGCCCGAGAGGAACATCATGAAGAAGAAGACCAAGAGCAGCATGGTGTCCGACATACTGGGTTACGAGGCCCCGAACTACATCAGGCCTACAGGGTTCCTAGAGCCGCTCGGGGACAAAAAGTTCGTCGCCATGATCATCGAGTATATGAGCTTTGGAGATTTCAAGGACGAGATCTACGTGATAATGAGAGTGAACGACAAGCCGGCAATAGTCGGCGTGTTGATAGACCTTATACGGTTGGGCAAAATAGCGCTGGAGAGGGGGTTGTACGGGACGGTCTACGAAGTAAACGCGTTCTACACGAAGAAACCCGGCCCGCCCGGTGTTAAGGTCATAAGCAAGGTCAAGGCGTTCTACAGGCTACTGGACTGGTTAGGGATAAAAGACCCGAGGGGAATCTAGAGAGTGCTCCAGTGTAGGTGTAGGGGTTGAGAGTCGTCTTAATAGGCCCACCGGGGGCCGGTAAAGGGACTTACTCGGAGTACTTCACGAAGAAGTACTGTATACCGCACATCAGCACCGGCGACATCTTCAGGGCCGAGGTAGCCAAGAAGTCTGAGTTGGGCCTGAAAGTGAAAGAGTACTTAGACAGGGGGGAGCTCGTACCCGACGAGATCGTAGTCGAAGTGGTGAAGAGGCGGTTGAGCGAGCCGGACACCAAGCGCGGCTTTATCTTGGACGGGTTCCCGAGGACGATTAAGCAGGCCCAGGAGCTGGAGAAGATCACCCCCCTAGACGCAGCGATACACATCTACATCTCAGAGGAGGAGGCGGTGAGAAGGCTGAGCAACAGGTATGTCTGCCCGGTCTGCGGGAGGGTCTACAACCTCACTTACAACCCCCCTAAAAACGACTTGGTGTGCGACTACGACGGGGCAAAGCTGGTGAGGAGGAGCGACGACGAGCCAGAGGTCATAAGGAGGAGGTACCAGGTGTACTACCAGACGTTCAACCCCATCATAGAGTACTACAAGGAAAAGAGGTTGCTGGTAGAGATAGACAACACCGTAGGGAGCGACAAGGGAATCCCGCTGCTCGAGAGGATACTCGTCGACAAGGGTATTCTCAGGATAAAGCCCTGTGTAACGTGAAGTGGTCGAAGACTTGATACCGAGACTAGTCTACTTCGAGCCCAGGCTGGAGTCCACCTCGGAGGTAAAGGTTTTCAGCCTCCAGTCCTTTGTGTCGGGTGGAGAGCCCGGGGGCAGGGTTCTGCTCGATAGGTACAGAACCGGCTTTAAAGGCCTTCTCCTACAGCCTGTGGGTGTGGATAGCGTCTTTTTAGTAGGGCCGGGTACCAAGCTGAGGATCAAGGAGCCTAGCCAGAGGTTCTGCTTGTGGCACACGGGCGACATCGCGGAGAAGGACAACCCGCTGTCTCGTAAGTACTGTGCAGAGACCGTCGTGACCCCGCAGGGTTTCTGCCCGAAGCACCGTAACACGCTTAGGGCGTTCTACACTCTCTGCTTCACACTGGGGGGCTCTGGTAGCTTGGAATACTGCAGGCAGTTAGACAAGGCTCTAGCGGGGGAGGGCAGGTACTCTGTGTACGCCACGGTACTCCACGGCAAGGTCAAGGTAGGCTCTACCAGGTCGTGGAGGTACATCGAGAGGCTCGCTGAGCAGCCTCACAGTGTCAGCACTGTCTTAGTCGAGACGACGAGCTCGTACGAGGCGAGAGGTCTCGAGCTTAGACTAGGGAGGACCAGCGGGCTGACAGAGCACTTGAAGTTCGAATTCCGGAAGATGCTAGAAGAGGACTTGGCCAGAGACGTTAACGTGCTGAACAACAAGCTCAGGAAGCTGTCGCAGCAGGGGTTCGCATTCGAAGTTGGAAAACTCGTTAAAGTAGACGCTGACGACCCCGCCTTACTAAGGGCTGTTTCCGAGAGGAGGGTTAGCGAGGTGTCCGATAAGACGCTGGAACTCGTCAGCTACTATTCGGGTTACCTAGTGTTATACGACCCTGCTGAGAGCGCTTACGCGGCTGTGCGCGCGAATCAGCTACTACACGGCGATAGTGTAGTGGTGTTGAGTTGAAGAAGAGCCTTGACCAGGCGATCAGGTTGCTCAGGATATTGGTGGAGGGTAGGGAGGTCTACTTCAGTGGCGACTACTTGAACAGCGAGGGTAGAAAGCTCCTAGAGGAGGCGGTCAGGAACATACTACGCGATGCGCCCTTTCTCAAGAGGCGGGTGGTTAAAGTCCGTAAGAAGGGCGACTACGACAGCGTGCTGTCGTTAGTAGAAGACTTATTGAGCCTCCAGTCAAGCGAGGACTTCAGAGACCCTTAACAGGCAACAAGGCGGGCGTTTAGACGGGTCAGGCCCTGTTCCTACGTAGAGAGGGCAGGCAGTTGCCGCAGAACGAGTTCACGTTTGCGTCGTTCATGTATGTGTGGCAGTTGGGGGCGTCGTTCTTGAGAGGTATCATGAAGTCGCTGGGAAGTCTGCCGTAGTGTATCTCTACCTCGTCTACGTCCTCTGCTATGTATTTGACGAATGACACGAGGCTGGCGATCTCCCTCTTATCTCTGCCGTAGACCATCGCTAAGATCTCGTTGTCGTTGACCACCATCACTCCTAGAACCCGGTTACACATGGTCAAGACCCGCATGACGGCCTCTCTTTTCCCACCCTTTATCCTGAGGAGCGCCGCCTCGCTCCCCAGCATCCTGGCTGAGAACAGGGGCTTGAATTGGAGCATGTCTTTGTCGATGAGTCTCTTCAACCGGTTTCTAATCGAGGTGGGGCTCAGCCCGGTCTTCTTGGATATCGCGGATATGTTGGCCCTCGTGTTCTGTATAAGAGAGGCGATCAGCCTTTTGTCGTCGCTGTCCGAGTTTTGTTCCATAACATTCCCATGGATATTGTTAACTATAAAGTGTTATATATTTTGGCCGTCTATCCTAGTAGTCAGTAAGGGTTTTAGTGGATGGGGATTAGGCAGGCTTACTCGTATATAACGGGATCGGGCTACCTGATCGAGAAGGAGAGGGAGGTCAAACTTATACTAGCAGCGCTGATAGCTAGGGGCCATGTCCTGATCGAGGGCGTTCCAGGCGTAGCCAAGACCACCATAGCGAAGACAATAGCGAGGACTCTATCGCTCGACTTTAAGAGAGTCCAGATGACCCCAGACCTGCTCCCGATGGACATAATAGGGTACAAGATCTTCGACCAGAAGACAGCCGAGTTCAAATTCGTGAAAGGCCCTATCTTCACCAACATTCTACTCGCGGACGAGATCAATAGGGCTTCGCCGAGGACCCAGTCTGCTCTACTAGAAGCTATGCAGGAGAGGCAGGTCACCATTGAGGGCGATACGTTCCGGTTAGACGAGCCTTTCATCGTCCTAGCTACGCAGAACCCTATCGAGATGGAGGGCGTATTCCCACTCCCCGAGGCGCAGCTGGACAGGTTCTTGGTGAAAATCGAGACTGGGTACCCGAGTACGAAAGGGTTTGTCGAGATGTTGAAGAAGGTCGACGAGATAGAGGCGTGGGTCGAGGCGATCAAGCCGGTCGTGACTAAAGAAGAGGTCTTGAACGAGATAAGGAGCGCGAGAGACGTCAAGGTCGACGAGGCGGTTTACCAGTACATCGCTAATTTAGTCGAGGAGACTAGGAGACACCACGCGGTGAGGCTCGGCGCCTCCCCTCGTTCCGGGATCGCCGTTCTGAGAATGGCGAAGGCCGTGGCGTATCTCGAGGGGCGGAACTACGTCATACCGGACGACGTGAAGCAGGTCCTCGCCCCGACTCTATCCCACAGGATAATCCTGAAGCCGGAGTACGAGGTAGAGGGGTTGACCGCGAGTAGAGTTGTCGAGGAGATAGCTAACAGGGTACCGGTGCCTAGGCCTTGACTAGAGGCGTGATGGTCTTTCTAGCCCTTCTATACGTCTCTATGTCCGCCGTGGCGAGCGCTCAGGCTCTCGAGACGTACAGGCACACCCCTGGCTTCACAGGCTTCAGTCTCAGCGACTGGCAGGAGATAATAAGCTCGCTCCAATCAGGCAATTTGAGCGCCTCGGAGGCGCAGAAGGCTGCTAGCACTATAGGAACGCTGATAAACCAGACCTCTCAACTGGGGGTCTCGAGCTCCTCTCTAAACCAGTCGCTTGAAGCACTGTACTCCTACTTCCACCTCTCTTCGGGGAACTATACCGAGAGCGACATACTCAACGCACTGTCTCTGCTTAACAACACAGATGTGAAAAACATGCTTACATCACTCTTTTTCCCTTACATGTTCGAGAACAGGAGTGTCTCTGAGAGCGATATATTAAGCGCCCTCGAAAGGATCGAGACGCTTTGGAGACAAGGGAAGCTGACGCCCGCCGACTACGCCCTGGCTCTAAAACTCCTCTCTATACTGGCCCGCTCAGAGGGCTACACGAACTTGTCGGATAGACTCGACTCGGAGTCTATGAGAGTAGCGGCTGACGCGTTAAAGGCTTTAACCAGCCAGCTACCGAATCTCATCCCCCCATACCTAGGTCAGTCCCAAACCCCAACAAGCGGCGTGAAGATAGGGGGGCTCCCTAGTGCGGCGTTTCCGCTACTAAGCTACCTGTCTATCCCGGAGGGGTTACAGACCGTTGTTCTAGTAGCAACAGTTGTTGCGACCTCGATTCTGCTATCTTACCTGGCCCCGAGGCTGGTGGGTAAGGTGAGTGCTCTCTGGTCTCCAACTGCGAGGAGAGTGAAGAGGCTGATCGCGCATGCTGGGAGGTGGGGAGATGCTGTGGAGTACTACTGGAGAGCAGTGGCGAAAGTTGAGAGAGCGACAGGTGTCAGGCTCTCGCCAAGCAACACTCACCGCGAGTACTACAACGCCGTGAAGAGCGCGCTGGGAGGGCTGTCACAGTCTTTCAGAAGGCTCACGGAGATCTACGAGGCGAGGAGGTACGCGGGCGACTCCAGGAGGGATCTCGACGAGGAGGCCCGCAGGCTATACGGTGATCTAGTTGGCAAACTATAGGAGTCTCCTAGTCGCGGTTGTCCCCCGGCTGGTCGCGCTCGCTCTAGTCTACTACACGGTCATAGTAAACTTCAACCTTCCCGCCATCAACTTCGCCGGCATGGGGTTGGTCTCGACTCTCATGGTTGTGGTCGCGTGGGGCCTAGTAGTCGTGACTATTGTGACAGCATCGCCGCAGTTTTACGGTATCACTCTAATCTTCTTGTCCCTGCTACCCGCCGGCCGTGACCTTAAGTTGATTGTAACCGCGCTTGCGGGCTATTTCGTCTTGCTGTTCGTCGACAACCTTGTCTCGAACTACAACATCAACCAGTATGGATGGATAAGGTATAGGCAGGGAAGCGGTCACCTGGCTGTTTTCCAAGTACTCTTATTCGTCGCGTCGTTGTCGGGGGTCGCGTTCCTTATTTCAAGGCTGTGGGTTCTGTACTATGAGACGCTTACTTCGACGGCCTCGTCCGGCTTAGGCATACTGCTCACGTCTACATACTTGTTTAAGTTGCTACTTCTGATCGCGGTAGTAGTCTACGCGCTTTACACCGCTAGAGAGTTTTTCACGGTTTTCTTCTTCTACATGAAGCCCAACGCCAGGATGGCGCTGAGCATCTTGCTAGACGAGGAGTCGATCAACGTGTTTTACAACCCTGTGTTTGGGAGCCTGAGAGGAATGATAATCGCAAGCGCGTTCGCCCCGCTCCTATACCAGCCCATATACGAGGTCTTCGGAGATTACCTGGCGAGACAGCTCTACTTCCTCAAGGAATACGCCCCTATGGTTTCAAGTGTCGTGTTAGCGTTGGTCTCCTGGATACTTGTCACTATTGTCTTGAGGGGTCTGGACTCTATTTTGATGGACACCCCCCGCCAGCTACTCGTGGCATCCCTGGTCATGTTGGCGGTAACGTACGCGGGGGGCGTATACTACACTTTCAAGGCCACCAGCGATCTATGGCTATCTCTCATACACCCCGACTTCGAGACGTGGTCCCTAAGCGTTGTCTCGGCCTACCAGAGCTACTACACCGTGTTTTATAGCTTGGTAGAGTATATACCCAAGATGTTGGGTGCTGTGCCTTGAGGCAGATAGTGAGGTTCCTGGTCTACCTGGTAATAGGAGTAGTCCTGTTGTCGCTGTCCATACTAACGCTCCTCTGGAGTATCGGGTACATGCAGGCTGGTTTTGTTGCCACAAGCCTACTGAGCGCTCTTATAGGTTTCACACTGCTCTCGGCGGGCTTGTACATTCTACGTATATCGGCGTACGTGTACGCTCTAGAGAAGGGAGGCGGAGTTGAGCGAGTGGAGGGTAAGAGTTAGAGGCACGCTCTCTATTTTCCTGATACTGTCTCTGGTGGCAATAGGGCTCATCTCTCTAGCCGAGAAAGGAGGGCCCGGACTACCAGTTTTCAAGGGGGCGGCCCCTTTCAACACTGGCGAAATAGGCACGTCTAGCCTCGTAGAGATCCTGAGGGAGAGGTACGGTAGCGTATACGTCATCACGAATTTGTCCGAGCTGGCCAACCTACCCCTATCCGGGAGCTGTCTCTTCGTAACGGTATCCCCCGAGAGGCCATACACAGAGGCCGAGTCGAACGAAATACTGAGCTCGCTGGCCAGGTGTAGGGACATAAAACTGCTGATAGCCGACGAGAACACCACATCCAACGCACTGCTCAAGGCCGCTGGGGCACCTCTACGGGTCGCAGAGGTTGTTGTGCTAGTTCAGCAGAGCGGCCTAATCCGGTTGGTCTACGACCCTTCAACGCGGCAGTACCTGCCTCCTTACCCGGTGTCCAGGTTCAACGTGGCGGGCAAGGTATACGATATAGTCCTAGACATAGCCTCCTACATTAAAGTAGGCGAGGGCAACGCGACAGTTTTCGGAGAGTACTACGTCGGCAACAAGACCCTCGTCTCGGGGGCTGTCGCGTGGTCTAGTATCACATTGGAGGGGCAAAAGAGAGACGTCGAAACGGTAGTCTTGTCCGACGGCTCTGTTTTCCTGAACCAGGTCATAGATCGAAACGAGACCTACAGGCAGTTCGCCCTGGACCTGTTCCAGGGCATCTGTGGCACCGGGGGGTGCCAGATAGTTTTCGACGCTAGCAGATACACACTTATCCCCCTAGCTGACATAATGAACAACATCAACAGCATTACGCCGCTCTACGTATCTTTCCCAACCCTTCTCGGCATGATAATAGCGAACCTAATCCACCCTTCGACGTGGTTCGAGCCTCTTCTCGACTACTCCAACAGCTTGCTGAAACAGGCCATACAAAACCAGCTGGTGGCCTCGGTTTTCTCGGTTCTTCTCGCTTTGCTCGCGTTCGTGTACTTCTCAAGGGGCGAGAGCTTCATACGGGATAGGCCGATGGGCGAGGAGAGGCTCGTGGAGGTGGCGTACGCTGTGAACATCAGAGAGGAGATCGTGAGGGGGAAGCTGAAACTCGGGAAAGAGGACTTTAAGTCCCTCTACGAGCTGGTAGACCAGGCCATGTTGAGCGTCTACGGGCTGGGCTTAAAGGATGCCGACCTGGTCAAGAGGTTGTCCGAAGTCCTCGGCCCCGAGAATGCGAGGAGATACGTTGACGCGATGAACAAGCTATACGGGAAGGCGACAGGTGCCCGCAGAACGCCTGTCGTGTTGTCGTGGCATAGGACGGTCCTGAAGTACGCGAGGGAGAGCGACGAAGTGCTCTCGAAGATAGGCGTGAGCTTGATGAAAGTAGAGGTGCTAGAGAAGATAGCGAGGCGGTGAGGTATGCGCGAGGAGTCCCCGGTGCACTCGACTCATAGAGCTAAAGTACTGTACATCGTCTCCTTCCTGGTGCTGCTCTCCGGTTTCGTGTCGTCCAACGGCTCATTAGTCACGGTCGCGTTGGTAGTACTGGCCTTCCTCTTCGGCTTGAGAGCGTACGTCACCTACGTTGCTGCCGGCTTGAGAGACCTTAGAGTTGAGTTCGACCACGACACTCCCATCGATAACGGGGAGTTCGAGGTCAGAGTTGTAATAGAAAACCCGGGGATCGCGCCGCTGGCCTTCGTAGAGTACAATGTGAGGCACTCCCCCTTCCTCAAATTTGTGAAGGGCGCTACGCGCGGCTTCATAGCAGTACCGGCAAAGTCGGAGGTGGTCGTAAGAATGGTGTGTCACGGAAGGGTGGGGAAGCATAGAATAGGTCCTGTCGAGTTGCAGGCAAGGGATGTATTCGGGCTGTTCAAGACTAGACCCTATAACACGGGGGCCTTCACCTACATCAGGATACCCCCGTCCTATCAAGTGGCAGTGTTGAGGAGACTGGCCGCCTACGCTAGGTCGGTCGGGCTGTCGAGGTCAAGGATCGCCGGGGCTGGTGTAGAGTTCCACAGCTTGAGAGACTACAAGCCGGGCGACGAACTGAAGAGGATAGAGTGGAGGAAGAGCGTCAAGTTGAACAGGCTGATCGTCAAGCAGACCGAGAGAGAGGCCCAACAAAACGTGTACATCCTGCTGGACTCCTCTCACGTAATGCTGGTGGGCCCCTACGCCAAGACGGTATTCGAGCACATGTCGAGGGCTATGAGTGCTATCGTGGCCTACCTGGCCCAGAGGGGTGATAACTTCCAAGTCATAGTGTTCGGGGCTCGGAGACTAATCGCTATGCCGACCTTAATGAGGTCAAACGCCGGTCTTAGGGTTGCTCTAGAAGCCATGTCTAGTGTCGACTATGAGGATGTTGTAAAGGAGGAGAGAGCGCGGAGTCTCTTGGAGGCGTACAACATGTTACTAATGTCGCTCAGGAGAGAGAGGAACATAGTGATAATCGCGACGGTCGTCGACTCCCAAGAGTATTACGAGGCCCTCGTTAAAGTGGCAAGGGATCTCGCTGGTTTGAAGAACATCGTTTACGTGGTAAACCCCGTCATCACCTCTTACGACATGATCGGCATTCCTGTGTGGGCCCGCGGGCTCTACTCTCTGAAGACGCACGAGTTGCTGACCAAGCAGTTGAACTACTCGAAAATGTTGAGGAGGAGCGGTGTTAACACTGTCGTGGTCACTTCACTGGACGCCCCTCTGAAGATCGCCGCGTTGATCGAACAGTACAGGTCTAGATAGTCAGGCATTACCCTGCCCTGAGGCTTAGCACTTATATTCCACAGCGCATATCCTAAACAACTCGGTGTATCCTATGGTCGAGCTTGGCAAGTTAAAGGAGGAAATGTACAGTTTACTCCAGAAGCTGACAAGCGTCCACGCACCAAGCGGTTTTGAGTACTTGATCCACGATACCGTGATAAGCGAGCTGGAGAGGAACGCGGACAAGGTGTGGGTGGACTCCTTAGGCAACGTGATCGCGTTAAAGAAGGGAAGCAAGGGAGGGGCCAGCTTGATGCTCGCGGCCCACATGGACGAGATAGGGCTGTTCGTGTCCTACATTGAGGACGACGGCTTCCTGCGCGTCACCCCGATAGGCGGGGTTCTCGAGAGGACCCTACTACACCAGCGCGTAGTCATAGTGACTAGGAGCGGGAGGACTGTGAAAGGCGTCATAGGCTTAAAGCCCCCTCACGTAGTCAAGCCGGAGGAGGCCCAGAAGATACCCGAGATAAAAGAGCTCTTCGTCGACATCGGGGCGTCATCGCGGGACGAGGTGGAAAAAATGGGGGTGAGAGTTGGCGACGTGGCGGTGTTCGACAGGGCCATGGAGAGGTTGACCGGAGATAGAGTCACAGGCAAGGCGTTTGACGATAGGGCAGGTCTCGCTGTGATGCTCAAGGCCTTCCAGCTGATTGACAACAACGAGGCCGACGTATACGCGGTAGCAACCGTCCAAGAGGAGGTCGGGCTCAAGGGGGCTAGGACTGCTGCCTTCGCAATCTCCCCCAGCGCGGCGATCGCCCTTGATGTCACTATCGCGAGCGACTTCCCTGGTGTGGCGAAGAGTGAGCAGTTCACGAGGTTGGGTAAGGGCCCCGCGATCAAGATAGCCGACGGGAGGAACGCGTCAGGCCTCATCACACACCCCGAGATACTCAACTTCATGATCAAGGTTGCCGAAGAGGAGAAGATACCCTATCAGCTAGAGGTCATACCTGGGGGGACTACCGACGCCTCGATAATAGCGCTGAACAGGGAAGGGGTACCGGCTGGCGTTGTCTCGGTGCCTGCCAGGTACATACACTCCCCCACGGAAGTAATAGACTTAAACGACCTCGCCTACGCGGTACTACTCACGGAGAAGATAGCCGAGAAAGCGAGCGTCGAATGGCTTAAGAGGATTAAGATGCGAGTCGTGAAGTAGCTCTCACAACCCGAAAAACACCCTTAACACCGTGGCACCGGTCTCGACGACCGCTAAGACTATTAGGAAAGCCCCGAGCACGCCTAGCTCGATACTGAGAACCCCCTTTCTAAGATCCATACCCAGCACGTGCGCTACGAGCGCGCCAGTCCACGCCCCAGTACCTGGTAAGGGTATCGCGACGAATACTGCCAGGCCGGCGAACTCTAGCTTCTCGTGCCCTCTCGCCTTTTTCCTAGCGTAGTCCACGACTTTCCAGTAGAGTCTCTTCAGAAAACCGGGGGCTCTACTGTTGTTTACAATCTTCCTCTCAACGAACCTCAAGGCGAGAACGGCTATGGGGGCCACCGCTAGATTACCCAATAAACCTGCGGCCAGTGCCACCATGTAGAGCGCCTGGTCCTGTCTGAAGAAGTAGTACGCAAGCGGTATGGCCCCTCGTATCTCGGCCACGGGCGAGAACCCCACCAGAAGGACGAGTAGTAGCTCGTACGCTACACTGCCCACGTGGAACACCGCGCACTACCTATTTAAGAGACCCGCGGTCGAATAAAAACTTGGTGTCCTCGGTGGAGGCAAGACCCTTAATCCTCGTCTCACCCTTTATCGCGTCTCTCCTCTCTCTACTGCTCCTCGCCTGGTGCACCCCCTGGTTTAACATCTGGGAGAACGCATTCAGCGATCTTGGGAGAATCGGGAACGGCCTGACAGCTGTGGTGTTTAACGGGTTGGTGTCCACCACGGGGGCTATCCTGTTGGTATACGCGACCTCGGTAGCACGCCACCTCGCCGCACCCTACAGAGCCCTGCTCGTGTTAGGAGGCTACTCTCTGACCATGATAGGTGTTTACCCGGAGGACTACGGGAGGCTGCACTTCTACGTCTCTCTACTCTTCTTCTTGGCCTCAATAGCCTACATGGTGGTACACGCCATGGAGACCTCTGTCGAGGGGGCAGTGATTGCCGCCCTAGGGCTCGTCAATTTAGGGGTCTGGACAGCCCACTTCGCGTCCAACTTTCCGCCGGGCGCCGCCGTCCCCGAGCTAGTCTCGCTCGTATCGATGCTCGCCACTCTGGCTAGAGACCTCGGGAAGACCGCTTCAGGTCAGTCGTAAGCGTTTCCGAGGAGGAACGTGTTCCCCAAATAGACCCTTCTAAGCCCGTTCTCCTCCGCGATTTTCAACGCCCTCCTAGCGTGAGACCAACTCGTCCTTGGTAGGTCGTTGAGGTAGAAGTCCGGGTGGAAGCCCAGAAAGACGACGGGTATGTCGGGGTTCAGGCCCGCGACAAACTTCGTGATACCGTCTAGCTCGTAGTCGTCTATATACCCTGGTACAAGTAGTACCGATACGACTAGTAGCGGGGGCTCTCTCCTTTTTTCAAATAGCTTCGCAGCTCTTTCCACGTTCTCCCTGATCAGGTGAACGTGTTCGGGCCTCACCCCCGTCAGCGCACTGTAGACCTCTGGGCTCCACGCCTTCATGTCGACCTTGACTATGCCCCCCGTCTCTAGTGAGAGCTCGACCGCCTTTTCGAAAATCGCCGGATTCCAGAGCCCGTTGGTCTCCCAGCAGACTCTGAAAACCCTGAGCCCGACTTCTTTTGCCCTTTTTACCATTCTTTTCGCGGCGATGATAGCTGCGGTGGAGAACACAGACGGGTCTCCACCGAAGAAGCAGACGCAGGTTGTCTGCCCGTTTACAGCCTTCCCAAGGTCGTCAATAGTGAAGCTGGGCCCCTTTCTAACTGCTATAAGGTGGTGTTCCCAGTTCTGGCAGAAGAGACAGTTCAAATTACAAGAACCGAAAAATACAGCGATGTTGTAGTAACCCGGCTCCCCGTTGGGGGTGAGGGCGTAGACCGGGTAGCCAACCCCTTTAGCCGCCGGGCACACCTCAACCGCTACGCAGTTCGTTGGGTGAGGGTCGTAGTACACGTGGCCCAGCATAGTATCCGCCCTAAGGAAGGCGGACACCTTCCCGGTAGTCGAGTATCTGAGCCCGCAATAGCCGACCTCCCCGTCGCGTAGAGAGCAAGACCTACCGCACACGGTACACTTCAAGCCGTTGCCGGTGGGCTCCTGCCGTTTGCCCAGCTCCCTTCGGACCTCTTCGTGAATCTTTAATACATGGTAGAGCGCGCCTTTGTTCTTCCTCAGGCAGTCTACGCAAACTCCCAGAAAGGACGAGATCGTCCTCGAGGACCTCCCGCAAAAAGAGCACGTGCCCATGTCTCCGGCACTACTCCTAGTCTCTCCCACTTTGATCTCGTGGTAAGAGGGGTTATAGGGATTAAATCTCGTCAACCCTTGCTTAACCTGAGCCTGGGGCACATCTTGAACTCGTGTAGGACAACCTCGGATACATACGTAGGGTCGCAGTTCACGCACTTCCCCTTGGCAACTATTGTGGCCGCACCCAACGTCACCGAGGAAGCTTCGAACCCCAGTCTCTCAAAGAGCGAGGTGACTTCGTCGACGCGGGGCCTTCTCATTCCGCCTACTTCGACTCCGTACAAACCCATCTTCCAGCACCTCATCCCGTGGGTGTACAAGTTCGCCATGCAGGCTGAGGGGAAAAACAGCAAGCCCCTCTTCAACGCGTACTTCTGGATACCGGACTTGATGTCGCCTGTGTAGACATCGTACTGGACCCCGTTTTTCATCTTCTCGACTGGGACGTCTACCCTTTTTAACACCTCCCTTATATCGACGCCCGACTCCTTCAAATTCTTTATAATGCCTTTCGTAACCCTCAACCCGCCCGCTACGACCCCCACCGCGCCGTACTCGAGGGCTTTGTCAACTACCTCCTTGTACTCGCGCTCAGTAACGCCAGGTATTATGGGTCTGAGGAAGAGGAAGGGCTTTAACCCTGTCTCTCTAAGGTTCTTAATAGTCTCGAGCCTGAGTTCGGGCCTCGGTGCGTAGGGTTCGAGTTCGCTCCACTTGCTCAGAGTGACGACTGAGACAAGCGGGGATATTAGCCCCCTACTCGCACCGGCTATTCTCGCGGCATCGTCTCTGCTGATATATGCCTTGGTCGAGAACTGGACTGGGTTACCCAAGTACGTGTAGAACGCCCGAACGTACTCAATAGTCCGCTCCTTTACTAGGGGGTGGAAAGGCTCTGATACGCTACCGATTGCGAGGTATGTCCCATGCAGAGACGGTATGAAGTACTTGTTTGAGAGGAGCGCGTAGACGACCTGGATACCGCTAAGCGGGTACGGGCTCGCCTTCGCTGGGAACCCCATATCGTATATGTAGCAGTACCTACACTGAAAGAAGCATCCGATCGAGGTGTGGATGGTCAGACCGCAAGGCCTAGGCCTCCTTTTAGCGTGGGGATCGTTCTCGGCCTCTCGGGCTTCTCTCTCGCTCAGTAGGCCCCGGACCTCCTCTCTGAGCTTCTCCTTCAGCTCCAGTAGCTTGACGACGTTGAACAAACAAGACCACTCAAAAGATGTTTAACGTGCTGTGACCCCTTTTACGCACCCCTCCAGAGCGAGGAGAGAGGTCTAGCCGAGCTATATTCTCTTGAGTTCCTCTAGGTCTTCTCTCCTCATCCTCCAGCCCATAGAGCCCATTATCTCCTTTACGTGTTCTATTTTCTCAGCCTTGGGTATGGGGATGACGTTGTCCTGGCTTATCAGGTAGTTCAAGGCGACCTGTACGGGTGTCCTCCCGTACTTGGAGGCGATCCTTTGTACCACCGGGTGAGTTACAACGGCGCCCCTCTCGAGCGGCGTATACGCCTGGACCGCGATGTTGTTCGCGCGGCAGAACGGGAGGAGAGTCTCTTCAACCTCTCCTTTATGTAGTACGCTGTAGTGGACTTGGTCTACAACTATCCTCTCCCTTGAGAGAGCGTGTATTGCCCTATCTAGCTCGCTGAGGTCGAAGTTGCTAACGCCAATGTACCTAGTCAGCCCCTCTTTCGCCACGATCTCGAAGTTCCTGACCTGCTCTTCCATACTTATAGACGTGTTAGGCCAGTGGATCAGGTACAAGTCCACGTAGTTTACCCCTAATCTTCTCAAGGCAGCTCTGGCGGCCTTGATGATGAGGTCTTTGTCGACAAGCCTGTCGGGCAACATCTTCGTCGTTATGAACACGTTGTCTCTGCCGACGGCTTTGACTAGCTTGCCGACAAATTCCTCGGCTTTCCCACCGTCGTACATCTCGGCCGTGTCGACATTGTTGACCCCACTACTCAGAGCGTACAGGTAGGCCTCGTACGCCTTACCATAGTCTCTGATAGCCCAGGTTCCTAGACCAATGGCAGAGACCTTGTCGCTACCAATAACCTTGAACTCGACCTGCACGGCATTCACCTCCTAGTAGAGCCGCCGGCGGGACTTGAACCCGCGACCACCGGCTCTCCCGGGCCTTAGGAGACGAGGCTTACAAGGCCGGCGCTCTACCCGGCTGAGCTACGGCGGCTCTAGAATATAATTAAGAGTCCATGAGAGTCTTATAAACGTCGACAACCGTTCCTCGGAGGACGTGCTAAGAGAGGTCGAGTACCGCCTTCTTAATGTTAGCGAGCTTCTTCAACGCGACCTCGTAGGCTTCCCTCCTAGAGCCCGAGGCGGTTGACAGCCCACCGAAGCCACAGTCAGCAGAGACCAGGTCGACTCTCCCTCTTGCCTTCGCGAGAAGCTCTCTCAGTAGACCTCTAATTTCCTCTACACTTTCTATTTCAGGCCTCTTGCTACTGGCCACACCTGGAGCCAGAACTTTTCCTTTAAACGACAGTCTCTCGCCGTCCACTATATTTACGTTTTCTGGAGAGTCGTGAAACTCGAAGTTGAGGAAGTCTACTACGGGGACGTCGACTAGCAGGTCGAATAGCCTCCTACTGACCCTGCCACAGACGTGGATCCCGTGGTACCCGCCTATCCCTTTGAAAACGGTCTCAATCACGTCTGCTATGCTTCCCTCATCCCAGCCGAAGAGAAATCTACGCGCGCCCACAATCACCCCTAGTATGGGCTCGTCTATGAAGAGGTAGTTGAAGCCCAGCCTCTCCATGTACTTCAGGACGCCATTGACGTACCTCGCCATGGTTCTCACTACGTCCGCGTTCGCTAGGCCCGTGGACTCTAGCCCGCCCCCCTCCGCGAGCAAGACCTTACTCGAGAGTGTGAAAGGCCCTGTAACCGGGGCTCTCAAACCCCTGAAGCCTAAACTCCGCGCGTGGTCTACAAAGACCTCCGCCTCCTCTATCCTACCCTCGAAAACCACGTCCTCGGCCCCCAGGCTCTTGCTTAGGAAATAGCTCTCACCTCTCAGCGTTACAAAGCCACCGGCTACCAGAGGCTCCATGTATATTTCTATGAAGTTCCTCAACTGCGGGTAGGGGGGTACATCCACGCCCACCTCGTGGAGGTCTCTCGCTATCAAGCTCACGTTCTCCAAGCTGAACTCCAACGGGAAGCTGCCCACGTGGCTCGTCTTCACGTGCTGGTCACCTTCTAACGCTTAATTTGTGCAGATACTATGTGAGGGATATAATATAACCGAGAGGGTAAGCAGTTGAGCCTCGAAGAGGCAAGAGAGTGCCTGGTGAACCTCGAGAAAGACTGTGTTTTGAGAAACGTGAAAGCCGCTCTAGACGAGGGTATCCCCGCCTCCAAGATAATACTCGACTCCCTGAGCAAAGCCATGGAGGAGATCGGGAGGCTTTACGAGAGCGGAGACTACTTCATAGCTGAGCTGATCGAGGCGGCTAGTATCTTCAAGGAGGCCATGAGGATCCTCGAGCCCAGGTTGAGAGAGGAGGCCTCGAGAATGAAGGCCGTGAAGAGGGCAAGGATCGTTATAGGGACTGTGAAGGGAGACGTGCACGACATAGGCAAGACGCTTGTAGCCATCATGCTCCAGGCGGCTGGACACGAGGTTATAGACCTAGGCGTAGACGTCTCCGTGGAGAAGTTCATTGAGGCCGTCGAGAAGTACAAGCCTGACATCGTAGGCATGAGCGCCCTGCTCACGACGACTGCCAGGTACATGAAAACTGTCATAGATGAGCTTACAAGGCGTGGGTTAAGGAGTAGAGTGAAGGTTATTGTAGGCGGGGCGGCCACGACTCCAGAGTTCGCGAAAGAGATTGGGGCCGACGGCTGGGCCCCTAACGCAATAGAGGCCGTTAAACTAGTGGAGAAGTTAATGGAGGTTCAGGCTTGAGCGAGGTCAATATCGTAGTAGGTAACAGGGTGCTGAGGGGGGTTAGCGGCGGTAATCTGGGCGAGATACTCGCAAAGAACGGCGTTATAGCGCTACCGTGTGGAGGTAGGGGTCTCTGCGGCCTTTGCCGCGTCGTCGTTAAGAAAGGCTCGACGTCTCCGCCTTCAAAGTACGAGAGGGCACTAGGCTATACGGGACCCGTAAGGCTGGCCTGCCAGACCAGAGTCCTAAGCGACGTCGAGGTAGAGCTCTTCCCGGGGCTAGCAAAGCCCGTCAGAATAAACACCGTTGTCGTTAACCCTAGAAGGGTCGAGCCCGTTGTAACAAAAGTCAAACCCAGGCTGTTCAGGGTTCTAGACCGCGTGGTAGAGCTTACCACGGATCTCCAGCGGGCTCTCTTAGTAGACCTGGGGACTACTAAGACAGCGTACCAGGTCGTGGACCTCGAGGGTGATGTTCTGGCCGAGGACTCCGTCTTTACCCCGCTTCAAGACTACGGGGCCGACATCATAACGAGGTTGACGAAGGCGTTGGAAGACAAGCGGTACATGGACGATATGACGACGAGACTGCGCGGCCTAGTGTCCGAGATAGCAGACAAGCACAACGCAGGCCTAGTGCTACTAGCAGGGAACAGCGTAATGGAGTCGATCTTCTTCGGTCTAAAACTCGACAGCCTGGCTGAATACCCTTACCAGCCCCCAACTCGCGGCCCCATCTTAGACAGCCTGGGGGGTAGGCTTGTGCTGGGCTTTCCCATGCTGCACGGCTACCTCGGAGGCGACGCTTACGCGGACCTCGTTGCCACCTTAGAACTGAGGTTAGAGACCCCCTACTTGCTGATCGATATAGGCACCAACACCGAGATCTTCCTCGTCAAGGAAGAAGTCGTGTACGGGACCAGCACGCCGAGCGGTCCAGCTTTCGAAACGGGGGTCTCGAGAGGGTCCACTATAGTCCAAGGAGGCGTATACGAGGCGAGAATAGACAGGCTGGAGAACGGCAGGCCCGTCTTCAGCTACAAGTACCTGGTCTCAACCTCAGGCATTTTAGGTCCGGCGCTCGTAAGCATAGTCGCCGACTTGAGACGTCATGGACTAGTGGACGAGAACGGCAAGTTCACTACCGGCTATGCGACCATTGAAGGCGGGCTGAAGGTATTCTACATCGACCCCTCTAAGGACCTCTACGTATCCCAGCTAGACGTGAGGAACTTGCAGAAGGCTGTTGCGGCGGTGAAATCTGGTATTAGAATCCTCATGAGGGAGGCCGGAGTGTCGTCAAGCGACCTGAGGCAAGTCGTGGTCGCCGGCAGTTTCGGCGCGGCCCTTGACCTTGAGGACGCCATGGCTATAGGGCTGGTACCCCAAGTTGACAGAGAAAGAGTGTTGGTCGTAGGCAACCTGGTTCTCCCAGGGTTGAGGGTTGCGTTCTTGGACAGAGAGTACCTGGTCGACTTCAGGGAGATCGCGGGAAAGATGCTCTTCGTCGAATTACCCAAGGTAGCGGACTACATGAACGTGTGGATTGACAGCCTCCGGCTCAGCCCCTTGTGAAGATCTGCTGCAACTCCTTTAACAGGGCCTTGACAGGGTGCTTACCCTCTATCCTGACACCAGACCTCCTTAGCCCGTAACCCAGGAGAGAGTCGACCATGGATACGACCGGGGCAACGTACTTTGCTCTAGAGACGGGACCGTACATTACGAAGTCCGCCCCCATCATCCTCAGAAAAGCCGCAGCACCGCCATGAACACCAACCGCCCCCTCAACGCCTAGCCTCTCCTTAGTGGCCCCGCCGAGCGCGTTTGCGGGCGCGCTACCGGAGGGTAGCTTGAGCTCGGACTTGATCCTGCGTATCGCTTCACCGCTCAGATATATCGAGGACGGGTCTAGTACCACAGTGTCGACCAACACGTTCTTTACACCCGTGTCTCTAGCCGTGTCAAGCAACCTTCTCACTATCTGAAGCCTCTTCTCCGGCTCTATGGAGGTATAGGGGTCTCTGGGATCGAACGCCATGAGAACGCTGGTCTCGATCCCGCTATTCCTCAACGCCTCCAGCTCCTCGCGCGGGCTGTCCACGTACAGGCCGTTCGCGATCGACAACCTCTTCAGACCCATCTCGGAAGCCCTTAGATACGCTTTAGCCCTCACCGCGGGATCTGGGGAATCCAGGAACAACGGGATGTCGAATTCTCCCACGAAGCTTAGGATGTCGTCGACGAGCTCTTCTCGCGGAAAGACCACGTCGAGGGCTAGTACAAGCCCGTGCCTTTCACATATACTAATAGCCTCCTCTACCTTCTCGCGTGCCGAATTCTTGTCAAAACCGCTGCTTGTAAGAAGCTTATCTCCCATGTAGAATATGGAACCCACCAGCCACGTTGGGCACTCGCCAAGTATACCCCCAATACAGTAGTCGCCCACACGGTACTTACTCGCTTCGAGCTGGTTCACCTCATCACCACCGTAGGTTCTAACTTATAACGATAGCGCCGACCACATATTAACCTGCTGACGGGTGTTTGGAGTAGGAAACGTTTATACACCTACTGCCGGATACAAAGGCCATAAACCGAGACACGGTGACGGCGTTTGGAGATCATAGTGGAGCTCCCCTCTTTCTCAAAGAAGGGGGTCGACAAATTAGCTCCCCGGCTCAAAGACCTTGGTTTCAGCGTCTTCGTCCCCGAGAACCCCGCAGGCATACCGGCACTATTGGCCGCGTCAGTAGGCGTCTACTTGAGGACGAAGTTCGAGTTAGGGGTCTACGTTAGCACTAGGCTTGTGGACGTGAACCTCCTCCACGCGTACTCAACGGTTCTGACAGCGAAGGAGTTCGGCTTTAAGGGTGTCACATTGCTAAGGGGTGACAAGCCAGCCTTCGGTGAAACCTTGGAAGCAGACTCCGAGGAAGCGCTGACTTTCATAAAAGAGAGAGTGAAAGGTGTCGACCTAGGGCTCATCGTGAGTATGAGGTTCTCCACGGACAACATACAAGCCCGCCTGTTAAAGAACCCCGACTACGTTATGGTCATACACTTCGGTCTGGGCAATATGGACAAGATGGTCGAGGTCTCTAAGGTTGCTAGAGAGCGAGGTGTAAGGGTTTACCCGTTTGTCTTGCTGGCCCTCGAGAAGAGTAGGAGTTTGTTCGAGCAACTCGGGCAGCCTTTCATCGACCCAGACCAATTAAGAGGTGTATGTGAGAGCCTCAAAAAAGTCGTTGACGGTGTAGTGGTGTCCTCGCCGCTAGACTTGGACACAGCTGTAGAGCGAGTCGCGCGGCTGTGCTTCTAGCCCCCGGACACCGGGGGGAGCAAGACCACCTCGTCCTCCTCCTTCAAGCTAACCGGCGCTGCGGGGTTGACCGACACCCCGTTTACCAGGACGATCAGCTCCCCTCTTTGATAGAGCTCGTCCAAGACCCTGTACTTCGAGCTCAACGTGTTGACCAACTCCGATAGACTACCCGCGCTTATGAACTCTTCGGAGACCCCCGTCTTGTCCTTGAGCCAAAGCATGAACTTGACTCTCGGCACTACTCACCCTCTTTAGACTTCTCCTCCTCGAGCCGCTTCTCGAACAAGCTCTTCAGTTCTTCATCGCTCATACTCCTGTATGGTTCGGCAAGCAGCTCTCTCGCTTCTTTGTGCTTCAAGAAGTAGTAAATCGAGTAGCTACAGATCGGCTCTATTAAGTACCCGTTTTCCTTCGCCATGTTTACAGCGTACTCCATTAACTGGCCGGCTATCCCCTTACCCCTGTGCTGAGGTGGCGTGTACGTTTCGAGTAGCTTCATAACGTTGTTCTCGACCCTGTACCTGATAAAGGCTTTTGTGTTGTCGGGTAGGGTCATGTAGATCACAGTACTGGTGTGTCTAATACCCTCCAAGCAACCACCTCGATCCTTTTAGGTTAAAGAAGTAGGAGTTTTAAATAGGTTGTTTAAAGGTGGAGTGGGTGGAACCGTTTTAAACACTCGCGACATTGTATTAAACCGGTTTGAATCATGGAGAGGCTTCTACTAGTAGTACTGCTAGCAGGAGTATTGGCTCTCCCCAACACGGTCCTCTACGCGGAGCCTCAAACTAGAATCGCCCACACCACGATTTACTACGACGGCCTTCTCGAAGTAGCTACTAGCGGTGAGTACACTCCGAGAAATTTTGTAAACAGCGGGGCTAGTTCCTTCTACATGAGGGTCACATACCTGGTGAGAGCAGACATAGAGATAGCCGTCGTGAACGGGGTAACTATGTATAGCGCAAACATAAGCAGGTGGATCGACTCGATCTCCTCCGCTCCACTGAACGTCGTCAACTCCACTTCGCTACAGGCCGAGAGCAACTTATCCTATGCTTCTATCGGTGTTTTCAACCCACCTATTGTCCTATCCTTCAACGAGAGCCTGGGATGGGACGTCTTAGACTGGAGCGGGTTTAAAGAGAACATTGTCTTGTTCGACGTCGACCTCGTACACAAGGGGGTCAAACAGGTTGAGAGCTACGAGAAGACCAATGTAATGCTGATCAAAGACCTGTACTACGAGCCGGTGACCATGATCCCGGTGTTCTATGCGTATACCTACTCTGTTCAGTCGCCTAACGGGGGTGTGATGGTGAGGGTCAGCCTTAACGGCCTCTTCTCCACATTGAACTTGACTTCAATTGTAAGGAGGGAGGTGATTTCGATCGGTGTCGGGAACGACACTAGCGTTGTAATAAGGGTCGACAGGCTAGTCCACGACAGGCTCAGCGTGGAACAGGTCAACAATACCTCGATCAGGCTCGTTTTCAACGGACTCGCCCCCGCCTTTATCCAGGTAGAGATACCACCGAATGTGGAGTTGAAGTCGAACGTAGGTTTCACGAAGTTGAGTAGTGGTCCTACAGCGTACTACGTCTACGAGGGGGTTGTCTCGGGTGATGTATTGTTGGATTTCGGCGAGAGGGTGTCCCTCTTAAGCGGGAACCAGACCTCCTTAACTGGGGGTGTAGGACTCCCCATGAGCACTAATGTCGGAGACCTCGTCTTCACCGCCCTGGTGGTCTCCCTCTCCGTCTACGCTGCCTACCTCCTCGCGGACAAGATCTCCCGGTCTCTCTAGCGCGCCTGTCCTCCCTCTCCTCAAATTCCTGTAGTAAACCGACAAGGGGTTCCTCCCGTCGCACCGGTCTAGAATAGGGCAGACCCCGAGAGCCTTTAGTTTGTCGCAGCTATAGGGGCTGTACTTCTTCCTACCGCCTCTCAGGCCTGCCAAATGCTCGACCTGGTAGCGCGTGACCTTCTCGTTGAAGTCGGGTGCGGAGCTGAAGATCTCCACGACCTGGTCTACTTCGAGACCTATGTTAAGCAGGAAGGTGGCTATGAGGAACCTCTCGGCGTGGGAGACGTTCTCGCCCTGCCTTAGGCGCTCAATAGCCCTCTTAACGCAGGGAGGGAAAGCCTCCTCTTTGACAACCTGTACTCCTTGCTCACCAGCGATGTCAGAGGACGCCGCCCCCTTTACTTGGGCGATTTTCCGCGCCTCTTCCAGCAGTTTTTGGTCAACTCTCAAAGGCTCCAGAGCCTCGAGTGTCTTAAGCACGTGCTGGTATATCGCCTCCTCTAACACTCTCGTATAGGTCTCTTTGTCGAGGTAGACCCTCCCCTTGGACACGACGTTGCTGGATATATGGTATTTCTTGTCCTGGGAGAGCCTTGCGGATACTACCGCTAGGTAGGACTTCAAGCCCATAGAGAAGCTCAGGGCCCTGTACACCACGGTTCCCTTCTTCAAGTGGAGGGGGATCTTGTGGGGCTGGTCGTTCAGCTCGACGTCTAGCCCGAGCTTCTGCCCTATACCTACCAGCGTCTCGTCGTCGAGCCCTTCTAGCAGATTACCCGCCTGTTTAGAGTACGCTACAGCGATCTTAGTGTAAAGCCTTCTCTCGGCCAGCGACTTCGCCAACATGGCGAGGGCGTAATAAGCCGCGACCTCGTGTTCTAGGGGTAAGCTGGGCTCCGCTGGAGTGCCCTCGGTCACGATCTTGTCGAGGTTCTGAAGCACCCTCAGGCGTATGGGTGAGTCCTCTTGTTCCACGAGCTGCTCTAAGGGTGCGCCTCTTAGCAGGTCTGATAGCTCTTCTCGCTTTATTAGAAACGGGAACTGCCTGTAGTCGATTACCCGCCTCCTCGGCATGTCGTTCTCCAACCCGTAACGAGGTGTTCAGCGCTTTGGCCCCACATCACAGTTCAGGACGACCTCTTGTGAGGTCCCCTTACATCATCAATCTTACCTTCATACTCTTCGAGAGTTATAACGTTTAGCGCCTCAGCGCTACCCACGATCGAACTGGCCGAACTACCTTAAGTCGAACACGATCTCCTCCCTTCCCGGTAGCCTCGTCCCCCTCGCTACCGTGAACTTGACCCCCCTGCCCTCGAGCACGACCTCGTATGGGACGTTCAATGAGGCCCTGACGAATCTCGCGTTCTCGGGGAAAACCCAGTATACCGTGTAGTCGTACTCGGCGGTCTCCTCCTCGTACTCGTTTAAGTAGTGGTTCAGCCCCTTTCTCAGCTCGCCCTTGAACACGATCTTAAAGACGATGTACGCGAGGTTCTCCAGCCCTGCAACGCCGATGTCCACGTCTTTCACTACCGGGTATACCCTCTTGTTGTTGATATACACTCGCTCCTCGTCGAGGAAATACTGCATGTTCCTGGCGAGGAGCTCTATCTCTCTACCACGTTTAACGGGGTCTTTGGAGATCTCGAGGTACAGTCTGCCTGGGTCGGAGTAGAGAAACACTATTGTCTGGTCCACGAGCCCCGAGTCGTGTACGTGAAAGAAGCCGTAGCCGTAGATTGGCTGGAGCTCGCTCATTTCTTCAACCTTTTATAGAGAAGAACACCTTTCTCGGTCAGCTTCAGGACGTTGTATTTACCTACCCGCTCTACTTCGACATAGCCTTCTTCGAGCAGTCTCTTGACCCTCCTACTGATACTGGACTTGGGCCTCTTCGTGATCGAGACCAGCTCGCTCTGTCTGAGACCCTCCTCGCCCGCCTCTCCTAGGGCCAGGACTATCTCTCTAACCACGTCGTCCTCCTCGAGCCTCTTAGGCGGCAAGGTCTCCACCTCCAGCCGCCCCCGTCTCAGCGAGTAGTAGAGGGCAGCGGCAACAGTGCCTGCTAGAAGAGCAGTTACCGCCCAAACCCACCAGGGCATTGACACGGTCTGTGCTCCGCCAGACGGCTGAGACACCTGGTTCATCGGTACTAATAGTATTACGTGGTAGAGCCCGGGAGAGCTAAACGTTATTACTGTTGTGTTGGCGGAGTAAGAGACAGATACAGTCTCCGTGGGAGAGTCGAACCTCCTGGCGATGACCTGGTAGACCCCCGGTACGGTGATTGTAGACGTAAACGAAGTGTTGCGGAACATCGTGAAGTCGAGTACAGCCTCGTACGAGCCCGGCGTTAGCTCCTGGAAGAGGTCGTAGAGCAAGAGGTAGACGTTAGCGGTCGTCGGCGAGTTGGCGACGAAGTCGATGACCCCTGTAGAGGAGTTGAACGAGGGGGGTACGAGCACAGCGGCGGAGTTTGAGAATGTCGCGTTCAAGAAGCTGGCGTTGGCGTAAGACGGGTTGACCAACTGAATAGAGAACTGAGTCGTAGTATTGACGTCTACATTGAAGGTAATACTCGCGTAGCCGCTCCGGGCCAGCGGGTCGTACATTATGTAGTACGTCACATTGCTGATAAGGGGGTGCGAGCTGAGAGCCGGCGCAACGGTCAGAAGGTAGGCTACGACCAAGAGAGCGGAGAGCCCTGTAGTCGCCTTTCTCAACATGAAAGCCTCGACTCCCTTTACGCTAAGTAAAAAAGTCGTGTAAGGAAATTTAAGCCCTCTTCCTAGCCAGTACTACGCCTATAACCCCGAGAACTACCAGAACGGCCAGTACTATAACTACCAGCGCGGGGTAAGCCAACGGGGGGCCCTGCGTTGTCGACGGGGTGGTGGCTGCCGCTGGCGACCGTGTTGGTGTTGTAGGGGTCGAAGTAGTGGTCTGCAAGCTTGTAGTTGTAGCGGTAATAGCAGGGGAGGTCGTCGTTGGGGGTGTGGTGGGCGAGACCGCTCCCTGAGTGTAGACGGTGAGCGTGAGTATTAGTGTACCCCTCCCGTCAACGTGTATATTTGTAGTGTTAGACGAGAAGTCCAGCCTAGTAGAGCAGGGGAGGCCTACACAGCTCACGTTGTAGAGGCCCGGGACGTAAATGTCCACGCTCACGCTGCCCGGCATTGCCGAGGTGTCGAGGGTCACGGAGTAGCTGCCCGGCACCAGCGGTGTCATGAGGTCTCTAATACTGTAGGTCAGGGAGAAGCCGCTCGTGTTATTCAAGAGGACGGCGACCACGTTAGCCTGCTGGTCGTGGAAATACGGTAGTGGGGTGCCATCGCTACTCGTGACATTCAGTACTGTGATATTACTGCCCGGCAACAAGCCTATAGTGAAGTTCACGGGTGTGGCTACTACACTACTGAAGACTATATTGTAAGTTACGAACCCCGCACCTGCAATAGGGTCGTACACTATTCGGACGCCTATGCTAGAGACCTGCTGCGATAAAGACATCCCCGACAACAGCATAATTATCGTTAAAAAACTCAAGGCAAGTAACGACGAACCTTTCACCTTTGGTCACCTTGTTACAGGAAGGGGGTTTAGGGTAAAAAGGTTAAAAAAGTAGTATGTGGCTATCCGCACTTAGTCCTCGTTTTCCAGTTCGTGTTCTACCTCAACATGGACTTCGTGTATTTGGCTCTTGATCTCCATTTTTAGGTTGAACTTACCATTGGTCAGGTTGCTAAGGTAGTTGGATACCTCGTCAATTATCTGTCCCATCGTCTTGTTCTGGCTCAGCCCGCTCTGTATGATCTGGGCTATGGCGTTCCTGAACTCGTCCTCGCCTCCCCTGAACTTGACCTTTATCTCCTTCAACACACCGCTCTGGTTAGTCGCGTTCATTACCATGTTTTGTACGAAGTTCTTAATGTACCCATCGACCTCGCCCTTCACCTTGAGCTTCCACTGTAGCGCTATTTCTCTGACCACCTCAACTACCTGCTCCGTCTCGTTGGCCTCGCCGATCTTGATCTTGGTTATAACGACCTCCTTAAGGCCCTCCGGCAGCCTCTCGAACACTTTTACCAGCGTCTCCCTGCCGAACTTCTCCTTGAGGAGGAGCTCGTCTATGTGGTGAACTGTGGGTAGCTTTAGGTCCTGGGCGAAGACGTTGGTCACGAGCAGGCCGTAGGCCTTGACGTAGGTGTGGTAGGCCTTAATAGCCAGCCTGAAGGCCAGCGAGATGTTACCCGCTGACAGGTTGGACTGAGCGTAAGACAACAGTTTGTCTCCGAGCTCCGTCAGGTTGCTGAGCCCGGCGGGGACGGTCAGGTTCCTAGACTGGGCTGTCGAGACTGCCTGCGAGAGTATCGACTTCAGGTCTGAGGCCAGGTTTATGACGGCAGCGGTCATCTGCTCGCTAGTAGCGTTCTGGTTAAAGAGGGCGTCGAGCGTCTTACCCAGTACCGGGTAGGCCAGCGGAACAGCGTGGCCGTAGTGGATCGCGGCAACGACAGCCATCACAGTTGCCCTCTTGGTTAGGTTCTCGCTACTAAGGTTGAGGGCCCTCTCCAGGAACCTGTCCCCGAGGTTGAGGGTCACGTTAGCAGCTGTCACGTTGTGTGATATCTCCCACTCGAACAGCGGGTACGTCACGTTCCTGACGTCGTAGGCCAGCTTCAGGGCCTGGTCAAACGTGATGTTGAACGCCGGCCTCACGGCGATTGTCCCGTTAGCGATATCGACCTCCTCTTCTACATCGACGTTTTCGGGGGCTCTGTACTGGTCCTGCGGTTGCGCCTTTGCGAACGGGATTGCTACCAGCCCTATCAATAGGCCTGCTAGTATTAGGAGGCCACCTAGGCTTGCCAGCCAGGCTCTCACACGCACCACCTGGGCTCAACTTAGGTGGACCGTTTTAAATAACCCCTCCACCCAAAATCTAATTGGAACCGTTCCACACCCAGCTGGAACGGTTGATCACTTTGACCTGGGAGTACGACGAGCTGTACAGTTGCCCTCTGGCCCTCCTGCTGGACGAGTTCCCCGTAGGCCGCAGCAGAGCCTACGTGGTGGTCCAGTCCTTGAACTACAGGGTCAACATACTTAGGAAAGGCGGCTCTTACAGGGAGGTCTCCAACATCCCCAGCCTCTTCGACGCGGGGCCTGTCCTCGAGGCGTGCAGGGCTGTCTCAAGAGGTGTCGACCCAAGATCCGTAAGCGACCCACTCGTGAGGGTCGTCGCGACCTCCTTCTTCTACGGTGGCTTTGGCGTGTTCGTCGACACTGCCGAGGGGGAGACTATCCCGCTACAGCTTGAGATGGTGTCGCCGCACCTCTACCTGTACTACCAGAGGCAGGGAGGCGACAGCCTGGACCTGGACACCTGGGTGCGGGTAGGCGCCTTCTTGAGGTCCGGTTTCGACAGCCTCGTGAGCGACCTCTGCTGTAGAAAGATAGAGTGCCGGGGCGGCGCATACCTAGTCTGCGGCGCACGGGGGTGCCTAGTCGTATCCCGGCACGAGATCCTCGGGGAGAGCCGTCAGAGGATCTTCGTAGACAACACACCCATGCGTCACGTGGTTAAAATCTGAGGGGGTAATGTAGATCCTTCTGGGAGTGGAGTGTTTGAGGTTCTTCAAAGTCGTAAGCTCTAGGGAAGCGAGGGAGATCGACGAGAAGGCCAGTAGCGAGTACGGCCTTGACAGCGAGGTGCTGATGGAGGACGCGGGTTCGGCTGTGTACGAGGTTGCTAGAAGGGAGTTCGGCTTGGACAACAGGTTCCTTGTTGTAGCCGGGACAGGGAACAACGGAGGCGACGCGTTGGTGGCCGCGCGGAGGTTGTACTCGGCTGGGGCCGAGGTGCGAGTGCTGGTCGTCGGGGACTTGGCCAAGGCGTCAACGCTTATGGTTAAGAACCTGGAACGCCTGCGGAAGATGGGTGTTAATGTCACTGCGGTGTCGAGTGAGAGAGACCTCGAGTTGCTGAGAAGAGAGATCGAGTGGTCGACTGTATTGATCGTCGGGATTTTCGGTCTGGGGTTGAGGGGTGAGGTCAGGGACTACAGGCGTAGCGTGATCGAGGCGGTTAACAGCTCCGGTAAGCCGGTCATCAGTGTTGACATACCGTCGGGGGTTAACCCTGACAACGGGAGGGTGGAGGGGGCTGCCGTGAAGAGCACTGTGACAGTGACGTTCGGGCTACCCAAGTACGGGAACGTCCTTCACCCTGGAGCCTACTACTCGGGGAAGCTCTACGTCTCGGCCCTCTCCTACCCTCCCGCCCTCCTGGACTTGCCCGGCATAAAGGTGGAGCTAAACTACCCGGTGAAGATCCCCGAGAGGTCAAGGTGGGGTCACAAAGGCACTTTCGGCAAATACCTCCTCGTAGCAGGGTCGAGGTACTACTACGGGGCGCCCTACTACGCCTCTGTGTCCTTCTACCAGACCGGGGGTGGGTACGCTAGGCTACTGGCCCCGAAGTCCGTTGTCCCCGTACTGGCTGCGAAGGCCAGCGGAGTGGTGTACATACCTGGAGATGAGACAGAGGAGGGGTCCCTATCGTTGTCGAACCTCGAAAGGCTATTGAAGACCGTTGACGAGGCGGGGGTAGACATTGTCGCCGTAGGTCCAGGTCTATCAACCCACAGGGAGACAATGGAGCTGGTCGCGAGGGTTGTCGGCGAGGTGAAGGTGCCGGTCATAGTAGACGGAGACGGGCTCACGGCACTCTCCGGCAGGCTTGACGTGCTCAAGTCTAGGTCGCAGCCGGCGGTTCTGACCCCTCACCCCGGCGAGTTCTCGAGGTTGACGGGTCTCTCGATTAAGGAGATAGAGAGCGACCCCGTGGGTCACGTAAGCAGGTTTGCTAGTGAGTACAAGGTGTACGTCGTGTTGAAGACCGCCAGGAGCGTGATAGGCTTCCCCGACGGCAGGGTCTACATAAACTTGACAGGAAACCCCGGTATGGCTAAAGCCGGTATGGGGGACGTCCTTGTCGGGGTGGTCGCCGGCGTTTTCGGCCTCGGGCTGAGAGACGTGGGGCTGGCTCTTAGAGCAGGTGTGTTGGTGCACGGGTTAGCTGGGGATATCGCTGCCGGCGAGGTAGGCGAGGACGGAGTCACACCCGACCTAGTCTTACAGACCCTCCCCCGGGCGGTCAAATTGCTCAGGGAGAACCCTGAGGCGATCGTTGACCGCTACTTCCCCATACGTCTATAATCTGTTGTAACGAATTAGCTTACTCGAAGGCGGGAGCGGTTGCCGGGTGAGGGCAAGAAAGAAAGGAAGACGCTCAAAGGTCTGATCGTCGACGAGGATGTCATCATACAGTACAGCCTGGGCTCCCTTAGCGAGTCTCCATGCTACTCCTGCCCCCTCAGGGGGTTCTGCCCCGTTAGGAAGTTTAAGAGAGGTTAGGATAGTTGTCCGATAGGCTTCTCAGACCGGGAGACAAGATCCAGTTCAAGTGCGGGAGGAGCGGTGTTTGCTGCTCTAGCGGGCCCAACGTCTCTTTGACAGTGTACGACATATGCCGCATATCCAAGTACCTGGGCGTCGATTGGAGAGAGCTGGCGGGCAAGAAGGTCTATGTGGTGGTAGCCGACTACGTGCCTATACCTATCCTGAGGGGCTTGAACAACAAGTGCGTCTTCCTGGAGTACAAGAACGGCATTCCCACGTGCTCCATCTACCCTGCTAGGCCCATGAGGTGCAGACTATTCCCGTTCATCCCGGTATCCCCCGGGAATAAGCGTGTCGTAAGAGTCTCGAGTATATGCCCGAGCGTTGGGAAGGGCCCCCTAATAGAACCACCGTGGAGGTTGCTGGAGGTCTACTACGAGGAGGTCAAGGCCCACTACAGTAAGGTCATGGAGCTAGTGTTGAACGGTGGGCTGGACCCTGTCGAGGCCCTTGAGAAAGTCCTCGACGAGGTCTGCGAGAAGGGCGAGGACTGGCACTGGGACTTGAGAAAGCTGGAGGAGACGTGGTGACTCAGCCAGGGGTTCATGCTACGGCATTGCGGCTGCTAACCAGCGGCAGGGCGTCATCATCCCGTGTGACGATTAGTTTAAACGACGATATTAACCTAACTCCCCGGAACCGTGTTGTAGGCTTGATTTCGTTTCCAATACTTGAAGACTAATAACTAACCCCCTCTTTATTATTACTCGGTGTGTTGGTTGCCAATAGGGGTTATTAGCGAGGTCTACAGGGGAAGCCTCAACGCAGACCTCCACTACGTGTTCACAGAGGTCAATAAGGTGTTGACGACCGCGGAGGGCTCCAAGCTAAGCCACACCATAGACATCCCCAAACCGGTAGGGGTCGAGTCCCTGTACGCGATACTCGAACTACTAGTCGAAACAAGCTCGCCGCGGATCGACTGGAAAGTGAAGGTTAACGGTGTTAACGTCTCGAAGGAGTTCAAGCCGGCAGTCTCGATAAGGCATGAAGGCAAGTTCGTGCACAAGCTCATATACGACGTAAAAAGCGTGCTCAACACCCCCGAGTCCGTTAGTAAGGCCCGCGTCCACATGACCATCAGACATGAGGGAGGCGGCGATGCCGTCTTGAAGTCTATAGGCTTTATCGTCGCGTACAGCCAGTCGGAAGCCTACACGACGCTGAGGCAGTACTCGGGCTTGCTACTGTTGGACAAGGGGGAGAGGTTCAGGATGAGCGAGCTGTGCGAACACGGCGGTTCGAAAGTCGACATAGTAGCCTACTCCCCAGCCCCGACCTATGTGACCCTTAGCAACGGCTCCAGCACGAGGAGGCTAACAGCTAAGGGGCTGTTGAACACTCAGCTAGACAGCGAGTTCTGTAAGGTGCTTGAGCTCTCTAACGAGGGTCTTAGCCCCCTTTTCGTGCTCAATGTGTTATCGAGCAGCGTCCAAATTAAGAGAGCCTCACTCAAAGTAACTAGGGTGGCCCCGGTCGTCGCCGACAAGCATCTGGGCTTAAAAGTCGAGATCGCCAACGTGGGAGAAACACTGCCTGACGAGGCGATTCTGATAGTCCTCGAGAAGGGCTTCGTGAGAGGCGTCAAGAGAGTGACTCCTCCACCACCAGGTGGGAGAGTGGAAGAGGTCGTGGGGTTCCAGGCCGGTCAAAGACCCGAGGTGATGACTCTAAGGCTCGTCTGGAAGAAACTAGCGAGGACGGACTTCGAAGATGTACAAGTGAGCATACCGAGCGTCTAGACGACTAGCTAGCACGCGTGTACAGGTCCTCCTATTATATGTACACGACCTCCAGCCCCTTACTGTCCGCAAACGACTCTATCATCACTCTGTGCTCTAGTCTAGTGCTCTTCTTCTCCACTACGATGAGCTCGACTGACCCATAGGTCCTCCCGATCATTTGTTCCAGGACCTCGGCTGACAGGTACTCAATCGCGTACTTCGGCAGAAGGTGCCCGAAGCAGACCTTCTCTCTAAGCGAGTACTCTGTGTGTTTCCACGGGTAGTGCCCGCCCCCGATCCCGATCGCAGGCCTACACTCAGCGGGCCCGCTCTCGAGCAGGCCGGCTACACTCTCGGCTAATATCTCGTGGTTCACTTCGTCGGCCCACTCGGTTTGCGAGCTCCCGATCTCCACGAACGTCAGCGGCTTCTTCAGGCTGGTCGGTCCGTGGTGCGTGGCCTCGTAGCTCACCCTGTACTCGTCTAGTCTACCCATCGCCCCCGCCCTCTTCACCAGCTCCCTGAGGAGACCGAACGCCACCGCTGGATTAGCGATGCCCAGCTCTCCAGGTCTACCCCCGTAGAGGGCTTCTCCGCCGAAGTTCCCTGTGTGGTGAACCGTGTAGCTCTTGACACCGGCTTGTGAGGAGTGCCTAGACAGTACGATGAAGTACTCGGCCTCTGGCATGGCGTCGTCCAGGAAGTCGAACTCTATTACGTCCTTATCGAAACCGGCAACGGTCACTCCAGGTCTAGACCAGCACTCTACAGCACGGCATTCCGCCCTCCTGAAGCCGAGTCGGACAAGTCTAGCAGCAGCCCCCGCCCCCGCAGGGTCGTTGACGCTGTAAACAATGCCGATCAAGCGCACGGCCCCCGTCGGTGGTTAATATCCTCTAGTAGTTATGTCTGTTAAATAAGTGAGCGTATTTGGTCGTCGACAGTAAGTCGTGGTACAAATTTAAGAGGCAGCTGTGGTCTAGGCTGTGGGAGGACTTAGAGATAGGGTACCTCGACAAGGACCTCCTGCCTGTCCTCGTGTTGTTCAACCTCGACAGGGACATCTACACCCTGAGTAGTTGCAGTGGGAGGATCGTTGTGAGCGACTCCAAGTACCCGTGGAGCAGAGAGGAAAGCAATATCGTGCTCAAGAAACACGTGCCGCTAGACTACTCGGAATTGGACGCCCTACTCAAGAAGCCGGTCGTCAGGAGGCTGTGGCTTAACGCGACCGGTCCCATCATACACTTGTCCACGAGAGACCCTCGCACAGCAGCTTACGTCCTCAGGGTGGCGAGGCTTGCCGGGTACAAGCACAGCGGGGTACTGAGCGTGAACAGGTACAAGGGGGTTATAGTCGAGCTGACCACCGGGGTCCGCTTTAGTACTTTCCTGGCGGAGGCCGGCAACGCTCTCGAGGGTGACGACGTGAGGAAGCTCGTGGAGAAGGCGAACGAGATACTGCTCTACGGGAAGCTCATGCTGAACAGGCTGTACGAGGTCGCTAGAAGACACCTACCGCGAGTCGTTGACGAGGAAGTGGAAAGGCACGTGAAGGCCCGGGGTGGGTTGTTGGACAAGGCACCGGCGGAAATATTCGTGGACATGATGCGCCGGCTCAACCAGTTCAACTACATAGAGGCCTACAAAAGAATCGTAGCAGGAATGAGCTAGGAGGAGTTTGAAGGAGAGGAAAAGTGTATTTATCTCGACACCCACATACATTCACGTGGTGCTCGGTTTGAGCAACGTGGTGGAGTACGAGGACTTCGCTAAATTAGACCTGAGAGTAGGGCTAGTGAGACACGCCGAGAGAGTCCAGGGTAGTAAGAAGTTGATCAAGCTGGTCGTCGACCTCGGCGAGCTGGGCGAGAGACAGGTGGTGGCGGGGCTAGCCGAGTTCTACAAGCCCGAGGACTTCGTAAACAAGTACGTGATCGTAGTCGCGAACCTGAAGCCGAAGAAGATCTTCGGGCTCGAGAGCCAGGGTATGATCCTGGCAACAGACACCGAGACACCTGTACTCGTAACTGTCGAAAAGCCCGTTAGGCCGGGTAGTCGCATCAAGTAATGAGACGCCGACCGAGCCTAAGCCGGTGACAAATTGCTTCAAGTGTTGATGCTGGGCGACGTAGTGCGTTGCTACATCATTAAGAGGGCTACGAGGTTCACGGTCGAAGTAGAGGTCGGCGGTTCCTTAGCTACTGCCTACACCAACAACACGGGTAGACTCCTAGGATACCTGACGAGGGGGAGAGTCGGCTACTGCTTGAGAGCAAGAGGCGGTAAGCACCCACTGAGGCTCGTGGCTGTCGAAGACGGTGAATACGCGGCGCTCATAGACACGAGACTTCAAGAAGAGGCTTTTGCGGAGGCGGTGCGCCTAGGCTGGCTCCCATGGCTTGCGGAGTGCTCTATATCAAAGAGGAACCCCAGGGTAGGCAGCTCAGTCCTAGACCTTATGCTGGACTGCCGGGGTAAGGCCACGTTCGTCGAGCTGAAGAGCGCCGTGATGAGGCTGGAGGAAGGGTTTGCCGCATACCCCGACGCCCCGACCAAGAGAGGTAGGCAGCAGATCGAGCACCTCGCCGAACTCGCGAGGCAGGGGACTCGGTCAATCATAGTATTCATCGCAGGCATACCCAACGCCAGGGGGTTCAAGTTCTACTGCGAGGTGGATAAAGAGATCTGCCGCTCGGTCCGAAAGGCGATGGAGGCCGGGGTCGAGTTCCGGGGCGTCAACTTCTTCGTGGACGTTAAGAGCAACGCTATCGTCCTGGGAGACGCCGACCTCCAGGTGGACTTGTCGTGCTGCATACAATAGTGGGCGCCGAATAATGAGCCAGCGACTGTAGACCACGGGGGGTAAACGGTCGGGAATAGGTTGAGGGGAAACGATTAGAACCAGGCTAGGCAGCACTAGTGAGTTTCTCCTTAAACTTCTTGTACTTCAACATAGCGGCTAGACTGCCCACAGCCCGCTCGGGGCTTGGGTAGGCTGGGATACCGTTTTTGTTCATCAACTTGATGGCCTTTGCCACGTCCTCTCCCCCGACAAAACCAGCTATAAGCGGCTTCGTCATCGTCTTCCTCACTTCTATCAACCTCTTCGCCAGGTCGACCGGGTCTAGAACAGCAGTCCGGCAGTACAGAACTATGATGTTGTCGACCTCCTCGGAGTTCTCGAGTATCTCTAACGCCTGTACATAGTTGTCTGCTACGGCCCCTCCTGTCAGGTCGACCGGGTTCCTGGCACTTCCAAACCATGGCATCGTCTTCCTCAGTTTCTCCTTGAGAGAGCTGCTGGGGTCTATCAGGTGAACACCGTGGAACTCGGCGGCATCCGTGGCTAGGACCCCTACACCCCCGCCGTTTGTGAGTATGATCGTCCGGTCACCTCTAGGGAGGTCTAACAGGGAGAACGCCCTTGCCCAGTCGAACATCTCCTCTATGGTTTCGGCCTCTAGTATGCCTGCCTGCTTGAAAGCCGCCTCGTACACTTTGCCGCTACCCGCCAGGCTCCCGGTGTGGCTAGCGACGGCTACCGATCCCCTGGCAGACTTTCCGGCTTTGATCAAGATCACAGGCTTCTTCATGACGACTTTTCTCATCTCTTCGATGAAGACCTTCCCCGACGCTGGCTTCAGGCCCTCGAGGTAAATTGTGATCACTTTAGTGTTCTCGTCGTCTGCTAGGTACTTCGAGATCTCCACTATGTCTAGGTCGCTCATGTTACCGAGGCTCACAAGGGCCGCCATGCCCAGCTCCTCCATTAGAGTCCAACCCATCAACGCAATACCGAGTGCCCCACTCTGCGTCAGGAACGATATACCTCCGGGGGCTATCTCCTTCGGCCCGAAAGTGGCGTTGATTCTGTTGGGCGTGTAAGCGTACCCGAAAATGTTGGGACCGAGAACCCTCATGCCGTACCTCCTCGCGATCTCGACGAGTTTGCGTTCGCCCTCCTCGTTTCCTGCCTCGGAGAACCCGGAGGTTATCACGACCAGGAACTTCACGCCTTTCCTCCCACACTCTTCAGCTACTTGAAGGACCTTGTCAGCGGGTACCGTGATGATGGCCACGTCGACTTCGTCTTCTATTTCTAGAACGCTCTTGTAGGCTTTCAAGCCCAGTATCTCCCCCGCCTCGGGGTTGACCGGGTACAGCCTTCCCTTGAACCCGTAATCAACGAGGTTCTTTAGGATGATATGACCTATCTTCTCGGGGTGTCTACTGGCACCTATCACAGCGATGCTCTCCGGGTTGAACAGCCTTCTCAGGCTCAATACTTAAGCACCTACAGGGCCCTTACGGTAACTCCTTACACGGATAGAGGATTATATAATCATATTTGCGGTCGTAAATGGCTATCTAAGAACGTGCTAGTTACAATTATGGGCTCTGGCGGGCCGAGGTCGATGGTCGCGTAGAACCCGCGCAGTGCTTCGCCCAGACATGTGAAACTGCCGAGGCGTCTGGTCTCTTTGCAGCTCGTGATCAACACACCGCTAGGTTTAGTCCTCGCGATCACCCTGTCCACGAGCGGGCTAGTCAGGGCGAGCCCCGGCTGTACAGACTCGGGAGGGGCAAAGTAGGTTATGAGTATGTCTACTTCCCCAACACTACGAAGTCTCTCGGGCAGCGGGTTGTAGCCGATGTTAAGGACCTTTTTACCCCCCAGTTCCACCACAACCGACTCAACATACTCCCCGTAGTCTTTGAAAGCCTTGACAACGCTCTCGTCGTCTATTCTGCCAGCGAAGCCCATAACCCTTAGACCACAGGACTCCGCGAGGTACCTCACCGTATTAGGGCTCTTTACGTCCCCCGCCAGGTGTACGACGTTGACGCCCTCCCTCAGGGACGCTAAGCACACGAAGCGTGCTAGTGCGTGGAGACCCCTGAGCCCGTGCACTACCAAGACCCGCATTTCAACCAACCCATATAACGCTCCCTCTATACTCTTGACCGCCAACTAAGACCCTGCAGTAGCCAGCAGTATCGCTGCACTGTAGCAGCCCTCTCGCAACGGCCCTCCCCCCTTCGTAGAATAGGGGAATATACGTGGCTTCGAAAGACATCACCTCGCGTATGTCCATCGGCGGTGTGGCCCCCTCCACCTGCCTCCACCTGGTCACCCTACCAGTAGTAGGGTAGTTGAGCGCGTCTAAACCCCCTTCGACGTCGACCTGAACAGCAGCGATACCCATAGTCTTGAAAGACGGGAGGTTTAGGAGACTACCAGGTACTCCGGAGTTGTAGATGATCGAGTACTCTGTGCCGTGGAAAACACCCCTCCTGTAATTCCGGTAGTACTTCAGAACCTCGCTTTTGGTAAGGCTTGTCGCCTCTGCGTTGGTCTCAGCCCACGAGCGTAGTCTAGTTTCACTGAACGGTTGGAAGAGACTCTTGTTCTCCGACACGAACTCGATCACCGAGGCCGAGTCGCGCCAGCCGTAGACGACCATGTCCACGTCGCTCGTTTCGGGGTTGTGTATAGAGGGTAGCACCGAGCCAGTAACGCCGAGGCTGTCGAGGCCTGCCACCTGGAGTAGTGCGTGGGTCATTGAGGCGGCAACTACCTCAAGCCTGTCTCTGACCCTGGTCAACAGTTCGCGCGCCCTCAGCACAGGGTTGTACACTCTCTCTATTTCGAGTTCTCCGACGCAGGGGACGGCAGAGTCGTAGAACGGTACGAATACCTGCTTGAGGACACGCCTTCGGACCTCGACTGGGTCGTACTTGGCCACAACCCGCTCTAAGCGCGAGAAGCTATCTCGCCAAGGGGTCTCCGCACTGCCAGGGCAGTACTTCACGTAAGACAGTACAGCATACCTCTCGTGGTTGTTGCCTACCACGACAGCGTAGCAGTTGTTCCTAAGCCTTAAATAGTAATGGTCTAATACCGTGTCGTATAGCAAGCGTGGCACCTATGGATCCATCAAGTGTACTGCTGGCTTTAGACTATGACGGGGTCCTAGTAGACAGTTACAGGGGTGTATTCGACTTCTACATGAGGGACCTGAAGGAAATGATCGGGATTACGAGGGAGGAGGCGGAGTTCTTGTTGTACACGGAGTTCTTGAGCGAGGGGGTCGGATTGATGAGGGAGGACTGGTGGTTCAAGTTCATACCACGCTTAACACAGGAGCTGTTCGACGACCTGATCACAAGGTACTGGGAGAGGAGGATCGAGAGGACGGTTGTCCTGCCCGGTGTTGTCGAGTCGCTGAAGAAGGCGAGGAGAGAGGGTGTCGTGATCGCCCACGTCGGCTACAGGGACGACATCTACGGCTTGAAGAGGGAGAGACTGGCTTACGACGGGCTGATAGACCTCTTCGACGAGGTGGTAGTTGTCGGAGAGGACTACCCGACCAGGCACGACGCCATTGCTAGCTTGATCGACAGGTACAGACCCGAGAGGGTCCTATACGTGGACGACAAGGCGCAGAACCTCTACGTTATGAGGAACCACCTCCCCCCAAACGTGGAGCTGTACAAGGTCTCGTTCTCGTCACTCTTCGACTTCCCCTGGAGGAACCCGGGAAGGGTCTTCAAGGAGTTCAAGAACGTCTACGAGGTGGTCGAGTACGCGGTCAGAAAACGTGATCGGGCCCGGGGACAGCCTTTAGCGTAGCGCCCCTCTAAAGCCGCTCAGTTCACCACGGGCTCCGGGACTTCCCTGAGCTGCTCCAGCACGTAAGCCCTAATCTCCTGCGGGGACGGCAGCTTGTCGACCAAGAGCCTCCCGTTCTCCACGTACTTGGCGAGCATCGGTTTGTACCCCTCAGGCGCCTCCCCGGACTCTAGGAGTAGTACCTTGTCGTTTAGGCCAGGCCTCTTCCTGTAGAGCTGCTTAGCCCCCGGTAGCTTACCTCTCTTTGAAACAGGCTTCCATCTACCCTCCTCGTAGACCTCCACGATGTCGGCACTGATGTCGACACTCGGCGGTGAAGCCACACTGGTCCCGATCCCGAAGGCGTCCACTACATCGCGTAGGGCAACGATCTCCTTCTCGTCGATCCCGCCGCTCACAACGATCTTCACGTGCTTGAACCCGAGGATGTCGAGAGTCCACCTCACCTCTTCGACGATAGCCCTCATATTGCCTCTCCTCGAGCCAGGAGTGTCGAGCCTGACGCCGCTGAGCCTCTCTCCTAGGAGCTTCGCGGCCTCTACGGCCTCGATCCTCTCGTCGTAGAAGGTGTCCACCAGCATTATACGAGGCACACTCTTGTCGACCACCTCGTCGAAGGCCTTCCAGGCAGCCCTCTGTTCGCCGAACGCTATGATTAGAGCGTGGGGCATTGTCCCTTGGGGCTCGACCCCGAGATACTTCCTGCTCATAGCCCCCGAAACAGCGTCGAACCCCCCTATGTACGCGGCCCTGTCGATCATCGGCGCTACGGCTGGGTGCGTCGCTCTCAGGCCGAAGAAGAGGAGCGTTTTGTCCATGGCCAGCCTCTTCAGCCTAGCAGCCTTCGTCGAGATGCTGGAGTAGTGCCTGAGGATACCGAGTAGCGCGGTCTCGTAGAGGATGATGTCGTGTAGGTAGCCCTCGATGAGCATCAAGGGCTCGCCGGCCTTGAACAGGGTGCCCTCAGGTAAGCTGTAGACTGTGACCGGCATGTCTTTCAGTAGCCACAGAGCCTCCTCTAGTCCAGTGAAGACGGCCCAATCGTAGCCCCTGGGCAGCTTCATTACGTGGAACTCTATTCTAACCTTCTTCTCGAGTTTTTTAGCCTCGAGGATCTGCTTGCTCCTGACAAAGTATATGTCGGTTACCTCCCCGGCCCGTATCTCTTCAGGGGTGGCCGTGTAGAGTCTCAACTCACTCACCCATCACCGTGACAAGCACGCTCCTCTCTCTGCGGGGACCGTCCATCTCCACGAGGAACACGTTCTGCCAGGTACCCCTCACCAGCCTACCGTTGACAACAGGCAAAACCCTCTCTTGGCCGAAGAGAGCGGACCCTATGTGCGCGTGGGCGTTGTCGTCTATAATGTTGTGCCTCCACTTGCTGTGACCCGGCTCGGTGAACTCGGCGATTTTCTGGATTATGTCCTCTATCAGCCCGGCCTCGTGCTCGTTTAAAACTACAGCGGCAGTAGCGTGGGGGGCAAAAATGAGGGCAAGCCCGTTTCTAACCCCGCTGTCTTCGACGACCCTCTCTACTTCACGGGTTATGTCAACGAGTTGAAACCTGCTAGACGTCGAGACCTTGAGCTCTTTTGTCACAACCTTCAAAGCGGCCCCCATGAAGCCTTATCAAAGTGAACGCTTATATAGGATACCTGGATTTGCTTAAGAAGCTCGAGACATAGGTATAAATCTTCTCTGGCACACAAGTAGACAGTAGGGTGACAGTTGTGTCCGACGACTGGGATTACTGGCGTAGGAGGCGTAGGTTCTTCGAAGACCCCTTCAAGTACATCGAAGAGATGTTTGACGAGATGATGGAGGACATCGAGAGGATATTCAGGGAGTTCGAGCGAGCACCGCTCGACACCAAAGAGCTGGAGAAGAGAGGGTTTAAGCTCTATGGTCCCTACGTTTACGGCTTCAGGGTGACGATCGGACCCGACGGTAAACCGGTAATTGAGGAGTTCGGAAACGTTAAGCGAGTTAAGGGTAGGCCAATGATCACCGAGGAGAGAGAGCCGTTAGTGGACGTTTTCGAGAGCGACGATGAGGTGACGGTGGTGTGCGAGCTGCCCGGCGTTGACAAGGACAAGATCAGCGTTGAGGTTGGAGAGGACAAAAAGACGCTCATAATAAGAGCGAGTGACACAAACCGGAAGTACTACAAGGAGGTCAATTTACCCACTGAAGTAGACCCCGAGTCTGCGAAGGCCTCTTACAAGAACGGTATACTGGAGGTCAAATTAAAGAAGGCTAAGGTTGAGAGGAAGGGGTTCAAAGTCAAGATAGAGTAAATCGAAGCTACTTTTTCCTCAATCACGGTCCTCACGGGGGACGGGCATGAGAGTGGCAGTGGTTAGTGATACCCACGATAACATACGTGCTATAAAGAGGGTCGCGGAGAGGATCACGGAGGCTGGAGTCGAGACCGTCATCCACTTGGGCGACATCATATCGCCTTTCGCGGTAAGGCTCCTCCGGGATGCGTTGAGAGGCGTTAAGGTAATAGGTGTCCTGGGCAACAATGACGGCGACGTCCTACAACTGGCAAAGCTCTTCTCCGAGGCCGGCTGGGAGCTGTATAGCGGGCCGAAGATGATTGAGCTAGGCGGCAGGAGGATTCTCGTACTCCACGGCTACGGCGGTGTAGCGGACACGGAGAGCCTGGTAACAAACCTAGCCAAAAGCGTGGAGGTAGACGCGGTGTTCTTCGGCCACACCCACAAGGTGATGGTGGAGAGGCTCCAGGGCAGGCTAGTCTTGAACCCGGGGGAGGCCTGCGGCTACTTGACCGGGAAGTCCTCTTTCGCACTCGTAGACCTCGATACAATGGAGGCGAGCATCCAGGTAGAGGAGGCTGGGGTGTGAGGGGGCTCTATGACCGGGGAGAGGTTGAGTTCCGCTAGCAGGCCTGTTAGCGCCGAGGGTAGGGTGTACCACCTAGCCGTGAAGCCGGGTGACGTATCACGCTATGTCCTTTTACCGGGCGACCCCGAGAGAGTGTCGCGGATAGCCAAGTACTGGGAGAAGCACTGGCCTGTGGCAACTCACAGGGAGTACGTGACTTACAGCGGTTACTACAAGGGGGTTTTTATCAGCGCTACTAGCACCGGGATCGGCGGTCCGGCCACAGCGATAGCCGTCGAAGAGCTGGCACAGGTCGGGGCCGACACGCTCATAAGGGTGGGCACTACCGGTGCCCTAACGAGAGAGGTCAAGGTGGGGGACATAATCATATCAACGGGTGCCGTCAGGCTCGACGGCACAAGTAGGCAGTACGTGATACCAGAGTACCCCGCGGTCGCGTCTTTCGAAGTAGTACTGGCCCTTATAGAAGCGGCGGAGGAGCTGGGTGTAAGGTACCATGTCGGGTTGACCGCCAGTAGCGACAGCTTCTACGTCGGGCAGGAGAGACCCGGTTTCAAGGGCTACCTACCGCCATTTCAAAGGGGGCTAATAGAGTTCCTCAGGTCGGTGAGAGTCCTGAACTTCGAGATGGAAGCCGCGACGATATTCACGCTCTCAAACATCTACGGGCTTAGGTCTGGAGCGGTCTGCGCCGCGATAGCTAACAGGGAGACAGAGGAGTTCATTGTCGACGCAGGAGTCGAGGACGCGATAAAGGTCGCTAACGAGGCTGTCAAGATCCTGAGTGAGTGGGACAACATCTCATCGAGCAGGAGGCGTGCGTTCGTGACCCCCTCGCTGATCGGTGAGTGGTTTGAAAAGAGGAGAAAAACATAGCCTGAGGCCCGTCCACGTCAGCGTGGGTAACGTAAACGTAGATATTCTGTTTTACGTCGACAAAATACCCGGCCCCGACGAGTCTATCTACGCTAGAGACTTGAACATAAGCCCGGGCGGGGCGGCGCTAAACTACGCGGTTGCCGCAACGTACTACGGGCACTACGTCTACCTCGTCGCGTCTGCGTCCAACCACGTCCTAGTCCAGAAGTTGCTCGAGGAAGTTAAGGAGATAGGGGTCGACACTAGGTACGTCAAGGTCGTCGACGAGCAGCCGGGCGTCGTAGCAGTGTTTGTCGCAGAGAAGGGGGAGAGGCACATGGTGAAGTTCAGAGGCGCCAACGAGTTCTTGACGTTGAACGACATCCCTAGAAACCTCGTGAAGGACGCGAGCGTCGTACACCTAGCTTCTGTGCCCCCCGACATCGTGGAAGGGCTGGGGACGGTCGCAAAGTCTCACGGTGCCATCGTCACGTACGACCCCGGGCTCTACGCTCTCGAGGTTCCAGAGGAGATTGTTAGGCTGTCCAGCAAGGTCAACGTCCTCTACTTGAACAGATCGGAGGCCAGGAGAATGGGGGTATCCAATGTACTCCAGGCTCTACACAGAGGCGTAGACATGGTGGTCGTCAAGAGAGGGAGCGAGGGTGCTGTTGTGGTCACGGGTGGTATGAGGGTTCTCAGAGGCTACTCTGAACCTATTAGGAGGGTAGTGAACGCAACGGGTGCGGGTGACGCTTTCGACGCCTTCTTCAACGCCGCTTACGTCGACTGGGGTGACCCCCTCAAGGCACTCCTCTACGCGCTCGCAGCGGGAGCCCTCAAAACCTACTGCAGGGGCAGCACGCTGTGCTGGGACAGACACCTCTTCGCTAAGCAGCTCGAGAAGACTACCGTGGAGGATCAGGGTAGAGTTGACGAGAACAGAATAGGAGACTTCATTTGACGGAACGCGCTTCCGACAACTGTGTTGGCAGGCTTCTCGGCATAGTGGAGGCTACTGGGCGAGCGCTCCTAGCGACGCCGCCGCTTCTACTCGTCGAGGCAGAGAGGGGGGTCTTCGAGGCGCTCAGAACAGTGGTGGAGAGAGTCGGGGGTGGAGTTCGAGGTGTCGTTATAGTTGTCGACGATACCGTCGAGGAGACGAGGAAGTGCATCAGAGTACTGTGTTCCACGAACAAGGCCTTGGACGTCTTCGCGACATGCAGTATATTGGAGTTAGTTGAAAGGGTCAACCAGCTGGCCAGCTCTATGAGAGCCTTCAGGGAAGCCATATCCAAAGGCGCGGAGGAGCTCTACGACAAGTACGTAGAGTACGCAAGAGAGCTCGACGACCTCACTGGGCGCATCACACGCTACTGGGTTGAAAGCCCCGACACCGTCGACGAGGTCATCCGCCTCTCCCAGTCGCCGGTGCAGTCTGCGGTCTGCGATAGCGCTGTCCTCACAGGTCTGATCAGCAGTAGGTACTTTGCCTCGTCTAGAAGTGTAAGGGTTGTCCTGGTCTCAGAGATCGCTGGAAGCGCGCAGGCGGACTACTCTGCGAGGACGCAAGTTGTTCTAGAGAAGCTCGGGGGCGACGGCGATCTGATCGTAGTCACTGACGAGTCCAAGTTGATTGCACTAGGAGGCCTTGTTCACAGGTACGCAACTGTAGTATGCTGACGTACACGTGTTTTATATACCGTGGTTGCGAGTTTATAGAATAACTGGTGTCGCCATGAGGCTACTGGAGTACGAGGCTAAACAGGTTTTCAGGGAGTACGGTATTAAGACCCCCGAGGGCGTTCTCTGCCGCTCACCAATGGAGGTCAAGGAGGCTGTCGCGAGGCTTGGTGAGTCCGTTATTAAAGCCCAGGTGCCTGTAGGTGGTAGGGGTCTAGCCGGCGGAGTCAGGTTCACGGGCGACCCTGAGGAGGCCGTGAGAATAGCGTCAGAGCTTTTCGAGAGAGGGGTAAGGGGGTATAGAGTCGACGCGGTACTCGTCGAGAAGAAGGTGTGTGTAAACAGGGAGCTCTACCTATCAGTCACGGTCGACAAGTCTGCGAAAAGCATTGTCTACCTGGCCTCGAGACTGGGCGGGGTCGAGATAGAGGAGCTAGCCAAAAAGAAGCCAGAGGAGGTTCTAAAGATCAACCTAGACCCGTTCATAGGCTATTCGCCCTTCGTTGCCAGGACGATAGCGTCGTTTATTGGTCTACCACCGTCCGCCTGGGGCGAGTTTGAGAGAATAGCCGTTGGTCTCTACAGGACCATGATCGACTACGACGCCGAGCTCGTCGAGATAAACCCGCTAGTCGTGGACTGTGGAGGTTCCCTCGTAGCGTTAGACGCCAAGATACTGGTAGACGACAACAGCCTTTACAGGCACCCAGACCTGGCGGGTCTAAAGAGTAGGGAGCTGACAGAGGAGGAGAGGAGCGCCAAGGAGAAGGGCTTCACCTACGTGTCGCTCGACGGCTATATCGGGGTTATCGGCAACGGAGCGGGGTTGACGATGGCCACGATGGACTTGATCGAGTACTACGGTGGAAAACCAGCTAACTTCCTAGACGTCTGGTCGGGTGGAGGGGCTAGTAGGGACAGGGTGAAGGAAGCCGTGAAACTGCTCCTCGAGAACCCTCGTGTCAAGGTGGTTTTGGTCAACATATTCGGTGGGATGACGAGGTGCGACGAGGTAGCCATGGGCGTTAGGCAGGCTCTCGAGGAGGCACCGGTCAAAAAACCGATCGTAGTGAGACTTATGGGGACCAACCAGGAGGAGGGCGCAAGAATTCTCAGGGAGGTAGGGCTGGACGTCTACGAGGACGTTGACGAGGCCGTCCGTAAGGCCGTAGAGCTGGCGAGGGGGTGATATGGTGCTAGCGGACAGGAGTACCCGTGTCATCGTCCAGGGGATCACAGGTAAGGAGGGTAGTTTCCATACGAAGCTCATGCTCGAGTACGGCACAAGGATAGTGGCGGGCGTCACTCCCGGTAAGGGCGGCTCACAGGTCCATGGGGTGAGAGTCTACGACACGGTCAGAGAGGCGATCGGCGAAGTGGGCCGGGTGGACGCGTCCGTGGTGTTCGTGCCCGCTAAGAATGCTCACGACGCCGTTTTGGAGTCTATCGAGAACGGCGTTAGGCTAGTAGTCGTTATAACCGAGGGCATACCGCTCCACGAGGAGTTGAGAATGGTGAGCTACGCCAGGTCACGTGGCGTAGTAGTTGTAGGCCCGAACACTCCCGGCCTGATCGTACCCGGCGAGACGAAGCTGGGTATTATGCCCGCGAACTACTACAAACCCGGGGTAGTAGGGATCATGTCGAGGAGCGGTACTCTATCGTATGAAGTGGCCTGGCAGCTTAGCAGGTCTGGGCTAGGAGTGTCCGCAGCGGTCGGTATAGGAGGAGACCCTGTGACAGGCCTCGACTTCGTGGAGGTTTACGACAAGCTCTTGAAAGACCCGAGGACGAAGTACGTTGTTCTCGTCGGAGAGATCGGGGGCGACTACGAGGAGAGGTTCGCGAAGTACTACTCGGGATTGAGTGAGAAGAAACCCGTTGTAGCGTACATAGCAGGTAGAACAGCACCGAGGGAGAAGAGAATGGGGCACGCGGGCGCTATTATATCGATGGGGTTAGGCGACTACGAGTCAAAGGTCAAAGCCCTACAGGAGAGCGGCATACCCGTAGCTAGGAGAGTCAGCGAGATCCCCACTGTGATCCAGTCCATTGCTAGTAAACAATATTTTTAACTTTTAGCATTCGAATTATATCCTAGTGGTGTAAATATGTCCATGGTCGTCAGGGAGTTTAAATCCGTTGGAGAGCTAATCAAGTTTATAGACGAGCAGATCAACAGCTACAGGGCCCTCCTAGCCGAGTTCCTGAGGAGGCTCGAAGACGTCCGCGTGAGATCCGAGCAGGAGAAGAAGCTGAAGGACCTCCTCAAGAGCCTGGGTGTAGCCGAGACCAAGAAGTCTACTGTGATCGACCTGAAGGACTCCAAGCTGATAATAGACCCGTCTGCCGAGGAGGAGAGCAAAGTGATCGAAGAGACCGTGGAGAGGTTGAACAAGAACATCCAAGTACTCCAATCTATTAGGAAGACGCTCGACCCGCTGGCGAACCTGGACATAGAGGCTAAGATAACAGTGGTTCTACGCGACGGTATCCCGGCGAGTGTACTGATCAAGCTAGGTGGTTAGGGCTCAGGTTCGATCGGGTAGTCGGGAGCGCGGCGTCTTGGTGGTGGAGAACTATGAGTATATTTGACAAGATAGGTCCAGGTGACAAGGCCCCCGAGGTAGTCAATGTCGTTGTAGAGATTCCAATGAACAGCGGTGTCAAGTACGAGATCGACAAGGAGACAGGTATAGTGCAGGTGGACAGAGTCCTGTTCACGTCTATGGTCTACCCCTTCAACTACGGCTTCATACCGGGGACTCTCGAGGAGGACGGAGACCCCGTAGACGTCCTGGTCTTCATGTACGACACTCTTCTACCCGGGTCGTTGATCAAGGTAAGACCTATAGGCGCTTTGGAGACGGAGGACGAGAAGGGCAGAGACGTGAAGATAATAGCCGTGCCGTACGAGAAGATTGACGCAAGATTCGAGAACATCAGGGACATCAACGACTTACCAGAAATGGTCAGGCAGAGAATAGCCCACTTCTTCGAGCACTACAAAGAGCTCGAGAAGGGTAAGTGGGTCAAGGTCGTTGGCTGGAGGAACAGGGAGGAGGCCCTGCAGAGGATTCGGAACGCGATCGAGAGGGCTAAGAGGAAGTAGTGTCAGCTCGGCTCTTTCTCGTCACGGCTTTCCTCTCGTCCGCGATTTATCATCACACACTAAAACTGAACCTGGTAGAGCCCTTATAAAACCCGCGTTTCGAACACGACTATACCCTAGACCACCTTAACGGGGTCACGTACTCCTCCACAAGCCCACGACCGTCTCGATGATCCTTGATATCTCTTTGTGGTACCTGTACCTGCTAAAGCTTAGACTCCTGAGCCTGGAGTTAGTGCTCAAGCGCTTCCAGAGCTCCTCGCTCCTCCCTAACCTGACTAGGTGGTCTGCGAGCTCATCGACCGAGGTGTAGGGGAGGCTTATCGAGGTATCCTCGTTTGCTATGTCGAACCACGCCCCGCTATTCCTCGGTATTATAGTTGGAGTGCCCGCCGCCATGGACTCCACGATGGTTATCCCGAAGTGCTCCATAGGTGTGAGGTGTACGTAGACTAGCGAGGTCTTGTAGAGTTTTACCAGCTCTGACCTCGAGATGTTCAACCTGAGGTCGATCAGCTCGCTGAGGCCGTTCTCCTCTATCTCCTCTACGAGCTTTTTCAAATACCACCCGTTGTTCTCAGAGAAAGCCCCGGCGAGCGTTATTCTCATGTCGATGCCCCTCTCATTCACCGCCCTCCCGATACTCACCACCTTCTCCAGGTTCTTCTCGGGGGAAAACCTGGATATAACGAGGATCCTCCGCTCCCTGTCCCTGAACGGGAGCGGCTCCTCGCCTATGATGTCATCGATGTTCACAGGCGGGTAGACCACGACGGGGTTGATACCGTACACTTTGTTGAAGAACCACGCCGTGAGACTAGAGTTGGCTAGGAAGACCTTCGTGGACTTGATGTAGAATGGGAAAATCAGGTTGTTTAGGAGCGAGTACAAGTTGCCGAGGGTCTTCGCGAACCCTTTCACAGCAGGATAGTACGTGTTCACCTCTAGGAACGAGGGGAAGTGGAGGTAGACTACATGGCTTTTCCCGGAGAGCACGTCTCCACTCGTGTTAAAGACGATATCGGGGTCTTCTTGCGGATAGCCTAACCCTACACCGCGTAGCTCGTCGTGGTTTAAGCCGTAGAACTCGCACAGAGAGTAAAGCTTGTCTGCGCTCCTCAAACCGAGGGAGTCTATGTAGACTTCGAAGCCCGCCTTCTTCAGCGAGATGGCCGTCTCTATCGAGACGTACTCTGACCCTCCAGGGCCCATGAGGATGGAACCGATCATGTGGTGCCTAACGAGTGCCAGCAACTCTGTCTTCACCCGTGTCGGGCATCACGAAAGTAACGTAGCCCCTGCGGAACAGCTCGCGGGCTAGCTCGTACGGCTCCCCGTTCCTGGACGCGTCTACGACCACTACTCTCGGGCTCGACATCTCGACGTAGGCGACCAGGTCGTCGAAGTCCCCGTGGTCGCTCAAAGCGATGACCCAGGTATGTTCGTCCACCTGGCGTGCCGGGTTCTCGAACTCCCAACCCGTTAAGACTACGTTGAGCGTGGAGCCGTCTATCTTGCGGTACTTTGCTTGGTTGAAGTGCCTGAAAACCACGTACCTCTCGAACTCGTCCCCAATCCTCTCCCTGTAGTACTCTCCTATCCTCACGCCGTGCTTCTCGAGTACTCTTGTAGCCCTGTAGACTCTCTCGGGCATTAGAAAGGGCTCCTCTATCCCGCTTCTTCTCAAGAGGTGCATTGCTTCCTGGAGTTTGCCGTGGTAGCCGTAGATGTGGACTCTCCCGTACTTCCTCAAGCCGTACCTCACAGTATCCACGAGTATCTCTTCGACGCTGTGCTTGAACGGCCTCCTGTATCTCGGTGAACCATAGGTCGACTCTATGACAAGAACGTCTAGGTCTCTCATAACCCGCGTGTTGTTACCTAGCTTCACGTCTCCCGTGTAGCCTACACGGCGCCCCTCTAGCTCTATGAGAACAGAAGAAGCCCCAAAGGTGTGGGCGTTCTCCACTAGAGTGATAGACGAACCCTGGTACTCCAACCTCTCGCCGTAGTCCAGCGACCTCCTCTTCGCTCTGAAAAGGCTGTGTAGACCGCTGCCGTGGATGACGAGCTCTTCGAGCAGGTCGAGGGTAAGAGGTGTACCTACGATATAGCTCGAGACTCTCAGGCTCTCGCTCAACCCCACGGTGTGGTCGCTGTGTATGTGCGTGACAACGCGGATCGGCCGCGGGAAGTAACCGTCGATCGCAAAGTACCTCCCGACAGTGATGGCCCTTGTCTCTTTCTCGATGCCCACATTCTTGAACAACCACTCGACGAGCTTTTCGTCCCTACCCGATGACAATTAGCTTACCCCGTCACATTAACGAGGTTTTTCCACTTCTTAGTGACCGGGTCGTATATCACCTGGTTGTCGTCTCTTAATTTAGTGAAGAGCATAAAACCCTTGTCGCCGAGAGCCTTACGCAGTTCGTCCTCGTCGCTTGTGGCGGCCTTCTCGAACAGCTTTGTCTTGAAGTCCTCCCAGAAGTCGGGGTCCACGGCGATCCTCTCCTTGGACGTCTCTATGACAACTGCCCCCTCCCTCCGCAGGTAGTTAAAGAACGCGTCGCGGTTAAGCTTCTTGGGTAGGCCGCTCTCGAAGACGACCTTCTCCTCTCTCAGCCTTTCAATACCCGTTTTTCTCCTCTCTCTTCTCTGCTCCGAGACCTCTGCGGCCCTCGACTTGATCTCCTCGACCACGCTGGTCAAGTAGTCAACCCTCTCGTACAGCTCGGCTACCTGTCTCCGCAGGCTCTCTATCACCTGTAGCTGCTTATTCAACTCGTCTTGGACGATCCTGGCGACCCTGGCCTTCACACTGTCTTCTAAGCCTCCTTTCTCGGCCCCCTCTACTCTCTCTTTGATAAGCTTCACGACGTAGTCCAGTATAGAAGGATACCCCTCTTTCTCTGACAAAAACGCTAGAGCCCTAAATAAGTCCTCGTCTAAGTAAACCGTGAGCGGCCTCTTTTTCTTCTCGCTCAAAACACTAGTCCCCGTTTTAAAGCTCACTCTATTATTTCTTTGTTGACCAGGATATAAACGGATGAGGAAAATGGGGAGACTACTGTTTAGCGACGCGCACCTCCACCTCAACCCCGTGGGCGGTGTCGGCGCGAGGGGCATCGTAGACCGGCTCGTTAAGGAGGGGTTCTGGTTCGTCGGCCTGGTAAACCTGCCGCCCTACCACTACGGGTTCAACACGCCCACTCTTAGTTCGTTCGAAAAGGCACTCGACATACTGGTCTCACAAGCGAGGTTGCTGAGGGAGAGAGGCATCAAGGTGAAACTCCTGGCAGGCTTCCACCCAGCCGAGGTAGACGCCTACAACAAGCAGGGGCTTGGGCTTGAGGAAGTCTACACACTCGCCGAGCGCGTGTTAAAGTTGATCGAGTCGAAGATAAAGGAAGGGGTCATTGACGGGATAGGGGAGGTCGGCAGGCAGCACTACGGGACTTCGTTCGGCAGAATATCTGTCTCGGAGGCAGTGATGATCAGGGCTCTCGAGCTCGCGAGGGATCTCGGGGCCGTAGTCCACCTCCATCTAGACCAGTCTGGCTGGGCTACGTGCCACCTTGTAGACATGCTGACCAGCCTGGTTAAAATAGATAGGTCTAAGGTGCTCGTACACCACGCTAACACGGCGACCGCACAGGCCTGTATCCAACGAGGCCTACCCGTGTCGTTTCCCGTTAAGCACGACCTGGATAGGATCATCGGGTTCGACGGCGAGGTACTGGTCGAGTCCGACTTCATAGACGACAACCAGCGTCCAGGCGTATCAGCGTACCCGTGGGAGATAGCGAGAGTGGTGAACTCGTTGATCGCCTCGGGAAGGATAAGCGAGGAAATGGCTTATAGGGTGATGGTCGACAACGTAGTGAAATTCTATGGAGTTGAACCCCCCTGACCTCCTGCGCCCCGCGGGTCTACTTCCTCGATATAGATCCTTGACTCCGGGCACTCGTCTATTCCCAGAAGCAAGAGCTCGAAGAGCCTTCGCGGGTCCTCGTCTATAACGTCGAGACACCCGACGACCTTTATTCTCAGCCTCATAGAGTCCTCCACCAACACCGCCCACGTCTTAGATATTAGTTGGAAACACCACGATATTTCCATAAAGGTTGTAGGGATGGGGTTTAAGACCAGGCTGTGCGATGTATGCGAGTCTAAACCTGCTGTACACAAGTGCCCCGCCTGCGGTAGGTGGGTGTGCGAAGAGGACTTCGATTACTCGAAGAACCTATGCGTGGTCTGCGCCAGCACCCTATGCGAGATTTGCGGGCTTAGGCCCTCCATAGGGTACTGCCGCGTCTGTGGTAGGGTGGGCTGCGAGGAGTGTCTCGTACAGGAGTCCACGGTATCCTACGTGTGTCGGGAGTGCGCCGAGAGGCTCGGGCTACGATTAAATTCCAAGAGGTATAGATTTAGGCTAAAGTGACAGCAGGGGTGGCATGTTTTGGCGATTACTAAGGGGGGAAAGATATCCTGGGAAGAGCTTAGTAGGCTCATCAGGTTTCTACCAACCGGCGACGTCGACTTGGTTATAGGGCCTAAACTAGGCGAGGACGCGGCGGTCATCAGGTTAAAGGACGGCTTTCTAGTTGTACACAGCGACCCGATCACAACGGCCTTCTGGAGAATAGGCTGGTACGCTGTCCACGTGGCCGCAAACGACATCGCTGTAAGAGGGGTTAAGCCGAGGTACTTTCTGCCGGTCGTTCTCCTCCCGCCGCGAATGGGGGCCAGTGAAGTCGAAGAGATATTCAGAGATATGGGTGAGGCCGCGAGGGAGGTATCGGGCGTGGTCATAGGCGGGCACACAGAGGTCACACCGTACTTGGAGAGACCGATCATATCCATGACGGCCATAGGCTACTCTACGGGCAGGTTTGTCTCCACTTCAGGGGCTAGGCCAGGGGACTACCTGGTGATCGTGGGTAGGGTCGGCGGGGAGGGTGCCAGCGTTGTCGCGTGGGACTTTGAGGAAGAGCTGGCAGGTCGGGGCGTGGATAGAACCCTGATAGGCGAGGCCAAGAACTTCCTGCGAGAGATAAGCGTGGTGAAGACGGCTCTGTCCATAGCCCCCTACGTGGACTCGATGCACGACGCAACAGAGGGCGGGGTTATCCAGGCTATCAGGGAGGTGTCTGTCGCGAGCGGGGTGAACGTTCACGTAGACCTCGACATGATCAGAGTAGACGTTGCCGTAAGAGAGATCAGCAAAGCAATGGGTCTCGACCCGTTGAAGTTGTTGAGTAGTGGTTGCATAGTTGCGGCAGTCCCACCGAGCAAGCTCGGCGTTCTCGAAGAGACCTTAAGGGGCTTGAACCAGGTTTACAGCGTGGCAGGTAGAGTCGGCGATTTCGCTGACAGGCCCGTTGTAGAGTTGAGAGAGAAAGGTAGTGTGATCGGGGTCGTTGACAGAGACGTCGTTGATGAGATTTATAAGCTCTTTGGTTGATTACGAGGCAGAGAGTGACCTGAATGCCCGAGCTAAGCGTGCTGCTTGAACAGGCTGTCAAGATGCTCAACATGGTCAGGGAGGAGATCGAGTCGAACGTCGTGTCGAGGTCGAAGGAGCTAGACGCTAGGAAGGTTAGCCTGGCTGCCGGGATATTTAAGTCCGTTGGCGAGATGGCGGACTTTCTCGAGACCCTCAAGAACAGGCTGTCAAGCGCCAAGCTGGGGGAGAGAAGTACTGTCTCGGTCGGCGAGAACACTTACCTGACCTTAGACGGAAACGTCTTCACTATATCCAAGCTGAGGCCGGTGCGGAGAATGGTGTCCTTCAACTCCGACTCGTCTACACTCGTCGTAAAGTCCGGGGACAGCCTCGTCGAGATCCGGCCAGACGGTATAACGGTCAAGACGAGGGCCGGGGTATTCAAATTCAACCCATCGGACTTAGAGGACTACGAGAACAGGTTCGACGAGTTGAGAGCGGCTAGCAAGGTGATACAAAACAGTATTTCGGATTGTGTAGGTATAATTGGCCAAAAAATCAGGTAAGCGTAACGACCATTAGGCTGTGGGTGAAGCCTTCCCCTGCTCGGTCTCTGGTACGCCGATGGTCTTCGGCAGTTCCGCAAACCTCTCCTTGACTTTCTGCTCGGCTATTATCCTGGCCTCCTCGAATATCTTCCTGGCCTCGCTGTCTAGGCCGCTCTCGATGTCGGCAGATATATCGACAATGCTCGAGCCCATGGCGGTCTCGAGCTCTCTAACGGCGTACTGTAGGTCGATCCAGATGTCCGGCGCGACGCTCTTCAGTATACCCAGCGCCTGCTTCATGACGCCTATTACGGGCCCAACCTCGTTAATGGCACCGCCGTAGATCAGGAACGTCTCCAGCTTCAGCGCGGCGTGCTCGAGCGCGTACTGTACTGTCAGTAGTTGCTTAGCGACCTTCCTTATCTCGGCGGTCTCCTTCGCGTAGATCTTGGCCCTCTTCTCGTCTCTCCTCATTAGCGCCTCGACAACGTTGTTGAAGAGCTCCCTGTCCCTCTCGTTCAGCTTCTCGACGTAGTTGTTTATCCTAGATATCGCCGTTTTCAGCCTGTACTGGGCCATTATAGCCTTCTTCTCGAGAGGCTCCCTGTCAGGGTTGAACCACTTCTTTATCTTGTCCGCTATCGACTCCTGCTCTTTATTCCAGTTCCAGTTCACGCCCATACGACACACCGATTCCAATCGTTGAGTCCAAGATGGTAGGTTTATAAAGAGTCGGGTGTATCATTACGAGTACGTTTTTTATTGGGAGTGCTCATAGTGGTTTGCGAGGGGTGAGCTATGTTAAGCGAGGTGATCAAGAACTACGTCACGTGCCGCAAGGGCTGTTCTCTCAGACTGCTTGAGTCCCTCGCAATGTGGGGCTTGGCGACCAAGGCCGAGATCGAAGACTGCGGTGGCAAAAGGAGGTTCAAGAAGATCAGGATGGAGCTCGTCGACGGCAGTTTCGTCGAGTCCGACTGCTTCCTAGACGAGGAGGTCCTCCAGAGCATTAGGATTATAAACGTGTACATAGGGTTTGCCAGGCAGAACAGAGCTCCCGAAAATATAAGGGTTGAGGGCTAAATAATGCTAGTACGGTGATGAGTGGTATTACCGGCGAACCGATGAGCGGGCCCCAGGGCTGATCACCATGAGGGGTGGTTGGGTAGTCGTCCTCACCACTGCGGCCACTCGCGAGGAGGCGGAGAGAATAGCGAGGGCCTTACTCGAGGAGAAGCTAGTGGCGTGTGTAAACATAGTCGACGCTGTCAAGAGCCTGTACTGGTGGCGAGGGACTATCGAGACCTCCAACGAAGTGCTACTCGTCGCAAAGACTAGAGCCGACAAGCTACCTGGTGTAGAGAAGACGATAAAAAGCCTCCACTCATACGAGGTTCCCGAGATCATAGCACTACCGGTGGTTTCGGGTAGTGACGAGTACCTGGAGTGGCTAGACCAATCGATCAGGGAGAAAGAGGGACCTCTCGGCTAAAGGGTGTAAGCACGGGTAACCTCACCGTTACAGTCCCGGAAGGCGTTACTGCCGAGGGCTACCTTTCACTCCTCGAGTTGTGTGCAGCTTGTGCAGTAGTCGCTATAGCCGTCTTCAGGATATACAGGTTGGTGAAGGCCTCGAGGAAGGGCCCAGGCGAGTGCGGGCAGTCCCGAGACTAGCCCGGCGGACGCGGAGAGGGCTTAGCGGCTTCCCCGAGCGCACGACAGAAATCGACGTTCGAGCCAACCATAACGTTGGATAGACCAGCGAGCTCTATGAAGTACTCTACAACGTCTCGGGGCAGGACTCCCGCAATCCCCTCCTCTAACTCCAAGTAAATACCCCCGACCTGGACTATGATGCTCATCAAATTCAAGGCTATCACATCTGAGAGGTACCTCTTCTCGAAGGGCGAGGAGTTAACGATGCTCTCAACGAACGCCGAGACCGGCAAGTAGACCAGGTTGTACTCGTCCACAGGCGACTCTTCGAAGTAGAAATCGGTACCCGAACTCGCTTTCACCCAAGCCAGGAGCTGGGCCGTGAGCGGTCTCGGCCTGACGACCGAGGCGAGGCTCGCACGCGGATACCTAGACTTGATGGACTCATACACTAGCTCGTGGTGTTCCCTGGGCCGACCCCCGGAGAACCAGATGTAGCTGGAACCCCACGCGTTGAAAACGCTCGGGCAGGGGTCGCCCACGAGGGAGGCTAGGTAATTCAGAGACTCGGCCGCCGTCCCACGCGACTCTCCCAAGCGTATGATGGTCACTCTTGGCATACGGTTTCATCCATCGACTTATCGCGCGCTCCTACACACTTTTAATTTAAAATCCACGGGGTAGATATAAAGACACCCGAAACCGTTTAACCCTCGAAAGGTGACCCTAATTGGAATGGGCATGAGGATAGACCCGTGGGACTACAGGCTGATACAGGAATACGACAAGCTGATCACGGTCTTCGGCATACAGCCCATAGACAAAGTTGAGCACGTCGAATTGCTGAGCCACCACTTCTTCAAGAGGCGGATCGTGTTCGGGCACAGAGATCTAGACAAGTGGCTCGAGGCCTTAAGCAAGGGCGAGAGGGTGGCCGTCTTAACCGGTTTCATGCCCTCCGGCACCCCTCATCTCGGGACTGCCATGGTCTTCGAGGAGCTCAAGTTCTTCCAGTCTATCGGGGCGCATGTCAAAGTAGTCATAGCCGACGCCGAGGCGTACGCTGTGAGACGTGAAGACCGTGAGACGACGATAAGGTGGGGGCTAGAGTTCATAAAGCACGCGATAGCGTGGGGAGTAGACCCGGAGAAGGCGGAGTTCTACTTCCAGACAGCCATGAGGGACTCGTACTACAGGCTGATACAGATGTTCTCGAGGAAAGTTACCCTGGCTGAGATGGAGGCGATATACGGGGACCTGTCTCCAGCTAAGGTTATGTCGGCTTTAACTCAGGTGGCAGACATCCTCCACCTGCAGTTGGACGAGTTCGGAGGGTACAGGTACGTACTGGTACCTGTCGGTGTCGACCAGGACCCCCACATTAGGCTAGCCCGCGACGTCGCGGACAGATTCGAAGGAGAACTCGGGTTAAAGAGGCCTTCTTCGACCTATCACAAGCTGCTTAGAGGGCTGGACGGGAACAAGATGAGTAAGAGCCGTCCCGAGTTCGCTATTTTCCTGGACGACGACGAGGACTTCGTCAAGAAGAAGATCGCCATGGCGCTGACCGGAGGTAGAGCTACAGCTGAGGAGCAGAGGAGGCTAGGGGGTGAGCCCTGGAAGTGCATGGTGTACGAGCTGTACACATACTTCCTTCTAAGCGACGACGAGCTAAGGGAGATCACAGAGAGCTGCGTTAAGGGGAGAATCTTGTGCGGCGAGTGTAAGAGGCTAGCCTACAGCAAGTTGATAGAGAGGCTGCGCGAGCACAAGAAGAGGTACAAGGAGGTCAGCGAGAAAGTCGACCTCGACAGAATTGTTAAGACCCCCTCCTTCTAGCTCTACGCGTCTGCTCGCCGACTTTATTTCGGGATTTTTTCGAGGAAGTCCAAGACGGTCTTGACGGGGTTGCTGGACCTAGTGATCGCGCCGCCGACAACTATAACGTCCGGCTCGGCCTCTAGGAGCCTGTCGACGTCCTCCAGCTTTATACCGCCCGCTATGCAGTACCTGCCGCCCGTCTCCTTCTTAAACCTGTAGGCCTCCTTCACTAGCTCCACAGCCGATAAACCGCGGGCTCTCTGCACGTCGACGCCTATGTGGAACAAGACGTAGTCGGGTCCCATGCTATAGACCTGGACCGCCCGCTCGTAGGGCCTCTGGACGCCTATTAGGTCCACGATCAACGTCTTCCCGTTAGTCTTAGCGAGCTCGACACCAGCCCTTATCGTAGAATCGTCAGCCAGGCCGAGCACGGTAGCAGCGTCCGCCCCGCTCTTGAAAGCCTCCCCTATTTCTAGCTCGGCAGCGTCGATTGTCTTGGTGTCGGCCACGACGAACATGTTCGTGGCTTCCTTTATTAACCGCACGGGAATAAGACCCCAGCTCTTGATCAGAGGTGTCCCCACCTCAAACCACACCCTTCTGTCTCTGACCTCCCTGAAGATCGCCATAACGAGGTCTAGCGCCTTCGTCATGCTGGTGAAGTCTAGGGCTATCTGCAGGTACGTCAAGCGGTGCCACCGCCCTACATTTATTTTCGTCCAAAAATTAAAACAAGGGGGGTGTAGTCGTTGGCCTCCGACCCGGTTTCGATCGCTAAGAGTGTCGTAGAGCAGGAGTTGAGCCAGCTCTTCGGAGAAGTGGAGGCTGCGGCGAAGCACACCTCCCCAAGGCTGTCCCAGCTGGCGTGGATAATAAGGGACTTCACGCTACGTGGTGGAAAGAGGTTTCGCGCCACGCTAGTGCTCGCCGGCTTCTGGAGTAGGAGATGGGGGAGGGAGCTAGACGACGACGTAAGGAAGGTCATGGCGTCCGTCGAGCTCCTCCAGAGCTACCTGCTCGTCCACGACGACATAATGGACAGAGACGAGATCCGCAGAGGGGGGCCGACGGCGCACGCGTGGTTCAGGGACGTGTGTGTAAAGGAGGGTCTGCTAGCAGACTGTCCGCACTACGGCGTCTCGCAGGGGATAACCGCGGGCGACCTACTGGAGTCCCTCGCCGTACGGCTTCTATCCTCGACGAGCCCAGACGTGGCGCGACCTCTGATCAGCAGGTACACGGATGGGTTGATGAAGGTGGCCTTCGGGCAGTACTTAGACGTCCTCCTGGCGAGCCTCCCGCTGGAACTAGTTAGCGAGCAAGACGTCATAACTGTACACACGTTGAAAACAGCTTCGTACACAGTCGAGCTCCCGCTTCACTTGGGGGCTATAGCCTCGCGCGAGTCGAGCACCAAGCTACTAAACGAGTTGTCGAAGTACGCTATACCGGCCGGCGTGGCGTTCCAATTGAGAGACGACATAATAGGCTTGTTCGGTAAGACCGAGGTAACGGGGAAGCCGGTTGGTAGTGACGTGGTCCAAAAGAAGAAGACGCTCCTCGTCGTGAAGGCCTACGAGTTTGCCGGCGAAAGCGCGAGGGAGAAGCTCAGGGAGATCTACTCGACTGGGAAACAGCCGTCGGTCGACGGCGTGAACTTCGTGGTAAGAACCGTCGAGGGGACGGGCGCGCTAGACTACACTCTGAGGGTCATAGACAGGTATGTGGCTGAAGCCAATAGGGCGATAGACGAGATGACCGAGACTTCTCGCGAGGCTAGGGAGTTCCTCAGAGAGCTACTCCTGAAAATGGCCTACAGGGAGGTCTAACTCCAAGTCTAGGCCTCGCCACGCCTCCTTTTACTCAGTATTTCGTATATCTCTTCTGGCTTCAAGGTCGGGGTCTTGACAAAAATGTATCCAACGTAGGCGACCGAGACTAGCACGAGCGTGACGATCACGTACACTGTCAGGTCGATTACCTTCGTCCTTAATTCGAAAGGAGCGAAAAATACCAGGTATGTGTAAAACACGAACATTGCCAGCGAGGCAGCGATCATGAGCCAGCCTTGAAAGGCCCTCTTATTCAAAACCCTTCCACCTAATCGTCAGGGAGACTTAATACAGGCTACATTAATAAGTGTTAGGCGTGTGGAGTGTCAAGTGATGGGCCGGAGAAGAGGGGAGATAGAGGAGGTACTGCGGAGGGTCTTCTTCTCAGGTCACCGTAGTGAGTACATCGTATACGTCCTCGACAGGACGCCTGAGGGCGAGGGCTTGAAGGCTATACCTGCCGACTCTATAGACGACGTGAGAGGAGGCTATATTTTCACCAGGGGGTATGCCATACCCTTTCACAGGGTTTTAGAAGTGAGGGATGTAAAGGGGAGGGTTATTTACACTCGGAAAAAATGAGGTCTAGATCCAGCCTCTGAGCTTCATCGCCTTAACGACCCTGTCGACGGCGATCGCGTAGGCAGCAGTCCTCATCGGGTACTCCCTGTACTTCTTCTCCCACTCGTCAAACACCTTGTTGAAGTTCTTCGTCATCATCTTGTCGAGCCTCGCTAGCGCCTCGTCGTCTGTCAGCCAGCAGCCCATCCTGTTGTGACTCCACTCTATCCAGCTCATGACTACTCCTCCAGCGTTGGCCAGTATGTCGGGGACCACTATGACTTCCTTCTTGTGGAGGATCTCGTCTGCTTCAGGGGTCGTAGGCCCGTTGGCGCCCTCGACAACAAGCTTTGCTTTAACGTTCGGCGCGTTCTCCCTCGTGATCACGTTCTCGATGGCGGCGGGCACGATCACGTCTACTGGTAGCTCGAATACAGCCTTGTCGTTCGTGAATACCTTGACGTCGCCGCTCTTGTAGTCGACAACTCTCCCGGTCTTCTCCTTGACCGCCATGACCTCTTTCACATTCAGCCCCTTCGGGTCGTACACTACACCGCTAGTATCGCTTACGGCTACCACCGTGGCGCCCCACTCCTCCAGGTACTTCGCCGCGTAACTACCCACGTTACCGAAGCCGTGGACTGCCACGGTCTTACCCTCCAGCCCTCCCAGCCACTTCTTAGCCGCCTCCCTGACGCCGAGTGCTACGCCGTAGCCGGTGGACACCAACCTGGCGGCTAATCCTCCCAGCTCGACCGGCTTCGCAGTTACAACCCCCCACGCGTTGTACCCTACTATCTTGCTGTACTCGTCGAAGTACCACGCCATGGTCTGGGGGTTAGTATACACGTCTGGCGCCGGTATGTCGACGTCGGGGCCTACCTCCTTGGCGATAGCCGCGAAGAACTTCCTGCTGAGCTCTTCCAGTTCTCGCGCCGACAAGGTCTTGGGGTTGACCCGTACAGCGCCCTTGCCGCCGCCGTACGGTATCCCCGCCAGGGCGTTCTTCCAAGTCATCCACATCGATAGCGCCACGGTCTCCCCAGCTGTGGCGTTCTCGCTGTACCTTATACCGCCTTTGTACGGCCCTAGGGCGCTGTTGTGCTGGCTCCTCCATCCGATGAAGGACTCTACCTTCCCGTTATCTCTTTTGACGACGACCTTGACCTGGACTAGCTTCTCGGGGTGTCTCAAGACCTCCACTATCTCCACGGGTAGGCCCAGTATGGACGCAGATTGTTTCAGTTGCTGGACGGCTTGCTGGTACACGGGGTCGTTCTCGTATAGAGTCGCCAAGCTCATATATAGGCACCTCGAAGTCGAATATAGCTGTCTTACGTATAAATACTTTACAGGTGCCCAGACCGCGTCAGCCCTCACACGGTTCTTCACGAATCCGGACCGAAGTCGCTCATCATCAAAGATATTTACTTACACCACACTGTTATATTCGTGGTGGCGTTTTTGAAACCCGCCCTGATAATAGTTGACATGGTACACGAGTTCGTGAGGGGTAGGCTGAGGAGCCCGCAGGCCGAGCAGATAGTCCCGGTCATAAGGAGACTGATCGACGTCGCGAGGTCCTGTAAAGCGCCTGTAATGCACGTCGTCGACAGACACCTACCTTTCGACCACGAGCTGAAGCTGTGGGGTCCCCACTCCCTAGTTGGCTCGCCGGAGTCACGTATTGTGGAAGAGCTCCAGCCCGTCGAGGGGGAATATGTGTTCGGGAAGAGGTTCTACAGCGGTTTCAGAGACACCGGGTTAGACAACGCCTTGAGAGACCTCGGAGTAGATACGCTGGTTGTGACGGGGATACACACCCACATCTGCGTGCTCCACACCGTGGGGGACGCCTTCTACCACGGGTACAACGTTTACGTCGTCAGAGACGGTGTAGCCGCATTCAGTGAGAGGGACCACGAGTACGCGCTCGAGTACATGAAAAGCGTATACGGCGCCAAGATAGTCGACTCGGCGACAGCCGCGGATGTACTATGCGGGAGGCAGTAGGAGAGATAGACTGCCAAGCCCTAATCGAACTCTACCGCTTGGTCAAGGAGTATTTTGATGAAGACCCCGCCACAGCTCTCACAACGATCGCCCTGTACAAGTTCGAGGGACTGGGACGGGTCTACATATCGAAGTTGCTGAACGTGCCGGAGAGGAGGGTTAGGCGCGTCGTCGAACTGCTGTCAAAGCTAGGGGAGGAAGAGTACGAGGCTCTAATGAGGGTGTTGCACGGCATTAAAATAGACAGGAAGACTGTTGGTCGCTACGAGGTGACCGTGTTCTACCCGTTCAACATGCGTCTCGTAGAGTGCGTCGCTGAGAAGGTCGTCTACTTCAGGGACCTCCTGGTCATAAACCTTGGGGACTTTAAGCGCCTTTTTATGATAGGGGTCAAAATCGGGCAGTTGATCTTCCCGCTTGTTCCCGACGAGATATCGAGGAGCTTCGTGGAGTCCCTAGAACCAGACACCTCGCCCAATTCCATCGTTATCGTCTGGTCGTCCCCGCACTCATTAGTCGACGAGGCGTCCGTCCTAGTCAGTCTGTCAAATCTGTGTACGGGCTTCTGCGTCAAGACAGGGTAGTCGTGTAGTCCGGTAGCAACATGCTCCTACCTGAAAGGGTAGTCGCGACCAGCCTTGTCTTGAAAACTCTTTCGAGGGTACTTACATGCTCGGTCAGTTCTTCGGCTTTGAAGTCTCTTAGTACGATACCCTTGTAGAGCAGTACGATCCTGTCGCACACTAACGAGGCGAAGACTGGGTCGTGGGTGGACACGGTGACCAGTTTATCCGCCGCGATACTCTTAACTAGTACGGATAAGCGGGACTTGTTGTAGAGGTCTAAATGGGTGTCTGGCTCGTCTAGGAGGACAACGAGAGGGTCTTTGACGAGGGCCATTGCCAACAACACTCTCTGGAGCTCGCCGCTACTCAGCTCGTTAAGCGTCCTGTCGAGCAAGTCTGCAACACCCAGTGCCCGGCTCACCTTCTCGACATACTCGAAGTCCTTTACGGTGTAGAAAAAGCCCGGCGAGCAGGGGTACCTCGCACTTAACAGGGCCTCTCTCACTCTAAGCCTTATAGAGCTCGGCTGGATATCCGCGACGTAACTTACGAACCTGTGGATATCCCGCTTATCAATTTTAGTACCCCCCGCCGTGATCGTTATAGTACCCTTGTAGTTCACGATGCCGGCCACAGCCCTCAACAGGCTGCTTTTCCCCGCCCCGTTTGGGCCTAGAACACAGTTAACGACACCGTTCTGGAGTCTTAGCTTGTCGACTTTCAGCGCAGTCATGCCACCGTATTCCACGGCGAGGCCCGTTATGTCGACAGCTATCATCTCGTACCACGCACTTCACGGATCAGTAGCCCGAGGAAAAACAGCCCACCTAACGCCGAGACGACTCCCCCTGCCGGCACTTCACCCACGCTGGCTACCAGAGCTTTCCTAGCGAGTAGGTCTGTTGCCAGAAGTAAGGCGCCAGACGTCACCGACGAGTACATTATAACGACCCTGTTGTCGCTCGTCTTTGTCAAAAGCCTCGTGAGGTTCGGTGTTATCAGACCCACGAACCCGATCGTACCGAAGAAACCGACAACAACGCTGGCTACACTCCCCGCTATGAGGGTCGAAACGAGCCGAGTGAGGGACGGCTCAACGCCGAGCTGCCTGGAGTAGATGTCGCCGAGTAGGAGCACGTTCAACCTCTTGGCGAGCAGGATATAGCTCAATATGACGGCTGCTGTTGCCGCTATCAGGTATGGCATGTACTCTCTTGAGGGGGTAGCGAAGGAGCCCAATAGGAGTGCTTGAGCGTAAGGCTGTTTCTCCAGTATGTAGTATGACAGTAGGAACGAAGCACCCGAGAAGACGCTTGCGACGCCTATTCCCGACAGGATGTAGGAGACCTCGCCGCCCCCCAAGAGGTTCGCGATACTTATAGAGAGCAGAAGACCGCTTAACCCGCCCGCGAGGCTTGAGATGGCAATCTCGGTCGAGTCGACAACGCCCGTGACGGCTATGGTTAGATAGGCGGCGAACAGAGACGTCGAGCCAACGCCTAAAACGTAGTGGTCGACCAGCGGGTTCCTGAGGGAGGCTTGAAGAACGCTGCCGGCAAAGCCGAGTATAAACCCCGAGATAAACGCGTAGAGGTCTCTGTGAAATCTGTAGTCCCACAGAACCGCCGGGATTGGCTTGACGAAGTCTACTAGGTACACGACTAGAGCCGTGGTGATCAGTATCAGGGCGTTGATAAGGAACGATCTCCAAAAAACAATTTTGTCACTGTAAACGCTGGTCATGGGCTCAGCCTTTCTTGGTCCGGCGTCCCGTCAGTAACCCGGCGGCGAACGCTATGACGAGAGATAGCACTACTAACGCTAGCACCCAGCTTGACTGATAAGCTGTCTTCTCGATCGTAATAGTCGTCGTGAAAGTCGACGTCTCGGTCTTAGTCTCCGTGTAGGTCACCGTTGCCGTTTGTGGAGTAGTAGTCGTAGTTGACGGTGGTATTACTTCACTCAAGGCACTGTAGAGCACGCTGGGTACTAGGGCTACCAACGGCGAGGGCCTGCTTAACACGTCTGTCTCCGTAGAATTCAAGTACACAATCTTGGCACCCAGGCTAGCTAGACCGCTCTTTTCAACGTCTTCTCGGGTGACCCCCATAGAGGCTACGATTACCACGTCTGGTCTCCAAGCGGCGACATCCTCGATGTTCACAGCTCTCCAACCATAGGACTCGGCGGCGTTCCTAAGTCCAAGCCTAGACATGAGGTCGTTGAAGTACGTTGACTTACCGGCTACCCAGATACCCTGGTATATCCCAACTACGTACAACACGCTTAACCCGGCGTGTCCGCTTAACAGTCTCTTACCTTCGTTTAACAGGTCTTCTATGTTGTTTATTAGCTTAGTTGCCTCGCTTGTTCTGTTGAAGATCAACCCTGTCGTGTATATGTCCGAGTAGACGTCTTCGATACTAGTGGCACTACCCCCCTTCAGATAAACTACAGTAAGGTTGTATTCGGCAAAGGTGTTCAGGAGCGGCCTGTGCGCGCCTGCGTCAGCTAAGACTAGGTCTGGCTGGAGTGATAGGATTTTCTCGACACTTATCGCGCTCCACCAGTACCCGCCCACATCAGTGACGTTTCTGGACTGGAACAGGCCTGAGGCGTTCATGAACCAGTCGTTGTAGGAGTAGTGGTCTACGCCGACTATCACGTTAGACAGGTTCAACGCGAGTAGCGTCTCAGTGATGGAGGGGGACAGCGAGACTACTCTCTGAGGCGCACGAGTCAGGTTGACAACTCTGCCGAGCGCGTCGGTGATCGTCAGAGTGCTCGCGTGCGATACGGCGGATAACTCCGTTACATGACAAAGCGCAAGTGCTGTGAACACTAATAGCAGTAACGACTGTACCCGCTTGGACATTTCGTCCAACACCCTGGCTAATTGAAATATCTCTGGGACTTTAAAAGCGTTGACCCAGTTAGGCCGACGCGCCTCTAAAGACGCTTTACTAGCCTCTCGTACAGTTTTTCCGGCAGGCCACAGTTGTACCTCAAGCTCTCCACCTCCATGAAGTGGAGGTCTCCCGTGACTATGAGGGAGTGCGGGGGGCCAGGGTACTTGTACCCCCCGAGGTTCGGGACTAGATCTGCCACCATGTACTCGTCGCTGAACCCCAACCTCGCAAGCCCCACACCGACTCTCTCGGCTAATAACCCTTGCTTATCCGCCTCCAGCAACATGCTAACAGCCTCCTGGACGGTCATAGCCCTCGACTCCTCTGTTCTCAAGTCGAGTAGAATCAGCGTGTGCAGACCTCTAGATGTGTTGTCTTGTATGACTCTCAGCACGTAGTCGACAGAGGAGGGGTCGTACGTCAGGGTCACAGTCCTACCCAGCTTATAGAAATGGAGCCCACTCCTACTGAATGCTAGTGCGACCACTGTTAGACCGTTCACGACTTTCACTTTCACCCCTCTTTTCGCGGCCTCCACTCTTATGGCCTCGTGGGTCGTGGCTATTAGTGGGTCGCCCGGTACAAGTATAGCTACGTTCCTCCTCGCCGCCTCTTCGACGATCCTCTCAATGCCCACTCCCTCCAGGTCGCTGCGCTTAGCTAGCCGGACCTCTTTGCGTCCGATCAGTTCTATGACCCTGTCGATGTCGCCGTGAATGCTAGTGTACGTGTCGACGATTACAAGGTCGGCGGACTCGATCGCCTGGATCGCCTGTAGTGTCAGGTCCTCGTACTTCATCCCTATGCCCACTAGCAAGAGCAACATCTACCACCCTGCCGAGCGCCAGGCAACCTTCATCACGTAAATGATCGCCGCGTTGTAAACTAAAGTTACCATGATTGAGGTTAGGGGCATTGCGTTGTAGAGGCTCCTAAAGATGAAGTAGGAGGTGGGGCTGGACTTTAGGAAGGAGATAATGGCCGCTAGCGGGTTGTGGTACCCGTAGCTCGCGTAGAAAATCCCCTCAGCGGGCTCCCAGCTAGAGTCCTCCACGATGTATATGTCCCCTCCGACGATCACCGCGGTGTAGAACGTGAAAAACGGGTATATTGCGAGGCTCCACATGGGCAGGGCCACGCTCACCTTCCTTAGCTTAAGTCCTAGGTCCCCTCCTAGCCTGGCCGACATCGCTATGAGAAGGGGGGTCAACCAGGTCAGGTAGTTGAGCCCTCCTACTTTGTTGAGGACCAATATTCCACTAACGACCAGGACGTAGTAGAACAGCGCTTTCTCTATGTGGACTCCCATGCGGACTAGCTTGTAGAAAAGGTAGGCCATGAACGCTGCGAAGGGCACGACCCAAGCCCACGTAATGAACTCCGGCAAGAGCTGGACGTTGAACGACACCGCGTAGAGGGGTACCGCCCACAAACTCAGGTCTTGCGGGTAGCGGAGACCGTGGAATAGGAGGCTTTTTGCGACGAAGTCTACCGGGTCGTAGAGTAGGAAGGGCAGCGAGAACAACACGATCGGCGCGACGAAGTACACAAAGGCGTCTACGAGCGCCTTCCTTAGACCGTGGCGCTTGAGTATGTAGGCGAAGGGGACCAAAGCGGTGAACACGAAGATCTGCTTGAGTAGAGTGACAAGAGATGCTACCAGCAGGCTTTTTTCTGCTTTTCCCTCCTCGAGAAGTATCATGGACAACAAAATGAGCAAAGCTACGAGGAGATCGAACTGGAAGCCCGCCAAGGTTGAATATGCGCTTAGATTGATCAACCACAGTAGGCCGGCCGCGTACCCGTACCTCCTCCGGAGTACGAGGTATATGAGGTTGAAGCTCAATATGAAAGGTATCTTGTCGACCAAGACTACTACGGGGTTCAAGGGGCCCGCCTCGAACTTGAGCAGGCTTGCGAGACTTAGCCCTAGCCAGTGGAAGAGCAGGAACGTGTAGACCGTCAACGGAAAATAGGCCGTCTTCGCAGCTAGAGTATACGTTTTGCTCAAGCCGTACTTAATCGCTATATCGTACCACTGCTCGAAGTACCTGTAATCGTAGTAAGCGGTTGTGAAAGGCGCCGCAAACGCTATAAAGATGTTGGCTACTATTAACGGGATCCAAGACCTCTCCAGCTTCTCGACGAAGCGATTGACAGTAAAGCGCATGTACTTAAACCACCGCACGAGTTTTTAACTGCACTCAAAACCTAGATTAGGCGCTCGAAGATAAAAATAGGCTAAGGAGAGATGAGCGGTGAAGAACTCCGCGGACCCAGGTGAACCCGTGGTCTACCTTAAAGCCGGGGGTAGCTTTCTGACGAACAAAGAGAAGCCCTTCAGCCTTAACTTCCGCGCTTTGAGTTCCCTCGCTAGGATATTGAGGGAAGTCCCAGCTGAGCTGCCGTTGGTTCTAGGTAACGGAGGCGGCAGCTTCGCCCACACAGTCGTAAAAGCCATGCGCGATAAGTACGGCGCCAGGTCCCTGCTTGTAAGGTGCCAGTCAACGACACGCTGGCTGAACAAGCTCGTTGTCGACTACCTCGTGCTCGAAGGAGTCGATGCCACCTCTATCCAAACAAGCGCCATTATCACAGGTGGACCCGGCGGGTTCGTGGTCAATCACCTGCCAGTCGTGATGTCGATCAAGAGGGGGATAAGACCTGTGGTCTACGGGGAGTGCGTTTTCACCGAGGACGGCTACTCCGTGCTCTCCACAGAGGCGGTCTTCTCACTGCTGGCAGAAAGGATTAGGCCCTCGCTGTTCGTCTTCCTCATGGACGTGGAAGGGGTCTACACGTGCGACCCAAAGAAGTGCGAGGAACCCGAGCTCATCTCGAGGATCGATAGCAGTAACGCTGGGAGGGTCTTGAAGAGTCTGGGAGCTCGGTCAGCTACCGACGCTACAGGCGGGATATCTGGCAAGGTCAGGTCAGCCATAGAGCTCTCTGCCAAGTTTAGGGTCCCCGTGGTCTTGATGAGCGGGTTCAACGCCGATGACGCCGTCAAAGCTTTAACGGGGCAACTCGAGGACGTCAGAGGAACGGTCGTCTATATCGGTAGTTAGACTAGGTAGATAGCGAGAGTCCCTTGCGTGAGGTCAAAGTAAGGCTCCCTCTTACGCGATACGACAACACACGAGATACGCCTGGTCAGGACCAGGTAGTCGATCAAGCTCTCGCCGGGTGTGGTCACCGTCACGTACTCCTCGAACCCTATGTCTACACTGCTTATCACGTATTTTCCCAAGTCCAGCTCCTCGCTACAGTTCATAACGTCCGCGGGCTTTAGCTCCTCGTGTTCCACGTAGATGTACTTCTTTCTCTCGTCGCTCGCTACGCGATACGACTTGACCTGCTCGAAGACCACCCCTCTGGGCCTGACCTCTACGTTGAAGCTCCCCTCGATCGTTAAGGCGTCGTCCTCTAGTTTGACCAAGAGGCCCGACGGACCCCACTTCACGCACTTCCTCTTACTGCTCAAAGTCTCACTCTACCTTTTTAAAGAGCCCGAAATGGTTACTTAAATAGTAAGGGGGGTTACTATGCCGAAGAGCCCAGTCGTGATATTGCGAGAGGAGGCGAGAAAGAGGGGGGTAGAGGTCCTAGACATTTACTCGTTCAAGGAGGTAGACCTGGTCAGAGCGAGGGTTGGGAACAAGGTCATTGTTGCCGAGTCAGCTAAAAAGGTCTCGACTCTCACGACGAAGGACGAGGTCGTCAAGTTCGTAGAAGACCTCCTTAAAAAGCTGGCGTGAACGCTAGCAGTGGAGCTAAGGGACTACTCTAGGACTATATACACCACCGCTTTCTCGTCGGGGCTCATCAACTTAAACGAGACTATGTTGTCGTGGTTGCTTAGGTCTACTCTGTTACAGCCCTCAGAAATGGAATAGCTGCTAGTGTCGACAAGTCTCGGCGGTAAGCCTACGTCGTACTCGCTCACCTTAAGAGTGTTGGGCTTGCTCGAGTATACCCTCAGGTGGGGCTCCTTGTACCCGGTTAATGGTACGCCGCCGAAGACCCTACTGCCCACAGTGGAGCCTTCGACCCTGAAAACGACAGGTGGCTGTCTACCCGTGAGGATGCTCTCCTCGCTTACGCTCAAGACCTCTCTCACCCCGACATCGATCTTGGTCGCGTCCCTCCCTCCCAGGTTGGGGGAGTTGTTCGTGCCGAGTAGCACGTCGCCGCCTCTTTTGGTCATACTCGTGATCCTGGCGCCCGCTGCGAGGACTATTCTAGCAACTGGCGGAGTTATGTAGACGAGAACAGACGGGCCCACGCTGTAGTTTAGAGTCCTTACCAAGCTTTTCTTGGGCTCCGCCACGTGTAGGGCTCCGTGAGAGTAGGCGTTGAACACAGCTAGTACACCGCCCCCGATTACGAGGGCGTTGCTCCTGGAGGGCGAGTACTGCGTTCCTGGGAAGTCGAACAAGCGAACAAACGAGGGCTCTTCGACATCAGGCTCAACAGGGTTTCCTACGAGTAGTCCACCCCTGAAGAAGTGCCAGTACCTAGCGTAGGCTGAGACCGCGTAACCGCTGCCCCTGTTCTCGACGCCTTCACCGTCTACGCTCACAGCGGTCCAGTCCCGGACACTATAGTAGAGCATCCTCTTCTCGTGTGGGTCGTAGCACTGGACCCCGTCTACACCCCTCCTCCAGTCCGGTTGCATGTCGAAGCACGCGAACTCCAGAAAGAGGCTGCCCTTCAACCCTGGGATGTCGCTGAGCCTTTTCAGCTCGCTACTGGACCTGTCTAGCTCAAATATCCCGAGGTTGAAGTGCCCGTCGGCCCTGGCTAGTAGGAGTTTGTCGTTCAGCCAGTCGTAGACTATCTCGGATACCTCACCAGCCCACTCCCTTTCGCTTCTGGCAGTCTCGCTCCAGACAAGCCTAACAGTCTTTTCGTTGATGTTGTACTCGTGTACGTGTGAGTACTTGTTCCTGAAATCGATCTCACCGGCGAACCCCTCTCTTGACTTGTAGACGGCTGGGTTATGGACCCACCCGCCAAAGTATATGTACTCGTCCACGGTCTCGACGGCGTTGTACGTGTCTCCGCCCGACGAAGGGCCCGGCCCCAATAGCTCGAACCTGTAAACCGTCTCCTCGCTGTCGTGTCGGAAGTGCGCCTCTGCTTCCATCGATAACGTGTAGTACAGGATTTTTCTGTAGTAGGTCAAGCCAAATACTCCGCCACTACCCCACTCGGGCCCGTAACCCGGCTTGACGAGGTAGTCCATAACCTCACCTGGCTAACTCTTTAATGGGAAAGATAAAAAACGATTTCCTTCTCGGCACATCAACCAAAATTTGGGAGGATAAGTTACCCCCGCGGAACTCCAGAAGAGAGCTAACAGGAGCTCCGAGGACCAGGGGCTTTAGAAAACGTAGTCCATGTAGAGACCCGTCTCCACGTGGATTTCTCTCACCCCACTCAACTCCAACTCGGTCGAAGCCCTCGCGACTCTAGAGGCTATGTCATCGCACGGAAAGTCGCACAGCAGCCTCAAGTGCAAGACCCCGCTATCCACCTCACCGTCGAGTACGACGACCCTCCCGCTCATGTCCTGGTCTAGCACTACGGCCAGCCTCGCGATACCGGTAACATGCTCGACTCCACCGGCTCTCACCTCCTTTATAACGTCTTCGATAGAACTCCTCAACTCGCGTCTCCCCATGCCGATCAAGTTGCCCAGCTCTATCGCGAACTGGACAGCCTTCGACAAGTGGAGAAGCCGCTTAAACCCGAGCTCGCTGGCTAAAGCCCGGTATTGGGTGATCACGCTCTCCCCACCCATGAGCTCGACGAGAGTACCGAAGTCTTCGAGGAGCCTGAGCTGCCAAGGTATCTCGAAAGCCCCGCTGACGACGCTCCTAACCCTTCTCACAGCTGTGTAAAGGTCGTAGCCCCTATATACCAGGTAACTACCGGTGACCTGGCTACTCCTCCCGACACCCCCGGAGCAGTGGACCAGTACTCTACCACTCCTTTCGCGGTGTCTCTCGATGAAGTCTATGGAGCCTATAACGTGGACTAGTTCTACGGGGTGGAAGTCGTGAGTTGGGGCGTGGTAGACCTCGACACCTCTAGATGTCAAGGCCATTATAAGGTCCTCGGGTCTCTCCTCCTTTGAAAGGAGGTTGACGACTCCCGTGAACACGTTTTTCACAACGTCGACTTCGCCGAGGCTCGGTCGAGGAGACTGCGCTAGGAGCCCAGGTATAATCCACTTGAACATCACACCACGCCTGCTGAACGGCTATCCATGTCCATGCTAGCATTTAGGCTTAGATATAGTGGAGCCGGTTGAGTGGTAGCTGGCAAAACAACCTGGTGGGCGGAGCCAAGCCCGCCTTCAAAATCTTAGACGTTTGTCCCGTACTACTCTCGCCTAGTCGAGCACAGAGATGTTTCCTAGTGTGGCTCTACATGGGGCACACGGTGCTCAGGTAGGAGAGGTATCCTGGAGGTCTAGCCCCCAACGTGGCCCGTGTGCTTGGTCAATCCTTAGACCTAGCCGGTGTCACGCGTTCAAACGGCGGTCACGTGAACTGGACAAAGGGTATCCCGGCTCAGAGCATGCCTCTTCTACTTCTATAAGCCTCTGAAGGCGGAGGTCCTCGAACTCGGGGCAGCTTGCTTGAGCCTAGATATTGAGAATGGGATTGCAGAAGCCATTATCAGGGACTGGACCAGGAACGAGTACTTTATAGCCTTCCCCAACAGGGCCGTCCTACTGCTCGTCAAAAACGTCGAGGCTGTTTGACCACCGGTTATGAGCATTGATGCCAGTTTGTAAGGGACGTAGTTCGTTATTGAGAGCACGGCTATGTTCAAGCTAGCCACGAACCCGACGTTGAAGGATATAGTCCTGAGCGATGACGCTACGCCCCGCCTCTCTGGAGGGACAGACAACATTATACTGCTGGTATTTGGTGAAACGAAAAGGCCTGTACCGACCCCTAGAAGCGACTCGTAAATAAGTATGCGTGCTGTGGTGTTGACTGTGTACAAGCCAAATAACGAGAACGACGAGATAGCGAGGCCTACAGAGGACACGATCGGGTATCCGACGATGTCGGAAAGGTAGCCTCCTAGTACCCCGAAGACCAGAAAGGCCAGCTCGTACGGGGTTATCAGCAGCCCTGTCAGGCTCGGGGAATAACCCTCTACCACTTGGAAGTAGAGTGCTAGGAGCGTCATAGAGGCCCCGAACCCTACCGAGTAGAGCAGCTGCGCTATTATACCACCCGTGAAAGTCCAAGACCTAAACAACCGCAGGTCTAGCGCCGGGCTCCTCGTCCTCAACTCGTTGAAGACGAAGAGCGTTAGGGCCACGAAACTCAGAACGAGGGTCGCTAGGGAAATGTCAGCGAAACCGTACCCGTGGAGCGTCAACCCTACGAGTAGGGTCGACATGAAGGCCGTGAACAGCGTGAAACCAGTGATGTCTACGACAGGCCTCTCCACCGGTACGTAGATGTCTCTCAGCCTCGCCTGAGACCACAAGAGAATGACCAACGATATCGGGAACTGGACTAGAAAGACCCACCTCCACCCCAGGGCATCGATTATGAACCCGCTAACTGTCAAGCCGACTAGAGCGCCGACTCTCCATGATACCTGGTTTATGCCTAGCCACGTCGCTAACCTCTCTTTGGGGACGTAGTCGGTGAGCAGTGTGATCGTTAACGACATTAGAAAGGCCCCTCCAACACCCTGGAGCAGTCTCGATACAATGAGGATTACCGGGTTTGGCGCCGCACCGGCTGAGAGAGCGGAAAGCCCGAATATGGCTACACCGAGGTTGAACAACTTCACCCTACCATACAGGTCCGCCAGTCTACCAACGACCAGCTGAATTATGGTAGACCCAAGCATGTACCCCTGGATAATCCAGATCGACTGCCACAAGTCCGCGTGGAGACTAGAAGCTATTGTAGGTAGCCCCACTATGGCGAGCCTCGCGTTAAACCCTGTAAGGAAGTTGACAAGCGTGGTCACAGACAGAACTTCCAGTATCCTTCTTTTGAAGTCCTGCTCCATACTACTAGCTCGCCTCAACGGGTGCTGGCTAAACTTTCCACTTTCTATTGCGTACAAGGCTTTTAAATGAGGCCAGACCCGACGGCTTAAAAACCGTTATTCTGGGCATTCAATTCTGGTGTAACGATGTCTGTTGAAGCGACCGGCAACGCGTTAGCCGATGAGAACGAATACCTCGAGGACGAAGAAAGGCTCTTAGCCATCTCGTACTCTATCGATGTCTCTCTTTCACTATACACGGTGGGCAGTGAGGACGAAAAAGTCGAGGCTACTAAGCTGATCTGGGCCAGCATCAACGACTGGCTCGGACTCGTGGGTCCGCTAGGCTACTACGAAGGGCTTGTTGATCATGTTTCGAAACTGGACCTGAAGAAGATATGGGATGCCAATATTGACCAGGAACTCGTCGAAGAGGCACTGCACGCGGGCTGGTACTGTAAAAGAGCGGAGTTACTGGACCTCCAAGACAGCGAGTCGCTGGAGTACTGTAGAAGCGTGGCGTTAGAGCTGTTCAAGGCCCTGGGCTCGGACCTCAACCACGTATTGGACGTTTTCAGGGACGAGTCTGAGCAGCCCGGCTTCTACTCAACTCTAATCGGCCTCGCGCTGGTTCTCTCCTCGAACGCCTGATTTTTATCCTAGTTGTGCTATTAACAAGCTCCCGAGGTCGACCCGATTGGATAAACCTGGCTCCGCGCTCAAGTTCGAGCTCTTGCTCGTCTACGTAGCGGTCTCGGTAACGCTCGTCGTCGTCCAGCAGCTAGTTCAGCCTTCTGTCTTATACGGCGTCTTCCCTGACAACACAAGCATCTACATAGCCCCGGTAGGACGTGTAGCTGTCGTGGTCACGGACTTCAACGACGCAAGAGGAGTATCTGCTAGTACCTACTTGTCCGGATTCGTGCCGGCTCTACAAATCACGCCGGCCAACAGGGGTGAGGTCCTGGTTGTGAGAGGCTACGGCCCGGACTGGATCCAGATATTACTACTAGTCGTAGGTCTAGGCGTCCTTTCCCTGGCGATCTCGAGGACGAGGGCTAACGTCACCTGGGACAAGATACACGCACTACTAGTACTCATCCTAGTCGTGGCCGCGCTGTCCACGTACACTTACTACACGGTCGCAGTAGAGAAGAGCCCCGTCATGACCGGCTGGTATGCTAGGGTCGCCGACAGGCCCTTTGACAAGGTCAACATCACAGGAGTAGGGTACGAGCTGGGCGTCCTAGACTTCTTTAACGGGAGTTATTTGATAAACGTAAGGACGAACGCCAGCGTGATAGCCGTATATACCCCCGGTGTGGGGCTAGACTACTGGCAGGGCTGCTTAGGGACTGAAGGTGTCCAGTACATGTCAAGGTACTTCAATACCGTGAACCAGACGTACGTCTTAATCCAGCCCTGGAACTCAACGGTCTACTACAGTAGGATAGAGTTCGCGAGGTATAGGAGCGGCGTGGAAGGCCTAGTGTACCTCACGGCCTCGGTTGCTCTCGTAGCCTTATCGGTTCTGCTCCAGGTGTTATACCCGATTTTACGCCGGCGCCTTGTCAGCGAGTAGCAGAGTTTACCTTGGGATCGCGTCAACAACCGCTAGTAGGTCTCCAGAGCCGAACTTCTCCACTTTGAGGTACCTGTAGGATATCTTCTTCAAGCTCTTGTTCTCGCCGCCGACCATGACTGTGATCAGCCTCGCCCCGGCCTTCCTAAGCCCGTAAGCGACCTGCTGCTCGGCGATCCTGTCGATCCCGTCAGTGATCAAGACTATGTCGGAGACGTTCTTTGTCCGCCCCGTTCTCAGGTCTGTTGTCGCGGTTATGATAGCCCTCGTGATATCGGTACCCCCGCTCCCTCTCACGCTCGCTATGTAGTCTATCATCTTTACAACTCGCCTGGCTTTCAGCATTCTCTCGATCTTGACGAGAGGATACGTTATACTGTCGAAGAACCTGAAGTAGAAGTCCCTGAACTCCCTACTCGCCTTCATGAAGATCGCAAGCGCCACGGCTTTAGCCCACGTCATCTTTAACCCGTCCATGCTACCGCTCTTGTCTAGGAGGACGTAGACGGGCCCCTTACCTTTGCTTAGGACTTTCTTGTAAAGTAAAAGGCGTCCCTCGACAAACCTGAGGTCGAACAGCTCCTCTGGCAGGGCCAGGTTCGAAGACGTCACTCTCTCGACGTCCCTGCCGAGCTCGTACCCGTCGTACTCGCCCCGCTTGAAGTTCTGCTTCTCTTCGGTTGTGGTGAGCATCCAGGGCTTAAGACCCTTGATCAGCTCAAGAATCTTCGACACGTCCAGGTTCCTAGCTAGCTTTAGCAAGTCCATGGAGTACTCCTCTATCTCGTACAGGCTCGAAGACCCCGGTTGATCCCCCTCGGCCATCTTCTTTAGCGCTTTCACGTTGTCTACGATCCGCGCTGTCGCTTCTACTGCTCTCTCTACCCTCTCCCGGATGTTCTTTTCTTGCCCCTCCCTCCCCTCACTCGGGTGATAACCTTTCGTACTCTCCTCGATTGCCTTGATAAGCTCGCTCGCGAAAACAGAGGCCGCCAGCGAGCTGGTGAAAGAGTCGAGTACCGTCTTACTCCTGACCTCGTTGAACCTCCGCGACTCCAGTAGGCTTTTAACGATCGCGTAGTGCCTCTCTAGAGCCTTCTCAACGTCTTCTACGAGGACAGGTGCTGGGAGGTAGAAGGAGTAGAAGAAGTCGGTGCTCAACGCCTCGCTTAGGTCTGGCGGTTTACGGCCTTGGATCAACGTTATGAGCCTTATTACTTTCGAACCCCTGTACTTGACGACTGGGTCGTCGTAGTTGACGCCTGCCAACACGCCCTTGGCCATCAATACCACTACAGCGAGAGCTTCTTCCTGATCACCTCAATTAGCTCTTCGACCTCCACTAAGAGCTTGCTGGCCCTCTCCCGGATCCGCTGGTCGCCAGACTCCTCCGCCAGCCGCTTGACCCTCTCTTTCACCGACTCGAAACTCCTCAAGTAGTCGACTAGCCTGGGGTCGAGGTCCGACAACTTGCCGATGTACCTGAACGCCTCCTTGACGTTGTTCTCGATCTCGGCGAGCTCTCTCGCGAGCCTTTCACTAGCCTTGACCTCCTCGAGCAAGATGCCGTAGACTTTCTCGTACTCCTCCCTGTCGCGTGCTACTACGTACTTCAAGACCATCAAGTCTTCCTCGACAGCCCTCATCCTGCCGTTGATCACCGCCATCGCCGCAAGGGCCTTCAGGCTCTTCCCCTTCCTCCTGTCCGTTATATGAATTCCCTGGTCCTCGAATATGGCGAAGAGACGTAGGACTTTCTCCTTCACGCTGTTCACGTCGACCGAGAGTACCAGCTTGTATAGCTCTCTTATCTCGTCCATGGATAATACGTGCTTCGTCGCCCCGAAGCCTCTAACCTCGATCTCCCAGGCCGCGTCTAGTAGGCTACTCCACTTGTCCTCCTCGACAGGCTTTACGAAGTGCCTAAATAGGAACCTGTCGTACAAGGCTTGTAGCTCCGGTTCGTCGGGTACGTTGTTAGACGCCGATATAAGCGTCCACAGCGGGACTCTTATCTCGTTATAGCCGTCGTAGATTATCCGCTCGTTCATCAGCGTCAGAAGAGTGTTTAGTATGGCAGAGTTGGCGTTGAATATCTCGTCTATGAATGCTATCTCCGCCTCAGGGAGCTTGTTGGAGGTTATTCTGACGTACTTTCCCGTCTTAAGCGCATTTATGTCGATCGGCCCGAAGAGCTCGTCCGGCTCTGTGAACCTCGTGAGCAGGTACTTGAAAAACCTGGCGTTTATTAGCTCGGCCGCCCTTCTCGCCATCGCCGACTTCGCGGTACCCGGCTCGCCGACCAGGATAACGTGCTCTCCTGTCAGGACACCAAGGCTTATGACCAAAGCCTCCTCGTCACGCCCCACAAAAGGCTTGGAGAGCTCCTTGACAAAGTTGCTTGCCTTCTCGAAAAGTTGTTGTATACTACTCATCTATACACCTTCTATCCTAGTTTAGCTTACGGGACTATTTTATCCTTACCCGCCTCCTTTTAAACAAAGAAATCACCCATAACAAGCGGGGGCGTCGACGAGCCGCGTCAGGAGGTTCAAGAAGAGAACAAGCTACTGGATGTGGCTCAGGCTAACGGGGACCCAGATCTACACCGAACCGCTCGCACACACGGTCTTCGTAAGTAAGAGGAGGCTTGAGGCCGTTTCGACTGCCTGACCCTAGCCGATGAGCGGACGAAGCGTGTCTTCTACAGGGCCATCTTCAATATGAGGCCCGTTACCACAGACAACGCAGTCGCCGGTAGGAGGTACCTGTACACTCTCCTCAGGTTGGCTTTGTAGAACTCGGCTGAGAGGACGAGACAGGCGTGGACCGGGCTGAGCATGCTCCCGGTAAACCCGCCCAGAAACCCGTAGAAGACGTTTACCGGGTTTAAGTACGGCCTGAAGACCGGGAACGCGATCGAGCTGAAGGTGAACTCGAACCCCGTAGCCACCACGATGAGGGCCGTTACTACAAATATGGAGACCTCGACGGGCCTGAGGAGGCCCCCGAGCTCGTACGCTAGACCGCTCTCGGATATGGCGTACCCGTACACTAGGCTCGCGGCGACCAGGACTATAATATGGGGGTTCAAACTATACTTCAGGGCTCTAACGTGGTGCTCCAACTTGACTCTGTATACTAGCGTGTAGGCCAGTATTGTGATGAAGACCGAAAAGAAGACGTTGATGTTGAGCACTAGGTTGAGGACGGCTATGGATACGAAGGGCCACAGGTGTACGAGGCCCCGCAACCCCCTTCTCTTGACCGAGTTCTTAAGTCTCATGAAGTAGAAGAGGAAGGGTAGACCCGAGGCTACGCTCGCCAGTGTTATGGGGATGTTGCTTAAGGAGATCTCTCTCACGTCCATGCCGGTTATGTACGAGGCTATTATTACTCCTTGGTATAGCGGCCACACGGTGATCCATATGTGTCTGAACCAGAAGTTCAAGAATGTCTTTTCCTCGGGGTTTAAGTCGGCTCTTTCGTACACGTCGTTGACTAAGGTGGCCGAGACGTAAGCCCCTCCAGGCATCGGCAACAGGCCGATCACCGCGGGTATTGAGACGCCCGCCAGTCTAGGGCTTACGGACTCCAGCGACTCCACCACTTGCTTAGAAATAGCGCTACCCCGGTACAGCTCGGCAAGGTACATAGCTGCGACCAGTGAGGCGAATGTCACAAGAAAGCTCTGGTTGACAGAGCGCCACCAAACCACGGGGAACGCAGGTCCGTACGCCACTACCGAGAACAGCGTAAGCGAGGCTAGGACCGAGATGTAAGGCTTCAACCCCGCTGCCAGTGTGGCTATCATTAGAGCTAGAGCTGCTATGAAACCGGCTGTTAACACGGACATCCTAGATCACTTAAGCGGAGTCCTCGAAGCCTTCTTGGTTCGTCTTAAATAGGGTGTGCTCCGATTTAAATCCAACAAGTGACCGGCATGATTGCGAGGCTCGCCAGGAGGACGATCATAATCCAGGAGGCATACTCGCACTGGGACATACAGGACGTGTTGAACGATATCAACCCAATACTTTTGACAGGTAACTACCAACCAGCGTACTTCTTCGAGGGGTCGCCTATAATAGGTCAAGGGGGTTTCCACGTAATGATAAAGCTCTCTAAAGACCTCACGGAGAGCGATTACAAAGTGATTAGAAGACTCCTAATGTTAAGGGGCATAAACGTCGTCGAGGAGGATAAGATATGAAGCCGGAGTTCCTCTACAGTAAGTTGATAGAGGAGCTGTCTAAGAACAGAAGCGTAGCAGTGGCAACCCTTATATCCAAGGAGGGTAGTGGTCCCAGGGATATTGGAGCCCAAATAGTAGTGACGGAGGACGGGGCCAAGTACGGGACTATTGGCGGGGGTAGCCTCGAGAAGATAGTGATCGAGGAGGCATTGAAGGCCCTGAGCGAAGGGAAGCCCAAACTCCTGAAGCTAGCTCTAAGGAGAGACAACATACCTAAAGACGCGATAGCTACTAACCAGTTGTGCGGAGGAGTCGTAGAGATCTTCATAAACGTCATACAACCCTCTCCTAGACTGATATTGGTTGGCGGGGGCCACGTCGGCAAGCCGGTCGCGGACATTGCAAACATGGTCGGGTTCAGGGTCATCGTGATAGACGATAAGGAAGAGCTGGCCAACCCTGTTCGGTATCCCTACGCCGAGAGTGTGATCGTGGGGAAGCCCGACGACGAGGTCGGAAAGCTGCAGTTCGTCAAGAGCGACGTCCTAGTGATCGCCTATGGAGAGGTCGAGACGGACTACAGGGTTCTCAAGAAGCTCGTCGAGGTTAAGTTCCCCGGCCACGTCTGGGCGCTTTGTAGCCGTAGCAGGTGTGCGTGGATGTTGAAGAGGTTAATGGACGAAGGCTTCAACCTAGCCGATTTCAGGGGTAGGCTCCACATGCCTGCTGGCCTCGACATTAGTAGCGATACACCGGAGGAGATAGCTGTCAGTATACTAGCTGAGGTAATCTGCGTTAGAAAAGGTTGTGCGATGCCTGTGAAGTCTATGGACGTGTCGAACGTACTGATCAAGTAGCGAGGGCTAAATGTACTTTCCCACAACCCTTATCTTTAACTCCCTCAGTTTCTTGAACGTTCTGAGCTTGTCCTTGTCCCCTAGCTTGGCCCTGTTGACGATGTCCTCGAGTGTGGTCACGACTTCCTCTGCCTCACGTCTCCTGACCCTATAGGGTACCCCGTCCTTCCCACCGATCGCGTACGAGTACACGAACGGGTCTAGAGGGGTGTCTACGCGGTCGTCGAACCCGGGTGGCTCGTCGTAGACGAGGTGGCTCACCAGGGCGAGCGCCCTCATGGTCTTAGCTCCCACGCCTCTCGCTAAGACGAGGTCTTCGAACCCGTCAACCACAACGTCTATGCTCTTAAACAGCCTGTGGACTTCGAAGGGGTGCGGGAGAGGCTGGTAGACCAGCAGGCCCTTGTCGCCGTACGCGACCCGCGTTATGGAGCCCGAGCCTGTCTCTGCAAGGTAGGTGGTCAAGCTCGCTTGACCCTTCAGGCTGTTGTAGACCTCGCTGTAAAGACTGGAGGCTCTCTCTAGCCCTTCTTTCACTAGGTCGTCTAGTACACGCCTCAGCCCCTCGGCTCTGGAGTCGACGATGTTCAACACCTTGCCTGACGGAATCCCGGAGACTGCCTCGTGGGGGTCGCTGAAGAAACTCGTACCATGCTTCCAATGGTACCTCCTCGCAGTCTTCTTCTCTAGGTTCATGCCTTGCTGGACAACGCTCCAGAGGCCGTTCTCTGACAGGAAGAGGGCGTGGTGGTAGAGAGTGTAGCCTGCCTGGAAGAGGGCCGAGTCCACTTTAGCTACCAGCCTCGACGCCTTCTCGAGTTCGCGGGCCTTCTCGTCGCCTAGGTCGAAGAGCCTAGTAGCGGTCGCGACCTCCTGCGGGACCCTCCTGGCGTTGCCCCCCTTCCCGCCGAGTACCAAGAGGCCGAGGTCAGGGCTCCTCCAGGTGACGCTCTTTAAAACACCAGTTAGCACTGTTGTAGACCCGCTACTGTCCCAGTCCATACCTATGACGTTGTTGAACCCCTGGAACCACAGCGGGCTACTAAACCTCTCGACGACCTTGTCTGGGCCGAACTCCTCCACCATGATCCTGAGTATTGCGAGAGACATCCTCTCCATAATCCTTAGTAGCCATGTAGGCACCGAGCCCTCGTGTAGGGGTAGCTCAGCTACGCCTTCTAGAGACATGGGCTACCTCTTCTTCAGTACTCAACTCTAGCATAAGTCCCTTATAAGGCGGGTGAAAGAGTTATACCTTTGCGAGGGTTATAGTGGTCTCCAGAGTACGAGCGAAGGGTCGAAAGATTTTGAAGAGAGCCCTATTCATAGGGAGGTTCCAGCCTTTCCACATAGGGCACTTGGAGAGCGTTAAACACATACTGTCAACCTACGACGAGGTCGTGGTAGTCGTGGCCGCCGCTCAGTACAGCTACACGATGGAGAACCCCTTTACTGCCGGGGAGAGGGTCGAGATGGTCAAGAGGGGGCTAGGTCCCATCTACGAGCGGTCTTACATTATCCCGGTCGATAACGTCCCAAGTAACTACGAGTGGCCGAGGCACGTGTTGAACTACACCCCGAGAGCAGAGGCTGTATTCAGCAACAACAGGTTTGTTAGGATGCTGTTCCAGGAGTACGGGTACAGGACTTACGAGACCCCCCTCGTCGAGGGGGTCAGTGGCAGTATTGTGAGAAGGCGCATGGCCGAGGGGGGAGACTGGAGGAGCCTCGTACCCCCTCCTGTGGCGTCCCTCATCGACGAATTAGACGGGGTCGAACGGGTTAAGTCCCTGTACGCGATGAGGGTCTCCATGAGAGGTGAGAGGTTTGAAGGCTAGGGCTTCTATAATGGTGATCGGGAGCGAGATACTGAAGGGGGTCACTCTCGACACCAACTCCAACTGGCTGGCTAGGAAGCTCACTAACCTCGGCTTCGAGGTAGTCAGGATCCTGGTAGTCCCAGACTCCATAGAGGACATCTCGTGGGGGCTACGGGCACTGCTAGGGCTTTCCAGTCTTATAGTGACCACCGGCGGGCTCGGCTTCACCGAGGACGACATCACAGCAGAGGCGATCGCCAGCTCGTTGGGCTTGAAGCTCGATAAGAACGAGGAGGCCTTCAACATGATCAAGGCTAGGCATGGGGACGAGGCGTACAAGTACGTCAAGGCGGCGTTCATGCCAGAAAAAGCGAGGCCCCTCCCAAACGAAGTAGGCGTTTCGCCCGGGTTCCTACTGGAGTTCCAGGGGAGACTCGTCATCTCATTGCCGGGAGTCCCGGCCGAGATGAGGGAGATGTTCGAGAGACACGTTGAGCCGCTGCTTCAAACGGTGACCGGGAGAGCCTCCGTGAAAGCGTCTATCGTGACAGGCCACATGGTGGAGGCCGAGGTAGACGGTTACATTAAAGACCTGAGGAGGCTGAGCGACGTCTACATCAAGACCCATGCCGAGAGGCCGGTGAAGGTGACGATCGTTGCCTACGGTAATAGCGCTGAGGACGCCTGTATTAGGCTTAACGAGGTCTTAGGCGAGATCTCGAAGAGGCTCAGAGTAGTCCACGTGGAGAAGACGGGGACTTGTAAATAGGAGCGAGTGCCGCCGCCGGGATTTGAACCCGGGACAACCGGATCTCCCCTGGGCCACCAACCTCGGTGACGTACCACCCGTATGAGTCCGGCGCTCTAGCCGGGCTGAGCTACGGCGGCTCTATCTTTAGAATAGAGATTGAGGAATCTTATAAATGTCAACGCGTAGACAAAAAGCGTTGAGCGCGTTCACTCCCTGATGTAGGGTCTCCCCAGCCACTTAGGACCTCTCGCTTGTCTAGAGACTATTACGAGTGCTAGTGTTATGATCAGGTACGGTAGGGCTAAGAGGAAGTATACAAGGTCTGGGCGGCCTATCGCGTTGAAGTAGCTCTGAGTCGATATGGCCACCGACCACGATAGCCCGAACAAGAGGGCTCCCGCGAACGTCCTAACGGGGCTCCACTTACCGAAGTACACCAAGCCTATAGCTATGAAGCCTATCCCGTAAGTCAAGTTCTCGTAGAAGACCTGGGTAATGCCGATGCTCAAGAAGGCACCCGCCAACCCCGCTAGTCCTGCACCAACTAGCACCGAGACGGTCTGGATCATTGAGACGTTAACACCCATAGCGTCTGCGGCCTTGGGATTCTCGCCTACGCTCCGTATCCAGAGCCCGAGCTTTGTCCTGTTAATTAGTAGCCAGGCCAGCGGGACTAGGGCGTACATGAAGTACACCATGTCGAACTGTTGGAAGAGCGGGGGGCCGATCACGGGTATATTCGCGAGCACGGGTAAGCTTAGCGGCGTCGGCGGTGGGAGGTAGACCTCCTTCTCGCCGTATATGGTCCTGTAGAAGAAGTCCGACAACCCAAAGCCGAGGAAGTAGAGGCCCATTCCCGTGATAGCCTGGTTGAGTTTAAGGTAGACAGACAAGACTGCTAGGATTAACCCCATTAAAACCCCGACTCCAACGCCTGCCAGATACCCTAGGTACGGGTTGCCTGTCTGGAGAGATACGTGGAAGCCTATGAAAGCCCCCAGGAGCATTATGCCGTCGATGCCCAGGTCTATGACGCCGGCTCTTTCGCTGATAACTTCGCCTATGCCGGCTATTGCGAGCGGCGTACTCAGTGTGACGCCAAGCGATAGGACCGATGAGACGACCCTCTCGAAGCCCAAGTCAACTCACCTTCACGAGCTTGATCTCGTAGAACGTAAAGAGCGTGGTCACTAGAACGAACAAGTATATCAGGCCTTCCAGGGCCTTCGAGAACGTGTAGGTTAGGTGGGTCGCGGTCTGGAGGAACGAGCTACCGCTGTAAATCGTCCCGAACATTACGGACGCGGCGATCACGCCAAGTGGGTGGTCTCTGGCCACCAGTGAGACTATGATCGAGGTGTACCCTAGGCCGATAGAGATCCCCTCGAACAGGTAGTGAAGGTTACCAAGCACCTCTACGCCTCCCGCTACCCCGGCTAGTGCACCACTATAGCCCATGCTCAGGACGACGACCCTCTCCACGCCGAACCCTGCGTACCGGGCTAGATCGGGGTTTGACCCAGTGACCCTTATTTTGAACCCGATCTCCGTGTTGAACAACATGAGATAGGAGAAGACGGCCAAGGCAACTGCTACGATCAGACCTGCGTTCAGCCCCGAGGACGGCTCTAGGACGGGTAGCGTGGCCGTTATTGGAGGCGACATGGGGTATAGCTGAGGGCCGGGTAGTCTGAGAGGGCCTCTTATTATCCACTGGAGGACCCTGTAAGCCAGCCAGTTTAGAATAACGGTTGTCACGACCTCGTTCACGTTCATGTAACCCCTGAGAACACCCGGTATAAGGGCCCAGAGAGCTCCCCCTATAGCTGCTAGTAGCATTGCTAACACGACTACGAGAGCTGGGTGCAGGGTCTGTTGTAGTTCGACTGCCACGTACGTGGCGAGGATCGCCCCCGCAATGTACTGCCCCTCGGCGCCCACGTTGAGGACACCAGCCCTATTCGATATGGCTATACCAGTCGCCATAAGCATGAACAGCGTGGCCTGAACCAGCGTCTGCATGAACCCCGGGAAGGTAGTCAACGAGCCCTGGACAAACGCTGTGTACCCGGATACAGGGTCGACGCCGGCCCATACCATCAATAATCCTCCAACAATGAACGCTAGCGCGAAACTGGCCACCGGCGCGAGTACAACAGCAAGAGGCTTAACAGGCTTGGGCCTGATCCTGATCACGTACCCCAAGCCCTCTCAACCTCCTCCTTACTCATTCGCTTCGCACAGGACATCAACAGACCGATCTCCTCCATACTCAGCTCACCGGGCCTGAACACGCCCATAACCTCACCGTTACATAGTATGACGACTTTGTCGCTCAACTCGAGTACTTCCTGGAGATCGCTCGAGATCAGCAGTACACCCGCGCCCGCCTCGCTCATCTCGACGATCGTCTTTCTAACGAAGTTGGTGGCGGCGATATCTAAGCCTGCTGTGGGCTCGTCCGCTATCACTAGGAGCGGCTTTCTTTCGAGTTCTCTACCCACTATCAACCTCTGTATGTTCCCCCCTGACAGCTTCCCCGCGTTGGTGAAAACGCTTGGGGTCTTCACACCGAACTTTTCCACGACTTTTTTAGCGTAGTCAACCATCCCCCTCTTGTCGAGAACCCTTAACCCGACCCTGTCGAGCAGGCTTTTCCTACCCTCGAGATGCACCTTCTCTAGGTATACGTTCTCGTAAACCGGTAGCTCAGCCGCAACACCGTACCTCAACCTATCTTCGGGGATCAGGGATACCCCCATCTTTATCCTCTCGACTGTATGAGCGCGAGTGATGTCCTTCCCCTCTAGCAGAATTCTACCCCTCCACGCGGGTCTCAAGCCGTATATCGCTTCAGCGAGCTCTCTCTGACCACTACCAGCGACTCCGGCGATACCGACGATCTCGCCCTTCCTGACGACCAGGTTCACAGCTTTCAGGGAGTCCTCTCCCCTGTCGCCCTTCACCCACAAGTCGACTACCTCGAGTAGTTTGCCGGCCGGTCTAACACGCTTTTCGAACTTATCCTCGATGTTAACGGCTCTCGAACCTATCATGAGCGTTGCGAGCAGTTGCTTGGTTGCCTCATGTCTGGCGAGTTCACCTACCACCTTGCCTCCACGCATGACCACAATCCTGTCCGCGATCTCCATAACTTCGTCTAATTTGTGGCTTATGAAGACAACGGATATCCCCGTACTCTTCAGGTTGCGCATGGTCTTGAACAGCTCTCTCACCTCGATCGGCGATAAAACCGATGTCGGCTCGTCTAGTATTAGAACCTCCACTTTCCTGTAGAGCGCCTTCAGTATCTCGACTTTCTGCTTTTCGCCTGCCGATAGCTCATGTGCCTTCTTCAAGGGGTCTACGTAGAGCCCGATGGTTCTCATGAACTCGTCGATCTCCATAGCCAGCTTCTCCAGGTCGTAGAAAACTCTAAACTTCTCTGCCCCTAGAACTACGTTCTCGGCTACCGTCAAGTCGTCCACTAGCGTGAAATGCTGGTGAACCATCCCTATACCGTTCTCTATCGCGTCACGTGGCGAGCGGTGCGACACTCTTCTCCCTTTAACGTATATCTCGCCCTCGTCGGGGAGGTACAGACCGTACAGAACGTTCATCAAGGTGGTCTTACCGGCACCGTTCTCGCCGAGTATGGCTAGAACTTCGCCCCTACAGATCTTGAGGTCGACGTGGTCGTTGGCTACGACCCCCGGGAACCTCTTGACTATACCTCGCATCTCAACTACAGCTTGGCACCCGCGAGAACTCATGGAGAGCCACCGCTAAGGTGATTGGGCAGAAAAAACTATGGAGCGAACCCAGTGCTTATAGTCCCGTTTATGATCCCCTTGATTATATCCTGTGCTTTTTGCCATGAATCGCTTGGACACGCACTACCCTGTACCAGCTTGATCCCGCCGTTGGCTAGGCTAGCCCAGTAGTACTGGCCCCCACTAGCTAATTTCCCTGACAGATAGTCGTTGTAGAACTGGGAGTACACGGCACTCCAGTCCCACACCTCCCCTACCAGCAACTGCTCGGCGTATAGCTCTGGGTGATACGTCGAGCTCGGCATTATGAGGACGCCGGGGAACTCCTTCACAGCGCTTATGGCGCCGAGCTGGACTCCGTCACCCATGGACTTTATGACGTCTACGTGGTACTGCTGTATGAGGCTCTCGGTGGCCAGTTTAGCCTTTGTCACGTCGTGGAAATCACCAGTGTAGACCACGTGTAAGACCTTGTCTGGGTCGTAGCCGGCGTACCTTATACCGTTCCTCAGGCCGATCTCGCACAGACCGAGCTCGGACACGTTCATTCCGGCTACGTAGCCTATCTCCTTCGTCTTAGACACCTGGATGGCTATATACCCCTCGACGAAGCAGGACTGGTCAGTCCTAATGTTGGCCCCGCTTACCTGCGGGCCCACGTACTCCTTAGCTCCAGCTATAGCGAGGTAGTAGACGCCCGGAGTCTGGCTGGCTATCTGTGCGAAGGGCGGGCCGAACTGGAAGCCGACACCTATGATTAGTTTGTATCCCTGCTGGGCGTACGACTTCGCTACGCTAACGATCTGCGTGGGGTCGTACACTCCTTGAACCCACGCGTACTTGACTTCGGGGTGAGCTCCGACAAACGATAACATCGACTGATACCCGGCCTCGTTCCAAGCCGTATCTGTTATGCTTCCAGGAAAGACGAATGCTATCGCGACCTGCATCGGTGTAGTGACTGTTGTACTTGGTCGCGTGACATTGGCGACGTAATAGCCTACAAGGCCTGCAACAACAGCTATTATCACTATAATTGCTACCAACAAGCTCTTACTCATACCACTCGCCTATGGTTATATACTTCCTAAGTCGGAATATATAAACGTAGTCTTTTTTTATATGCTTTATTACAAAAAACCCAAAATCAGCACAACTAGATAGACGTTCGAGCCGGTCAGAATATTAGGAGTTAAAGAGATCACGTGATGCCTGGTCGTGTTGATGGCGGTGGCCGGGATCGAGATAAGGGTGTTCAAAGAGCACGACATCCCCGCACTGCTGGAGATCGAACGGGAGTGTTTCCCACCAGACCTGGCTTACGACAGGTCGGTCTTCGAGGAGCTGTTCACGATGAGTAACGGCGTTGTAATAGTAGCCGAAGTGGGTGGGAGAGTAATTGGGTACGCCGCTGGGGTGGTCGAGGGAAGTTACGGGCACGTGGTCTCAATTGCCGTGGCTCCTAGCTGGCAGGGGAAAGGGATCGGGTCACTCCTCCTCGAGAAACTTGAGGAGAAGTTGAGGGGGCTTGGAGCAGCGTGCTTTGTGCTAGAGGTTGCCGTAGATAACGAGAGGGCAATAAGGCTTTACACAAAGAGGGGTTACCGGGTCGCCCGCGTACTCAAGGGGTACTATGGTGGGAGGGACGGGTTTCTCATGGTCAAGGGCTGTCTATACTTAAACGAGTAAGCATGGTCAGAAGCGTACAAGTTAGTGCTTTAGCTGTTTTCTCTATATGTCAAAAGTTAACGTTTATATATGGGCTGGTTCTCTAGGTATACCACGATAAGCCATGGACAGGCTGTTTAGAGACGTTTTCCCGTTTAGCGAGCCCCCCAAGATCAAAGTCGTTAACTGGGCTAAGGCTGACCTCTCCAAGATCTACTTGACCGACACGACCCTTAGAGATGGACAGCAGGGGTGGAAGTACCTCACTGTGGAAGAAGGGCTGGAGATCTACGAGCTACTCCACGAGATCGGGGGCAAGGGGTCTATACGCTCAACAGAGGTCTTCCTCTACACGGGGCGCGACAGGGCTCTCGCAAAGGCTATAATGGAGAAGGGCTACGAGTACCCCAAGCCCGTGGCGTGGATCAGGGCCAATCTCCAGGACCTCAACTTGGTGTCCGAGACAGGTCTAGACGAGGCAGTCGTTTTGATGTCGATATCGGACTACCACATACTCTACAAGTTTAACTCTACTAGAGACGTAGTTATCGGTAAGTACATTAGCGTGGCAGAGGAGGCTTTCCAGAGGGGTATCACGGTCAAGGCGTCTCTAGAGGACGTGACTAGGGCTGATCTGGACAACGTGGTCATAACCTTCCTCCAGAAGTTGATCAACCTGAGCGAGAAGTACGGAGTTAAGCTGAAAGTCAAGCTACCCGACACGCTGGGCGTGGGGATGCCTTTCGAGTTCGTACCGCCGCCACGGGGTATCCCAGCCCTCGTCACACGCATCAGGGAGGAGACGAACCTGCGAGAGGAGGACATCGAGTTCCACGGGCACAACGACCTGGGGCTAGTCGTAGCAAACCACCTAGCAGCCTGGTTTTACGGCGCGGCCTCTTCCAACGTCACACTCTTGGGGATAGGGGAGAGGGCTGGCAACTGCCCCCTGGAGGTCATGGCGATCCACTACGCTGGCATAAAGGGGTTGTCGGACATAAACCTGAGGCCTCTGGGGAGGATCAGGGAGCTGTTCGAGAAGATGGGGTACAGGGTGCCAGATCACCTCCCTATACTCGGCAAGAACGCCTTCAAGACTAAAGCTGGAATCCACGCTGACGGTTTGCTCAAGAACCCCGAGGTTTACCTGCCCTTCGACCCCTACAACCTCTTGGGCATCCCCGTCGGCGTCGAGATCACCCCTCACTCGGGCAGGGCTGCTGTGGCTTTCTGGTTGAAGCAGATGCTGGGCGAGGACTCCATCTCGAAGGACAGCCAGGCCATACAACAGATCTTCGAGGAGATAGTCCAGCTCTTCGAGAAGACTGGTAGGACGCAGCCGCTGACAGACGAGGAGATGTTGGAGATCGCGTCGAAGTACTACCCCCAGCTGAGGAAAAAGCGGTGATTTCGGTGCCGTTCATCGAGAGAATTTTGTCGGAAAGGCTTGGCAAGGATGTCTCTCCGGGAGACATGGTCTTTGTACCCGTTGACCTGGTCTACGCGCACGACGGTACTGCCCCTCTCGTCATAGAAGTTGTAGTCAACGAGCTCAAGCTGGAGAAGAGGCACGCGCGTAACAGGGCCTTCTTCTTTATAGACCACGCGTCGCCGGCACCGACACTGGCTGCTGCGGCTGTTCACAAGAGGATGAGGGAGTTTGCATCGAGGTTCATGCTAGGCCTCTTCGATGCCGGCGAAGGGATCAGCCACCAGCTCGTGATCGAGAACGGCCTGGCCGGCCCAGGCGACATAGTGGTAGGCGCAGACAGCCACACGCCCACGGTGGGCGTCACAGGCGCCCTCGCCCTGGGTCTCGGCAGTACAGACGTCGCGGTAGCCCTATCCTACGGGTACACGTGGCTCTCGGTCCCCGAGACCGTCAAGGTCGTGCTGAGGGGCTCCCTCAAACACATGGTGATGGGTAAGGACGTAGCACTTTGGCTACTCGGGTTGAAGGACGTGGAGAAGTTTCACGGGAGGGTGATCGAGTACGCCGGCGACCTGCGGGCGATCGGGCTAGACGGCCTCGCGACGCTGACCAACATGTCCACGGAGATGATGGCCGCGACCTCAGTGATACCCCCCGAGGGCTTGCGCGAGCAGACCACTGGGTTGTCGACGAGTAGCGGTTACGTGGACGAGGTCAGCGTTCAACTGGGCGAGGTAGAGCCCATGGTCGCGAGACCACCCGACGTGTTCAACGTAGCCCCAGTGAGCTCTGTAGAGGGCGTCGAGGTCGACCAGGTGTTCATAGGCTCGTGTACGAACGGCAGGTTACAGGACATGGAGGTAGCTGCGAGGATCGCCAGGGGGAGGAGGGTTAAGAGTGGTGTGAGGTGTATAGTCGCACCAGCCTCTAGGAGGGTCTTGTTGGAGTCTCTTGAGAGAGGCTACATAGACGTTCTCTTAAAGGCGGGCTGTATACTGTCGCCCCCGACATGCGGTCCTTGCGTAGGCGCCCACATGGGGCTTCTAGCGGAGGGCGAGGTAGCCGTGTCTACTACCAACAGGAACTTCCCTGGTAGAATGGGGCACAGGAAGAGCGAGGTCTATCTAGCCTCACCCGCCACAGCCATGGCTTCCGCTCTGACCGGGAGAATAACCGACCCGAGGGTGTTCACGTGATCATAAGAGGGAGAGCCATCAAGCTAGGAGACGACGTCTCCACAGACCACATAATATCGGGGAAGTACAAGTTCGAGTTCATAGACGATATGTCCAAGATGATACCCCACGTGCTGGAGGACGTGATACCCGAGTTCTACAAGAAGGTCAGTAAAGGGGACATCATAGTAGCTGGGCGGAACTTTGGTAAGGGTTCTAGTAGAGAGCACGCACCCAGGCTCCTCAAGATGGTCGGCATAGGTGCCGTTGTAGCGAAGAGCTTCGGCTTCATATTCTACCGGAACAGCGTGAACATCGGTCTACCGGTTGTCAAGGCGAAAGTCGTACCGGACACGGCTGAGTCGGGCGACGTGATCGAGGTCGACCTGGCGAGGGGGATTGTACGCGACGTTACCAAGGGGGTTGAGGAGAAGGTGCCCCCTTACCCCCCGGAGTTCTTGGAGGTTGTTTCAGAGGGGGGTATTGTAGAGTACATAAAGAAGAGGGGTGGCTTACCGTGGTCTATAAGATAGGGGTTGTTAGAGGGGACGGTATAGGCCCCGAAGTCGTCGAGCAGGCGTTAAGGGTGTTGTCCTTCATCGGCGACTTCGAGTTCGTGGAGCTGGGTATAGGGTATACCTACATGAATAGACACGGTGAACTCTACCAGAGAGACTTCTTCGACGTGGCCAGGGGGATGGACGCTGTTTTGAAAGGCCCGCTCTACACCCCTTGGGACAGGCGCGACTTTAGGAGCTTGAACTACCTGATACGCAGAGAGCTAGACCTCTACGCCAACGTCAGGCCCTTCGAGAGCTACGAGGGCCTGTCTCTGGGGAAGTTCGACTTCACGATCGTCCGCGAAAACCTCGAAGACCTGTACGTCGGCGTTGAGGGCGAGGTAGGGGGTGTAGCGGTCTCTGTCAGGTTCACCTCTAGACAAGAGGCCGAGCGCGTATCTCGGTTCGCGTTCGAGTACGCTAGGCGCGAGGGGCTCGAGAGAGTGACCCTGGTACACAAGGCCAACATCTTGAAGTACACCGACGGGCTACTACGCGAAGTGTTCTTCGAGGTTGCGAAGGAGTACCCGGATGTCAGGGCCGAGGAAGTGCTCGTAGACACGTCTGCGTACAAGCTGGTCAAGGAGCCCTCCTCGTTCAGGGTGATTCTCACCCCGAACCTCTACGGCGACATCTTGTCCGACCTAGCCGCCGCACTTATCGGGGGTTTAGGCCTCTGCGGCTCAGCTCAGATCGGGCCCAGGACAGCCGTTTTCGAGCCGGTCCACGGGGTAGCCTTCGACATAGCGGGTAGGAACCTCGCAAACCCCTACGGTATGCTGGAGGCGACAAGGCTTCTATTGAAGTACCTCGGGTGGTCGCGGGGTGACGGCAGCCTGCTGAAGTGGAGCAAGGCTTTAGAAGGCGCTATCAGAAGAGCGATCCAGGAACAGAAGGCGTTCACACCTGACCTAGGGGGGAAGTACCACACTAACGAAGTGGGAGACGTGGTGTTGAAAAACCTCTCTAGAGGAAACAGTTAAATCCTCGTCGCATTATAGGCGCTTCAATGCTTGGAGCGGGTGTAAGTATGGAAACGAGTTAAACCCGATCAGGGAAGACGTCTTCTTAAGATGCATTAGGTGCGGGGCCGTCTTCAAGGGCGACCCCCTCCTCTTCAAGTGCCCGAGGTGCGGTGTCCCTCTCGAGGTCGTTGTCAGGGGGCTGAGGTTCGAGATATCAGGTGCGAGGGGGGTGTGGAAGTACAAGCTGATGTTGCCTGTGAAGAGGGACGTTGAGCCTGTATCGCTTGGCGAGGGCGACACTCCTCTCATACCCTCGAAGAGCCACAGGCGGCTGTTCGTGAAATTCGAAGGCGCTAACCCCACGGGCAGCTTCAAGGATAGAGGTATGACCCTCGCTGTCACTATCGCCAAGTACATAGGTGCTAGGAGCGTCGTGGTCGCCAGCACCGGTAACACATCGGCGTCGGCAGCTGCGTACGCGGCAAGGGCTGGGCTCGAGTGCCTGGTCTACCTACCCAAGGGCTCGGTGGCTAGAGGCAAGCTCTTCCAAGCCCTACTACACGGCGCCAAGGTAGTCGAGGTAGACGGGAACTTCGACGAGGCTCTAGAAGAGGTCGTAGCGAGGTACGTCGACAAGGCTTCAGGACATGTATACCCTCTAAACTCCGTAAACCCCTGGAGGCTCGAGGGGCAGAAGACCATAGCGTTCGAGATATACCAACAGCTAGGGTTCGTGCCCGACAACTTGATCGTGCCCGTCGGCAACGCAGGCAACATATACGCTATATGGAAGGGGTTCAGGGAGCTCCGCGAGGTTGGGGTTACTGACAGGGTACCTAGGATGATAGGCGTCCAGGCCGAGGGCGCGTCACCCGTCTTCAAGACCTGGCTCGCGAAAGCCGACGAGCTGGTACCCGTTGAGGGACCGTATACGGTGGCTACAGCGATAAAGATCGGAAGACCCGTGAACTGGCTGAAGGCCCTCACTGCCGTTAGAGAGTCGAAGGGCTTCATGTTATCGGTGAGCGATGCCATGATTGTGGAGGCGCTCAAGACCCTCGCGAGAGACGAGGGGATCGGCGTAGAGCCCGCCTCGGCGGCACCATTAGCAGGGTATAGAGTTGCGGTCGAGCAGGGGCTGATAGGGCGGGACGAGACCACCGTGCTCATAGCTACAGGACACGCGCTGAAAGACCCCGAGGTAAGGTTCTGAAGACGGCTTATAAGGCAAGGCTTTTCCGTTGATAGTTTATCAACCCTCTTAGGTGGGAGCGTGAGGACGGGTACCAGACTTGTTAACATCGAGGGATTAAGCGACCCGTACGGGTCTCACATACCACCGGTCTACTTGAGCGCTGTGTACGAGTACGTCGACTACGAGCAAGGCCTTGCGAAGTACACGGACCGGGGGACTTACGTTAGGTACGGTAGAGAGGAGAACCCTACGGTCAGAGCCCTCGAGAGACTCCTGAGCTCGCTCGAGGAAGCAGAGGACGCCCTGGCGTTTAACAGCGGAATGGCTGCCGAGACCACGCTGTTCCTCTACCTCGTGAAGCCGGGTGTCAGGGTGGTTATGTCGGCGGAAGTCTACAGTACGACCTACCTCATGGTCCGTCACCTGGTTGAAAAAGTGGGGGGCAAACTCGACCTCGTATTTCCATCGGCGCGAGAAATACTCGAGTCCTTGGGCAGGGAGCCGGCGGTCGTGTTCGTGGAGACCGTCACAAACCCGACGTTGAAGGTCGTCGACCTCGCAGAGCTGGTAGAGGGCTTGAAGGACACAGGCTCTATTCTAGTGGTCGACAACACGTTCGCGACTCCTCTCAACGTCAAGCCTTTCAAGTTTGGGGCCAGGTTCGTCGTACACAGCTTGACCAAGTACATTGCGGGCCACAACGACGTGGTTGGAGGCGCTCTGCTGGGTGCTAGGAGAGAGATATCCGAGCTGTGGGATTGGCGGCGTATGACAGGATCGATAATGGCACCTCTAGAGGCGTACCTCGTTTACAGGGGTGCGAAGACTCTCGAGGTTAGATTCGAGAGGGTTTCTAAGTCTGCTAAAGCAATAGCCGAGTTCTTGGCGGAACACACTAGAGTAGAGGAAGTCCACTACCCGGGGCTCGACAAGGACGAGTACCACCCGATCGCCAGGAGGCTCTTCGCGACAAGCAACTACGGGGGCGTTTTGAGTTTCAGTGTCAAAGGAGGCTACGAGATGGCACTGAGGTTCATGAAGAAGTTGAGGGTGATAAAGAGGGCACCAAGTCTCGGGGGGACCGAGTCGCTCGCGGTACTACCAGCCAAAGCGGGCAGTATGTACCTGCCCGAAGACCTCCGGAGGAGGCTCAAGATAACCGAGGACCTGGTCAGGTTGTCGGTGGGTCTCGAAGATGTGAACGACCTTATAGAGGACATAGACCAGGCTCTAGCCTGAAAACAGGGAACTTTTTAGACGAGGCCCTTCTTAACCAGTAGCTCTGCGATCAAGACACCGTTCCCGGCGGCCCCTCTAATCGTGTTGTGGCCCAGCACCACGTACTTAACACCGCCCATGACCTTGTCCGGCCTGACACGCCCCACCACGACGCTCATCCCTCTACCGGCCTCCCTGTCGAGACGTGGCTGCGGTCTGTCGGGCTCTCTTCTCACTACAACCGGCTTCTCGGGTTGAGATGGCAGGTTTAGGCCCTTTATCTTGTTCCCCTTGAACTCCTCCATGGCTTTAATGACCTCTTCCACCGCTACACTCTTTTTCTCCAGCTCAGCGAACACGGCGATCGTGTGGCCTTCGAGCACCATAACCCTGTGGCAGCTGGCGGTCACCGCGAAGCTGTTGTTGAGCGTTACTCCCTCGCTCCCGACGCTACCCAGTAGCTTGAGCGTCTCTTCTTCCACTTTCTCTTCCTCGCCCTCGATGAAGGGTATCAGGTTGTCCATTATCAGCATGGACGGGAGGCCCGTCAGGCCTGCTCCTGATATGGCCTGCATCGAGGAGGTGACGACTCTCCTCAGTCCGAACTCGTCTAGCAGGGGCTTGAGGGAGAGGGTCAGTATAGACGTAGTACAGTTGGGCACCTTTACTATACCGCCACTCCAGCCTCTACGCCTCCTCTGTAGCTCTAACACCTCCACGTGGTCGGCGTTGACTTCGGGTAGCAGCAGGGGTATGTCCGGCTCCATCCTCATAGGGCTTGCGTTCGAGACCACGACCAGGCCCTTCCTGGCGAGCTCTAGCTCCACGTCAACAGAAACTTCGGCGGGGAGGGCTGAGAAAACGACGTCGACGCCTTCGCGGGCGATAGAAGCCGGGTCTAAGGGCTCCACCGGTAGGTCGGCCACTTTAGCAGGGAGTTGTGAGTCTAAGACCCACTTCACGCTCTCGCCGTACCTATTGCCGGCGCTCTTACCCGAGGACTGTAGTAGTGTGATCTCGAACCACGGGTGGTCTGCCAGTAAGGATGCGAACCTCTGCCCGACGAGCCCCGTAGCTCCTAGAATCGCGGCCTTCTTCACGGCTCCCCCTCCTCTATCAGGTGCTTGTGGAGTAATCTAACAGCTCTGGGGATATAATCTTTAGGCATATATACGACCACAGATTGTCTACCTACTCCAGCCTCGAGTCCTCGGATTTCGACGTCTTCGCTTTCAAGGACCTCCACCACCCTCCTAATAGTCCTGAGCCTACTCCCGTCCTCACCTATCACCACGACCCGCGGGTGGGGGCTGAGGGACGCGTGTACGATTTTAGGCCCTTTATCCCCCTCCCCCAGCTCCCTCATAACTGACGAGCCTAGGTGCTCGTAGTCGCCTATTCTAACAACAGGCCCCGGGAAGAAGAGGAGGGGCTCGAACGTCTTCGCGTTAAACCTCTTGACGCCATGTCTAGCCGCTTCGTCTGCTTCACGGTAGCTTAGGCACTTCACTACCCTTGGTTTAACGCCTAAATCAGGGTCGACCGAGTACACCCCTTTAACGTTCGTTATTAGTCTTACCTCCCCTATACCGCCTAGCGCGGCTATGGCAGTAGCGGTCAGGTCCGACCCGCCTCGGCCAAGTGTTGTAGTCACGCCCTTCTCGTCGCTCCCGATGAAGCCCTCGATGACTATTACCACGTTATTCTCGGAGGCCGTTTTGACGAGCCACTCTACCCTTGGCTCGGTATTCTCGTAGATGATCGAGGCGTCCCCGTGTCTGGAGTCGGTCTTGATGACCTCCTCCGCGTCTACCCTCACCACCCTGCCCACCTCTGTCTCAATCGCGCTTGAGAGGACCAGCTTACTGGCTTTCTCACCGTAGGAGAGAACTATGTCGCCGAGTACTGGTCGCTCGAGACCCGCCTTCATCGCTTTGAGAGGCACCTCTGCCAGCCCTCTCACCTCGTGCTCGAGCTTCTCGCCACCTATCCCGCGAGCTAGCTCGGAGTAAAGCTCTACTACCTCGTGGAAAGCGTTTCTGTCCCCTTGTAACGCCTCTAGAAGCTTGTCTGTGACACCCTTAGCCGCGGACACGACGACGATGGGTAGTAGCCCGGCCTCGTACAACTGCCTAACATAGCCGGCGGCTCTAACGTAGCTGTCGATGTTCGACAGGTTCGACCCGCCGATTTTTACTACGACGAGGGTACGCACCCCTCACACCTCCCTCAACGCGATGGCTAAGACGTCGTTTGCCACGGTGTGAGCTGTCTCTACGCCGCCCCCACCCTTCCCCATGAAGAAGTAGCTTCCCGTGTCAGTCTCGATTACAACACCGTTCATAGCCCCCCTCACATGGTACAACAGGTCGCCCGGCTCTACTTTCTCTAGGGCGACACGGGCTTTCTGACTCCTGTAGTCTATCGAGCTGACCTGCTTCCAGGCTCTCCCCTCCTTTATCGCCATCACGACTTCTCTCAGGCTTAGCCCCCTCAGGCTGACCTTCTCAATGCTTTTGAAGTCCACAGGCTTGCCGATGACGTTGGAGATTATCGTCAGCTTAGCGGCGGCGTCATACCCGTCTATGTCGATAGAGGGGTCTCTCTCGGCTATACCTAGCACGATCGCCTCCTCGACTGCCCTCTCTACCTCGACCAACTTCTCGTGGGCTAAGCTCAAAACGATGTTACTCGTCGTGTTGAGTATCCCCCTCACGCTGTAGACGTCCTGTAGCTTCATGTGTTTGAGCAGAGACAAGAACGAGGAGGCACCCATAACGGTAGCCGTATACTTCAGGACGAGGCCACGGGACCTGGCCAGCTCTGTTAGCCCTTTAAAGTCGAACACGAGAGGGGACTTGTTAGCCGTCGCAACATGGGCCCCCTCGTTGAGCGCGAACCTTATGTTGCTGAGCCCCGGCTCGCCGGTCTCGTAGTTGGCTGGTGTAAGCTCGACGTGTATGTCTGGCTTGGTCTTCTCGTAGAGCTCCTTCAAGTCGACGTACCGTTTGGCAGCCTCTAAGCTCCCAAGACCAGACCTTGGGGTCTCCAGTATCTTGAGCAGTTCGACGGGTCTGAAACCCTCGGGTTTGTAGACCATACCTTTCGAGTCGACTATTCCTACGACGTTAATGTTAACGCCATACCTGGTCAACCTATCACTCTTGAAGAGCAGCGTCTTTACCAGGCCTCTGCCGACGTTGCCGAACCCGACAACGACGATCTTCAGCTCAGCCAATCGCCACCACCTCGACGCCTCGGTTAGAGAAGCTCGAGGCCAGGAACGAGGCCTTTACACCTTTAGAGCTCAAAAAGTCGAGGATAACGCCGCCTATTCTATTAATCTCGTCTAAGTCTTCGTGTATGTAGAACACAGAGGGCCCAGCCCCCGCGATGTTGAAACCGTACGCCCCCTCGCGGAGAGCTACCTCTTTTATCTCTTTGTAGAAGGGGATGAGCTTTGACCGGCTCGGCTCGCAGACCTCGTCCTCTGATATAGCTTTGCCTACCAGCCTTAGTTCGCCCCTTATCAAACCGTAGACCAGCTTAGCCAGGCTAGAGGACTGCTGTACGTGTGTCTCTAAGTCGATTTTGCCAGGCAGGACACTCCTGGCGAAGGCGGTCTTCCTCTCGGTCCTCACCCCCCTCTCCGGAATAACCACACCTACGCGTATCTCTCTAGGAACCTCGATTTTGTATGCCTTCTTGTACTTCGTGTCGACTATGACGACACCCCCCAGCAGGCTAGCTGCCACGTTGTCGTAGTGGGCGACCCCCGAGACAAACCTCTCTCCTTCACCAGCTAGCCCCAGTACCGTCTCCTCGTCTACAGAGCCGGCGATGAGAGACAACGCGAACGCGGCTCCGGCCGCCGTGGCTCCGGAGCTCCCCAGGCCGACTGAGACGGGGACGCCCTTCCTCACGTAGATCTCGATGTCGCATGAACTGAGCCACTTGAACTTCTCGAGGGACTTCACGGCAACGGCGTAGGCGTTGTTGCTACTGCCGGCAAGCACCGGTATGTCCGAGTAAACCCTCACTACACCGTTACCCGGCGATGCCTTGACGTGAACGAGGTCGTGTAGACCCGACAACGCCACGGCGAGTACGTCGAACCCCGGGCCTAGGTTTGCTATAGAACCAGGAGACTTGACTACGGCTTCACGATCACACACGTAGGGTGCACTACGTTTCACCTCGCTAAGCGTTTAGAGAGACTACTTACGCAGCGGCTTAAAAACCTTACTTGTTTAGGCAAACACCCCACATAATTCCCATCCATCGAACGTAGTAGCATACCTTTTTTTTAGACTCAAGTACTGTGAGCCATGTATTTAACTCGCCCTGTCGATAACCCCTCCTTGGAGCACCTTATGGTTAAGTACGCTATTGAAGTCCTCGACGTGAGGAAGACCTACCGCCCGAGAGTGGGGTTGCGGAGTAGGGCGGTTGTCGAGGCGTTGAAAGGGGTGACCGTCAGGGTTCGCAAAGGTACGATTCACGCTCTACTAGGCCCCAACGGGGCAGGCAAAACAACGTTGATCAAGGTCGTAGCCACCCTTCTAGCCCCTGACAGCGGGGCTGTATACGTGGGTGGGTACGACGCCGTTAAGGAGGCTAGTCGAGTAAGGGAGATCATCGGGGTAGTCCTAGACGTGAGTAAGGGGTTCTACGGGTCTCTCACGGGCTTCCAGAACCTCGTCTTCTACGGTCTATTGAAGGGTTTCTCAATGGAGGACGCGCGAAAGAGGGCGAGAGAGGTGATCGAGCTGGTCGGCTTAGATGAGCAGAGCGCTTTCAAGAAACCCTATTTCTCCTACAGCCTGGGTATGAGGGCTAAGCTGAGCCTGGCGAAGGCGCTGTACACAGACCCGGAAGTCTTGCTGCTGGACGAGCCCACACTAGGCCTGGACGTGCCCAGCGCTATGGAGGTCAGGAATATGCTGGTCGAGTCGGCGAGGGCGGGGAAGACGATACTGGTCACGGGGCACAACATGAGAGAGATCGAGGAGATAGCCGACGAGGTGACAATAATAAACAGGGGAGTCGTCGTCGCTCAAGGCGGTATCCAGGACTTGAAGAGGTCGCTGGGCCTCGTCAACATCCTGTACCTAAAACTCCGTGAAGAGGGCTCTGGCAAGTACCTTACCCGCATAGAGTCGAGCCTGCAGGTGGCTAGGACGGAGGTCTCGAGGAGTAGCGAGGAAGTGGCCGTCAAGGTCTACGTTAGAGACCCGAGAGATAAGATTGTGGAGACCATTACGAGGATCCTCAGCGAGGACCCCCGTCCGCTAATCGACTTCTCTATCGCAGAGCCGTCGTTGGAGGACGCATACCTAGCGGTAGTCGGAGGCGATCGGCCACGGTCCTGAACCTCTTTAAAGCCACGGTATACAGGGAGGCTTTGTGGTTTAAGAGGTACTTCTCCGACTACCTCGGTCTGTGGTTGACCCAGGTCGGCTTCGCCGTCGGCGTGTTAATGACGCCCGCTTACATCTACGGTTCGCAGAGCGTGATATCGAAGGCGGGGGAGCTTTTCGGGGTAAAGCCGGCCTTTACAGACCTGCTCGTATTCTCGATGGTCTTGTCGGCGCTGCTGGGCGTCGTCACGATAATCATTGGAGACATGGTGGGCACCCTCTACTACGAGTTCAAGATCGCGGAGTCTACAGTGCTGATCTTTGAGACCACTGGTTTGACAACCTACATCGTGGCCAACGCCGTGGTAAGGTCCATCGTAAACACCCTGCTATCCTCGATATACCTCCTCCCAGTTCTCGGGGTGTTGAAAGGAGCCAGTGGACTGATCGCGTACCTCGTGGTGGTTATGATACTTGTCCCTGCCGGGGTGACGCTCGGTCTTCTGGCTAGCATAGTCGGGCTGTCGGTGATATACTTTGTCGACGTCAGAAGGCCGTGGTCTATAGCGCAGCTGTTACCGCCAGTCATACTCGCCTCGAGCGGTGTCTACATACCTGTCCACATGATACCGCTAGCCTTGAGAGTCGTAGGCTACATCACGCCAGTGCCTTTTGTTGTCGAGACACTACAGTGGATCACGCTGCTCTTCAACGAGTCGAGAATATCCCAGTACCTGTTTTTCCTCACCGCCATCTACGCAGTCTACGTCTCGGTCTCTGTTCTCGTGATAAATAGAGTGGACAGGGTTGTCAGGAAATGAGCCTCGTCAGAGAAGTTAGAAGGTCTCTGCTGGTGGGCTACGGGATGTTTAGGATGCACTTGACGAGCTACCTGTCTTCCACGCTAAACGCGCTCCTCTGGCTGACGTTGTTCTTGGCACCCTCCGTGGTCTTTAGTAGCGACCCGCTTTCGGCATTGCTCTATTTGACCCCTCCCGTTATCGGGGTGAACATCGTGCTGTTGAGTATAGGGCTGAGCCAGGAGTACGTCACGTGGTTGAGCGAAAGCGGGGAGCTAGACGACCTAAGACTGGCAAACCTCACGCTATGGAAATACGTGGCTGCCACCTTCCCCTTCGACTTCCTGGTAGTCGGCTTCGCGCCGTTCCTGCTCTCAGCCCTCCTTCTATCATGGTACCTAGGTATAGCACCCACGTGGCTGTTCAGGCTGAATGCGGCGCTCTTCGCACTATCTATACCCGTCTTAATGGCCTCGGGTCTACTAATGGCCTCGTTGATCGGCCTGCTCTACTTGAAAAACCCGCTTGCGAGAGTTTTGAGTCAGGTCATCCAAATATTGTTCGTAGTAGTCCTCTTTTTACCCCCAAGATACTTGCCTGAACAGTACATGGCACTCCTAGTCCCGGGCCTCGTGGCGGTGGAGTTGCTCAGAGCCTCCTTCGGGTCTAACACGATCTCTACTAACCTACTCGTGTCAATGACTATACCGGCCGTCATATCATACCTACTCCTATCACTCCTAGCTTCAAGGCTTGTCGAGAAGCACTTCTTGAAGTTCGGGGTCGAGACGAGGTACTAATCGACCCGTGTCCGCAACCTAGTACAAGTCGGCTTGGACCAGCTCCCAGCGCTCGCGTCTCTGAAAACGGCCCCTGGCCCTTATACCACGTGGAGACAGGTGGTGCGGCGATCTCGCGGACTCGACAGGGCCATCTCAAAGAGTTCATAAAACACAGCGGGGAGACAGCCTCACCGTACAGTGGCCTGGCCTGTTCGAGAAGAAGACTGTTAGGTCTACTTACCACACCGTTTTTAAAGGTGCACTCAATCTCGTTATTTGGTGCACTCAGATGCACATACCCGACGGCTACTTGGACTTGTGGTCTAGTCTAGTGACGTACGCGGTGGCAGGCGTATACTTCATTGCTTCCACCAAGCTCGGAAAGCTCAGGCTCTCCCCCAGCGAGGTCTCCGAGGCGACAGCGTTGGCGGCACTCGTCTTCGTCGCGCAGATGCTGAACTGGCCCATACCGGGAGGTACCAGCCTCCACTTCGTTGGAGGGGCCCTAGCCGGTATTATTCTAGGACCTTTCAAGGGCAGCCTGGTCATAGCAATAGTTCTCCTAGTCCAGTGCCTTGTCTTCCACGATGGTGGTATAACTGCCTTGGGAGCCAACGTCATCAACATGGCTATAATAGACGTTTGGGCCGGCTACCTGGTCTACAGGCTAGCGTACAAGGCCCTCTCGCCGAGACTGGGCGACGCCAAGTCCGGGTTCGTCGGAGGGCTTATAGGCGGCTGGCTCGGCCTGACGCTCGCGGGTATTGCCTGCGGTGTGGAGATCGGGCTCTCGCCGTCGTTCCCCTACGGCGTATTCATAACCGTACCGATAATGGGCGGCTGGCACGCTGTCCTGGGGGTTGTCGAGGGGGTTATAACAGGGCTGGTCGTCTACTACCTGAAACTCAGGCACCCCGAGGTGATCAAGTCGTGAAGAGATCGGTATTACTACTGGTAGTGCTATTGCTGGTATCGCCGGTATTCGGCGTTTACCTGGCTAGCTTGGTGGGGTACCACGAACCCCTGGACATCGCGGGCGAAAAGCTGAACTTGACAGACATCTCTGACGAGGTCAACTGGACCTTCCTAAAGGACTACACAGTACCAGGCCTTCCCGAATGGCTTGGTTACATAGTCTCCGGAGTACTCGGGGTCGCCTTGATCTACTCTATAGGGCTGCTGCTACGTAAAGTTGCAGAGAGGAAGAAGTAGCGTGAGCTTACTCTCCGAGTTCTTGAAAGCCGCGTCAAGGGTTCTCGACGAGGCGTACGCGGGCACGGACAAGTCCTTCCCTCACCCAGGAGCTTTTTTCTTAATGTCCCTGGCACTCTCCTTCACGTCGGCTGTCCTCAACTCGCCCGTTCTCTGGCTAGCAAGCGGGCTCTACTCCATCACGTGGGGTGTTGTACTGAGACCCCGGCTGAAGTCTTTTTTAAGTATAACCTCTATAACGCTGCTATTGGCGCTGGTACCCGGGATACCCATCCTTTTCACGGGGTTTGATGCGCTGAAGTACCCCGTGTCAGTGGAGTCGCGGGCGCAGGTTTTCGCGTTTTTCGTAGCTCGCGTCGCACTGTCTCCGATGCCATTAATAGTCTCCCTCACAGGTTTCGGCTGGGCCAGCATATCGGCGAGCCTCCGAGGTAGTAGAGTAGTGAGCAGGTATGTTAGCAAGGTCGACTTCTTCTTACTCAACACCAAGTACCTCACGGTAGTCTTTGCGGACTACCTAGCCGCACGCGAGTCGAGGGTCGTGTCGAGGGCGAGGTCTACCCTTTGGAGAGCCCTAGCCCTGACTATCGCAGACATAATAGGGAAGTTCACAGCGGTATCAAGAGACCTAGTCAAGGCGTACGAGTCCAGGTGTGTTGAGAATTGCTGAGGCTGTCCGGCGTCTGGTTCAAGTACCCGGGTTCGAAGACCTACGTCCTCGAAGACTTCAGCCTCGAAGTAGGTGGTGGCGAGTTAGTGTTGTTGACGGGCCCAAACGGCTCGGGTAAGACAACTGTGCTATTGATCGCGGCCGGCCTCCTCGAGCCGCAGAAGGGGTCTGTAGAGTTCGAGGGCAGGCCGCTGAAAAAGCAACTACCCGAGGCTAGGAGGTATATCGGGCTTCTATTCCAGAACCCGGAGGTCATGTTGTTCAACCCAACGGTCTATGACGAGGTTACGTTTGTACCAAGGCAGCTCAGCAGGGACAAGAACTGGATCGACAAGGTGGCCAGAGACTCGATCAGGACCGTCGGGCTGCCGGATAGGTTCTTGAACAGGAGGGTTCAAGAGCTCAGCTACGGCGAGAAGAAGTTGGTCGCCCTCGCCTCCGTCATCTCGTACAGCCCTAAGATACTCCTACTAGACGAGCCCCTTGAAGGGCTCTCGCGCAGGGCACGGGAGAGAGTCGCGTGTATCGTTAAAGAGGCTGTGAGGAGAGGTTCTGGTGTGCTCCTAGCCTCGCACGAGCCCCCTCCAGAGCTGGTGGGGGTTAGCAGTAGGGTTGTCGATTTGGGGGGTAAAAAAACTCTAGAGGACCTTGTCCAGGACCTCAACGATAGCGGGTGCTACGCTGACTCTGCTGATAGGGCTTAGAACAGTGTTCGTGCCTACGAGCTCTTTTAGGCCAAGCCTCATCAACTTGCTGTAGGCGTCTCCTATCAGGAGAGGGTGGACGGCTGCGACGTAGAAGTCTCTCGCCCCTAGGCTTCTGAGGGCTTTGACGCCTTCGACGATCGTCCCTCCCGTGCTGATTATGTCGTCGACTATCACCACGTCCTTACCCTCGACTTTAACACCCCTCGCCTCTACTACTACCTTTTCGGCTGTCAGCCTGGTCTTCTCTAACACGCTGTACTCTAGGCCGCCGAGCTCCTCCGCCATCACCTTCGCCCACTGCTCTGCCTCCTCGTCCGGGCCTATCACCACGGCGTTTGTCAGGGAGTAGTGTTTCTTCAAGTACTTGCCCAACTCCCTGACACCGGTTATGTTGTGGAAGTTGGCTCCGAACAGAGAGCTCGGGTCGCTGATCCTGTGGAGGTGCATGTCTACGGTCACGATGTGGTCGACGCTGACCGTTCTGAACAACTTGGCAAGGATATGTATGCTCACCGCCTCGCCTGGGTTGAACCTGCTGTCCTGCCGGGCGTAGCTCATGTATGGGATGACGGCGACCACCTTCCGCGCCCCCAGGTCTCTGAGAGTGTCGATTGTGAAGAGGGTCTCGATAACAGCCTCGTTGGGCTCCCTCTGAAGCGAGTTGACGTAAACCACGTCCCTCCCCTGCACGTCGCTCAGTACACGTATGTAGGTCTCGCCGTCGGGGAACTTCTTCACCTCTACGCTCCCCAGTTCAAAGCCTTTTAGCGAGGCTATCTCCACTGCGAGGTAGTCCCCGTTTCTGCCCCCTAGAACAAGCGGTTTCAAAGTCCCACACTCTTTTAATAACAGATTTCCCGTGAGGGGACTAATAAACGCTGGTCGGGGCGTAGAAGCCCGTCTTTGGATAGTAATAGCCGACAGCACCGAGTAAGCGTGTAATATACCCCTGTTAGTGCCTCGACGCAGTGCTGTGTCTGAGCTACGCTTGACCCTCTCTCAAAGTCGGCGCACTAAGCCGACGTAATTAGGGGTGAAGGTGAATAGGATTTGGGGAAAAAATCAGTTGTATCCCAGGGTGACCTTTGCGTAAGCCCAGACAGCCGTGTTAACGGACACGGCGATCTTCGCCCTGTACTGCATCGTGTACTTGACGAGGTCTTGCGAGCCAGTCCAGGTCATGCCCTGTATTGGCGTGACATATACGTACGCCCCCGTCCTGAGGTTCTTGTACCCGAACGTGTACGTAGAGGTCGGGGAGTTGACCTGGCTTAGAGAGTTACCGTATAAGAGGTTGTTGAAGAAGTCCACGGAGTAGCCGATAGCCGTGTACAGGGTTCCGTTCTTCTTGACTCCTAGGTAGTCCACGTATATGTAGTTAGCAGTGTTGTACAAGACGTAGTACTTGTAGAAGTCGGGGTAGCCGTCGCCGTCGAGGTCGGGGGAGTTTAGCCTGACCACGACTCTCCCGTTAACGGAGTCGTAGTAAGCGTACGCGATCGTGTACACGGCGTTGTAGTAGTTCTTCCCCGTCGCCGCGAAGTAGTCGTCGGCGAACAGCCCAACCTGGCTGTCACCGAACCACATGTCGCTCCATGTACCCCAGTAGACCGCGGGGGCACCTATCCCCATGAAGACCTTGTTACTGGTCTTGTTGTACATGAACACGTAGGGCGCGGCGCCGCCCTTGTCGTCTACGAAGGCGAAGATGTACGGGTTGTATATTATCGTCTCGTTCCTCCCGTCCCAGTCGAAGTCACCGATCATGTAGGAGGCCTGGGTTACCAGGCCTCTCCTGGTCGAGTCCAGCCACTTAGCTGCCTGTAGAAGGACGTTGACGAGCCGCAGGTGGTTCCACACGTTCAGGCCCCAGCCCGCCGCGTCGTACATGCCGTCCCCGTCCCAGTCGCCCCCGTCGTGCCAGGCCGTCTCGTACAGCATGGCGTTAGCTACAGCTAGCGCGAGCCACCACAACTCGTTCTTAGGGGTGGAGTCGAACAGCCCTCCTGGTGCCAGTAACCTGTAGATCACGGTGTTGTTCGGCGACCCATTGAAGCTAGTCTTGCCGAAAACGTCCCCGAAGGGCATGATAGTGTCGGGTAGCACGTAGTTGGGGGAGGTCTGCCCGCTACCATACCACGCGAAGCTCTTCTCGGTCGAGGTCCCCCAGTACCAGCCGTCGTAGGCCCTCCTGTAGTCGTACGGGTAGTTGTGCACCCACGTCTTTAGGAGTGCGTAGGTGTCGTACCCACAGTAGAAGCCCGTGACAGGGGTCCAGTAGCCGTTTCTCAACCAGTTGACTACGTCGTCTGTTGTCACGACCTGGATCCACGGGTGCATAGCTATCCAGGTCAGGCTGTTGTTATACCTGCCAGGGTTGTAGGTGTCCCACCCCGCTATGCCCGCGGCCTTCTCCCAGTCGTCGGCGTACACGAATATCATCTGCTGGTCGCTGTTGGTCGCAGCCCAGATGTACTTCTTCCTCAGGTCGATGTTCAGCCCACCGTCCGTGTTCGAGAGTAGTAGCTGCTGGGTGTCCCAGTCTATGAACAGGACGTACAGCGTTCTACCCGCCGTCTTAGTGGTGTCGTACTGGTGGGGCTTGTACTTGTTGGTGCTGGGGCTCCAATCGTCGTGGTGCGTGTTACCGTCCAAGATCACGGCATAGTAGTACTTGCTGAGAGTGTAGGCAATGCCGGTCCTCTCGTCGTCCCACGTCCTCTCGGGCACCCATGCCGTAAGCGGGGTGTACCCGAACACCTGCTGGATGTACCACTTGGTGAAGTTCGCGGAGGGGTCGTTGAAGTTGTCGTAGAAGTAGGCGGTTATGTGCTCAGCCCACACTCCGCCTACGGGGACGGCAACTCCTCTCGAGACCAGAGTTCTGATGTAGCTAATGAAGCCCGGGTCCCACCACAAGTAGCTGGCCATGAGCGTCCCGCTCATGTGTATGGTCACGGGTATCCTGCGGCCGGTCCTGTTGGTCAAGTAGTCGTGGACGTACAAGATGTAGCCGTAGCTGTTGATGCTGGACGGGTTGTTCAGGGCCCTGTTGTCGGTCAAATGCTGGTTGCCGTGGTGAACGACAACCACCTTCGCGGTGCCGCAGTTTTGGTCGCTGAAGACAGCACCGCTCCACTCCGCCCTACCGCTCCCGACGCTTATAGTGTTGGGCATTACGTCGGAGACCTTGCTCACTCCGTTGTAAACCACCACTGTGGCGACCTTGGCCCACACCCTGGTAGTCGAGGTCCAGCCGTACTGGGCCAATAGGCTCGTTGGAATCGCGATCTCCACGAGGTCCCACTGGCTATTGAAGGCCACGCTCAACCCGGAGTTAACCAACACCTTGTTCCAGTTGTAGTCGTAGACCGTGTAGTGAGCCGAGTCGTATATAGCGATCGCCAGGACCCAGTTGTAGTCCGGGAGGTGGATCCCGTAGCCCTGGTACTGCACGTAGTCTGGCACCCACTCCTGGTAGCCCGGAGCACCAGCCCAGCCTATCATGATGTATATGTTGAGCGCGTCGTTGACGCTCCCGTAACTAGCCGTCTCGGCCCCGTAAGATAGGTCTAGCAAGTCGAGCCTCATGAAGACGTACGACGTGCCTACCAAGTAGTACCACGCAAGTAGGTCTCTGCTAGTAGACCAGTCGGGTACGCCGTCTAAGAGGTCGCCGGCGGGGTCGAGCGCGTGGCATGAGGTGTAAGGCCAGTCGAATCCCACGCCGTCAACGGTCACGGGTTCCTGTGCCCTTACGTGTACAGGGGATACCGTTAAGAATGTTACCAGTGAGTACACAAGTACTATAATTATTGTAAGTCCTAATACCTTCTCTCTTTTCAAGACTATACCACCCGTCTACCTTTTTACTTAAATTTTGTAGCTTAAAAGCATGAAACAACGTTGAGCTAATGGTATGGTTTCATCAATTGATTAAACGCTGATCGAGCCCCTAGAGCAGGTATAGGAGTAGAAACCCGGTAAGGGGCGTGATAAGGGATACCAGGAAGACAGGCAGGTCGTGTATGCGTTTGACCCCTGTCCTCTCCCAATCGGGGACGGGGTCGGGTAAGCCGTACAAGTAAACAGCTTCGTTGACCTGAATGCCGTACTCGACGGTGTATAGCAAGAGCGGCCTGAGCGCTAGGACGGTCCTCGTCTTCTTCAGTCTCACTACAACCAGTACCTCTGAGTAGGCTGAGACTATGCTACCGATGTGCGTCATGACCAGGGCTAGCATACGACCCGCCCTCTTTAACCCGGCCTTGTCAGCGAGCCAAACGAGCTCTCCAGGCCTGACCGTCTGCAAAAAGACGCTGATCGCCAGGAATGCCTCAACCAGTAAGACGGTCGAGTAGAGCGTGGACTCGACGCTAACCGGGTTGTGGAAGAGGAAAATCCCGACAAGCCTCATAACCAGGCTAATAGTCACGAAGAGCCCTATCACGGCGACTGCCCTGAGCAGCGTCCTCACACCACTCGCCACCTTGAGTATGGATAGTTCCACGACTGCGACTAACGCGGCTACAAGCCAGCTAGACGGCTTAGGTTGGGAGAGAGAGGCAAGTACTATGGTGACAAATAACGACATGGTCATAACAACGCGGCTGGCGAGAGAGGCTTCGAGGCCCTTACCGTATCTGAGAATCTCCGAAAAGCTCCTCAGCAAGTTCTCACCCTACGACCCCCCTTTCCGTGAGAGTGCCGTCGCGCAGCTCTACAAGCCTGAAGCCCTTGAGGTAGACGAGGTGCTCGGTACTGCTGGCAGCGACTATGATGGTCTTAGACGTCTCGGCCAACCTCCGTCCGATCCCCTCTCTATCTTGGTATGTCAAGCCCGAGAAGGGCTCGTCCAGTAGCAGGAGCTCGTGTCTCGAGTTAAGAGAGAGCTCTACGATAAAGCGGACGGCCTCACCCCACGACAGTGTGAAAGGGGACCTGTCCAGGGACAGAGCCCACCCCGAGTATAGACCTGGCAGAGCGTGGCCGGCCCCCACGGCTCTAGCCTCTTCCGAGAGACTCCCCTCGGTGAAGTAGAGGTAGGGTACTTGGGGTATGTAGAGCGTCTCGGCTCTTCTAACGACCCTCCCTTTCTCAGGCTTTAACACGCCCGCTATTAGCTTGAACAGCGTGGTCTTACCTGACCCGTTTAGGCCGTACACTACTACCTTGTCCCCTCTCCTAGCCGTTAAATTGATCCTGTTGAGACTCAAGGAACCTACGTGGAGCGAGACGTCTCTGAGCTCGAGCAGTACGTCCCTCTCCCACGCTGTGGGCTTCTCGGGAGTTATGCTTACCCCTGCCGTGTCTTCGCCTGTATTTACATCGTCCATTTGGTTCAAAACACCGTCCTTCAGTAACAGGACTTTGTCTGCTAGGTCGAGCAGTCTCTTGAAACGGTGTTCTAGCACGACGACAGCGACGTCGTACAGTTTGAGTATCTCTATGGCGCTCCTAACCTCCCGAACACCGTTGTCGTCGAGCCACATTAGCGGCTCGTCGAGTACTACGATGTCGGGGCTCGAGACCATAGACTTCGCGATGCTCACCCTCCTCAGCTCTCCCCCCGAAAGCTGGTCGACGTGCCTGTCGAGGAGGTGAGAGATCTTGAACACCTTGCTGACGTTAGAGATGGCCTTCTCGGCGAGAAGCTTCGACTTGTAGACCTGGTGCGCGTAAGCCGCCAGGTCCTCGTACACGACTGGGTAGACAAGCGCGGCTCTCGGGTTTTGCGGGACGACCTTGATCCTGTCCTTCACGTACTCCCAGCTCTCGTCCGTCAGTTTGACCCCTCCTATCTCGACGACGCCCTCTACGTCTGCATGGTAGAGTTTGCTCGCAACGCACGTGATCGCCCTCACAAAAGTGGTCTTGCCAGACCCCGTTCCTCCCACTATCAGAGCGACTTCTCCTTTACCGACCTCTAGGTCGAGGCCCCTTAGAACCCAGTCTCCACCGGGGTACCTGACTCTAAGACCCTTCACCCTGAGAACTTTTGACATAAGGTAAAACACCCACTTTCTCAAGCTCCCTGACGATCGGCAGCGAGAGCCACGTTACGTAAACTGCTGTGATGACGTTGAAGACGCAGACATATGGTAGGGCCATCAGGGTTAGCTGGAGACCCTGGCCGTAGATCTCGACCCACTTGAACAGGACGAAGTAGAAGGGGTCTATAGCGAGGTTTAACACGAGCATGCTGACCGTCCGTGACGCGACTACTAAGGCCGTGGCCAACGCGGAGCGGGCCTTCGTCGCGAACCACCTCCTCTGATAGAGGACGTAGAAAGGCAATATAGTGAAGCCTTCGGCAGCGACCTTCATGAACGGCCCTATCGGGTCTTGGGGCCTGTACAGGAGGAGGCCTATGTAGAAGACCGGTAACCCGGCGATCACGGTGAGACGGGGGCTGAAGAACATCGAGAGGGCCAGGGGTATGCCGGTGAGGTCGAATAACAAGTACTGTGCTGGGGGGAAGGGTATGTTGAATAAGTGGAGTATCACGGACAAAGCTACCAGGGACGCAACGATGCCGATGTTCTCCGCTTTACCTTTAGCCGGCAAGCGACCACCTGTCAGGCTCACATACTAGAATCAAAAGGTAGCTAAATAAAACTCGCCCGCCGGCCTCTAGGGGTATATCCTACCCCTGAACCTCGGGAACGGCATCGCGTCCCTTATGTGCTCGAGCCCAGCGATCCACATCAGCAGCCTCTCGATCCCTAGCCCGAAACCGCTGTGGACAACGCTCCCGTACTTCCTGAGGTCCAGATACCACTTGTAGTCGTCCACGTTGTACCCGTTCTCGACTATCCTCTGCAACAGCTTGTCGTAGTCGTCTTCACGCTGGCTACCACCGACCACCTCCCCGTAGCCCTCGGGAGCCAGCAGGTCGAAGCCTAGGACGACTCTCGGGTCCTCCGGGTCTAGCTTCATGTAGAAGCTCTTGACCTCCTTGGGGAAGTGCGTCACGAAGAACGGTCTGTCGAACTCCTGCGTGAGCAACCTCTCCTCGTCCGCGCCCAGGTCGCTACCCCACTTTATATCCACACCCTTCTTCTGGAGTATCTCGATCGCCTCGTCGTACTTTACTCTAGGGTAGGGAGTCTCCACAGCGGTCTTCAAGAAGTCCACGTTCCTGCCAAGCGCGTCCAGCTCTCTCCTCCTCTCCTCTAGAACCCTGTTGACGATGTGGGAGACGAGACTTTCTACTACTCTCATCATGTCGTTCATGTCGTACCACGCGGCTTCAGCCTCCAGGTGCCAGTACTCTGCGAGGTGGCGCCTAGTCCTACTCTGCTCGGCCCTGAAACTCGGGGTCAGGCTCCAGACCTTCTCCAAGCTGAATATCATGACCTCGAGGTACAGCTGGGCGCTCTGGCTCAAATAAGCCTGCTTTTCGAAGTACTGGACCGGGAATAGAGTAGCACCGCCCTCACAAGCTGAGGCTGTGAGTATGGGTGGAGTTACCTCCCACCAGCCGTCCTTCTTGAACCACTCCCTACCGGCGTCGAGTATCGTGTGCTTTATCTTCCATATCGCGGTGTACTTCGGGCTCCTAATGACGAGGTGCCTGTTGTCTAGGAGGTACTCGACCCCCTCCCCGCCCTTTATAGGGAAGTCCCTGCTGTAGCCCAATACTCTGAAGTAGTCGGCCACAACCTCGTACCCTGTCGGCGCCCTAGGCTGCTTCGTTACGGTACCGCACGCCTCGACGCTAGCCTCCAAGCCTATGTCCTTTAGTGTCTTGACGAGCTCCTCGCCGAGGACAGCCTCGTCCACTACTACTTGGACTACTCCTGTCGAGTCCCTCACCCTGACAAAAGCCTTCCCTCCGACCACGCTCCTACGGTAAATCCAACCCCTTAGACAAACCCTCTTACCCACCATGTCGTCGCTTAGCAGGGCGCCGATCTGGTGGAAGAGCATCCACGCCCCCTGAAACCATGATAGGCCTTAGGTCAATATAAACAGGTTGTCGCACCGAGCTTTGGAAAACACGGTACGTAATGCCTGTTAGGGCCTGTCACGGCGTCTATAGGGGCCTTGCCATCACGTAGGCGTCTTCCCCGTCTAGGTAATAGCCCCTGGCCACCTTGACGACTTCGTACCCTAGCTTCCTGTACAGGTTTATCGCGGGCTGGTTGGAGACCCTGACTTCGAGGTAGGTCTCCTCGCACTTGTAGTCGGTCTTCATACTGTAGATCCCGTGCGCCATCAAGGCGAAGCCCAGGCTCTTCCCCCTGTGTTCCTTTAGTATCGCTATGCTGACAACGTGACCGCTCCTCACGATGAAGTGCTTAAAGAAACCGGGCTTCCACTCCACTCTGTTCATTATGTACCCCACGACCCTTCCGCTCGGGTCTACGGCGACGTAGAAGGCTTTACCGTAGTGCTCGTACAGCTCGTAGAAGAACTCGTCCGGGTAGTGCTCTGGTAGTGACACCATGTTTATCTCTATGACGCTCTTTACGTCCTCCATCACCGCCGGCCTAACGGTGTAGTCGGCCGCCTCGGCGGCCAGCCTCTTCTTGGCCTCTTCCAGTATCTCTTCTGCGCTGGGCCTTTTGACCTCTGTTTTCAAGTCGTCCACCAGGACGTTATATATGCTCTGGCGAATAATCTATTTTACGGTGACATCGTTGAGTTTGCCTGAGGAGATCAAGCCCAGGGAAGTGACGCCACTAAGGGAGAAAAAGATCGTTCTCGGCTTGACGGCGAGTAGCGCGGTCTACAGGTCGATAGACCTTGCGAGAGAGATTATCAGGCTGGGCGCTAGCGTCAGGGCGGTTATGACGAGGGCCTCCACGAGGCTGATAGGGCCTGACCTAGTCTACTGGGCCACGGGCTGGGAGCCGTTCATCGAGTCTACGGGGAGGACGGAGCACATAGACTTGGCTAGGTGGGGTGATGCGATGGTGATAGCCCCTGCCACCCTAAACACGATGGGGAAGATAGCGAGTGGAGTCCTAGACGAGCTACTCCACTTGACCGCAGCCACTATGATGGGGGACGGAAAGCGGGTGGTTTTCGTGCCGGCCATGAACCTTAGGCTGTACAACTCCCCGCAGTACAAGAGAGTGGAAGAGACCCTTAGGTCCTACGGCGCAGTTGTAATAAGACCTATGATAGAAGAGGGTAAGGCCAAGTACCCCCCGCTTCAGGATCTCGTCCACTGCGTCGAGGCGGCCGTCAACAGGGGGGCAGACCTTGGGGGTAGAAGAGTCCTGGTAACAGCCGGCGCCACAGTCGAGAAGATAGACCCGGTTAGGGTCATAACTAACCCTAGCAGTGGTCTAATGGGTGTCCTAGTGGCCAGGGAGGCGGCCTGCAGAGGCGCTGTCGTCGACCTGGTCTATGGGAGGATGAGCCTGCCGCCCCCGTACAACGTTAACAAGTACTACGCCGAGGAGACAAGCGACATGGCGAGTATTGTGAAGGAGCTTACCGCGAAGCACGTATACGACGCGGCAGTGTTCGCGGCCGCGCCAGCGGATTACAAGCCGCTGGAGAAAAGCCCGACCAAAATACCGACTTCGAGGACCGAAAGGCTCACTATAACTCTAGTCCCCACGGAGAAAGTCATAGCCTCTATGTCGAAGAGGCCTAAGATAGTAGTGGCCTTCGCGGCGGAGACGTCTTTCGGTAGAGAACTCGCCGAGAGAGGCGCGGCCAAGTTAACCGAGTACCAGGCAGACCTAATGGTAGCACACAACGTACTGACAAGGGGCGCCGGCTTCTCTGAGAGCTATTTGGACACAGTCCTGATAACCCCCAGCGATGTCAGAGAACTCGGCCTCGTGCACAAGCTCGAGCTCGCCAGATACATAGTCGACTTCGTGTCAGGGAGCCTGCCAAAGTAAGTCCCTGGAGATGAAAAAAGTATATAAGAGGCATACACTATCACGCAAAAGAGGAGCTACAAACTACTTTTCAACAGGGAATAAGTCTCAACCAGGTTGCGTCCCTCCCTCAAGAGTTATTTCGCGGGTGAAGTGAAATGGCCAATCTCACCTTGAGGCTTAAGTGGTCTAGTAGAGTCCTGGCGTACACGTTTGCTCTCGGGTTAGTCGGCGTTTTGATCGACTCGGTGTTCGTCGTCTTTATGAACAACATAATACTGTTCACGGACTTGGTACACTGGGTCACGGACTCGCTCCTAGAACTAACTCTGCTCCTTGGGCTATACTTCGCGAGCCGCCTGAGCAGGAGGTACCCTATGGGTGTTGTGGTCCTGGAGTCGACACTGGGCCTTTTGATAGCCCTAACCGTGGTCGGGGTCTACTTCTACGTCTTCTACGACTTCTTGAACGGCCTGCTGTACGCGGGCGGAGCCGCAACCGTGAACATGTACTCCAGTATTGCCACGATCGCCGGAACCGCCCTCACCGTGTTAACGTACACCACGTTGAGGAGAGGGTTCGAGAAGTACAATGTAGAGACTCTCAGGTACGAGTCCACGCACGCGCTAGTCGACGTCCTGGCAGGCGTAACGGCCACCGTCGGGATACTAGCCACATCTATAACAAAGAGCACGGCTCTAGAAGTACTGTTCACGGTCGTGTTGATGATGTTCATACTCCACAGCGTACAAGGTATAGTCAGCGACAGCGTCTCGCTGATAAGAGGAGAGAACCTCGACTACAAGATGAGCCTCGCAGTAATGAACAGCATCCAAGACCTGCTGGCATCCGCGGGAGCCCGCGTCAAGTCTGTTGAAGCAAGGAAGCTAGCGTCGTTCTACGTGATCGGCGTCGAGGTGTACATCGACCCTCTCACCACGATAAGAGACGCTTTCAAATTGAGGAGGAAGATAGTCAAGAGAGTGATCGATCTCTACGACTCGGTATACCACGTAGACGTCAGGTTCCACCCGGAGGTGTCGTTTGAAAGGGTCGAGGAGGGCGAGAGGTCCCGGGGAGAAGAGTTGAAGGCGAGGAGGAAGAGGTAAGGACTCACCTGTCCACCGGACTAACGCTAAGGATTTATTCTCTAGCGAAACCCATTATGCAACTGTGTGGTGTTGATGTCGGCATCTCACAAGTTCTCCTACCGCGTAAACTTTGTTAAACCATCCCCGATAAGAACTCTCGTCTCAAAGATCTCGGCGATATCCGCCACGAGAAAAGTTATATCGTTTGCGGCCGGCGAGCCGGACCCCAACGTAATACCGAGAGACCTCTACTCTACTATACTCGGCAAGGTCCTCCACGAGGAGACCAAGTCCTGCAACTACTCTCCCACCGAGGGGCTGCCCTCGCTTAGGAGGTCTATCGCAGATTTCATGTGGAGGTACGAGGGCGTGAAGACCAGCGAGGACAACGTGCTGGTGACCGTGGGTGGGAGTCAGGCGATCGACTTGCTAGGAAAGCTCTTCATAGACCCTGGAGACCAAGTGATCCTCGAGAACCCCAGCTACGTTAACACGATAGTCGACTGGGAGTTCTACGGGGCGCGGCTTGTCGGGGTCGGCGTCGACGGGGAGGGAGTTGATACACAGGGTCTCGAGGTGGTCGTGAAGAGACTCATATCGGAGGGTAGAAAGGTAAAGCTCGTCTACACGATACCCACCGGGCACAACCCTGCCGGGATCGTCATGAGCGAGGAGAGGAGAAAGCACTTGGTCGAGATCGCGTCGAGGTACGACCTCCTGGTCGTCGAGGACGCCGCGTACAATCACCTGGTCTACGAGGGCAGCTACAAGCCGCTCTCCCACTACGACAAGGAGGGGAGGGTTGTCTACGTCGGCAGCTTCAGCAAGGTGCTCGGGACGGGTCTACGCATAGGATGGCTCAGCGCCCCCTCCGAAATAGTGGAATTCGTGAAGGCGATCAAAGGCCCTAGCGACATGTGCGCTCCAGTCCCGATGCAACTCCTGGTAGACCGGGTCTTAAGAGAGGGCCTATACGACCAGATAAAGAGGAGGGCCGTACAGGAGTACGCGAGAAAGCGTGACACGATGATGTCTGCCCTAGACGAGTACGTCCAGGGAGCCGTGTACAACAGACCGCGCGGCGGCATGTTCATACTGCTGGAACTCCCCGCAAGGGTAGACTCCGAGGTCTTTGCCGACGTGCTACTGGAGAAGTACGGTGTAGCGGTCGTCCCCGCAAAGCCCTTCTACCTCGACGACTCTGGGAGAAGCAGCATTAGGCTTAACTTTACGATGGTGGAAATGGACGAGATCGAGGACGGTATTAAAAAGCTCGGGCTTCTAGTAAGGGAGCTATCCTAGTAGCGGTTAGTGGGCCTGCCTCCTGATCTTCTCAGCGTAGGCCTCGGGTTTCAACAAGCTGTTAAGTTCGTTTAGGTCCTTGATCTCCAGCTCGAATATCCAGCCCTCGCCGTAGGGGTCTTTGTTGATCAGCTCAGGTGTATCGGTAAGCCTCTCGTTGACTCTGGTAACAACACCTGACACCGGAGCGTAGTAGTGGGAGGTCGCTTTCACAGAGTCTAGACTCCCCACCGCCTTCCCCTTCTTCACCTCCGTGCCGACCTCCGGCAGCTCGACGCCGACTATGTCTCTGAGCTCTTTCTGAGCGAAGTCTGTTACACCTACAACGCCTTTATTGCCCTCGACTTTAATCCACTCGTCGCTCTCGGTGTAGAGCCTGTCCGTCTTGACCACGTACTTCTTTTTCCCAACTTCTACCACTATCTCCCCGCTAGACACGCCGCTCACCCACCCCGTGTCATGGATGTAGTAGGAGAGACAATAACCTTACCTCGTCCTCTCTCGAGATCTTGAAGCAGTACTGGACCTCGAGGAACTCCTTCCTGAACTCGACTACTTTCCTCCTGACTTCTGACGGGTCCCTTTTATCCACGATCACCTGCTTGATGAACTCGGCTATTTCTTCCATCTCCCCCTCTCTCATACCCCACCTTGTGACCTCCTGCACGCCTATCCTGATACCCGAGGGGTCTTTCACGTCCTCCGGCCTGTCCCAGGGCAACATGTTCTTGTTGACTATTATGTGGGCTTCCTCCAGGGCTGCTGCGACCTTTGTACCCCTCCCGTGCCTCGAGACGTCTAAGACGACCTGGTGGCTCTCGGTGAAGCCCTTCTCCTCCATCACGACTTTCACCCCCCTACTCGCCAGAGCCTGCGCGAGGGCCTTGGCGTTCCTCACCACCTGGCTTGCGTAGTCCCCTCCGAACTCCCTCATCTCTAGAGCCGTGACCGCGGTGGCGGCTAGCCTGTGTAAGTGGTGGTTGGAGACGAACATGGGGAATATCACTTTACCTATCTCCTTGTAGTCCTCCTCTAGCCTAGTTGCGAACAAGCCTCCCTGAGGCCCAGGGAACGTCTTGTGCGTCGAAGACGTTATAACGTCTGCCCCCTCGTTGAGGGGGTTGGGCCAGACTCCCCCCACTATGAGGCCTAGCACGTGCGCCACGTCGTGTATTACCTTGGCACCCACGCTGTGCGCGGCCTCGGCGATTGGTCTGGTGGGGTGGGGGAAGATGTAGAGGGAGCCCCCGAGCGTGACTATCTTGGGCTTGACTTCTTCGATCAGTTTAACGGACTTGTCCACGTCTATGTTCCACTCCTCAAGCGAGAACGGCATGTCTATCTGCTCTATCCCGAGAGCACCTAGCGTGCCGTAGCGTGTGTGGCTAACGTGCGCCCCCGCTTGGACTGGCGCCACCACAGCCTTGTCCCCGGGCTTGGTGAAGGTCCTGAAAGCAGCAGCGTTGGCTGTAGTGCCGCTGACCGGTCTTAGGTCCACGAACTTGGTGTTGAGCAGCTGGCCCATGAGTTCTGAGGCCTTCACCTCCAGCTCGTCGACGTACTTCAGCCCCTGGTAGAACCTCTTGAAGGGCTTGCCTTCGGCGTACCTGTGCATCATGTCGTTCAAGTAGAGCAGCATCGCGAGCGGCGACATCACGTTCTCGCTCGCTATTAGGTTGATCGTCTCCTTCTTCCTGTACCTGGTATGGGTGGTCGTGAGGTCGTAAACGTGCTTAAGGTCGGGGTACTTTGATAGTAGGTCCTCTAGCATTAGACCCCTTCACCTTCTTATTGTTTGTACACGTATATAAGGATATCATAGAGCCAGTGGTAGTGATGAGGGTCGGCTTCGTTGTCAACCCATATGCCGGGCTTGGGGGCTTCATAGGTAGCAAAGGAACCGACGAGAAGGCCGTTGCGAGGGCTCTCTCGCTTGGTTACCAGCTGATCGCCCCTAGACGCGCGGTAGAGTTCCTGCGGAGCCTGCGTTCGAGGGAATTTAGAATAGTGACGGCAGCGGGCTTAATGGGCGAGGACGAGGTCGCTGAGGCGGGGCTCAACGAGCTCGTGGAAAGGGTCGTGGGAGAGAGGAAGGGGTCTACGACCAGGGAGGACACTATTGCTTCAGCCACCGAGATGCTTCGTGCGGGAGTCGACATCATTGTCTTCGTGGGGGGCGACGGCACCCTAAAGGACGTTTACAGCGTAGTCGGGACCTCGGTACCTGTTTTGGGTGTCCCCAGCGGGGTTAAAGTCTACAGCGGGGCCTTCGCGTACACCCCACGGGATGCGGCCGGGATTCTCGAGGCCTACCTGCGCGGCAGCGGGGCCATCGTCGAGGCGGAGGTTGTGGACGTAGACGAGGAGCTGTTCCGGTCGGATAAACTGAGCCTGAGGGTTTACGGCTACGTCAAGACTGTGAGGGTCGAGGGCCTACTACAGCCCAGTAAGGGTCTCGTGACGAGCTCAGACGACGAGGAGAACAAGAGAGCGATAGCTAGGTACCTGTACGAGACAATGGAGGACGGCGCTTACTACATACTGGGCCCCGGCAGTACGGTGAAGGCTATCGGGGAGTTCCTACGGGACGACCTCACGCAGTTAGGCGTAGACGTGGTGCTCAACAGGAGGGTGGTGTTGAGGGACACGTGGGAGAGGCCTCTGCTGGAAATAGTCGGCAGAGGTGTGAAGACGTACGTTGTCGTCACGCCGATCGGGAGACAGGGCTTCATATTCGGTAGGGGTAACCAGCAGATCTCGCCGAACGTACTGAGGCTCGTCCCAAGGGAGAACATCATCGTGGTCGCGACACTGTCCAAAGTCCGCGAGCTGGACTACTTAAGGGTCTACACTGGAGACGAGGAGGTGGACAACAAGCTTAGGGGTTACTACCGGGTGCTGGTAGACTACGGTCAGTATATGGTGAAAAAAGCGGTTTGACCCCCTCACTTCTTGGCGATGAATGGGAAGTCGGCTATCTTGGCTTCGTGCCTCCTGCCTCTAACTTCTACCTCCACCTCCTCGCCCAGTACAGCGTACCTGGTGTCTATGTAGGCTTGCGCTATAGGCCTCTCTAGGACTGGCGAGTACATTCCGCTGGTGACCCAACCAACACGGACGTCCTCGACGTAGACTGCGTCGCCGTTCCTGGGCACGATCCTCCCAGCTTCTTTCGAGAGCTTTAGGCCGTACCTCACCCACCTCGGCCCCTCCCTGCGACAAGCCCTGAGAGCCTCCTCTCCAACGAACCCTCGTTTACTCCACGAGATGGCGCCCATCCCGTACCTCAACCCGACCGCGCATGGGAACTTCAGGGGGTCTTCACCGTACTCGTTACCCCCCAGCACAAAACCCGCCTCAATCCTGAGGGTGTCCCTGGCTATGAGGCCCGCCGGCTTTACACCCAGCCTCACGAGTTGCTCGACTAGCTTAACGGCCTCCGCCGGCCTAGCCCATATCTCGAAACCGTCCTCTCCAGTCCAACCACTCCTGCTCACGAGGTAGACGCTCGAATTGCCGATTACCTCGTTCTGCCTGAACTCGAGCGGCCTGAGCCCCGAGGCCCAGCCGGCGCCGAGGGCCTCCATGACCCTAACGCTCTCCGGGCCCTGCAACGCTAGCATGGAGTACTCGTTCGTCAAGTCCGAGATCTCGACCTTGAAGCCCTTTTCGCTCTTGACGGACGCGAAGAAGCTCTTCATCTTCTCCGTGGCTAGGGCGTTCGTGACTATCAGCCACTCCTCGTCGCTCAGCTTGTATAGCATCTCGTCGTCCTTCACTCTCGCAAACTGGTTCAAGGACAGGGTTGGGCCGCTCATGAACCCTGCTTTGACCTTGCCTAAGTCCTTCGTGTAGACGTACTGCAAGAACTCGAAGGAGTCGCTGCCCCTCACTAGGAGTCTCCCCATGTGTGAGACGTCGAAGAAGGCCGCCCTTCTTCTCACTTCGAGGTGTTCTTCTATGGCGCCGCTGAACCTGTAAGGAACCTCCCAATCGCCGAACGTGCCCGGCTCAGCGCCTAGTTTTTCTACGTAGAAGTCTAGAAGCTGGATTTTAGGCATAGTCCCGATCTCCGTCTCGTCGACAGTACAGATATGATTCCTATAAGCAAATATAAGCTCACGCGACATTCCTTATCACGGATGAACGGAATGACCCCAGATTACACTCAGCCGTGGATATCCACACTCAACGGCAAAGACGTAGAAAAGATGCTGAAGACGATCGGCGTCAAGAGCGTAGAGGAGTTGTTTGCCGACATACCGGAGACGTACAGGATGAAGCTCGAAGACTGGTTAAGGCTAGAAATAGGGTTCGGCAGGCCCTTGTCCGAGGTCGAGTTGAAGAGGTTAATGGACGAAAAGCTGAGTAAGAACGCGGCCCTTAGAACACCCCCGTTCATGGGTGGGGGAGTCTACCCTCACTACGTGCCACCGGTAGTGAAGTACATAATATCGAGGGGCGAGTTCTTAACAGCCTACACACCCTACCAAGCCGAGATATCGCAGGGGCTTATGCAGGCCATCTTCGAGTACCAGAGCCTCATGGCCGAGCTTCTCGAAATGGACGTAGTGAACGCGTCGATGTACGACTGGGGATCGGCACTAGCCGAAGCCGTTCTAATGGTCTCGAGAGTCAACAAGGGGAGGAGCAAGTTCCTTATCCCGAAAAACGTGAATCCCTTCCACAAGAGGGTGGTCGAGGCTTACACCAGGCCCCACGGTATAAAGCTCGTGGAGGTAGAGTACGACAGGGCAACCGGCGAGGTCGACTTGGAGGACGTCAAAAACAAGTTGGACGGCGAGACCGCCGGCGTCTACGTCCAGTACCCGAACTTCTTCGGCGTGATCGAGAGCGGTGTGAAGGAGGTCTTCGAGCTAGCTCACGAGAGAGGGGCCTTGGCAGTCGCCGGGGTATACCCGGTGTCGCTCGGCTTACTCAAGCCGCCGGGTGAGCTCGGCGCCGACATCGCGGTGGGTGAGGGGCAGTCTCTGGGGCTAGGAATGAACTATGGAGGCCCCCACCTGGGGATATTTGCCGTCAGGTACGACATGAGGCTGATTAGGCAGATGCCCGGTAGGCTGATAGGCCTCACCACCACGAGGGACGGGAGCGAGAGGGCGTTCTCGATGGTCCTCCAGACCAGGGAGCAGCACATCAGGCGCGAGAAGGCTACCAGCAACATATGTACGAACGAGGCGTTGATGGCGATCGCCGCCGCGGTGTTCATGTCGCTCCTGGGGGGCAAAGGCTTGAGGAGGCTCGCCGAGATCAACTACTACAACGCCCACTACGCTCAGATGAAGCTGTCCGAGATCGGTTTGAACACCGGGGTCTTCAAGTCAGACTTCTTCAACGAGTTCCCTGTTTCGTTCAACGGTGTTGGCGTGAGGTACAAGGAAGTCCACGAGGGGTTGCTGGCGAAGAGAATACACGGTGGGCTGTACATTGGTGACTACTACCCCGAGCTAGGCGAGACGGCCTTGTTCGTCATCACGGAGGTGCACTCAAGGGACGACATCGACCTCCTCGCGGGCGCACTGAGTGAAATCCTGAGAGGTGGCAAGGGGGTGCCGTGAGATGTTCAGGCAGGCCAAGTGGAACGAGCCGTTGATTCTGGAATACCCCGACAAGGGCTTCACGGGGCTCAGCTTAGACTCCTACAGCGACAGCACGGCTAGGGCCGTGGGAGAGATCAGGATACCGAAAAGGGTCCTCCGAGACACCCCTCCTAACATACCCGGCCTCCCCGAGGTCGAGGTGGTAAGGCACTATACACGGCTCTCCCAGATGTCCTACGGGGTCGACAACGGGCCGGTACCACTAGGCTCATGCACCATGAAGTACAACCCGAGGATAGCCTGGTGGGTCGCATTTGACGAGAGGGTCGCGAACCTCCACCCGCTCCAAGACGAGAGGACTGTCCAGGGACTGCTCGAGATACTCTTCGAGCTGCAGAAGTGGCTCGCCAGCATCACGGGCATGGACGTCTGCACTCTCCACCCCGCGGCGGGCGCGCACGGGGAGCTGGCGGGCGTACTGACGATCCGGAGGTATCACGAGGTGAAAGGGAGGGCCGACTTGAAGAGGGAGATCATAGTCCCGGACAGTGCTCACGGGACCAACCCGGCCAGCGCCTCAATGGCCGGTTTCGTCACCGTCACCGTCCCGACGGGTGAGGACGGAAACATCGACCTGGAGGCCCTCAGGGCGGTCGTCGGGGAGAGGACGGCGGGGCTGATGATCACCAACCCAAGTACACTCGGGCTGTTCGAGGAGAGGATAGGGGACATAGTGAAGCTGGTGCACGAGTACGATGCTCTGCTCTACTACGACGGTGCCAACTTGAACGGCATCTTAGGCTACGCCAGGCCGGGTGACATGGGCTTCGACATCGCCCACCTGAACCTACACAAGACGTTCAGCTCCCCCCACGGTGGCGGTGGCCCCGGGGCGGGGCCGGTCTGCGTAAAGGATCGAGTGGTCGACGAGGACAAGAACATCAGACTTAGCGACCTCTTACCGGGCTACCTAGTGGTTTACGACGAGGAAAAGGGCATCTATAGGCTGAGGCACCCCGGGCCTCATAGCGTCGGCCTGATAAAGTCCTTCTTCGGCAACGTGGTACCGCTGGTGTGGGCGTATGTGTACATAGCGTCGCTCGGGCCGCAGGGGCTAAGGAGAGCGTCCGAGCACGCTGTCCTGGCTACAAACTACTTTATCAAGCTTGTCGAGGGGGTGAGAGGCTTCGAAGTGCCTTACGGTAAAGGCAGGTTCAGGAAGAACGAGGTCGTGTTGAGCGCGAAGCCTCTCGCAGAGGAGACCGGTGTTACTGCTATGGACGTCGCAAAGGGGTTGCTCGACGCCGGCTTTTACGCGCCCACGGTCTACTTCCCCCTAATAGTGAAGGAGGCGCTGCAGGTGGAGTTCACCGAGAGCGAGGCGATAGAGAACATAGAGAGGTATGCTGAGAGGCTGAAGGAGATCAGTAGGGTGGCCTACGAGAACCCTGACGAGGCGAAGAAATGGCCTATTAATACCAGCGTTAAGCTCATCGACTACGTGAAGGGGGACCACCCCAAGACGCTAGCGCCCACGTGGAGGGTTTACGTGAGAAAGCAGAGAGGTGAGCTATCGTGAAGCACGACGTTGTAGTTGTGGGGAGCGGTGTAGCGGGCTACCCGGCGGCGATCATGCTGGCCAGGAGGGGCCTCAAGGTCGCGGTCGTCGAGGAGCACTACCTCGGGGGCGAGTGTACAAACTACGGATGCGTACCCAGCAAGGCCTTCTACCACGTTGCCGAAGCCGCTAGGACGGTGAGAAAGGTCGGGGGGAGTGCGGAGCTGCCTTGGGAGTCGATAGTAGAGTGGTCCAACTCCATGGTCGAGGCCGCTCGCCAAGGCATCGAGTACCTGTTCGAGTCCTACGGTGTTAAAGTCTACAACGGGAAGGGGGTCATCAAGGAGGGTAAACGAGTGAAGGTCGAGAACGTCGAGATAGAGGCGGAGAAAGTCCTCCTCGCCCTCGGTACAGACCCCAGGCCCTTGCCGGGTCTCGAGTTCGACGGTAAGCTCGTCGTGAGTAACAGAGAGATCTTCCAGATGAGGGAGCGCCCTGGCTCTCTGGCCATTTTGGGCGGGGGTGTGATCGGAGTCGAGGTTGCCAACGCACTCGTCAACCTCGGCGTAGAGGTAACCGTTGTGGAGAGGTCCAACCAGATCCTACCGTTCCTAGACAGCGATGTGGCACAGGCAATTAGAGGCCACTTGAAACGCCGGGGAGTCAACGTACTAGAGGGTGTCGAGATCGCTGGGGTGGAGAGGGGGGAGAGCGGTGTTCGCCTGAAACTGAGCGACGGGAAGGAGACAGCGGTGGATAAGGTGCTTGTTGCCGTAGGGCGTGTACCGAAGACTTCCAGCGTCAACCTGGAGAACGTGGGGGTCGAGCTCGACAGCGCCGGTTTCGTCAAGGTCTCGCCTAGGCTGGAGACCAGCGTCCCCGGTATCTACGCCGCGGGGGACGTTGTGGGCGGCCCCCTGCTAGCCCATAAGGCGATGGTCGAGAGCATGATCGCGTCGAAGAACATCGTGGGGGAGGAGGCCCACAACATCGACTACAGGCTAGTCCCGTTAACGATTTTCACGGGCCTGGAGGTAGCCTACGTGGGTTACACGGAGAAAGAGCTCTCTAGGCTGGGGATAAAGTACGTTAGGTACAAGGTACCATTGAACTTTTTATCGGCCGTGAAAATAAAGGACGGGTCTTACTCGTTCATAAAAATGCTGGTCAGCGAGGATTCTTCGAGGGTGTACGGCGTCCACATAGTCGCACCGAACGCCTCTGAGGTCATTTCGGCCTTCATCCCGGTCGTGATCGGGAAGATGATGTTCGAGGACGTCTCTCAACTCCCCTACCCGCACTTGACGGTAGGGGAGGCCCTTCGAGAGATAGCTCTCCTGATGCTGGGCGAGCCTGTACACATTCTAGTGAGGAAGTGAGGTCTAGAGGAGGAGTATAGGTGGAACATAGAGAGGGACAAAAACTTTTTCATTCAAAAACGTAGAGTTCCTCATCGTATCTCCTGTCCAGTACAGTGCCCGGCGGCAGCCTCCTTATCCTCTTACCAGAGAGAAGCTCCCTAACCCTCCTGTTGACCTCGTCTTTCGGCAAGTCGCCCGTTAACCACTCGAGAGGCACGTTGATGTTCATGGGCCTCGCTGGTATGACGTGCCTCGTAGCCTTGTGCGTGAACACCTCACCCCTCAAGGCTACTCTTCTCACCTCGTCTTTTGTTATCACGGGGGGTATCAGCGAGGCGGCAGCCTTACCGGATTTCACCGCGTCTATCGAGTCTTTTTCAGTCATGTAGCTGATCTTGAAGCCCCTACTCACTAATGTGGACTCGACCTCCTTGACTCGGTCGTAAATCTTCTTGATGTCGTTTTCTCCGGAGGATACTACATAGATGCCTGAGGGCGTGACGAGCACGCCCACAGCCCTCCTCTCGCTTAAGAGCCGCTGCCCCTCCTCCATGCTGCTCAGTTCCCCGACGTGGAACCCGGCGCTTTTGATGGCGTCTACAAGCTGTCTCCAGTCGCCGCCTGCGAAGACCCTGCCCCAGGCGTGCAGCTCTATCGACTCGTTGTCGTAGTCCACGAGGCAGACGGGTATGTACTTGAAGCCTATCTCCTTAGCCGCAGCCACCCTGTGCATCCCGTCGAGAACAACAAATGTCTTCTCGTCGACGAGGATGGGGTCTTTGAACACCTTGTCGCTCCTTATTTTTTCCACAAGCCACCTCAGTATGCTGGGTATTATCTCCTCGTGTATGTGGAGTTTATCCAGGTCCTCCACTGATATCTTCAGCACGAGCCTGGGTGTCTTTATCTCGTAGAAGCTCGATACCTTTCACCTCGCCGATTGCTGTGGGGAATGATTTGGGGTCTCACTAATTAAGTTTTACCCGTCGAGCCGGGCTACCGTGTCTTAGTTGTCTCAAGATACCTTGCGCCCTGTCAAGAAGGTCTCAATAAGCGTTCTCGCCTCGTGGGAACCGGGGAGGTACTCCCCGGCTATCCTGCCCTCGACGAGGTGGTAGACCCTGTCCGCTACGCTCATCGCGTAGTCGACGTTTTGCTCGACCAGGAGGATCGACACCCCCATACTCTTGATCTCTAGGAGCTTGTTGAGTAGGCTCTTGCTGGCCTTGGGAGAGAGGCCCGTAGTCGGCTCATCGAGTAGGAGTAGCTTCGGCTTGGACATCAGGGCTCTCGCGATCGCCAGCATTTGCCGCTCCCCTCCGCTCAAGTTCTTCGCCTTGCTCTTCGCTCTATCGGCTAGCTCGGGGAACAGCCTGAAGACATCCTCAATGTCGTCTCTCAACCTGTCGTGGCGCCTCGTGTACGCCCCAATCACTAGGTTTTCTAGGACGCTCAGGTTAGGGAAGACGTTGTTGGTCTGCGGAGAGTAGCTCAAACCGAGCGCCACTCTCTTCTCCGTCTTTAACCCGGTTATGTCGGTGCCGTCGAAGTAGACCCTCCCGCTGTAGACCTCGGCCAACCCCATGATCGAGTTTAGCAACGTTGTCTTGCCAGCTCCGTTCGGGCCCACTACCGAGACGACCTCTCTATCCCCAACCCTCAAGGACACGTTTTCTAGAACTTTCAGCTTCCCGTAGCCGGCGGCTAGATTAACGACTTCCAGCATTCTCACTTCCCCAAGTACGCCTTTATCACCCTCTCGTCCGAGACCACCTCGTCCGGCTTGCCCTCGGCGAGTAGGCTACCGTTGTGAAGGACGTAGACGTAGTCGACACCCTCCAGTAGCTCGGTTATCCTGTGCTCTATGATCACGAACGTTGAGCCCTTCTCCCTGTTTATCTTCCTTATGGTATCGGTCAACTTGCGCGCCATCCAGCTCTCCACTCCTGCGAAAGGCTCGTCGAGCATGAACAGCTTCGCGTCAGACATGAGACCCCTCAACGTTTCTACCAGTTTAAGGTGTCCTGCGGATAGCTCAGCCGGTCTTTTGTGTGCTATGCTCTCGAGGCCGAACTCTCTCAGGATGCTCATCGCTCTCGCGATAGCCGCCTCTTCGACGTCGACCCACTTCCTTCGGAGACTGCAGGTGATCGACGCGCACGAGCCGTAGTCGTAGAACAGCAGCATGTTCTCTAGAACGGTCAGCGAGGGTATGAGCCGCGGTATCTGGAAGGTTCTAGCGACACCCATCCTAGAGATCCTGTTAGGGTTCCACCCAGTGATGTCGACTACTCTGCCGGAGCCCTCGATCAGCACCCGCCCCTCGTCGGGCGTGTAGTAGCCTGTTACCACGTTGAATAGCGTTGTCTTACCCGACCCGTTCGGGCCTATTAAGCCCACTACGAGCGAGGAGGGCACGTTTATCGAGACTCTATTCAGCGCCACGACTCCGCCAAACCTCTTGGTGACCTTCTCGACGATCAGCTTAACGCCCACGCTCTCCCACCCCTCTCACAGCTTTGACACGCCTCCTCGTCTAGGTGCGAGACCCTCCGGCTTCTTAAGTAGGACGACCAGCATTACCAGCCCCACTATGATCCAGCGGAGGTAGTCGGGGGTCACAAGCGTTGTGCCAATGAAGGGTATGACGAACCTCGTGGCGTAGTCCACGGAGGCGAGGAGGACAGTGCCCAACACGCCGCCCACTATGCTGTCTATACCGCCGAGGATCACCATTGCCCATATATTGAAGGTGAGCGAGGGGGTGAACATGTTCGGGTTTATACTCGTGAAGTAGTACGCCCAGAGGACTCCCGCTACACCCGTAAAGCCGGACGTAAGGGCAAGTACCTTGGACTTGATCAGGGGCGTCGGCCAGCCCGCGTACAGGGCGACGAGCTCGTCGTCGCGCATCCCCTTCAGAATCCTGCCGAGCGGCGAGTTCATTATCCTGCTAACGGTGAAGTGGGTGAGGCCTACGAAGCACCACACTATAATGAGGTACAGCGCCTCGGCCCCCCTGGCCTGCGGAAGCCACGCGAAGGGGTTTGGTATGCCCATGAACCCCTTGCTCTCGCCTAGCGGCTCTGTGTTCAGGTAGAAGAGCCTCAGGACTTCGCCCGTGCTCAGGAGTGTGAACCCGACTAGAGCGCTTCCGACCCTGTGGATAGGGTACGTCAACAGTAGGCCAAAAAGAGCCGAAACAGCGAACCCGGCGGCAAGGGACAACAAGAAAACGGACAGGTCGAGTACAGGGTTGCTCTTCGATATCGTGTACAAGAGCTGTATCCCGTTCACGTCGAAGGGAGACGCCCTGCTACCAGCAATTGCTAGTGGCAGGTAGGTTCCTATGAGTGCGCCAGTGTAGGCTCCCAAGCCGTAGAACGCCACCTTGCCGAAGTTCGTGATCCCGCTTGACACCTCGAGAGTCAGCGTCAGGGAGAGGACCAAGTAGATGCCGATATAGGTGGTTAGAGTGATCAGGAAGCCCAACACGTCGATCAACGTCTAGCACCCCTCGTAAACCTGTACGGCACACCACCCGCAACTCCAAGTGGTGGGCTTACGATCAGAGTCGCGAGTAGCACGGTAAACGTGAGCATTGGCTTAATGCTAGTCGGCAAGCCCAGGTACGTGCTCAAGAGGTCTGTGCCAAAGTTCTCCACTCCGCTAATCAGCAGTGCACCAGCGGCTGTCCTCGTGAGTGATGAGAGACCACCTATGAAAGCGATAGTGAAAACCTGTAGTATGAGGGAGTCTCCTACCTCGGGCGTTATTGCCCCACTGTACGTGGTCCACATGACACCTGCCAGCGATGTGAGACCGGCTGTGAGAAACCAGGTGAGGCTGACAACTCTTCCCACGGCGACACCCGAGAGCGACGCCAGCACGCTGTTGTCCGCGACCGCGAGTACAGCCCTACCCACTCTAGTCTCGCTTAAGACCAGGTATAGGATAAACATGGACGCGACCGCGAGTAGTGGGAAGACTACAAGGCTCTGCTGTACGCCTACAAGCCCGGCTCTCACCGTTAACAGGGAGATATCGTCGTAGTGGATCTGGGAGTACGAGACCAGGTTCGTCCTCCAAGCGGAGCTCGCGATATCCGACACGATGTAGAGCACGTACTTGAGGACGATCCACAGCCCCATGGAGGCGATCATGAGGACGTCCCCCTTCACCCTCATCTCGGCGAGAGGCTTGAAGACGGCTAAATTAGACATTACGGCGATCAAGCCCGTAACCGCAAATGAGGAGAGTACCGTTAGCAAGAGCGAGTTGTGCCCGAAACTGCTCCTCATATAGTAGTCCAGTAAAACAGCTGTGTAGGCCCCGTAAGTTATGTAGTTTGCGACGGTGAAGTTGATCACTTTAGTAACGCGGTAAGCGAGGACGAGGGGTATGGTCACGGTGAGGTAGAGAAGGGAGAAGAGGAAAAAACTGACTAAGTCTTGGGTTATCATCACGGCTCGTCACCTGTACGGCGTCGTAGTGAAGATCACAGAGTCGCCTTGGACCATGCCGACGTCCATGAACTGGTATCCCTGGTCTGTCTTGACGATCGCCCACACGCCGTAGTCCTGGAAGGCCTTGTCACCGTTTTCGTCGAACATGGTCCAGCCGCTAGGGCCATAGTAGTGCTTGGCCACCTCGACGAGGGCAGCCCTTATCGCGTCGCCGTCGTACTTGCCGGCTCTGAGGATGGCCCATCCAGCGAGCTGTACTGCGTCGTAGAGGGTGTCGCAGAAGACGGTGGGCTCTACACCGTACTTCTCCTTCAGCTTCTTAGCAAACTCGTCGTATAGCGGGTTGTGGACGAAGAGGGGTCTCGTGCCGAGCAGCCTGGCCTTCTGCGCGAACTGCCCTATCGTCGGCGAGAGGAGCTCCTGGGCCCCGTGCGGCCCCTCGGACAAGAACCACCTAACACTGGAAAGAACGCTGTTGCCGGCGGCGTGTGCTAGGATGTTAGCGGCGTCCGTGTCGAAGGCTATCAACACCACGGAGTCCGCGCCAGTGGACTGCACCTTGGAGGCGAGGGCGTTGACCTCGGAGGTGTAGTCGCTCAGGCCTGCCTGGTATGGCAGGTCGTACACCTTCGTGTTGTTGAACTGGGAGAAGTACCTCGTGAAGAAGTCGGCGAAGGCGTTGCCGTACTCGTCGTTGCGGTGGAAGACTACTACCGTACGGGCGCCTTGCGTGTAAGCTAGAGTAGCAAGGGCCTTAGCCTGCTTCGCGTCGCTACCCACGGTTCTGAATATGAAGTCGTTCGGTATCGCGAGGGTAGGCGCCGTCGAGGACGGGGATATGATGACGATGTGGTTGGCGTCCGCGAACGACTTGACAGCCTTGACCTGCGAGCTGGCGGCCGGGCCTATGACGACCTTTATACCCATCTGGGCGAAGCTCTGCACGTTAGCGAGGGCCTTGTCGTCCTGTGTACCGTCGTCCAGTATTACGGGCTTGAAGGTAACGTTGAAACCGTAGGCCTTGACCTCGTTGTTCAGGTCGTCAAGAGCGAGGTAGACGACTTTCTCCCATATCTTGCCGATGGAGGACAGCTCTCCAGACAGCGGTAAGGTGAAGCCGATCTGGTACTCCCTAGCCTGGCCCGCCTGCGGGGCACTGGTTGACTGGGGGGAGAGGGCGGTGCTGGTCACGTATCCTAGCGGGAACCCCACTACAAGTCCTATGAGTAGTAAGGCCAAACTCGCTGGAGACAACTTCAACCAGTCGCTCACCTTGTAGGAGAGTAATAGAGGTGGGAGTTGTATATAAGCTTAAATAAAAATGTGAATATTCTATATGTTTATAGCTAAAACATACAATCGGGTTAGGAGATGTGCGGAGGTGTATGTAGAAAAAAGGTTGGGCTACTTCTCAGGGACTTGGAGCTTCCAGGGCTTCGCCGCTCTCTCGAGCCACGACCTGACCTGGTTGACCTCTTCCGCGGGTACCTTGCCTTCCTCGATGCAGAACCACCAGTCGAAGCACTTGTACTTTTGCAGCCTCTCAGCAGCCTCCTGTACTGTGGCGGCGGGCGGCACTATCACGGCGTCTCCGATCAGCGCGTTGTTAGGCCAGTTGGCCGGCAGAGCCCTGTGGTACTTGTCGTTGACCTGGAGAGCCTTGATGAGCCTTAGTATCTCGTCGAGGTTCCTGCCTGTCTCCTGCGGGTAGTAGAGGACTGCCCTGACAATACCCTTGTCGTCCACGATGATGACAGCTCTCACAGTGCTCGTAGCGGACTGGGCATGTAGCATGCCCAGCTTCCTGGCGACCTCGCCTGTCGGGTCAGCGATTATCGGGAACGGTATCTCGATCTTAAACTTCTCCTTGATCCACTCGACCCACTTGATGTGGGAGAAGGTGCTGTCAACGCTGAGCCCCAGAAGCTCGGCGTTCAGCTTCTTGAAGTCCTCGTACCTAACTGCGAAGCCTATGAACTCGGTTGTACAGACGGGTGTGAAGTCCGCGGGGTGGCTGAACAAGACAAGGTACTTCCCTAGGTAGTCGTCTGGCAGTTTCTTCGGGCCGTGCGTAGTCATGACAGTCATTTCAGGGAGTTTCTCGCCGATCAGAGGCATCATGCCGGGCACTTTCCCACCTAAGAATACTTTATCTAGGGGTTTGATTTATAAACTTTTTGGTTTCTGAAACTAATTCAAAGAGGAGTGTTTCTAACACCAAACTTAATAGGGATCTCAACCAACCTCTGATCGGTTGAGGGAATGGAGCTGGAGTGCCCGTTCTGCGGCTTCAGGGGTAGACCGAGCGACTTCTACTTCGTCTACGAGTCGGTTCTATACGTGGCAGACTCGAAGACCGTCCCTGAGGAGAGGAGCCGCCCTGTCCTAGTAGTGTGCCCCGTTTGCAGGAACGGGTTTTTCCTCGAGTCGCCCTACAAGGCGTTGATAGAGAAGATGAAGTCTGGGAAGTAATATTTATTAAGATCGCAAGTGTATTTTGTTGAAGGAAAATAGTACTCGCCGTGATCGAGTTGGAGTCAGGCCCAAGCCCGTTCCCGTGGATGCTCCCGTTCAACGCCCAGGTCAGGGACGTGATCTACAACTACATAGACTACATAAAGGGCGTTGAAGACATCGTAATGGACAGCTGGCCCCTTCAGAGGCTGAGGTACATTCTACAACTCCAGATGGCCCACTTCGTATACCCCAGTGCCACCCACACGAGGTTCAACCACAGCCTCGGCGTGATGCACGTGTCGTACAAGTACATCACTTACCTCCTCAAGGGTAGCTTAGAGTACCTCTCGCAGTCCAAGCACTACAGCGAGCTCTCGGCGAGGCTCAAGGAGATCTCGCTCGCTACGAGGCTGCTTGGATTGCTACACGACATTGGGCACGGACCCTTCAGCCATGCCTTCGACGAGTACGTTTACAAGACGAGGGACTTCCTACCATATGTCATAGGCAACCACGAGATCCTCGGGTACCTCATTTACAGGGAGAACATCCGCCGCCTGATCGAGCAGGCCCTCAAGGACAACTACAAGGCGCTCGGGGTCGACCCCGAGTACGCTCTGAACGTGCTGGACGACGGATTGAAGCCGCCGCTCGGTATGAAGGACTACACGGAGCTCCTTAAGAAGGGGCATATCAAGCCAGAGGACTTCTTCGTCCCGACCCGCGATAAAGCGCTGAGCACGATAGTTAGGCTTGTGGTGAGGGACTACATCTTTACGAGCGATATAATGGACTACCTCAAGCGGGACTCCTACTACACGGGCCTCGCTATAGGGGAGATAAACGAGGAGTGGCTCCTGAGGAACACGTTCATAGTAGAGCACGACGGCCTGCTGAAGCCTGCCGTGTCTAGCAAGGCGGTCGACGACCTCGTAAGGCTGTTGGAGGCGAGGAAGATGATGTACAAGAACGTGTACTTCCACCACGTGAACATAGCGTTCGTCGAGACTGTAGGGCGGTTGCTCAAGTGCATCAAGAGCAGGGTCACCGGCATCCTCGAAGACATGCTGGACAGGAACGAGTGGTCCAAGTACGTACTCTTGAACGATTTCAGCATCTACGGGGTACTCCAGTCCCTAGTATACCAGCCTGCGTCTGAGCTCGAGTGCGAGGACAGAGACTTCGCTAAGAGGGCTCTCGAGAGCCTCTTTGTTACGAGGAAACCCATATGGAAGCTCCTCAGTAGAGAGGTCCTGAAGCTAGAGGACGCCAGGGTACTGTTCTCCACGAGGTTTAGCAGGGACTTGAAGAACAAGATAAAGAGCGAGATCGTCAGCGAGCTGAACAGTAGGTTCGGCAAGCTGCAGCTCTCAGACGAGGACGTGCTCACCCTCTACAACAAAGTAGACGTGTTCCCCTCCGCTGGTAGCGAGATAGTCAAGCACCTCCTAGTCGTATCCCTGAAGGACTCCAAGGTGATCGGCTACAAAGAGGTCAACTTCAACAGTTTCGCGGAGAGGCACGGGTTAGTACCAGAGGCCCTGGTCACGGTCTACCTCGAGAGGCGCAAGTACAAGATGCTCGACGAGGACGAAGTCGCGGAGGCCAAAGAGATCGTAGCGAACGTCATAAGCGACTTGGTCAAGGCTAGGATAGCCGAAGCACCGGAGACGAGCTGAAAGACTCCCTCACGAACCTCCTTATAGCCTCGTCTACTATACTACTCAAGTCCTTGTTGTCTGAAGGGCACGTGTCCGTTGTCAGTCTACCGTTGTTGCACACCCTGATAGAGCCGGAGTTTATCAGCTCCTCCACGACTCTTTCAAGCCTCTCACTGTACACGCCTGTTATGGTCAGAGTCCAGTCCTTCAGCAACACCCCGTTCTTCAAGTAAACAATGGAGTGGAGGGTGCTCCGGGACGGCTTGTACTCGCGTACTACGCTCAAGACCAGCTCCTCGAGCAATAAACCACCACGCTCTAATTGCACCTGGATGAACTTAAAAAGCGGGCGGTAATTGAGTTAAAAACGTTAGGATTTATTACTAGTGTTATCACTGCTATTTGACCAGACCTAGGTGGGCTACTACTTGCCCATACCGGGTAAGCTGACGGGACAGTACAATTGGAGAGCCGTTGAGGACGCGGTCAAGAGCTACTGGGCGGAGGTGGAGATATACCGAAAGATGAGAGAGAAAGCCCAGCGCTCGCCGAACACGTTCATCTTCATAGACGGCCCGCCGTACCCCTCTGGAGACGTACCCCACATAGGCACGTTGTGGAACAAGACGTTGAAAGACGTGGTTCTCCGCTTCAAGAGGATGAGAGGCTTCCGCGTATTCGACAAGCCCGGCTACGACTGCCACGGGCTACCCATAGAGGTGAAAGTCGAGCAGAAGCTCGGCTTGACAAGCAAGAGAGAGATAGAGGAGAAGATAGGGGTAGACAAGTTCGTGGAGGAGTGTAGGAGGCTCGCCCTCACAAACGCGGCCTCCATGACGAAGTGGTTCGAGGAAATCGGCGTAGCCATGGACTGGGAAAACCCCTACTACACCCTCGATAACAAGTACATAGAGTCAGCGTGGTGGCTGATTAAGAGGGCTCACGAGTCGGGCCTGTTAGACAAGGACTACAGAGTCGTCCACTGGTGTCCCCGGTGCCAGACCACTCTCGCTGAGTACGAGGTAGAGTACCACGACCTCGAGAGCCCGAGTATAGTAGTGAAGATTCCGGTGGAGGGGGAGCCGAAGACCTTCCTACTGATCTGGACTACAACTCCGTGGACTCTCCCAGCCAACACGTTCATCATGGTTAACCCCAAGGGCACCTATGTTAGGGTGAGGGTGGGCGATGAGGTCTGGATACTCGCCAAGACGCGCCTCGGGGAAGTCATGGAACTAGCGGGACTTGAGGACTACTCTATCATCGAGGAGTTCCCAGGCGAGAGACTCGTAGGTTTAAGGTACAAACACCCCCTCGAAGACCTGGTCGAAGCCCAGAAGAAGCTGGGCAAGTACCACGTCGTCCTCCCCTCGGAGGAGTACGTAAGCCTACACGAGGGTACGGGCCTAGTACACGCGGCTCCCGGCCACGGCTTCGAGGACTTCGAGGTCGCCAAGAAGAGCGGTATTGACCTGGTTGTGAGCCCGGTCAACGACGAGGGCGTCTTCACGGAGGAGGCTGGTAAGTACCAGGGCATGTTCGTACGCGACGCCAACAGAGCGATCATCGAGGACCTGAGAGAGAGGGGCTATCTCGTGTACGAGGGCTCCATCATCCACAAGTACCCCGTGTGCTGGAGGTGCAAGACGCCCGTCGTCCTGCGTGCAACGAAGCAGTGGGTTATCAGAGTATCTAGGTTGAGGGAGAGGCTAGTACAGGAGGCAAAGTCTGTCAAGTGGATACCCGAGTGGGCGCTCCAGAGGATGCTACACATGCTCGAGAACGTCCAGGACTGGGTGGTATCTAGGCAGCGGTACTGGGGGACGCCACTACCAGTCTGGGTTTGCGAGAATGGACACTACGTCGTAGTCGGGGACGTCGACGACATCAGGAGGCTGGGCGGCGAGGTCCCGCCAGACCTCCACAGACCATGGATCGACAGGGTCGAGCTCAAGTGCCCCGTTTGCGGCAGGAGTATGAGAAGGGTCGAAGACGTCGTGGACGTCTGGTTGGACAGCGGTATAGCCTTCTACGCTGCCAGGGGGCGCCCGCAAGACCTCAAGGGAGGGGAGGTAGTCGTAGACTTCATTGTAGAGGGGCACGACCAGACGAGAGGGTGGTTCTTCTCACTCCTGAGGTCGGGCGTCATAGGCTTCGGCGTCAGCCCATATAAGACTGTCTTGGTTCACGGTTTCGCCCTCGACGAGAAAGGGAGGGAGATGCACAAGAGCTTGGGCAACTACGTGGGCGCAGACGAAGCGATCAAAACGGTTGGTAGAGACCCGCTCAGGCTGTGGCTGTTGAGCAACACTGTGTGGGAAGACCTGAGGTTCTCCTGGAAGAGCATCGACGAAGTAGCGAGCGACCTGCAAGTGGCTTGGAACGTCTACTTGTTCGCCTCCACCTACATGAACCTAGACAAGTTCGACCCCTCGAGGAACAGCTTAGAGAAGTTTGCCGGCAGGCTGAAGTTCGAAGACAAATGGTTGTTGAGCCGTTTCACGAACACCTTGATCAGGATAACAGAGAGCCTCGAGAACTACAGGATACACGAAGCTGTCAGAGAGTGGAGGAGGTTTGTCGTGGAAGACCTGAGCCACTGGTATCTCAGGATCGTTAGACCGAGGATATGGGTGGAAGAGGAGACCGAGGACAAGCTAGCAGCGTACGCGGTGCTCTACTACGTCTTGAAGAACATGTTGGTGGTGGCTGCCCCCTTCACACCCTTCTTTGCGGAGTACGTGTACCAGAAGGTCTTCAGACCCGTCGAGGGCGCCGAGTCTGTCCACCTCTCCGACTGGCCACAGCCAGACTATTCGCTCCTCGACCCCTCAGTAGAGAGGGAGATGGAGGTCGTCAGGACACTCGCAGACCGGGTCGCGGCGGCCAGGATGAAAGCCGGGATTAAACTGCGGCAACCAGTCAAAAGCGTGATAGTCTACACGGACAAGAAGGAAGTCGCCGAGGTCGTGGAAAAGCACTCGGAGCTCTTAAAGAAGGTGTTCAATTCGAAAGCGGTGGAGGTGAAGGGCGCAAAAAGCGTCGAGGAGATAGTGGTCTACACCCTGAGACCGGTCTACAAGAGGCTCGGGCCAAAGTTCAAGGAACTAACAGGCAGAGTGATAGAGTACGTCAAGGGAAGAGAGAGCGAGGTCGCGCACGGGCTCCTGACAAAGGGCTACTTCGACCTCGAGATCGAGGGGAGGACTGCGAGATTAGAACAAGGCGACTTCGAGGTCGTCGTAGGTTACGTAGAGGGCTACACAGTTGAGGTAAGCGAGCTTGGGACAATAGCGGTCGACAAGAGGTTGACGGAGAAGGAGGTCGCGGAAGGGCTGGCCAGAGACGTCGTCAGGAGGATCCAGGTGATGAGAAAGATGATGAACCTAGAGCTCGACGAGAAGGTCGAGACGTATATCGTCGCCCCGGCCGACAAGAAGAGCCTACTCACGTGGTACCAAGACTACGTGAAGAACGAGACAGGCTCCGTGAAAGTCGAGCTCGTGGACACGCTCCCCGAGCTAGACGGCTACGCCAGGGAGTGGGACATAGGTGGAGACGTGTTCGTCATAATGGTGAGAAGGGTTGGACGATAAGACTATGAGACTCCTCATAGAAGAGGCTAAAAGGGTCCTCCCACACTCCTACGCACCCTACAGTGGTGTCCACGTCGCTGCTGCCGTCCTAACTGACAGAGGTAACATCTACCGAGGCGTTAACGTAGAGAACAGCAGTTACGGGCTCACGATATGCGCCGAGAGGTCTGCGATATCCGCCATGGTAACAGCTGGGGAGAGGCGCCCGGTGGCGATCGCCATCGTCACAGACATGGACAAGCCCATTCCTCCGTGCGGAGCTTGTAGGCAGGTGTTAGCAGAGTTCAACAGCGAAGTAGAGGTGGTCATGCACAGCGTGAAGACGGGTAAAACCGTCGTCGCGAACCTGAGAGACCTCTTTCCCTCGCCATTCAAGTTGAGGTCTACGGGGTCCGGGGAAGGAGTGAATTAGCCAACCCCCATGACAACCAGCATTTACGAACAGTATAGGTACCTAGAAACGTACTCGCCTTCCGGGATATATCCGTCGAGGGCTCTCCACCTCGATTAGGTGCCATAGGGGCTCTAATCCAGGCGACTACCTTACCTCCCGCCCTCCGGCAACACCCCCTAGTGGAGTACTCGAGAGTCCAGTCCAACGACTAGCCGAACTCGCCGTCACACAACTCGTACACGAGCTAGCGGCGGTCAGCTGAGTAACTCCTCATCAGGTCTCAGCTGAAACCGAGGCTCATCACTACCTTAAAATCACTCCACACGGTGATTAAAGGGTGGTCGTCGCGTTTGGTGAAAGGGCTCTACGTACTGGTGCTCACCCTTGAGGAGGACTTAAGGGTGGTTACACGCGGAGGGAAGGTCTTCGATCTACCGAGGGGTGTCTACCTCTACGTCGGCTCAGCTAGGGGCCCCGGCGGCGTGGAGTCGAGGGTGAGGAGGCACGCCTCTAAGTCGAAGAAGCTCTTCTGGCACATCGACCACGTTACGTCTGACCCGAGGGCGAGGGTCTTGGGATACTTCGCGGTGACCGAAAAGGGTATTCGGGAAAACGTTCTCTCTACATTGCTCTCAGGGGTGTTCGAGCCGGTGAAAGGGTTCGGGTCTAGCGATGACCCGACCGCAGTATCGCACATGTTCAGGTGTCGGTGGGATGTCCCCGAGTGTCTGGAGAGAGCCTCGAGGAGACTCGGCGAGCTCGGTGTAACCGTCAAGTTTATTAGAGCCCCTTAGCTTAGGGGTTAGCGACGTATCGGAGTCGAAAGCGTAATGGAACGTGAGTCGGAAGAGGAGTCGGGGGGAAACCCCGTTAATATAATAGACCTAAAACCCGGAATGGAACACGTGAAGATCAAGGGCAGGGTCCTAGAAGCCGGGCCTCCCAAAGTAATCCAGACGAAGAAGGGGCCGCGTACGATCAGCAACGCTGTAATTGGCGACTCGACCGGTAGGGTAGAGACGACCCTGTGGGGCGAGAAGGCGGGTACCATCAAGGAAGGGCAGGCGGTCGAGATAACAGGTGCCTGGACGACGAGCTTCCGAGGCAAGGTCCAGCTGAACGTTGGAAGGTCAAGCGAGGTAAAGGAGGTCTCCGACGCCGAAGTCCCCCAGCCGAGCGAGGTACCGGCCGACTCGCCTACAGCGCCGGAGGAGGAGCGACGCCCCGTTTTCCAGGGCCGGAGGCGCGGTGGGTTCAGGCCGAGGCGAGGGTAATGAGCGAGGAGCACACCGCGGACACAGGGGCTAAGAGCCGTTACGAGGAGATAAGGGGCCTTAAGCCGCTGAGGCAAGGAACCTTCCTTGGAGAGGAGGGCGAGAAGTTCTACGTCGCGAAGAGCGAGGAAGAAGTGTACGAGCTGTCGCCGCTAGCGTACTACGTCTGGCTGCTGTGCGACGGCGAGCACACCGTGGAGGACGTAGCGAACACCATCAGTAGCGAGGTAAACATGCCTCTCGAGGACATCGTTGAACCCCTCGTCGAGGTGCTCGAGAGCCTACACGGTGCTCAGCTGGTCGTGTACTGACCACGCCCTCGGTCCCTGCTCGTATATAAGTCCATTTTTTAGATAACTACTCCTTGAGAGAGTTATGCCGCGGGCCTTTCTAGTCGCAATAGCGGTATTAATCTTGAGCTTGTCAGTTGTGCCGACCGCTCTGGGGCAGGACTTCACGCCTACTGTACAACAGGTCTACGTGAAGATCTACAACGAGGTCCAAAACATGGGGTCTACGCCTGTCCCCCTCTCCGAGACGGGGGTCACGGAGTTCAACTACCCACTCGAAGACCCGACTCAGAGGATAGAGCGTGTCGAGGCGCGGTTTAACGGCGTGAACGTCAGTTACGCTATTTACGGTGGGGACGAACCCTACATCAGGGTCATCCCCCCAAGCTCGTGGACGAACCTGACGCCGGGTTCTAAAGTCGACGCGTGGGTGGTTTACGTGGTCAGAGTAGACACTTTGTCCAGGTTCGAGAGCATAATAGACTTCTCGGACGCGTATATAACAGGCAACACTAGTAGGCTGGAGGAAAAGTCCCAGCCTATAGTGCTGAACTCGACCTTGGAGGACTACGTATCCGCGACGAGCGGGTGGAACTACACCAACCCACTCATCAAGCTACTCCTCAGGTACGTGTTGTCTATTGCTGACCCTGGCAAGCCCGTAGACCTCGTGAGAACTGTTGTAGAGTACGTGGACTCCAACATCGCCTACTCGATCAGGACGCCACCGAGAGAGCCGTGGGAGACCCTCCTCTTCATGGAGGGCGACTGTGACGACCAGTCCAACCTCCTCGTGACAGTGCTCAGGGGGCTTGGGATACCCAGCTACCAGGAGTACGGCATGGTATACTTGTCCAGCGATTTCCGCCTGGAGACTGTGGGGGACAACGGGATGCTCAATATAACCATGGTAGGCGGGGGAGGACACGCGTGGGCGGTTGCCTTCCTGCCACCCTGGGGGTGGGTCCGCATCGACACTGTTTTCGGCGTTAAGGGCAACTGGCTGTCCCACATCGTCTCGATACCCTACTACAACTACCCTACGGTCGTCATGGGGAGGAGTAGAGGGGAGGCGAGCCAGGTCGAGTGGCTGAGCTTAGAGAGGCAGATCGCTAGGGCGAAACTCAAGTACGTAATATTGTACGAGGTCTCGGTTGTAGAGCAGTTTTAAAGGCTTAACAACATTACAAGCTACTTGGATGACCGAAGACTTCAATGCTGAGCCGTGACGAGACTCCACCCCTAGGGAGCCCCCGACGGTGGTTTAATAAAGGGGTCTACTAGCCGGTAGTCGAACTTCTTCGGGGGTATACTAAACCTCTCAACGGGCTTCATCAAGTGCTTGAAGGCATGCTTCGGCGGCTGGTAGAGACCTGGTGCTATACTCCTCTCGATCCTTATCTTCACCTTCCCCAACTCCGTTGTCCGGTAGCCGCACTTCGGGCACTTGAACCCCTTTCCATACCCCGCGCTAGTCATCCTAGCCCCACACCTGGGGCATAGCGGGTTCTCGAACCTGTAGACCTCGGTGAGCCTCACCACCCGCAACTTCTCGAGGTTGAGGGTCGGAGGGTGGGTGGCGGAGCCGGGCCTCACACACCCCATCACCTCGACCTCGTCCCCGGCCACGAGCTCGGAGACGACGTCCCTGAACTCCTTGGTGGGCTCGTAGGCCGCGACGTCTATTGAGCAGTGTCCGTCTGACACGCTGAACACGACATGCCCGCCCTGGATCCTTTGCGGGGCTCTCGTGATTATGCCCCTGACTCTCACACACCTGTAGGGGTACGCTTCGCAGACCGACTCCACCTCCTGGAGGTGCATGTCGGTGTGCTGGTTAGTCCTAAACAACACCACCGCCTCTACTTCCTCGAACACTCTTATCGACTTCAGCGCCGTCACAATGGGCTCTGGGCTCTCTCCTCTTATCCCCATTAATATGGGGTCCGGGCCTCTCGGGGTCGCCAACAGCCGGCCCGTGTCGTGATCGTAGTTGAGGAAGAGAGCTCCCTTAGATCCCAGCTCGGCTTCTTTGACCGACTCCGCGTCTACGAGCCTCGGCCTACCGATGTTCTCCCTGACTCTGTAGAGAATCGCTTCGTACGTGAAGTCGCCCTCGAGGAGGTCTACGCCTATCGCAGCTGTAGCCCCTACTAGCCCTCTCCTCCCCTTAACAGATTTTGCCAGAGCCCCCGACTTCTCTATGACTCTCTCAACGACTTGGAGAGGGATCAGGTCCCCGACTGCTCTCGTGCCGATCCTCCTCAAGTACTCGGGTATCCCCCCTTCGAGCACGACGATTGCCGGCTGATGCTTCGGGTTGTCGAACTCCCTGGCGTAGTCCTCTGCCATCACCTCGATCATGTCGAGTATGTCTCTGGCGGCCCTCTCCGTCTCGAGCCTTAGGGCTACGGCACCGTTCCCTCTCGTCTTCCAGGGCACCGCTGGATTGAGCCTTACTAAGTTGGGGTAGTCGACCAGCCTAGCCTTCCTACCTGTCAACTCCCACGCTATTTTGACAGCCAGGTGTGTGGTACAACCCCCCGTGTGGGAGTCGAAGTCGTCTATCCCAACGTGTACTAGCAAGTTACCCACGCTTCATAAGGCACTTCGCCCCCACCACAATTATTGGCAAAAGGACGGTGGCGTCGCCGTAGACCACCACGCTCTTCCCGCTGGGCTTCACCTTCCCCCACGTTATGGCCTCCCTCAAGTGGGCCCCGCTCAGGCTCCCGTCGTACTCGACCGCCGTGGTGATGTAGACGCTGTACTCCATCCCCTCTTTGAACTGAGACCACCACAAGGCGTGGTGCTTCGATATGCCACCACCTACGATCAGCCCCCCGACCTTCCTCGCCGAGAACACCTTCTCCGAGAGGAGCTTCTCGTCAGCGAGGAGGTCTAGTTTCAGGCCGCTCATAGTACTGTGGAAGACGATGTTCGTTCCAAAAGCCCCGTCCAGTAGGCCTGGGACTACTACGGGCACCCCTTTCTCGTAGGCTGCTCTGAGGAAGCTGTTCTCGTCTCTCAACCTCTTTCCGACCTCTGCGAGTAGCTCCACGCCGCTCCACTCCTTCTTGACCTTCACCAGCTCGTCCAATAGGCTCCTCGTGAACTTCTCTATGGCTATACCGTAGCCTTCCCAGGGTATTAGCACGTTCCCGAGCCTGTGCACCTCCACGCTCCTCAAGAACGCGTCGTCGTATAGCCAGTCACCCTTATAGTACCTCGAGCCAGTAGACCTCGCTATGTCATGGTCTACGGCCCCGCACGTCGTTATAACCACGTCGGCGAAGCCCTCCCTTATCAACTGAGCGATGACCCCTCTCAGGCCGGTCGCGGCGAGGTTACCGGTGAAGGAGAAGATCTTGAGGACGTCGGCGTCACTCAACATGGCGGCCAGTACCCGGGAGGCGTTGTAGACGTGGGAGGCCATGAAACCGTGGGACTTACCAAAAGCTTCGACGAGGTCGCACACAGTCATCTCGTGTGAGACTGTGTAGTCTGAGACACTCTCAACTAGGATGTCCCTTCTAGCGCTCTCCACAAAGTCCGACATCGGCGAACGCCTCGGGGCGGTGCAAATTGGTCGTGCTCATGATTCTTATCGCTGCTCGGCTAAAATACCTATTTAACTCGGTCAACGAGTACTTGAGAACGCACGGCAACAGGGTTCAGCAATGATAGTAAACCCGCTAGAGCTCCTACTAAAGTACCGCGTTTTAACCTTCGAGGAGTTGTCGAGGTTGTCGGGCTTCTCCCGCGAAGTCCTAGAGAGGCTGGTGAGAGACCACGGCACAGCTCTACGCGTCGAGGGCGAGCTGGTCAGGGTCGTCAACCCGATCGACCTAGCCCTGAGGCTTGTACAGCGGGGTATGAGCCCTACGAGGGTCAGCGAGCTGATCTCGTGGAGGGACTTCGAGGAGTTCTCCGCGGAGATCCTCTCCAAGAACTCGTACGAGACCGTCACAAACCTCTTGCTGACTAGTCCCGTGAGGTTCCAGATAGACGTCTTAGGTGTCGACACGGTGACGGGTATAGCCCTAGCCGTGGACTGTAAGCACTGGAGTAGGAACACGAGGGTCTCTCTGACGGCCGCAGCCCAGAGGCACCTCGAGAGGCTCGAGAAGATGAGGAGGTACCGTAGCTTTGTGGCGGCTCGTTACCCGGTCGTGAAGAGAGCCGTAGAGGTCGCTGGCGTCATCCTCACGCTCGTTAGGCCGCTATTCAGGGTCTACTCGGGCACTGTCGTTCTAGTCTCTATAAGTGAGTTCAACTCCTTCCTCCGAGACCTACGGGCTGTGATGGACGAGCTGGACGTGAAGCCTCTCAAGCTCTATTGAATAAACTCGATTCTGACCCCTCTCTCTTCAAGGTACCTCAAGAGCACCCTTGCCACCTCGAGCTTGAGCCTCTTCACACTCAAGTCCTTTACGACGTCAGAGGGGCAGTAGTGGGGGCTGTCGAGGTCGAACCCCGCGAGTATGACGCGGGTACTCCCGAGGGCCCTTGCTAGGAAGACGGACCTGTCGCCGTCCGTGAAACCCCCGAAGTTGTAGACAAAGGGTCTCGGCTCCACCTGGGTCGAGCCTACGAGCCTCCCGTCCAGCCTCGGCACCACCGCTCTCAGCCTATCCACGTTGTCCCCGTGGGCGTGAACCACTACAATAGAGCCCCTCTGGGCCGCCAAGTTTATGTACCTAACGTCGCCGTCAAGGTCTGTCACCACTATCAGCGGCAGGACGCCCTCTTCGAGTAGGTGCTTCGTGGAGCCGTCTGCCGCTATAACGGGTAGGTGGCTGTACTTCTCCTTGTAGAGCCTGGTGTCCTCCTCCAGGTTCTTGCCGCAGCCGAAGACCACTACGGCGCCTCTGAGCCTCGGCAGCTGTTCGAGCGTGGTCTTCCCTCTGTGGGCCGAGATCAGGCCGCTCAGCACGTCTGTTGCGTACTGGTCTCTATCGAAGGACAGGGGCAGCCTGGACTTGATCACACTGTAGAGGGCCGTCCACTCGCTCCTGTCTACGACCCACGTCAACGCCCGGCTCACCTATCCTAGCTTCACTCTCAGTGCTGCCTCGACGTTGTACTCGTGGATGGACTCGAATGAGATGGCCCTGACGGTGGCATAGCCCTTGAACCACTTCAGGTTGTCTCTTATCCAGCTCGCCACCTCTCTCACGACATCCTCGACGAACATAGGTCTCTCAACAAGCCCTTTTATTAGCTCGACTTCCTCGACCCTGTTCAAGTACCCTTTCAACGATGGCTGGACAATGCTCGAAAGACCGCTTATCAACGCCTCCTCGTCGACCTCCGCGTGGCCGCCTCTCAGCGTCACCTCTACGACCACCCGCTGCATGTGGGTCAGAGGCCTCCCGGTCAGCTCGAGGGAGGTCTGAAGCGCGCAGGGACAGGCGTTGGAGGTGGTGAACCTGTAGCTCCAGACCCTCCTAGTCACGCCCACGCCCCTCGCGTATAGCACTCGCTTGGAGGCTTCGAAAGACCTGTAGTCGTCCCCCTCTCTGACGAGACCGCTGGCCTTCAGTACCACGAGAGCCCTACCGGAGTACTCGTGGAGGGATAGCAGCCTTTCAGCTAAGACCTCCGGCTCTCTGTAGACATGCTCGCTCGTCATGGACCTCACGGCCTTATAGCTCCTAGACAGGTGAACCCCCCTCATGTAGGGTGGTAGGTCCACGTAGGCCTTCAGCATCGGGACAAGCGTTATACTCCCCCAAGTAAACGGGGGCAGCCTTATCCACCCTATACCGACGAAGTCTATGTAGATCTCTCGCGCCGGCCTCTCGTCGTGGATATCGCGGGTCGACATACCGGGCTACACACCTTTAAAAAGGCGTATCAGCGTTATAGCATAATAGGATTTAGTGTTAGGATAACCGAACATGGGAATGGAGGATGCTTACACTCGACAATGCTAGGCCTGGTGCGAGGCTTAGGATTGTGAGCGTGGACGGGAGAGGGTGGGTCCAACGGCTCTACCAGATGGGTCTCCTACCCGGTAGTATCGTGGAGGTCGTGTCAAACTACGGTGTTGGACCTGTAGTGCTGAGAGTGATGGGGGTAGAGGTAGCTATTGGTAGGGGGATCGCCAGGAGAATCTACGTTGAAGAGGTGAAAGAGAGCTGAAGGAGGTCACTGTAGCAGTAGCGGGTCAGCCTAATGTCGGCAAGTCTACGTTCTTCAACCTGCTTACCAAGAACAGGGTTTTGGTTGCCAACTGGCCGGGCGTTACAGTCGAGAAACACGAGGGGTTTCTAGAACACAGGGGCTACCGCATCAAACTAGTGGACCTGCCCGGCGTCTACGGCCTCTCCGCGTTGACCCTGGAGGAGAGGATTTCGAGAAGCTACATCCTCGGAGGAGAAGCTGACGTCATTATAGCGCTCGTGGACACGACTATACCCGAGAGGACTCTGTACCTGCCCATCCAGATCCTAGAAATGTTCAGGAACGTAGTGGTAGCCTACACAAAGTACGACATGGCTCACGAGATGGGTATACACATAAACTTCGACGCATTGGAGAAAAGGCTCGGCGTCCCTGTAGTGCCTGTATCCGCGGCGACAGGCTACGGTATAGAGTACCTCTTGGACAAAGTAGTAGAAGTAGCGGAGAAAGGCGGTAGAAGAGACTACTTGAGAATCGACTACGGAGAGCTAGAGCCTTTCATAGAGAGCGTCGAGCGGGAGCTGGCGGAGTGCGAAGGCTTGAAAGAGTACCCCTCGAGGTGGCTCGCAATAAGGCTACTCGAGGGCGACGAAGAGCTATCCGAGTTACTGTCTGAGAAATGCGGTGGCGATGTGTACAGGTCATTAGAGGAGGTGAGGGCGGAGGCCCGGAAGGCCGTTGGTAGAGACATATCCGAGTTCGCGTCGGCGAAGAGGTTTAGCTTCATTATGAGCCTAGCTCGCGAGGCGATAGTCAGAGCCAGGATCCCCGAGACGAAAAGGGCGAGGAGCCTTTTCTACCACCCTGTTATCGGGATGGCGCTCAGCTTAACGCTACTCTTGTCGATCTTCATGCTGGTCTTCACAGTCAACACGGGGTTTCCGTTGAACACCGTATTGTCGTTACTCGGGCAGGAGGAGCTGGCACGTGCTGTAGAGGAGTACAGCCTGTCGGGCCTGTTGGAGAAAGGCCTGGGCTGGCTCATGGACCTGGCGAGGTCGTCTATAGCTAACCCGCTGCTGGCGAGTTTTGTAGCAGACGGCGTCATAGGCGGGGTGGCCACAATACTCGCTTTCCTACCACTGATACTCATCGTCATGTTTGTCCTGTCCGTGGTAGAGGACGCGGGTCTACTCCCGAGGATGGCCGTGGGGGTTTCGGCGTTGACGACAAAGATAGGCTTGTCAGGCAACGCGCTGTTCCCAATAACCATCTCGCTCGGGTGTAACGTCCCCGGTATAATGGGGGCAAGGGCAAGCCTGACGGCAGGTGAGAGGATTAGACAGATACTCACACTGCCGTTAGTCCCCTGCCAGGCCAGGCTCGTCGTCTTACTGGCCCTCGCGACAGCTCTGAGGACTCTAGGTGGATGGCTTATGGTCTTCACTGGCTACGTGGCGGCCTTCTCGGCGTTCGTAGTATTGAACTACGCCTTGTACAGGCTCTCGAGGACAAGGGAGCCTACCCCCGAGATGCTCCTAGAGATCCCTGCTTACCACAAGCCGCTCGGCAAAGTCGTGTGGTGGATGACGTGGAATAACGTGAAGCACTTCCTAGAGAAGGCGGGCACGATCATATTCTTGTCCAGCGTCGTCGTATGGGCTTTGTCGTCGTTTACCCCCGCGCTCACTTACACTGATGACCCGTCTAACAGTATCGCAGCAGAGGTGTCCAGGCTCCTCGCTCCCGCGGTTTACCCGTTCCATGTCACAGGGGAAAACACCTGGATGGTGGTCTTCGGGCTTCTCATGGGGTTCGTCGCGAAGGAGGTCTTCGTGTCGAGTATTCTCACGATAACCGGGGCTCCCAACATGGCGGAGGCGGTCTCGGTGATAGGCTTGACGGACGCTCAACTCATCGCGATAGGGGTCTTCACGACACTCTATGTCCCATGCCTAGCCACTCTCTCCACAATATATAGCGAGACGAGAAGTGCCAAGCTCACGGCCCTCTCAATCCTCCTGTTGATGGGCACGGCTTATCTCATATCCGCACTCGTATACTACCTACTAACGTTAATACTGTGAATCCGTAATCTAATTGGTCCAGGGTCTGTTTTTGAAGGAGGTCTGCACGCGTATCTACGAACTGTTGTCTAGGAAGTACGAGATAAGAGAGGGAGAGTTCGTCGGGCTAGTTGCGAGAGGGAACCTCTTCGAGCACCTCGTTGCCGTCCTATTGAGCCAGAACACCAGCGACAAGAACGCTATCAAAGCGCTCTCCAACTTGAAAGGCAAGCTCGGCGAACTCGCCCCCGAGAAGGTTCTTTCGCTGGACACAGGCGAGCTAGCACAGCTGATAAAGCCCGCTGGCCTACACCTTCAGCGGGCTGAGAGGATCGTGGAATTGGCGAGCTACCTAAGAGACCGGCTCGAGGAGTTCGAGTCGGAGGTCAGGAAAATGGACGTCCCAGAGGCCAGGAGGGTGTTGATGAACCTACCTGGGGTGGGCGAAAAGACTGCTGACGTCTTGTTGCTGGTCTACTTCGGGAAACCGGCTTTCCCAGTCGACACGCACATAAAGAGGATAACCACACGGCTCGGCTTCGTGAAGGGAGGCTCGTACAAGAGAGTATCCGGCTTCTGGCTAAGCTGCCTACCGCCAGATAAGTACCTCGAGACCCATCTCCTTCTAATCCAACACGGCAGGGCGACCTGTAAAGCCAGGAAGCCCTCGTGCCACGAGTGCCTCATCAAAGAGTTTTGCGAGTACTATAAGTCCAGATACCCCCATCAACAGTAGTCGGGAGACAGTCTGAGCGTGGGGGTAACGTTGTCCAGGGGTAAGGTGCTGAGAAGGCTGGCTGGCGAGACGCTGGGTGAGGAGGTGGCGAGCAGGCTGTGGGGGAGGATCGAGTTCGTAGGAGACATAGCTCTGATCAGGATACCGCCCGGTATAGAGGCTGACGTTCTCAAGCGACTCGCCGAGAGGATCTTGGAGGAGTTCAAGTACGTCAAGAGCGTGTGGGGCGGCTACCCTGGCGTCCAAGGGGAGTACAGGCTCCGGAAGTACGTTCACCTGGCTGGAGAGCCGAGGAGCGAGACAGTCTACAAGGAGCACGGCTGCCTTTTCAAGGTGGACATCACGAGGGTGTACGTGTCCCCAGTTCTAGGCTTCGAGCACAAGAGGGTCGCCGGCCTCGTCCGGCCAGGTGAAGTGGTTCTAAACATGTACGCGGGCGCCGGCTTGTTCAGCATTATAATCGCAAAGTATAGCAGGCCGTCCAAAGTCTACAGCGTCGACATCAACCCAGACGCGTACAGGTACATGGTGGAGAACGTCAGGCTCAACAAGGTCGAGGGGGTGGTAGAGCCCATTCTAGGGGACGCTGTAAAAGTGATCCAAGAGAGGCTCGCCGGCTCGAGCGACAGGGTCCTAATGCCCTACCCGGACATCGCCTTAGACCACCTCCCCTACGCCGTTATGGCCTTGAAGGACGGCAAAGGAATGGTGCACGTGTACCTCCACGTTAAGGCTGCTAAGGGCGAGGACTACTTTGGGAAGGCCGTGGCTCTCCTGAGCCAGAGGCTCGGCGAGGTCGGCGTCAAGTGGTTCAACGTCGCGAACAAGAGGGTCGTCAGGATGGTGGGGCCGCGAGTTTACCAGGTCGTACTCGACGTTGAGGTGAAAGTTTTTTAATTGAAAACGGAGTCGAGACAAAGGGTGCTCCTCGTGGGCAAGGCTGTAATCGTGCTCGTGCTCCTCGCGGCCTTCCTAGCCGGGTTCGCGGGCGGTTACTTGTTCAGCTCCGCGAGTACCCCGAGCGGGTCGCAGGCACCGCCTACTAGAGTTACAGTGTCGACGACGACTAGCTTGTACCAGACCCACCTGCTAGACGACCTGCTGGCGGACTTCAAGAACGCTACCGGGCTGAGTGTCGAGTTCAGCGTCCTCGCTAAAGGGAGTGGCGAGGCGTTGAGACTGTTGAGCGACGGCTCGGCCTGCCTGGGCTTCACCCACGCGCCTTCACTCGAGCTGAAGTACCTTCTCAACGGTAGCATCGTCAGGCTGAGCATCTTCGCCTACAACGAGTTCGTGATAGTGGGGCCAAAGGACGACCCGGCTGGAGTCTCTAACGCCGCATCGGCTGTCGACGCCTTCAAGAGGATCTACGAGGCGGGTGAAAAGGGCTTGGCCAAGTTCGTGAGTAGGGGCGACAACTCCGGGACTCATGTGAGGGAGCTACAGCTCTGGAAGCTCGCGGGGCTCGACCCCAGCGGTAAGGCCTGGTACTTGGTCTCGGGGCAGGGCATGGCACAGACCCTTCTAATGGCCGACAACCTCAAGGCGTACACCCTGACGGACGTCGGGACGCTCCAGAGCCTCGTATCACAGGGCAAGATCAGCGATTTGGTTGTACTCCTTAGAGACCCCAAGCTACTGATCAACGTCTACAGCTTCTACGTCTCCTCTAGCCAGAGCTGTAGGAGCAAGGACGTGAACAACCTAGCGCTCCTGCTCGCCGAGTACTTGAACACGAGAGGGCAGCAGTTAATAGCCTCAAAGTACAAGGGCCTCTTCAACCCAGCCCTTCAGAACCTGACAGTTGTCGAGTCCGCCTGGGTCGAGCTGAGCAGGCTCGCCTGACGCGGCCACGCCTTTATCCCTCAAGAAGCATTTTTCCATCTGGGTGTTGAGCCTTGGAGAGCCTCCTCGACATCACGCTGAGAAGCCTGTGGATATCCGGGCTGGCTTCACTCGTATCCTTCATAGCCGCCCTTGCTCTGTCGTTCTCCCTGGCCCGTGCCCGGGAGAGCTTGGCTAACGTCGTCGCGGGCTTTTTAGAGTCGCTAGTTGGCGTCCCCACAACTGTCATAGGCCTCCTGACCTACATGCTACTTTACCCTAGGGGCCCTCTCGCCCCGCTGAACTTGCTCTACACTCCATGGGCTATCGTGATAGGCGAGAGTCTCGTCGCCCTGCCGGTCTCAGCGGTCGTTTTGTACAGGTCCGTCAGGAGGAGCCTCAGCGTAGTGAGCGAATTGGCAGCATCACTGGGCCTAACGAGCGGAGGCCTCTTCGGGATAGTGGCGAGGGAGATCATACCTGACCTCTTCACGTCTTACCTGGTGGGGTTCTCGAGGGCCATTGGGGAGCTAGGGGTCGCCCTCATCGCCGGCGGCGGGATTCAGGGGTACACGAACGTGCTCACTACTGCGATAGCCCTCGAGACGTCTATAGGAAATTACGAGGACGCCATTAGCGTCGGGCTAGTCTTGATCTCGATCACGGCCCTGATAACGTTAGCGTTGAAGACTATGGGTGAGAGGATTTGGAGGTCGTCCTAGAAGGCGTGAGCCACACGTACAATGGTAGAGAGTACGCTCTCGAGGAAGTGGGCCTGTCCATCGACGGCCCGGGGTTGTACCTCGTGGTGGGGCCCAACGGGTCGGGGAAGACCACGTTGCTGAAGATAGTCTCGCTCAACCTGAGACCCAGCCGAGGTCGCGTAATTGTCGACGGCTTGGACGCCTGGAACACCAGCAAGAGGGAGTTCGCCGAGTTAAAGAGCAAGTTTGTATACTCCCACGACAAGCCTATTCTACTACGGGGGACCTACTGGTACAACCTGACGATGGGGGGCAGGCTATCAGGTAGAGTAGACGAGGACTTCATGAAGCGTCTAATCGAGATCTTCGAAGCGGAGAAGCTACTCGAAAGGAAGTCGCGGGAGCTGAGCGCGGGGCAGGCAAAGCTCTGCTCGTTGATAAGAGCCCTGTCGATTAAAGCGGAGGTCTACGCGCTAGACGAGCCGTTCAATAGCCTAGACTCGTCCAACGCGTCCAGGCTCCTAGCGGTGTTGAGGGAGCTCTCTAATACGAAGGCCGTCCTCGTCTCGACACACTTCTTGTACGAGGGGCTGTTGAACTCGGCCAAGAAGACGATAAGGCTGATCAACGGAAAAATAGCCTGAGCAAACCTACCTACTGCTCTTCCTCTCCTCTCCGCGCTTCTCCTTGGGGGCCTCGACCTCTATGACTCTGACCCCGACCCCCATTAGCCTCCTCATAACCGCGTCGATGAACCTGACATGGGCCCCCTTCTGCCCCACGAAGGCGGGGTAGGCGTCCGATCTCACCTTGACTAGGAGGTCCGGGCCCGCGAAGTCGGCGTCGACGATGTGCTTGTGGATCCAGCCTATGGGGTGTATCGACCTCACCAGCGGCTTCAGGTCTAGCGTCAGCTCCACGGCGCGGAGTTTGAGGCCCGTGTCACTCTCGACAGCGGTTATCCTCTCGCCTCCCTTCCCTATCAACCTCCCGATGTAGCCTTCTTTGACTACTATCAGGGCGTCGGGTAGGCTCTCCGTCTTTAGCCCGACAGACTTCTTCTCGTCGATGAACTCGACAGCGGTGATTACCTCGGCGTCGGGGGCCCTGATCTTTACGGCGTCGACGATCATCTTCTCGCTGTCCTTCAGCTTCCTCGTCCTCAGCTTAGTCTCTAGTATCAGCTTAACCCCCCTGCGCGCACCGGGCCTGACTATGTCCTTGAGCCCGAGGTCGACGACTCTCGCCGACTCTTCGCCCAGGAGCACCTCTCTCAGCAGCGACGCGCTATCTCTACTCCCGTGCTCCCTCTGAAAGACCGGGTCTCCGGCCACGATGAGACGGCTGTTCCTGCCTATCCTGGTTATCAGCTCCACAGCGCTCTCGACGGACACGCTGTGGACGTCGTCTAGGAATATGACCGAGTCGTCGAACGTCCTGCCCCTCAAGTAGTGGGTGTCGGCTATGACGATCCTGCCCTGCTTGATCAGCTCCTTTATCTTCTCTACCTCGATGTAGCCGGACAGGACATCGCTCATGTAGTTCGAGGCGACATCGTAGTACATCTCTCCGAGCTCGACCATAGAGAGTTCCCGTCCGGTCGTCACGTCGACTACGGGCCTCGAGATGACGAACCTCCTGTACTCTCCGCTAAGAACTGCGTCGACACCGTAAAGCAGGCTGAAGAGGCTTTTACCAGACCCTGTCGGCCCGAAGAGGCCCACGATCTCGTACTTCTTGTTGGACAGGGCTATCTGCATCTCCTCCTGGCCCGGCGTCTGGGGTTTGAGGCTCTTGAACAGCTCATCCATACAGTTTTCCCTCGCGAGCTGATGAAAACGCAGCCTAGTTAACAGGATTCTAGTAAATAGCCGTTATAAGTTTTCGAGCAAATCGTGGACGGCACGCTCCTTGAGGCGCAGGGGGGCTAAGCCAGAGGCCAACCCCCACGCCTCTGCTAACAGCGCTTTCAAGACGGCCGGGTCGACACCGCCCTTCTCGAGGGACTTTTTGAGGCGGTCCTTGGACAGGCTGTCCGCCCACGCAATCATGAGCGCTAGCCCCTTCGCGGTATAGGGGTACTGACCTCTCACGACCAGCTTCGCGATCAACCCCTCTAGCGGGGGGAGCCTGACCTCGAGCCCGAGCAGGCTATACGCGAAAGACTCTCTAAGTAGCTCAACGTCAAGCCCGGCCGCAGCCGTCTCGATCACTAGGAGAGGGAGTGTGACGAGGTTTACAGCGGCAACCCCCTTCTCCTGCAACGATGCCCTCAGCTTTGCCTGTATGAAGCCCATCTGTGTCGCAGAAGTCACGGCTCGGGTAACATCGTCTTCTCTACCCGCGTCGACGAGCAACCTTACCTCTTCGAGGGGTTGGACAAGCCCGTAAAGCCCGGTGGCTAGGTCGTCCAGGACGACGTAGTTGACTCCGAGCTCTCTAAGCTTTCTCCCCACCCCTTCGACGAGCCTGAGCGTCTCCTCTAGAACCCTGCTCGTCATGTCAGTCCAACTACAGTGCGGGGGCTAGGAGGTACAGTATCTTCCCTACCCCAAGCGAGAACTCCAGCTGGAGCGGGGAGTCGGTACTGAACCTGACGGCTATGGTGTCGGATATTTTGCTAAGGCCGATCACAGAGGAGACGTAGGAGACTTGGTAACTGGCTTTACTCCTCTCCTTTACCTCGAGGGACACGAGAGCCGGCGACCCGATTTGGTACTTGGCCTCGACGGTCCCGGTACCCTTCCCCCTCACTATTAGGGCCTCCTCGGTCGCCTCGAACTCTATCTTCTCCGAGACGCTTTCCACGTCTTTGACCGCCTCCTTGAGGCCGCCCGCTATAAGCCTGGCGTCCACTTTAAACTCCAGGCTAGCGAGAGATATCTCGGGCGGCTTGACGTCGAGGTTCCTGAACCTGTAGAGCCTCTTCGTCGCAGAGACTAGCGTCAGCTCGACGTGCTCCTCGTCACCCTCGATGCTGAGCCTGTCCCCTTTCTTAGCCTTCCTGAACAGCTTGTTAAGGTTGGACAACGACACCCCAATATTGAGCGGGTCCTCTACGTTGTACTCGCTGAACGCTTCTGCGGGTAGCTCTATGTCTATCAGTGCGATATTGCTTATGTCCATTGCCGTGATCTTGAGCTTATCCTTTTGAAACTGGAAAGCCACTTCGTCGACTATCTTACTCAAAGCGTCCACGATCTCCTTGAAGTACCTCGCCTCCGGGTAAACCACTTTTATCAACACGCTACACCATACATGTGATTATACGTTGAGCCTAGGTAATTAAACCCAGTGGTCGGTTCTATGTCTGACCGGGCAGCTAATTACTTCAGCACCAAGGTGACCGAGAGAGACCGCGCGGTATTCGAGGCAGGCCTCGCGCTGGGCATGGTGGTTCACCAGTTCACGGGCATACCCTTGAAGAGCAACGAGGACGCAGAGCTGTTGGAAAGGCTCATCGAGAGGTCGATCTTGTCGCAGCCGTACAGGACAAAGGCGAAAGTCGCGATAAAGAGGAGGTTCGACCACAAGCCCGAAGACCCCTACGACTACAGCACCCTGAAGACGAGCGACCTCGACGTCCTAGTAGAGGTGAAGTACGGCAGGTTCGTGGTGAGGGCCAGGCTCAGGCGCGTTGAAGAGCTCGACTTCAACCTAGCCTACATAGAGGACATAGAGGAGGTGTGAGTTGAAGGGCATAGCCTGGGCTATAACCGGGTCCGGTGTCTTCATCAACGAGTCGCTGGAAGCCATACGAGCACTCAGGAGCAGGAATGTCCCGGTTACCGTGTTCGTCTCGAGGGCTGGCGAAGAGGTCTTGAAGATGTACGGTATGATTAGAATGCTAGAGGAGGTTGTGCGCGGCGAGTACCCGAACGAGGTGGTTTACGAGAGGGACGAGGGGCACAGCTTCCCGAGAACCGGTAGGTTGTACAAGGGCGTGTACAGCTTCGTGGTGGTCTCCCCCGCTACGATCAACACGGTGGCCAAGATAGTGCACGGTATAGCGGACTCACTGGTGTCGAACCTCGTAAGCCACGCGATAAAGACGGGTACCCCCGTCCTCGTGGTACCCTCCGACCTGAACGAGACAACGTCAAGGATACCGCTACTGATAGACCGCGACGCGTGCGAGTCCTGTAGCAGCTGCGTTGCGAGTACGGTCTGCCCCACAGGGGCTCTGAGCAGCGACCACGAGTTCAAAGTCAGAGTAGACTTGTTGAAGTGCACCCTCTGCGAGCTGTGTGCTAGAGCGTGCCCGTACGGCGCTATAAAGTTGAACGTCGAGATAAGGGTTAAGCCCCACCCTTACTACGTGGGCATCATAAACAGGTTAACCGAAATACCGGGGGTGGCAGTCCTCGAGAACCCGGGCCGCGTTCTCGACGTTCTCAGGGAGAGAGGTGTCTTTGCTTGAGGGTGCTTTTTGTAACCGGTAGGCTGGCTAGCGAGATGCTGAAGAGGGTGCTCGACGAAAGCGGCTTGAACCCCGGCGAGTACGACGTCTTAGTGGCCGATATAGACGTGGCAGCCTTCATGACGGCAACCTTTATAGGGCGGGTGCTCGAGCCCCGCAGAGACCTCATTCGGGGCTTCGACCTAGTTGTGGTCCCCGGCTTCACGCGAGGCGACCTATCTCAGGTTGCCCGCGAGCTCGGTGTTAGCATCGTTAAGGGGCCCCGGTTCCTCCAGGACATACCACTGTTTATCAAGGCCCTCAGAGAAGGCGTTAGGTTCTCTCCGGTAGACCCCGCGGACACGCTACTGGAGGGCTACAGGTCACAGCGCGAGAAGGAATTGGTTAAGAGAGTTGAGGAGAGCTCGTGGGAGAAGCGCGTTTTCACCATAGGGTCTGGCCCTGTCGCAAAACCGGTGTCTCGCGTAAGGCCACTCGTAGTAGCCGAGGTGAGCGACGCTGTGGAGCTAAGCGAGGAGGAGGCCGTCACCACAGCCAAGAGATTCGTCGAGAACGGCGCCGACGTAGTAGTCGTCGGAGGAGAAGCAGGAGAGGATAGGCCGGGAAAAATCGGGTCTATCCTCAGAAGGCTCCGCGGCAGGCTGGGCGTCCCGGTGGGAGTGGACGCCTACTACCCCAGCGAGGTAGAGGCGGCGATTAAGGAGGGCGTCGACCTGGTTTTAGTGTCAAACGGGGAGGTCCTAGACCTGGTGAGGCGGCTCGCACCCCGCGACACGACAGTCGTGGTCACACCTGGCGCATCTAAAGCGAGTGTGCAGAGCTCCATCGAAGGTCTAGGGGGGCTGGTGGGCGAGCTGAGGAGAGAGGGGTTCGCTAAAGTGATCGCGGACCCCGTACTCCACCCACCCCTCATGGGGTTGCTGGAGAGCATTAGATCGTACATCGACTTCAGAGAGAGGTTCCCAGATACCTCTCTCATGATGGGGGTGGGCAACGTCACTGAGTTCATCGACGCTGACTGCCACGGGGTCAACGCGGTCCTCGCCTCGATAGCCGTGGAGCTGGGGGTGGAGCTACTGCTCACAACCGAGGGGAGTACCAAGACGAGGGGTTGCGTAGGCGAGCTCGCGAAGGCCGTTAGGCTAGCCTCCATGGCTCGCTACGAGGGGAAGCCTCCAAAGGATTACAGCGTGAACCTCCTCTACCTGAAGAGCAAGAGGAGCCGGGAGGCCAGGGGCACTCTTCCCGTAAACGCCGTGACGGTTGGGCTACTAGAGCCCGTGAGGCTCGACCCTAGGGGCTTCTTCAAGGTCTGGGTGGACAGAGAGCACAACTGCATTGTCGTAGAGCACTACAGGACTGGTGAGAGCGGGCCCGACCACGTCTTCTGCGGTACAGAGCCGGTGTCTATAGGCAGGGAGATAGCCAGGAGGGGCCTAATAGAGTTGCTAGACCACGCCATCTACTTAGGTAGCGAACTACAGAAGGCGTGGATCGCGCTCAAGACAGGTAAGGACCACGTCCAGGACGAGGACTTGTTCTGAACACCCAAGCCTTTTATACTTGATACACGCATACTGGGCTTTGTTAACGGTGTCTTAAGTGGAGGACTGGCTTGTCTACGCACTCCTAGACGCCCTCATGGCCGCGCTCGCGACGATCTTAGCGAAAGTCGGGCTCTCTGGTGTGGACTCTGTAACGGCGACGGCGGTGAGGTCTGTTGTCATGATGTTGTTCACTGTAGGGTTCATGTTAGTGGTCCAAGGCCCAGGACTACTGAGGACCCTTACCTCGAGAGACGTTTTGTTCATCGTGTTGAGCGGTGTAGCCGGCGCGCTCTCGTGGCTTCTCTACTTTATGGCGCTCCAGAAAGGCCCTACTACTCCGGTTGTCGTTGTAGATAAGTCGAGCCTGCTTTTCGTTGTTGTGATGTCCGTTATTCTACTGAAAGAGTCTTTGACCGTGAAGAAAGCCGTTGCGACGGCGCTGATGTTCGCTGCTATCATCCTACTCAGTATGTGATTTTTAGTCCTCTCTCTCCTCGTACTCTCTAGTTAGTACTGGGCACCACTTCTCAGGGCGCTCTACCCCGCCGGGACAGCCCTTCCCGTGCCTAATAGGCTTGTCGATCCTGCTCAACAGCACGATCCTACTCGGTATGCTCTCGCTGAGCACCTTGTACCCCGTCAGCTCGCTCAGCCTCTGGGCTATCCTCCTTATGTCCTCGTGGTCGGGCATGTTCGCGAGAGTCAGCCTGCCCCTACTACCTCCGAGGAACATGTAGGCCTTGACCTCGATGTAGGTTGGGTTGCCTTTTTCTACCATCTTGGCAAAGCTCCTCAGAGCCTCCTCGTGGTCATTGTACCCTTTGACTATCGTGAACCTGAACACTGTGGGAGATCTGAAGCTCCTCACCATCTCGAGCGTCTCCTGGAATAGCTCCCAGGCTCTCGGGACGAGCGGCCTGTTGAACTCCTCGTAGGACTTCTTGTCCCACGACTCAATACTTATATAGAGCTGGGTCGGCTCCTCCTCTAGGTTTGCTAGCACGTCGGGTCTCGTACCGTGGGTGACGAGGAAGGTTGTTATCCCCCGCTTGTGGTACTCCTTAATGAGCTCGCCCAGCCGTGGGTAAAGGAGGGGTTCCCCCGTCAAACTTATGGCGGCGTGCTTCGGGTTCATAGCCTCCTCCACCCTCTTCTGGTCTGCCTTGGGGTTGCCCTTGAAGCCCGCCATTATCTCTCTGTGTACCTTGATGCTCTCCTCTACGAGGACCTCCGGGTCGTCGACCACTGGGACTCTCGTCTCGTCCCAGTGGAGGCCTATGTCCTCGGGCTGTATCCTCCAGCAGTGGAGGCACCTGTTCCAGCACCACGCGGCAACAGGTGACATCTGGATGCACCTGTGGCTCTCGATACCGTACCAGAGACACTTGTAGCAGAACCTGTTCCTCAGGACGGCCTCTTTGCTCCAGTGGCACCTCTTAACAACTCCTATAGTGCCTATGAAGTGGTATCCCTGCTTGACCATTCTCTCGTAGATAGCCCTGTACGCCGGGCTGCTGTTCCAGAACTCTTCCCTCTTCCTCTTCACTTCGCCCCAGTCTATGCTCTTTAGCACTGTTCGAAACACCCAACTCCTAGGATTAGAAACGGCTCTTATTAACTGTGTTGTCACGCTTTTATACCATGGAGCAAATAATCCTATCTGGGTCCCGCACGTGATGAGCGAACCCGTGTCAGAGCTTTTTGCCGTGAAGACGGTTGGCGTTGCTGAGGTGCAACCTGTTTGGTCAAAGCAGTTATAATGGCTGGAGGAGAGGGCTCTCGCCTCAGACCCCTGACAGTGACAAGGCCTAAGCCGATGATCCCTTTGGCAAACACGCCGATCATTGTAAGGCTGATCAAGCACTTGAAGGAGAACACGGGCATCAGCGACATAGGCATCACCCTTCACTACCTACCCAACGTAATAATGTCCCACCTCAACGACGGGGCAGACCTAGGGGTTAGGCTCCACTACGCTGTAGAGGAGAAGCCGCTGGGGACGGCAGGGGGCGTCAAGAACCTCGTCGATCTAATGGGCTGGGACGACACGATACTAGTGATCAGCGGCGACGTCGTCACGAACATCGACTTGAAGAGGCTGGTCGAGTTCCACTTCGATAACCAGGCCGACTTGACCATGGCCGTCAGGAGGGAGACGGATGTCACTAGGTTCGGTATCGTGGCGCTAGACGAGAGGGGGAGGGTGCTGAGGTTTAAGGAAAAACCGTCGCCGAACGAAGTCTTCAGCGACATCGTAAACACGGGTATCTACGTTATCGAACCCCACGTTTTCAAGAAGTTGGAGGCTAAGCGCAGTTTAGACTTCGCCTCCGACGTGATTCCCCGGCTCCTCGCAGGCAACTTCAGAGTCTTCGCCATGAGAGTGGACGACTACTACTGGAGCGACATAGGGGACATAGAGCAGTACAGGGCCACACACGTGGACCTCTTGTCCCGGAGGCTCGCACTACCGGGCGGGGTAGAGGGGCGAGAAATCAGGCCGGGCGTTTTCATCGGCAGGAACACGCACGTAGACGTCGAGAGGGTCATACCTCCTGTGGTGGTCGGTAACAACTCCAAGATCATATCCTCCACGTTGGGCCCCTATACTGTTGTAGGTAGCAACGTTGTGGTAGAGGAGGGCAGTAGAGTCGAGAACTCGATCGTTTTCGACAACGCCTACATCGGTAGCGCGAGCGTTGTAGAGGGGGCGGTGATCGGCGAGAAGGTCACTCTCGGAGACCACGTCGTCGTATCGGAAGGTGTTGTTATAGGCGACGAGACACGCGTAGGTAGGGGGGCAAGCGTAAAAGCGAGGGTCAAGATCTGGCCTATGAAGATCATCGACCCGTACACAACGGTCTCCTCCGACATTAGGTGGGGCGTGAGGTGGAGTAGGGTACTCTTCGAGCCCTGGGGCTTGACCGGTATACTGAATATCGACATAACGCCGGAGTTCCTCGTGAAGCTGGGCTCGGCTATCGGCAGTATAATGAGGGAGGGCGAGAGCGTGATAGCGGGTAGCGACATCTCGCCGGCCAGCCACGTAGGCTTACAGAGCATGATAGCTGGGTTCATGTCTGTTGGGGTCGGCGTGAGGTACGCCGGCTACACACCCCTCCCCTTTATCACTTTCGGCGTGAATAGGCTGGGGACGAGCGGCGGGGTCTACGTGAACACCTTACAAGGCGAGTACGCGAAGATCCGCGTCAAGGTCTTCGACAGGGAGGGCAAGTTCCTGTCCAAGAACTTGGCGAGGAAGATCGAGGACGTCTTCTTCCGCGAGCAGTTGAGGAGGTCTGCCGAGATAGACGCCGGCTTCCTCGTCGAGGAGAACGGGCTCGAAAAGCTGTACGCGGAGGAGGCGTCCACTCTACTCGACCTAGAGGAGGTTGATGGTAGTAAGCTCTCGAAAGTCCTAGTGGACTGCGGCGGTGGTGTGGTCTCCAAGGTTATAGCGGACGTCTTCTTCAAGGCGAAGCTCCCCCTGTACTACTCGAACTGTACAGATGTGAGGACGCCGAGGGCTATTAGGAGACAGGCCTTCACGGAGCTGGTCGACTCCAGCATAGCGATAGTGAAGGGGACAGGGTTCAGGCTGGGGTTCATCTTCGATAGCGACGGGGACAAACTAACGCTGGTCACCGACAGGCACGGCTTGGTCGCCGGCGACAAGCTCGTGGCATTAATGGCGCAGGTGGTCCTGACCGAGAGGCCTGGGAGCAGGGTACTCCTCCCAGAGACGACGCCGAGGGCCATAGTCGAGTTCGTGGAAAGGCTCGGCGGTAAAGTAGAGCTGGCCGAGACAGGGCTCATGGGCCTATCGGAGAAGATCAACACGTCCTACGCTCTGGCGGCGGACGAGAGGGGCTCTATAATCTACCCTGAGTTCCACTACGGTCCGGACGCTATATTCACGGCTATGAGGCTCCTGGTGTTCGCGAGCAGGTCCGACATCAACGAAGCTGTCTCGAGACTTCCCTTGATACACAGGGTGGTCAAGGAGATCTACCTCCCGTTCGAGAAGCGAGGCCTGTTTGCCAGAGAGTTAACGAGGGCCTTGGACATGAGGGAGATCGAGATGATAGACGGACTGAAGATATTCGACGAGGAGGTCGGCTGGGTCTACCTCAGGTTCTCGAGGACAGACCCCGTGGTCGAGGTAATATTCGAGCCCATAGAGGAGGGCAAACTGGAGTACATGATCAAGTCCGTGATGGACCTGATCGGGAGGGTTCTCGAAAAGATATAAAGGAGCTCTTCCGTCTTTAATCAAGCACTGTCACCTGCTCTCTCTACTCTCAAGATAGAGGGGTGGTCCTCGTGGTCAAGATCGTTATTGTAAACGGTAGCCCACACGAGAACGGGGCAACCAGCAAGTTGGCCAGGGTGGCTGCCAGGGGCGTCGAAGACGCAGGGGGGAGTGTCGAGGAGGTCCGGCTATACGCTTACAGGATAAACCCCTGCATGGGCTGCGTGAGCGAGGACGTCAAGAAGTGCTACTTCCCCTGCCCAGTATTCAACGACGACTTCAACGATGTGGCAAAGAAGCTCATCGACTCGGACGGGTTCATCTTGGCAACCCCGGTCTACTGGTACGCGTCGAGCGGGGTACTGAAGAACTTCATCGATCGCCTAACGAGCCTGGAAAACATGATATTCCATGCGGGTAGAAGCCTCCTAGACGGTAAGGTGGCGGGCTTTATAGCCGTTGGAGCTGACAGCGGGGTTATGATGGCGCTATCCTACATGATGATCGTTATGAACAGCATGGGAGTACTAATACCCCCCTGGGCGATAGCCTACACGCACAGCGTCGACCCGCTCGAGGACGAGCAGGCCGTTAGAGACGCCTACAACGTAGGTCTAAACGTGGTGCGGGCGGCCCTACTCGCCAGGAGAAGCGGCGGAGTCTGGTATAGACCAGACGTTCCTATAGACTACTTGAGGTCCGTGGACGTTGCTCAACAAGCCCGTTGAATACGGTTAAGCAGGGCCGTAAACACCGCGCTATCCTAGTAAAAGACGAGAGCTTTTTTATCATATCAAGCCTTGTACCTTGGCAAGCATGTAAAACCCCACAGACACGGTGATGAGACCGTATATAACCCTCAGCTTATCTCTAGGGGCCTTGACCGAGAGGTTTGTACCGAGGTAGCCCCCGACCACACCACCTAGAACGTAAAGGAAGGCTATGCTGGGTATAACGTGGCCGGTTAACGCGTACTCGACCCCGCTGGCTACGCCGAACGTGCCGACGCTTATCAGGCTCGTACCGATGGCCCTGGTTATGCAGAGACCGGCCGAGAACATCAGGCTTGGGACTATTAGGAAGCCTCCCCCGATCCCGAAGTACCCGCTGAGCAGCCCTACGAGGAAGCCGAAAAACCCTACCTTGATGGTCGTAGCCTTCGTTATCACCCGGCACTCCTCGAACGCCTTGACCACCCTGTCGACCTCGTGGATAGTCCCAGCCCTCGGGGACTCCCTCCTCGCGGCCATGTAAACACCGAGCGTGATCATCGCTATAGCGAAGTACGTCAACAAGCTCCTCCCCGGCGTGATCCTCCCCAGGTAGGCGCCCGTCAGAGAGCCGAACAAACCAACCCCGGCGAACACGAGGCCTATACAAGGCGAGACGTTTCTCTTCCTTAGATGTATGTAGGAGTTGACGTAGGCGTTAACACCCACAGCAAGAGCTGTCGTGCCTATCGCCACGTGCGCCGCGTCGGGGGAGTTCTCGAGCCCAACGAAGTAGAGTAGTAGCGGAACAGCGAGGATGGACCCCCCTCCCCCTACCAGTCCTAGAGAGAAGCCGACTATCAGCCCTGAGACTAGGGACGCGAGTACTTCGTAGAGGTCCACTTTGGGTCACCTGTTAACATAAATTGGAAAAGGATATTACATTTTCGCCTTACGTCAGAACCCCCATCTATGCAGTGGTAGTACTGTATGAGCAATAACCCTGATTTGACTGCGCATCATAGGCGTGATAAGGTATTTATCTCTCAGGCACGAAGGAGACTTTTAAGGCTCGGGGAGGGGCCTCGTGATCAAAGTATTTGTCGCCTCCTCTAAGCTGGGGCTGGAGTTCGGCTCGCGCCTCTCGAGGGACGTGGAGCAGGGACTCGCGTCGAGGGGGCTCGGGGGCCTGTTTGCCGGGCTGGTCACGGAGACAGAGCATGTTAGCAGGCTGACCGACTGCGACGTAGGCGTTGTGGTGGTGGCCACGGGCGGCACTGAAGAGCTCATCGTGGCCCTCGGCGAGAGGTGCCAGCTAACGTACGTACTCTACCACTACGCCTACAACAGTCTCCCGGCCACGCTCGAAGCCGCGGCTCTCCTCAGGAGGCGTGGAAGGAGGGTCAGGCTCGGCGAGTACAGGGGCCCCGAGGACGCCGCCGGGCTCGTCGAGAGAATTGTGAGGGTCGTCGAGGGCGTGAACACCCTGAGGGGTTGCAGGCTCGGCGTCATCGGGGGTGTCAGCCCCTGGCTCGTCTACAGCCGCGTCGACCCCGAGGTGGTCAAGAAAAAGCTGGGCTCCGAGGTCGTCTACATACCCATGGAGGAGCTTTTGAAGGAGTTCGACGCGTCGCCGCCTCCACCCGGAGAGTCCGTGTTGAAAGAGGCGAGAGAAGTGCTCGTGGACAGCGTCGAGGTCGAGAAAGCCCTCCGCCTCTACACCGCCCTCGAGAGTCTCGCCAAGAGGCACGGTCTATGCGGGTTGACCGTAAAGTGCTTCGACCTGATCACGCTTAGGAGGGTCACGGCCTGTCTACCAATGGCGCTATTCAACACCCGGCTATTTCCTGCGGCCTGCGAGGGGGATGTCCCGCTACTCTTGTCCATGGCGCTCGGCGAGCTCGTGACCAGGCAGCCTGTCTTCATGGGGAACCCGGCGGTAGTGAGGAGAGACGTGGTGCTAATAGCTCACTGTACAGCCCCCCTGGTCTCCTCGTTCAGGCTGATGACGCACTTCGAGTCAGGTCTCGGCGTGGGAGTCAGCGTCGACTACCCAGTCGGGGCCGAGGTGACCGTGTACAGGCTCACCCCCGACCTCGAGACCCTCAGGGTGGGCGTTGGGAGGGTCAAGCAGTGGTCTTGGCGGGGCGATATGTGTAGGACGCAAGTGCTACTAGAGATGAAGGGGGCTGAGAGGATCGTCAGGGAGAGCATTGGTAACCACTACGCGCTAGTACTAGGAGACTGGTCCAACGAGCTGTCACTAGCCGGGGAGCTACTCGGGCTGAGAGTCGAGGAGCTGGAGTAGTAGGACGTCACACCCACACCAACATAACGCTCGCGATCACGCCCAGCCCTAGTAAGACCTTGTACGGCTCTAACACCTGGCCCAACACTAAGTACGCGAGGATCGAGGCCCCGATCGGCTCTGTGAAGACTATGCTCGTTACGATGTTCGACTTGAAGAACCCGAGCAGGTAGTTCATGAGCGTGTGACCGCCGATCATCGGCACCAGGGCCAGGAGTAGAGCGAACAGGATTCTGTGAGGCGTGTCTATTACCTGGAAAGAGCCCTTCACCAGGCTGTAGAGGAGCGCGGTGAGAGAGGCCGTGGCGTATGTGGGTATCACGTACTCTACTGTACTGAGGCCGAACCTGGACCTCGCGACTCTACCGAGTAGGAAGTACGAAGCGACGAAGAGGCTCGATGTCATAGCGTAGACGTCTCCCTCCGATGGTTTGAGGCCGGGGCCGCCCAAGAAGAGGTACAGGAACGCTGCACCGGACAGGAGGCCGACCACCTCCCTAGCCCTGACCTGGCCTCCAAGGGCTAGCCTCTCCATCACGAGCAATAGAAGAGGATAAGTGTCGACCAGCAGCGTGCTCTCGAAGACTGGTACGAGGAACAGGCTCTCCATCCACAAGGCGAAGTGCAGCCCCAGGCAAACACCTGAGACCGTCGAGACCGCGAGAGCTCTGGGGTTCCTGGGTCTAACAAACCCCCTTCTCGAGAGCAACAGGAACACCGTGGCGATAAAAAGTCGCCAGAAAGCCGCCGAGCTTGCGCTAAGACCTGAGAGTAAAACAAGTACGCTAGCCGAGGATATCGAAAGAGAAATCACAAGCAATAGTAAGAGTAAAACAACAGTATCTCCTGACACTCCATACTCGGAGTCCATCAGAGAAGCTTGATCAGCACTTCTCGAGTTCATAAATGTTCGAAAGTTGGCGAATTTCTTATAAATTTAATTGGAGACCGCGTTTTTGCAAGAACTCCCTCAATTCATGTAAACGAGGCATTCCGGTCTGGGCACCTAATTTAAGGCATTTGAGAGCTGCGACCGCGTTGGCCACTATAGCCGCGTCTTTTAAATCGAGTTGCCTCAAAAAGTACGCATACACAAATCCAGCATTAAAAGCATCTCCAGCACCGGTTGTATCCACGGGATTGATCGGGAATGCGGGGGTTTCAATAACGCCATTTTCGTGAACTATTAGGCTACCTTTTTCACCTCTAGTAACGACTACGACCCTGGGTCCATACTTTAGCATTTCTTTAGCTGCTTCAACTAATGACTCCTTTTTGGTCAAAGTCTTGAGTCCTTCCTTGTTTGGCATCAAGATATCAACGTTCTCTAGCAATGGTTTTAATCCTTCTAGACCGTACTCTATTGCTACGTGCTTTTCGAGGTCGAAGGTCACAGCTGCTTTTTTCTTTTTTGCGATCTTGGCGGCCTCAAGCGAGGGTTGAATTTTGATGGCCGAGGTGTGTAATACTTTCGCCTCGCTTAACATTTTCTCTAAGCCGTCTCGGATCTCATGAAAATCGGGTACATTCAGCTTAAGGAAAGGATCCATATATGCTTGTTTCTCCCCTTTCTCATTTACCACTATTATGTTTACAGGTGTTCTCGCATCTCTCCTCACGAGTAATAACGATGTGTCAACACCCTCCTTTTCGAGAGCCTTAATAAGAAACCTCCCGAAATCATCTTCTCCCACACCACCCACAAATGCTACATTCACTCCCAGCCTAGCTAATCCAACTGTAAAGTTTGCTGTTACCCCGCCCGGGAAGATCTGCTTATCCTCGATATAGATTTTCTCGTCTGTCTCGGGGAACCTTTTTACTTTAACAGTCCAATCAATACAAACTTCGCCCAACCCTACGACTTCAACCAAAACCCTTCCACCGGGAGGGTTTCTTGAAATAAAAAATGCATTATGGAAGTTATAATCCTTGTTAACAGGGCTCGGCGTAGTAGGATGGGGCTTGTATTCCTGGGTTGCTCGGTGTTAGCTGATTTAGCAGAGTCGATAGCTCGTTGTACCCGACGGTTAGGTAATCGATCTTGTTGGCAACGACTGTAGCGTTGCACGGTAACACACTGTAGATCGGTGTGTTAACGTACGCCTTAGGTGGTAAATTGACCTGCTTCGACCAGATTGCGTAGCCAGCCCAAACTCCCCAGTAACCCATTAGGTGCGGGGTCTGTGTAACGCTCATGGACACTACGCCTTGTTTAATCATGTTCAACCAATCGGATGGCTGTGCGTCGAAGCCGCATACGTATTTATCCTGCCCAGGTTTGTATCCCGCGTCTTGTAGCGCCTTGACTATGGCCATGGCTTGTAGGTTGTTCGTTGCAAACCATACGGTAGCTTGGGCCCCATAAGATGCCACAATAGTCTGTGCCTTCGAATAGCATTCCTGGAAGTTGTCTGGGTCTACCTCTACTTCGGCCAGGATTTTGACCTTACCTTGATCGACCAGAGGTTTAAGAGCGTCCATGAACCCTTGGTACCGCAGGTAGCTTGTAGGGATACCCGGTAGACCCTTAAATATTATCACGTTATAGGGTGGGTTAACGCCCCTTTCTTGGAGAGACTTTAAGAAGTTTTCTGCGACAAACTTAGCTGCGTACCGGTTGTTGGTGCCGAGGTAGAGGTCCCTCGCTGTCTGGTCGGGGACGTCTCTATCAACTAGGATGACTATAGTGCCTGCTTGTCTAAGTTGCTTTAAGATATCTTGTACAGCATCCGAGATTGGTCCCACTATAGCTACGTTTGGTCTCAAGCTGATCGCATTTTGCAACTGTGAAATTTGCTGATCAAGCGTGGTAGCGTCAAACCTCTTGTACTCGATGGTTACACCTTTCTGGGACTGCACGTCCTTTATGGCCATCTCAATGCCATGGGGTACCAAGTCCCACCACGGGTTTCCAGGGGCTGGATCGAAGAAGTATATGGTCAACTTCTTAGGGGTAGCCGTGTAAGTTGTGTAATACCAGGCACCAACCCCCGCGATCGCTACAACTGCTATGATTATTCCAACTATTGCGTATTTAGATATACCTCTCATACTTCTCCCCTTTACAAAAGTTCTTATACATGCTAAGTATATAAACATTTACGTGTGTTTATCAAATGCACATAAATTTTTTAACACTACGTATATAGAAATTAACGTGAACGTGAATATGGTGGGAGATCCATACGCTGAGGTGTAAAGACGCTCCAATTCTCGAGCTAAGAGGTATTTCGAAATCTTTTCCCGGGGTTAAAGCACTTGACAACATCGACTTAGACCTATATCCTTGCGAGATTCACTGCCTGCTAGGCCAGAACGGTGCTGGTAAATCCACACTACTAAAAATAATAGCAGGAATAATATCTCCTGATAAAGGAAAAATAACATTCGAAGGCAGAGAGGTATCGTTTAAAAGCCCACGCGAGTCTAGAAAGCACGGCATCGTGCTCGTTCACCAGGAACTAACGGTCTTACCGTCTCTAACGGTGCTGGAAAATGTAGAGTTATTAGGAGAAATGTCTTCATGGTCAGTTATTACACCTTTTAACAAGCGGGTGTATACCGATAAGGTCAAGAGCGTATTTGAGTCCCTAGGTGTAAGGATAGATCTCAACGAGAAAGTAAAGGACCTAAGAGCTTCTGAAAAGACATTGACGCAAATAGCCGCGTCTTTAACTATGAATGCCAAGCTATTGTTGCTCGACGAGCCTACGAGTCCCTTAAGTAGAGAAGAGATAGAACATTTATTCAAGGTTATGAGAAGGCTAAAGGAGAATGGTATTAGCATAATCTTCATTACTCACCGTGTGGAAGAAGCCTTCGAAATTTGCGACAAGATATCAATATTGCGGAATGGCGTTAAACTGGGTACTTTTCCGGCAAGCAAGCTTTCCCGGGAAGAGGTTATAAGATTGATGATCGGTTCTGATCTGTCGGAGTTCTACTATATAAAGAGCTCGACAACGCAACCTGCCGGGGAGGGTGCTGTACTCTTGTCTGTGAGAAATATGTCTACAAATCCTCTTAAACCTGTAGAGGTGAGGTTGAAGAATATTAGCTTCGATCTGTATAAAGGCGAGATACTAGCGGTTTTAGGATTGCTGGGCTCTGGAAAAACTGAGCTTGGGAAAAGCCTTGTCGGCCTTCAATATATAGAATCCGGCACTATCTATATTGAGGGGAGGCCTGTAATAATAAAATCGCCTGTCGACGCTAAGAGGTATGGTATAGTTTACTTGCCTGAGGACAGGAGAAACGAAGGTCTTTTCCTGAGTAGGCCTATTCTTCATAACATGACTATCTCTTCGTTAGACAAATACTCGCGTTTATTCATAATAGACGGTAAATCCGAGTTGAACGATTCAATGAAAGTCTCAAAATCTTTAAACTTAGTGTTTGCGACGTTGCTTGACAGGGTTTTGAAATTGAGCGGCGGTAACCAGCAAAAGGTTTTGCTAAGTAGGGCACTATTGGCAAACCCTAAAATTTTAATACTAGACGAACCAACGATCGGAATTGATGTTGGTTCAAAGCACGAGATTAGAAGGCTAGTGTACAACATGGTCAGAGACAGGGGGATCTCGGTGATTTGGCTAACCAGCGATGTGGACGAGGCGCTTGGAGTGAGTGATAGGATCATGATACTTCATGACGGGAGAGTCAAAAACATTTTAAAGAACGAGAACTTAAATCGCGAAGTGTTGATTAAAATGTTGTAAATGAAGGTGTAGCCGATTGCGGAAAGGATCCACCGAATATCTTATGAAAATCCTTAGCGAGATATATGGTAGAGAGATCCTTAGGCCAATACTTCCAATATTCCTGCTCATCATCATAGGAAGCATAATGGTTCCAGAAAAGTTCCTCACCTTAACAAATGTGAAAATTCTACTTATGCAACTTACTCCTCTAGCCGCTATAGCAACTGGGGAGATGCTTGTCATATTGACAGGTGGTGTCGACCTTTCTCCAGGATCTGCACAGGGCTTCACTGCAATGTTAGCTGCCCTAATATACATATTGACAAAGAATTTTTCATTGGCAGTACTGGCGGCTCTAGCGATGGGGTTAGTCATTGGTGCGATTAACGGGGTGCTCGTAACAAAGCTGAAGATATTTTCGTTTGTCGCAACTCTGGCTGGTCTTGCTATATGGAGAGCAGTGGATCTCTTCATCAGTGGAGGGAAGCTAATATACGGTTTAACGCCCTGGGATATATTCACTTACTCTATTGCTGATGTAATACCACTAGGTTTCCTTGTAATTGTGATCGTTGAGATAGCGGTGTATATAATGCTTCAATACTCCATCTTAGGAAGATACATTTATGCTATGGGTAGCAACGAGGAAGCATTAAGGCTATCGGGGGTTCGGGCAGACCTAGTGAAATTCATGGTGTTCACCATCGCCGGTCTAATGTATGGACTTGGTGGTGTCCTTATTATAGGAATGTCCGGTCTAGCTGTAGACCCGTGGACGGCGAGGGGCAACGAACTGAGTGCGATTGCCTCCTGCGTACTGGGAGGCATACTCTTGACAGGTGGTGAAGGGCATCCTCTCGGGGCGTTCTTTGGGGCTGCCCTCTTAACACTAATAAGCAATATACTCATATTGCTAGGCTATACAGAGTACTACATACAACAAATAATAACGGGTGTGATCTTAATAGGGGCAGCGACAGCCTTGTCGAGAGGTCTAAGGTATGTTAAGTAAGACCATTTTTGTTTAAAAAACAATATTTCTCCATATATTATTCATTTCCTCGACTATTTCCAATGTTTTCTTGCTTTTAAGGATTTTTCTTAAGAGGTCAAACTTTACAGTGACGGCATCAGCACCTACTAAAAAGGCTCTCACTATTTGTTCCCTACTTCTAATGCTGGCAGCTATGATCCTAGTAGCTGAATTATTTAGTTTATAGATGCTGGCAATTTGCTTAATTAGGCTTATGCCATCACCCCCTAGCTCGTAAACCCTCGTGACGAAAGGTGCGATATAGTCTACCCCTATTTGGTTGGCAACCACTGCTTGGTCCACAGTAGTAACTGCGGTGAGAGTAACTCTTACACCTCTTCCTTTAAGGATACTAGCGGCCAAGATCCCTTCTTCTGTGGCGGGTATTTTTATAATCATTTTTTTCTCGTTGATGGAGAAAACTCTTAGCGCGTTCTTTACCAGCTCGTCTGCGTTTGTTCCAGGGACCTGGACATGAAATTCATTTTCCACTAACGGCTCGAGCTCCGTTATAAGTTCGATGAACGACCTTTTCTTTATATCGACGCCTTTAAGCAAAAATGGGTTCATCGTAACGCCATATACTAGCCTGTTTTCTACTGCCCACTTGATCTCTTCGGGGTTAATACTGTCAAGGTAAATCCTCATTTCTAACACCCTACTCGACATTTGCGTGCTTCTTAGCTATTGTTTCCTCTGTAGCCCCTATCTTCTCCATCAACTCAGATGCCACCGAATCTAATACAGCCATAGCTGTTATGTCAAACAGTGTTGTAAAGGGGGCAAGGCTCTCTCTTTCAATGATCTTCGTCTTCCCAGGCACCTTTACGACCAGGTCGGCAATTTTCCCCAGACTACTCTCTGGATGAGCAGTTATAACAACAAGTATGGCTCCAACCTCCTTTGCTTTTTTCCCTATACAAACCGAGGATGTGGTCTCACCACTACCTGATACAATAACGATCGCGTCTCCGCTCTCAACACTAGGATTTATAGTCTCTCCGATCACGTACGATTTAAACCCTAGATGCATCAATCTTTGCGCGAAAGCCTTGGCTATAAGTCCTGATCTCCCAGCCCCGTAGGTGTAGATCTTGTTAGCTTTCAGTAAAACTTCGACGAACTTTTCAATTTCTTTGGTATCAACCTGCTGCTTTGAAGATATCAAGTTATCGATTATCTCCTCTAGAGTAGCTAAAAATCTCTTCATAGCCTGACCGCCAAAGCCATTATCACGGACTGAGAGATATTAAATTTTACCACACAGGTGGTGTAGTATTACAAAATATTACTAGAACGTTGTATTTGGCAAACTCTTTTTATTATACCTCTTGTGCTGTAGAGTTCCCCGCCAATTCTTTCGGGAAGCTTGAGTATTTCTATGTCAAATAAGCCCCTCTTTCGAATTTCGTTTTTTAATTTTTCTGGTGTTATCCACTGGTCGGGCCCTAGTAGTATTATGTCGGGTTTTATGTGCTCGACGGGCTTGAGGAAGTCCTCCTCGTCTCCGAGGACGGCCGTGTCCACGTACTTGACCGCGCTGACTACCTCCAGTCTCTGTTGCTCGGGTACCACCGGCTCTCTCCCCTTAATTCTTCTTATACTACTGTCCCTCGCGACTACAACGTGGACTCTACCCAGCTCCCAGGCCTTCTTCAGTAAGTGGAGATGACCAGGGTGCAGTATCTCGAAGGCGCCTGCTACGAGTACCTTGGGCCTCGCCAGCAGCTTGGATAATGGCTCCCACTCGAAGCTGGCCTTGCCGAGCCTCTTCAGGGCGTCTAGGAGACCCTCGGCATACGCTATACAAGCCAGGCTCGTGAACACGTCACCCTTCTCGAGGTAGTACTTTGAGTCGCTCAGGTACGTCCTCGCGAGCTCGACTATCCCCCGGGACTCCTCGTCTAGGCTCATACTGCTGAGAGTGTTTATCGCCTTTTCGACGTTCAGCACGTACGCTCTCACACGCTCCTCCAAAGCGAGGCACCACTATAGTGATCCAGGCTAGCATACTGATTAATTAGTAGACCCGGTAATATCCCAGTATTACAATCGGGTCATCTTTATAAACTAGTCTAACATACGTAGTGGTTGATAAAGCACGTGGGGTTTTGGCGGCTGGGAGGGGAACCCCTGAGAGATGTCAGATAGCGAGTGGAGCGTTGAGCTGGCCAGGGAGCTATACGGATTGAATAACTACATGAGACAGGAATTCATCGACGTCGACGACGAGGGCTTTCTTGTGGTAAAAGTCAACGGTTATAGAGCCAGGCTACTCGACCTCATGAAGAAGTACGGGTTGTCAAACGCCTACGTTCGTGTACTCCCCGCGATCCGCTGGGCAATGGACCAGGTTGTGAGGGCCTACCTGGAGGCCTCAGAGGAGGCCCAGTACAGAGGGAGGCTCATACCCGTCTACCCGCTGAAGGTAGACGCCAACCCTGTGGTCGTCGAGACGATTTGGAGGCACGGGCGCCGCTACAGCTGGGGCTTTGAGGTAGGGACTCTCCAGGAGCTGAAGAGCATCGAGAAGTACCTTAGCGAGGAGACGGGCGTCCTCGTAGTAGACGGCTTCAAGACCAGCGAGGAGCTCGAGGCTCTGAAGAAGCATGCCGAGAGGGGCTGGCGGGTCATACTCACCATCGAGAGCGAGAGAGAGGCAGAGCTGGCTGGGAGGTTCCTCGACTCTATCGAGGTCGGCGTCAGGCTGAAGCCTATGACTCGTACAGGCAGCAAGTGGAGCTTCACGATGGGCTTCGCGTCGAAGTTCGGGATGACGCTAAACCACCTAATGATGATGGTCAAGGACTTCCCGTTCTTGAAGAAGGCGTTGACCACAATACACGTACACGGGGGGTCGCAGATAACGGACATAAAGGCGGTGGCCAGGCTGGCGCACGAGGCTGTCAGCATACTAGAGGACTTACGCGAGTTGGGCTTCGAGAACTTGAACGTCATAGACCTGGGCGGAGGCATGGCGTACCCGTACTTGGATTTGAGAGACGGGTCTCACGAGTCCCCCAACTACACGGTAAGGGACTACTTCAAAGCTGTACTAAGCGCGTTCAGGAAGAGCAAGAGACACCCAGACCTCGTCTTCGAGAACGGGCGCATCATAACCAGCGCTCACAGGGTCGTAGTTGCCAAGGTGCTCGAGACTAGGGAGTACGGCCCAGAGGAGTACGAGGAGAGCCTGGACTTGGACTTTATCGAGAGAGCGAGGGACATGAAGGAGCTTGAGAGAAGCCTGGTCGAGTTCAGAGAGGTGCTTGCCAAGATGGAGGGTAAGGAGGAGTGGGGTATACGGGCCAAGCATATCATTGAGACCACGAGAGCCAGGATGATAAACAGCGTTGTTTCGAAAGTGGTGAGGATGGTGGTCGACGGCCCCTTGGAGTTGAGCGAGGTCCTCAAGTACCCGACCCTGTTCAAGATCGTGACCTCGCCGAGTAAGAGGTTCATCGTCTCCTACAGCCTTTTCGCCGATATACCTGACAAGACGATAGTCAACCAGTACTTCCAGGTGGTGCCCCTCACACGCTTGAACGAGAAGCCCCACGTACTAGCATCGCTGAGCGACTTGACGTGCGACAGTATGGGGGAGTACAGGGAGTACTACTCCTATGTCTCGAGGGTCTACGACAAGAGGCAGGCCTTTACAGGCATGGACAGTAGACTAATGGCTGTGCCTGGCGTTAAGGTGAAGCTGGGGGGCATACCGCTACACCTGCCCTCGAGCGGGGAGGACTACTACATCGCCTTCCTGGACACCGGCGCTTACCAGGACATGCTAGCGATGAAGCACAACCTGATCGGCGAGCCACCCGAGATCATTATCGACGAGTCTAGCGAGGGTGAGCTGAGAGTCGAGTGCTTGAAGTGCGAGACCAAAGGCTACACGGACATGAAGACGGCCGGCCAGGTCTAACGAGAGACAGCTTGAGGGCTTCCAGGCGGCCTAACTACTTGGTCGGGCAACCTACCTATCCTCTTGTTCACCGCCTCCTCAGGTAGTAGACCGCCGTGACGCCGACTATGGCTAGCCCTACGGCGATTGCCACTAGCCCCACGGTCTTGGCGGCCTCAGGGAAGATGGCGAGGTAGGCCGCGGCAGAGAGGGCTGCGAATAGTAGGGTGGTCAGCGACGTGAAGAGCAGGGAGAGCTCTGTCGGTACGCCTTCCTTGACGAGTAGGTTGTAGACCCAGTTTGTGAGGGTGAGTCCAAAGAGCAGGAGTATAGACCCTACGGTGACTGCCATAACGACCTCTGCCTTAATACCTAGGAAGTCTAGTGCTACCACGATAAACGCGACTATGACCGGCACCACCGCGTAGACCTCCGCCAACTCGAGGGGTATCGATGTGGCGCCTTTGAGCGCCGAGATCTTGCTCTTGACAAACACGGAGAAGACCAAGCCCACAGCCGCTATGGTAAGCGAGACGGCTACCCTGGTGATGACGTCGGATATAGTGGCGAGAACAGGGTAAGACGAACTCGCCAGGTAGACTCCGGCCGATAAGGATAGGAGCGTGACGAGAACCTTGAGGGCCAGCGTCACGGAAGTCTTGATCTCGCCTCTCCACTCCGTGTACGACGCTACGTAGTCGCTCAAGAGTAGTGCGAGAAAGGACCCCGCAATGGTCACCGTGGCTAGTAGCAGCGCTAGGGGGAGATACGTCTGGAAAGAGTCCAAGACTACAGTACCGCCTCCCGCGACGTCCACGCCCAACCCGACTATTGGTACGGCGATGAAGAACATCCCGGTGTACAAGACGATCTGCGCCAGAACCCCGTACTTTGTCTGAACCCTGCTGACAACCCACGATGCTACCGAGTAAGCGCCGACGAGGACGGTGATCAGGGTCACGATGACGAGTAGGCCGGCGAGGACTCGGCTGATCGCGAGCATCACGGCCTCCGAGCCGACAACTAGCGGGTGCTGGCTCCCGGAGACGAGTAGCCCGTAGTAGATGCTGTAGGTGATGACTACCGAGAACAGCAGCCACCCTATGAAACTGCCCACGCTACCGCCGCTCTCGTACAGCCTGTTGAACAAGGGGTACTTCCTCATTTTCCACTTCACGTAGAAGTCGATCGCTAGACTAACTACGACTTTCAAGAAGTAACCTACCAGGTAGCCGATCACAGCGACAGCGAGGAACACGAGGGCGTTCGGAAGGTAGCCCGTGAGCCTGGTGAAAATTCCCGTGATCAGGTCGTAGAACTGCCCTATAGGGTCAGGCGACATCGAGACCACGTCCACAAATATGACACAAGCTGGTGGTAAAAATAAGCTTAACCAGAGACGGCCTTGCTAGTAGTAGACCTGCTCGTAGCAGAGTTGTGTTGCGACGTCATCGATGGGATTAATGTAGGGAGGCCTCTACAGTAGTGCGAGGAGACGAGGACCTAGAGAAGCTTAGCTCGTATTGCGAAGAGGGCTCATTTCAAAACCCTGCTCGTTGCCTGCTCTGCCACCTTTGGCTTGGAACACCCAATAGTACGAGGCTCTCGCGAATCATTCTCTACTTGTTTTTAAGCAGCGTGCTACTTATTGCCGGCACGTTCTCGGCCCAGATCCTGCACGTCCCCTCTACACTCACCATGCAGGGACCGTACGGGTTGCCCGGCTTACACGCCTTCATGAACAGGGGGCAGTCTAGAGGTGTTGCGAGCCCCAGCGTCACCTCGGGGCACTTGCACCCGGGTAGCTTGTCGTCCGCAACCCTCTCTTCCAGCCCGAGCCTCGCGTTGGCGTCGTGTTTCTTGAACTCCTCTCTGTGGACCGCACCGCTCGAGGGGATCACTCCTATCCCCCGCCAGTAGGCGTCTACCACCTTGTAGGCCCGCGACATAGCCTCTTTAGCCCCGACGTTCCCCTCCGGCTTGACCACCCTCGTGTACTCGTTGACGATACTGGGTCTCCTAGCGTTGATCATCTTCAGGATTAAGAGGACGGCGAGTAGCACGTCGAGGGGCTCGAAGCCCGCCACAACTGTTGGGACTCCGAACTCCTCGGGTAGGAACGACCAGCTTCTCCAGCCGATCACGGACGAGACGTGTCCTGGCGCGATAACGCCGTCTATACGGGCCTCGGGGTGCTGTTCTAGCAAGAACCTCATAACGGGCGGTGTAAGCCTGTAGGCTGGGAAAATGAGCAGGTTCTCCGGTAGGTTACCCCGAACGAGCGGTACAGCGGTCGAGGGCATTGTAGTCTCGAAGCCTACCGCGAAGAAAACGAAGGTCTCGCCCTTGTTCCGGTAGGCTAATTCGACGGCGTCGTTGAAGCCGTAGACTACTGTGACCCTGCCGCCGTACGCCTTGGCGTCGTAGAGACTCCTCGGTTGTTTGAGGCTCGACCCAGGCAACCTGAAGCTGTCGCCGTAGGTCAGGACGTGGTAGCCCTCGAGGGCTAGCTTGACGAGCGTGTCGACGTAGTACCCCGGAGTTATGCAAACGGGGCAGCCCGGCCCCGCGATGAGCTTGACGTTCTCGGGCATGAGGCTCCTTATACCGTAGTGGGTGATAGTCCACTCGTGCGTCCCGCAGAAGTTCATGATCCTTACTTCACGCCCCACCCTAGAGGCCTCCTCTCTTATAGACTCTACGACCTTCTTCGAGCTGGCGGACCTCTCGTATAGCAGCTTAATCCTCGCGTCCACAGGCGAGGGCATGGAGGCCCCGGACCTCTGTTTAGTACGTCTCAAGTCACCACATTAAAGTTAGACCCACGCCTGCTCTTTAACTCTGTTGAGGTCTGTTATAGTGTCCAAATCTAGTAGTATCGAGGGGTAGGGGAGCTCGACTTCCCTGACCTCGAACCAAAAGTCCCTCACTACTCTCTTAAGTCCCCGGGTCTCCTCGTCGATACTCATGAGGTAGGGTATCACGTGCGAGGAGAACAGTATTGGGTGCCCTCTCCTCTTCTGGTGCGTCGGGACTACTATGTTCCAGCCGAACTCCTCGTGCTTGTCTATAAGGATGTCGTAGACTACCCCGGGGATCCAAGCAGCGTCGCCGGGCGACACTAGGACGGCCCTTAGGCCCCCGTACTTACGGAGAGCGTACTCGAGCCCAGCCTTGATACTCCGGCTCATCCCCTCCTTGTAGAAGGGATTCTCGACCACTTCGACTCTACTGGTAGAGCCGAAGTAGTCCTTTAGGAGCTCTGCTACAGCCTCCCTCATGTACCCTACTACGACGACTACTTTCTCTACTCTGCTGTCGAGCGCGGACCTAACAGACCTCGCTATGAGGGGGTCGCCAGAGTACCTGTACAGTAACTTGTTCCCGGGGAACCTGGTGCTCTCCCCGGCAGCCGTGATGAGGGCAACGTACATGGCTTCGGCACGACCCTGTATATTCTAGAGCCTCCTGCTGAACATCAGCTTCAGTATTACCCCCACGTCCTCGCACACGTCCGTAATAGACTCGAGGTCGTCGACCAGCCCGGGGAGTATCACACACTTCGGTGACAGGGCTGCCACACACTCTTTGTACAGCTCCTCGAGTATCTTCAACCTCAAGTCGTCAACCTCTTTCTCGAGCTTCTCTACGTTGCCCAACCTCTCGAGCGAGCTTGTCGCCCCCTCGATCACCGACTTAATCGTGTCAACCAGCTCGTTCACCGCCTTGCGAGAGGCCTCAATGATCGTCTTAATGTCGCTAGAGTAGGGCTCGTCCACCCTCAGGCCTCCCTTCGTGTAGGCCAGTATCCTCTTGGAGGCGGACTTGCTGAAGCCGGCTATGTCGTCAACGAGCGTGACCATCTTCAACAGGTCCTCCCTATCGATCGGGTGTACGTACGCCATCCTGAGCTCGGAGATTATCTCCCTCTTCAGCTTATCGGCCTCTCTCTCGAGCCTGTACACTTTCTCGAACAGGCTGTCTAGCTCGGGAGAGCCCACCAGCGAGGCGGAGAAGAGGGTCTCGAGAGCTACTACCGTCTCGAGGACTTTAAGAGCGTGGTCCACTATCTTCAACTTTATTAAGTCGACCCTCCTCTTCCCGGTGCCGTGCTCACTCATCTCAACACCTTAGATATGTGATGACTATAAGCGTATTAAGCCTAGACTAAAACTTTAAAAGGGGGGCTCTACACCCCTTTCACACAAGCGGTGCCCTCTATGTCCTGTATAAGGTTTAGAAAGCGGGTTGTTAGCCCGTTTTTGAGCATCGAGGAACTCGTCCAGTTCTACGAGATCAGTTTGAGGAAGTTGGTCGAGACGCAGAACACTGAGTTGATCGAGCACATAGTGAACGAGGAGTCGAACACCCTCTTAGTCGTGAAACAGGGTGGTCACACAGCATACATGTTGAGTACAGACGACAAGGTACTCGTCGAGGGGCTGAGCGAGGAGGTATGTAGTGAGGGCCCGAAGGAGTTGATGGTCTACGATGCCAGGCCCCCCTTTACAAGCCACGAGCGGGTGTTTGCTTTAGGACTGAGGGTCTTAGACGAGGTTCACACAGAGATGTTCAGGCTGATTAGAGACATTTTCGACAAAATCATGGAGGGGGACATAGAAGGTGCAGGCAGAGATCTCCAGACGCTAGTCGACCACACGAGGAACAGGCACTTCAAGCTTGAAGAGGCCCTCATGGTAAAGTACGGTTACTTCCGTTACGACAAACAGGGCTACGACAACCACTTGAAGAGGCACGCGGAGTTCCTGGACGCACTTAACGACGTGATATCGGATTACAGGAGAAAAAATTACCGCGACTTCTTAATCGACTTCATGGGGTTCGTAGACGAGTACTTAAGGTACATGTCGTTCGATGACAAAAAGCTGGCCGTATATTTGGCGAAGGTCTGCGGCGCAAACTGCACGGTCTAAACTCTAAACTATATTAAACTATATTTAGTTTTCCAGCCAAAATCATGTCAAGACCGAGCGGGAGTTCCATGAGCGAGACTGTTAGAGACTACGCGCTGGTCGAGGAGTACGTAAGGGGTATGAAGTTCGAGAAGATCGGCAAGGGCCTGTTCGTGCTACCGGGGCTACTCCTATTCCCCGCCTCCGTGGGATTGATCGCCGAGCTAGCCTACTTCATCACCTCGAGCTCTGTGCCTTGGCTAGTCCTGGGAGCCCTCACAGTCATGTTCACCGGCTTCCTCGTGTCGTCAGCCGTCGCGTCTTACACGCTGCTAAAGAAAGCCTCTCTACACTTCTACGACAGCGCTGTAGTTGTCTACTACTGGTCTAGAAAGGAGAACTTCGAGAACGTGCTTAATTACCTACAGGAGAGGAGGGAGGTTAGGAGCCTGCCCTCCCCTGTAACTGGTTTACTCCTCAGCTTACTAGTCGGCGGGATAGGGTACATAGCGATCCTATACTACGTGGAGAAGAGTATTAGAGAGCACATTAGAGTTGAAGAGAAAGCCCTGTTCGGGGTGTGGACGATCGAGCCCGTCAGCCCTGGGGACCTCGTGAGAGACGTCTTTTTAACGGCCGCGACGCTCGGGCTATACCTCTCCTACTGGGCGTGGAGAGTCGTCTCGCTCTACAACGAGCACGTTGAGGAAATTCACGGTCAGCACCCAAACCCGCCCTCAAGGAGGGGGCTATTAGGGGTAGACCACCCGGACTTAACGCTGAACGGTGTCCTCGGGGTTGTTCTAGCAGTGGGAGGGCTAGACGCCCTCTTAGCGTGGTTAGGCCTGTACGCCCATGTCCACTTCGCGGTAGTACTCGGGCTCGCGCTGTCCTACACGGGGTTGAAGCTCTCGGACAAGCCCATCAGAGGGCTCGCGGTTAGCTACGGCCTTATCTACTTAGGGCTGGCGTTCTCCACGCTCGTGGGGTTTGCCGGCTATACAACGTACACAAACCTGGCAAAGCTCTTCGAGTCGTTGGCGAGTGAGGCTTACAAACTCGGCTTTCTCGGCATCCTCTTCTACATTTTCCTCAACAACTTCTCCATAGCTATGTCCTCCACCCCGCCCCTACTAGGCCCCCTCGTAGTGGGCTACGGCCTGTCTAACAGTGGCGTGATATACGGGGCTCTACTAGCCAGCGGCGAGGCCACGCCACTACTTTTCATAATGCCGCACACCCCCATCGAGCTGCTCGGCTACGCCGTATTCACCGTGGCGTCAGCTCAACTTTCGGGCGGGAAAGGCTCTCCATGGAAGACCATCGTAGTGGGCTCGCTAGTCCTGCTGGCGGCAGCCGCCGTAGAGACGTCCTTGATAGCGAGCCGCCTACACTAGGCGAACCCGGAGTCAAGCCTAGACGGGCCTGTAGACAGCTAGCGCTAGGGCGCCGTACAGTACTACGTCGTCCCCCAACTTCGTGGGGGCTATGACGGGAGGTCTCACCACAATGTTCTTTTTAACGATCTCAACGACGGGCTGGTAGAGTAGGTCGGTGTTGTGCAGGAATACGCTCCCTCCGATCGATACGTACTCCGGGTCGTACGCGTTTATCACGCTGGCGAGGCCCGCAGCGCTCGCCTTGACTATCTCTTCGACGATCAGCCGGCCCAGCGGGTCGCCTCTCCTGGCCGCCTCGAATACCTCGCGCGGCTCTAAAGACCCGCTCGCGGCCTTCTCACCGATAACAGACACCTTTACTATCGAGGGATTCCTCTCGGCAACGTACTTAGCGAGCCTGGGTATGTTGGCCCCCCCAGCATACGCCTCCCAATGGCCGTAGCCTCCGCAGCCGCACCTGAGGCCCGAGTCGTAGTTTACGACTATGTGCCCGATCTCGTGCGCGTTACCGTCCTTCCCTAGTATGACGCGGCCGTCCACTATGACCCCTCCCCCCACGCCAGTGCTTATGGTGACGTAGACGAGGTTGTTGTAGCCCACGCCCCCTCCATAGTACTTTTCGGCCAGGACACCGGCCACAGCGTCGTTCACCACGTACACCGGCCTGTTGAAGAAGTCTTCGAGCGGCCTCTTAAGCTCGAACGTCCCCAGGGGGAGGTTTGGGGTGTTCACGACAACCCCCCGCCTCATGTCTAGGGGGCCGATGGTGCCGATGCCTACGGCCTCGACCCTCTCGCGGTACTCCTTGAACTCCTTCTCGAACGTCCGGGCGACCTCCTCTGCGACTGCCAGCCTGCCGCCCTCGCGGGGGGTCCTAACAACTACCTTCTTGACAAACACCTCGTCGACGGCGACGGCGAGCCTGGTCCATGTCGCCCCTACGTCAACCGCTAGGTGGACTCTCCCCACCACTTGGAGACTCCCTTCTAGCCTGCACTTTCCTGAACAGTATGGGGGCTTCGACTATGTTGTACCTCTCCACGCTGCCCACCCTGAAGTCGCGTGGGGACACGAGCTTGAAGCCGAAGCTCTCGGATATCACTGTCGAAGCCCTCGGCGTTACGGGTGACAGCATGACGGTCACGGCTCTTATGCCCTCAAGGAGGCTGTAGAGCTCCTTGCTCGGGTCGCTCTTCTCCCAGGGCTTGACCTCGTTTATGTAGGTGTTCAGGGCTTTACCAAGCTCCTGGACTTCCGAGAGCGCTCTGGAAACCTCGAGGGACTCCATGTCTTCAACGTACCTGCCCAGGGCTGTCTCGATGCTCTCCTCTATCTTCTTGTCCACGTCCCTCCTGTACACCTTCCCCTTCACCTTCTTGGCCGCTAGGACCCCCACCCTCCTTACGAGGTTACCGTAGGTGTCGGCCAGCTCAGAGTTGTATATTGAGTCCATTAGGTCTATCGTGACCTCCACGTCCTTGTCTAAGTTGAACAACTTCATCAGCACGTACCTGGCTCCGTCGCTCCCGTTGTACCTCTCCACGAGGAACTCGATGGGGATCACGTTGCCAGCGCTCTTCCCGATCTTTAGGCCTCTGTTTATCAGGAAGGAGTGTACGATCAGCCTCCTGGGAGGGGGTATGTCGAGGGCTTTCAGGAGGGAGAACCACACCACTGTGTGGAACCACAGTATGTCCTTCCCTATGACGTGGTGCGCCCACGGCCAGTACCCCTGGAACCGGACCTCGTCTGTCATGTATCCTATCCCGCTGACGTAGTTGAGCAGAGCGTCGAACCAGACGTAGATGGTGTAGTCCGGGTCGAAGGGAACGGGTATGCCCCACGCGACCCTGTCTTTCGGCCTGGCCACGGAGACGTCTCTCAGGCCCTCGGCCTGGACGCGGTTCAATACCTCCTTGGCGTAGGATGGCGGGTAGACGATGTCGGTCTCAGACAGCGTCTTAGTAACGTAGTCCTTGAACTCGCTCAGCTTGAAGTAGTACGTCTCCTCCTCCAGCCACTCCAGGGGCTTGTTGTGTATTGGGCAGTGAGGCTTGTCGTCGACCAGTACGTACTCGCCGGGCGAGTAGTACCTCTCGCAGTCCACGCAGTACCAGCCGGCGTACTTGGCCTTGTAGATCAACCCCTTCTCGTGGAGCCTCTTGAAAGCCTCCGACACGACCTTCTCGTGGTAGCCGTCCGTCGTCCTTATGAAGTGGTCGTAGCTTATGTTGAGCATAACCCAGTACTGCCTGTAGACACCGGCCATCTTGTCTACGAACTCCTTCGGGGTAATACCCTCCTTCTCGGCCGCCCTCTGTATTTTGAGGCCGTGCTCGTCGTTGCCCGTCAAGAAGAAGACTTTCCTACCCACCAACCTGTTATACCTGGCAAGGACGTCCGCGTAAACGGTCGTGTAGGCGTGCCCTATGTGAGGGGGGGCGTTAGGGTAGTATATCGGCGTGGTGATGTACAATCTCTCCATCTACTCCACCGTTGTCTTGTAATCGTTGTTTGTGATAGATATCGACGAAATTAGCTTTTTAACTGATACTCTAGGCTCTTAATGAACTCGTCGGCCCTCCTGTTCACGTACCACACGAAGTATCTGAGTATGAAGCGCAGAGGCGCGTGGAGGGGCGAGGAGAAATAGTACTTGTTCATGATCTCCCTCGCCCAATACGTAGTGTGCTTCAAGGTCTTGTAGAGTACCTCTATGTGCTCCCTCTCTACGTGGTCTTTCAAGAACCAGTCGCCCTTCTTGAGGGCGCCCATCGGTACGAAGAACATGGGGACTATGATGCTCCTGTAGGCCCTCAGCCTGTCCAGCAGCTCGGAGGTCTTGACGACGTCGTCGGGCGTCTCCTCTGGGAGCCCCAGTATCAGGGTCGCGGCAGGGATTATGTTGTTCTCGTGCATTATGCGGAACGCGTCCTCGACTATATCAGGCCACATCTCCGGCGGGTACGGGGCAGACTTGCCTATCATTATCTTCTTGGCCAAATTGACGCTCCCGGTCTCGATCCCCACTTCTACGCCGAGGAACTTCCTGCCGCTGGTCAGCACGTAATCGTTCATGAGCCTTGAGATCAAACGGTGCTCTTCCTCGGCGTACTTGATAGCCGCCAGGCTAGCGTGAGACCAGGCGAAGCTGCCGTCACCCACTTTCTCGAGCACCGCCTTGTGGAGCTTGATAAGGGGCTCCGGCCTCGGCTTAACGCCGTCTGCTTGGTACAGTAGGACGTCCTCGCTGTGGAGTATAACGCCCTTCACGCCGTTCCTGACGTTAACCTCGACCTCGGCCAGGATCTTGTCCAGCGGGATGAACCTCAGGGGTCTCAAGGTGACACTACAGAACTTGCACCCGCGCGGGCAACCCCTCATTATCTCGACGAGCCCGTTCACGCTGGGGGCCTTAATGACAGGGATCTCGTCGAGGCTGGGGGAGTCGGACGGACCCACGTAGACGTACTCCGGTAGCTCCTCGTTGTTAAGCGCCTTCTCGACCAGCTTTACCACAACCCTCTCCCCCTCCCCGTCAATCACCGTGTCGACGCCCCACTTCTTCCAAAGGTCGAGCTCCCAGAGCCATTGCCAGGCGGCGGGCCCGCCCACGATGAACTTGACCCCCTTCTCTTTAGCCCTCCTCACAGGCGGGCTCTCCATGAGCCGCTTAAAACTCCTCCTGTTCACCGGCTCTAGGCCGGTGATACTCCACCACTCGCTGCTCGGGGGCCCGTATGCGAAGTAGTCGTGGTGGCTGAACATGAGGACCTTCATAGAGTCCAGGTGCTTCCCCAGGTAGTCGGGGTCGATAATGGCGGCTTTGAACCCGGCTTCGACGAGTTTGGCCTCGACCTTCCTCATCCCGTAAGGTGCCTCCAGGGGCTTGCCCTCCTCGTCGACTTTAGGTCTTGGCGCCGTTATCCAGAGCCACACTTTCTCCGGAAGAGCTATCGGAGGGCCGGTCGCCACGAACCCCAGGAACTCTTTACCGTGGTGGTTGGTCATCATAGTTCTGTCTGTTGTGAGGACCACGTCGTAGCCCACTAGACCACCTCTACCTCGGCGTTGTAGAAGCCCTTCAGTAGGTTAGCGCACTTTTCGCTGGCCACAATGATGGGTATCCTTGCGCCGGTTATAAGCGTGCCGAGGTTCTTTAAAGCGTCCTCACAGCTCTCGACCCTCACCCTCTTGATCGATAGCGTTAGAGAGATGTTGCTCGAAATCATGTCGCGGTAACGCTCGTAGAACTTAACGTGGTCGAGCTTGGTCAGGAAGACCAAGTTGAACCTCCTGTTCTTCTTGGCAACCGCGATCCTTGAGAGCGCGCTGTAGATCTCGATAGGCGTGACGTCTTCGTTGTCGACGTCTAGGACTACCACGTCTAAAGCCCCCTCAAACAAGCCCTTATACAAAACTCATCCTCCTGAGTGAACGCTAGGTTTGTTTTTACCTATATATTCTAGACAATTAATAAGAGTTTAAACGTGGTGTATATGAAGGCGTACGTATCGATAGACCTAGAGGGGCTGCCCGGCATCGCCTCAACCACTATGACTAGCCCCGAGAAGACGCAGTTCTCGACGGCTGTCAAGGTCATGACCAGGATATCCGAGTTCGTCTCCAAGAGACTACTCGAGCTGGGTTTCAGCGAGGTGTACTTGGCAGATAGCCACGGGCTAATGACGAACATAGACTACGCCTCTGTCCCCGACGGCGTCTACCTCGTACAGGGCTACCCACGACCATACTCGATGTTGACCATGCTAGACGGGAGCTTTAGCGCGGCCTTGTTCATAGGCTACCACTCAGCGGCCGGGACCACGAAGGGCTTCCTAGACCACACGATGAGTGGAAGGGTATTCTACGAGGTGTACGTTAACGGGGTTAAGGCCAGTGAGTTTTTGATAAACTCCCTCTACGCGAGGGAGAAAGGCGTCCCGGTCATCCTAGTGGCGGGCGACGCTCACTTGAGGAGCGAAGTAGAGACCCTTTCCACGAATATCGTATTCGTCGAGCTGAAGAAGGGGCTCTCCCGGTACGCAGCAGTCTACCCGTCGCTGAGTAGAGTACTAGACGAGCTAGACAGGGGTCTAAGGACGGCTGTTGACAGGTTGAAGAGCAAGCACGAGTTCAAGATACTCCTCCAGCCCCCCTACACTCTCGCGGTGAAGTTCAGGGACAACCTAGTGGCCGATGTAGCCGAGATGACGGGGGCAGAGAGATTGGACGCATACACAATCAAGAAGACGTTTGGGAGCGCTTCGGAGATGCTGGGGTTCATCGAAGTACTGGCGTACCTCGGTCTTGGAGTTGAGTACTTAAAGAGCTCGATCAAGTGAGCCGAGTTCCCGGTCTAGCCCTAATTTTTTACCCAGCTCCCCCAGTCTATCTATCACACTAGACCTCAGGGCTGAGAACTCCTCGTGGCTCCTTGATTCGCTGGCGAGAGAGCGGAGTTGCGAGAGGAGCGCGCTCACCCCCCTGAAGACCCTGGTAGACACCTCCTTATCAGACTCCACGGCTTCAAGCGCCTTGTTCAGCACCTTGTTTAAGAGCTCGCTCATCCCTGCGAGCAGAGTCCTGTGGGCGAAGAGACTCTTCGGGGGGTAAGAGAGGACGACCGAATTCAGCATCTCGACGAAGACCTCTAGACAACACACGTGGCAGCCCTCGGGCTCGACGACCGAGATCACCTGTGCGACTCTATCGAGTCCTAGAGTGGTTATGGGCCCGTTGGCGACAAGCCTGACCAGCTCGGCAGCCCTCGCTTCCTCGGCGTTCGACAGCTCGCAGGCCCTCTTCAACAGGTCTGACGCTATGTGTGCCGCCTCATCGCCCAATCCCAGGAACGGCATTAGCTCTATCAACGACACATACCCGTAGACGTCGTTGAGCTTGCCCTTTCTAAAACTGTCGATTATCACCTCGCTCTTGACACTCGCCTCGACCCAGTCGAGGAGATCTGGGTCGACAGCGCTGGCGAGCAGCTCCAGGAAGATGAACGGGTCTAGGTTGGACTTGAGAGCTCTTAGGAGCTCGAGGCCTCGAGCCGTATCGTTCAGTAGGAGGTGTCTTAGGGCTCTACCGGTCTCTACGATGTCGCAGCCCCCAGCCCTGCACTCGAGGGCGAGCTGCCACGGGTTATCTCGGGCCTTCTCGAGTAGGTTGCTCATCCAGGCACCTCTTTTCAAGCTTTGATTTCGAGTCTATTTATCGCTATCGAGGGTGCTGTAGCCCCCCGTAGCTTGTTCACGTTTAATACAACAGAGCCCTTCTTAGACCTAACGACTACTCTTGTGAACAGGCTCGTTGTAAACACTACGTTCGCCAGGACTATGCTCGCGTAGAACTTAGAGTAGAGAGTGTTCGTGTTGAGAGGCGAGTCGTCGTGGTCGATGTAGCCGCACACAATATTGCCACGGCACACGTTGAAGGTCTGCCACGCGTTGAACGCCTTTCTGTCTGCCGTGAGGAGGAGTACGACCTTCTGTTGTAGGTTAGACGACTCAACGGCAACCGAGGCCTCGCAAGGCTGGGATATAGCTGGTAGGGTCTTCGCTTTGTAGTGGTACTTGATCTCCTGCAGAACTCTGTTTGCCATGAGCGCCATTATATAAGAGAACCTCTCCACAAGCGTCTCAGAGGTCGAGGATGTGGCGGCTATCTTCCCGTTCACCTCCGCCTCCGCGCATATGGGGACGTACACCTCTACGTTGGGTACGGGGCTCCACGGGCTGCTGTTCCTAATACTCGCCTTGAGCAAGCTCATGTGGAGGCCCTGGTAGAACATGTTGGTGTCCGGTAGGACGGCCACGTTCCCGTACTCCTCCCTGAGGTGTCTGATAAACGCGTGGAGTTTAGTCCTCTTGTAGCTCTCCAGACCGAGCTCCTGGCTCATGATGTTAGAAACCACTAAGTCGGCTGAGCCTGTCAGCCTCTGCAGTTGCTTGAGGATCCTCTCAATAGACCTTGCCTCCCCCTCCTCCCCGACCTTCTTGGACACAACGTCGTAGATGGTTCTCCAGGAGTTGTAAAGGAGCTTCGAGGTCTCCTCGTCCGGGCCGACCGACGTCTCTACGCTGACCAGCCTCTTCCTCTCGTTTTCTATCTCGTCCTGTACGTAGAACTCTACAACGTCTGGGTCTCTCTCGGGGCTCTCCTTCTTGTGCCCGTCGAAGACCTCTACTATCCTCCTGTCCGAGAGCGAGTTTATCAACTTGGATATCGCGATGTATATCCCCCTAGTACCCTTCCACTCTATGATTTTCGGCGGGTCCGTGACCACCTCCACTCCTTTCCAGCCCGCTCTGTTAGACCCGTAGACGTGGACTTTGTGGAGCCACCTGGGGTTCCCCGGGTACGCCGGCACTCCCTGGAGCGGGATCGTGGTCACCACGGTTAGGTAGGTCGGACCGTTGTCTAGCTGGAGGTCTTTCAGAGCGTAGTAAGTGGCGGAGGCTAGCTCGCCGGTCGTCATAGTCAGGTCAACTATCACTTTCTCCTTGTTGTGCCAGCGCACGACCTCGAGGACGTTCCTGATGAGGAAGGAGTTCTCGAAGATGTCGTCCTTCAACAAAGACCTCTGGAACTTGTAGTCCCCTATGTACTTTATGTTTATCTCCTTCTGTATGTGCTGGAGGCTCTCCTCTACTATGTTCGCTACCTCCCACCTCGTCAAGAAGATAAACCCGTCTACCCCTAGCTCCTCGGTGAGCCGGCCTGTGACCGTGGCCGCGTTCCAGGGTATGAAGTTAACGGGCACTATGGCGGGAAAGCTGACGGTTTTAACAAAACTGCTAATACCCTCTATGACGTTGTCCAAGTAAAAACCACCACTATGCTATCAAGTCATTTTCCCTTAATGGTTTAAGAGTCTTAAAAACAGTCTCTAGGTCAAACGGGCTCGGCGTAAGCCCCTAGCTTGCTCAGCAGAGACTCGTCTATGTCCAGACCCAGGCTTGAGTCGTAGTCGACCCTCAGCTCCTCGGCTACGACCCTCTTAACCACCTCTACGTAGATGAGGGTCAGCTTGTCCTCCGCCGTCAACTCGCCTTTACTGTTAATCTCGGCCTCCTTCTCGATGGCGTCCTCCAAGAGCCTAAGGTAGTAGAGGTCCATCTGCCTGAGTAGCTCCCGCCACCTCTCGACGAGGTACATCTTGGCCATGCCAATCAACGCGTAGCACCATGCTTGAATCCACGCTGGACTCTTTTAAAGCGGCTTGAAGTAGGATTAACAGAATAATATCCCGATATTAATCGGGTTCCCGATATAAAGGCGGATTAACGGGACATGATTTACGGTGTCGTGGTGAGGCACGTAACCATATCCGTGACCCTATCGCCCACGAGGGACCTAGGGCGGCTGGTGATCACGCTCAAATCGATCGTTGAGGTGCTGGTAGCCAGAGGGTATAGCGTTGACCTAGTCTACTTCTACAATGGCAGCGAGGACGTACTCATGGTAAATGGCGTGGCTCTCAAGCCTGGCGGCGAGATCGAGGAGGAGGTTGTAGGCGTCATAACAAACTATTTAGTCACGGAGACGGTATACACTAGGTGGTGGCCCAGAGAAAAGGTGGCTTCATGAGTTTTACGGGGCCTCACCATCTTCTAGGCGTCCTCGTCTTACTCCTGGCCGTGTTACAGCTGCTGCCGGTTACCACGGGCGGTTCCCCCGTGACGCTGGCTTCATGCCAGTTAAACACGCTTAGTGAGAGCTACCTGGCATACGTCGACCTGGACATCGACTTCTTCGGAGACTACGGCGTACTGGCCATGTTCTTCACGGAGAAGGGCGTGGAAGCCTACGGGGTAATCTTGATGAAACCCCCGGGGGAGGGCATTGAGGCCTACGCAATGGCCGGTGACCAGAACAACTGGTACTACGTAAGCACACTCAGCGGGAGCAGGCTCAACGTTACACTAGTCTTGGACCTGAACTACAGGCTGCTCAAGGTGGTCCTCAGCAACGCGTCGAGGTACTTCGACGTCAAGACGATCATCACCCCGAGGAGCTTCGTCGTCTTAGCCTCGAACGTGACGGGGGCGAAGAGTCCGCCACCCGTTGTAGCTCTCGAGGGCTACGTGGTCTACGCCTCTAACACCTCGCTCCTGAACGTCCTAGACCCCCTCCACCCGACAGTACAGAACTTCACGACGCTCTGCGGGAGCCTGACGCCGGTGTTCACAAGATCGGAGTCGCCGCCCGCGGAGGAGACGACCACGACAACAACCTACGTCCCGCCCGAGGGGCAGTTCAGGTGGACAGTTCTCTTGGTCCTCGCTGTACTCGTAGTCGTTATCGCCCTCTTCATCCGACTAGTGGCAGGTGAACGTGGATCCCCCGGTCCGTGAAGTCATCACATCTCAGGTAGGAGGGCTCCGGTCATCTCCACTCTTAAGTTGAAAAATATTCGGTTCTATAAACATTGGTATGCCGAGGGGTGTCGTCTTTACGGCCTTGAAAATCGGCGTCTACCTCCCCGAGGATATAGCCGAGAAGCTGATCAAGGTAAGGGATGAAAAAGGCCTAAGCCTCAGCAGGATCGTACAGCTCGCCCTCTACAACTACCTGGCCGAAGAGGAGTTCCTGAGGAGCGACAACGTCACAGCGGTTATAGGGCTCCTCTACGACCACGGCATGGACCGTGCCGACGTCGAGTTGACAGACATACAGCACCACTACCTAGGCCTGGTAATCTCTGCCACCCACATCCACCTTGACGAGAGGAACTGCCTCCTCGCCATATTCGTCCGGGGGAAAGGCGGGGAGGTGGCCAAGCTCTTCGAGGAGTTGAGGAAGGTTAAGGGTGTTAAAAGCGCTAAGCTAATGACTTTACTCGCGTGACTTACCCCTGCTCTCGTGACAGCTTCTTCACGAACTCGGTTATCCTCTCGACTGTTTCGTCGTGTAGTAAGTGCTCGATTCTACACGCGTCTATCTCGGCTATGTCCCGGGGTACCCCGATGTACGTCAGGAACTCTGTTAGTACCTGGTGTCTCTCGTATATCCTCTTGGCTACATCCAGCCCCTTCTCCGTCAGCTTTATCTCGCCGCCCTTCTTGTAAGTGATGTAACCCTGCTCAGCGAGCCTCCTGAGAAACTCCACAACACTACTAGGCGACACGCAGAGCCTTCTAGCGAGTTCCCTGACTCTCGGCTTACCTTTTAGAGACAGTATGTAGATTGCCTCTAGGTAGTCCTCGGCACGCGCGGTCGGGTTGCCCGCAGGCCTACTTCTTTCCACTAGTATCCCCCCTCTTGATCTTCCTCTCCGCTCTAGCTAACACCTTCGAGGCCTGCTCTGGGGGCACGTAGCCGGGTATTATCTCGACGGGTTCTGCACCGTATTCGTCGTAGTCCTCCATCTTGTTTATCGTGACGTAGGGTACGGCCTGGACGCCGTACATGTCGGCCTCGTAGGGTAGCTCGAGAGCCTCTATCGTCTCAACCCATATCTGCTTGTTTACCAGGGCCATTTGGTTGAAGTAGTCGACGACGATCGGGCAGTACGGGCACTCGGGGGTGACGAAGATCTTTACGTGGAGCGGGGTGTCAACACTCTCCACGACCTCCTTTACTTTGCTGGACAGCTTCACCTCCCCCGTCGCGATGTACTGGTGTACGTATATGAAAGGTGCGAACTCCTGCCCGCTCGGTAGCCCGTAGTACCTGATATTAAGCCCGCTGGACCCGTAGATAAAGGCTGGCAGGTACCTTGGTCTCAGGTCCTTCGCGTTCTGCTTCTCGACGACCTCGAAGCTGAGCGCCCCGCTGCTGATCTTGGACAGCTCTGTCGCTAGCATCCATGCCTCGCCACAAGTCGGGCACTCCTCTACCACCGCTGGTTTTAGGCTGAAGTAGGCGTGGTGATGGTGGTGATGTTCGTGTTCATGCTCATGTTCGTGAGTATGTTCCACAGCCTCCTTCAACGATAGCACTACCAAGTAGTCCTTGACGGGCCTGCTGAACGTCTTGAATATCTCTTTCAGAGCCTGCTCTGTCTCCTCGTCGAATAGCTGGGAAGGCATAAGCAACACCGTTCTGCCAACCTAACTAAGACGATAAAATTGCTTTATATATTTAGGTGTCAAAACAATAGAGATCACGGCGTGATGGACGATTTGGGCAAGGACGAGACCTTAACTGCCAAGATCCTCAGGTTCGTGATGGAGAACCCGGGTGTATCGGTCAAAGACGTAGCCGGCTACCTCGCTATCTCCCCTACCCTCGCTAGGAACGTACTCCAGAGGTTGAGGGACAAGGGCCTTGTACGAAAGGAGGGGAGGGGCTTCTACATTACTCAGAGAGGGGAGTGGTTACTATCGAGGACGAAAACCAGTAGAGTCGAGGAGGTGGGGAGGGAGCAAGTCGTGGAACCGCCAGCTGAAGCACGGGTACCAGAGACGAGTGTTACAGAGACGCCTAGCGAGGAGAAGTGGAGACTACTCGAGGAGAGGATCAGGAACCTCGAGGAGAGGTTGAGGAGGGTCGAGGAGATCGTGGCGAAGTTTGCTAAGGCTAGCGAGCAGAGCGGAGTACCCGAACCTCCTAGAGGCGAAGCGGAGCGGGGTAGACAGCTGCCGAGGCCGCCGAAGCCTGTGATGAGCGTCCAGGAGGCCCTAGCCCAGTACCCGGGTATGCTGGAGCAGTGGAGGATCGAAGGAGCTGTGGTCCAGGTAGGGAACCTTGTCGTTGATAGGAGGTTCCTGGCCGAGTTCTCTAAGAAGTTCCCCTTGTCGGTGGAGGATGTCGAGAGGCTAGACCCCGTAGAGAGAGCGCTTTTCGAGGAGCTTAGACGAGAAGCCCTAGTAATCCTCCACAGCGGGAGGGAGTACAGGCTGGTGAAGAACTTGGGCTAGAAGTCTACTTCTTGTCGCTGAGCGTCTTCTTGGCGTGCTCTTTCAAGTTTGGGCTGAGGTCTTTTAAACCCTCGCTCAGTACGTCCTTTTTCCCCGGTTTCCTCGGCTTGTAGACGCTCATGTTCTACCAAGACTTAGTTTACTAAGACCCCTTTATCAACTTGACAACCCTGGCTTTCAGACCACGGACTTTAGCAGGGTCGTACTGGAGGAGAGGGTCGTCGCTCAGCTCCACTATGTCTGCGTAGCACCCTGGTAGCAGGTAGCCTAGCCTCGGGTCCCCGAGGGCGAGCCCAGCGTCTACCGTGTAGTGTGCGAGCGCCTCGGCTACGGTGACCGCGTTCCTGAGAGTCGCGCGGGCGTAGTCCACGTCATCATACAGGCCTCTCGTGACGGCGGCGTAGACCGTCTCGAACGGGTCTACTGGTTCTACAGGGGCGTCTGTCGAGTACGCTGTGACCGCGACGCTCTCCAGCTCTTTGAACCTGTAGACCCACCAGACCCTTCCCCACCCCACTCTCTGCGTAATCCACTTATCGGCGATCACAAAGTGGGGTTGCACTACGAGTACCGGCCCGAGCTCCCCGATGTATCCGAGTTGGTCGTCCCTGACTAGGGAGACGTGTTCCAACCTTAGATGGAGGCTCCTCACTCTCCTCGCGGCCCTCAGTGCCACCTCTAAAGCGGCGTCTCCGATCACGTGAACCGCGACCTGGAGATTCCTACGGCTCGCCTCGGCGAAGATCTTTTCGAGCTCCTCCTCGCTGTAGTTCAAGAAGCCCCGTCTCCCTGGTTCGTCAGAGTAGTCGTCGGATAGGTAGGCCGTTCGCGGCCCTAGCGCACCGTCTAGGATCACCTTTAAACCGTTGACCCTGAACTTGCTCGAGCTGTCTTTCCAAGTCTCGTTCACCAATCTCTCGACGTAGTCAAAGTCGAAGTCTGGCCCTCCAGTGTACATCACGTAGCCGTAGACCCTTATAGGGAGTTTACCCTCCTCGTCAAGCCTCTTAAACGCCTCGACCTCTCTACGAGAGAGACCTGCCGCCCCGACCGCCGTCACACCTTTGGACTCGAACTCTCTCAGGCCAAGTAGCAGGGCTTCTTCGAGCTCTGGTTCTCGCATCGACGACCTGATGTGTGTCAGGAGTCTCCACAGGTCTTCTTCGTAGATCCAGCCCTTCTCTAGGTCTCCAAACTTGATCTGTCCCAGCACTTCTCTAGCCAGGTCTAACCCCATACTGTTCAGGGAGGCCATGTGGCCCGATATGTGCTGTAGCAAGACTGGCTTGTCGCGGACGTAAGCGTCTATCTCCCAGTAGTACGGCATTCTACCCTCCCTGAGGCTGGAGGGGTCTAACCTCGGGGGTATCACCCAGCCAGCGACGGCTCTGCTTTCCCCGAGCCTCTCCAAAACGTCCTTAATGCTCGAGGCCTCCATCCTACCTCCGAGAACCAGGTTATAGCCCAGCGAGTCCGGGTGTGCGTGGGCATCCACGAAGCCGGGGGCTAATACATACTCGGAATCCACCTCGGTGTATTCCGACCCCGCTAGTGCCTTCTTCACATCCTCGTACCTGCCTACGGCTACAACCGTCTCCCCGTGTACGGCGATAGACTCGACCACTACTAGGGGCCTGTAGTTCGCTATAACCCTCCTTTTACTCCTGACGAGCACTAGAGGCAAGAGGCTGGCACCTGAAATGAGAGAACGGGGGGAGGGAGAAAAATCTGAGCCCGCCTTAAATGAGGTAGTTGTACACGCCCTTGCCCTTGAAGTTGAATATGACGGTCTTCGTGGTCATGACGTACTCTACGCTATAGCCGATGCCCTCCCTACCAATACCGCTACTCTTCCTACCACCGAACGGGTAGTAGCCGATACCGTGCCTCGGCATGTCGTTGACGTACACGGCGCCTACCTCGAGGTACCTGATGACTTTCCTGATCCGGTCTAGGTCCTTCCCGAAGACAGCGGCGTCTAGTCCGTACTCCCTCCCGTTGGCGATCTTTATAGCCTCGTCGAGGTCTTTGAACGGTGTTATCAGGGCTACGGGTGCGAAGACCTCCTCCTTGTAGAGCCTCGTCTCAACGAGTTGTTCGTGGGAGGCGATCTCAACTAGTGTAGGCTCAACGTAATTGCCGCCTAAGCGCCTCCCCCCGTAGAGTAAGACACCGCCCTTCGCTAGGGCGTCTTCAACCGCGCTCATCATGTTCTCGACGGCATCCCTGCTTATCAGTGGGCCCATAACAGTCGTGGAGTCGCGTGGGTCGCCCACTTTCACTTTCTTGAGCTCCTCGACAAGTCTCTTCTTGAACTCCTCGTACACTTTTTCTTCTACCAGTATAAGCTTGATGGCGTCGCACCTCTGGCCTGCGTAGCTGTAAATGCCAGCTGCCACAGCTCTCGCAGCCTGATCTAGGTCGGCGTCCGCGAGGACTATAGCGGGGTCGCCTCCGCCCAGCTCCATGATGTACTGCTTCACACCTCCCACAGCGAGGACGTGCCTACCCGTCGACGAGCTCCCGGTGAGGCTGACCACGGAGATCCTCCTGTCAGCGACGAGCGGGTCTGTCTCCTTGCCCGGCAGCGTCAGTACGGCGAAGGAGTCCCTCGGGAAGCCCGACTCCTCTACCACCTTGGCGAACATCAAGACGGGTAGAGGGTCTGCGCTGGGCGGCTTTATGACCACCGCGTTACCGCTGATAGCGCTGTAGACGAACTTGTTAACGGAGTCGAACAGCGGGTAGTTGAAGGGGATCACAGCGAGGACTACGCCGAAGGGCTCCTTCCTCACGATGGCCTCGGTCTCCAGTGTAGACTGGTCCCAGTCGCCAGCAATGTACTCGCCGGGCACCTTCCTGGCGTCGAGTGTCGAGTCCCTCAACCTGCTGATACTAGCGTTCAACTCCCCCTTGGCCTGGGCATAGGTCTTGCCGGTGTTCAAGACGAGAGCCTGAACGAAGTCCTCAGAGTACTTCTCTAAGAGGTCGGCTATCCTTAACATGAGGGAGACGCGCTTGTAACCCGGGGTGTTCCTGATACTCCACCTCCCCTGCTCGTAGACCCTGCCCACTACCTTATCGACGTCCTTGTAGGTCAGTCTAGGTACGTAGCCTATGACCGTGTCGTCTATTGGAGAGTAGACCGGGGTCCATTCCGAGGACTCGACCCACTCGCCGGCGGCGTAGGCCTTGAAGTAGGGCCTGCCCTCTCTCGTGTGGTGAATGCCCTCGAAGAACTTCGATAGCCTGAGCTCGACCATCCAACCCCTCCTTGGTAGTTTATACGCTTTTTTAAATTATAAAATTACTTTAAGAGAAGGAGTAAAAGAAGGATTTAAACAGGCGATTAAATTCAGAACTCTGACCCGTAGTACTTCCTTGCGGCCGCGAAGAACTCTTCTTCGGCGGGGTTGATTAAGGGTACGTCGCCTGCGGTTTTCTTGACTATGTCGGGGTCTTTCAGGCCGTGCCCGGTCACTAACACGACCACCGTCTCGTCCTTGTCGACCTGTCTGTCCTCAATCGCCTTGATCAGGCCTGCTAAGCCCGCCGCTCCACTGGGCTCGGCGAAGACCCCTTCAAGGCTGGCAAGCAGCTTCATCGCCTCTACGATCTCGTCGTCTTTCACCACGACACCGTAACCGTTAGTCTTGTAAAGCGCTCTGAGGCCGGCGTCTCCATCCCACGGGAACGTGTCTTCTAACCCTGTAGCGATCGTCTCCGGCGGCTTCTCCCACGGCCTTATCTTGTCGGGGTCGGCCCTCTCCATCCACGCCCTAACGAACGGGTAGTTGCCCTCCGGCTGAACAGCCACCAGCTTCGGGTACCCGGTTATCCAGCCGACCTGGTTCCAGTCCCTGAAGCCGTTGAAGACGCCTGTGAGGAGGCTCGCGGCACCTGTGGGAACGAATACCTGGCCTGGTAGCCTCCAGCCCAACTGCTCGACGATCTCCATGGAGATGGTCTTCGGGCCTTCTATCTGGTAGGGGTTGAAGACCCCGAAGCTGGGGCTGGGATAGAAGCCGTACCTCTCGCTGAGTACTCTCATCATTTTAACGGTGGGGTCCTCTGCCTCGGTCCACTTTACCTTGAAGACCTTGGCCCCGTAGTATAGGAGCTGGGCTATCTTGCCGAAGCCGGCGAAGTCGGGCACGAACGCGTATACTTCGATGCCCGCCTTAGCGCCGTAGGCGGCCAGTGAAGCAGCGGCGTTACCGCTGCTCGCAATAACCGCTCTCTTGAACCCGAAGTACTTTGCCATAGAGACCGAGACGCTCATTGCCCTGTCCTTGAAGCTACCGGTCGGGTTCCTGGTCTCGTCCTTCAAGTAGAGGTTCTTCAGGCCGAGCCTCTCGCCGAGCCTCTTCGCCTTCAGTAGGGGGGTGCCGCCTTCACCGAGCGTGACTATATACTCATCGCTGGGGACCGGCAGGAACTCCTTGTACCTCCACATGTAGAAAGGCCTCTTGGCCAGCTCCTCCCTGCTTACACTTGAGGCGATCGCCTCGTAGTCGTAGTAGACGTCGAGCCTTCCCAAGTCCTTGTTGACGCACGTGACAGGCTTCTCCTCTAGCTTGTATACCCTCCCACACTTACTGCACTTCAGGTGTGTGACGAACATAACGCTCACCAACCCATTACACAATGTGGTCGAACGCTTAATTAATTAACCTTGAGGACTTGAGGGAGGAGCTAGTCCTCTATAAAAGTTAAGGGCAGCGAAGAGATCAACAACCGCGCCTCTCGCTCCCGCTCATTTTTCCAAGTAAGCGTTCAAAGGGTCGGGTCCAATGCCCTGGAGGTTCATCTCCCTAGTGCGCGATCCTGGAGGCCAGGTACTCAACGTGGTCCAACATCCTCTCGACGTGCCTGAGTATCAGTAGCCTGGCTACCTCTTCCTTGGAAAACACCCTCTTCGCCGCCGCGGCCTTAAGCGCTGTGAGGTACCTCTCGTCGCTCTCTTTCTCGAGTTCGAGGAGTCTGTCCACGTTGATGGTGTCAGTCTCGCCTCTCAGTAGTTTGTTCACGAAGGCTTTCAGCTCCTTCACGGCCTCGGATAGCGACTCGTAGACGTCCCTCCCAACGTCAACCGTTCCAAAGATCTTCACAACTCTGGCGATCTCCCACGAGTACCTGGAGATCCTGTACAGGTCGTAGGCGGCGTCGAGGAGGACGGTGTAGTACCAGAGCAGCCTCCCCACAGGCCTATACCTCGCGATCGACTCGAACACGTACGTGTAAAGTTCACGTCTCAGCATTTGTTGTCTCAGAGTCGATTGGTACAGCTCTATGTAGTCGCCGTCGGTTATCGACCCGGCCTTGAGGGAAGACATGATTATGTCGAGGGACTTAAAGGTCTCCTCGGAGATCGATTCGACGATCTTTGTTACAGTCTTACTGGCCTCCACCGCGTCACCACCCCTCGCTCAAGAGCTTTATAGCGAGCTCGTTCCTAGTCTTCAAGACAATATCGCCCACGGGCCCGCTCTCGATAACCTTGCCGTCGAACATGACATTCACGTAGTCCCCGATCCTGAGGGCCTGGTTCGGGTTGTGCGTCACCATGACAATCGTCATCTCGTTCTTCAGTTCTCTGAGGGTCTCCTCGATCTTCTTCGCGTTTATCACGTCGATGTTCGCCGTTGGCTCGTCTAGAAGTAGAACCTCCGGCTTCATCGCAAGAGCCCTAGCTATACACAGCCTCTGCTTCTGGCCCCCGCTCAACACGTGGGGGTGCTTCTCCAGTTTGTCCTTCACCTCATCCCACAACATGGCTTTCTCCAGGGCCCACTTAACCAGCTCTTTCAAGGAACCCTTGTCCTTGGCCACACCGTTGACCCTGGCTGGGAGCGCCACGTTCTCGAAGATCGTCAGGTGGGGGAACGGGTTGGGTACCTGGAACACCATGGCTACTCGCCTCCTCACGTCTACGGGGTCCATGTCGAAGAGGCTCCCACCGTTCAAGAGTATGTCTCCACTCCTCCTCACGTTGGTATTAAGCTCGACTATCCTGTTTATGCTCTTAAGGAAAGTCGATTTACCCGAGCCGCTTGGTCCGACTATGACCGAGATCGAGTTCTTGGGCGCGCAGAACTCGACTCCTTTGAGGATCTCCACGTCGTTTATCCACAAGTGGAAGTCTACTGCCCGGATATGGCACCTCACAGCTCCACACCCCTCACCATCCGAGACAACGCGAATAGAGCAGCGTATACGACGTAGAGGACTAGTGAAGCGGCCCACGCGAACTGGAACTGTGAGGGGAATGGAGAGCTCGAGAGGGTGAAAATGAGCGTCGTGATAGTGGACGAAGGCTGGAGTAGGCTGTAGAGCGAAGAGGGGTAGGTGTTGATGGCGTTGCCGATCGTGAAGAGGAGCGGCGCCGTCTCCCCCATCACCCTCGCCAGGGTCAGTGCCACAGTTGATGCCACCCCCGACTTTCCGATCCCTATCAGTACTCTCTTCAATACCAACCACCTCGTGAGCCCGATCGCGTAGCCGGCTTCGCGGTATGTCTCGGGGATGCTCGAAAAGACGCCCTCTAGGTACGATATCTCTACCGGTAGCGCCACTAGAGCCAGCGATAGGGAGCCGGCCAAGAGGCTCTGCGCCCTCATGGGTATGACCAGTAGGCTGTACACTATGACAGAAATCGTGATCGTCGGTAGCCCGTACAGGCTCGTGAAGACCACTCTCAGGAAGTCGACGAACCATCTCCCCTTGTACTCGACCATAGTGAACGCGGCGATGAGGGCCACGGGGGTCGCCAAGGCGACGGCGATACCCGACGACACGAGAGTCCCTACTAGGCTGGGGCCCACACCACCAACCGGGGCGTCTTGGTTGGGGAGGGGTGGGGTTGCGTACAGCAGGCTCAGCCCGTTCAGTAGTGCAAGGGGGAGGCCGTACACAACCACCACGATATGCACTACGAGTATCAGGGTCAGGGACACGAGCGCGGAGGTCAGTATGGAGGCCTTGACGAGGGCGACCTTGAGAGACCGCCGTCTACTCACCTACCACCACCCTGAACCTTTTGTTGAGGTAGAGACCAGCCGCGTTCAGCGACAGGGATAGAACGAAGAGTATCAGGGACGAGGCGAACAACACGCTGTCGAGAAGGGGGTACATGACGGAGTAGCCGAAGTTGTTCACTATGAGAGAGGGAATGGTCGACACCGGCGAGAGGGCGCAGGGGGTTATCACGTACTGGTTGCCCGCGACTAGTGACACTATAGTGGTCTCGGTCAGGATCCTGCTGGACGATAGTAGTAGGGCTGAGACTATTGCCGGCCTTACCATCGAGAGCTTCATCAGTATGACCTCCTCCTTGTAGAGCCCTATGCTGTAGGACGCCTCCACGTAGGACTTCGGTATCATTCTAAGAGACTCCCTGACCAGTGCGGCCATGTAGGGTACTGCGGAGATCGAGAGGATCACCGTGGCGGTCATGAGGTTCTGGCCCGTCAGGGGTCTACAGGCGAATAGAGGCAAAAAGCCGAGCAACTCGTGCAGGGGCCTCTCCAACCAGTCCTTCAGTACGTTGGACATGAAAGCTAGGCCTATGTACGCGTAGATCACCGTGGGAAGGCCCGCAGACAGGTCGATCACGAGGTTAACCAGTTTGCCGGCTAAACCCCTCAAGTACTCCTCCGCTAAAACCACTAAGGGTATGGAAAACACAATGATTAGGGGTATCGAGTAGACAGTCACGAGGACAGAACCCAAAAGGGGTGCGAGGAGACCGAACTTACCCTCGTCTGTGTTCCAGACGGAGCCTAACAGGCCCGCCCCGAGCGAGAAGACCGACGGCGCTGACTTAACGGCCAAGACGTACACGACCAGGGCAAACAACACGACGAGGATCGCCAGGTTCAAACCCACCAGGTAAACGAACTTGTCTGCTGAAAAAACCCTTATCTTCATCTTAAGCACCCTGTGTGAGGCTGGTCAACAGCTCGCTAACAAGTCTCTGGGGGAGCGAGTAGAACCCTTCGATCGCGTTCTCCTGGCCCTTCGTGAGTATGAAGCGTATCCACAGGTTGACGGCGTCCTGCTTGCTCTTGTCGGGGTAGGACGCCCAGAACAACTGGTAGGTGAAGGTAACCAAGGGGTAGGAGTTGTTGCCAGGCGCGTATATCACCTCGCTGGAGGACTGGCTCCAGTCTGCTCTAACAGTTGAGGGGAGCTTGTCGATTATGCTCTCCACGGCGGCTGATACGCCATTAGGGGTGGGCAGGACGAAGAAGCCCTCTCTGTTCTGTAACGCGGCGTACTGTATTCCGGAGGACAGGGCGTACTGGACCTCCACGTAGCCTAACGTGTACGGGTTGTTTTTCACTGCTAGAGTGAGGCCGTCGCTGCCCTTCGCCCCGATAGCCCTGCTGGACTCGGTTACGAAGGTCGGCATAGACAAGCCCACGAGGTTGCTGGGCCATAGGGAGGGGCAGGACCGCGAGAGGTATGTGGTCAGGATATTGGTTGTCCCGCTTTTGTCGCTCCTGTACACAACAATAATGTCCTTATCGGGGAGCTTGTCGGCGACAGCTGGGTTGAGGCTCTTGATAGCAGGGTCGTTCCACCTCGTCACGTTGCCTCTCAGGACCTCGGCTAGTATGCACCCCGTGATGTTCAGGTGGACCTCTCTAGGTATCTCCGGGATGTTGTAGACCACGACGACCACCCCGACTGTGATCGGGAGCTGTAGGACTCTACCTTCATAGTTCTTGTAGACGTCGTGCGGGAGGGGCACGTCGCTTCCCGCGAAGTCGGTGGTGCCGGCCAAGAACATGCTGATCCCAGCACCGCTTCCAACCCCCTGGTAGTTCACCTGGACACCATTCTCCTGCTGGAAGAGTCTAGCCCAGTACTGGACTAGCGGTGCCTGAAGCGTGGAGCCCGCACCGTTAAGCACGACGTTGAGAGGGAGAGTAGTCGGGGTCGGGGACGAGTACGTGGGCGATGGAGAAGTCTGGCCCGTGTACGGTGCCCCTGGATACGTTTTACCCACCATGTAGTACCAGGCTGCTCCTAACACGATAACCGCGATTACAAGAATTGGCAATAATACTTTTTTGTTCATATTGACCTCACCAGGATTATATGATTGGATGCGTGTTTTTTAATGTAAGTACAATAACCTTTAAAGTCTACAATAAACTTTAAAGTTTGGGCATAGAGTGTCTAACGACTTTAGCGGCGGAAGGCTATTCGTCGTCACTTAGATACAATTATGAGTAAGAACAAGAGGGCCTCGAGACCTAACAGTAGAGCAATCGTGATCGAGATCTTCCTCTTTACGTTCATGGTTCAAGCATATAGTCTTTGCTGTTAATATGCCTAGCCTTGTTAACCTTTAAACACCCTTTAAAGTATTTAACCCTCTACTGGGATACTTAGTCGAGGGCGTTGTTCAAGAGAAGAATTCAAGTGATGAGCGGCTCTACATACATGGTATCGCTACCGAAGGACTGGGCTAGGCTACACAACCTCAAACAGCACGACGAGGTCGTCATAGAGATACTGCCAGACTTGAGCTTGAAGGTCAGCCCAGTGCAGTCTAGGAGGAGCTTCGAGAAGTCCTACACCTTCTACTTGAGCGGCCTCCGCGCCTACGACATGATACAACTGGTATCAGCCTATCTCGCGGGCTACGACGAGGTAAAGATCAACTGCGGCAGGTGCTCAGCCGACTACGCAAGGAGTGTGGTGAGAGAGCTCATCAACAAGACGATCGGGCTGGAGATCGTCGAGACGAGCCAGTTCGAGTACGTGGTCAAGAACGTGGCAGGCGACTTCAGCATAGGCGTCGACGAGATCATCCTGAGAGTATTCAGGATACTGAGGATGATGCTTCAAGACCTCTCCAACGCCCTCGCCAAAGAAGCGGGGAGAGACGTATACCTGGAGATCGCCGAGAGAGACAGCTTGGTGGATAAGCTGACCCTCTACGGGCTGAGGGTGTTCAACAAGGTGTTCATGGGCGAGATCCTGCCGAAGGACGTCGGGTTTAAGTCTTTTGCGGAGGTGAACGTGTACTACAACATCCTCAGGAACCTCGAGAGGACTGTAGACCACGTAGCATTCCTCGCGAGAGACCTGAGCGACCTCGACGGTAGGCTAGACGAGAGGGTGAGAGAGGCGACGCTGAACCACATCAACACGCTCGCAGACTTCTGCGACAAAGTTATGAACCTCTACGCCTCCAAGAGCGGGAGGGACTTCTCCAGCCTACTGAATGTAGAGTACGAGAACGTGAAGAAGGCGGAGGAGACCAACCGGCGCATGATCGCGTCTAACCCTAACTACTTCTTCATCTACGATAACCTCTACAGGGTCAGGGGCTACCTCTTAGACATAGTAGAGCTGGTGAGCGACATAAAGTACCTGACTCAACGCTTACAGTTCGAAGAAAGCTAGCTTCAAGACATGGCGGATGTATGCCGAGATCACTTTAAGGCCCAGTTTAGACTTGCCTTTCTCTCTTGACACGAACACGTACGGCTGGTCGCACACCTTCGCCTGCCGAGCCCTCCGTAGTAAGTCCAGTAGAACCTTGTAGCCCCTCGGCTCGACTGTGTCAAAGTCCCCGATCACCCGTCTCCTAAAGCCGAAGAAACCCGACATCGGGTCGCTCGTCTTGCGCGACTCGGGGATGAAGAGCCAGGCGATAACGGCGGCGCCCCTCGACATCAACCTCCTGTACCAAGGGAAGCCCATCACGCCTCCGCCTTTTGCATACCTCGATGCTACTACGACGTCGCACCGGGAGAGCTTCTCCACGATCAGAGGGATCACCCCGGGCGGGTGCTGGAGGTCTGCGTCCATGACGACGACGAGGTCCCCGTCCGCGTGCTTCACCCCCTCGACGACCGCGGAGGCGAGCCCTAGCTTCCCGGGCCTCTTTATCACCTTGACCGGGTAGAGGCCGCTGAGCTGCCAAGCCAGCTCTGCTGTTCCGTCCGGCGAGTTGTCGTCGACAACTACGACCTCGTAATCCCATCCATGCGGCCTGATCGCCCGGTCGATCCTCCTCAGGAGCTCCGGTATGTTGTCTCTCTCGTTGTACGTGGGGACTACGATTGAAACCTTCATACCGGACTACCGGCTTGCCACGGCACTACGATTATATTTCCTTATACGGTTCATATAATTACCTTAGCCAAGTACGGTGTCAGGCTTGCATCAGGGCTCTAACGAGTTCCTGGAGTGGCTCAGGGGTATCGAGAGGAAGTGGCAGAAGCTGTGGCGTGAGAGCCGCGTCTTCGAGCCCGAGCCAGACCCCGCCAAGCCTAAGTTCTTCATAACCGTTCCCTACCCGTACACCAACGCCCCTCTCCACATAGGCCACGGTAGGACTTACACGATAGGCGACATTATAGCCAGGTACAAGCGTCTCCGCGGCTATAATGTCCTGTTCCCAATGGCCTTCCACATCACGGGTACACCTATTGTAGCGATATCCGAGATGATCTCGAGGGGAGACAAGAAGGTAATAGCTAGGTACGAGTCCTATGTGAGGATGTACCTCAGCGACGAAGAGAAGGTGAAGGAGACCCTCGAGTCCTTCAAAGACCCGCTTAAGCTAGCGGAGTTCTTCGCAGAGAACGTCCACGTCGACTTCGACGCACTGGGCTACAGCATAGACTGGAGGAGGAGGTTCCACACGGGCGAGCCGCTGTACAACAAGTTCGTGGCATGGCAGTACCTGAAGCTCTCGGAGAAGGGGCTCTTGACGCGGGGGAGCCACTACGTCACCTACTGCCTACTCCACAAGCAGCCGGAAGGGGAGGACGACATAGAGGACGCTGACGTGAACCCCGTCGAGATAGTGGAGTACACTGGTGTCAAGTTCAGGCTGGTGGACGGCGGGGACGTGCTCTTGGCAGCGACGCTTAGACCCGAGACCCTGTACGGCGCGACCAACTTGTGGGTCAACCCGGAGGCCAAGTACGTCAGGTTCAGGATGGGCCGGGAGGTCTACATCACCTCCGAGAAGGCGTTCGTGAAGCTCAAGCACCAGCACCCCGAGCTGGAGTTTGAGGTCCTCGAGGAACTACCGGGAAGCATTCTTCTGGGTCGCAAGGCCAGGAGCCCGCTCGGGCAAGAGCTCGTAGTCTTGCCAGCGTGGTTCGTGGACCCCGACCTCGGGACGGGCGTTGTGTACTCCGAGCCGAGCGACGCCCCCTACGACTACGCCGCCTTGAGCGACCTGAAGAAGGACAAGAGCCTCATGGCCAGGTACGGCCTGGACCCCTCACTGGTCGACCCGATAAGCCCGATCAAGATCATTGAAGTCCCAGGCGTGGAAGGGCACTACGCGCAGTTGGTAGTCGAGTCGATGGGGATAAGGGACCAGTACGACGAGAGGCTCGAGGAGGCTACTAGCATAGTTTACAAGGAGGAGTTCTACAAAGGCCGTATGCTTGTCAAAGACCCGCTCGTGGAGGGGAAGCCGGTCAGAGAGGCGAGGGACATCGTCAAGCAGTCACTGATCGGGAGGGGCGACGCGATAAGGTTCCTGGAGCTCAACAGGAAGGCTAGGTGTAGGGCCGGCGGTGAGATCATAGTAGCCAAGATCGTAGACCAGTGGTTCCTCGACTACACTGGCGAGAGCCTCAAGAAGACCCTGCTCGACTACATCGAGAACAGGCTCGTCGTCAAGCCTGAGAAGTACAAGAAGGCGTTCGTGGACGCGATAAACTGGCTAGAGAAGAGGCCCTGTGCCAGGAAGAGGGGTATCGGCACGAGGCTACCCTTCGACGAGGAGTGGATCATCGAGAGCCTGAGCGACTCGACGATATACATGGCCTTCTACACCATCGTCCACAAGCTGAGGCAGGCCGGCGTCAAGCCGGAGAACCTGAGACCAGCTTTCTTCGACTACGTCTTCCTGGGCCAGGGCGAGAGAGAAAAAGTAGCCGCTGAGGCGGGGCTTAGACCGGAGCTATTAGACGAGCTGAGAAGGGAGTTCGAGTACTGGTACCCCGTTGACCTTAGGCACACGTCGACGCCCCATATATCGAACCACCTCTCGTTCTACCTGATCCACCACGCCGTGATCTTCCCAGAGAAGTACTGGCCTCGCGCGATAACGCTCAACGAGCCCGTCATTAGGGAGGGCGCGAAGATGAGCAAGAGCAAGGGGAACGTGATCAACCTGAGAGACATAGCCGAAAAGTACTCCTCCGACCTGTTCAGACTCTACATCGCCTGGGCGGCCAGCCTGGACACTGTCTTGGACTGGAGGGAGAAGGACGTGTCGGCCACGGCGGACCTCCTACAGAAGTTCACCAGGCTCGCGCTCGACCTAATAGAGGGGAGGTGCGTCGACGTAGGCGAGGACGTTCTGTCGAGGTGGTTTAAGAGCAGGTTCTACAGGCTCGTCAAAGCCGGCGAGGAGGCGGTCGAGGCCCACCAGGTTAGGGACTACGTCCAGAACGTGTTCTTCAACGTGCTGAACCTCATAGACAGGTACAGGGATATGAGAGGGTTCCTACCCTGCGACGTAAAGTATGTACTACAGGACTGGCTCAAGGTCCTCAACCCTGTAATCCCGCACTTGACGGAGGAGATGTGGAGCAGGATGGGTGGTGGCGGGTTCCTGTCGACTAGTAGCTGGCCCAGCGGATACGAGGCCTACTTCGACGATGCCGCCGAAGCGCTGATCAACGAGGTGGAGAGGGTCGTCGAGGACGTAAAGAACATTCTAGGAGCCGTGGGGAGGAAGCCCCGCGAGGTCTACGTGATAGTGGCGTCCCAGTGGAAGAGGAGGGTCTTAGAGTTGGCAATGAAGGGCTTGGAGCTAAGAGAGGTGATAAGGGAGGTGTCTAGGACGGTCGGCGCTGGTAAGGAGAGACTAGTGTCCGAGGTGTACAGGGCGTGGAAGTCGGGGCAGCTAGACAGGGAGGCGGTGAAGGTCGATCACAGCCTAGAGCTCGACACTCTGAGGAGGCTGTCCGAGTACATAGGCAGGAAAACGGGTGCTGTGGTCAGAGTCGTGGAAGAGGGAGAAGCCCTCTCCATGGGGTTGTCTAAAGCCGAGAAAGCGCTCCCCGGGAAGCCGGGCTTGTTCGTCCTGTTCGAGTCGTAGAGTTTGTCTCGCGGAGCTGAGCGCGCGAGAAGGTGTTTTGTCCACGGGAAATTCCGCGACCCCCTAGAGGCTGTAATAGAAATTTTTAATTTATCATGATTTTATCTTTATTTGACATATTGTATCCAGGGGCTCCATCATGAGTGTCGGCAGCGTTCTCATCAGGAACGCCAAGGTCTTCCTCGGTAAGGAGTTCGTTGAGGGCAACATCCTAGTAGAAGACGGCAAGATAGCGGCGCTGGGTAAAAAGGACTTCCCCGCCGAGAAGGTGATCAACGCGGAGGGCCAGCCGGTGTTTCCGGGCGGGATAGACATCCACGCCCACGTTTACGACCCCCGGTACACGCAGAACGAGGACTGGAAGTCTGGTAGCCTAGCCGGAGCCTTCGGCGGTCTCACCACTCTGATCGACATGCCGCTCAGAGTTTACGTGGACAACCTAGACGTACTCAAGCTGAAGGTCGAGGAGGCCAAGAAGGACTCCTACCTGAACTACGGTATTACAGCGGGCTTTATGAACGGGAAGAACAAGGACTCCATACAGGCCCTCGCGAGGGAGGGGGTTAAGACCTTCAAGGTCTTCACCGCTAGGCCCTTCAAGGCCGAGGACTACGACATTGTCGAAGTATTCGAGCAGGTGGCCAACGTCAACGGCGTAGTCGTCGTCCACGCCGAGGACGACCCCCTCATAGAGCTCGGCGAGAAGAGGTACAAGTCTTTCGACGACCCGTCCTACTACCACTTGCACAGGACGGACAACGCTGAGGCCGCCGCGATCTTGAAGGTCGGGTTCTACGCACTCGAGACTAACGCGTCTCTCCACATCGCGCACCTCAGCAGTGCTAAGGGGCTCCAAGCGATCGAGTTCATAAGGCGCTTCTACAGTAGGGTGACAGTCGAGACGTGCCCGCACTTCCTCTACTTCACGCGAGACGACACCCTCAGGCTTGGCAACTACATCAAGGTCGCCCCCACACTGAAAACACAGGCGGACAGGGACGCGCTCTGGAGGGGTCTGGAGACCGGCGACATAGACGTCTACGCGAGCGACAACGCGCCCGCGCCCAGGTCCGAGAAGGAGAAGGACGCGTGGAGCGCTTGGGGCGGCATCCCCAACCTAGAGATAATGATGCCCTTCCTGTACACGTTCGGCGTAGAGGGGAGGAGGATCTCCGTGGAGACGTTCATTGACGTGACCTCGAGGAACCCGGCCCGGATACTCGGGGTCTACCCGGTTAAGGGCGAGATAGCCATAGGCTCGGACGCGGACTTGGTTGTACTCGAGACGAGGAAGCCTCGTAGGATATCGGCTTCGACGCACCACCACAAGGTGGACTGGACACCGTGGGAGGGGCTTGAGCTCAAGGGGCACCCGTTGCACCTGCTCGTAAACGGCGTGCCGATCATAGAGAAGGGCGAGCTAGTGGGTGAGCCAGGGCACGGGGTTTACGTGGGTCTCCTCGCGAGGAGGCTGAGGAAGGGGGAGTGAGAGGCGCCGTGTAGTCCCCTTGCTTAATACCCAGTCTCACGCGAGTTACTGACTGGGGCGCTCATGGTAGACCTGCTCGTGATGCTAACTCAGTACTACGTGCAGCTACTCGCTATAATGAACCCGTTCTCCGCTTTGCCCACCTATATCTCGCTCACGGAGAGACTCGGTAAGGTAGAGCGGGAGAGGATCGTGAGGAGGGCCTTCTGGGCGATGCTAACGATAATGCTCGTTTTCACGTTCCTCGGGAGTACCATACTCGAGGTGTTCAACATATCGTTGGCTAGCCTCCGTATAGGAGGAGGAATCGTCTTAATGGTGCTAGCCGTCGACATGCTCGGCGAGATGCCGAGGACGAAGAGGGTCGAGCCAACCGACATGGCTGTAGTGCCAATCGCTACACCGCTCATCGTTGGGCCTGGCACTCTCACGACTATCTTGCTTCTGACCAGCTCGGAGAGGACTCTTATGAACATGGCTCTCATCGTAGTCGCCGAAGTGGTTGCGGCAGCGACCACTTACCTTATACTCAAGTTCTCCGACACGTTGGTCAGGTTCCTCAGTGTCAGTACTGTGAGGGCGCTCGGCAGGTTCATGTCGATCATAATCGCCAGCGTGGCAGTGGACATGATAGCGAAGGGGGTCTACGGCTATATCGTAAGCATCTACAAGTAAGTATAAGTAGGCTCAAAAGAAGAACTGTGTGGTCAAACCGTTTTACGTCTATATACATACGTTAGCTTTATATATTGCGCTTGTGGAAAATAACTATATCAAGACGGTGGAAGCCTATGAGTCCTAAAGTATTGACAACAATCTTCGTAATCATCATAATAATAGTCGGCGTAGCCGCGTTCTATGCCGGGACATCTATGGCACCTGCGAAGACCGTGACCCAGACTGTGGGGGCGGGTGGCACAGTAACGACAACAATAACTCAAACAATAACTCAGACACAGACACCTACATGGACCCCGCCCTCGACCATCAAGGCGGCATGGGTGTACGTGGGACCAATAGGAGACTTCGGCTGGACTTACGCGCACGACGTTGGTAGAAGGGTTACTCAGCAGCTCTACAAGGACTGGTTACAGACTACTTACGTGGAGAGTATTACTGCTGACCAGCTACCCTCGGTGATAGACAACCTCGTCTCCCAGGGCTACAACGTGATATTCACCACGAGCTTCGACTTCATGGAGAACACTATAAAGTCTGCTCAGAAGTACCCGAACGTCATATTCTTCCACTGCTCCGGCTACATGAGGGCTCCCAACGTAGGGACATACTTCGCTGACTTGTACCAGGCCTACTACCTCGACGGGCTGTTAGCCGGCGCTCTGACCAAGACCGGCCAAATAGGCTACGTTGCCGCAGTCGAGATCCCCGAGGTAGTCAGGCACATTAACGCCTTTGCCATCGGCGCTCAAGAAGTGGCACAGCAGCTAGGTAAGAACGTAACAGTCCACGTGATCGTGATCGGCGGGTGGGTCGCCCCAGACAAGGCCAGGCAGGCAGTGCAGACCCTGTTCCAGACTTACAACGTTGACACCTTCGCCTTTACAGAGGACACCCCCACCGTTATACAGACTGTCCAGCAGCTGTACGCGAGTACAGGGAAGCAACTCTACGTCTTCAGCCACTACTCACCAGGCTACACCTACGGTACTGACGTGGTCGTCTCCGGGCAGATCGTCCACTGGGAGACCATATACGTCGACATACTGGCCAAGATCAAGGCCGGCGTCTACACCCCCTACAACCTGCAGAACGTCGACTACTGGTACTTGATGAACACCGGCGCGGTCGACGCAGGTGCTCACATCTACTCGAACGGCTCCATCATGTACATCAACCCGAAGTTCGTGGACACTCTTAAGAGCATCATGGTGACCGACAAAGTGACCGGCATGAAGATGAGCGTCTACGACCTGTTCATGGAGAGGATGAGGGAGTTCCAGGAGGCGCCTATACTAGAGAACATACAGGAGCAGGCCGACTCCCACGTGTACGAGACAGTTGTCGGACTAAAGATACCTCCCGCTAAACCAGGCGTCTCCGAGCCCGCGACCGAGTGGAGTTGGAACGTGGCTCCAGTCTTCGACCCGTTCACAGGCCCGCTGACGTTCTGGAACATCTCCAACCCGAGCCAGCTCATTAACGTGCCGGCGGGAGCGAGGCTGGGACACGACGACCTGTGGTCGATGCAATACTACTTATACCCCGTCGTGCATAGAGTAGGTGCAATATAGCGGTAGCACAGTAGAGGCAGCGAGGTGGAGCGAAGTGGAGAAGACAGGTAACCAGGTTTTTTCCCAAACCCCTCCTCCTCAAACCCCTATCGTTAGAATGGAGAGCATAACCAAGAGGTTCCCGGGCTCGGTAGCCCTAGAGAAGGTAACAGTAGAGTTCGGCGAGGGCGAAATACACGCGGTCTTAGGGGAGAACGGCGCCGGCAAGTCTACACTAGTCAAGATCCTCGCAGGGATATACACGCCAGATCACGGCACGATCTACTACAAGGGCGAGAGAGTCACAATAGAGAACCCGATGAAGGCGCTGAGTCTCGGAATAGCCATGGTATCCCAGAGCCCGGTACTGATAAGCAGGCTGACAGTCGCAGAGAACCTGGTCCTAGGCATGAAGCAACTCGGCATCTTCGAGTCGCCAAAGAAGATCAGGAAGTACTTCGAGGAGGTCGCGAACAAGATCGGGATCAAGGTAGACCCCGAAGAAGAGGTCTGGAAGCTGACCTACACTCAGAAGCAGTTGGTAGAGATAGCTAGGGCGTTGATACTGAGGTCGAAGGTGATAATACTGGACGAGGCCCTCACATACCTCCCACTGGAGGAGAGGAGGAAGTTCTACAAGTACCTCAAGGAGTTCACCCAGCAAGGCGGCACAGTTGTGTTGATAACCCACAAACTAACGGAGGCCTTCGAGGTGTCAAACAGGATAACGGTCCTCAGGCGCGGTAAGCTCGTTGGGACAGTGAAGACGGGCGAGGTCGACATCGAGAGGGTCAGGGAGATGATGTTCGCTGAGAGGGCTAAGGAAATCACCTACGAGAGGCTCATGGACGGTAAACCATCTGAGCCGGTGCTGGAGGTAAAGGACTTGTGGGTCAAGAACGACTACGGGACTTACGCCCTTAAGGGAGTCTCGCTAACCGTGAATCGAGGCGAGGTGCTGGGAATAGCCGGCATAGTCGGTAATGGGCAGGCGGAGCTTGTTCAGGCGATAATGAGGTTACGCAACGTGGAGAGAGGAACAGTCCTGGTTAATGTAAAGGGCAGGAAGTATGTAATGCCCGACACCAAGACGCTGAGAGAGCTGGGTGTCGGCTACATCCCCGACGAGCCGCTGTCGCACGGTGTGTCGATAGACTTCGGTCTTAGAGAGAACATCGCTGTGATGCCCGGGTACACCGGCGCTGTGATCAACTGGAGTAGGCTAACACACCTGGCTAAGAAGTTCATTGAGGACTTCTCGATCGTCACCCCAGGGGCTAAGACCCCGTTGAAGTTCCTCAGCGGCGGCAACTTAATGAAGAGCCTCGTGGCGAGAGAGCTGGACTTGTCGAAACACCTCCTCGTAGCCTACAACCCGACCAGGGGTCTAGACGAGGTGACCAGTATCAAGGTCAGGAGGGTCATCAAGGACAAGGTGGTCAAGGAGAACATAGGAGTCTTAATGGTCAGCGAAGACCTGGACGAGATCTTCCAGGTGAGCGACAGAATAGCCGTTATAAACGAGGGCAAGATTGTAGGTCTATTTGAGGCGAAGTCGGCCGACAGATCCGAAGTAGAGCGCTTGATGGTGACTTAGAGTTGGTCAGCATAGTTGTAGTAAGGAGGGTCAAGCCGATACCCTACTTCGTCGTGCCGATATTCGCGCTAGTGATAGGAATAGTAGTAAGCATGGCCATACTCTTCTTCCTGACAGGATACATGGTGTGGCCTACTGACGTGCTCAAATCTATATGGGACGGGCTCACACACCCTAACGTGATCGCCAACATCTTCTTATTACTGACAATAATAGGGTTCTCGCTGGCTCTGAGCTTCAAGGGCGGCATCTACAACATCGGCGGTGAAGGGCAGTTCTGGATCGCCGCCTGGGTCATGGTGTACCTGGTCTTCACGACGCCCTACTTGACGTCGGAGGCGCCACTGGTCTCTAAAGTAGTAGTTCTACTAATAGGGTTCGCCGCCGGATTCGCTTGGGCTCTGGTGGCAGGCCTATTGAGAGGCTTCATAGGTGTAGACGAAGTCCCGCTGACTCTGATGATGAACTACGTCGCCTACTACCTAATCGACTGGTTCGTCATGATACCAGGCATGCCCTGGAGGGACGTCTACGGGTACGCCAAGACGAGGTCTCTGCCACAGAGCCTCCAGTACTCTATACTCCAGGGCTCCACGGTATCGGTGGAGATGATAGTGGTCACGATCCTGGCAGGGGTTATCGTGTGGCTCCTACTCGACTATACAAGGCTCGGGCTCACCATAAAGATACACGGCAGCAACGTGAAGTTGCTGAGGAGCGCCGGTTACAGCGTGCCTCTAACAGCCGCCGTAGCCCTAGCGCTCTCGGGCGGCTTCATAGGGCTGGCCGGCGTGGTTTACCTCTGCGGCGTCACTCCGAGTATCAGGATACCAGTCGAGACCAGCACCTCCGGGTTCGGCTACCTCGGGATACTTGTGACGTGGCTGTCAATGCTAGAGCTCTTCGCCGTGCCGATAGCGGCCTACGTCGTCAGCAGCTTGTACAACGCGGGCTTCACCCTCATGGCGATGAAGGGCATGCAGCAAGCGGGTGTTACAGCCGGCGTGACGAACGTCTTCATAGGCAGCGTACTGCTCATGTACGCGCTGTTGATAACGATATCGGAGTACAAGATAAAGATCGTGTGGTGAGACCATGTTCGACCCCTCTATTGCCACCCTCGCAGACCTAATAATTGCCTCGGGAGGGCTCTTCATAGCGTTCTACCTGATGGCGCTCGGGCACTCGGTGGTCGAGAAGAGCGGGATACTGAACCTGGCGATAGACGGAACCTTCGCGCTAACGGCTACGCTGGCCTTCTTCATGGACGTGTACTACAACAACAACCTACTGCTGTCCTTCCTTGTACCGGCTGTGGTCGCAATGCTCTTCGGGCTGTTCATGGCCTTCACACTGACGAAGTTCCCCGTTAGCCACGGCGCGGTCGGCCTATCGCTGATGTTCCTAATGTACGGCCTCGCGAGCATAATAGGGTACGGGCCGAGGATCGTCCAGGCCTCGCTACCCAACTTCTCGCCAGGTGTAGCCCTAACTGTAGAGGAGAGGGTCGCCGGCTACATGGTGATGCTTGCCCTAGGCCTGCTCACGTACTGGCTAATCGAGAAGACCAAGCTCGGCGTATCCATTAAGGCGTCGGGCGAAGACCCGGCTGCCGCCGAGTCTCTCGGAGTCAACGTGCTGGCGTCCAGGCTCATAGCAGCAGCTGTCGGGTTTGCCATGATAGGGCTGGGTGGCGCAGCCTACATGAACTTCTACGTGAGGTTGTGGGACGAGAGGTCGATCATACTAAGCGGCTACGGGTGGCTGGCGTTCGCTGTGGCCCTGAGCGGGGGTAGACACCCCCTAGTGGTGCTGCTAACGGCCTTCGTATTCTCCATTCTAGTACACTCGAGCCTCCAGTTTGTAGCGTGGTTCAACATCTCCAGGGAACTATCGTACTCTCTACCGTTCATCGTCGCGATAGCAGCTATGACGATATACATGGCAACACCTCTCAGGAGGATACTCGCACCGCCCAGGAGCCTCGGCAGGATCTACTTCAGAGAAGAGAGGACTGTTTGAGCAGAACGTCTTTTTCTCCTCTCCTCTCCTCCTTCGCTTTCCTCCACATTCTCTAATCCTTTAAACCCCTAGCGAGAATACGTCGGGTGCGAGGTGCAGGGTGGTTTGGAGAGGGTCTACAAGTTGGCTCTGGTCCTATTGGTCGCGGCGTTCGCACTGATAGCCCTGTCTTTCAGCCTCCCTCGCGAGTTTGGCCTAAAGAGGGCTTCCACGGTCAGGGTCAACGGTTTAGGTGAGGGATGGACAGCGATTTGGCTCGACACCAACGACCAAGTAACCATAACACTACCCAAGCTGTCGAACGGCACCTTCAGTATCACGGGCGAGGGCTACAACTACACCGACGTGTTCTGGGACACCGCCTCCTTTACTGTACTCTTCAAGGGCTCTAGCGGGCTCTACAACATATCTCTCGTGAGCGAGGTACCGCTAGACTACTTCAACGTAAGTGTGAGCGGCGCGCGTTTCACGTGGATCCATAACTTGCTGGCGGTAGCCGGCCTCGTTATGCTTGCGGCGAGCCCGGGCTCAATATTCTTTTACTACCTCACCAGGCAATACGCAGACACCAAGACAGACGTGGTCGGGGGGCTAACGCTTACATGTAAGACGAAGGGCTACGACAGACACGAGTGCCAGCTGAGGTTCCCCGCCCCCCTCGACGAGGGGGTTAAGACCAGGCTGCGCTCGGCCCTCTTAGACTTCTTCACCCGGCACAACTACGTGTACACCGAGTTGACGGGTGACCTCGTATACGCACGTCATCGGACAGGGAGAAACGAGGTGTTTATAAACGTGGGCCGGGAGGCGGTCACATTCGAATACCGCGTAAGGAAGTTCTTGGCGCGCGGGAGTGGAGACCTGGAGTGGGTCTTCGAGGAGGTTAGAGAGGTGGCTAGGGCTACACTAGGGTACTAGAGCCGATTAGGCGGCGTTGAGAAGGCAAGGGTTTAAACCGTCACAGTACTACGGTTTAAAGTGATGATGAGGAATCCTGGGCTGTCTTCTGGTGTAGAAGGCCCCGCATAGCTGAAGAGCCCCTAGTACGGCGGTAACATTTTTATTTTCAACCCTTCTAGAATAACCATGGTGCCGCGTATGGCCAAGTACAAGGTCGAGATCAACCCGAGAGAGAACTGTATATCGGACATGGTCTGTGTGTCGATATGCCCTGACGTGTTCGAGATGAGCACCGAGGACAACAAGACGCAGATAGTGGAGAAGTACAGGGCTGACAAGGCGAATATCGCAGTGGGCATCGTGCCCGAGGACTTGAAGAGCTGCGTTGAGGACGCTGCCGCGGCCTGCCCGGTTCAGATCATTCACGTGACGAAGGTCGAGTAAAGAAGCGCCGTGTTTTTTAACTCTAGCCTGCTCTTAACAGACGCTCTTTTAAGGGTGTCCGGCCACGACGACCCTACCCGAGTGGGTCGAAAAATTAATCGAGAAAACCCTGATCGACAGCATACGGTTCCCCACAGTCCTCGGCGAGAGTTACGAAGCAATGGTCGACTACTACAGGGAGGTGCTTAGCAGCCACGGCGTTCACGTAACGGTTCACAGAGTCGACGACGACTACGTCAGAAAGCACCTGCCTAGGGAGTACAACCCCGACAAGCCTAGGTACATACTCCTAGCCCGCGTCGGCAGTGGGGAGAGGGTCCTCCAGTTCAACGGGCACTACGACGTGGTGGCAGCCGGCGAAGGCTGGGAGACACCCCCCTTCCAACCCGTTGTAAAGGACGGCCTTGTCTACGGTAGAGGGGCTACGGACATGAAGGGCGGTATAGCCTCCGTTGTAGGCGCGCTCGCTTACGTGGCCTCTGGAAAGGAGCCGGGAATAGTCGTTGAAGCGGCCCTTGTACCCGACGAGGAGATAGGTGGGTTGACAGGGACTGGGTACCTGGTGAACGTTCTGGGTAGTCGGCCCGACTGGGCGGTGATAGCGGAGCCCAGCGGTATTGACAACATCTACATAGGTCACAGAGGCGGTGTCTGGGCGCTGGTCAAGGTCTACGGGGTTCAGGCTCACGGCTCGACTCCCTGGCTAGGCGACAACGCCTTTGAGAAGATGGTTTACCTGGCCAAGCTGTTCATAGAGGAGTACAAGCCACGCTTGGCAGTACGTAAGAGCAGGTTCGAATACGAGATGCCCGAGGCTTCTACGCCGACCCTCACGTTAGGCGGTAAGCTAATAGCCCCCGGGTCGATAAATATCGTGCCCGGCGTCGTCGGGTTTAGTATCGACAGGAGGTTGATCGTGGAGGAGAGAGCGGAAGAAGTGGTCGAAGAACTGAGGGGGTTCCTCGAAAACGCCTCTGCGAGGCTTGGAGTGAGGGCGGAGCTCGAGGTGATGGAGAAGTCGGAGCCCGCCCTGACAGACCCGGTCTCTCACCTCGTGAAGGTCCTCGAGGACTCGATCAATAGGACCCTCAACCTCAAGCCGAGGAAGACGATCTGCGTTGGAGGCCTAGACCTACGCTACTACGCGGCGAAGAACATACAGGTGGTAGCCTACGGCCCAGGGGAGGTCGGGATGGCGCACAAGGTCAACGAGTACGTAAAACTCGCGGACGTCGTCAAGGTGGCCGAGACATACGTGGACCTGATCTACCGACTTTTCCCCGGGACAGGTAGATAACGCTTTAAGACTACACACGATATCTTATACTCCGAGACACGGACGTTGCGGCTGTCTAGTGGTCGGGTGGTAATGCCTATCAGGGTCCTCATCGCTAATAGGGGCGAGATCGCAATAAGGGTGGCGAGGAGCGTCAGCGAACTGGGCTATACCCCGCTAGGTGTCTACACGTCCGTGGACAAGAACAGCCTGCACAGGAGGTTTGTGATCGAGGACTCAGAGGTCTCCAGCTACTTGGACATGGACGACATCATTGAGGCAGCCCTCCAGCTGGGCGCAGACGCGGTTCACCCCGGCTACGGTTTCCTGAGCGAGAACAGCGAGTTTGCAAGGAAAGTGATCGCCAAGGGTCTCGTGTGGATTGGCCCCCGCCCCGAAGTCATCGACAGGGCCGGGGACAAGCTGGGGTTGAAAGAGACAGCTCTCAAACTGGGACTGCCCACTCTCCCCTACCAGAGAGTCGAAGCCCCCGAGGACGTCCTGGAGTTCGCGAGGGATTACGGGTACCCGGTACTGCTGAAGGCGGCAGGCGGGGGAGGAGGCATAGGCATGAGGGTGGTGCGTAACGAGAAGGAGGCCGAGTCGAAGGTCTCGGAGTCCATCATGGAGGTCGAGAGAGCTTTCAAGGACCGTAGAATCTACGTCGAGCCTTACATCGAGAGGGGTAAGCACATAGAGGTCCAGATAATAGGCGACGGCGACAACGTCGTGCACCTGTACGAGAGGGAGTGCTCGGTCCAGTTCAGGTACCAGAAGATCGTGGAGGAGGCCCCCTCGCCATCTATAACACCGGAGACAAGGAGGGCGCTGGCCGGTGTCGCGGTCGAGCTCATGAAGAGCATAAGGTACGACAACGCGGGGACTGTAGAGTTCATATACGACGTTAAAACAGGTAAGTTCTACGTCATGGAGGTGAACGCGCGGATCCAGGTCGAGCACCCCGTTACAGAAATGATCACGGGTATAGACATCGTGAAGAGGCAGATAAGGGTGGCTTTCGAGGTCTCGCTGGACATCAGGCAAGAGGAAGTAACTTACAGGGGGCACGCGATCGAGGCGAGAATAGAGGCGCAGAACCCCCTCGACCTCTCGCCCTCAACGGGCTACATCACACGCTACATAGAGCCAGCGGGCCCCGGCGTTAGGGTGGACTCGGGTGTTGCGGCGGGGTCCTACGTCCCGATAGACTACAACCCGCTCATCTCGAAGGTCATCGCCTACGGCGGAGACAGGAGCGAGGCGATCTCGAGGCTGTTGAGGTCGTTGAACGAGTACGTGATCGAGGGGATACAGACAAACATACCGTTCGTGAAGGCCATCATAAACTCCCCCAGTTTCAGGGACGCCACGTACACGACCGCCTACGTGGAGCAGAGTCTCGGGGAGCTCTTCAAGCAAGTGGAGAAAGAGGTAGCGACTCACGCCCTGGCGACGGCTGTGGTGGCAGTCGTCAAGCCGGAGTTCAGCAGGACGTTGAGGGGCAAGCTAGTTAAGGAGAAACTCACCGAAAGCCGTGTGGAGTCGATCAAGAGGAGGGCCTGGACGTACTGGACCCTAACGAGGAGCAGGCTTAGGAGGAAGTGAGAGGTACCCGTATCCGCGTTCGGCTCTGCGAATACTTACACGAAGACCACTTTAATGATAGCCAGCCTTATGCGAGGGATATAACTGTCACTTCATAAATAACAATAGCGGATTAACTAACTAATTTTACACGAAGGCGCTTGACATGAGTTACTTCAGGAAGAAGAGTATTTGGGTATACCACTTCAACTCCGGCGGTTGTAATGGCTGCGATATTGAGTTCGTAGACGCCCTCACCCCGAAGTACGACGTGGAGAGGCTCGGAGTCCAGCTCGTATCAAGTCCTAGGCACGCCGACGTCCTCGTAGTGACAGGCCCTATAACAACGATGGCCGCTAGAGCTCTGAGGAACATCTACGAGCAAATGCCCGAGCCAAAGAAGGTCGTCGCTTTAGGGACGTGCGCCTGCACGGGAGGCATTTTCGCTGGGGGCTACAACGTGATCGGGGGTGCTGACAAGGTCGTACCCGTCGACGTAAAAATACCGGGCTGCCCAGCACACCCGGGCGTGTTCCTGAAAGCTCTCGCTAGTCTCGCAGGTGTCGAGCGGGATGGGGGGTAAGCTCGTCCAGGAGAAGACCAAAGTCTCGCGCGACGCCCTCCTGGATAGCGCAAGGCTCTTCATGAAGCAGGGGTTCAGCAACATCGTCGCTATAACGGGTGTAGACCGGAAAGAGAACATCGAGTTGATATACCACTTAGGCGACGAGCACGGGGGTATGGTTCACCTATCCGTTTCACTTCCCAAAGGTGACCCCGTCATAGACGACATTTCCAGCCTCAAACCTGGCGCTAAGGTCCTGGAGAGGGAGGTACACGACCTGTTCGGCGTCGAGTTCCGAGGTTTCGACGAGCTCGACAAGAGGCGGCTCCTCCTACCCGAGTGCTACCCGGAAAAAGCCCCACCCCCGCTTTTGAAGGACGTGGACTTGGACACCTTCAAGAAGTACATAGGAGACCCGATGGCCTGCGCTTACGAGGCGCTGACGCTCAGTGCCCCGCTATCGCCCGAGAGCGTTCTCGTCCCCATAGGCCCATACCACCCTGCTCTCAAGGAGCCCGAGTTCTTCAGTCTCGTCGTCGAGGGAGAGAGGATTAAAAAGGCGTTTGTAAGGATAGGCTTCGTCCACAGGGGCATCGAGAAGCTTGCGGAGTCTAGGACTTACATTAAGGACGTATTCCTGTTCGAGAGAGTGTGCGGGATCTGCAGCACCCACCACGCCTGGACCTTTGTCGAGGCCGTGGAGAAGCTGCTCAACGTGGAGCCGCCGCCGAGAGCGCAGTACTTGAGGACTCTTATAGCGGAGCTCGAGAGGATACACTCCCACTCTCTTTGGCTCGGTCTGATCGGTTACTGGATAGGCTTTGAGTCCATGTTCATGTGGGTCTGGGGGCTCAGAGAGACGGTAATGGGCCTGTTCGAGGAGCTTACTGGTAACAGGGTTCACAAGTCCTTCATAACGTTCGGCGGTGTTAGGATGGACATAAGCGATGAGAAAGTGAAGAAGGCCGCTACGAAAGTCTCGGAGTTTGAGAAACAGATCGACAGCGTTATGGAGACGGTGATGTCCTCAGACCTGTTCATGGAGAGGTCGAAGGGGATAGCCAAGTACACGCTTGAGGAGGCGAGGGCGTTCTCTGCGGTCGGCCCCGTGAGAAGGGCTACGGGCGACCCCTACGACATTAGGAGGATAGAGCCGTACGGTGCTTACGGCGAGCTAGACTTCGAGGTGAGGACCACTAAGGCCGGAGACGTGTACAACCTCGTCCTAGTCAGGCTCGGCGAGATAAAGGAGTCGGTCAGGATCATCAGGCAGATCGCCGAGAAAATACCCTCGGGTAACCCAGTTCCGCCTAAGCCGTTCCTCGGCGTCGTAAAGGAGGGAGAGGCGTACGCTAGGACAGAGGCCCCTAGAGGAGAGCTCTTCTACTACGTGAACTCCAACAATACCGCGTACCCGTACAGGGTTAAAGTGAGGACGCCGACCCTGCTGAACATCCAGTTGGCGGCACACCTTCTCGAGGGTGCCACGCTATCCGACTTCCCGGTGATAGTCACCAGTATAGACCCGTGCTTCAGCTGTATGGACCGCGTCCTCGTCTACGACGAGAGAGCTGGTTGTGCTAAGATAGCATCGGCCGAGGAGATCGGCCGGAAGTGGGCGAGGAGGTGAGCGACTCATGGTGTCGATGAGAGATCGCCTCCGATTGCTCGCTTTTACGCTGAGGAACGCTGTCTCGAGACCTATTACGGTCGATATTTCGAGGTCTGTCGAAAGAGAGGTCTTGAGGGGCTACCCGAAGGTCAACCCCGAGAAGTGTATTGGTTGCTCGCTTTGCGCTAGGTCGTGCCCCTCGGACGCCATAACAATGAAGGTCGTGGGCAAGCAGGTACTTGGCGGTAAGCAGGTTGACAAGAAGATCCCCTTCTTCAACTACTACAAGTGTATCTACTGTAGTTTGTGCTCGAACGTATGCCCAGTCAAGGCCATCGACATGATCAAGGGGACGCCGCTAGACGCCCTAGAGCAAGCGCCTTCCCTACTGTATGCTTCCTTGGTATTCGGGCACGAACTGAAGGTACTCGCGGCCTACGTCTCTATTCTGGTAGCACTGGCGGCCCTCTACCTGCTCTCGAGAGCGGTCTCGGCGCGGGGACGTCACCAGCCTGTCGCCTACGAGCCGTTCGCGGGGGGAGGCACGTACAATCGTAGGTGGGAGAAGTACTACGTGCCGAGTCTACTGAGGTTCGTGATGGTCTTCCTCTTGATCGAAATAGTGGTATTCGCTACGCTCATATACGAGACACCGGTGGTCCTCTTCCTGTCATTAGTGCTGTTCGTGGTAGCGCTAGCTATGGGGTTGAAGGGTGGCTTCACGTGATAGACGTACTGTTCTACGCACTCGTGTTCCCCGGGCTCGCCTTTACGGTCCTGCTAGCCTTCTGGTTCGAGTACGTAGAGAGAAAGCTCACGGCCCGTATACAGAAGAGGGTCGGGCCGCTCTACACGGGTTTTAAGGGCATACTACAACCGGTAGCCGACTTCGTGAAGCTTTTGCTGAAGGAAGAGCTGTCCCCCCGTACGACGGACAGGCTACTCTACGTCGCGTCGCCTATAGTAGCGTGCTCCATCCCTATACTCGGCATGACTATTTTGCCTATAACCGACCCGCGCTCACTACTCGGTTTCCGAGGAGACGTCTACTTCTTGCTGTTCCTGTTCATACTCGAGTCTTTTGCCGTAGTGTTGATGGGGATCGCCGTGTTGACGCCTTACACGGTCATTGGCGTCGGGAGGCACATTCTACAGTACACAATGTACGAGGGGGTCTTCATGCTCGCAGTGGCGTCGGTGGCCGTACAGACGAGGTCGGTTGGCATCGACCAGGTCGTCGCATACCAGGAGCTCCACGGCCCAATACTCCTATACCAGCCCCTGGGCTTCGTGGTGGCTGTGATAGCCCTGCTAGCGAAACTTGAGAAGAGGCCTTTCGACCTACCCCACGCCAAACAGGAGATCGTGACGGGGTGGATGACAGAGTACTCGGGCGCAAGCCTCGCACTGGTCAGGCTGTACTCCTACCTTAGCATGGTATGGAGCTCCTCGATCATCGCGGACATGTACCTCGGAGGCCCGGGCTGGCCGCTGGGAGTCGGCGGTTGGCAGGGCTTTCTCTTGTTCTTCCTAAAGTTGAACATCGTACTCGTGCTCCTCACCGTGGTCAGCGCGTCCACAGGGAGAATTAGAGTCGTGGGATTGACCAGGAGGTTCTGGGGATTCCTATACCCGCTAGCTGTTGTTCAGTTCGTCTTAGCTACCGTAATGAGGTATGCCTTATGACACCCGTCCTCTTTGCTCTCGTAGGCCTGGTACTCGTCTTTTGGAGCCTGCTTGCCAAAAGGCCTCAAGTCTCGATCGTTCTCATGGCAGCGGCCAGTGTCTTCGTAGGCCTATCTGTGTCCGAGCTAGTGGGCCACGTGGGCGGGCTCATCATAGCGTCGCTATATGTAAGCGTGCTCATCGTGTTACTAATGGTCTGGTTCATGGTCTCGACCGCGGAGACCCCGAAGACCGACGTATACTCGGTTCTAGCAGCCCTCTTACTGGTGTTGACTCTCGTAGCTGCTTCACTCGTCGTTTGGTTCGTAGAGCCGGAGATCAGCCCGAGACCAATCGCGAGAGGGGTCAGCTGGACAGACTACGTGCTTTTAACTGTTTTAGTCGTAGTCGCGCTGACGGGTGGACTATGGTTCGTGGAGGAGGCTGATTAACGGTGTTCGACGCTCTCACCTTGATCTCCCTTTCCATGGTCCTGGTGGGGCTGGCGGCGGTGGCCTCTACAAGGAACGTCGTCAAGGTTATACTAGGACTGCAAGCAATGTCTCTCGGAGGTCTCTTACTACTGTCGTACGCGTTCTCAGAGTCGGGCCTCTTGGCAAGGGACGTCGTACTACTCCTCAGCGTTGTAACAGCCGTGGTGGAGGTCTCCACTGTGACAGCCGTCCTCCTCTACTGGTTTAGGCTTAGGACTCTAGACACCAGGGCTGCCGGGGGCTGAGAGATGTACGCAAGCCTCACAATACTGACCCTAGCCTCTGGTATAATGCTGGTCTTGCTACTCCACAAATGGAGGAGAGCTGTAGAGCTGGTGAGCATACTCGCAACGGGTCTAGCGCTGTTGTTCTCGCTCCTATACTCCATTACGGGTGATGGTGGGGGCCTTCTCGCTCTGGGCTTTTTCGCGGACGGGCTGAGTAGACTGTACACCGTTACCCTGAACTTCCTAGGCCTCTTGATCGTGACGTACAGCCTTGGATACATGTCGGACGAGGAGGACTACACGAGGTACTACTCCCTCATGTTGCTCTTCATAGCTTCTATGAACCTCCTACTGCTCACGACGAACATAGTGGTCCTCTACGTCTCGTGGGAGTTGGTGGGAGTCTGCAGCGCCCTCTTGATCGCTTACTACTGGTGGAACCCTAGGGCGAGGAGCGCTGGCGTCAAGGCGTTCGTGGTGACCAGGGTGGGCGACATGGGTCTGATAGCCTTCGTGTCCACGGTAGCCCTGAAGCTCGGCTCCTTTGCTATACCGGACATCATATCCCACTACTCGCAAAGCCCTATCGAAGCCTACACTGCCTCTCTGCTACTACTGCTCGCGGCAGTCGGCAAGTCCGCTCAGTTCCCCTTACACATATGGCTACCCGACGCGATGGAGGGGCCTACGCCCGTGAGCGCGTTACTCCACTCCGCTACGATGGTCAAGGCCGGCGTCTACCTGGTCTCGAGGTTCTACCCTCTCTTCGCCTCCAGCGGGGCGGCTCTCGAGTTGATGCTCGCACTGTCGGTGGCCACGATATTACTGTCTGGCTTAGCCGCGCTGGCCTCCGTCGACGTTAAGCGGGTGCTCGCGTATAGTACAATAAACAACATCGGTCTTATGTTCCTAGCTCTGAGCGTGGGCAACTGGCTCATGGCGCAGCTGCACTTCCTATCCCACGCACTCTTCAAATCACTACTGTTCCTGTCGTCTGGGACTGTGACTAAGGGTGCGAAGACCAGGAGCATCGACGAGCTCGGAGGTATGTGGTCGGCTGGCTACGCGAGGAGCGGCTTCGGCTTCCTCGTCGGAGCCCTAAGCACGGCGGGGGTACCGCCCCTGCCCGGGTTTTTCACGAAGTCGGGCATACTCGTATCATTCCTCGAGAAGTACCCTGGGTGGGCGGGCCTCTTCTTCGCCCTATTCGTGTCGTTCATATCGCCCCTCTACATCTTCAGGGCCTTCTTCAGGGTATACACCGGGAAATCCCAAAGGCCGTCCGAGGTCTACGAGCCAGCCCCGATGGCCGTGACCGTGATGGCCCTCGCGGCCGCGAACTTGGCCGGGCCTATTATACTATGGGACGAGTACCGAGTCCTAAACCCCGCTGGCTCTTACGTGGTCGCGATCGACCCATACGACTTGTCGGCCCTAGCGTTAGGCGTAGTGATAGCGTGCTCGGCCTGGTACCTGGGCAAGCCGGGCTCGCTAAGGGTCGGGCTGAGGGGTCTGTCCGCTATTGCCAGGGAGGGCTTTTACTTCGACGCCTTCCTTGTCACGGCTGCTTCTTGCTCGGTTAGGTTCCTGGTGGAGGCGGCGGCATACCTTAAACAGACCAAGCCGCCTGCTCTGACTTTGTGGATAATGGGTTTCGTACTGGTGGCCTTCATGATTCTACTTGGTGTTTTCTAGGTGGTAGCCATGTTCGCCGAGTACGTGGCCCTAGCAGGCATTGTCGCCGTGTCCCTCACGCAGATCGCTCCGAGGAGACTCAGGGACTGGGCGGCCCTCGCCATAGGAGTGGCTACTCTAGCGTCCCTACTCTACTTGTCCGTGCTTGAGAGGTCGCTCGCAGGGCTAGTGGGCTTAACGGTCTCACTTGTGGGGATCGCGTCCTTGGTCTCGGCCTTCGGCCTGCTGGACGTGGGTAAGAGCGTGTTCACTCTGCTGGTATTGGCGGCGTGCTCGTCCTCGACGATACTGGCGTACGCGACCGACGCAGTGGTCGTCTTCATCGCGTGGGAGATCCTCAGCTTATCCGTCCTGTTCACCGCGGGCTACACGAAGTCGGAGGACAGCGCGAGTGCGGTAATCAAGTACTTGGCCGCGTGCTCTGCCGGCTCGCTACTGCTTCTGACGGGCCTGGCACTCGCGTTTGCGGAGACGGGTACAACTACCCTGGCCGGCCTCGCGGAGGCGTCGCCTCTAGCCAAACTACTCGTACTGGCCGGTGCCGGGGTGGAGGCCGCCCTGTTCCCTCTCGGGTTCTGGCTACCGGACGTCTACGCGGCCGCCCCCGAGCCTGGGGCAGCCGTGATATCGAGCGCTGCCACCGGTGTCGCAAGCATACTGCTTTACAGGATGGTCCTCGCCGACGCCCTAGTAGGCAGGGTCGTAGCGGTACTGGCGTCCCTCGGTGTAGTAGTCAGCGTAGCACACATGTACAAGGAGAGCGACCTCAGGAGAGTCGTGGCCTACTCTAGCATGTTCTCCTCTAACGCTATGCTCCTCGCGTTCTCGTCGAAAAACAGCCTCGCGGTATCGACGGCCCTCATTTACTACCTGGCCCACTCGCTATCCAAGACTTCCGCCTTCATACTGGCTGGGGGTCTACGTAGAGACTTCGGACACTCCAGCGTGCAGGACTTGAGAGGTGTGGCCTACGGTTGGGGGGCGATGAAGCTCAACCTAGCGCTCTCGTTGCTGGGGGTGCTCGGAGTACCCCCGCTCGTGTCCTTCTGGGGAGACTTCTACATAGCTGTCGGCCTGTTGGAGTCCAGCCCTACACTAGGCGTGTTGTTCTTGTTGACGTTGATAGCGCTGGTACCGGTAATACTGAGCGTGTTGTTCATGCTGGTGTCAGGGACCGGCGAGCCTAGACGCGACTCCTCCACTCCTGTCTACCTAGCTGTCTCCACGGCACTGAACGTACTGGCTGTAGCCCTATTCCCCCTGTACTCCTGGCTTCAACCGTACGCGGTTACGGTTAGAGGCCCTTCGGGGGTCTACGAGGGTTGAGTATAGACGCGTACATGTTTTTTACTCCGATAAAGTAAACTATTAAAACCCTACTTTGCGTATCACAGACTAGAGCCGCTCTAACCGGTGGAGTCTATGAGTCAGCCAAAAGAACAGAGGTTCGTTGTCTGGTTAGATGAAGTACGGAAAGAAGACACTCTGTTGGTGGGAGGCAAGAACGCTAACTTGGGCGAGATGATCGCTGCGGGCATACCAGTGCCGCCCGGCTTCGCCGTCACATCGTACGCCTTCAAGTACTTCCTCGACAAGACGGGCCTAGCCGAGAAGATCTACTCGATGTTGAACAAGCTCGACGTCAACAACACGAAGGAGCTGGAGGAGACGACCGCCAAGATAAGGCAGATGATCCTAGAGCAGCCCATGCCGCCGGAGGTTGAGGAGGAGATAAAGAAGTACTACAGGGAGCTAGCCAAGAGGCTCAACATGGAGCCGTCCAGGCTTAGGGTCGCTGTGAGGAGCAGCGCTACGGCAGAGGACATGCCCGAGGCCAGCTTTGCGGGCCAGCAGGACACCTACCTGAACGTGTACGGCGAGGACAACGTGGTCTACTACGTGAAGAGGTGCTGGGCCAGCCTATTCACGGCTAGGGCCACCTTCTACCGTGTAGCCCAGGGTATACCCCACGAGAAGGCGCTGATGAGCGTCACTGTCCAGAAGATGGTAAACAGCAGGTCTGCTGGAGTCATGTTCACTCTACACCCCGTGACAGGCGACGAGAACGTCATCGTGATCGAGGGAAGCTGGGGCCTGGGCGAGTCGGTGGTCGGAGGCAAAGTCACCCCCGACGAGTTCGTGGTCGACAAGGGCTCGCTCAAGATCGTAGAGTCCAAGATCAACAACAAGAACTTCGCGATCACCTTCGACCCTAGCAAGGGCAAGAACATCGACATAAGGTGGGACGAGGGCAAGAAGGCCTGGGTTCACGAGGGTAGCGTTGTCGAAGTCCCGCTAGCCAAGGCGGCCCAGCCAGACAAGAGCGCTCTCACAGAGGAGGAGGTCAAGAGGCTGGCCGAGCTGGGGCTACTCATACAGAAGCACTACGGCAGGCACATGGACATAGAGTGGGCAGTCGACATGGACTTGAAGTTCCCCGAGAGCGTGTTCATAGTCCAGGCGAGGCCCGAGACTGTGTGGAGCGTCAAGAAGGCCAAGGAGGCCGAGAAGAAGGTGGGCGCGGTGGAGGCCAAGAAGACGGTGAAGCTGGCCGAGGCCAAGATACTTGCGAAGGGGCTGCCGGCGAGCCCCGGCGTCGGCGCAGGCGTGGCTAAGGTGATATTCGACCCGAAGAGCAAGGAGGCCATGGAGTTCAAGCAGGGCGACATCCTCGTCACCAGGATGACCGACCCCGACTGGGTACCGCTTATGAAGAAGGCCGCCGCCATCGTGACCGACGAGGGTGGTATGACAAGTCACGCCGCTATCGTAAGCAGGGAGCTAGGCATCCCGGCGGTGGTCGGCACTGGTAACGCTACCAAGGCGATCCAGTCCGGTCAGGAGGTAACAGTCGACGGCGCTAGAGGCGTCATATACGAGGGCATAATAGAGGAGCTGGTCAAGCCCAAGGCCGCGCCAGAGCAGGCGGTGGCCGGCGCAGTTGTCGCAGCCGTGGGCATAAGCCCGGAGCAGCTCCTGCCACTCTACCCGGTAACGGCCACGAAGATATACATGAACTTGGGAGAGCCCGATGCGATCGACAAGTACAAGGACCTACCGTTCGACGGCATAGGGCTGATGAGGATAGAGTTCATCTTCACGGACTGGATAGGCTACCACCCAATGTACCTAATAGAGACGAAGCAGGAGGACTTCTTCATCAACAAGCTGGCCGCCGGTATCGCCAAGGTAGCACAGGCGATATACCCGAGGCCGGTGGTCGTCAGGTTCAGCGACTTCAGGACGAACGAGTTCAGGGGCTTGAAGGGAGGCGAGAAGTTCGAGCCGGACGAGAGGAACCCGATGATCGGCTGGAGAGGCGTCAGCAGGTACATCCACCCGAAGTACGAGGCCGGCTTCAGGCTGGAGGTCAGGGCTATCAGGAAAGCTAGAGAAGAGATGGGGCTCACGAACGTCTGGGTCATGTTCCCGTTCGTCAGGACGCTGTGGGAGGTACAGAGGGTCGTCAAGATACTCGAAGAGGAGGGTCTCAAGAGGAGCAAGGACTTCAAGGTCTGGGCCATGGCGGAAGTGCCTAGTGTGGCGATACTCGCGGACAAGTTCGCCGAGTACGTGGACGGCTTCAGCATCGGTAGCAACGACCTGACACAGCTAGTCCTGGGCGCCGACAGGGACAGCCAGATACTCGCCGAGATGGGCTACTTCGACGAGAGAGACCCGGCGGTTCTCGAGGCCATAAGGATGCTGATCGAGAAGGCGCACAGCAAGGGTGCCACCGTCAGCATCTGCGGGCAGGCCCCCAGCGTGTACCCGGAGTTCACGGAGTACCTGGTGAGGCTGGGTATCGACAGCATAAGCGTCAACCCCGACGCAGTCGTATCGACCAGGAGGCTCGTCGCCAGCATCGAGAGAAAGATCATGCTCGAGAAGCTCGACGCCATCCTGAAGAAGACGAACCTCTAACCACTATAGGCAAACTAAAGTTTTTTATTCATACCCTCTATTCTTCTACATGGTGTATATATGCCTAAGAGAGTCGTGATTATAGGCGCGTCTGGTAGGGACTTCCACAACTTCAACGTGTACTTCAGGGACAACCCAGAGTACCGCGTAGTGGCGTTCCTCCAGACACAGATAAAGGGGCTGAAGACGAGGGTCTACCCTCCAGAGCTCGCCGGCAGGCTGTACCCGAACGGGATACCAGTTCTCGGGGTAGGGTACATAGAGGAGCTCGCCAAGAACCCCGGCTTCGAAGAGGCGGTTTTATCCTACAGCGACCTGACGTTCCAAGAGCTCGGCGAGGTAGTCTCCAGAGTCCTTAAGACTGGTGCCAGCTTCAGGATTCTCGGTTTCAAAGACACGATGCTGGAGAGCATTAAGCCCGTTATAGCTGTGACGGGTGTGAAGACGGGTGTAGGGAAGAGCAGTGTCTCCCGCGAGGTCGCGTTAGAGCTCAAGTCCAGGGGTTTAAGGGTGGGTATTGTTAGGCACCCTATGCCGTACAGCGAGGTCTTCTATCCCGTTCAGAAGTTCGGGACGTTCGACGACCTCGGCAAGTACTTGATCACCGTGGAGGAGAGGGAGGAGTACGAGCACTACCTGAAACTGGGGTTCACAGTCTACGCCGGAGTAGACTACGGCATGATCCTGAGAGAGGTCGAGAAGAGCAGCGACGTCATCCTGTGGGACGGGGGCAACAACGACTTCCCGTTCTACAAGCCAGACCTGTACATCACAGTGGCCGACGCTATGAGGCCGGGTATTGAGACGTCGGCTTTCCCGGGCATGGTGAACCTCCTTGCCTGCGACAACGTGGTCATTAACAAGGCCGACCAGGCGACAAGGCAGGTGCTGGACAGCCTCGTGGAGAGAATCAAGGCCTTGAACCCGAGGGCCGAGGTGAGCGTAGCCGTCAGCGACGTGCACATAGAGGAGGGCGAGCCGAAGGGGGTTAGAAGAGTCGTCGTTGTCGAGGACGCCCCCACCGTGACGCACGGTGGTGCCGGCTACGGCGCCGGCTACGTGGCGGCTAAGAAGTACGGGCTCGAGGTCGTCGACCCACGCCCCTACGCGAGGGGCTCCCTGAAGGCGGTGTACGAGGAGTTCAGGGGTATAGGGCCCGTAGTACCCAGTATGGGGTACAACCCTGATCAGTTGAGGGACCTAGAGGAGACCTTGAACTCGGTACCGGCGGACGCCGTCTTGCTCGCCACACCCAGCGACCTCACCAAGCTTATAAGGCTGAACAAGCCGGCTCTACACGTGTCCTTCAGGGTACGCGTGGTAGAGGGCCCTACTTTCAAGGACATAGTGGACAAGTTCCTGGAGAGGGCCGGTAAAAAATTCATTTTCTAGCCCTGGCCCTCCTAAGGTACAGGTAGGTCAGGGCGAGCACGAACAGTAGGACTACAACCGCCGTCACAACGCCCCGGGTCACAGTCTCCTCGGGAGACCCTGTCGATACTTGCGTCGCCGTGGTCGTGGTTGTCGTAGTAACGGTAGCGGTCGGAGACGTTGTCACCGTGGTAGTAGTCGTGGCCGTAGTAGTGGTTGTTGTAGTAGTTGTGGATGTCGTAGTGGTCGTGGTGGTCCACGTGGTTGTAGTCGTTCTCACAGTAGTCGTGGTCTGCGTGGGCTGTACAACCAGGGGTGGCGAGACCGCGGTAACACCCGACAGGTTTAAGGCGGAGAGGTCTGCTACCCCTGCTCTGACCTCGACCACGGTCGCCTCGTAGGGCCTGTCGAGGCTCTGCACGTAGACGTAGGCGTTGGTCAGGTTCGTCCTGATCGCCTTGCTCGACTCGTCGTACGCGGCGTAGGACAACGAGTTGGCTGGAGCGAAGCCGACGAGGTAGAGGACTGTGCTACCGGCTGTCCAGACCAGCCTGACAGGCACTTCTCTGTAGTTCCCGTAGACGTCCAGCTTGGTGTTGTTCACAATGAAGCTGGTCGAGTCGGCTACTCTAACTGTAACGTTGCCCGAGCCTGGCCCCGCCTTCAGCGGTATGTAGCTGTACTCCCCGGTCGGGTAGAGTACTAGGACGACGTAGTTGTAGGTCGACGAGCAAAATGTAGCGTTGGCCGACGAGCAGCTGTAGAGCGGCGCACCCCCACCACCCGTGACGAGCCAGAGTGAGCTGGGCGTCGTGTTCTCGGCGTAGCCGTGCCAGTGGCTCTGCAGGACTATTCTCGGCGGTGCGGGGAGGGAGGATACGAAGTTCAGTATCGCACCGGCCTTGTCTGGCTCCTCGTCCTGCATGTTGTGGCCAACGTAGGGGTAGATAGGCCTGTGGTAGGCTAGGATTAGCGACCTGTTGCCAAGACCGCTCAGCGTAGCGTTGAGCCCGTAATAGAGGTCGTTGAGAGACCCCTCAACGTTGAGCGAGGCGATCCTCCACCCGGGTATGTCGTCGAAGACGACGGTCGTGTTCCCCACGTACGCCGCGTAGTAGCTCCAGGAGTCGGGGCCGTAGGCCACGTCGTGGTTGCCAATGACCGGTATGAAGTTGTCGATTCTAGCCTGCGACAACAGGTTGTAGAACGCCTTGTACTGGTCGAGAGTACCGAATGACACGAAGTCGCCTCCACCGATCACCGCCTGGGGGTATATCCCGCTGACCTCGTTCAGTATTTCCACGAAGACCGTTGGGTACACCAGCGAGTAGGGGCCCGAGGTATACGAGGGTCTATTGTCTCCCCACGCGACCAGCACGTAGTAGGGTAGGTTCTGCGGGAGAGGTCTAGAAGTGGCCTGCTGGAGGGGCTGCGCCCCCTCGGCGTGTACTCCCAGGGCGGTGGTCAACGTCAGGAGCAGCAATAACGCGGCTATCCCAGGCCTCACCTGCACATCACCGATACTAGCTTGACTAGGCGAGCTTTAAAACCTGTTTTCCGATTAGCAAGCACTGTAATGGTGGATAGGTAGTGGGTATAAGGCTTGCCGGCGAGACTGTCGCTGTGCCGGACTTGACGGCGATCGTCCAGGGAATAGTCTCTAAGCTAGTAGGGGAGGGGCGGCTCAGGGGTAGAGTAGTGGTCAGGAAGGAGATAATTGCCTACCTCGAGCAGGCCGCTCTGAGGGACCAGGCAGTAGGGTACGCGGGGCTGGAGGAGCTGAAGAGGCTAAGAGAGCTCAGCGCGAGGGGGCTCATAAGGCTGGAGTACACGGGAGACGAGTCGGTGTACAAGACGAGGGAGCTCGACGAGAGCGCCCTTAACATGGTTGTGAGAGACTACGCCATGCAGGTGGGGGGCATAGTCGTGACAGGGAGCAGGGTCGCGAAAATGGTCGCTGAGGCTATGGGTGTCGACGCCCTCTTATACGAGCCCGAGAACCGGGTCCACCTATCCTTCGAGAGGTTCTTCGACGAGAACACGATGAGCGTCCACATAAAGGAGAACACCCAGCCTGTGGCCAAGAAGGGAAGGCCGGGCGACTGGAGCTACGTCAGGCTCTCCGACGGCGTCTTGACGAGGAGGGAGATAGAGCAGATTGTCAACGAGATCGTCGAAGAGGCGAGGAGGAGGGAGGACAGCTTCATAGAGATCGACAGGCCGGGGTCTTCCATAATACAGCTCGGCCTGTACAGGGTAGTCGTAACGAGGCCGCCGATGAGCGACGGGTGGGAGTTGACCATAGTGCGCCCGCTCAAGAAGCTTAGGCTCGAAGACTACAACCTACCGGCCAAGCTGATAAGCAGGCTTAACGAGAGGGCCGAGGGCATACTAATAGCGGGGGCGCCAGGTATGGGGAAGACGACTTTCGCGCAGGCGCTTGCCGAGTACTACTTCAGGAGGGGCAAGATCGTGAAGACAGTCGAGAGCCCTAGGGACATGGTACTGCCGGAGGAGGTCACCCAGTACAGCAAGACGTACGCCGACGCGAGAGAGCTACACGACATACTACTCCTCTCCAGGCCGGACTACACGGTCTTCGACGAGATGAGAACCGACGAGGACTTCAAGCTGTACGCGGACCTGCGGCTGGCGGGCATCGGGATGATAGGCGTCGTCCACGCGACCAGCCCCATAGACGCTATCCAGAGGTTCATTGGGAGAGTCGAGCTAGGCATGATACCCTCCCTGGTCGACACAGTGATCTTCATAAAGAACGGGCTCGTCGAGAAGGTCTACGACGTCAGGATGACAGTCAAGTTGCCCACAGGGTTAAAGGAGGCGGAGCTCTCAAGGCCCGTAGTGGAGGTCAGGGACTTCATGACCGACGAGCTGGAGTACGAGATATACACCTTCGGCGAGCAGACGGTGGTCGTCCCCGTCAAGAAGCTAAAGTTCGGGAGGCAGGAAGGCCACAGGCTGTACTCCCAGCTCGAGAGGCTCTTCCCCGGGGCTAGACTCGAAGAGGTAGAGGACGGGGTTGTCATATCGATACCCAGAGACTCGGCCAACAAGTACGTAAAGTCCATGAGGAAGCTTAGGAAGCTCATGGAGAAGTACAAGGTGAACATAAGAGTCAAGCTCGAGTAGCCCTAGCTCTTCAGGAACTCTCGGAGAGGCCTCACCCCTAGCGCCATGGCCACCAGGTTGTCTATCCTCAGAAAGCTACCCTCCCGCAGGTTGCCGAGTGAGAGCTTGTAATTGCCCCCAGACGTCTCCACCAGCTCCTTCACGGGTACGAACATCCACTCTCCTCTCCCTACGATCTTGACCGCTATGAATGCGGAACCTCCCGACCTCCTGACAAACTCTACGAGTTTTTGGACTTGCTCTCTTTGAATGTACAGAGTCTTTTCCCCTGCCCTAGTGGATTTGACCTCGAAGGCGAAGACTTGACCGTTCATGATAGCGACCACGTCGGGGTATAGTACCCTCTTGGCTTTCGAGCCGCTTGCCGGGGCCCTCATGACGGCGAACCCTCTCTCCCAGAGCCTCCTGGCGAGGTCTCTCTCGTGCGCGAAGCCCCTCTTCCTGTTAGACAAACTCCTACCCACGCTCGTTAAGTTTATTTGACTTGGCTACGAGAGTATAAAAATGTCGTTTCGGTGAACCTCATGGGCAAAAAAGTCGTTCTTACGACTATAGTCCTCTCACTATTATTAGCATTAACAGTCATGCCGTCGCAGGCGGCTCTAGCGAGCGAGACCCCGGTACTACCCAGCGTAGTCTACAAGCCCTGGACCGCGCCGGCAGCAAACGTGTCGATGAACAAACCGGCCGTAGCGCTCCCCGGCGACACGGTCTACGTCAAGCTGAAGGACGAGTACGCGGGAGCAAGCATCACGGGCGGATACATCTGGACCGTGAAGCTCGTGGGCAACGCCCTAAAGCTGTTCAACTACACTATAGCAGCCACATTAAGTGGCGGCGTCGTGTCTGTAAAAGTGCCGAACGAGGCCGAGGGCGGCGTCTACGACATCGTTTTGACGGGTGGGCAGACGCTCTACCTGCCTAGAAGCCTGTGGGTCATCAAGACTCTGGGCGACGTCCTCAGGATAGTCCACATCTCGGACCAGCACTACGGTGCCGGGCAGCCCAATATAACAACAGGCGACATGAACAGGTTTTCGAGCTACCTCGTCACGGGCCTGTTCTCCCCCGACCTAGTCATAGACACAGGAGACGTAGCCGACACCGCCTCAGCCCCACAGTACGAGCAGGCCGTGGGCTTCGAGTACGCCTTCCTATACAGCTTCCCGATATTCGGCAACCCGGGCAATCACGACATGCCGAACGACCAGTACTACAAGTACCTCGGCGACACCCAGTGGTATAGGGTCATAGGCGGCAAGGTGCTCATCGTAGCGGTTAACACGAGAGAAGCGGGCTACTTGGACTGGGACCAGCTGGTCTTCTTAGAGAGCACCTTAAAGCAGTTCTCGAACGTGCCCATCAAGATACTCTTGATGCACCACCCGATGTTCTACTACCAGGGGGAGCTGATAACGAGTAGCGACGACAAACAGACGTTGGGACCCTACGTGTCCGGCGGGCCGTGGACGCCCGTCAGTAGCTACTGGAGCGGAAACATGACGAGCTTCTTCTACACGCTCAGGCTCATAGAGGACTATAACATAACCTACGTCCTCGCCGGCCACGTCCACAGGGACTTGTTCGTCAAGTACGTCAGTACCCGGACTAACACCACGACGTACTTCTTGACAATAACCACCAGCGCTATGGGCTCAGCCATCTACGACGGCATAGACTACTACGGGCTGGACACGAAGACGGGAGACCTCCAGTTCTTGGCTAAGCCGCCTACGTTCATCGGTTTCAGTAATATAACGGGCGACCTGGCAAAGAAGTACAAGCCCAACCTCGCCATGAACTCGCTACCCATCGGAATATACCCGCCTAGGAACAACTACGGAGTCGAGAACCAGTCCTTCGTGCCAGCTGTACTCCTGCAGACACCCCACGCCTACATTGTGAAGGCCTACAACAACCTCAGCTACCTCAAATTGTCCGGAGTGGTGGTCTGGTCCCTCCCGTGGGCTGGGGACTTGGTCTTCAAGCTACTGAACGCGACGGGCGGCGCGAGCGTCCAGGTTGTCGACAAGTTGCTAGTGGGAGACAGGCTGTTCGTGGCCCTGAACATAAGTCTCCCGTACGGCTCAGGCCTCGAGTTCGCTCTGGCTAACATGGTTGACGAGGAGCCTCCCCAGGTCAGTGTAAAGCTCACAGTCCCGAAGGTGCCAACCCTGGGCAGGCAGCTAATGGTCTACCTCGACCTGACAGACAAGGGCTGGGGCCCGAAGAACATAACGGTGACCTACACGTACGACGGCAACACTGTCACCATACAGCCCACCCTCAGTAGCCCCGGCACCCTCGCCTACAGCTTCGACACCTACACTTACCTGCTCACACTCCCATCACCCAGCGGCGAGCAGCCAACCATCGCCTACTTGAACGTTACTGGCTATGACAACGCTGGTAACAGGGTCGATGCCGCGTTCGTGATATACTTCTACCCACAGGGCCAGACACCCACCACTACACCCATCGTGCCCATTACCACTACTACGACCACCACGACTACTACGACTACTACAACAACCACAACTACTACGACCACGACGACAACCACCACGACCACCACTACTACTCCCCTACCAACTCAGGCGACGGGCCCAGGGGCACCCTCGTCAGTAACCGTGCTGACTCTTGTCGCGGTCGCCGCGATCATAGTAGTGGTGGTAGCGCTCCTTCTACTGCGTGGTAAAAAATAGAAGGCAGAATACATGAAAACATTTTTTATCTAGACCCCCTTCTATTATTTTTAAGAGGGGTGTAACGGTTGAACAAAAGACCACTCCTACTAATGGCTATCGTGTTCTCCCTCTTCGTCGCCCTAACCGTACTAGCCCCAGCCCTCTCTAGCGCGCAGACCACGAGGACCGTCACTGTAATGGCCGACCTGGCCCACGGCGAGAGCGACAAGTACCTGAACTACATCATGGGTAACATCACCTTCGTGAAGTGGATAGCGAACAAGGACCCGTTAACGCCGGACAAGTTGGCCGACGTCGACATCCTCCTGATAGGGCAGCCCACGGTCTCCTTCAGCGCCGACGAGGTCAACGCGATCATAGACTGGCTTAGCAAGGGCAACAAGGCTCTCTGGGTAGGCGGCGACAGCGACTACGGCAACGGCTACCAGACGATCCAGATAGTCAACAACCTGATGGCGGCCATCGGGTCTAAGCTCAGGCTGGAGCAGGGCGCTGTCTACAGCAACTACAACGGGACCTACTCCTACGGCGGTAGCGACTGGCCTGTAATCGCGAAGGCCTACTACAGGATGCTGGCCTTCGTGGAGCCGGACAACAGGCCGGACCTGTACACGCAGATACTGTCCGCCGGTATATCCAAGCCGATACTGATGCACGGGCCCACCTGCGTCATATGGGTTGACTCCAGCGGGAAATACCACGACCCGGTCACAGACATCACATCCGACCTGATAAGGCTGGTCTACTTCCACTACGCTCACATTGGCGTAAACTACGCTAACTGGGCGCCACTGGTCTACGACCCGGTGAAGTACTCTAAAGACGAGAACACGTTCGTGGGCTACATGGCGGAGTACTGGAGCGACAAGAACAACGTAATAGTGTTGTCCGGCGAGTCGATATACGGCGACTACGAGCCTGCTTGGGCCTCCAGCTACTACGGCATACCACTGGACGGCCCTAGGTGGGTGACGAACTTCATCACCTGGCTAGCCACGATAGTCACGTCTAGGGTGACCACGACCGTGACCTCTACCGAGACTTTCACAACCACGGCTACCACGACCGTCACGTCTACCACGACTTTCACGACCACTTACACGACCACTTCGACAACGACCACAGTGGACTGGACAACCACAGGAGTTGTAGCTGGAGTCCTTGTACTGATCATAATAATCGAGGGAGTGCTGCTAGCTAGGAGACCAGGGAAGAAGTAGGCTTCGAACCCTTTTTTTAAGCTTTTTAGCCTCGTCCACCCCATTATTAACCTGGCCGGGTGACCTAGTTGCGTAGTATAAAGATCGCCGGTCTCCTACTGTTCTTGACAATAGTGCTAATGGTTTTCACGCCCCCGGCGAAGGCCGAGTGGCCGTGGGGCTCCGCCAGCGAGCCCTTCCCGTGGCTCAACTACTTGAAGAGCCTCCCCCACGGTGAAGGAGTTACTCTCTACGTTTTAACGAGGCACGAGCAGACTATTCAGAGCGCTGCCAGGGTGGCGTTCCTCAACAGCCCTGTTGCCAAGGCCCTCGGCATAAGCGACGTGGTATTCTTGTACGTTGGTAGCGCACAGTGGCCGAAATACATAGAGAGCGGCGAGATCGACGTAGCTTGGGGCGGCGGCCCCACACTATTCAACTGGCTAGACCAGCAGGGCCTCCTCCAGCCGCTAGACAACAAGACGCACCCGGAGTTCAACGCCGTCCTCTACGAGCTCTCTAAGATACCCCCCACCTACGCCGGCGCCCAGTCCTACTTAGTCGGCAGCGACGGGTTTGTCCACTGGATAGGGGCCAGCCTGAGCTCGTTCGGTATCACGATCAACAGGAAGGCCCTCGCCCAGTACAACGCCCCCGCTCCACAGGTATGGGTCGACCTCGGCAACCCGGTCTACGCCAAGTACCTACCCGCGAAGCCCCTCATAGGCACAGCCGACCCTACTGCCAGCACCAGCAATACCAGGATGTTCGAGATCATACTACAAGTATACGGATGGGAGAAGGGCTGGAGGGCGCTGACCACTATGTCGGGTAACGCCATAATCTACGGCGGCTCCAGCGACGTCAGGGACGCGGTGATCAGGGGGGACATTGCTGCTGGCACGACGATCGACTTCTACGGTTACACGGCGATGCAGCAGAACCCGGACTGCCAGTACATTATACCGCCTAACCAGAGCATTGTGAACTACGACCCGATAGCGATCGTGAAGAACGCGCCGCACATGGTGCAGGCTGCCGCCTTTGTCGCGTGGGTTCTGAGCGAGTACGGCGGGCAGCAGGTGTGGCTCGACCCGAACATAAACAGGCTCCCAGCCAACCCACGCGTGTTCGACACGCCCCAGGGCGCTCAGAGGCCCGACTTGAAGAAGGCCTACGAGGCTGCCGCCCAAGCCGGCTCTATAGAGTTCAACGAGACTCTCAGCTCGATGTGGGTCTACTCGGTGATATACTACTTCAAGGCCACGCTGGTGAACGCGCACGACCAACTACAGTCGACGTGGGCGGCAATAGCCCAGGCCTACCTCAACGGGAAGATAACCAAGGACCAGTTCAACAAGCTGGTCGACGACCTAGTCTCCTTCTTCCCGTTCAAAGACCCGTTGACAGGTCAGTACACGACATTCACACTCGACTACGCGCTGAAGATCAACGGCTACCTGGCCAACAATACGCAGGTCTACCAGACGCTCATGAGTGAGTGGACCAGCGGCGCAACTACCAAGTATCAGTGGGTGTACCAGGAGCTACAAGCCATACTAGCAGGGCAGACACCACCTCCACCGCCGTGGTCGGGCATTACTACCCAGACTACCACGGCAACCACTACCACGACCACGGAAGCAACAACCTATACGACGACCACGCAGATACCCACTACGAGCACTACTGCGACCACCACTACAGCACCGCCAGCGACCACGCCAGCCCAGGCCCCGCAGTCCAACGTGGCTACGGTAGTGAGTATAGCCGTTGTCGCCCTACTGGTAATACTACTGGTCGTCTACTTTATGCGCAGGAAGTGATCTCGAACACCCAATTAACCTTTTTAATCCCCCCTCCCTATTCTAAATAGACCTTACAAGACAGAGGTGTATATAGAGTAAGGGGGATTAAAGTGTCGACGGTTACTACGCGTGACTTGTTCGTAGTAGGCGTAGTCCTTGCCGCCATATACTACACAGTGTTCGCTCTCGTAGGGGTCAGCATCGTTGTCACTGAGATACTGTGGCTGGTAGGCATAGCGGTGGGGTTGGCGTCTCTGAGGTTGGGCTTCGACTACGATAGAGTCAGGTTCAGCTCCACGCTCAGCTTCACAGCGATCGTGGCGTTCATCTACGTCTTTGTAATCGCGCTCACAGACCTGGAAGGCCCCCCAATAGCGGTAGCGCTGGTCCTCCTGCCGTTCCTGGCCGCTACAGCAGTCTCGGCCGTTATAGGCTTCGCTAAGAGAGAGGCGCCCTCGTCAGCTGAGGTCGCTAAACCTGGCTTCGAGAGGAGGCTCAGGGCCCTCCTCTTCGAGTTAGACCCGATCATCTGGGTTTTCCTAGTGGTCAGCGTGGCCTACCTCACCGTGTTCCTGATACTGCCGCTGGCATACATGCTCAGGTACTCCTTCGTGTCGGAGGCGGGCTGGCTAGGAAACTTTGTATCGATATTCAGGGACCCCAGCCAGGGCTTCGTGAGGCCCTACCTGCTCCCGGGCGATACCCAGCCCTACCAGCTCATCCCCATGGGGGGCACGGCGCTGGTCAACTTCTACTTCATGAACTTCGGGTACGGAACGGTCTTGAACAGCCTCATAATCGCAACAATAGTCACCGTTTTCGCGACGGTCCTAGGCGTGCTCGTCGCCTTCGTGATAGCGAGGTTCAACTTCCCGGGTAAAGACCTGCTTAGGATCATCGCGATCATACCGCTGTTCGTGACACCCTTCGTTAACGCCTATGCGATCAAGCTGCTCTTCAGCGACTCGGGCCCGATCTCCCAGTTGGTCTACCTCCTCACGGGAGGTAAGTTCAAGGTGATGATCTCCGGCATGGCGGGTGTCATCATAACGCAGGTTATAACGTTCTACCCTATCGTCTACCTCAACACGTACGCTAGCCTGATAAACATAGACCCCTCCATGGAGGAGCAGGCCGAGAACCTCGGCTCCAAGGGGCTGAGGCTCTTCCTGGACGTCACGATGCCGCTGGCTCTCCCGGGCATTGCTGCTGGCGCCATACTAGTGTACATATTCAGCCTAGAGGACCTGGGCGCTCCGATAATATGGAGGTTCGACAAAGTGATGAGCTACTACATTTTCAGCAACTTCCTCACCGAGCAGGCGATCATATCGCCGACCGCGGCCGCGGTGGGGGTTGTCATGCTGTTCTTCGCGATAATGGGCTTCCTCGCCATCAGGAACTACGTGAGTATGAGGTCGTATGCGATGATCAGCAGGGGCGGTAGGCTCGTCTCGAGGGCTAGGAAGCCGGGCCTCCTGGCGAGCCTCGCCATCTACCTGGGAGTGTTCCCCCTGGTCATATTCACTTCGCTTCCGCAGATCTCCGTGGTATTGCTCGCGATGAAGGTGCTCCAGCCCTTCGGCTGGACGTTCGTCCTCTACTCTAACCCGGCCACTTACCTAGAGTCGTTCAGGATGATCGTGGCAGACCCCCAGGTGTTCAACGGGATACTCAACACGCTGAAGTACGCTGCTACGTCTGTGGCGATAGGCGTTATACTCGCTATAATGGTCGGCTACAGCGTGAGCAGGGTCAACATAAGGTGGTTGACGAACCTCCTCGACTCCGTGGCTACGATGCCCATCGCTATACCAGGCCTCGTGATAGCGCTAGGGTACTGGTTCTTCTTCAGAGACCTAGCCGAGGTCACCGGACTGTCGATACTCAACCCCCTAGACATACGGGCCTTCCAGCTCTGGCTCGTCCTAATAATATCGTTCAGCGTCAGGAGGCTCCCCTACGTTGTGAGGTCGGTCTACGCGGGGTTCCAGCAGGTGCACAAGAACTTGGAGGAGGCCGCGTTGAACTTGGGGGCTAGCAGGACAAGAGTGATATTCGGCGTCGTCTTCCCGTTCATACTCTCGTATGTCCTGAGCGGCGCTCTCCTCGGGTTCGTCTACATGGCGACAGAGGTCACAACGAGCATTACACTGGGCGGGTTGAAACAGGACCAGGCGCCGGTGACCTTCTGGCTGTACATGTACACTTTGAAGGCCACGGCGACAGGGATACAGGAGGCGGCCGCTATCGGTAGCCTCCTCATCCTCATCCAGTTGATAGCGGTTATGATTATAATCTTGGTGTTCAAACAGAGATATGCATTCATAGGGGTGTAAGGATGAGCCTGGAGCTCCACCCTGTCAGCGTCACGCTCGAAGATGTAAGCAAGTACTTCGGGAGCGTCGTCGCGGTAGACCACGTCTCCCTAAAGATCGACAGGGGCGAGTTCTTTACGATACTGGGCCCCAGCGGCTGTGGTAAGTCGACGACCCTCAGGATAATCGCGGGCTTCGAGGTCCCCGACAGCGGGAGGGTCTTCTTCGACGACGAGGACGTCACGTTCAAGAAGCCCTACGAGAGGGAGACGGCTATGGTGTTCCAGAACTACGCGTTGTGGCCGCATATGACCGTCTTCGACAACGTCGCCTACGGCCTGAGAGTCAAGAAGAAGAGGTATAACCTTAGCGAGGACGACATAAAGAAGCTGGTTAAACAGGCGCTGGAGCTCGTAAGGCTCGAGGGGATGGAGAAGAGGTACCCGCTACAGTTGAGCGGAGGGCAGCAGCAGAGGGTGGCCCTCGCCAGGGCGTTAGTGGTGAGTCCAAGGATCCTCCTCCTCGACGAGCCGCTCAGCAACCTGGACGCAAAGCTCAGGATCGAGATGAGGGAGGAGCTGAAGAGGATACAGAGGAGCTTGAAGATAACCACGGTCTACGTGACGCACGACCAGGTGGAGGCGTTGAGTATGAGCGACAGGATCGCAGTAATGAACAGCGGTAGGATAATGCAGGTCGGCCGACCGGACGAGGCCTACTTCAGGCCCAGAAACTTGTTCGTAGCCGAGTTCCTGGGGAGGAGCAACATCTTCGAGGGCGATGTCGTAGGGGAGAAAGGGGACTACGTCCTGGTGAGAGTAGCAGAGCTCGACGCGGACATCCCAGCAACACCGGTCGAGAAGGGCTTGAAAGGTAGGGTCGCCGTGGTGATAAGGCCTGAGGTAATCGTCGTCGGTTCCCCAAGGAGCGAGACAGACGTTGTCTTCAAGGGTGTCGTGGACTTCAAGATGTTCGTTGGAGACAAGCTTGAGGCGAGAGTGAAGGTGGGCAAGGTCACGCTCTTGGCGTACTTGCCAAACTACATCGACGTCTCGGTGGGGTCTGCTATCGAGCTCGGGGCCTCTGCCAGGAACATAATCGCGATACCGTACAAGTAGCAGGCGGCCGGCCCGCAGCGGTCGAAACGCAGGGGGAGGCTTTTTACTTGAGGATCCTAGCCATAGGCGACACCCATATACCCGATAGGGCAAGCCGAGTCCCGCCCGTGCTGCTCGACCTCATAAACCGAAGGTCTTGGGACACAGTAGTCTTCACCGGCGACTTGACGGGCAGGGAGGTGCTCGAGTGGGTTAAGAGGCTATCGGTGAGCGTCTACGTCGTAAGAGGCAACATGGACTACCTACCCCTCCCCAAGACGGCCGTCTTCGAAGCCGGCTCGTTTAAGATGGGCGTACACCACGGCGACCGGGTGTACCCGAGAGGCGATATCAGGCAGTTGACTGAGATAGCGGTGCGGCTGGAGGTATCGGTGCTCTTCTCCGGTCACACCCACTCTCCTTTCGTGGAGGTCGACAGCACCGGCAGGTACCTCCACATAAACCCCGGCTCTCTTACGGGCGTTTGGGGAGGAGGCGACGCCTCCATGACCCCCAGCATGGCTGACGTCGAAGTCCTAGGCCAAGTCATCCGAGTCAGGCTCTACGAGCTGAAAGAAGGGGATGTCCGCGAGACTTCGAAGTGCTTCTCCTACGAGGGTGGGGTTTTCAGGTACTGCTAGACCTCAAAGCTTCTATGAAGGCCCTGCTCAAGGGGTAGGGGAGCATTAGTGAGGACACGAGCTTGACGAGGTAGGTCCCGGCGGAGCTTGCGATCTCTACGCGGTTGTCCGACCTCTCCAGGTAGGAGCGGAGGAACACCGACATCTGTTCCCTGAAGCCGGCCAGGGCAAAGACGTTCTTCTCCAGCGTCGCGAATAGGTACGAGGTAAGGAACACCAGTAAGTCCCATATCATCGCTTGGGGCCTCGCCGGGCTGACCGCTTGCTCGCAGTCTATGACGTACCACTCGTCCCCCCTCTCGCTGTAGACGAGGTTGTCCAGCTTCGTGTCGCCTAGCGAGTAGCCGTAGTTGTGCGTCTCGCTGAACACCTCCCCAAGTCTATCCAGCTGTTTCTTCACTACCTCTACGTCGTTTGTCCCCTCGACGAACTCCCTGGCGATCAGGGCGTCCCTGTAGTCGACAAGGATCACCCTGGGTGTCGAGAAGCCTCTCAGCTCCTTGAACGCCCTCACCTCTCGCTCCAGCCTGTTCAGGGGCTTGACCTCGAAAGGGTATACCTGGAGGGGTATTGTCGATGCCTTTATGAAAGCCCACTTCAGGATCCCAGGCTCCCGCCCGTACTCTTTCACCACGACTCTCACGTCGCCGAGTTCGACGACCTTGACCTGGAGGTGAACCTCCCGTATAGAGTCGACTATGTTCCTCAAACCGTGACTCCTGTAGTAGACTAGTCCTACAGCAACCTATATAAGGAGAGTCGGGTGCCCAGGGGAGTCACCCTTGCTCATCCCGCCCCGTGTCTGCGGGGGTGTGGCAAGGGCCGGTTCACCAATAAATATTTGTGGACGGCTTCTTAAACGCTTCTGTGAAAATAATTTGTAATGGAAAACCCGATCTTACTTAAAGTCTCTATCTGTTCTATTTAAGCCCATGTCCTAGACACCTCTATGGCTCCAGACTAAATTCTTAATTACTATGGCGTCTCATCTTGGCGATTGCAACTACTGAGGGGACAAGATGGCAATAACTGTTGTCGAGCCGCAGAAGTCCATTGTCGATCACAACATTATAACCCTGGACATAAAGCAGAGGAAGAAGGTGATATCGCTGAGAGTAGACGAGAGCGCGATAGCGGCTATTGACAGGTACCTGACGGCCAACGGCCTCCCTTCGCGGACGGCTGTTCTAAGTAGGCTTGTCGAGGCTTTCGCGAACGGTGTTAACGGGGAGAGGGGTAGGCTCAGGGAGATAAAGCTCGTCCTACTCTTCAACTCTGTAGGCGATAGAGAGAAGAGCGAGAGGCAGGTCATAATAAGGCTCTTGTAGCTAGAGCTTCCCTGTTCTGACTTTTTCGACGATAAACCTCACTATGTCGGCGGGCATGCTTATCTGGTGTGCTAGTTGCTCTACGTTCACGTCCGGCCCATACCTCGCTATAGCCTCTTTAACCGCGGTAACCGCCTCGATGTAGACGACTTTACGCCCCTCCCTGACCTTAGCCACAATACCCATCCTGTTCAGCTCCGACAGGTACTTGGACTCGATGGTCCTAGGCCTGTTAGTTCTCTGCGAGACGACGTCGGCTGTCACTTTCTTCAGGTCGAGAACGGTCTTCAGGGTCTTCATTAGTGTTGGCCTTATCGTTATCTTCCTGTTCATGAGAAACCTTATGTCGTAAATAGAGCAATACTCTTCACTTGACAACCTAACACCCCATTGTGAAAACTCAATTCTCTATGATGATCTTTAAATTAAGACCTTTATAAATATTTTGAATCAAGCCGTGCTAGGTATGAGGATTTTCGGAAACAATCTCTTGATGACGTAAAGTGTTTTAACGCCCAGACCCGAATAAGATAGCTACGCTCGGGGGTGGTTACTTGGGCTTCGTAGTCCTCCATGGTGGGGCGGGTACATGGCGCGAGAGTAAAGTGAAGTCGAAGGCGGTGGAGGCGATTGGCCGTTGCGCGAAACGGGGTCGGGAGGTCTTAGAGAGTACCGACGACGCGCTGGCGTCCGTAGTCGAGGCAGTCAAGTGCATGGAGGACTCGGGGTACTTGAACGCGGGGGTAGGCAGCGTCCTGGACTTGGCGGGCGAGAGGAGTCTAGACGCCGGGTTGATGACCAGCACTGGCCTCGTGGGCGCTGTGGCCGCCGTCAGGCGCGTCAAGAACCCGATACTCCTCGCTAGGTTTATAGCCGAGAACACCCCTCACGTTCTGCTGGCAGGTGAGCGGGCCGACGAGCTGGGCCTCCTCCTCGGGCTTGAGCCGCTGCCGCCTCCCCCTCCACACGTATTCGAGAGGTACAGGGAGTCGCTGGCGAGGCTCCTCGGAAAGTCGGTCGGGGACGCCTACTACCTCAAGATCTACGCCTTGCTCGACGCCTTGAAGACCCTGAAAAAGTCGCTGTCGGAGTCTTTGCTTCTCGGGGACACTGTAGGGGCAGTCGCGGTGGACGGCAAGGGCGTCCTAGCCGCGGCCACCAGCACCGGCGGCGTGTCCCTGAAACTCCCCGGGAGGGTAGGGGACTCCCCTATTCCTGGGGCGGGCTTCTACAGTGGAAAGTACACTGCGTGCAGCGCCACCGGGTACGGGGAGGTGATCATAAGAGAGATGCCCTGCCGCAGGCTGGAAGAGCTTGTGGGGAGCGGGCTCGGCTTGAACGAGGCGGCCGAGGTAGTAATAAGAGAGGCGACGAGCAGGCACGGAGCCGGGAACATGGGGTTCATAGCGGTCGACAGGGAGGGTAGGTTCGTGGTCAAGTACAACACTGAGGCAATCCTAGTCGCCTACGTAGGCGCCGACGGGAGACTTGTCGTGGTGGACAAGCCGTAGCGCCTTTTTCAACCCTGAGTTTTAATAGAAAGCTTTTAGGAAGATGCGTATTGCGTAACAGCTTCAAGAGCTCAGAGGAGGCGCTGGCGTACAGGTCCGCGTTGAGGAGGCGGGTCTGGAGCGCGCTGGAAGAGGCTGGTGTAGCCGCTTTCCCCAGGCCTGTCTACGGCAGGATACCGAACTTCGTCGGCGCAGAGCAGGCGGCGTCGAGGCTTGTACGAGTACTGCTCGATGCGGGGGTTAGCGCGGTCTTTGTGAACCCCGACGCCCCCCAAGCACCTGTGAGGAGGATGCTACTCGAGGAGGGCGTTAAGGTCTACGTGTCGACCCCCAGGATATCAAGGGGTTTCGTCCTCCTCGACCCATCCTTGACGCCCAAGGGGAGAGCCCGCGAGGCCTCCACGATCAGCGGCCTTTTCAAGTACGGGAGGGCCGCCGACCCGAGAGACATGCCTAGGATCGACGCCTTTGTAGCAGGCTCGGTCGTCGTGGACCACGGTGGCGGCCGGCTAGGTAAGGGGGAAGGGTACAGCGAGCTGGAGTACGCTATACTCGCCCACTTCAAGCTGGTCGACGAGGGCACCATAGTTGCGACGACTGTTCACGACCTCCAAGTAGTCGAGAGCCAAATCCCCTTAATGCCATGGGACCTCACAGTCGACATCATATCGACACCTACACGGCTCATAAGGGTCGGCGGGCCGAGACAGAGGCCCACGAGCATCGACTGTGGCTTGATACCGAGGGGGAAAATCCTAGAGATACCGATACTTAGAGAGCTGTGTGTGCAGGCTTAAATAGCTACTCTACCGATAGTCCCTGGCGTGGTCTGGAATGCCTGCTAGGCCGTACAGGCTGCTCTACCCGCTCCGAACCTACCTCGTTGCTTCGGGGTCTTACCCGGAGGAGTACAACGTCATGACGGCCGACTGGGTAACAGTTGTGTCGTCCCAGCCCTTCTACGTAGCAGTGTCGATCGCCCCGGAAAGGTACACCTACAGGCTGGTGAAAAAGCACGGGGAGCTCGTAGTCGCGGTTCCGGGCTGGGACTTGCTGAGAGAGGTGTGGCTCGCTGGAAGCCTAAGTGGTCCCGCCAAGCTCCGCGAGTTGAGGCTGACCTTCGAGAGGGGGAGGCGCGTGAAGGCCCCGGTGATCCGCGAGGCAGTAGCAAACCTTGAGTGCAGGGTGCTGGAGTCTAAGCTCTACGGCGACCACGAGCTATTCATCGGGGAGGTCGTCTACACTCACCACAGCCCTCGGGCGTACGACGACTTCACACCCCGCCCCGACCTCAAGGTCATCCTACACTTGTCGGGTAACATGTTCCTCTCGAACGAGACGGTCGTCACGTCGGTCTAGGGGAAGGACGAGTTGAGCGAGGAGCGCAAACCCCGGGGGGTAGAGAGGGAGGTTCTCTTAAACCCCTTCGTAGCCTACGGCTTGATCAAGGGGTTCTTCTCGGCGAGGAAGCTCTGTAAGGTGTTAGCGGAGCAGGGTCTAGAGTTCGAGAGCACTGGTGAATGCGTCAAGCAGCTTAGGAGGCTCTCCAATAGGCTTGGGGAGCTCAAGGGCTTTGACGAGAGACTAGTCGCCCGCATCCTCGAGGGGTCCAGTCTCGAGCTCAAGACAGACCTGGCCGTCTTGAGCGTCGACCTGGGGGCTTACCCCGAAGTCCTGAAGCTCGTCTCTGAGATAAGGGGTAGGGCGAGGTTCCTCTCAGTCATTCAGAGCGTGTCGTCTATTACGATCGTGATCGACAGGGAGCACGCGGGGCACTTTATAGAGAGACTGGGAGCACATGTCCTCTACACGGCGAACAACGTGTCAGCCGTGATAATGGTGAGCCCAGACGAGGTCATTAACACCCCCGGCTTCACATCAGTTGTCACATCCCTTCTATCCCTCCACGGGATAAACATCCTCCAGTTGTTGTCCTGCCATAGGGACACGATAATGATCATGAGCGAGGAGGACAGTAGGAAGGCTTTTCAGCTACTCTCGGAGCTATCTAGATAGGAGGCGATAGCGAAGCCGTGCCGGGGTGGTAGGTTGGTCAATAGAGTACTGGTATCGGCCCTGACGATCGTTTCCGGGGTATTCTACGGTGCCGAGGCCGCTTCGTTATACGTCGGCCTATCCTACGTACTAGACTTACTCGCGTTCATGAAACCAATGATATCCTACTTCGAGGGTCTCAGGCTCGTGTTCACCGGCTTCAACCTCCTGTTGTCGCTGCTGTCTTTGACCGTAGGGATGCTAGCGTTAAAGATACGCGAGGAAAGGCTCGTCTCCCTATCGCCAGTACTGATGTTTGTCACAGTAGCGTCTATCCCTGCTGGAGGCGGGTTCCTCGTAGGTTCCGGGCTATCTGCTCTGGCCACAAGCCTACTGCTCGGCGAGGGTGTGGAAGTAAGACTGGCCTAAAACGCGTTGGCTCAGGGCCTAGGGTTTGGGACCCGTGATCCTGTCCTTCAGGATCGACCCGGCCTTCATGGCTAACAGGATCCTGTTTTTGTCCAGCAGTACCCTGGGGTCGTCGAGGGGGTTGCCGTCGACTATTATCAGGTCTGCTAGCTTCCCCTTCTCGAGGCTGCCTGTCTGGTCTCGTAGGCCAGCTACCTCGGCAGCGTTGATCGTCGCGGCCCTCAAGGCCTCTATTGGGGGCATCCCGATCTTCTCGACGAACAGAACGAGCTCGAGCGCGTTGTCGCCGTGCCTGAATGCCTTCGCGCCGCCCCAGAAGTCCGTCCCCGTAGCGAGCTTGACGCCGGCCCTCCACGCTGCCCTAGCCCTTTCGACATGGTACTTGAAGAGAAAGCTCTCTTTTTCAAGCGACCAATCGGGGAGACCCAACTCCCTGCCGTACGTGAGGATGTGCTCCGAGACGGCGAGCGTCGGCACCACTACGGCGTCCTTTTCCAGCGCGAGCTGGATCCCCGTCTCGTCGATCATGTCTGCGTGGGCGATGACCTTCACACCACCGAGTAGCGCGTTGACTATCCCCTTGTCCCCCTCCGCGTGAGCGTGGACGAACCTCCCAGCAGCCTTCGCCTCCTCGACGATCGCCTTTATCTCCTCCAGGGTGAACTGCGTGTACTCGGGCCTGTCCCTCTGCGACATCACGCCACCCGTTGTGAAGATCTTTATGAAGTCTGAGCCCATCCTAAGCGCGTACCTCGCGGCCTTTCTGCACTCGTCTACGCCGTCGCAAATGAGCGAGGCGAACGGTCTTATCCTGTAGGGCGACCTTACGTCGCTCATCTCTAGTGGGAGGTAGTGTGTGTCTCCGTGGCCGAAGGTCTGCGAGAGTGGTGCGCCGGCCGCAACTATCCTAGGCCCTACAACAGTCCCCTCCTCTACGGCCTGCTTCAGGCCAAGGGCGATCAATCCGCCGGCGTCGACAACGGTCGTGAACCCAGCTTCGGCTAGCGCCTCTAAGTCCCTGACAGCCCTAGCCACGAGTGTTTCGTAGCTCGTCAAGAGGGGCTCTTTCACCACGTCACCTGTCCTTAGGCCTGATAGGTGCATGTGGGCGTCTATGAGCCCCGGCATAACGACCTTCCCGCCGGCGTCAATGACCCTGTCCGCCCTGGAGGCGTCGACTTCGCCGCTAGTGCCCACGTCGGCTATGTACTTGCCCTCGACTAGCAACCTAGCGTTCTCGACGATGCGACCCTTTTTTACGTCTAGGACACGTGCGTTGTCGATTAGTATCGTCTCTATCACCCTGATACACTAGAATGGGACCGGCTTTAAAAACGTATACATATATGCGGTCAGGCGTACATCTGCGTGTGCTTCTGCTCTCTCTGCTGTGGTAGTATCGGGTACGCCTCGTTGAAGAGCGAGACTATTATGGAGTACGCGTTGAGAACCCTCATTACCGTCTTCAGAAAAACCTGTTTACCCTGAGCTCTTACCTCGTCGTCAAACAAGACTAGCGCCACTGTCAGGGTCTGCGGGTCTAGTATACTGGGCTGGATCGTGAGCTGGCAGTCCACGCAGGCGGTCAGCAAGATCCTGGTCAACCTGCTCATGAACCTCAGGACCTCCTCTTGCCTCATCGACGTCAAGTACTTCCTGTGCTCCGGTGAGACTACCACGCCGATCAGGACAACCAGCCTGTCCGGCTTGTCCAGCGTCTTGAAGACCTTGAAGTTCACCTGGAACGGTGGTGGCGTGTTGACGTCGAGCCCCCACGTGATCCTGGCCTCAGGCGGCGCCTCCAGCTTCCTAACAATAAAGCCCTCCTGTATAAGCCACTCGTTAACTCTCTCCTCTACGCTGTCCTTGCTCAAAAACCCATACACCTACCCATGAAACTATCTATGACGGAAAGTAAAAAACGTTTACAAGCCCGAGCACGCGTCACTCGTACCTAAGGGCCTCGGCTGGCGGGATCTTGGCGGCCCTGTAAGCCGGGAGTATTGACCCGAGGACACCCACGAGGATTGTCAGGCCGATCACCCCTCCGATCAAACCGGGCGTGAACTTGGGGGCCGTCCTGATCGTCACCTTGAAGAACTCGCCGCTGGATATCGTAAGACCTCTAGACGCTAGCTGGAAAGCGCCTACAACCCCGCCCGCGATCCCGATGGCTCCTCCAATAAGGCTCATCAGTATACCCTCGAACAACGTCAACACGACCACCTGGGTGTCCGTGAAGCCGATGGCCTTCATGACGCCTATCTCCCGCGTCCTCTCCATGACGCTCGTGATCATCGTGGACGCTATCCCAGCCACTGCGACGGCGAATGCCGAGAGACTGGCCGCGAAAGTCATGAAGTTGACAGCGCTAGTGATAGACGACGCGATCCTAGCGATGCCAACAAACGAGATAACGTTGGCGTTGTTCCCGAGTAAGTCGCTGATCTCCCTCGCCACCTCGTCAACGTTGGTCGGCGAGTCGACTAACACGAGTATCCCGCTCCAGTCGCTGGCACCCATGAGCAGTCTGGCCGAGTTGAACGGGACGAAAATCGACTTGTCGGGGTTGAGGAATAGCGCTCCACCGTACTTCGCGAGGACGGCGGAAACCATGATGTTCAACCTCCTGGTGGAGACGCCGTTAGAGTTGGACACGTAGACGGTTACGGACACGACGTCTCCAGGCGAGTAGACCCGGTGACCATTGTCGTCGTAGGCGATGTCGTACCCTATCATGCCCTTCCCGACGTCCGCCTGTGTCGGGGGAGTGCCCTCCAAGACCTCGAGTGACGTGATCGCCTTCAGTAGGAAGTCGGAGTCTACGGCATAGAGGAATACCGTGTCGGTCGGCCTGCCGCCCAAGTACCCCTGTGTACTGTAAAAGGGGGCTGCGGATACGACGTGGTCGAGGCCCTTGATCCTGTCGAGGTCTCTCTCGCTCAGCTTGTAGCCCTGACTCGGCGTGACGATCACGAGGTTCTGGCCGAGGCCCTGGATCTGGTTTACGATGTAGTCGCTGTAAGACGAGGTGACCCCGTATATCATGGTGATAGCGAGCGGGCCTATTGCCACCCCGATGATCGTGAGGAGAGCCCTAGCTTTCTTCTCGGTGAGCCCCTTGTAGCTCAGCATGATTATGTCGGAGAGCCTGAACATCTACTGCGCGCTCCTCCTAGCGAAGAACTTGCGGTAGAACAGGTAAAAGAAGCCGGCGAGGAACAAGGCCACCGCGCCCACCGTCAACGCGTAGTACAGCTGGACGCCCTGCTCCGATGCTGGAGTAGGCGTGGGGAGGGTGGCGTTAGTCACTGTGAGCGGGACAGTGAAGTCCTTCTCGTAGACGTTGTTGTACTCGTCTTTAAACGTGACCCTCAACGTGATCTTGTCCAAGGTTATCTGCCCCACGCTCATTTCGACTCTGAACCCTGTTTGCGACGCCGCGTCTAGATCGCCCAGGAACTCATAAGAGGAGGCGTTGCCGTATATACAGTACACCGTCACACTCCTCGCTCTGGAAACGCCGGTGTTGATGATCATCCCGTTGACCACTAGAGTCCCTCCCACGACCTTCGCGTTAGTGTCCGGGGTCAATACCAAGTCCGCGAATGGTTTGACCGTGAAAGCCACGGTCTCGTTGAGGGTCTCCACGAAGCCGCTCGCGTCCTTGTAGATGACCGTCACAAGGAAGACAGCGGTGGGCGACGAGGCCGTCACCCCGGGTGCTACGGACACGCTTACAGGGTTGTACACCAACCTGAAGGACAGGGTAGCGTTGCTCTTTGGTGGCAGTACCTCGATATACCTCACGTTGTCGAGGGGTACCGCCGTCATGCTCTGCGGTATTAGCAGCACGTAAATGTCGTAGACCGGGTAGTCGTACGCGTTGGACAGGTATACCCTCGCCAACCCGGTGCTGTTGGCGAACTCCACGGCTACCCTGTCTGTGTACACGCCGAGCAGAGGCGGCCTAGGAGAGACCACGAGGGGGATGCTGATGTTCAACTCGTACCTCTCACCCCAGTGGTCGGTGAAGCTAACCCGTGCTACCAGAGTAAAGTTCTTTAGGGGCTCGCTCGTTACGTCTAGGACGAACAAGACGTCTACGAAAGCACCTTTCGCCGCGCTCCCGGTCTGCGCGCTCGTTAACTGACTTATCAGGCCGGCCAAGCTAACCCCCCTCTGGGCTACCTGAGCGTACTGGGCGATCAGCTGGGGGAGGCTGCCAGTGAACCCCGTGGCCTTCTGGGCGAGCGTAAAGGCGTCGACCAGTCCCGACGGGAGGTCTGCCTCGACGACGACCCCGTTCATCACGGGGAACTCCGCGTTCAGGATCCTAGCGTAGTAGACGGCGCCCCTCTCCCCGGGGTACGGCTGGCCGGTCAGCCAGCCGTAGGACACGACGCTTATCGCCTTCAACGGGTCGCTTATGGTGAGGAGTACTTTGAAGAACTGCCTGCTCACCTGTGCTAAACCTCCCGCTGTAGTGGCATAAGACACTTCGAGGGTACCGCTGTAAACACCCGGGGCAACGCCCCCGACGTCGAGGACGAACGACGCGGTGAAGACCTGGAAGGGTGCTACCGGTCCCTGGACGTAGTAGGTGATGCTGTAGTTGTCGTGGCTCCTGAACCCCTCGGGGACGACGAGCTTCAGCCAGACCCCGCTGACCTGGTAGGGCAGGCTGTTGGCGAGGGTCACGGTGTAAACAGCACCGGTGGAGTTCGGGTAGGCAGTGTAGCCGTTGAGCCAGTTTGCGGAGACCAGTGAAACACCGGCACCAGGCTCCCAGCCTGGTAGCAGGACATCCAACTCTCTACTGGTCGTTAACAACTCGTACGTGCCTACTCCCGCAGCCGCGTACATGAGTGTCAGGTTGAACCTCTTTAGTCCGGGCGAAGCCTTTGAGAGGTCCAGGTAGAAGACCAGGCTCGCGGTGGAGCCGGGCTGGACTGGCACCTGGTTGGTGACGTTGTTGTTGAGCACTCTGAGGTCGGACGCGAGAGGCGTGAGAGAGGCTATGAGTGTGCCTAGCGGCACTGGACCCGGGTTGTACACGATAATGGTCAGGGGGGCCATAGCGTCGCCAGGGTAGACGTACTGCGGGGTGTTGTAACCCCAGAAGTAGCTCGAGACCACTGGCTCGCCTACACTGGACGCGAGTTCGTCCGGGGGGCTCACTAGTATGCCGGTGCTCAAGGCGATCTCGACCAGCTTAGTCGAGCCGTCGTGGTTTGTCAGAGAGCCCCTCACGTAAAGCCTGAGCGAGTGGTATCCGGGTCTAGCGCCGGGCTTCACCAGTATGTCGGCGAACTCGACTCTCGTAGTCGCCAGCGGCTGGATGTTTATTCCGTGGACTACTAGTGTCGCTGGGTAGAAGTCCTCAGGCAGGTGTAGCTCGATAGTCGAGTCCTCGATGTAGGCGCTCATCGAGTTGTACAACTCGACGACGAGGGTGTTCCCGGCACTATTCGGGTATGCCGCGCCTCTAGCCCAGTGGACCCCCTCGACGTAGAGGCCGATCGGTGGGCTGTCGACGGGTAGTAGTAGGTTGATCGTAGCTGTGGCGGGAAAGCTCGAGCCGCTGTAGAGCACCACCGCATCGAGTACAAGGGTCAAGCGGACGAAGGTCGCGTTCTCGAACAGGTTAACCCCTCTCAGTACCAACGTGAAGACGTCGCCGTAGTTGACCGGCCCGTCTACCACCACTACCTCGACGCTCGAGAGGTTGCTGAAGTACCCGTTCTCCACTCTGGCGTAGACGACGATGTTCTTGATCGTGTAAGTCGTGAAGCTGCGGATCGTCACCGAGACCCCCGTGTTGTTCATCCCCGGTAACACGATGTCCCCTGTGAAGCGGTAGTCCACGACCTGTAGTGTTAGATTGGGCGCCCTATCAACTGTAAACTCGAAGGACAGCTGGGCGGAGGCGTTGTACTCCACGCCGTCGCTAGTCGTCAGGGTGGCGTTTAGCAGGAGCAGCCCCTTGTACGCGCCGGGGGCCGCGTCGGGGCTTATCGCCAGCCCGTTGTAGGCCAGTGTTCCGACCCCGTTAGGTGGTAGCGTAGATATGCTCGTCCTATTGCTCTCTGCCTTAATGAAGTCCGGGAGGCCCACCTCCGCGTCAAGCCTCGTTATCGTAGTGTTACCGTTGTTTTCGACCTCTATGACCAGGCTAGTGGGGTAGGCTCCGGGATAGCCCGCGGGCGTCCAGTATACGTCTCTCACCCCCACTTCGAGTGGGGGTAGCGGGCTGACGGTGAGGTTACCGTAGAGGACTTGGTAAGTTAACACGCCCTCCTTGACGTATGAGACGTTGAGCTGGAACACGTAGACACCTGGGCTGACGTACTTGCTAACGTCTACTATGTAGCGGTAGTCTAGTAGAGACCCAGACGTCACGGCGTACCCCAGCGTGTAGTTGGACGGCGCCACGCAACCCGGCGACCTGAGAGTGAAGCCCGCGGGGAGGTTGATACACGCGACCGGGTTGTAGGCCGACTGGTTAGAGCTGTACAGAATGCTCACGGTAAGCAGCGCACCAGTGCTCCCGGGGTAGACGTCCCCGCCGGTCCTGGAGACGAACGTCACGCTCTGGAGCGTCCAGTCGCCTGCCGGCAAGGACATCGTGGGTATAGGCGCGAGCAACGCCAGGACGAGCCCTAGTATCGCTAGGACAGCGCGCATGGGTCTCACACCACCCCCATGTTCGCTATACACCTCTCCTTCACAGGGGACTTCACATCGACTATCTTGCCGTCCCTGATCACGTATATCACGTGGCTACAGTTGGCTACCTCGGGGTCGTGAGTGACCGTTATAACCGTCAGGCCCTTCTCGTTCAACATCTTGAACGTCTCCATGACCACTCTTGCGGAGGCCCTGTCGAGGTTACCTGTCGGCTCGTCGGCCAGGAGTATGACCGGCTTGCCGACTATCGCCCTCGCGATCGCGACCCTCTGTTGCTGCCCCCCGCTCAACTGCGTGGGCTTCTTCCTCAGCCACTCCTCCTCCCCGCCCACCATTTTGAGGGCTTCCACAACCATTCTCTCCCTCTCGCCCCTCGGTACGCCTCTCGCTACTAGGGGTAGCTCCACGTTCTCCATTACGCTGAACCTCCCTATCAGGTTAAACCTCTGGAAGACGAACCCTATCAGGTAGTTCCTGTAGAAGGCCATCTCCCTACTAGACAGCCTCGAGACGTCCTTCCCCGCGAGTATGACGTCTCCTCTAGTGGGCTTGTCGAGTAGGCCGATCATGTTCAAAAGCGTGGACTTCCCCGAGCCGCTGGGCCCCATTATGGCGACGAACTCCCCTTTCGCGACTCTTAGGTCCACACCTCTAAGGGCCGGGGTCTCGATATCACCGGTCTTGTACACCTTCCAGACGTCTCTAAGCTCGACTATATAGCTCAAGAGCCACCACCGCAGTACGGCTTGAAAGACTCGATAAGCCTCCCCCTTCCCTCGAATAGGCCTTCGAATACACGGTTGGCCCCTACTCTCCTGGCCTTCTCGTCAATAACCTTAATAGGGTTACACCCCTCTTTATCCAGAGTCTTCAAGTTGTTGACGAGGACCTGCTGTAGTACGTCGACAAACCTCGCGTCCGCGGAGTCCGCGATGTGGACTATCAAGCCCTCCAGCGTAGTGAAGGGCTGGAGGCCGTGCGCCTCCGCCACAGCTCTGATGAGCCTGTCGGGTGCGCCACGCCTCGCGAGCTCGGCTACAAGGGAGTAGTCGTGGGAGACAAACCAGTCGCTACGGGGCTTGTAGCCGCCCTCGACCTCGTCCTTCTCGTACTGGTAGTACTTGAACAAGTCGTGGAGTATGGCGGCGGCTATCACAAGGTCTCTGTCCGCCTTTAATCCGTAAACGGTCTCGACGTAGTCCCTGATCCTCACGGCTAACTCCACGACGCCAAGAGTGTGGAGTAATAGGCCTCCCGTGAAGAAGTGGTGTTTGCGCGGCGCAGCGGGGGACTCGTGGAGGGTCACTAGTGGTCTCGCGTCAGTGAACGTCAGGGCCGGGCTGTTGAGCATGTCCAGTACCAGTTGCCTAATGCGGTGGTCACTTATACTGCCGGCGTACTCTAGTAGCCTATCGAGCAGCTGGCTCACGGCCATCACACCCGATATATCAGCAGATATACTGTTAGGTTATAAATATATTCGATCAGAAACGCTTATAAAGACGCATGTATCTGGTGATATACTTAACGGTGGCAGGGTGGTGGATAGACTCATTTACAGAGGGATGCTCAGGGTGATCGTACTGAAAAGCCTCTCAGAGCAGCCTTTGCACGGCTACGCGTTGATGAACAAGGTCGAGGAGTCCTACGGTTTTAAGCCGAGCCCAGGCGCCATATACCCGCTCTTGCGGAGGATGATCTTGGAGGGGCTTGTCACGGTCGAGGAGAGACGTGTAGGCGATAGGGTCGTGAAGGTCTACAGTATCACGGATAAGGGGGTCTCGTACCTGCGGGAGCACGCAAGCCTCGTGACGCTACTAGACCAGTTGTCGGCGAAGCTGAAGATTGCCGGTGATATAGGGCTGTTGGCGCTCGCCAAGAACATGTTCTGGCTGTTCAGGCACATAAACGAGATACCGAGCGACAAGCTCAACGAGTTCAAGCCGAAGTTCTCCGAGCTGAACGAAATGATATCAAAGCTCAAGAGGGTGGGAGCGTGGAGGTAGTCGTTGTAGAGGATCTAGTCAAGAAGTACAGGGACGTCACAGCGGTGAACAGGGTCAGCTTCACGGTGAAGAGAGGTGAGGTGTTCGCTCTGCTGGGGCCGAACGGCGCTGGCAAGACAACTACGATACACGTGATCGCCACGCTGCTTAGGCCGACGTCCGGAAGGGTGCTTGTAGGAGGCTTCGACGTGTCGAGGGAGCCGGGCAAGGTGAGGAGGCTTGTCGGGGTCGTGTTCCAAGAGCCGAGCCTGGACAACCAGCTCACTGCTTACGACAACATGTACGTCCACGGCAGGCTCTACGGACTCAGGGGTAGGGAGCTCCACGAGAGGATTATGGAGATGCTCGACTTCGTGGAGCTTAAAGAGTTCGCGTATAAGCAGGTCAAGTACTTCAGCGGAGGTATGAAGCGGAGGCTCGAGATCGCTAGGGGGCTCCTCAGCAACCCCGATATACTGATCCTCGACGAGCCCACGATAGGGCTTGACCCGCAATCGAGAGCCAGGGTTTGGGAGTACATCAGGAAGCTTAGGAGCGAGCTCGGCATTACAATACTGATGACCACGCACTACCTAGACGAGGCAGACGAGCTCGCGGACAGGATCGCGATCATGGACCACGGGAGGATCGTCGCGATGGGCACGAGCCTCGAGCTGAAGAACATGCTCGGCAGCGATGTGATCTACCTCAGGTTCGCGCAGCCGGTAACGGAGAGCGTATGCCGGGAGTTCAGCGGTGTCAAGGACTGCAGACTGCTGAAGGACGCTATGGTCGAGTTGGTGGTGGAGAACGCAAACAAGCTGCTACCAGAGGTCATGAAGGTCGTCGTGGAGAGAGGGCTCAGCCTCCAAGAGGTGAGCTACAGGAAGCCGAGCCTCAACGAAGTCTTCCTCCACCTGACGGGTAGAGAGCTGAGGGACAGCCTCGAGACCCCGCAATCAGTCGCGAGGAGGTGGCACAGGTAGTGTACAGGGACCTCTCTCCTCTAGTAGCAATGGTTTACAGGCAGGTCAAGAGGTGGATGGGAGCCAGGTCGAGGCTCGTCTCCACTGTGCTGAACCCGCTGGTGTGGATCATATTCCTGGGCCTCGGCTGGGGGTCGGTGTTCTCGGGGACGAGTTTCAGCGGGTTGCCGACCGGGGTACCCGTTCCACCCGGCCTCTCGATCTCCGACATGATCCAGAGGTATTTCAACGCGATCTTCGGCGGCGTAGACTACCTTACATTCATGGTCAGCGGCATGGCTTCGATGACCGTGTTCATGGGCAGCTTCATCGGCGGGTTAAGCGTGATATGGGACAAGCAGTTCGGTTACTTGAAGGAGACGCTTGTAGCCCCCGCCTCTAGGAAGCTCGTGATAGCTGGTAGGATACTGGGCGACGCTATCATAACTACGCTGCAGGGGCTGATCGTGGTGCTACTCGGCCTTGCGTTGACTGGGGGCTTGAGGCTGGTCGGCATACCCATAGCGATAGTCTATTTGTTCATCTCGGCACTGGCCTTCTCGTCCCTCGGAGTCATAATAGCCCTCAAGCTGACAAGTGTGGAGGGCTTCCAGATGTTGATCAACCTACTGACAATGCCGCTGATGTTCATGAGCGGCGTGTTCTACCCGTTCACCACGATGCCCGACTGGATGAAGGTGTTTGCCCAGTTCAACCCCCTGAGCTATACTGTCCACAGCGTGAGGTACTGGCTTACCGGCGCCGACGTCGGCCTCTACCCGATGAGCCCTGTAAACGACCTCATAGTGCTCGCAGTAGTAGGGTCTGCGATGTTGTGGTTAGCGGGGGTCATTTTCGAAAAAACTTCTATTGAGGAGTGAACCCCCTCGGGTAGATAACGCCTACTAAAATGAGCCCCTTGAACCTCCTCCCGTCAATGTAGACGTTTTTCACGCCCCTCTCCCTCATCCTCTTGTCGAACTCGTCTGGTTCTAGTTCTAGCGGGTTGTAGGCGTCTGAGGCTATAATGAAGTTCACATTAACGGCGAAACTAGGTATCCAAGTCCAGTACTCGCCAGTGTACTTGAAAGCCCTAGACAGGTTCTCTTTCACGTACAAGTAGTCTTGCGTGTAGAAGTAACTAGAGCCGGCCTGTGTGACGAGAACGCCGTCCCTCTTCATTATGTTCTTCAGTTTACTGTAGAACTTGTAACTATAGAGGGGCTTCGCGGCTGGGCCTGCGTACGGGTCTGTCAGGTCTAGTATAACCACGTCGAAGTCTCTTTCACTGGCTTTCTCGACGTACACTAGTCCGTCCATGATCACGACCTCTGCTCTAGGGTCGTGGAAGCTGCCCTTGTGCATCACCTCCAGGTACTTCTTCGAGAACTCCACGACGTCTCTGTCGATGTCCACCATGGCCGCCTTCTTCACCGTGCTGTGCTTCAGCACCTCCCTCAGTGTCGCCCCTTCACCGCCCCCGATGATGAGGACTCTCTCGGGCTTGGGGTGTAGTGCCATAGCGGGCTGGACGAGGAGCTCGTGGTAGATGTGCTCGTCTGCTTCCGTGCTCTGGACGAAGTTGTCGATGACAAGGGCCTTCCCGAACCCCTCTATCTCGACGAACGCGATCTCCTGGTAGGGGGTCTTCTCGACCGCGTAGACTTTGTTGACCTTCAGCACGTGCCTGGTGTACTTGCCTGCGGGTTCTAGTATGATTAACCCCTCGAACTCCACCACGTCACCCCACCTTCATTTTGAGGAACTCCTCGATTATCTTGTCGCCCGTGCTCGTACCGATCCTAGTAGCCCCCGCGTCTATCATGGCCAGCGCGTCGAGGGCGTGCCTGATACCGCCGGAGGCCTTGACACCTATTCTCCCCTCGACGGCCCTGTACAACAGGTTCACGTCGTGCACCGTTGCCCCCTCGCCGAGGAAGCCGGTGCTAGTCTTAACGAAGTCGGCACCCGACTCCACTACCAGCTTTGCTGCTTTTATTTTTTCTTCGTCCGTGAGTAGACCGGTCTCTATTATGACTTTGACGACCACCACCCCTCTGTCCCTCGCCTCTCCCACGACCCTCTTCAGCTCGTTGAGGACATAGCTGTAGTCGCCCGACTTAAACGCGTTCAAGTTCATCACCACGTCTACTTCTCTGGCCCCAAGCTCGGCGGCCTCAACTACTTCGGCGACTTTCACCCTCGTCGACGTGTTGCCCAGGGGGAAGCCTATTACGGTGGCGACCCTAATACCCGCCCCTCCGAGTTCGATGGCCTTCGGGACTAGGCTCAGCGGCACCACCAGCGCTTTGAAGCCGTACTTCTTGTAGTCGTTCACGTACTTCTCTAGTTGCTTGTAGTCCGACTGAGGCTTGAGTAACGTGTGGTCGATCATCGAGGCTAGTTCGCGATCACTCATTTTCCCAAGTAGCTCCGAGATCCTGCCCATGGAACCACCCACTAATAAATGGCGTGAAGGCTCATATTATACTTAGGGATTGCCTTGGAGATATACGTTGGTACGAGCGGGTGGCTGTACATTTGGAACGAGGAAGGCACTTTGGACTGGTACATCGAGGAGAGCGGATTAAACACAGTGGAGTTGAACGCGAGCTTTTACAGGTTTCCCTTCAGGAACCAGGTGTTGTCATGGGCTAGGAAGGGCGCTGGAATAAAGTGGGCTATCAAAGTCCACAAGAGTATAACGCACACGAGGAGGATGAGTGAGAGGGCCTTCGAGGTATGGCTGAAGTTCAGAGACCTCTTCCAGCCCATGGACAGGATAGTCGAGTTCTACCTATTCCAACTCCCCCCGAACTTCACCTGTAAGGAGGAGAATTTGGAACGGCTGAGGAACTTCTACGACAAGACGGGTCTCGGTCAGAGGTTTGCGCTGGAGTTCAGGCACGAGTCGTGCTTCAACGAGCGCGTGGTCGAGTGGGCCAGAGACCTCGGCCTGACACTGGTCTCGATAGACGCGCCTATAGCGACGTGGGTTGTGAACTCTAACGGGACTGTCTACCTCAGGCTGCACGGGCACACGGAGTGGTATGGCTACGAGTACTCGGAGAGCGAGCTCCGAGAGCTGGCAGAAAGGGTCGTCTCGCAGAGACCCTCGAGAGTGTTCGTGTACTTCAACAACGACCACTACATGCTGGAGAACGCCCGGTTGATGAAGAGGATCATGGAGTCCATGGCTGGAGTAGGCCAATGATCGACGCGTCCACGATCTACAGCGAGATCTACGTAGAGGCCGGTGAGAAGGCCAAGCAACTGGCAGAGAGGTACGGCTACCTCCCCTACATGGTCCAGCGCTACCTGTTAATCCTAGGTCACGAAGAAACGTTGAAGCTACTGGAGGCGTTCGAAAGGCCGTTGAAGCCCGTGGTGAGGGCCAACACATCCCTAGTAGAGCCTGGCAAGTTGAGGAGGAGGCTCGAGGAGATGGGCTTCGGACTAGAGGAGGTGCCATGGTACTACGGGGCTTTCAGGGTGGTATCCTCTCCTGAACACCCCACGATCGGGGCGACCCACGAGTACCTCAAGGGGCTGTACTACGTACACAGGGACGCCTCAGCGCTAGCCCCAGTACTGCTGTTACTACACGACTACAGGGGCGACGTACTCGACGCCTGCGCAGCACCTGGCGGGAAGGCCACTTTCGCAGCCCAGCTACTGGTGGGCCAGGGGGCGGTCTACGCCAACGACGTTCACCTCCCCCGCTTAAGGGCCCTCGTAGGGCACTTCGTGAGGATGAAGCTCCCCAACAACGTCGTCACTTGGGCCGACGCCCGCCGGCTGCCAAGGTCTTGGGGGAAGAGGTTCGCCAGAGTCGTAATGGACGTCCCCTGCAGCTCTGAGGGGACCATAATGAACGACCCCTCGAGGAAGACCAAGACTACACTAAAGGACCTGGCCGTGCTCGCCAAGAGGGAGATAGAGCTGCTCCGAGCCGGCGTCGACATGCTTGAGCCGGAGGGTATTCTGGCCTACATCACGTGTAGCATTGCGCCGGAAGAGAACGAGTACGTCGTGTCAAAGGTCCTGGAGTCGAGGAAAGACGTAGACGTTGTAGAGCCGCCGGTGAAGCTCTTCGAGTGGGACAGGGGGCTGACCTCGTTCCACAGGCTTGTTTTCGACGACAGGGTGAGGAGGTGTGTTAGGATATGGCCGCACAGGCACCAGATGTTCGGCTTCACCTTCTGCCTCCTCACGAAGGTGAGGTGGTAGAG